>NZ_BBDM01000006.1 GCF_001316245.1 Vulcanisaeta sp. JCM 14467 | reverse complement strand
CCCTCCAGCATAGTATTCGATTGATTGCCTCGATCAATAACTCAGCGGCTTTGTTTATGGCGCTCTCACCAGCATCACCGCCACATCGATACTCATTACCACGCTTAACACCACAGCAGAACTTATTCCTCCTCAATGAATCCGTAAGCCCATTGAGAGCACTGGACATATCAACGCAAAATTCTCAACTGGATTAATAAGGCACTACACGTGCCCCAACATCAGTCAGAACCACCACATAGAGGTACTCGACAGAGAGGTCAAGGTTGTTAAGCAGGTTAGGGCACTGAGCAGTGACGTAATCAAGCCAAGGTACCGCGTGGCGCGCATCATAACGAGCGAGGAACCAAAAACAGTCAAGGTAAGGTACGCATGCGGCGATGAGGTTAGCGAGAAGGAAATAACGCTAAGCAAGACGATGAGGTACGTGGTTGAGTTAATCAGGGGTTAGGTGCTCCACATGCGCGAAGTTCTCACGGTCATGTACCTGCTCATGACTGATACAATACTAATTTTTAGTATTTAGTATTACGTTAGCCATTACAGCTTAGATTGTTGTTTGGGTTTTGGTAGTAACTTGTTGCGTTTATTATGAATCCGAAGGTTGGGATTCCGAAGACGTCAGATGCGTTTATCGAGGATAGGTACCAAGCGATGTAACCCGCATTATTCGCGGGAATTTTAATTATTAATGATGATATATTAAGGTTATTTATTGCATTGCAATCCACTGATTAGTCCTCCCATGTTGTAGTAATTCGTGGAGTTTATGATAATACCCGACGGGTAAAGGGACTGTGAACCACTTGTACTGGTTACCTTCGGACTTCCAATAAATGTGACGTATAATGGCGTATACTGTGAAGGTAAGTAGACGTACACAGTAGCGGTTAGGCCAAAGTTATTCTGGTTTACAAGCGCTGTGTTTACAAATGCACCAGCCACGGTTAGTGCGACCGAGATACCGCCAATCACGTACGCCCAAACCCCACTTGCATAAGGTGAAACCGCAGTAAGGATTAATGAGCCAAACATAAAGACCCAACCAATTATGTTTGGACTATACGTGGTTGTTATTGATGATAGCGTGTACCCTATGTAGTATTGATTGCCTGAATACCCTGTGAGCGGTGGTGCTGGCCCGCAGTATGAGCTTACTGTCGAATACGCATCGTCGAGATTAATTAGCATTTCGTGGTAATTCTTAGCCATATAAAGTATGCCCAGGAAGGAGCCCGTTATTGAGCCGTTACCGACATCTAGATACGGGTAGACGTAGAGGTATGAGCCAGAGAAGTCCGTGGAAAGCGGTGCCAAGGTCTCCGTACCATTAGCCCAGAAGCCCGTTGGCTCAGAGTAGAATGGCGCGGCTTCATACTCCTGAAATGCCACGTAAGCAACGTAAGAGGGTAAACCAATATAGAAAAATCCATTACCCGGCACAGTATAATAAATAATGCCTGAACTTACCTCCTCATTTAAGGAACCATATTTAATAATTGCATCAGTAATACTATTAGGCATGATAATTGTATATGTGTTACTGAATGTGTATGTTGGTCCAATAAGCACTGGTCCATTTGGGACGTTTATACCGCTCTCATTGAGTACGCCAAAGAGCCCTGAACCCTTCTGCGCAGTCCCGCCAATATTACTAATTTTTATTTCTGCATTAATGATATTCCATACATCAGCGCCCCAACCAACGAACATCAGGGGTACGCCACCCTCAAACTCACTGCATTGCTCAAGGACCAGTAGTAAGCAACGGTCTCAATGCTTGATGGTATTGGCGGATATGCAACGTTACTGCTCGATGAACAGCTGCCTACGTACGTGAACCCAAACGGGTCGTTACTACCATTGACCTGGCTTGGCTGGGTGGTCTGCGTACCTACCTTTGTAGCGGTGACTTTGAGTGGCATCACGTGGGCTGGCCTTACCTCATTGAATTCTGTGTTTATTGCTATTTCTATGGGTTTCCTCTCAATGACCCAGCTTGGGTTGTAGGGTATTGCCGCTATCACGGTCCAGGTCTCGTTATTGCTTCCGTAGGTTATGAAGGCCATTAGTGACGGCATGGCATTATTGCCATACTCGCTCAGCCAGGTGGTGGCTACATTACTCATTACCGCGTTGGCTAGGTTTATACTTACCGTGCCGACTCCGTAGTAGTAGCCCACCGTGTATATCTTCCTCGGTGTTATTGCGAATAGGCTTACGGTGAATGGGACTGGGGTTCCGTTCATGTAGCGTGGATGACTACAGTGGGTGTTGGGAGTGTGGTTACGTTGTAGTAGTCTATTTCGTAGGCCTGCCCGGTAAGTGTCATGAAGGGCCTTGGTTGGGTTAGTACCTGGGCTTGGGCTAGGGCTATTAGGGCTATGGATAAGGTAGTTATTGAGAGCATTACTAGGGCTATTAGGCGTGTGTTACGAACCCACCTGAGCATGCTCATCAACTCATTATTTATTTACGGACTTTTTTTTTACTTTGGGTATTCATAAAAGGTGAGTCGAGCAGGGTTGAACGGCGGTTTGGTTGAGGCTTCACGGCATTTATTGGCTTTGTTTTTACCTATTTCTAGATAGTGGCTTTAGGACTTTCCTTGGGTTTTCATCCACGATCTTCCTCATGACCTCCCTCGGTATTGGTATGCTTAGGAATTCCCTTAGGTTCGCCTTTATATCGTGAACCCCAGGGCCTGGGTAGTCACTACCGTAAATCGCCTTGTCGCCTATCTCCGTGAGTCTTGGCAGGTACTCCAGGACCCTCCTCGGTGGTATGCTTGAGAGGTCAGCAACTATGTTCGGCCTTATCCTGATTAATTGAAACGCGGTGGGTATCCAATTAGGCCTACCCACGTGGGACATTATTATTGTTAGCCTTGGGAAGTCCACTGCAACGTCATCTACGAATATTGGGTCACCATACTTATTCCTGGCCCTCGAGAAGGCGCTGGTGCCCGTGTGTATGTACACGGGTAGTCCATGGTCCTCGGCAAATTGATAAACAAGCTCCAGCTGCTTCAAGCCACCCTCCTCGGGCCTGTAGGCGTTCGGTTTAAGCCACATGTGCGGTGGGTGAACCTTAATCGCGCTGATCCCTGCTTCGTACTGTTTCTCGAGCCAGTACCTGGTCTCCTCAATGGTTAGTTCATTGGCCTCCACACCGCCTATTACTGCAAATCTATCTGCGTAATCCTTAACGGCATTAATCACCCTTATTGCGTAATCCTCCTTAACGGTACCTAATTTCCTGGCTGGAAATGCCATTATACCGACATAATCAATTTCCGCATCATCAAGGATTCTAACAACATCTTTAACACTCATTAGCAGGGTTTCATGTGGTGCGCCCCACTCCCTTAAGGCGAATCTCATTAGTTCCTCAGTTATGGTTTCCCTAAAAACTATGTGGGTGTGAGCATCGATGTAGTCCATCAATTGTAAGTGCATGTGTACATGCTTATACGTTTTTGCAATATATAGGGTATGTTTTTTTATGCCCACAGTGTAATCGCCCTTGTATGAATGAGACAACACTGAGGAGGATGATTGTTGAAGTATTTAGGTTAGCATATGCAAGGAGACTTGTGGACCTGCTTGGTGGTAATGCGAGCGCCAGGTTGAGCAGTGATGAAATATTAATAACGCCGACATCGATGCCTAAGGTTCTCGTAAAGCCTCAGAGCATTGTTAAGATTAGGCTTGATGGTACCGTTGTCTCAGGCGGGAATCCCAGTAGTGAGTGGAGGATGCACGTGGGCATTTACAGGGTTAGGGATGACGTTAAGTTCGTACTCCACACGCACCCACCCAATATATTAGCCCTTACCAAGGCAGATCTTAAGATCGACTTATCACTAAGTGAGGCTGTTTCGTATGTCGGTGAGATTGCCGAGGTTCCTTACTTAAGGCCCGGAAGTTCTGAGCTTGCTGATGCCGTTAGTAGGGCAATATCTAGGAGGAATGTCACTGCAGTGATTCTAAGGAATCATGGGTTAGTTACTGTGGGTTCAACACCATATGAGGCACTCAATAGGGCTGAGGTCCTTGAAAACCTTGCATACATAACACTACTCTCTAATTGCTTCACTAAGTGATATAGCCTTTACAGAGTTACCAATACCTCGATATCATCACCATCCTTAAGGCCGAGCCTATCCCTTAATTTATAGGGCGATATAACCTCTATGACATCAGGGCCGTGGTGTGTTCTCTCGATCAATAGCACGCGCCTGGGAGACCCTGGATCGTCGCCCTAAAGCACTTGACGTTCCCATACGTCCTAACGCCATTACTAAAGCCCTCTATGTATATACCCGGCAGTGCATCTAGGTAGAGCCTATACTTAACATACTCGGGCTTTAACCTGATATTGAGAGTTCCAGGGTATGGCTTAAACCCAAGCTTCTCAATAAACTGCTTGACATACCCATCAAGGCTCATGTAGAAACTACCCTCACCAAGCCCGGAAACCACAGTACCAACAAGCCTAATCACTAGTCTTTCGTCAAGGTAATGCCTGATTGTGTCGATCACAAATTGAAGAGCCTCTGAGGCTCTTTGCGTGAACTTAATCGCCAATTGACCACTGACGGTGGACTTAATAATCAATCCCTCCTCGGCAAGCCTATTTATTATCTTAAACACGTTCTGCGGTGTTGTGCCAATATCGTTGGCGAGTCTTGTCAGATTTATTGTAACATACTCCTTCTCATTGATTCCATACTTAACGAGGAGTATTAAGTATGGTATTCTTCGAAGGAGTTTATAATCAATTCCCAATGATGCACGACTCACGGAACTATCCATATGCTTCGTATTAGCGTAAAGAGCCCGTTTATTAACGCTTTTCTTTAAGCTTCATGAGAAGGGTCAGTTAAGAAATAATAGTCAGTGTGAGACAGTCTCGTCACTTTTTACGTTTCTGCCCGCCTCATCATCCAATTGTCCAATTTAAATGCGAGGAATTAAAAAAGTCTAAGTTTCCCCTGATGATTCCTCGCCTTCCATAACCTCCTCCCTAACCTCCTGCTCAAGTGTCTTAAGGGCTTCCTGAGCATTATCTGCGGCTTTCCAATATGCCACTTTGCCACGCTTAATCTCCCTGATTAATCCATCCCTCTGAAGGAGCTTCAATGCGTAGAAGACCTGGCTGTGGCTTAGGTTTGTCTTCTTAACAATCTCGTTCGTCGGTAACTCACCCTCCTTAATTAATAATTCCAGGATCTCCTTCTTCCTCTCCACAATTCGGGCTGTCTGTTTGCGAGGCATTACGTTGATTTTTAACTGTTTATTTTTAAAGATTAAGAGACCGACAAATCGATATTACTGAATAACCTTGATCAGGTTCCTAAACCTCAGGTATAGAGCGTAGTCAATGTACGTCTTATTCTCGAGGTAATAACTAACGGTCTTAGCCCTACCCACCTTCTCCGGAAGTAGGTCCGTGGTAATTAGGCTAAAGGCGTTAGAGCCAGCGCCACTTCCGAAGGACACCATGAGTATTCTCGAGCCTGACTTGGCATTCTCGAGTATATTCGCGAGCCCTATTAGGACTGCGCCATTGTACGTATTGCCTATCCTATCAACGACTATCCCCAACTTAACCTTCTCAAGTGGAATACCGAGCATCTGGGCAACCCTCACCGGGAACCTAGCATTTGGCTGGTGAAAGACGGCATAGTCAAAATCACTTGGTCTGAGCCCTGTCGCCTCCATCAGCGCCTTCGCGGCATTCACAATGTGCCTAAAGTACGCTGGCTCGCCGGTGAATGACTCACCATGCACTGCGTAGGGTATGCCATCCCTACGCCAGAAATCAGGTGTGTCAGAATTGTACGCATATATATGCTCAATCTCGGCAGCAACGCCATCAGACCCTATGATGTAAGCCGCCGCGCCGCCAGACACTGTGTAGTCAAGGTGATCCCCGGGCTCTCCATGGCTGTGGTCAACGCCAACCGCAAGTCCATATTTAACTAGACCGCTCTTAACGAGGCCCGTGGCATTAACTATTGCGTCCGAGCCCGCCTTACACGCAAACTCCATGTCAACAGCGAAGGACTGCTTCCTCATGCCCAAGGCCTCAATGAGTATCGAGGCTATGGGCTTAACGGCGTAGGGTTTCGACTCAGTACCAACAAACACCGAGCCAAATCCCTAGCATCAATACCAGCCCTCCTCAACGCATTCCTAGAAGCCTCCACAGCCATAGTAACAGCATCCTCATCAGGACCACCAACGCTCCTCTCCTCAACCCAATAAAGATCCTTAATCCTAAGCGGATCATCACCCCATACGCGACTGATCTCGCGTGTGGTTATTCTGAACCTTGGTATGTAGACGCCCCAGCCAACAATGCCTACCTTGCCCACAGACTGCGTTGTTTTGTTTCCTTTTAAAAATTAGGGTTCGCAGTCAACTTCTTTTGAGGACGACAACCTCATTAATGCGTGGATTATCTTCATTCTCGTCCTCTCATTCCTAACCTTCCTAAGTTTGCTGCAGAGTACCTTATGTATTGCACTTCGCACTTCATCATTCCTGGCTATGACCTTGAATGGGATACTCACAATAGTGTGTTCCCTCCTCTGTCCTATGGAGACTTTTTCATACATGTTCTTCATCTTCTCATAGATCCTTAATGCCCTAATGGAATTCTTCGTTGAGAGTACGAGCCTTAAATTATTATAATCTATCGTAAATTTCTCACTAAGTATTTCGACCTGCGACTCACCTCGGGTTACCTTTAATGAACTTGTGAAAAATAGGAGGGAGTACGAAGAACTCGCTAAAGTACTCCTTGCTGCAAAACTAGGCCTTGCCAATACGGATGAGGGAGAAAAAGGATAAACCCAGAATGAGAACAACACGTCTATGGCAGGCAGTATTTTGGGCACTTCTCTATCCAGGAGATATATACATGAATATAAAATCAATTAACGTAAACATCGAGGACGTAACAATAACATGGTCCCTCACAGCCAATAACCACGTATCATATAAAGAGGATGCACTTAATATCGCTAAAATCCTTGATGAAAAAGGCATATTGATCTTTCTATTAACAAGCATATTGGGTGACGGCTACGCAAATGCGTATTTAAGGGAAAATAGGTTAAGGGCGAGGATAGAGATTACGGTAAACGTAGCAAAGCTAGAAAAAAGTTAGAGGAGTGGAGAGCAATACTTGAGAAGTTAAGTAAGTCATTAGGTATTAAATATAATTTAAGTAACAGGAATAATGTTGCATATATATCGTTTTACGATAGCAATGCCGTTAAATTGGCAAGGGCCATATTAGACGCTGTACCACCCATCCTCAGGGAGATCCTGGACACATTAGAGAGCGATAAGTGGTTAGGTATAAAGAAGGTCTCTAACGTAGAGTTCAAGTTATCTGGTACTTTCATTGTCGTGCCTGAGAAATCATTGAGTATTTGGACTATAACGTCCCTATTCCTAATAATTTCTAAGGTGACGTAATTTCCACGTACTACGATTATTAATGAGTTTTCTGTTTTCCTAATAATTATCTCAGCTCTGCCATTTATTAAATCCTCAATGACCCTCCTTAAATCACTCGATACTCTATTCCTAATCCAATAATCATCATATTGATATAGGTACTTTAGCATCTCATTAAGAATGCTATCAATCACCTTAGCCACCTCATTAGTAATCGCCTTATCCCTATCCCTACTATTGAATATCCTTATCTTCTCCTTATCCAACCACCACGGTATCCACACCCGCCAACGTGATAAGCGATAAAGAACTTCAATAAGTATTATGACAACCTCATTAATTACCCCTTGGTCATTAACCTCCTCACCGCACTCATATTTAGATTAATTTATCTTGCTCCAACACAATCTATTCTTCCTAATTAGGTCCTCATTTATTTCAATGCATGTAATTTCTGGGTCCTGAGCAAGACACATCAGTAATTTAATTTTTCAAAATAATTAATAAAGTCCTTAGGAGTATTGTTAATGGTCATTAAAACTTTCATGTTCGGCAATGTGCTATGTGATAGTTTGGTTTAAAATGTGTGGAATTGAATTTATTAATAAACGCGTGGTCTTGGTTCAATGGGTTGGGTATGTGTAGATAATTATATAAGCTGATCTCCTGGATTTAGCAGTGAGGAGTGGTCATGGGTTCTAATGGTGAGGTTAGTCTTAGGGTCGCGGAGGCTAGGACTAGGGATGTTGGTAGGCTCATTGTTAGGATTCCTCAGCGTTACATGAGGGTGCTTGGTATTGAGCCTGGGGAGTACGTGGAGATTGTTGGTAATAAGCGTAGTGCCTATGCCCAGGTTTGGCCTGCGTACGCTGATGATGAGGATAAGGATTACATTAGGATGGATGGTGTGTTGAGGCAGAATGCGGGTGTTAGTATTGGTGATGTTGTTAAGGTTAGGAGGGCAAACCTAAGGTCTGCCCAGAAGGTCACGATTGCGCCGGTGGGTGAGTACATTAGGGTTGACCCTGATTACCTGAAGAGGGCTTACTTACTCGGTAAGCCTGTTTGGAAGGGTTCGATAATAGAGATACCGTACTACACAGGTTCGATTAGGTTCATGGTCATAAGCGTAACGCCGGGACCAGCTGCCTACGTGGGGATTGACACGGAGGTTCAGGTTAGGGAGGAGCCTGTTAGGGAGATGGAGCTGGCAATACCGAGGGTTACCTGGGAGGACATCGGTGATTTAGAGGAGGCGAAGAGGAAGATTAGGGAATTGATAGAACTACCACTGAGACACCCAGAGATATTCAAGCACTTAGGCATTGAGCTCCTAAGGGTGTTCTTTTGATTGGTCCTCCTGGCACTGGTAAGACACTGCTGGCCAAGGCAGTTGCCTCAGAGGCTAATGCGTACTTCATATCGATTAACGGACCTGAAATAATGAGTAAGTATTATGGTGAGTCTGAGGCTAAGTTGAGGGAGATTTTTGAGGAGGCTAAGAAGAATGCCCCGGCAATAATATTCATCGATGAGATCGACGCAATAGCACCAAAGAGGGAGGAGGTAACAGGCGAGGTTGAAAAGCGTGTTGTTGCTCAATTACTTACTTTGATGGATGGTCTTCAGGAGAGGGGGCAGGTCATAGTCATAGGAGCAACAAACAGACCAGAAGCCGTAGACCCAGCACTAAGGAGGCCCGGAAGATTCGACAGAGAGATTTACATAGGCATGCCCGATAAGAATGCGAGGAAGGAGATATTGCAGGTGCATACGAGGAGTGTGCCGTTGTGCACTGAGGATGACGTTAAGGAGAAGATATGTGATCCGAACGACGTGGTGAATATCGATGAGATCGCCGAGATGACTCACGGCTATACAGGGGCTGACCTGGCGGCATTGGTTAAGGAGGCTGCGATGATTAGGCTTAGGGAGGCCATAGACGTGACCAAGGAGATCGACCTTGACCAGCCGCAAATACCGCCGGAGCAGTTGGCTAGGATTAAGATTAGGATGAGGGACTTCCTGGAGGCCATGAAGTACATACAGCCAACGGTGCTTAGGGAGGTCATTGTCGAGGTTCCTGAGGTTCATTGGGATGATATTGGTGGTTATGAGAATGTGAAGCAGGAGCTTAGGGAAATGGTTGAGTGGCCCATTAAGTACCCGAGGTATTTTGAGGAGCTCGGTGTTGACCCACCTAAGGGTATTTTGTTGTTTGGTCCTCCTGGTACTGGTAAGACGCTTTTGGCTAAGGCTGTGGCTACTGAGAGTAATGCGAATTTCATTGCCGTGCGTGGACCCGAGATTCTGAGTAAGTGGTTTGGAGAGAGCGAGAGGGCAATCAGGGAAATATTCAAGAAGGCCAGGATGGCAGCACCATGCGTAATATTCTTCGACGAAATAGACGCAATAGCACCAGCAAGGGGTTTGAGGGTTGACAGTGGCGCGACCGATAGAATTGTTAATCAGTTATTGGCTGAAATGGATGGGATTGCGCCGTTGAAGAATGTCGTGGTTATTGCAGCCACCAATAGGGCTGACATAATAGACCCAGCACTACTGAGGCCGGGCAGGTTCGATAGGATCGTCTATGTGCCGCCACCAGATGAGAATGCAAGGTTTGAGATACTTAAGGTCCATATTAGGAATTTGAAGCTTGCTGATGAGGTTAAGGATGGGAATTATAAGTACCTCAGAGACCTGGCTAGAAGGACGGAGGGATACACAGGGGCTGACCTGGCGGCGCTTGTGAGGGAGGCAGCAATGCTTGCGTTGAGGGAGACCATTAGGAGTAACTCGAGCCAAGCAAAGCCCGTTGGCGTTGAGCACTTTGAGGAGGCCTTGAAGGTTGTCCCGCCGTCACTATCGAAGCAGGACATTGCCAGGTTTGAGGAGATGGCTAGGAATCTTAGGAGGACGTTAAGGGGTCTCTGACTTTTCATACTCAATTCTCTTCCTAATAAAGACATCAACGCTATAAATGGATCTAGCGGGCACGCCGGCAACGACCTCCCCTGGTGGGACGTCCTTAGTCACGACGGAGCCCGCCGCAACCACGGCATTCTCTCCAATCTCAATACCGGCTATTAGGGTTGCGTTGGCGCCAATAACTGCATTCCTCCTTATCTTAACGCCATCCAGTCTCCTACTTGGTGGGTATTTATCATTTGTTATCACGACATTCGGCCCTAGGAATACGTTATCCTCTATGATGGTGCCCCTCGGTATATAAACCATGCTTTGTATACTAACGTTATTGCCGATTACAGCATCTCCATCAATTATGACCCCAGAACCAATCCTGGTATTACTGCCTATTCTCGTGTTTTCCCTAATTAATGCGTTATGCCCGGTCTCAACATTATCACCCATCTCCACATTCTCATAAATAATGACATTGCTCCTAATGATGCAATTCCTGCCAATGACGGCACCGTTACTAACCTCATCCATTAACTGTTCAATACCTAAATCCCTACCTCTTATGCCTAGGAGCTTTGATCTAATTGGGTGGCCTATGATGACGAAGGGCTCTATTATTGTCCCTTCATAGACCACTGATGGGCCTAGTATCACGATGTCTCCACCCACGTTTCTACTCAGTATTTTTGCCCTTGGGGATATGTACGTCATTGATTAATAGCCACAAGATAAATATTTAAGTAATTACTAACTTGTTTTAATTACAATGAGTTATTATCCAGCGCCACCGCCACCACGTGAGGACCCAATAACGAGGATTCTCAGGGAGTTAGTGAACCTAAGTAGTAAGGTTGATCAATTGTCCAGGAGTCTAACGGACATAAGCACTAGGTTGAGAATCTGGAGAATAGGTCAATGAGATTGAAAAGTCTCTGTCCGGCTTAATTAAAGCCCAAGAGTTAATCAGTGGTATAACCCCACAAAGCATGGCTGAGCTGGCCAGCATGTTATCTAGTACGTTGAGAGAATTAACGAGGATTGAGACCTCGTTAATCGCCTATAGGGATTCAATATCAACATTACAGGATAAGGTTGAGAATGCCGTGGATTTATTGGCTAGGATTTCCATGGATTTGAAGGAGTATAGGACGCTTGATGTTAACCAGGTTGTTGAGATCACGAATCAACTGGCTAATGTTGCCACGAGACTTAATGAGCTTCAGAAGCTTATTGAGGAACAGGGCATCAGATTGATTACTGAGTATAGAAAAAGTTCTGAAACTATTGAGGGACTTAAGTCAGTTATTTTAGATATTCTGGGTAAGGGTTCCGGTAAGTCTTAGTTTCACGGTATCTTCATGATGTTCAATTCCATTTAGAATAATAAAAGCAAAATATATTAGTTACTCTGCTTAAAATACGTATCGTGTTCAGGTCTAAAGAAGCAACTGAGCTTTACCAGAGGATTAACGACATAACAAACCTACTCCAGGCACTGCAGCAGAATGTTCAGGCCTTAGTCAATAACGTTAACCAAATACAGAAAGGCCTTCAGTTAATTTCGACTGGAATTGAGAGGAATGACAAGTCATTACAGGACGCTATTAGGGTCATAAACTCATCAACTACGGACATAGCCAGCAGGGTAGCCCAGATAAACACCATAATTAATCAATTCGGCGACACCAGTAAGAAGCTAATGGACTCCCTATTCGACGCACTCGAGAAGATAAACAGCCTCCTAGATAGGCTCCAGGGATTGTCAAGCAACATGCAGCAAAGCCTAGTAAGCGCCACAACAACCCTTGAGTCTATAAACAATAATGTTAAGGACCTCAGTGCAAAGATTGAGAGCGGCGTTGATAAGGCATCAACCCTGGTCTCCGAGGTCTCAAAGTTGAGCAACTTATTGGCGGAGTTGAATAAGGTTTACAACGAGGTCCTCAATAGAGAGAAGGACCTGGAGAATAAGTTGCTCGATATAAGCAGGAGGGAAAGTGACGTCTCGGTTAGGGAGAAAAGCCTTGAGGAATTTAGGGAAAGACTTGAGAGCGAGAGGAAGGCCCTCGAGGAGGAGAAGGCTAAGTTGGCTGAAATGAGTAATGTAATGGCATCCCTCATAGCACTTTCTAATCAGTTGACTACGAGACTCGGTGAACTTGATAATAGGGAGAAGGCGTTGGACGAGAGGGAGAAGGCACTTAATGAGAAGGAGGCCAAGCTTAAGGATTGGGAGCTTGAGTTGAAGTCCCGTGAACAGAGACTTGAGATGGAGCTGTGAGGATTGACGCCGAGAATGCGAGACTCAGGGAATTGGAGAAGAGGGAGCAGGAGATTAAGGAGAGACTTGAGCAATTGGCTAAGAGGGAGGCTGAGCTTAAGGAGCTCGAGAAGAAGCTAGATGAGAGGCAGGAAGCATTGAATAAGCTTGAGGCAGAGCTCAAGGAGAAGGAGGGTAGGCTCAACTCCTTAGAGAACCTGCTAAAGGAGAGGGAGGACGCATTGAAGAGACTTGACGAGGAGATTAGTAAGAGGAGGAGGGAGCTTATGGATAAGCTTGAGCCATTGATGACTAAGCTTGTTGAGGAGGAGAAGAGACTCACGGATTGGGAGAAGAGACTCCTTGATAAGGAGCGCGAGCTAATGAATTATCAGAGGGCGTTGATTATTAGGGAGAATACCCTGGTCGAGCTCAGGGAGAAGCTTGATAGGGAGAGGGAGGAGCTTGAGAATAAAATGAAGGAGGTCGGTAAGATGGAGAGTGAGTGCCAGGACATACGCAGGAAGTATGAGCAATTACTTAAGGAGAGAGAGGAATTGATGAAGATTATTGAGAGCAAGGATAAGGAGCTAAATCAACTGAGGGCGTTAATTAGGAAGTGAGTGCTCGCTCACTTTTACGTTAAATAACCACAATAAGCACAAACGCAAAAACTAAAATGATATTGACAATATTCAGTCCCAACGAGAAAAAGGCTAGAATCCTCTTTAACCTACCAATGATTAACTCCCTATCTGTATACGCAGTATTTACATCATACCACGTCTGCTTAATTGATAGGAATGACGTAAAGAAACTAATCAATGCCAGCACGAGCACTGTGATGTCCAGGGTAAAATTATTCTTGCTGGGCAAGTACGTACCGGCTAAGGATGATAGCAAAACCGTGTAAACAACCACCGCAAGCACTATGGCAGCCGCCAATAACTTAGACATGGCAATCACCTCAACGCATCCCTTAACCTATTAATTACGAAATCCTTACCAAGCATCGCCAGGTAAGGCGCAATCCTTGGGCCGCTCGGTTTACCGAAGAACACAAGGTACGCAGCCTCAAAGAATGCTCTCTCAACACTCTTGTCCTCCCTTGGAACCCTCTTCATAGCCTCCTTAATATTATCCTCACTCCAAACATCAACCTTCTCAAGCTCCTGAAGGAGTAGGTTAAGCTTACTCCTCTGCACATCAGTTAACGATGACCTAATCGATTCCGGTAACTCCTCAAGAACCCTAATCCTGTAGGTCTCTGGCGCGTACTTATTGACCCAATTACGGGCCCTGACCAACCTGGACTTAATCCTCTCACGGGACAAGTCATCCAAGTCCTTAGTAAGTACCTTAGTCTCCCTCAACCTCTTAATAACCCTCTCCATAAGCTCATCCTCACTTAATGACTGCGGTAACGTCTGGATTAACGCAACGGCGTGAAGGTACGGCAACTGGAACGGCATCTCCTTAGGCAGTGGTCTCCTTAATTGTGCATATTCATAGGACTTAATGATTAGGTCTAGGTAGTCCTTCTCCTTGGGGCTCGGCTTATCAACACCGTAGTAAAGTCTCTCAGCCCTATCATAGATATCCACGTATTGATAAATCGAGTCGAGACTAAAGGTCAGCCTTTTCGTTGGTTCATGGAATATGTAGATGTACCTAAGGACCTCAGGTTCAGCAACCTCAACCCACTCCCTGGGCGTGAAGCCTATGAAATCGCTACTACCCATGTCACCCACGTCCTTACCGTTGACCACGTAACCAACCCACTCATACCAAGTACCCAGGGGTGAATTAATGCCATAGACAGACTTTGCAATCTCCACAGCAGAGTCCCTGGAACCACCCGGCATTGCGTGATCCTTACCGTAGGGCTCAAAATCGACCTGCAGCGTGTACCAAACACCAACCCACTCAACTCCACGGGAGCTTGCCATCGGTCAACTTAGCCCTACCCACATGACCGCAGTACGTGCACTTATACTCAACCTCATACTTATCGAGGTCTAGCTTCGTAACCTCCGCAGTACCAATACGGCCACAATTCTCGCAAATTGGTTCGAAGGGTATCCAATCCCTTGGGTATGGGTTCCTACCCCTGTACTTATTAATGACCTCAATCAACCTCTCCCTATTCCTCATTGTCATCACTATGAACTCCCTCATCCTAGGATGCTCCCTATACATCTCACCGGTCGTTATAACCTCCACATTCCTTGCGAAGTAATCCAGGTAATCACCGAAGTCCCTCCAGTAATGGTCAACCCAGGACCTATGGCATCCCTTCGGGTCAGGTACTCGCTCCAGGGGCCACTCAATGTACCTCCTACCAACGTCAGGGTTTAGGAACTGCTCGAGCTGCTTATCCTTACCCTTCCAGGGATCCACCGTGTATAGCGTCAATACCTGCCTAACCCTGAGCCCAGCATCCCTCAGCTTCTCAGCAATGACACTATTCAGTATTATCTCACCCCTAAGCCTACCAATGTGCTGAAGCCCAGAAACGCTGAGCCCACCATTGAGTACACACTCCTCCTTACCCTCACTACGGCACCTCTCAAGGACTTGACTCGCTATCCTATCAACCAATGAATATAGCTCATTAATGATAAGGGATCAAGGACTAATTTATAAGTTATCCTAATAATAATCATGCCGCTAAAGAACCATTAACTGCAACTACCATTTCCAGCAGGGACCTTCGTTAGGTTTTGGCTCCTTCTTTGCTTGAGTTAGATTTTTATGTACTGCGTCTTTACCTCGGTTTGTGAGGGTTAGGGTTAAGTTTTTCGGTGACCTTTACGAGCTTATTGGCACGTTTAAGCTAGAGCTTGAAGTTACTAATGGTCTTTCTATTCATGGTCTTATTGATTTGATTTCGCATACATTCAATCCCAAGTTCACTGAGGCTGTACTTGACGGCAATGGCAAACTGAGGGGTGAGTATGTGGTGTTGGTTAATGGTAAGGCCATTGAGTGGCTTAATGGCTTGGCTACAAAGCTAAATGATAATGACGAGGTCGTGTTCCTACCACCTGCGGAGGGTGGTTAATCACTCCACTCCTTTCTGATTCAATTAGACCAAACTCACACCATCTTGGGTCTTAGTGGACATAAAATCCTTAATTGACAGTGGGGTTCTCTTCAGCATATCCGCCAACTCCTGGGTGCTAAGGAAGGGAATACGATAATTTGCCCAGGTTTTAAAGAAACGACCCTCGCCCTTACTTAGATCAAGCCCTATCAACACGTCAGTACGGCTCTTCCAAAAACCCTTCGGAGTATACACGTCAAATAGGTACACGACACTCACGTTAGAGTGGTAAATCACCTCCGCGCACTTTGCGCCAGTACCGAGTTCAGGCGCCGCCTCCCTCAATGGCTTGTCCACCTCGGCATCCTCAACAGAGAACAACCTACCACTATACGTACCATTCCTCAGGCCAACACTACGATCCGCGAAGGGCTTTATCCCCCTCAAATCATTCAGGAAACTAGTATTGATAATACCAAAATCCGTTTGACCGAATGAACTGTAAAGCTTGGATCCCCAGAATATGAGCCTATCATTGGTTATTATAAGCCTGCCTCCCATTCCCATACGATTCAAGTCTAGCTTGCATGTTTGGGATCCATTTAGAACCTAGGGAAGGCTATAAAGCACCTGCTCCTCTAACTGATCATCCCTTCCAAAATCATAATGGCAAAAACTGCATTTCTTCTCTCCCTCCCTATTCACGTAACCACACCTCGGGCAAGTTATTTCACCAACAATTGACATTAATCACTAATATCCTAGCTCTTTAAAAAAACTTTGTATTTTCAATAACTCTATAAATTCTTAATTGCAATTGAATTATCATTTATACTAAGTATAAATAATATGGTCACGCAATGATGAGGATGGCGTATGGATCACCCTCTGCCTATTATATGCGTAGCGCCTTATGTAATTGGTTTTCTTGGCTAAGTGCAAGAGTCATTTTGTATGTAAATAATAACGATATCAGAAGCATTTATAAAGGACTTTTTCCTTGATGCCATGTGTCACAGTTGAGTAATGAGGAGAGTACTTGGGCTTTGGTTGCATGGTTGATTCCGCTTGTCGGTGGAATAATTGGCATGGTGGTTAAGCCCAACTCAAACTATGTCAAGCATTGGTCTTACCTGAGTATTGCCTTTGGCTTGGTCATAATTGGTGTTGATGTGGTACTCGGAGTAATATCACTCCTAACCATCTTAATACCACCAATACACATAGTAATAATGGCACTGAGTTACCTGGCGGGGCTAGCATTCCTAATAGTGTGGATAGTTGGTATACTGAGGGAACGCAACTCAATCTACTGGAAACCAACAATAATATACGACGTGGCAAAAATGATTGGTGCACCATAAACAAGGCAACCACAGCCCAAGACTTAAAACTATCATAAATCATCTTAACAATCAACATCCATAGTAAATGGGCAAGATTTGAAAATGAAGGATTAATTGCAAAAATATGGTGCCCCGGCCGGGATTTGAACCCGGGTCACGGGCTCGAAAGGCCCACATCCTTGACCGGGCTGAACGACCGGGGCTGTTGTCTCATTTTTCCTGTGGAGTTTTAAACTTTTGTCTATGGTTCTTAACCTGGGCCTGGGTGAAGTCCTCGGGGCAATCCGCCGCGGTCGCCCCCTTTGTGGGTGTGGTCTCGCTTAAGTACGAGGATTCTTTGCCTTGTCTCTTCATCCTCGGCATCCTTATACCTTAAACAGAGCACTGCCGTGATACTCCTCCTCAAATCATCATCCAGCATTACCATCCTTAGTACCGCATTGTATGGTAGTTCCACACGGGTATAGTTATAGTCACCATTTTTCTTATGGATATTATGAGTATAGGTATAAACAGTGATAGCGCCATACTTATTCTTCAATGTATCAACGAGCCGCTTAGCGTTCTCACTCACCACATTACAACGGAGCGAAAGCGTTTTTTATGAATAATTATTGTAAACGCTTTCCCCATCAATTCCACACTATATCTCCCCTTCTTCTTCCTCCGCCCCATAGTTCATGGGTTAAGCGTGCGTTGAGGAGGTTTAAGTCTGGTAGCGTCAAGTAAATTAATGAGAATGTCGGTTAATTGATTTAAGTTTGTAATTTTACGGTGTTTTTAATGCCCATTACCGTATTTAGAGGTGGTGATTTATACTTCGTTAGATTCTCGATAAATAGGTATCCCAGGAGGGCTGCTTTTGTAGTTGGTAATTTTACTGCGTATATGAAGCCCATTGAGCTTGAATTCTGTGGTTCTGACTATTGTGCCTATGTTTCATTACCTCCGGGCAGGTACTACTATAGGTATTTGGTTGATGGTGAGGTTGTCCTCGATGATGGTCCTACGGAGAATGGATTTAACGTCCTCATACTCCGTGGCCCCGTTAGGAGGGTCCGCATGAATAGGCGTAGGTTGTTTAGGGCGATTTATGGGATATTCGTTGATAGGTTTGGGTGTAGGAGGGAGGGTGGCCCTAGGGATAGGCTTGGTGGTGACCTGTATTTCATTAGGGATAAGCTTGGCTATATAAGGTCCATGGGTTTCGACGCGATTTACTTAACGCCGATTTTTAGAGCGATGTCATACCATAGGTATGACGTTACTGATTACCTTAACGTTGATGATGACTTGGGCGGTAATGAGGCATTTAAGGAGTTGTTGAGTAGGGCGCACGACCTAGGCATCAAGGTCATACTGGATTTACCTATACACCACACTGGTTCCGATCACCCCGCCTTTAAGGCCGCCTTAAGTGGCGATCCTGAGTATTCCCGCTGGTACTACATTTATGATGGCGATTATGAGAAGTTCATGGATGTTAAGAGGATGCCTAAGCTTAACATGAAGTTCGCCGGTGAGTGGGTTAAGGGCATAGTTCTTCACTGGGCTTTGATGGGGTTGATGCCTTTAGGATTGATGTTGGCGCCGGCATACCACCCTGGTTCTTGTGGGACCTGAGGAACTTCATCAACACGCCTTTAATCGCCGAGGTCTGGGGCGACCCATTCCTATGGAGGAACGCCGTCGATGGCGTTATGAATTACCAAGTCTGGGAACCACTCACTAAGTTTCTACGTAATGAAATAAACGCTGAGGAATTTGCTCAAGTGCTTAAGAGACAATTAGCGGTATTACCGAGGCACTTCCTAACGAATTCCTGGCTCTTCGTGGACACGCATGATACACCAAGAGCAATAACTATACTCAACAATGATATTGAAAAGTTCAAGGCCGCATTGGTATTTATATATACCTGGGTTGGAACGCCAATGCTTTATTACGGTGACGAAATAATGCTTGAGGGAGGTCCTGACCCAGATAATAGGAGGTGCATGGATTGGAAAAGAGTTTATAATGCCAATACCCTTCATGATTTCATAAAAAAAGCTTTCAGGATTGAACATAATGCCCAAGCATATAATTGCCAACTCAAGTGAGCTTATTTATTACGATAGTAGGCTTGAGGTTAGGCTAAGTAATGAGGTGAGGAGGTACGATGGTGGTATATTGAGTGGTGATTACTTTATTGTTAGGAGTAGGTAACTTGACAGGAATTATCGATATTTAATTATCGTTAATAATTGTTTATTAATGGGTATACCTAGGTATAAACATATAGATAAATATCTAATCTTTGTCTCTTTTATTTATGAGTATGCATGAATTATATAAATCAATCACGGTAATGCTTTTAAACCTGTTCATAATACCTGAATACGTATGAACAGGCTTGGACTATCAACGGGCGCCATAATAGGTATAATCGTTGCGGTGATAGTCGTAATAGTCGCTGTAGTAGCCGTGGTCTACTTATACAAGCCCTCTGCGCCAAAACCAGTAACACCGCCGGGCTTCGTAATACCGATAAGTGAATTCACGCCGCAGAATGTCTATAGTTCCAGCTTTGCCCAAACCTTCTGTTCGAAGGTCGGTAACGTAACAATAACCGTGTGGAACACGTATAGCCCCAGTGAGAATGAGGCATTTAATGCCTCGCTAGCCTCCTTCGAGCAGTTATACCCATGCATACACGTTGAGGTAACCTACGGCGTAGGCATAGCCACGAGCAACTTCATATCAGCTGCCAAGGCTGGGCAGGCGCCCATTGTTTACAGGGACTCGAGTGATGATGCGGGTAAACTCTTTGCAGCAGGCCTAATACTTAATTTAAGCGAGTATTTACCACCGTCTGTCTTTGAGCAGTACCTATCAACTGCTGCACAGAACTTCTATCTCAACACGCCAAGTGCCCACGGCTATTACGGACTGCCAGACAACATAAACTACATAGTCATGTTCTACAACAAGCAATACATAACATCACCACCAAACACCACAGACCAGTTAATTAATATGTGCCTGCAGGTCAACAGTACGTACCACGTGTGGTGTATCGCATACGGCGTTGGCTCCGAGTGGGGCTATAGGTTCGCAGCCTGGTTCGCGGGATTTGGAGGACAGATATTCGGTCCCAACAACATGCCGCAGCTCAACTCGAGCGCCATGGTTAACGCCCTAGAATTCTGGTATAACCTAACATATGGTCTCCACATAAATGCCCCAGACATGAACCCAAGTCTCGAGGGTCAATTATTCACAAGCGGCCAGGCAGCAATAATATTTGACGGCCCATGGGACTTAGGGACGTACTTCAAGGCCCTTGGCTGCAACCTTGGTGCCGCGCCATTACCCGTGGTTAGCCAGACAGGGCTACACGCAAGCCCGTTGATAGGCAGTACTGGTTGGGTAATTTCCTCACCACAGGCTAGCGGCGCCACGCCGCAGCAGATAGAGGCTGCATTAGTATTCATACTATACATGACTGGTCCGCAGGCGGACCTTAACCTATGGAATTACGCACATGACATACCAGCAAACATACAGGCTTATAACACGGCGGTCAGCCAATTAAAGTCTGGGCAGTTAACGCCGGCATGCCTCAACGACATTATGGAGGGCATATTCGCGCAAGCCCAGTATGGCCAGAAGTTCCCCAATATACCAGCAATGGCCTATTACTGGCCGGCATTTCACCAGTACGTAACTGCATACTTCGCAAATCAAACCACAGCCCAAGCCGCTGCCCAGGGCATGGAGCAGTACATGCTCCAGCAGATGGCTCAGTCAAGCGGTTGAGCTAGGTGATTGGTAATGGATTCTCTTCAAAAATTAGATCGTATTATTATCCAATATCTTTACCTCCTCCCCATCATTGCCATCGCATTATTCCTATTCCTATACCCAGTGGCCTATGCGGTTTACATTTCGTTTACAAATTTCGATCTATATCACCTATTTCATTATGCATTCGTTGGTTTGAAAATCTATGAACAAATACTGACAAGTAGTACATTCTATACATTATTATTAAACACGATTATCTGGACAGTGGGTAGTTTGATCCCAATGGTCGTTACCGGGTTCATACTGGCCCTAATACTTAACCAGAGGGACATTAAGGGTAGGAACGTGTTCTTCACGTTACTCCTGGTTCCCTGGGCATTCCCTGCATATATATCGTTAGTAATTTGGTATGGTATGTGGAATTATGAGTATGGAATTGTCAATAAGTTCCTCGGTTTGCTTGGCATACCACCAATTAATTGGTTAACATTCACAAACACGGCTTGGGTGGCATTAATACTAACTAATCTGTGGTTGTCATTCCCATACTACACCGCTGTCTTCCTATCAAGCCTGCAGAGCATACCGAGTGAACTTTATGACATAGCGATTGTGGATGGCGCCAATGCATGGCAGAGGTTTAAGCACATAACGCTGCCCCTAATGAGGAGTGCCATAGCTTCGTAAGCGTTGGCGGCTTCGTATTCACGTGGAATAACTTCTACCCAATATACATACTTACCGCTGGAGGTCCCGGCATATCCACGGACATACTGATCGTTTATACGTATCAAGAGGCATTCTCCTACGGGTATTACAACATAGCGGCTGCGTACTCCGTAATATCGACGATAATACTGACCATAATGGCCATATTAATGCTTAGGATTGGTAGGGTCCTCGAGGTGATAACATGAGCAACAGGTATAGCTTGAAGAATAGGTTTGTTAATTGGGTTAGGCTTGGGATATCGTACATAATACTCGCCATAACCGCCGCCATAGCCGTATTCCCAATATACTACATAATAATCACCTCCGTAAACCCAATACCAACACTAGCATCAATAACCCTACGCTCCCTCCTACCAGAGAACCCATCCCTAGAGGCTTATTACTACATTTTATTCAAGGAACCATTCCTATTGTGGCTTAGGAATAGTCTAATCCTTGCGGCTGGTACCGTAGCGATTACGGTGATTGTAGCCTTCATAACTGGGGCTGCCTTATCGAGGTTTAATATACCCGGTAAGACGATGCTCATGGTTACGATATACGTCATGACCTTCTTCCCATTCGCAGCAACTGCATTGCCACTATACCTAATGTTCGCATCATTAGGAATACTTAAGCATGCATGGTCAACATATGTAGGCTTAATACTGGCATACTCCGGCGGCACATCGATATTCAGCTCATACCTGGTTAAGGTGTTTCTTGATAGGATACCGAAGGATTATGAGGAGGCGGCGTTAATAGATGGTCTAACCAGGCTCGGCGCATTTTTCAGGATTCTCCTGCCAATGGCTAAGCCAATAATAGCCTTTGTGGCACTGCTCGCTTTCATGGGTGCCTACACGGACTATGCATTGGCTTATGCATTCATAACGAGAGGGAGCATGTGGACCTTAACCCTGGGCATGTACTACCTAGCTTCGTGAATAGGGCTACGCTGTATAATGTACTCGCCGCATTCTCCGTGCTCATGGGCATACCGATATTCGCGGTATTCATAGCGTTTCAAAAGTACCTAGTGCAGATATATGCAATGGGCGGTGTTAAGGCATAGAATGGTTGAAAATAATTAAAAGAATAATTGAAAAGAAAAGTTTAAATATCTAAAAAACCAAATAATATGACAATTAAAATAATATATACGGCAATTCTTTTACTAATAGTAGCAGCACTACTCATAGTACCCACAATCCATGCCCAGAACTCATGTACATATATAGTGTCCTTCAATGTAACACCAACCTCAGGCCCTGCATACATAACGGTGGCAATAACAGGAATCCCAGAGGGCCATGAGGTATACCTACACTGGGGTATTGAACCGTATTCGCAAGGTCCCTGGTCAAGCGTTACCGACACGTCAATGACCTGGAACGGCACCAGCTACGTAGCGACCATAGGGCCTTTCCAACCAGGCACGTGGGTTGCCTGGGTGTTTCATGATGAAACAACTAACACGTGGATTAACTATCAGTGCGTGCCCTTCTGGAACTGGAACGTGGATGTTAACCCACCAAATGCAGGCTATACATGGGCCTACGTCTATCCAAACGGCTCAATACTAATAACAGTGATTGGCAGGGCGCCAGACAACATACTCCTTTGGTATGGCTTAACCTCAGGCCCTGGAAACGTACCTTGGTACACAACAAGCAGTACACCAGGTGCCATGAACGCAACGATGACATTCAACCCACTATGGGGCAATTACTCAGTGATGATAGAACCATTCCAGCCTGGGCAATGGGTACAATGGGTTTACTGGGATACAACAACCAATACCTGGCTTCACTGCTCAGCGAACTTGATAAGTGGTATGGTTACGTGCACACCCAATGGAAACTTCGCAATACAGGACGTTTACTCACCACTAGTGTTCATAAACGCGACGTATAGTAAGTACGTTTACCTGGTTAAGCAGGAGGCGACGGCATACGTACTCTTTGAGAACGCATTTGGTAAGCCCGTCACCGTGAACATGACCCTCACCGTAGATAATGAGGAGTTTAATTACTATGACGTGACTATAATGCCGGGCTACTACACGGTGGCGTTGAATTTCACGGTGAATATACCGCAGGGAATCTACACACCAACACTAACAGTATACAGCTTAGGCACGGTGCTAACCCAAGCCTCATTACCAAGCCTCTACGTGCTCAATACAACCGGTAAGCCACCAATTAGCCTGGTCATTGTATGGAACATGCACCAACCACTCTACATAGAGCCCAATGGCACATGGGAGTAGGCCTGGACACTGCTTCACACGTGCCATGACTTCCTATGGAATGGCACCTGGGTCGGAGCCTATGAGCTACAGGCCTTATTACTAAGTGAATATAACGTGAGTGTAACCATAGACTTCACCCCAGTCCTACTCTACCAGTGGGAGACCATCCTAACCGAGGGTAAGTTCCCATACTCACCGGTCTGGCCAAGTCCATCAACCCTTAACGTGAATATGACCCAATGTCTTGAGGCCATAAACTACACGATAAGCCTATACAGGGAGCTTGCCCAGGAGGGTAGGGTTGAGATACTCACGGTACCCTTCTACCACCCACTGCAGGCCATAATCTACGACAATGGCTGGCAGAGCGACCTACTGGCCAGATACTCATGGGTGAGGAAATGACAGAGAGGGTCTTCGGCATTAAGGCCACTGGCGCCTGGACCCCTGAGATGACGTTTAACATGGGCTCATCCACCTATACAATGAGACTGGTATTGAATTCACAATACTTGATGCCCAGGCATTCCTACCCTATGCAACCGTGGTCAGCGGTACACCATCACCCTACGGACCAATAATTGTTGAGGACTCAACCGGCGAGCAGTTAATAATCCTATTCAGGGATACTGACTTATCTAACGCCTTTGCCTTCGCCTACTTCAGCCAATCACCCCAGGTAACTGCCAGGGAGCTAATACACTACCTGGCCAGGATATACATGCAAAACCCAGGCGCTGTAGTCGTCGTTGCACTGGACGGCGAGAACCCACTGATCTTCAACCCAACAACGGGACCCGCCGACCTGCAGGCAATCTATCAAGTCCTCTCTGAGTACCAGGGTACCTGGTTCATAACGCAAACGGCAAGTGAAGCCATAGCCACTCACAAGCCAATAGCGGTACTAACGAACTTACCCGAGTCATCATGGGCCCTAAACCTGAATAACTGGAACAATGGCTACCCAGGTAAGATAGAGATTTGGCGCTCAGTGGCCCTGGCGAGGGAGTACCTAGTGGCATTCACCAAGGCCGTGGGCATGCCAATATCACCAATAGTGCCACTGCCCTTCAACATAACGCCAAACTCAACAAACCCAATATACACGCTGTGGAATTACCTATATGTCGCCGAGGGCAGTGACTGGACCTGGCAGACCGGGCCGCCGAACTACGGCCCAGCGTGGTTCCAGGAACAGGCATTAACATACACGAGCGCCATAATCAATACGATAAAGGGTTGGTTATTCGAGATTAGGCTTGTTAAGTACGTGGTCGAGGATAATGCGGTAGTGCTGCAGATCTACAATGGCCTAAACTACACGCTGTATGTAACGCTAGTTGTGAGTAACGGCACGTACACAATCGCCAAGCCCATATTACTAAGGCCTCACCACATAACGACAATACCAGTAATCGGCATTGAGAATGCAACAATAGCCCAACTATACTCACCAGTCACAGATAGCGAGCTTGGCGACCACTCAATACCAATCAACCAGTACGGATTCCCACTCGTCACACTCACACTTAGTCATGGTAATTCACAGGCAATAACGGCAATGCAGGGAGAATCCAATGATTTAGTAACCGGCCTTATAGCGGTACTACTTAGTGCGTCCGTTATAATGATGGTCATACTCATCCAAAGAGGCTTACTCAGGTAACTCATTTCTATGGCGCATTCAGAATTAAAAATCATCATCACTCTTTCTCGCCTGACCCCTTAGAGACTATTGAGTAATACCTACTGAGTACTGGGCATCCACGGCCGCCGCTGAGGCAGAAGTTGATGAATTTGCTTCTACTAACTCTCCAATCCTCAGGTGGCATGAGTATGCAACGTTCACCATCGTACGTTCTCTGATAAAATACGCACTTATTCCCACTACTAGATGACACAGTAAGTCATGAGGCATTAACCTTATTTTTATTACTCTTCCTCAATTTCTTCTTCAATTCTCTTAAGCAAGTCTCACAGCATAGGTAATACGTCCTCCTACCCCTCCTATATATGATTGGCACCGTTATGGGCCCACCACAGTAATCACAAACCAAGCCAACACTAATCAATTGCTTACTCACGGGCCTTAACGCTATGTAGACCTCCTCCTTATCCCTAAGCCTATCAATTATGTTCACCAACTCATTGAAGTCCCTAGCCCTTACAATAACCATGTACCTACCATCGACCAACTTAAAGCACTCACCAAGGTCCGCATGAGACTCCCTACTCACCACAAATGCCCTTGGGGAATCCTCGGGTATGTCTACCGTGAACCTAACGCCCTTATTAACTAGCGACTTCAGTGCCCTATAAACCGTGACTCTGGAAACACCGAGTCTCTCGGCAATCTCAGAAACACTCGCCCTGGAGTTCTCCCTGAGAATGCTTAATACCTTAATCTCAATATCCGTAAACCTAGAAACACTTGTTTCCTGACCCATGACGATTACCTTAACACTTTGTTCTTGATAAACTATACAGTTCAGTGCATTAATTGCACCATTGTATGGGCAGGGCCATAGACCCAGTCTGTGGTATGGAGGTTGACACAAGCACCCAATACAAGACCATATACAAGGGCAGGATATACTACTTCTGCTCACCAGTGTGTAAGCGTAAGTTCGAGGAGAACCCTGAGTACTACCTAATGCATGGGCCCCAGGGAATGCCGCATGAGTAATGAGGCAATTCATGATGAATTGGGCAGGGTAAGGGTTGGGCTTAGGTTTAGCGGTGGTAAGGAGGTCCATTTCAAAATAATTGGCATGCATTGCGCTACCTGTTCCTTAACCGTGCAAAGGGCATTAATGAGTGTGGACGGTGTCTTATCGGCCAGCGTCAGCATGGCAAGTGATGAAGCAGTCGTTATAGTTGACCTAACACGATTCGAATACTCCAAGGCCTTAAGGGCTGTTCAGAGGGCTGGTTATGACATCTATAGGGAGTCGGTGACACTCACATTAAGGAGTCTTGAGCCGGAGGAGGCAAATACCGTGACAAGGGCATTATGCATTCCAGGTGTTTTCAACGTCGTTGTCAATCCTGTTAACCACTCAGTGATGATTACTTACAACCCGCTGGAAACAAGTGATAATGAGCTCAGGGCAATCATTGAGAGTGCTGGCTTTAGGGTAATTAACGTTGCTAAGGCCGATGCCGGTGATTTTGATGTAGATAGGAAGGCTGTTGAGACCGACTTGAGGGATATTAGGAATAGGCTCATTGTGGCAGCTCCACTAACGGCACTAATATTCGCATTAGAAGCCCTAAGCATCGCTAGGCTTATCCCAGACGCATTGTATGCGGTCCTATCCTTCGCCCTAGCGACTCCAGTCCAGTTTTACTCTGGCATGCGCTTTGTTAGGGGTGCCGTGAGGGCCTTTAGGAATGCCACGGCTAACATGGACACGTTGGTGGCCCTGGGCACGTTATCAGCATACATATTCAGCGTACTGGTGTTGCTTCACGTATTAAGTGGTGAGGTCTTTTTTCGACTCAAGCGCCGCAATAATAACCTTCATACTCATTGGGCGTTACCTGGAGACTAGGCTTAAGCTCAAGGTTAGCTCAACAATGAGGGAGTTAACCAGATTATACCCGAGGAATGCCAGGGTCATTATGAATGGCGTGGAGACGGAGGTACCCATTAACGAGGTTAGGGCTGGGGACTTGGTGGTTGTTAAGGAGGGTGAGGTAATACCAGTGGATGGTTATGTCGATAGTGGTGAGGGTTACGTTGATGAGTCCGTGATGACCGGTGAGCCAAGTCCGAGACGTAAGGGTGTTAACGATCTCGTGCTTGCTGGCACAATACTCACGAGGGGTTACTTAAGGATTAGGACCACGAGGAGTGGCGAGTACGCCTTCATAGCCCAGTTAATAAGGCAGGCCAGGCAGGCTCAATCATTGAGGATACCAATACAGTCACTGGTGGATAAGGTCGCATCCTACCTCACCTGGTTCGTGATGGGAACCGGCGCTGCAACATTCATTGCCTGGTACCTAATTGGCGCGCCATCTACGTAGCCGTACTGCACATGGCCTCGGTACTGGTCATAGCATGCCCTTGCGCCCTTGGACTGGCAACACCAATAAGTGTCGTAGCTGGGACAAATAATGCCCTAAAACACGGCATATTGATTAGGGAGTCTAGGGCAATTGAGATAAGCCTAGGATTAAGGCTATTGCCTTGATAAGACGGGTACCTTAACCAGGGGTAGGTTTGGTGTTATCTCAGTGGTTGGTGATGGTAAGGCCCTGTACTACGCGGCAATTGCCGAGAAGGGCTCCGACCACCCAATAGCTAGGGCAATAATTGAAAAAGCTAAGGAAGTATATGAGGAAATCCCCAGCGCAGATAGTTACGACACCATACCTGGCATGGGTATAGTTGCTCAGTGGAATGGCTTAACGATAGGGGTTGGCAATGATAGGTTGGTCAAGGGCTTTGAGGCCAGGGCCAGCCCTGAGATTGAGAAGGAGGTCCGTAAGTACGTCAGTGATGGTTATACGGCGGTTTACGTAATTATGAACAACGAGGTATTAGGCGCGGTAATACTTGGCGATTCCATAAGACCTGAAGCCCCGATGGTAATCAATGAGTTGAGACGCATGGGTATAACGCCCATAATGGTCACCGGCGATAATGCCGAGACTGCAACATGGTTGCCAGGAAGTTGGGTATTGACTATGTCTATGCTGGGTTAATGCCTTATGATAAGGCCAACATTATTAAGGAGTTGAGCACTAAGTTCGGTGTAGTGGCCATGGTGGGTGATGGTATTAACGATGCAGTGGCGCTTAAAACTGCCGACATTGGCATAGCCATGGGCGCTGGTACCGACATAGCGAAGAGTGCGGGTGACGTGGTGCTGCTAAGTAATGATTTAACGAGCATACTAAGCTTCATTAAATTATCGAGGAGGATACTAAACAACATTAAGTTTAACATATTATATGCATTCATGTATAATGCCGTGTTAATACCCATAGCTGCAGGCGCTGTGCCCAGCCTCACCATAAGGCCTGAGTGGGCCGGCCTTGCAATGGCCCTGAGCAGCATAACCGTAACGCTCAATGCATTGAGACTTAGGCGGAGCCGTGTTTAATGGCTTAAGGTAAGTCTTAATAATTGTCTAGAAGTCTCCAGTAATGGTATGAGCGTCATAGTGGAGATAGCGATCGACCCGATTGGCACGGGCTCCACGAGCGTTGGCGACTATATAAAAATTGCCGTAGACGTGATCAAGAAATCCGGCTATAAATACGAGGTTGGACCATGGGTACGTCAGTCGAATTACCAAGTGTTGAGGCATTGGGTAAGCTTCTTCAGGACATTCACGATGCCCTTTATAGGGCCGGCATTAGGAGGATCGTAACCACCGTTAGGATTGATGATAGGCGTGATAAAGCAATAACAATGGAGTATAAGGTCAATAGGGTCAAGGGTTAAGACGGGTAATACCTAGTGATACGTATAGACTTAGATGTTAAGGATATTTATGATTTTTAAATCTAAGGACGTGAATACTAAGGTTAAATTCAATCAATTGCACATTCCTTTAACGCTAAAGTAAAATGAGTTTGGGTTGCCGAGACCCTAAAAATATAAATGTTAATTTTTAGTATTATTACTGGATATGCAGTCGGTTGATAGGCTCATTATCAAGCGGGAGAGTTCGTGGACTATTAATGGTTCGGTGATTGACTTGTATAGCTTGCGTGATGGTAGGGGTAATAGTGTTTACATTGCCTTGAGTAATGGCGTCATATATGGCGTTGGGCAAACATAACTTCAAGCGTTATTCTCGGCCTCGAGTAAGTGGGTTAGCGAGCATCATGAAAACCCTGGCGAGGATCCATTCATGCATGTCATGAATGAGGTCACGAAGGAGGGTGGAGGGGCGTTGGCGGTGATGAGGCATGAAATATCAGCGGAGTTATTAGCGAGTAGTGACAGGGAGGATTGGGGCGTGGTGAGGAGGGAATTGGAGGGGTTGCTGGCTGACTACGGCATACCCAGTAAGTATGGTGAGCCCTTTATCACCATTATTAAGGACTTGGTGAGGGATAGGTTGAGGGAGGAGGGGTTGCAGGCTGAGGATTGGCTAGTTGATGCACTTACGAAGTTGTACATAAGGCTTGCCCGTGAAATGCTGTACGTGGGTGGTGCGCATTAATGAGTATGGACTTGATCGAGGATGTAATCAGCATTATAAGGTGGGTCGCGGAGTTTCTCTCAGACCTGAGGAGATATCCTGATGATAAGTTTGTGAAGATCCTAGGGGAGTTGAGAAAGAACCAAAGGTTAACTCCAGAGGACATGTATAAGATCATTTCTGAAATAGTTAAGTCACAGAGGTGCGAGCATTACCGTGTGGTGCGGAGGAAGACGATACTGGGTAGTTACGAGGAGGTGTACATTAAGGATAACCATTTCGTCGATTATTAACGAGCAATCGTAATTGGGATTAGCGATTTAGCAATGAGGTGAGCATTGCCCACTGAGATATAAGAGGGTCTGGTGGGCTGGGTTGGTGGGTTATGGTTAAGGTCACGTGAGACTTGGCACGGTATTTGATGACCCGGAGTTTTTCGAGGTTAAAATGAATTGTACAAGATGCGGTAAGTGCTGTTTAAACACACAAATGGAGCTCCTGCCCGAGGATATTGAGAGGATAACTAGGCTGGGGTATAGGCTCACGGACTTCGCAGTGTTTGATGGCGAGATATGGAGGTTAAAGAATGTTAATGGGCATTGCGTATTCCTTAATCCACAGACCATGGAATGCACGATATATGAGAATAGGCCAATCGGTTGTAGGCTTTACCCGCTGGTTTATGACGATGTTGAGGGGCCGTACATTGATAAGGAATGCCCAGCCTGGAACACCGTGAAGCAAGGCGAGGTTGATAGACTTGGTAAGTACTTGCCATTGTTCATAGCTAGGTCGCGACAAACAAGAGATTGGGTTCGGTTAAGGTACGGTGTTCGTTCAAGTTAATTTTACTTAAGTAAAATAAGCATTAATACACTATCATTAAAATAAATATTAATAGCATCATCATATGAATTTAGACATGACCTTAGAATGCGTGGCATTAGTTTTTATGTATTTCGTGGCACATTTATTAAGCTATCTAAGTAGTCTATGGATTTATATTTAACTATTTTTACCATTTAGAGATAAATAACCTACCAGAAGCATTTATAAAGCCCCTAGCGCCTACGTTCATGAGCGATATGACCGAGGTAACTGAATTCATAATACTTGGCAGGGGCGGGCAGGGTGGCGTCACTGCGGCTAGGATTCTCGTGTCCGCCGCGCTTAAGGATGGTAAGTGGGGCCAGGCTATTCCAGAGTTTGGCGCTGAGCGTAGGGGCGCTGTTGTTAAGTCGTATGCGAGGATTGCTGATAAACCCATACTACTTCATAGCAATGTGAGGAAGGCTGACGTGCTTGTCGTCCTTATTTCAAGTGTCCTTGATTTAGTTAATGTGGATGAGCTCATGAAGAGTAGGGACTCTATAATAATTGTTAATTCACCAACACCAATAAGGACCGGGTATAGAACTTATTACGTTGATGCCACATCAATAAGTGAGAAGCTTGGCTTGGTAATTGCTGGTTGGCACATAGTGAGTACGCCATTACTAGGGGCTGTTGCGAGGGTGACAGGTGTTGTTAGCCTTGACTCAATCATCGCATCACTGCCTGAATTCGTTGGTAGGGAGAGCTTGGTTAAATTGAATGCCGAGGCCGTTAAGATGGGCTATGAATTGGTCAGGGGTGAGTGAGATGGGTGTCGCCGAGAAATTGAGAGGTCTCTTACTTTCAACTCCTGCAGAAGGCGCTGGTGGTAGGACTGGTACTTGGCGCGTGTATAGGCCTGTCATTAATTACTCTAAGTGCACCAAGTGTGGTCTGTGTTGGCTCTACTGCCCTGAGAATGTCATTGACTGGCTTGAGGATAAGAGTGTGAGGATAAATTACGACTATTGCAAGGGCTGCGGAATCTGCGCCGATGTCTGTCCAGTTAAGGCTATAGACATGGTTAAGGAGGGGGTGGTGTGAATGAGTAAGCAGATATCCCTGGCGAAGCAGGTTAGGAGGGTCTTGGTAGGTGATCATGCGGTTGCTGAGGCCGTTAAGCTAGCAAGAGTCAACGTGGTCTCTGCATACCCAATAACGCCGCAGACCCTCATTGTCGAGAGAATCAGCGAAATGATCGAGAGAGGTGAGTTGAAGGCGGATTATGTTAGGGTTGAGAGTGAGTTTGCGGCATTGGCCACGGTGTATGGCGCGGCAGCAGGCGGCGCAAGGGCATTCACAGCAACCTCAAGCCATGGGCTGTTCTACATGTATGAGATGCTTTGGTGGGCTGCGGCCTCGAGGGTTCCGTTGGTCATGGCTGTGGTTACGAGAGTCGTTGGACCACCGTGGAATATACATGATGAGCACACGGACATACTGGCTATTAGGGATAGTGGGTGGATAATTGGTATGGCTCAGAATGTGCAGGAGCCTTTGACATGACATTAACGGCATTCAAGATAAGCGAGGATGAGAGGGTATTATTACCGGTGGCCATTGGCCTTGATGGGTTCATACTCAGCCATACAGCGGAACCCCTGGACATACCGTCACAGGAGGATGTAGATGCGTGGTTACCGCCCAGAAATCCGAGAATTCCATATACCGTTGAGCCTGGTGGCGAGCCAATAACAATGGGTAACCTACCCCGTAATGACGTCTACCACGCACTACTTAAGAAGTATATGGACGAGTCCATGGAATCCGCTAAGAAGGTCATCGCCGAGGTCTATGATGAGTATGGGAAGTTAACGGGTAGGAAGTACGGGTCATTAACTGAGTGCTATAGATGTAGTGATGCTAAGTACCTAGCCGTGTCAATGGGTGCGTGGAGTGGGGATATAATGAACGCAGTTGATAGACTTAGGGATGAGGGATACCCAATTGGGCTGTTAAGGATTAGGTACATAAGGCCATTCCCTGAGGAGGACATTTCAGGCTGGGTCAATGGCATGAAGGGCGTAATAATATTTGATAGGGACTACTCAGCCGGCATGGGTGGTATATTAGCCGGCGAATTAAGCGGGTTAATACCAAGTAACACCTCCTTTGAGGGAGTATTAGCGGGAATTGGTGGGTTTGATGTTTCAGCCGATGAGTTTAAGGCGATAATGAGGGACTTCGTGGATAAGGTTGAGCGTGAGGGCTTAGTAAGGATTAGGAAGTACTGGTACATACCGAAGGTTGAGGGGTGATGGGCATGGTCACGATGAGCGAATTACATAAGTACGGCAGGACTAAGTTCATAATGCCTGGCACAGCCGCATGCCCTGGCTGCCCATTGCAGGTTGGCATGAGGCAATTGGCGATGGCGCTTGATGGTAAGCTTGCCATGGTAATACCGGCTGGGTGTTCAAGCGTAATACCTGGCACCGCACCGCACACTGCATACTCATTCCCTGTGCTTCACGTGCCATTTGCCTCAAGCCCCGCAGTCGCCAGCGGCTTAGTTAGAGCCGTGAGACAGAGGGGTATTAATGGGCCTGTGGTTGTTTGGGCTGGTGACGGCGCAACTGCCGACATCGGTTTCGCAACCTTAAGCGGTGCTGCGTATAGGAATGAGGACATACTATACATAATGGCTGATAACGAGGCTTACATGAACACTGGAATACAGGCGAGCGGCACAACGTCTTGGATGGCGTGGACAACCACGTCACCAAGGGGCAAGACTGAGGATAAGAAGGATGTGGCATTGATAATGCTCATGCACAAGGTGCCCTACGTAGCCACTGCAAGCATAGCATACCCAATGGACTTCATCGACAAGGTTAGGAGGGCTATGCAGGTAAAGGGATTCAAGTTCATACACCTACACGCACCATGCCCACCCGGTTGGCGCATGGAGGACGCCTATACCATCAGGCCGCAAGGCTTGCCGTTGAGACTGGTGCCTGGATTTTATGGGAGTATAATCAGGGTAAGTTGACCATTAGTCCGCCGAGTCTGCCGTATAGGGATAAGTCGAGGAGGAGGCCGCTGGAGGAGTACTTGAAGATTCAGGGTAGGTTCGTTCACCTGAGACCTGAGGATATTAAGGTTATGGAGGAGAAGATCGATAGGCAGTGGGAATTAATACTAAGGCTTGCTGAGATTTTTAAGTGAACGTCATTAAAATAAAATTTAATAATTGTGTAGATTCCCCAGACCAAATGAGCTGGAGCTTATTAGATGCATTAAGGAATAGACCGGACATTGTCAAGGACTCACTTAGGAAGAGGAGGATGGACGTTAGCATTGTTGATAAGTTCATAGAGCTTGACAGTAAGTGGAGGAGTCTTAAGGCTGAGATTGATGAGTTGAGGCATAGGCATAACGTGCTTACTAAGGAGGTTAGTAAGTTGAGCGGTGCTGAGAGGGAGAGGAAGATAATGGAGGCTAAGGAACTACTGAATGAGATTCAGAAGAAGGAGCAGGAGTTGGAGAGTGTTGAGAGGGAGAGGGAGAAGGTTCTCAGGTCAATACCGAACCTGGTGCATGAGAGCGTGCCCTACAACTGCCCAGAGGGTGTTGATGCAATACCTGTCAGGTTCTACGGAACACCCAAGGTATGGGTTAGCCACATTAAGGAGTTTAAGGACCAAACCGAGCGCTTTGGCTTTAACGTGCCCTATGAGACCATTGATTGGAAGCCTATTGGCCATGCGGATATGCTCGAGGTAGTCCTTGGCATGGGCGATACGCTTAAGGCCGGTGAGGTGGCCGGTTCGAGGTTTTACTACCTATTTGATGACTTGGTGATGCTGGACATGGCATTGATAGCCTACGCCATTGATTACATGACTAAGAAGGGCTTTAGGCTCGTATTACCACCCTACATGCTTAAGTACGAGGTTCTCTCCGAGATTCTAGACATGGAGACGTTTAAGGATATGGTGTATAAGGTGGAGAATGAGGACCTGTACTTAATAGGCACGGCGGAGCACCCAATAGCTGCTTACCTAAGGCGTACCGAGCTTCTTGAGGATCAATTACCACTATTGTTTGTTGGCGTATCGCCGAGCTTTAGGAGGGAGGCTAGCGCAGGTAATAGGGATATGAAGGGGATCTTCAGGGTTCACCAGTTCCATAAGGTTGAGCAGTTCATATTCTCACTACCCGAGGATAGTTGGAAGTGGCATGAGGAGTTAATAAAGAATGCAGAGGAGCTTTGGCAGGGACTTGGACTGCCATATAGGGTAGTACTGCTCTGCGCCCATGACATGGGTAGGTGTGCGGCTAAGCAGTATGACCTCGAAGTCTGGATGCCCGCCCAGGGTATGTATAGGGAGATGGTCTCATGCAGCAACTGCACCGACTGGCAATCGGCTAAGCTTGGGGTTAGGGTTCTTAGGAAGGATATGAGGAGGGAGTTCGTGCATACACTGAACTCGACAGCCATAGCCAGCACCAGGGCTATAACGGCAATACTCGAGAATTACCAGGAACCTGACGGTACCGTGGTAATACCAAAGGTCCTAAGGAAATACCTGGAAATATTCAGTAAGGGCCCAACAGACGCCATTTACCCGAGGAAGAAGGTTAGGAGGAATGATAAGGGTAACCCAATAATCGAGTGAGACACTATCGCTGGAGGACCTCCGCATCATTCCAAAGATTATTGAAGTACGTCTTTGCAATATCGATTATGTAGTCTTGCCTTGAGTATAGGCTTATGTAATCAGTGCCATGTCTAATAATGAGACAACACCGCCAACACCGATGAAGCCACCACCAAATAGTTTGTCCCTAACCTAATGTGTATCCTGGGTGGTAAGTCCCTGATATGATTTACTAAGTCATGGGTAACCAGGAGCCTAACCTCGCTATTACGTGATATATCCTCAATCATGGACAGGACTCTATGGTCAAGTAGTTCTGGGTATGGCGTTGCAACGTCCAGGTTTCCATAACCCATGGATTTCATTATCAACTCCTTAGTGCTGTCGAGACCCCTAACGACGTATAGAAGTTCGCTTTGAGCCGCAACCCTGCCCCTATAGGCGGACTCATACATTAGCTGTAGTGAGTCTATCAATGGCTTTATCGAGTTAACATAGTCCGAGAACCTCTGTACAAGCCTATTGAATATGTCCGTTGGAGATATGGCGTAGAACAATTCGGGTCTCCTCTTATCATCAATCTCGACATAACCTAACCTGTACAATTTATGAAGTACTGAGTATACCTTTGATGATGGTATATTAGCCTTTGCCGCGACATCCCTCGCGGTTAATGGTCCATTCTCCACAAGGGCTATGTACGCCTTTATGTCGTAACTCGTTAACCCAATGAATCTCGCCAAGTCCTGAAGTCTCTTTTCAATGCTCATACTAAAACACTACTGAGAGTATCAGTTGGCGACAAAGCTTTTAAAGAATTAACCCTCAATTACCGTAATGGTTCAGGTAGCGACGGCTAAGACGGAGTTAATTGAGGTGCAAAAGCCGAGAAAACCACTCGTGGACTTGAGTAGGTTCAAGCTGCCTAGCATTATAGGAATGCCCTTGAGAATGAGGCCCTTCAGCGCATGTGGAAGAAGCAATTCGGCTTGCCTGACCATGTTAGGGTTGTTAAGGTCTCAGTATCCGTATGCCCAGTTTGCAGTAAGCAGATACCGATGGTTGTTTATGAGGAGGATGGGGCAATATGGCTGAAGAAGACCTGCCCGGAGCACGGCACATTCAGGGACCTGTACTGGGGTGATGCTGAACTTTACTACTACTTCCTCCAGTGGGACGCACCTGAGTACATTGGCAAGGGGACCGCAAACCCAAACACAGACCTAAACTACTACCTAGCAGCAGGCAGCTGTCCACAGGGTTGTGGACTGTGCCCAGTCCATAAGACGAATACCGTACTCGCAATAATCGACGTGACAAATAGGTGCAACATGAAGTGCCCGGTTTGCTTCGCAAACGCCTACGCGGCCGGTTACGTCTACGAGCCAACGCTTGAGCAGATTGAGTACATGCTAAGGACACTAAGGGCTCAGAAGCCCTGGGCGCCCAATGCCATTCAATTCAGCGGTGGCGAGCCGACTCTGAGGAATGACCTGCCGGAGATAATTAGGATGGCGAAGGCCCTGGCTTCGACCACATTGAGGTGAACACCAACGGTATTAGGCTTGCCAACGATATAGACTATTACAAGAAGCTCTTGGACGCGGGCATGTCGACCATATACCTGCAGTTCGATACTATAGACTCCAATAACCAGGGTGTTTGGAGGCATAGGCTTTATGACCCAAGGGCCTACGTGGCTGTTAAGAAGAAGGTTATTGAGAATGCTAGGAAGCTTGGACATAGATCCGTGGTTTTGGTTATCACCATGGCCAGGAACTACAATGATAAGGATATTGGCAAGATAATTGATTTCGCGGTTGAGAATAGGGACGTAGTTAGGTGGATTAACATACAGCCGTGGCCTTTGCCGGTAGGGCTAAGGAGTATAGTCCCGAGGAGATTAGGCAGTTTAGGATCACAATACCTGACGTTATAAATGAGATCGAGGTTCAGACAGGTGGTAAGATAAGTAAGTGGGACTGGAGACCAGTTAACTGGCCCGTAGCCATCGGTAAGCTCGTTGAGGCAATAACGGGTAGTCCAAAGCCGTTGTTCGGCAATAACCCAGTATGTGGTGCATCAACGTTCATATACTATGACGAGGATACTAAGGAGATACTCCCAATAACTAAGGTCGTTGATGTTGACGGCTTTGAGAAGACTGTTTGGGACCTGCACAGTAAGGCTGTTAGGGGCGGTGTTTGGAGGGGAATAGCCACCGTGGAGACTCTTAAGCTGCTTAGATATGTTAAGCACAAGGCTTTAGGAACATACTTGCCAACTTCCTAATAAAGAAGGACTACGAGTCCCTGGGCCAGGTAATGTTTAATGTGGTTGGCCTTGGCATAATGCACTTCATGGACGTGTTCAACTTCGATGTGCAGAGGGTCCAGAGGTGCGATATACACTATGCAACGCCCGATGGTAGGATAATACCCTTCTGTACAATGAATAACTTCCACAGGGATAAGGTTGAGCACAGCTTTAAGATGGATGTGAAGGACTGGCTGAAGATTAAGCTTGCTAAGAATACCGCAGTTTACGTATAATTTTACCGCAATTATTAATTTACCCGTATTTATTCAACTCTACACCTAAGTAATTATTAATAAGTATTTCTTTATCCACAGGTAGTGTGAAACCGAGGAGTAGGTTTGTCCTGGATTCTGTCATAAACTCATCAGATAATCTACTCATGGTTGTACCACCATTCATAAACTCCCTATTCTCAGCCATAGCACTTTTAATGGAGCGATTTAGGAGGGGCCTATTAACGCACATAACATTACTAACGCTTGAGTCAATAAATGATTTAAGAAGAGACGTAATAAGCAGGTATAATTCAATTCTATTTATTGACCCACCCACGATAATGCAATTTAATGAATTCGTGAACTCCCTCAGTGGTAAGAGGGTGTTTGTAATTGGTAGGGAAGGCATTGACTGGGTGAATGCCGATGCTTATCTCGAGTTCACGGACTCAATACCCCAATTAATATGGCAATTACTAAATAATGAATTAAGTCAGGACTCAATGAGGTTTCTAGAGGCGGCGATTACGTATGAGTTTTCCGTAATGCCAGACTATAACGTCTCATTATTCAATGGGTGGTTAACAACGGAGTTCATTAATTACCCAGCATTACCAGGCATACTAAGGCTACCATTGAGCATATCTCTCACGCGCGCCTTCTCACCCGTAATACCCAACATCACGGGCAATGAGACCGAGGCTAAGAACCTCGTGAAGACCATTACTAAGAAGGTTGATGCATCGTATAAGGACCTTAACGAGGACGAGGTTATGACTTTACTGAAGCATATAAGTGATTTCATGCTAGGAGCCGGGTTTAGGGGTGATTATCTTGATAAGCTCGTGCTCATGCATAGGAGGTGGATTAATACCGATGTTGATGTTCTAGAGACGATACTCGCCGTAGAATCTCAACTAGTGCTTTGGGAGTACGCAGGTGGTTTATTGGCTCCAATACTTAATCCGCAAAGCGTTAAGGAAATGAATGGCTCAATCACTAAATACCTAGGTGTGATCAGTGAATATGTGAAGCAATTAGATAGGGACAGTATCACGGTTAGGCAGGGTTACCAACCATTAACATTAATTGACAGGTTATGTTCAATTATTAATTTTAAAATCGATAGCAGGAGTAAATCTTTCCTTATCGAGAATGAGCCCTACAGTTAATTTGTGCATTTAATGAGGAGGTTACGGATGCGGACCTAGTATTTAAACGTGGTAACTACTCAATAGTGGTTAAGGGATTGAGACAATGATAGTCAATGGTAAGGTTGTCCTGGAGATTGCCGTGAAATCCCAGGAGGATTGCCGGGTAATAATAGCATCATTATTACCTGACGAAAGGGACTTGCCGCAGGGTGTTTCATCAACCATTAAGTGCGTTGATGATAAGCTCATTTATGAGGTCGTGTATAGTGTGGAGAGTGATAGGTTGTTGAGTGTTTATAATACGATTGATGATTTCATTAGGAATCTCAGGATTGCATTGGAGTCCCTTAATGGGTTAGGAAGGTAAAAATATAAAAAGGGTCTTTTTGATCAACGATAAGATCAACGTGTCAGAGCAGAAGCAGGTTAAGACAGGTAAGTGGATGATTAAGAAGTGGTTTACGGTATACGCACCTGCATTATTCAACGGAATAGAGCTTGGTGAAGTACCTGCTAATGAGCCCAACGCACTCATTGGCAGGACCATTGAGGTTACATTATTTGACATCACGAGAGACCTCAGTCACCTGCACATAAAGTTGAGGTTCCAGATAGATAGGGTTGAGGGTGAGAGGGCATACACGAGATTTAAAGGCATGGAGTTGACGAGGGACTATGTAAAGAGCTTAATTAGGAGGGGTTCAAGCCTTATTCAATTGATTCAGGACATAAATACAACGGATAACGCATTACTCAAGGTCACGGTCCTCGCCATGACACCTACTAGGTGCAAATCAAGCCAAAAGAGGGCAATTAGGAGGGAGTTTTCTAAGACATTGAATGAAATCGCGAGCAAGGTTGACTTCAATGGGTTTGTGAAGACCGCAGTTTTTGGTGACATTAGTAATCAACTATTTGCCGTTGGTAAGAAGATATACCCATTGAGGAAGGTCGAGGTTTACAAGATAAAGGTACTGAAATACCCAACCGGTGGCGAGGTCAAACCAGCCGCTGAGGAGGTCAAGGTTGCGGAAGCGACCACAACATCTCAACCCTCTTCCTCACCCTCCTCATAATAAGTCCTGCTTAATCTCTCCATCAACTCCCTATACCTACTTTCCCTCCTCCAATTCTGAATCCACCTATATACCGTAGCATGTTGTCTACCGCGTATGAGCATCTCGATTGCCTCCCTGGCCGTCTTAACATTCTCATAGGGACCGAGTATTGCTATGTACTTATCGCCAATCACTATGTTCGTATCAGTCAACTCCTGGAGAACCCTCTTAGCCCTACCATCCTCACCAATTATCCTAGCCTTAATCCTACTAATGTGGTTGGACTTGCCCTTGTCAACATAATCCCTTAAATCAATTATTTCAAGGGTATAATTATCATTCCTCAGGTTTTGGGCATCATTATAATCAAAGCCATATGATATTGCCTCAATTATATTCTTAGCCTTCATCAATTGGTCGAAGTTTGTGTTGTTGCCTGGTACTATGGTAACCTCACCCTTATCATTATCAACGATTATTTTAACACCGAACTCCTCCTCAATGGCTCTTGCGGAATCGTTAATCGCCCTTAACCTATTCTTCTCAACCACGAGTTTAAAACCACCCTTAATGTAATCGCTTATCATGTTCTCATCTACATAATTCTCTCGGATTAAAAATCTTGCTTCCTTCGTGGGTTTAGTAATTATTAATAATTATAATTATTACTATGGTAGGAAAATTTTAAATATAGTACCTAGTCATAATTGGGTTGTATGGGTTTACCCAGTATACCCAGTTCACTCCCGACAATAAACCTATGCAGTAGGGGTAAGGTCTTAGTTAGAGTTGACATGAACGTACCAATAAACAGGGATTCCGGTGAAATACTCGATGAATACAGGATCGAGGCGCACTCAAGGACGATTAGATATCTCGTTGATTCAGGCTTGCCCGTTGTCGTAGTGACGCATCAGGGTAGACCTGGAGACCCGGAATTCGTATCCCTTGAGATGCACGCCAAGGCGCTTAGTAAGTACCTCGGTATTGAGGTGCGCTTTGTGGATGATGTTATAGGGCCTAAGGCACGTGAGGAGATAAGCAAGTTAAGACCTGGTGAGGTACTAATGCTCGATAACCTTAGGTTCATTAGTGAGGAGGTCATTGAAGGAGAGCCGCAGAAGCTCGCAAACACGTACCTAGTGAAGAGGTTGGCGCCATTATTCAATTACTTCATCCTTGACGCATTCGCAACAGCGCATAGGTCGCAGCCAAGTATTGTTGGGTTCCCGTATGTATTACCGAGTTGTATGGGGCTCGTAATGGAAAGCGAGGTTAATGCATTGGGTAAGGTGCTCAACACTAGGGATGTGTCCACGGTATTAATTGCCGGTGGTGCTAAGGTTCCCGAGACGGTAAAGGCCATTAAGGCGCTGCTAAGTAAGAACCTAGTTAGTAAGGTGTTGATTGGGGGGTTAGTTGGTCAATTATTCCTGGCTTTGAGGCATGGCAACAATAAATTACTTGGTAGTGTTAAGGTTGACCAGGGCACGATTAACGATGCTATGGACGTGATGAAACTATTCAATGATAAGGTAATACTCCCAGTGGATGCCGTGCAGCCGGATGGCAAGGTAATTGAGCCGAGCAATGCGCAGTCGATGCTCGATATAGGACCTGAGACCATTGATTTATTCAATAAGTACGTAGCGACAGCCGACATTGCAATAATGACGGGACCACTTGGTCTCGTTGAGGTTGACCAATTTGCAGTGGGTACGAGGGAGGTTATGAAGGCCATGGTTGATAATGCCCAGTTCACAATAATTGGCGGTGGCCACACAATAATGTCAGCTAAGAAGTTTGGGTTAATAGGTAGGATAAGTCATGTGTCCACCGGTGGTAGGGCGTTTATTCAATTCTTGGCAGATCCATACCTGCCCGGTATTAAGGCTCTTGAACTCTCCAAGTCAAGGTTCTGGGTGTGAGCCATGGTCGTTAAGGTAGGCATAATGGGTTATGGAACGATTGGGAAGAGGGTTGCTGACGCAATAATGAGGATGGATGACATGGAGTTAGTCGGTGTTATTAAGCAAACACCAGATTACGAGAGTGAGGTCGCTGTTAGCAAGGGCATTAGGTTATACACCTATGAGGATAGGGTTAGTAAGTTTGAGAAGGTTGGGGTCAAGGTTGCGGGGACCGTTAATGACTTAATTAAGTATGTCGATGTGGTCATCGATGCCACACCTGATGGTGTGGGTGCCGAAAATAAGGGTAAGATTTACGAGCCAATGGGGTTAAGGGCGATATTCCAGGGCGGTGAGGAGGCAGACGTTGCCGAGGTAAGCTTTAACGCGCTTGCGAATTACGACATGGCTGTTGGTAAGAGGTTCATTAGGGTCGTCAGCTGTAATACTACCGCTCTCTCGAGGTTAATAAGCGCCTTCTTAATCCACGGTTATAGGATAAGGAGGGTTAGGGCGTACCTAATTAGGAGAGGTGCTGATCCCAGGGAATTCAAGAAGGGACCCATTAATGATGTGGTATTCAACCCAGCCACGGTGCCCAGTCATCATGGGCCTGACGTACAGACGGTGATACCGACCATCGACATAGTCACGATGGCTGTGGCCGTACCAACAACAATGATGCACCTGCACATGGTTAACATTGAGTTTGATGGCCAGGTAAGTAAGGGTGAGGTTGTGAAGGTTCTTGAGGAGACGCCAAGAATACTACTGTTTAATGTGTCCTCGAGGAAGTTCGAATCCCTTGCGCAGATAATTGAGTGGGCTAGGGACGTGGGTAGCTTAGGGTGATGTGATGGAGAACGCCATCATAGAGGACTCAATAACCGTGTACCAGAATGAGTTGTTCCTGATGCAGGGTGTTCACCAGGAAAGTATCGTGGTTCCCGAGAACGTAGATGCCGTGAGGGCAATGTTCAAGCTCTCCAGTAAGTGGGACTCCATCAGGAAGACCGACCTAAACCTTAACCTGGTGACTACGGGCAAGAATTACAACCTCGCATAACAACAGGTTCAAAGCTTTTAAGCCTTAATAATCCCCGCACTTATATGGATATAGACCTATTGGGTCGATTATCAACGGAAATCGGTCCCTCGGGCTTTGAGGATAGGGTAAGGAGGTTAATCAAGGGTTTAGTGAGTGATTATGCGGATGAGATTAAGGTCGATAACTAGGTAGCTTAATTGTCAGGGTTGGTGATGGCCCATTCAGAGTCTTAATTAGCGCTCATATGGATGAGGTTGGTGTCATGGTCTCCCACATAGACCAAAGGGGTTTCCTAAGGATAATACCCATTGGTGGCTTAGATCCTTGGATACTCCTCGATAAGGAATTGGTGTTCATGGGTAGAAATGGCGATGTGGTTGGTGTCGTGGGCATTGATCCACCACACCTACGTAAGGAGAAACCACCCTCAAGATTTGAGGAGTTGTATGTTGACGCCGGCTTTAGCAGTAAGGACGATGCCCTGAAGAGTGGCATTATGCCGGGAACTCCAGGTACGTTTGCTGGTAGCTTTAGGCAGAGGGGTTCCGTGGTTATTGGGAAGGCGTTTGATAATAGGGTTGGTTGTACAGTCCTGATTGATACGCTTAGGGACATTAGGAATAAGGTGGTTGGTGATGTATCGCTGTACTTCGCATGGAATACGCAGGAGGAGGTTGGTCTTAGGGGTATTAATGCCGTTGTTCACCAAGTCAATCCACACCTAGCCTTTATTGTGGAGACCACGGTCGCCGCGGACGTGCCAACCAGCAGTGAGGATGTCTGGATTACGAGAATTGGCGGTGGAGCTGCGTTGAGGGCGTATGACAGGTCTATGATTACTAATCCCAGGCTATTGTCAGTGGCCATTGAGATCGCTGAGGGTAGCAATATTAAGTATCAGGTCCAGGTTAATCCGTATGGTGGCACGGATGCGGGCGTGGTGCATACCTACGGTGTTGGTGTTCCATCACTAGTAATATCAACCCCAGCAAGGTACATACATTCACCGGCATCATTAGTAAATACTGAGGATCTGAGGCAGGTTGAGGACTTGCTCAGGACCTTATTACTAAGCCTTGACGTGATTAGGAATAAGGCACTAACCAGTGAGTGATGATGGAGTCTAAGAGGGTAATGACACTGATCGGGAGGGAGCAGGCGGTCGTTGGTAAGACATTTAGGCTATACTCAATCCCAAGCGAATGTAGGCAGTGTAAATTATTCAATATATGCGTAGCCAGGCTTAGGCCAGGTAGGTTTATAGAATCGTTGAGGTTAAGCACGTCGGCCTACCGCAACCCAATAAATGCCTATTAACGGGTGAGGACATGGTACCGATAATAGCCGAGGAACTACCAATAATTATACCAATACCCGCCAAGTTATTTATAGAGGGCGTGATCATAACATACACGAAGTCACTAATTACCTGCACCGACGCAGGAAATACATACCCAACGACAACGTGCTTAAGGAAGGCACCAGGGTGAAGCTCGTCAGGGAAACAGGGCGTGTTAAGTGCGGTGGTGAGAGTTACGTACTTGCCGAGGTGATACCGCTTGATTGAGTGGGAGGGGATTCCTAGTTTTACTAGTTTTACAGGATAATACCCGGTTTTATGGGTTTGAGAATTGTGTAGTAGCCACATCACTTCTTGGGCTCCTTAACGATCGTCCTCGCCTGCTCCCTGAAGTAATTAAGTAAGTAATACGGCCCACCAACACCCCTACCGGTAGCCCCACTGGACTTCCAACCAACGAACGTCTGCGCACCCGGCCAAGCACCCGTGGTTGCGCCACCCCTCCTATTGACGTATGTGACTCCAAACTCAATCTTACTGAAGAATAATTCATACTCACTCTCATCCTCAGTGAAGATTCCGGCCGTTAACCCATAATCCGTGTCGTTGGCCTTGGCGATGGCCTCCTCCAACGTGTCGAATTCAGAAACTAGTAATATTGGTAGGAAGAGCTCCTGCTTCCAGAGGTAGTGGTCCTCAGGTACGCCTATGATCACGGTTGGCTGAACGTAGAAGCCCTTGGCGTAGAATCCCTCCTCAAGCGTCTTACCTCCCACGAGGATCTTACCACCAGCCTTCACCGCATCTGCGACGTACTTCTTAAAGTTCTCGAAGGCTCTCCTATTTATCACGGGACCCATGAACGTCTCCCTCCTCCTAGGATCACCAACCACCAACTTCTCAACCCTATCAATGAGCCTTGCCAGGAACTCATCCTTTATCCTCCTATCAATATACAGCCTAGACGTTGCACTGCACTTCTGCCCGTCATAGCCGAAGGCTGCCCTCACCACGCCCTCCACGGCTTTGTCCAGGTCTGCCTTGGCCGTGACTATGGTCGGGTTCTTACTACCCATCTCAAGGACTATGGGCTTTGGGTACGGCTGCTCCGAGGTAAACCTCTTGTAAAGTCTCATACCAACATCCCTGGAGCCCGTGAAGGCAATGCCAGCCACTAACCTATGGGATACGAATGCATCCTCAAACTCCTCGCCAGCCCGTGACCAAGTTCAACACGCCCGGTGGGATACCACCATCTATATATGCCTTGTACAATAATACTGCAGTCAAAGGCGCCTCACTCGTTGCTTCCAAACCACGGTATTACCCGTCAGGAGGGCGCCAAGTATCATCATTGGCCAGGTCAAGTGGGAAGTTGAAGGGTGATATAACGACCCAGACACCGTAGGGCCTAGCGACACTCCAGGTCTCCTCTCCAGGCGCGCCGGGCATCATCCTCTTTACGTATCCATCCTCTCTCTCCATTAAGTCCGTATAATACCTTATCGCGTCAATCGCCTCGTGAACCTCGGCCAATGCTTCCATCCTATTCTTCCCAACCTCATACGTTATCGCTGCAGCCAACTCAAACCTCCTCGCCTCCAGTATATCAGCGATTCTCCTAAAGATCCGCACCCTCTCCCTCCAATCAGTCTCACCCCACTCTCTAAACGCTTCATGAGCAATCTCCAGGGCCTGTATTGCATGCTCCTTAGTACCCCGCTGAAACCTACCAATTAGGATGTCCGTATCTATTGGACTTCTCTTCTCAAACTCCTTATCTGTATAAACCTCCTTACCAGCAATATACATTGGATACCTCCTACCTAAGTACTCCCTCTCAACGACAGTCAGGGCCTCCTCATACTTTGGGTGTATTGATTCATCCGCAAAGAGGGTTACGTAGGTTATTTTATAGCCACTGCTCAAATTTATCACCAGGTAATTATCGATAAAATGATAATTTATAATTTTTACCCACCTATATAGCATGAAATCGAAACATACGCGCACATTTATATGGTAAATATTCTAAGAAAGATCATAATTTATGAAATAATTAGTCAACGTGAGCTCAATACCTTAATAAATATTTAATATAACGAATCCATCCTTACCTAAATTCTTTAAAGAATTAATAAGGAATAGAAAGGATATATTCTGCGCAGCGGCCCAACGTGGTATGGTATAATTACGTATAATTGCCCTGGGTATATTGACTTATGCAAGCATTGAGAATGCCTCGGGCGTATACGTGAAGTTCGGCGGTAACTTACCAACACGCTTATAGTACTTGACCAACCTATGTATCTTGGACTCAACAAGGTTAAGGCCCCTCCTAGCACTCAAGTCCTTTGGGTGCTCCTCAAGGTGCTTCCTAATCTTCACTGCCCTCCTAATAAGGTTCATTAGGTCCTCGGGTATTTGCGGCGCCAGCCCATGCTCCTGCAAGACCTCTGTAATGCTCTTACCAAGTATTGGCTTAACCAGCGGTATACCATATTGATCCCTAAGTATTATGCCTATCATTGATGGTGAGAAGCCCCTCTTAGCTAATTCAATGACTAGTTGCTCAACCTCCTCCTGCGTGTATGAAACCCACGAAGGTGTTGCCTTGGAAACTGGTCTCGTGCTACCGCTCCTACCATGCTTATGCCTACTACGATGAGGCACGCCTAACGTTATCTAGAGAAGTTTTAAAGCTTATTTATTCGTGGGACCGAATAATCACCTAACGGCATACCTAACCATTCTCCTCACCCTATTAACTATTGAGTTAATTCTATCCGTTAATTCAGGTCCCATGGCATCCCTATATCCATTGAGGAATTCCATAAATAAGAGGCGGCTTTGATCCTTACGTAATGCCTCAAAGGACCTTAGGGTAACATTAAGATCAAGCGCTAACTTATACAGTATCCTAATATCCCGCATAGTGGGTGCCCTGCCAAGGATTTCTGATAAACCAAAGTCTATGAGGTATAACTTATCATCAACTATTAATGCATTGGCAGGCGTTGGGTCGCCATGCATTATGCCATTCCTATGCAGTACACCTATGTAATTACCCATTATTCTTATGTAATTAATAATCGTGTCATTAAGCTCCTCATTATTCATAAGTATCTTAACTAATGGTACCCCATTTAGGTACTCCATTCGAATTCTCATGTTCACCAGATCAACATCATAAATCCTAGGTACAGGTATGCCTAACTCCCTAGCCCTAATCATGGCTCTTACCTCATTAATTGTCCTTAATCTACGAATATAACTATCAAACTCAACGCTCCTATAACCCTTCGGAACCCTCTCCTTAACAAGCACGGTCATTCCTAACCAATCCTCCAGATAAAGCACGGCCTCCGCACCTACGGCTATTTGATTACGATTCACTAAATCAAGGGTCAACTTAGTAAAAATAATTTTTACTCGTTAGATACCTTAACTTCCTGAGGCTTAATGATCGATGCCTTAACAACCTCAGATATATCAAGTATCTTAACCCTATCCTCAACACCCTTAATCCTAGCGGCATCAGTAAGCATGGCGTTACAGAATGGGCACAGCGTCACTATTGTTTGGGCGTTAGTTTCCATTAGCTGTTCAAGCCTTATGTGGCTTATCCTCTTCTTCTCAGGTACGTCATACCAATAATTAGCACCACCAGCGCCGCAGCAGAAGGTTTGGGCTCCATGATTCTTAGTCTCCCTTAACTCACCGAGTTTTCTAACAATATTTCTTTGAGGATCAATAACGCCGTTATGCCTAGCTAAGTAACATGGGTCATGTATTGTAAAGACAATGTTATTCTTGTTTACCTTTATCTTACCCTCATTGATTAATTGCTCCAGGAACTCTGAGTGATGAATCACCTTGATATTTTTCATCCAGGGATCCACCTTTGGGTACTCGTTCTTGAATGTGTTATAGCCGTGTGGACAAATCGTTATTATACTCCTCACGTTGTACTTCTTGAACAACTCAATATTATTAAGTGCCAGTTCCTGGAACCTACTCTCCTCGCCAAGTCTCCTCGCTGGATCACCACAGCAAGTCTCTTCATCACCCAGTACAGCAATCTTATCCAGGAGACCCACCTCCCTAAGAATCTCAACCAAGGACTTTATTATGTCCCTGGCCCTATTGTCAAAACTACCCATACAGCCAACCCAGAGCAGGTACTCAAAGTCTGGGTTTTCCTGGACAGTCTTGACGCCTAGTTCTTTCAGCCAGTCATGCCTGCCATAATTAGACATACCCATTGAATTATTGTACTGAGATAGGTTGAGCAATAGGTTTGACTTCTTTTGATCAATCCTCATGTTAACCATGACCAAGTACCTCCTCATATCAATTATGTAGTCAACATGCCTTATGTAGACTGGGCATGTATTCATGCATGCACCGCACGTTGTGCATGCCCATAACTCATCATCCACAATGGAACCATCTATTAACTTACTCTCATTGCTATTGTAAAGACCATGCTTTATCTTTGTCACAACCATCATGGGCGATAGGGGCCTACCCGCGGCATAAGCGGGGCATGCATCCTGGCACCTAAAGCAATTAGTACATGCAATAGCTTCTAACTTACTTAACCTCGGTATTTCTCTAGCATCTGCGAAACCAACCTTTAGCTCTGTTGCTGATTCAGCCGTTAACTCCTTCAAATCAAAGGGCTTGGTTAACTCGCCGAGGGGTCTACCGTAATTAATAATGTAATTATAAAGCCCAAGTAGTGAGTGGAAGATTGCCGTGAGTGGTATTATGGCTATTAACATGAGGCTAGTGGGAAATGCGTGTAGTAAATCGCCATGTATAGGATGCTTGATGAACTTATTGGTGATAGTATTAGGGCGTTCGGCATGAACATCCAATAACGCCAAAGATCCATGTGGATGAACCTATAGCTCTCGATTATGGCTCCGCTCACGGCTAGGTACATGAAGCCAGCAAGGAATAGTATGTTTGTGTAATACTCACTCCTTGTGTATAGTTCCTTCCTGCCCAAAACCCTGTATATCCCCAGGGCAGAACCTATGAAGAGAATCCACGCAGTTATATCCATTACTAAGCTATAGCCCAGGAAGAAGTACCCACAGAAAACTTCCCTACCAGTGAATATGCCTATGTACTGATTAGCAGCCACTATTAAAGTGCCTATTAATGATAGTAATAATGCGTATAGAATCATTAAGTGGGCCACTGCTCCAATGCCCTCATATTTTGTGAATCGCCTGTGGGTCGCTATGTCCCAGAGAAATGGTATCCACGCTCTATAGCCCCTCAGCAATATTAATATGAATTCCCAAAGCCCAATACCATACTTATTCAGCCTTACCTTAAGGAAGTAGAAAAACAATATAACAGATAATGCTGCCAAACTATATACAGAGACCATCGAGGGTATCTTAGGTAGGCTAAAATACTCCGCATAGCACACGTAGGATAAGTTCATCAGGTTGAACAAGCTATGATCTTTTAAAGCATTATTTTATTTTACTTTATATATTTTATCTTTCCGATTAATATTAATAATTATAGAATATTTTCTATCGATATTTGATAATACAATGCATAAAATGTAATGAAAGAATTAATTATTAAAATTACTATTCCCTGAAATTTAATCTTCCATTACCTAACTTATTTCTTAAGTATCTCACGAAGTTTCTTCGTTAGTGCCGGTACGAACTTATATAAGTCCTCAACAACTCCGTAGTCGCAGTTCTTGAAGAATGGCGCATTGGGATCGCTGTTTATCACGACTACGGTCTTAGACTCCATCATGCCGGCCAGGTGTTGCGGTTGTCCGCTTATGCCTATTGCCATGTAGAGTTTTGGTCTTACTTTATGACCACTAAGTCCAACCCAATGGTCCTCACTAAGCCACTTGAGGTCTGCGGCTATGGGTCTTGAGCAGCCAATCTCAGCACCAAGGACCTCGGCAAGCTCGAAGGCAAGCTTAAGGTCCTCCTGCTTCTTAAAGCCCCTACCCACGGATACTATCAACTCAGCATCCTCAATCCTAACCTTACCCTTAGGCTTCTCCTCCGTAGAGACAACCTTAATGCCGGGAACAACCTTAGGTTGCAAAGTCTCAGTGGATACGGCAGTTGTCTTCTCAACGGGTTTGAAGCGCGTTGGCGGTGCCATTAAAAATACCTTGTCAGTAACTTTAGCAGTTACTTGAGCCCTATTCCCAATGCCATTGTACGTAATCTCAAAGATATTACCACTCTGCTTTAGGTCGATAACATCGACAATTAACGGTGCTGATAATTTCTGCGCTGCAACGGCTACCGCAGTTTTAAAGAACTTGCTAACTGGAGTGGCTATTATGGAATAGTTATTGGCATTGATTAAACCTACTAATGTCTCTGCGAACGAGGTCTCATCAACCTGGGTACCCATTACATAGGCCTTAGTGACCCCATACTTACCCAATTGAGAGGCATCTCCAGTCCCAAGCAGTAAATAGTGAATTTCTACGCCCTCTATTTTCTGCACCAACCCTACTAATCCTACGTCGTTAATTGAGCCTATTACAAGGGCCCTCGCCATAACCATCACCTCGGGGTTATTATACCTTCTTGAATTAATGCTTGAACAAGCTTCTCCACCTTTTCATCAACACTACCCTCCTTAATAATCACACCCTTCCTTTTAACCTGAATGGGCATAATATTCTCAACCTCAATAGATGACTTTACGGAAATTCCTAAGTCAGCAAGGCTTAGCTATTTATGGGCTTCTTCATAGCGGCCCTAATTTGGAGTAGAGGTGGTATTCTTGGTACGTTTATCTCTCTAGTGACTGTTACCAACACAGGTAATTGAGCCTCAACTGTCTGCACGGCATCCTCAAGGTCACGCTTGGCAATGACCTTATTGCCTCAACCTTCAGTTCCCTAACAAAGGAGATCACGGGAATTCCAAGCTCGGCAGCAACCCTAGGACCAACCTGGCTTGTGTAACCATCTATTGTTGCCTCACCGGCAATTATTAAGTCATAATTACCCAACTTCCTTATTGCAGCGGCTATGGCTTGGCAGTTATTAATTGATCACTATTTATCAGGGCATTATCAACTATTAGATAGGCTTCATCAGCACCCATAGCCAACACCTCCCTAAGTAGGCTCTCAGCTCCTGCTGTCTCTTCGCCAATGGGCCATACTTAAGCGCAGTTATTACACGAACCCTACCACCAGCCTTCTCCTTAATCCTAACGGCCTCCTCAACCGCGTTCCTATCAATATCGCTTATCTTAAGTGGCGTAGTCTCAATATCGATCTTCGACTCGCTAACTCTCAATTGTCCCGTATCGAGGGCTAGCTTCACAAGTGCCAATACCTCCATATACGTGTGTGGCTTAGTATGTGTTTTTTTAGCATTATCCATTATTTATGTTATATAGGGTTCTAAGTCTTAATAACATAACCCCTGAGTAATCTTTATAAGGTACGGGAACGGCGCATCAACGTAAATTAATGAGTGCGACCAGGGATAAAGAGTTAATACTGCCGCAGCAGGAGTTTGAGATATTAAGGTTATTAAAGGATAGTACTGCATCTGTAAGAATTGACAATGTCGCATCTAAGTTAGGCACTGACGTAAACTCACTCATGAGGAGTATTGCGGAGCTTGAGAATCTGGGCTTAATACGCATTAATAAGGTCGTAAAGAGGATATTAGAATTAACGGAGGAGGGCAGGAGATATCTTGAGGTTGGGCTTCCTGAGGTTAGGTTAGTAAGGGTGTTAATTAACTGCAAATGTAAGCCTAGCATTAGTGAGGTGCCCAATATTGCAAAGGAGCATGGCATTTCCTTAACGCCTAATGAGGTTAATTACGCAATATCATCACTTAGTAAGTTAGGTATTGTCAGGGTTAATAAGGGCATTATTGAATTAATATCTTCAGATAAGCTTAATAACGTAATTAATAGGCAGGATATACTTAACCAGGTTAGGAGTGAGATCTTTGAGGATGAGGTGTCTGAAGGTATTAAGCCCATTATTCAGGAATTTATTAAGAGAAATATTGTTAGAGTAAGGGAGAGAAGCGTTATCGAGTTATCAATCACTGACGAAGCTCGCAATCTCATAAGCAGGGGGTTAATAAAGGCGGGTGTTGTGGTCACGGCATTAACACCCGAGTTAATAACGAGCGGTGGTTGGAGAAATGTCGTGATTAAAAAGTTCGATTTGTCAATACCAATACCGCAGGCGCCATTGGTTACTAAGCATTTCTTCTCGGAATTTATTAAGTTCGTTAAGGAGGTCTTCGTATCGCTGGGTTTTGAGGAGGTTTATGGGCCTCACGTGGAGCTTGAGCTTTGGAACTTTGATGCATTATTCCAGGCGCAGGATCACCCTGCCAGGGAGATCCACGATACGTACTTCCTAAAGTACCCAAGCACGGGTAAGATCCTCGATAATGAATTAGTAAGTAGAATTGCACATACTCACGAGGATGGTTGGATAACGGGCTCAAGGGGCTGGGGCTATAGGTGGGACCCAGGTAGGGCCGTCAGGCTCGTGTTGAGGACGCAAACGACATCCGTTTCAGTGAGGACGCTCTATAAACGTGGTGATGGTGAGTATAGGGCGTTCACCATTGATAGGGTGTTTAGGCCTGAGGTCCTTGACCCGAAGCATTCCATGGAGTTTCACCAGGCGGATGGTATCGTGGTTGGCGAGAACCTAAGCTTCAAGCACCTACTTGGCATACTGGAGGCTCTGGCAAGAGGCATGGGCCTTAGGAAGGTGATGTTCAAGCCAGCCTACTTCCCCTTCACAAGCCCATCTGCCGAAGGTTATGCATACCATGAGAAACTTGGTTGGATTGAGTTCGTGGGGTCCGGAATATTCAGGCCTGAGGTTGTGATGCCGCTTGGCATTAGGAGGAGTAGGGTTTTGGCCTTTGGCATGGGCCTTGATAGGATTGCCATGATACTCATGAACATTGAGGACATTAGGGACCTTACTTCCAGGGATATCAACGTGATTAAGGGATATTGGACGGGCTTCTCAAGATTCATTAGCCATCTAAACCATTAAAGTTAGTTAAGGTTATAAATCCAGGGATTAACTAGTGACCCGTGTCGAAGGGTGAGGAGCGAACTATTAAGTCAGCGCATCTATTATTGCCGTTAACATCGCCAATAATGGCCGTGCTCCTCATACTGGGGCTTATCAACATTGGTGAGACCCAGGTTCCCGCGGGTCCACCATTCCAGTCAGTGAATACCTCAAGTGCTGGTCTATATAATGTGGCCGTTATCATTATTATAATGGTTATAGCGACGTACATAATATATAGATTAATAAAGCAGAGGTTGATAAGGGCATTCGAGACGCTTAAGAATGTGTTGCTGGCGATAGTCATAATAAGCTCCGCATTATTTTACACAATGACATACATATACGGCTATGATGTGAGTCCATTAATTAATCATCCATTGTTAATATTCGTATTAGCGGTCGTAATAAGCACATTAATAATGTATGCAGCAATTAGGGCCAGAAATACCGTGGTTAGGGCCCTGGCGATAAGTGCCTATAGTTCCATGGCCGGCGTAATATTCACAATAGCCCTACCCGCCTGGACCCTAGCAATACTGCTGATTGCATTACCGCTCTACGACATAGTGATGGTATATAGAGGGTTACTCGGTCGATTAGTCACCGAGCTCTCTAAATACGGTGAGGGTAAGTACCCATTACTTAGGGGATTGATCCTTGACATGGATGGTATAGGCATTGGTGTTGGGGACCTGGTGCTATACGCAACCCTGGTTTCACTAACGATGCTTCAATACGTAACCCACGGTTTCACCCTCGTTCAAGGCGCATTGGCCTCGTTAGCCTCATTAATTGGAATTCTCATCGGTCTCTTCATAACGTTTAAGTACTTATTACCAATTAAGAAATACGCACCAGCACTGCCAATACCAATACTACTTGGGTCAATCCCACTCATATACCTGGTTACAATAACTATATGACCTATAACTGAACAATATCAATCTTCCTAAGGGCTTCACGATCCTTCTGAGTGGGGTATCTACTAAGTATTTTTATCCAGGGATTATCAATCATCTCCGCAAATGGAAATTCCATCATTCGTATCTCATAACATGGCAATAAATACTAAGTGAGTAAAAATAATGGTATTACGGCGTAATAATGCTATATAACAATAAATATTATACTCAAAGAACAACCTTATTTAGAATCCCAAAAGGATGAGTTGTGCGTAGGGTCGGTATTATTGGTGTTGGTCAGTCTGTGTTTGGTGTTAGGAATGATGTGACGATTCAGGAACTAGCCTGGGAGGCCGTTAAGGAAGCCCTTGAGGACGCAGGTCTGACGCAGAGGGATATCGAGATTTCAATCATTGGTAGTGCAGGCACTAGGACGTATGAGTTGTACCCAGCAGTTCCAGTTAATGAATATAGCGGTTTTAGTGAGAAGGGACCTATAAGGGTTGAGGCTGCCTGCGCCACGGGTAGTGCTGCCTTGGCTGTGGCCTATAACATGGTGGCCTCAGCTTCGTGGACATAGCCCTCGCCGTTGGTGTTGAGAAGATGAACGAGGTCGACACAGCTACTTCACTCGCCGTTGGAGGTAGGGGCGGTAATTACCTATGGGAGTACCACTTCTACGGCACCACATTCCCAGCCTACTACGCCCTATACGCCACAGCCCACATGGCCAGATTCGGAACAACCGAGGAGCAGCTAGCCCTGGTCAGGGTTAAGAACCAGAAGTATGCAGCTAGGAACCCAAAGGCGCAGTTCCAGTTTGAGGTTACTGTTGAGGATGTCCTCAAGTCGAGGCCAATTGCATGGCCACTGAAGCTCTACGACTGCTCAGCAATTACAGACGGTGCTGCGGCGGCGATAGTGGCCAGTGAGGATGCAATCAGGAAATTACGCATTGATACCCCGGTGTGGATTGAGGCCATTGGCTACGCATCTGACACCTCAAATATAACTAGGCGTGAGGACTACGTCAGTCTAAAGGCTACGAAAATAGCCGCCCAAATGGCGTATAAGAGGGCTGGGATTGAACCGAGGGATGTGGAGGTTGCCGAGGTTCATGACTGCTTCACTATAGCCGAGATAATGGCTTACGAGGACCTGGGCTTTGTTGAGAAGGGCATGGGTGGTAAGTTCATTGAGGAGGGTCAAAGTGATATTGGTGGTAAGGTTGCCGTGAACCTAAGCGGTGGTTTACTCGGGAAGGGGCACCCACTGGGTGCCACGGGTCTTGCCATGATTTACGAACTCGTTAAGCAATTGAGGGAGGAGAGGGAGCGTGGTAGGCAGGCGCCATTGAGGAAATACATCGCGTTGGCTCACAACATTGGTGGGACTGGTCATTATGGTTATGTAACAATACTAAGGAGGTGATGGGTATGGCAGAGAGGAAGGCAGGTTCGAGGAAGACCGTTAAGATTGAGGGACCAACAATCGACTCAGTACCGATCACTTACAGGCATAGAATACCCATTGGAAGGACCGTTAAGTACTGGGATGGCCTTAAGGAGGGCAAAATCTACGCAACCAGGTGTAAGTCCTGTGGCGCTGTTTACTACCCGCCACAAGCCGATTGCCCATACTGTGGCTCAAGCGATGTTGAGTGGATCGAATTACCTAGGGAGGGTATTCTCGAGACGTTTACCAGGGTCTACGCCAAGCCCCAGGGTTATGAGGATTTTGAGCCATACATAATAACCATTGCCAGGGTTGGTGATGTTAGGGTCATGGGTTGGCTAATTAATGTTAAGGATGAGAGGTGCGTCAAGGTGGGTGATGAGGTAATACTAGGCACAACATACATTGAGAAGCACAATAAGTACATAATAACATTCCAACTAAAAAAACAAGCAATGCTAACGACTCAATACGGACTCACTTAAAATGGAATTAACAACCTGCTTAACCACGCAATCCTCATTTAATACCCTGAAATACGTGGATCTAGGACCGACGGTCCGGGCGCAATTATCGGTTCAACACAGCCATCCAAGTTGTTAATTAACGATTGCCTTATATCAATATCCCCAAGCAATTGCTTAATGCAGGTACTTAAATCATCGAGCCTCAAGACCTTTTGATTACCTATGGGTGCTATCGCCCTCCTAATGCATTCACTTATAGAGGCTGCGTACCTAATATTAACCTCCCCATTTACCACCTCCACAACCCCGAGATCCACCGCAAGTCCAATTAATGCCTTAAAGGCAACCTCATTAAGCCATGCCGTCGGTGATAACTCCCTCATCCTTTGATTTATCAATTTATGAAGCTCAGTAATGCTCACGGGCCCCTCCTCACTAATCGTATTTATTAGTAATCGGTAATGAGGCAACTCTCTATATAGTATTAAGTGAAATAGCATCTTCGACAACGCCACATCCCTATTCAAAGCCCTATACAACGCATTACCCGCATCAGTCAACCTAATGTTGCAATCTCCATAAACCTCCACAATCCCAATCCTCTGAAAGAACCTGGTGATGTCACCCCTACCCTTACCAATGTCAAGACCTCTCTCCTTTATTGTTGAGCAGTCAATTCCAGGATTCTCACCAACAGTGAGCATATAATTTATGAGCTTCTCAAGGCTTATCCTCGGTATTGGTATACTCCTCTGTATGTTGAGCATTAATGATTAGTTATTATGCATGATTTATTTACAGTGACCCTGTAAAATAACGCTAATACCAGTATCAATACCGACCCAATACACGCAACAGTATGCCACCCCATTACTTCTAAGTAATATTACCCTAATGTATTAAGGACAGGGACTCACTTACCTGTTACCCATAAATACTTAACGGGACTATGACGTCAACTTTTTAAGTGTTTGATTAATAATCCTGCGGTTTCAATACCTAAATCAATGGTATCGGAAGAAACATTAAAACTGCAGCTGAGTCTGAAATGCCCCATATGTGGTTCCAACCTTCAGCTAATTGAAAATTCAACATACATAATTCTCGGATGTCCAAATTGCAAGATATATACTAGGATGACGAAAAAGCACATCTATAGAAGTTATATCGAGTATGAGGGTAATAAAATTCACCTTAAGTGGGCTGAGTTAATTAAGGAGTTGTACATAAGGATTAGCGGTAAAGCTCATCTAGAACCAGATGAATCGTGATCCCAAACCTCCTTAAATATTCAAGGGCTGCATCAAATATCGAGTTAATGTCGTACGTGGACTCTTTCTTACCTTTAATGTATGGGTAATATAAATGAACGTAGACAGTGACCCCCTTACTTACTAATTCAACTATTTTATAGGCATCAAGGTGAATCACGACTTCCTGGGTCAATGGGCAATCATCACTCACTAGATAGTTCATTATGGTGAAGCCAAGCCTATTTAATAATGATATCCTGTTCTGGACTATGCACGGATATATAATCAACCTATTAATTCTCCGCTGCAATAATGACTTTACTAATGATGGGCGTCTCAACAATTCATTGACCTGCTCTGGGTCTATCATAAGCCCATACACGCTGCAGTTAAGTCCTTTCACGTAATCCCAATCAACCACCCTAATAATGCAGTCACTACCGCAGCAATCAATCCCTAACCTATAAATACTGACTATTACGTCCCTATACTTGTCAATCAAGCCCTCAAAGGGTTCATGACTGATTACCCAGGATGCGCAGTCTACTCGCGGTATTATTAATGAACCTTCACCCTCAAATCCACTCAACTCCTCAGTGCATCCGTAATCATGCAGTAGGCAGGTAAATGCCGATACCAATGCATCAACCTCATGCTCATTGCTCACCAAGGGCCCTCTCAATCTTGATGTAATGAATTTAATAAAGTCCTGCCTATTCATACTAAGTATCCTGAGTGTTGATGTTGGGTGAACCTCAAGGACCCTAAAGCCCTGGTTCCTCAGTTCAGTTGCAATTTGCATGCCGTACATCGTTAATTGTCTCATTGGGCCTAGTAATGGTGGGATGAGCCTAAGACTGAGTTTCCTGGCCTTTATCTCAACTAATCTATTAATGCCGTGTTTAGGAAGCCCGAGTGGTGCGTCTATGCATACTAGTGATGGGGATTGACTTAATATTAGGTTCATTATCTCCTCCTTAGTGGATAGGGTGGCTACTGAGTAGGTACGTTCATTGGCGTTTATTAGTCCAAAGCCTGTCCTCCTCTTATTTGGCAATGCTAGGTCAATTCCCGCGTATATACTGTTTATAATCGAAGTCATTAATCACGTCCTCTTAATTATTTTCACATTCAATTCATTAAGAACCTCAGTAACAAGCTTCCTAGCTTCACTATCAATGGCCTTCCAGCTTACGTAAGCCTTGACGGGCTTATGAGTCATCATGTTCACGGCCTTAATAATCATGTCCCTGGTTATCGGCGTTACGTACTTCGGTATTGCATGACCAATATCAGCCTCGCCATTAATTAACCTATTATCTATTGTTAAGTAGTGAAGGTCCCCTATCGATATTGCAGGTTCGTAATTACTGACTAGCTTACCCTCGAGGAATTCATTGACCACGTAATGAAGCAATTCCCAGCCCCTACTCACGGACCACTCCCTCTCACTACTTCCCTGCTCCACGAAGGTCACGGGTATCGACTCTATCGTAGGTCCATGGTGCGTAGCTCAATACGGCACTCAAAATTTTCAAGACCGTAGTCGGGCCTGACCTTACACAACACTCTGTAAAAGGCCGTGATTGTATGTGGATTAGCGAGGGATATCGTATTTGGTTTCCCACCTAACTCAGCAGCGCCCCAATTACCCGTGACATGCGACGTAAACATTGGTCGTGGATTCCTCATCTCATGACGACTAACGAAGATTAACTCCTTAGGCTTCCCCCCAATCCTGGAAATCACCTCCTCAATATCATCTAGGTAAACAATATCCTTATTCAATGCATAAAATGCCAGGTTTCCTCCTATGTCGTAAATCTCGTAATCGCCCAACCCCATTCTATACCTAAGAACTCCATCCCTATTAAATAATTCGAAGACGCCCCTAGATACTACATCAACCTTACTAAATACAATTCCATACATGCTAATTCAACACTTGCACAAATCTACTGCCTTTTTAATATTCCCATTGCAACTCATACCAACTCATTAAGCCTGATCTCACTAACAACAACCGGGTACTCAAGGTCAAACGCCGTTATCACGTCGGGCCTCACCTCCATCACAAAACCAACATTCCTATCCTCAACGAATATGCAAGCAGTTCTTTCGGGCAAGCCCGAGGCGTATATACAGGGTTTAAGTACGTAATTAATGCCAAGGCTTGTCAATAATGACCTCAGGACCGAGAGACCATCAGTTAGTGTTATCTCAGGGCCGCTAATTAAGTAACTAAGTACTAAGTCCTCCTTAACCCCAACCTCACTTTCCTGGCTTGGCGATGCTACGTAGCCAACCTCGAATATCCTGAGGACACCCTCAATTAGCGCCTTATTCCTTGCTGCAACCTCCATTAATTGAGGCCATATGTGGTCCCTAATGACCGTGTAAAGCTCGGACTTTGGATTCTCAACCTCAATAAGCTCCCTTTGATCCATCGTCCTCCTGATCATTACATCCTTATTACTCATCATGTAATTAAGAACCTCCTGAAAACCAAGACCAACCATTAAATCCCTAGTCAAATCCGCGAAGGCGTTCAATCCATTCCTAGCGCCCCTAACGGGTTGCGGTGGTAACTCCCTCGGTATATTCTCATAGCCATAAGCCACCGCAACGTCCTCGACAAGGTCGACCGGGTGAAGTACATTGAACCTGTATGGGGCAACCTTAACCAGTAATTCTTCACTGTTATCAACAACATCATGCCTAGACATCAATAAGTAGTTAATGATGTCATCCTTACTCAGGTTAAATCCTAAGTAGTCATTCACGAAGTTAATGGATAACCTAAACTCAATGGGATCCAGGGTCGGGGATGTCACACTGCCCCATGGTGCATCCGCATTTACTAACTCAACAGTTCTCGAGGAACTCCTCTCGAGCAAATTATAAACTAGAACGGCAAGTACCGACTTGGCTAGCCTCATGTCTGTGGCCGTCACGTCTATTAATACGTTCCTAGTCCTCTCCGTAACCTTGAAGTCCTCACTACCGAGTACGGGTATTATCACGAGGATCCTACCCTCGGAATCAATTAGTATTGGTGCCCTACCCTCATAAACCGCGTACTTGCCATAAAGCCTACCCTTCTCGGTGCCCTCAATGACCTCGTAACCACTCATCTCCCTATCACTATCCAGCGGCCTATACCTAATGGCATCGAGTCTCTCAAGCCTGTACGTGAGTGGTGGTTTTACCTTATCAACGTCGTAAAACCCAATGGCCATCTTCCTCCTATCCCTGCCGTAGGTTGCGTGAAGCTTCTCCTGAAGCTGTATCATCTGCCTAATGGCCTCATCACTAAGCCTTAGATCACGCACAATAGCCATCATTATATATGGCCTATTGGGAACATCCTCAGCAATGAGCTTGAACCCATTATTAACGACTTTAAATCTGGGAAGCCCAATCTCAATTCTAAACAGGCCCTTAAGCGCCCTCGCGATGCCCTCCACGGAAAACAAGTCAGGCCTATCGTGGGTAACCTCAAACGTAACGTCATCACCAGAGACACCCTCAACCTCACCCTTAAGCCTATTCAATGCCGCAATAAGTTCCTCATCACCATTAAAGTACTTACCCAACAAGCCCTCCAGGTCACTTCGTTTAAATGTGATTACAGGCATGCGACAATACGGAACAATAAAGTCTATTAAGCATTTTTAAGCATGGCTTATTGAAGTATGAGACTGAGCTACATAATCATAGCCCTCGTAGTAGTCATAGCAATAGTAATAGTGGTCCTACTCACAATACCGACCAGGCATGAGGTACCATACGTAGTGATAGGTCTCGTAAAGGTTCCAGCGAATGTGCCCAAGATAGTTGTGAGTTCCGTGTTCAGTAATGGCTCCAGGATACCCATTAATTACACGTGTGACGGATTAAATTACTCAATACCACTGTACATAAGTAACGTACCCAGCAACGCCAAATCCCTCATGATAGTGATGGAGGACCTAAACGCACCCGGCGGTATCTTTATACACTGGGTCTTGTATGACGTGCCCCCAAACATAACGGAGTTACCCCAAGGCATCCCGGCTCAATACTACGTGCGGGGCATTGGTTATCAGGGTATTAATGACTTTGGTAAGGTTGGTTATGGTGGTCCATGCCCACCGCCCGGCCCTCCGCATGAGTACGTAGTCATGGTCCTCGCACTTAATAGGGAGTTGCCGCCGTCTAATGAGAGTGATTTTAATATAATAAGGTCTATTAATGTGGGTGATATTGTTGGTTATGGCATATTAATTGGGTATTACGGTGGTTAACCAATCAAGTGCTTAATGCTTTCTAACTTCTTCCTCAATTCCTCATTCTCAACCTTCAACCTATTATTTTCATTTACCAACTCGTTAACCCTATCCTCAAGCTCCTTAACCCTACTCATCAACTCATCTCTCTCCTTCCTCAACCTATCAACCTCCCCAGCACTTGCCCCTGCACCAGCTGTAGTAAAACCAAGCTCCCTACACTTCTCAGCAACCCTATCACTCCTAACCCAGTAAATGACTTGCGTAGACTCCTTATCCCACTTAAGCTCGCCGGTATTGATGTTAAGCTCAAGCGTTGTCGTGATCACGAATACATCACCCCTCTCAAGCTTATACTTAGGGACAACCTCATCAAAGAACCACCTCTTCATGGACTCAAACACCTCATCTAACGAATCTTTAAAGCCCTGGGAATTCCTAATGGTGTTGAACAGTTCATTAGCCTTATCCTCAGGGAATTGAGACCTAAGACTACCACCAATGGCTCCAAAGAGTAACCTAAAGAAGTCAGGTCTTCCCTCCCTACCGTACTTACCGAATAACCTAGCCGCCGAGGTCTTACCCGTGACCCACCTAATCTTTAGGACATTACCCTTAACAAGCTCAGCCGTCGCACCACCTCTTTCAATCTCCTCCTCACCACCCACTTCCTCCTCCCTTCTCTCTTCACTACTCATACACTAAATAAATAACTAATTTCTAATAAAAACCTTTCACCACATATTCATTAGTGATATATTTAATTTTACCGTGTCCATATGATCTACGAAACACTCTTATTAATTAACTTTTTAAACAATTGTTTAAAGGAATTAATTAAATGCGTGCAGGTAGGAGACTTGCCAAGTTGATGAGCAGTTAGAGGCTGTTGAGTTGATAAATTCAGCCAAGTCCATTTACAACTTATCGTACAGGGAGTTATCACAGATACTAGACATACCAGAAAGCCTACTCTGCAGGTATGCCAATGGCGATTTACTACCGTCATTAGACACCGTTAACGTAATTAAGGAGAGATTGAAGCCCATGCTTGACTTAACCGAGGTTTTGAGGAGAAATGTCACAATTAAGGATGGGTTTATCGACCTAAATAATGTACTGTTTAACCCATACATACTCAAACTCTACCAAAGAAGGGTTAAGGACTCATTCTCTGACCTACCAATAATAAGGTATTAACCGCGGCCACCGATGGAATACCCCTCTCAGTGATGGCTTCATACGCATTAAATGCAAGGCTAGCCATTGCCAAGCAGTATAAGGATATCGCCTCAGAGGACTTCTACGAGGTTAGCTACATAGTTGATTCACCACCGCGCAGGGTTTCCTTATACTTGCCGAGGCACTTACTCGAGAGGGGTGATGAGGTTTTGATAGTTGATGATATCGTTAGGACTGGTAGGACGTTGAATGCATTGATCGAGCTAGTAAATAGTGCAGGAGCTAGGTTAGTGGGTGTCTCGGTATTAATCTCAATGAGCAATTCCTGGATTAATAAGTTGAGGGATAGGAATGTACGTGTTGATGTTATCCTTGACTTAAGCAATTTAAGGAGTTGAGGGTGGGATAAGTTATTAAGTTATTGCGATTATAGGCGATACAATGATTAATTACGAAACCACACTCGTAATAATATACCTAATAGTAACGATAATATCGTTCTACCCAATAATATATCAATTAATGATTATTAAGAGAAGCGGCAATACTCATAAGGATAAGGTGAATGGCGGTAATTTGGGAGTCAAGGGAAACGTATTCCTCGTTATCCCTGCCAAGTCCGAACCACTCGATCTGGTGGAGACATCAATGAGGAGGTTAGCATCCTTAGGGTTGAAGCTTGGTACTATTTACGTACTTGATGGTTATGACAACAGCACTCTGGGCATCATAAGGGCGTTAGGTAGTAAGTATGGTTTTAGGGTTATTCATAGGGAGAAACCAAGTGGTTATAAGGGTGGCGCGTTGAATCACGTTATTAAGAGGGTTGAGATGAGCGACAGTGACTACATGCTTGTGCTTGACGTTGATTCATCAATGAGCCGAGAGAGTATTAATGAATTAATTAAGAACGCGAACTCTGCGGCTGCCGTGGTTCCTCACTGGGTCGCTAGCAATGAAAATGATTCATTATTGGCCCGTGGGCAGTGGATTGGTTATGCCCTATTCTTTAAGGTTTTGAAGGCACTCAACGACTTGATTGGTTGGGTACCAATACTCGGCAGCGGTTCTTTAGTAAACATTGGCGCATTGAGGAGGATTGGTTATTGGCCTGAGGATGTCCTTGAGGATGTGGAGCTCGGCGTGAAGTTCTTCATTAATGGTTTAAGGGTTTCATATGCCGATAACGCGCTCGTTAACGTGGAGGTCCCCGTTAATTATGCCGGGTTCCTTAGGCAACAATTGAGGTGGAGCTTTGGTGTTGGTAGGGTTATTAGGAGGTACTTCTGGCAAGTCCTGCGTAGGAGACATGGCGCCACGGTACTGCTTTACCTGGGGCAGTATTTCGCCTACGTTCTCCAATTAGCGTCAATACTCATGCTAGTAGCCATGGACATTGCTGGGATGAGCATCCCAACCTGGACATTCGCTGTATTATTAATAATGGTTGTACCACCATTACTAACTTACCTATACTCATTGCTAATGCTTGATAAGGAGCTTGGTGGTGATCCTCGTAGGGACGTCTTCGCGATTAATAGTGCAAACCTCGCCTTCATAATGGCGCTACCCAGGATAGCCCTTGCAAACCTAATGGGTCTCCTCGGTATTGGCAGGATTGAGTGGATACCAACACCCAAGGGTTCCCGTAAGTGGTTAGGGAAAGCCTTAATCTGCTTCCGGAGTACTTAATGACCATACTCGTGATTACCGCATTCACAGCCTCGATAATACGCCTCAACCTAGTGAATATGCTCATTACACTGCCATACCTGGCAGGGTACGTGAGGGGATTATGGAGGATACTCAAAGGTACGTTATGACTCAGGGACCTAAATAGTCAAGTATACCCCCACCTCCCTCACCCTTACCCAGCAAGGTCTTTACCTTCCTCAAATCCTCCTCAATAATGCCCCTAAGCCTTGGGTTGTACAGTGCAGCGGCTGGGTGGTACGTCGGTAGGACCTTAACATTAAGGTCACCAAGCCTAGCATTAAACACCCTACCCCTAATACTACTTATGTTGGATACGGACTTCTCAGGGTAACCAGCTATTGTGAGAACCTCCCTGGCGCTATGCCTACCTAGACATATAATTATCTGGGGCCTTATCATTAATATTTGAGTAACTAAGTAAGGTCTGCATGCCTCAATCTCGTCAGGTTCAGGATCCCTATTATTAGGTGGTCTACACTTGACGACATTCGTTATGTAGACCTCCTCCCTCCTAATGCCCACGGTATTCAATAACTTAGTCAGCAACTGTCCCGCAGCACCAACGAATGGCCTACCCTCCTCATCCTCTCTCTCGCCAGGTGCCTCGCCAATAATCATTATCCTGGCATTTAAAGGACCCTCCCCAGGGACGACCCTCCTCCTCGACGTATACAGCTTACACCTGGTGCAATTCAGCATCAGGTTAACGAGCTCGTCATAGCCCGACACACTTATCCTAATTTTGGTAATATCCATGTTAATCCCTTTATGTTAGGGAGATAAAATTCGTTATTTAATTTATTTTTACTTAAATGTTAATTATTACGCTTAGGTGATTATGTTACCCTGCTCGTCGACCTTAGCCACAACCTTCCTAACAACCTTACCAGTGGGCAACCTGAAGAGTGCCATTACGAAGCCCTTCCTACCCTTAGGCTGAACCTTCCAAACCTTCGTAGGCTTAAGCTTGTACTTGCTCCCCTCATACTCTATCTCATAATCCTTCTTTGCCAGGTCCTCTAGCTTTACCATACATTGACTTTTCTGTAATGCATATTTATAAATATATCGCTTTAGAAAGAACCATAAGAATAAAACGAAAAAGAAATGAAAAACAAGACAGGAAATATTATAAATATAAACAAGGAATATTTTTCATCGATAAAATCCATAATTATGATAAAGTCTTGAGCATTATTTCTATTTTCGTTAGCAATTAAAACCAGTCTTAATAGTAAATTGAATTAAAATAAGAAGTTATGACAAGCTTCTCTTATCACTGCTTCTCCTCGGCCTTCTGCTCAGCGCCACCACTGAGCTTCTGAACCTCCTTATCGCCAAGCGGTATGATTGGACCCTCCTTCCAATCCCTTGGATAGACAAGAACGGCATTTACCTGAACAATCTGGTCACTAATCGTGTTACCCCTGACAAGCTTCCTCTTCCTCATGCCGCGCTTCTCAGGGTGATAGCCAACACCCTCACTCATTAATAGGTACTTCTTAACCGCACCCTCAATATTCGGCAGCATTGGAGCACCATCGACACCACTACCACCCGTAATCCTAATCTTAAAGCCAGGCGGTAGCTCAAACACCTCCTTAATCACACCACCATCAACCTCATCACCTATTTTCAAGCCCACAAACCTCTGGGCAACTGGATCCTTAACCTCAAACTGCTTAGCCCTCCCGCTCATTGGGTCACTAAGCACCAGCTTAAACGTGGGCATTGACTTGAGCGTAAATAGGGGCTATTAAAATACTTCTATCATTATGAATAACGAGCTAGCATTATTAAGTGTCATATTTTTGAAATATTAGTATTTAAATATAACTAAAAAAAATCAGATACATGACCAATATGGGCAGTAAATCTCTGAAGATTACGGTTGGCACTGCAAATCTTAGGCCTATGTGGGTAGTTGCATCAATACTTCTAATAGGTGCTTTAACGATGCTTATTGGAGGTATAGTCATGCAGCTTGTATATCATGTGTACCTTGCACCATTATGGGTTGGTGTATTTGCAGGGATTCTATTATCAATACCTTTAGAGATTTGGGACTTCTCTAACCCTGATGTCATAATTAGAGCTATTACTCTAAAGGATAGACTATTGATGGTATGCTTTGGATTAGTCATAGGCGTTGGCGCAATACTACTTTATGCCCTTAATTTATTTGTACCAGTACTTCATTGGGGCATTAAGGCGTTCTTTATACCTGGCATTGTCATTGGAGGCTTATTATTCGGCATCGGCGTTGCAATCGCGGGCTACTTCCCAGGAACTATATGGATAGCGCTTGGTCAGGGTAGGAGGGATGCTGTGTATGCCGTGATTGGCGGTTTACTGGGTGCCCTAACTTGGTCATTAATTTTTGGCCAGGCAAGGTACTTCTTCTGGGATACTCTTAACTTCGGCCCAATAACATGGCCCACATTATTCGGCTTAACAACAAGGCTTGATGAATTAGTCGTAGCCGTAGTATTCGGCATATTGATGATTAGTATGTGGTTATTTATACCGAGGAGGCAGGGCGGTAAGGCATGCGTGCTTCACCTCACTGGTAGGACTAAGGAGATTATGCCGCTTGAGGATGAGATTAGCGAGTTCAAGGAGGATTATCCAAAAATACCTGACTATGTAATTGAGGCAGTTTCTGTTCAGCAGCCCCGTTCATCAAGGATAATATTTGCGCTGGCCTTTGACTTCACGTTAGTGGCCGTGGCGGTTATCGTACTTAGGCAGATATTTGGTGAATCAACAACGTACGCGTGGATTTGGTCACAAATACTATACTTCATAAATCCACACTGGGCCGCCAGCTTACCCTATTTCCAGCTATTTGGTGGATTGAAGATAGTTAATGGTGTCCCAGTTGATAAGCCATTCAGTGAAATTGGTTGGGAGCCTCTTTCAGACCTCGGGACATTCCTCGGCGGCTTAATATCATCGATATTCATAACGAGGAGGTTTATGGCATTTAAGCCATGGACACCACACATATGGAGAAACAGGTTCGGTAACACACCAGGACTTAGGGCATTAGCCTCGTTCATAGGCGCTTACCTAGTACTATTTGGTGCTAGGATGGCTAATGGCTGTGCCAGCGGCCACATACTAAGTGGTAATCTACAGATGGCTGTTAGCAGCTTTGTATTCTTCATGGCCGTAATAGTTGGCGCTATAATCACAGCATACATATTATACGGCCTAAAGCCCTGGACCTCGAGGTAATTACCCATTTAATGTGAAGCTTTCCTTAAAAATTATTAAAATTTCAGTTTTACATCATGATTATAAAACTCCGTAGGTTGGGTCTGATTATTATGCTGAAGTTAATGGGGTAGTGATTAGGATTGGTAATTTGAGGCCCATTGACTATTTATTGATTGCACTAGCCTATGGACTCGGTACTCGTTATATGGATAGGTATGGCGCTGATGAGTACATGGTTAATTGTGAGGTAGTTAATTATGAAATTAGGTGCATGGCTAATTGCGGCGGGTCTGAGGATAGGTGCCTCGTGTATAGATTGCTAACGCGTGGCGGTTTAACACTTAGGTGCTTAACTCGGTCATGACTGGTACGTGGTCTGAGCCCTCAATATCTGTTAGAATTTCCGCCTTAATGACCCTATTCCTTAATTCATCACTGACAATGCAGTAGTCAATCCTCATTGCCCTCCACCTCTCCCTATAACTACGCCACGTGAATACCCTGGCGTTCGGGTGCAACTCCCTGTAAATGTCTATGAAGCCCTTACTGAGGAATTGACTTAGCCAAGCCCTCTCCTCGGGAGTCAATCCAGGGTGTTTCTCGTCCCAGAATGATGAGTCAATCCTGTCCCTGGCTATGTTGAAGTCCCCGCAAATCACCACGGGTTTTTTTACTCCTTAAATTGTCCAGGTACTTCTCAATCGCGCTACAGAAGGATAGTTTGAATCCTAGCCTACTAAGGTCATCACCTGCCCTGGGGAAGTATGCATTGACTACGTAAAATTCGTTAAGCTCCACCGTGATGACCCTACCCTCAGCATCAAATTCCTTAACCCCAAGACCCTTAACGACCGTGATTGGGTGTATTCTTGTGAGCGTCATAACGCCTGCATAGCCAGGCTTTATTGCCGGGAATGGATATGCTTCATAGCCCATGCCCATTATCGTTAACGGCACATCACCCGAACTCCTAATTTCCTGAAGCAGGACCAAGTCGTAATTCCCCACGCCAAGCAACTTCTCGAGCGCCCCCTTCCTCATTATGCTCCTCAACCCATTTATGTTCCAGGAAATGATCCTCATTATACTGGGTTTAAACCTGGTGCTGGATTTAAGTGCTTACTTGCTAAGCGCGTCCTTATACTGGTCCCTAAGCACCTTCTTATCAATCTTGCCAGTGCTCGTCAGTGGCAACTCCTTTACGAAAATCACCTTATCTGGTATCCACCACTTCGGTATCTCGCCCCTCTCCACGAACCGCATCAGGTAGTTCCTAATCTCATCCTCAGTCAACCTACCCTCATAGCCAGGCTTGGGCACAACGATCGCCACAGGTCTCTCACCCCACTTCTCATGAGGAACTCCAACGACAGCCACTAGGTTAACGCCTGGGTGCGTGCTTATTAAGTCCTCAAGCCTTAGGCTCGGTATCCACTCACCACCGCTCTTGATTACGTCCTTAAGCCTATCGGCGATCTTAACGTAATTATCGGGGAACCAAACAGCGGCATCACCCGTGTGGAACCAGCCGTTGCGCCATGCATTCCTCGTCTTCTCAGGATCACCAATATACTCCCTGAATAGCCATGGAGCCCTAACAACTATTTCGCCAATTGTCTTACCGTCCCTAGGTACATCCCTGTCCTGCTCATCAACAACGCGCAACTGAACAAGCGGTATGATGATCCCTGTCCTTAGGTAAATCTCGTTCTTCTTCTCCGGAGGTAGGTCCTTATGGTCAGGTCTTAGGTAGGCTATGGTCAGCACAGGTGCAGTCTCGGTTAGTCCATAACCACTAATAACGGTCACACCCCTTGCCTGGGCAGCCTTTAGCAAACCCTCTGGCAATGCTGCGCCGCCGACTATGAATTTCAGCCTGCTTAGGTCATACTTTGGCGAGTCTGGATGGTTAAGTAGGTTATAAAGTATTGTAGGCACACCTGCTGAAAATGTGATACCTTCCTCATGAATTAGCCTTAGTATGTGGCCCCAATCAAAGCGTCCGGGATACACAATCTTCCTATGGCCGTTAATCATCGTGGACCAGGGCCAGCCCCATGCATGTACATGGTACATGGGTACTAGAACCATGGCGACATCATCCTGTGAGGCATTTATTGGTGGATTCTTCACGGCGAGTGCTGTGGATAATGTATGCAGAACAAGCCCCTGTGTGTATGGTAACCACCCTTTGGCAATCCCGTTGTTCCTGATGTGAATAGCATTGTTGCCGGTGTTCTTTCGTCGATTTCTGGGAATTCCCTGAGTGGTTCGTGCTTGAGTAGGTCCTCGTAAGGAATCATTTTAACACCATAATCCTGACTTGGCGTTTTACCCCTATCACTCATGTAGATAACGGCCTTTATGCTCTTCACATTATCAAGTATTGGCTTAAGCAATGGCTCAAAATAATCAATGTTTACAATGAATACCTCAGGCTTTGCAACACCCATTGTGTATATGATCTCCTTGGGCGCAAGCATTGCATTAACCGTGAACAGCGCGGCACCAATACTTGGAACTGCATAGTAAAGATCTAAGTACCTAAGCGTGTTCCACTCAAGCACGGCAACCTTACTACCCAACTCCCAAGCTTTACCAGGCTTTAGGTCAAGGTCCATTAGTGCTGCTGCTACCCTGCGAACCCTATCTGCGAATTGGGAGAAGGTTACCGAAACCCTAGAGCCGCCAGGAGGCCAATAAACAACCTCATTATTAGGAAAGGCAGTGACTGCGTAGTCAAGTATCTTGTCTATTGTTAATGGGAAGTCATAGAAAAAGGACTTAATTTCCTCAGTTGGCATGTCAAGGGCATTAATTCATTGATTTATAAGGCTTCTGAATATAATGCATATATAGAGGTATATACCTTAAAACTTAAATTAATACAAGTGAGCTAAGGGTTGTGAAGATAACGATATTAGTCGATAATTACGCAACTCAACTCTCCTCATTAAGCAGACGGCTATTAAGTGAGTGGGGGTTTGCAGCCTATTTACATGATTATAAAATACTCTATGATACTGGGCTCACGGGAATGGCATTATTAAATAACATGAGGGCGTTCGGCATAGACCCTAACGAACCTGAATACCTAGTGATTAGTCATAGGCACATTGACCACACCGGCGGTGTTAAGGCACTCCTCAACGCGAGGTCAAGACCCATAAAAATGATTGCGCACACTAACCTATTCACAAAGGCCTACGCCACCGGCGAGGGTGGTAAGCTTGAGGACATAAGTGTAGACTTCACGAGTGATTACCTGGAGAGTAAGGGCGTTGAGTTAATACTGATTAAGGAGCCCTATAAGATAACGGATGGCGTCATAGTGTCAGGTGAAATACCGAGGAGGTGGGGTCCCTCGCACACCGGCGCCGTCACTGATGAAGTGCCTGACGACATGGCACTATACATAAAGCATCCAAACGGATTGATAGCAGTAACTGGTTGTGGGCATTCGGGTGTTGAGAATATTGTGGAGTATGGATTTCAATTAACTGGGTTGGACAGGTTATACGCAATTATTGGTGGACTTCATTTCATGGGGTTAGGTGAGGATAGGATTAGGCAGGTAACTAATTACCTGGTTGCTAAGTCGCCTAGTGTTGTCGTGGGTACGCACTGCACGGGTATTCTTGGCATTGCGGCGTTATATAACGCCATGCTAGGGCAGTTAGGCTTGGTGGTGTTGGTTCTGTAATTGAGCTTTAATAAATGTTTAAATTCCACATTGCCTAAAAATCATTGAAGGTAATGGCGATCGATTTCCTGGAGCGTGGGATAACGTATATTCGCTGGTCACTATTCATAGTATCTGCTGACGTTATTATCCTAACATTATTGTTATTCTTATCATTACTAATCACGCCACTGGCTGCGTACATATTCACAGTCGTGATGTCATACTTCCTCTTAATATCCACGGTGATACCGTACGTACTCATAGTATTGTTTTGGCTACTTGGCTTCAGAGACCTTACCCATTACAGTAAGAGGTACTTCATTGGATTTATTGGATCGATTATAATCACGGCATCATACTTCATGAATGTAGCCTACACGGGCTATCTAATGGTTAATGAACTTGCGGGTAATATCCTAATTCCCAAGCCAATAATAATGGAACCACTCATACTGACCTACAATAAGTACTTCATCGTATTCTCACTTTACCTACCACTACCGCTCTTCATATCCCTGGTCCTGGGGATCCTCGGGTCTATCCTAAGCATGGTAACCCTATATCGACTGGGTAGTGACTTTAGCGTGGTTAGGACTAAGGTAAGTGCCCTAATCACAATAATCGGCATTTTAACAATAGAGACACCATTGATTGGAGGTTTACTTATTAGTGTGGGTACTGCATTGTTGGCGTTTGACCTGGGCAGAGTACTTGATCAAAGGACAGGTTAGGGTTACTAAGAATTTTAAATTCGGAATTTGTGCGTGATTATGTGAATAAATCTGCAATTTTGGTATTAATTATTGGATTATTAATAACATGGTTATTAACATCCTCGATAGGCATGTTAATAAAGTTGAATGAATCAAGGGGACAGCAGGGAAGTACCTCATTAAATATTCACGTAAACTTACCACAACCGATAATTACATTGCCACCAATGAACATAACAATACCGCAGCACATAAATGAAACCCGTAGTGCAGAGTTGTACATCCCATTAATACCACTGCCAATAATAATGCCCAACATACCATTCAACATCACGAAACATCTAGTGATAAGTACGCCAAAGCCCCCACAAATGTTAGGTGGTGGTTCTTCAGGTACCTCGATTTCACAAGTAGGTTCGGGAAGTGGTCAGCAGTATGTGAATAATGTAATGACTTCATTGAAAATACCGCCATTATTAATAATCATTGTGATGGTGATGGCGGTCATAATCATAGGTATTAGTTCCTTAACAATAATAAGGAGAGATATTCATACGGGCAATCAATTAAATAGTACTATTACCAGTATTAATACGAGGATCGACACTAGGATCAACCCAGTATCGAGAAGTAGTAATGAAGTACTTACTAAGTTACCGAAAGACATCAAGCTACTTCCGGGAGAGACTATAAAGAGTATCAGTGGTTGGGGTGGTAATGCCGTGATTGACATGGGGATACCCAGGGATTTACCACTGATTTGGAGGTTCAACGAGCCATTACCCATCATTATTAGGGGAAATGCCGAGGTCGCCGTTACGAAGCCTGGAGTACTAAGGGGTAATTTGTTAGTAATGCCTTCGAGGGGTTGTTACGACATTAGCATTAGGCTTGGCGATAGGGAGGATCACTTATTCATTAGGGCTGGCGATTATAGGGATGATATTATTAACTTTGTTAGACTAAACATAGGAGACGCTGCGATTAAGGATTCGGCAACAATTAGGGAGGTAATGAGGCAGTTGGTTAGTGATGGTGTTGTCAATGGTGATTGGGACTCGGTAAATACGATTATTGAGTTATTTGAAAGGGTTAGGTATGGGCTTAGAGACGTTGATAGGCGTGATTATGAGGAGTTCCTTAGGGCCTTGGGTAAGGTCTTTAGGGATGCCAGGGTGATCATCTGTGAGGGTGCCTCATAATTCAGTCATTAAGTACGTAATTGCATACGTAATACTTGCATCACTTACATTATTACTACTCCTAATGAGGTCCATTGGCATTCACCTAATTGCTACGTTAATAATACCTACGACAGCCTTAATAACGACGATCTTAATCAGCGATTTCGTCAAACACCGTAGTAGTGCTGCTGCGGACATGCTTAAGAGGTTGGTGGCGCCCTCGTTATTCACATACTTATTTATTGGAGGGTTAACCTCCATATTAATTGCTAATTACAAGAGTTACGAGCTCATCATTAATTACTTAATGAACTTCCTGGCCTTAGTCATAATTGGTGCGATAATTGATAGGTATTCAGCGAGGCAGGTAATTGGAATGAGCCCTACTGAGTCATTGTTTAGGTATTTATCGTACTTCTTCATATTCCTTGGGCTTGGTTACCTATTTGGGGCCTTTTACCTACCGTTGTTTTACCCATTTGCTGCGACCTCCATTGTTTATCTAGTACTCGCTCCGGTTACGATGATTGAGGAGCGCGGCATTAATGTTAGGGGGATTATTAGGAATTCACGCCCATTGGCGCTTGCCGCTTCGGGATTGGTTTGCTGTATTCATTACTTTCAATACCAAAACCACCAACATGGAACATGTACATATTAATAGCATTCATAATAATTGCCTCAATATCCATAGTATATGCGGGGTACAGGCTATACATTGGTGGGTTAAGCGTGGTTGAGGGTATTGAGGAGGAATTGTTCGAGAGGCACAAGCGCGAGATTAAGGTCGTCCCATCACCCGAGTACTCACTATTTGAGGAGGCTGTTAGGGAGTTCGTGGTTAGTGGAAAGAAGGATAAGTTAATTGCGTACTTGGTCCATGAATTAACGAATGACGGACTGGATTATAAGGCGATTATTGATAGGCTTGATAGGTTAATAAATTACTCAGGCATATCAACATGTAGGAGGGTCAATAGGAGGGTCCTCGAAATGGAGGTTAGGGATAGGATTAACCTCGTCAATGAACTACTCAGTGAGTTATTGGGCAACAAAAATGCTTAATTTTAACTCTTAGCATTCAATATTAGGCTAGTAATGAGTAAGGTCGGTATTGATTACGTAACGGAGAGGATTAGGGCCGTGATTAACGAAATAACTAGGTACTTCGTTGGTAATGAGGATGTCCTCGCCAAAATACTGGCCTCGATAATTGCCGGCGGCCATGTCCTCATCGAGGATGTGCCAGGCATCGGCAAGACCTTCCTATCAAAAATGCTTGCTAAGGTCCTCGGGCTCAGGTTCTCAAGGATCCAATTCACCCCGGACCTACTGCCCAGTGACATTATCGGTACTAAGGTTTGGAGACCTGATAAGGGCAGCTTTGAATTAGTGCTTGGCCCAATATTTGCGAATTTTGTCCTTGCTGATGAGGTTAATAGGGCTCCTCCTAAGGTTCAGTCTGCTCTTCTTGAGGCTATGCAGGAGGGCCAGGTAACAATTGAGGGTGAGACCATAAAGCTTCCGCAACCATTCATCGTAGTCGCTACGCAGAATCCTATTGAGCTTGAAGGCACATACCCACTACCCGAAGCACAACTCGACAGATTCATGATAAGAATAAAACTAGGATACCCGAGGGATGAGGTTGAGTTACTTAAGCGTAGGATCTCATGGCGTAGTAATGACCCAACACCCCAGGTAAGGACTGTGTTGAGCGGTGAGGAGTTGCTAATGATTAGGGACTTCGTGGAGAGTAGCGTTACGGTTAGTGAGGATGTCATGAAGTACATAGCGAGCTTCAGTATCATTAGGAGGGATCCCAGGGTACTCGCCGGGCCGAGCCCCAGGGGGTTAATGGCGCTGATGAGTATTGGTAGGGCCATGGCCGTCATTGATAGTAGGGACTACGTAATACCTGACGATATAAAGAGGGTCATTGTTGAGACCCTTGGTCATAGGATTGTGCTTAAGCCTGAGGTTGCCCTGGAGGGCGTTAGTGGTGAGGATATTGTTAGGGAGTATGTTGAGAAGATACCGGTGCCCAGGTAGTGAGTGTTAATGAGGGAGTTCTCGAAAACGCTACTACTTCTAATGCTTCTTCCAATGATTATAGCCGCAATCGCAGTACTGACTACGTCTAAGCCATACATACTTTCTATCCTATTCCCCCTAATCCTACTAGTGATAGCGTTAAGCCTGGGCGATAAACCCACGATATCGATAACCCTCAATGCCGATAAGAGTGTTATGTATGTTGGTGAGGAACTGAACATAGAATTAAACGTTAAGGTTCACGGGGGCTTCGGCCTACTAATAATCAGGGCACCACCGATACCAGACACATCCATGACTGAGGGTTTTGAATTAACCAAGGGTAATAATGTCCACGTAATCTTCAAGGGATTTAGTGACGTGAATAGGAGGTTTACGTATGTATTAAGGGCAGTTAAGAGGGGTAATTATTCATTGGGCGGTATTGATTACGTGTACTATAATGCCCTGGGAATTCATGAACCAATTAGGGGCTTCATAAAGCTTGAAGGAAGTGTTCAGGTGATACCAAGGATTAAGATTATCAGGAGGGTTCTCGGAATAGTTAAGCCAAGGCAAGGATTGCCCAGGTACCCACCATCGAGACTTGGGCCATACTCCACGGAGTTTAGGTCTGTCAGGAATTACGTGCCCGGCGACCCCTATAAATTCATTAATTGGAAGGCGACTGCCAGGGACCCCAGCCATAGAGTCATGGTTAATGAGTATGAGAGGGAGGGACTTAGGACAACGATAATACTGCTGGACATTGGTTGGTGGATGAGGTATGGAACCGCCGAGGATAACCCCCTTGAGTACGGGATATCCCTCACACTATCCCTAAGCCGGGTTTTGCTTAGGTATGGCTACAACGTTGGTCTTTGGACAATACCAATGGGCCCAAGGGTTATACCAAGCTCAGGGACTACCCAATACTACAGGCTGTTGAGGGAGCTAATGTTTGTGAGGGCATTACCCATTAAGGGCTATACCATGGACCCAGCCCTGCATAGACTTATTCAGGAGACAGACCCAGCGTTAATAATTATAACAAACGTAAATAGGGAAAGCATTGAGAAAATTATTGACGTAGTTAGTCAATTGCCTACTAGGGCCTTAATAATCGATATAATGCCTGACACGGTATTAATGAGGAACTTAATAAGTGGATTACCCTGCAATCAATGGGTTATTAGGGATAGGGTGAGACTATACAGGGCATTGCCAAGGAATGCCAAGGTAATTACCTGGGACCCCGCCTGCGAGGGCGTTGGGTCGTTAATCGCCAGGGTATCAACATACCTGGGCAGGTGGTTATAGGATGAGACGGATCCTAGCGGTATTATCACTAGTACTTCCCGTGACACCCTTCGCATTATTAATACCTAACGACGCGTCAATAGCCTTAGTGCTCATTGCTGTGATCCTCTCAATAGGGGTTATTGGGCTCCTCATGAATAACCTATCTGCCGAGTCCTGGACCGCCCTGGTGGTGGCGTTGATAATATCGGTAGCCTCACAGGGCTATATACCGTACACACTACACGTGGCGCTCATCCCACCCCAGGGCCTCGTCATGTTTAATGGGTCTATAGCTCTCGTGGAGTACTCATTAATATTATCCCAATTATATGGCAATTACGTGAGGTATGCCAGGGAATTCAGTAGTAGGGGTTATGATGAGGATGAGGTTAACAAAGCATTAAATGACCTGACTAAGTGGTTGCTCGTATTCCTAACAATATCTTTGTTGGTATCACTCATTATTTACTACGTAATAACGATGATGTCAATACCCCTGGTAGACCCGTTCACAGCCCTCGTGGTCTTTGCGGTGGCCTACATAGTTATTTCCAGATACTTACTTACAAAGATGAGGGGTTCATCATAAAACATCAAAGAAGTCACTGAAGCACTCAAGAACATTACCATTAACCACTGGTCGCCAAACAACCCTATACCTACCCCTATCAACTGACTTACCTTCATTATCAAGCTGAAACCAAACAACAACGAATGAGGAGCCTGGGGCAATAATGATTTGGGGAGGCTCGATAGAATAAACAACCCTACCGCCAACGTCAATGACCTGCCAAGAACCAATACGGAGCGGCGCATTGCCTAGGTTAACTAGGGTAATGTAGATCGACTCACCCCTGGAGAAGGTGTTCCTATCCAGGTAAACCTCACAGGACACAAATGCCCAACAAACTACTGGTATAAAAATTAATCATTGGTAAGGCATACCATGAAGTCTAAAAAGGCTATGCTAGAACTACGCCAAGGATGGGAAAAGGGACTTTAAATAACCCATCACAATTCAATTAATGTGTCAATAACTCCATCACCAACAATATCCAAATTACTAAGGGAGCTTGCCGGCGATAGGGATGTTGAGATGTTCATTATCGACTTAATAGCTGGGAGGCTTGATCCTCCTTGTAAGATTGAGTTGTACTTAAGACTCCACGAGGAATACCTTAAATCGGCTGAGGAGTTATACGCCAAAGGCGATCTAGCACAGGCTGGCGAGAAGTACTGGGGCGCTGTGACTGCACTACTTAATATCATAGGCGAGAGGTTAGGGATGCCTCACTACAGCCATAGGGATCTTAGGGAGTTAGCGTCCTACCTAACGGAGACGACTCACGACCCTGAATACACCAGGTTATTCTCAAGTGCTGAGACCCTTCATGCCAATTTCTACCACGGCTTCCTGGGTAAGGAGTCCTTTAATGCCCATAGGGATGACGTGATTAAGTTAATTATGAAATTGCGGACCTACCTAAACATAAACACTTAAACCTGCACTGCATTTTCAACATAGTATGATTGAAGCCTTAAGTGAAGCTATTAAGGCGTTGGAGTCCGCTATTTCAGAATTGAATGAATACACCAATCTAGGGACCCAATGCTATTGAGGGACGCCGCCGAGAAGGGCTGGCTCGCAGTTAGTAAGGCCGTTGAGGCGTTACTGAGGGCCAGAGGTATTGACGCCAGGACGTATAGGGAGAGGAGGGATGCCCTGGCAAGGCTCGGCCTTGACTATCTTAGGGATAGGTACGCGGCTAGGGAGAAGTTCTTACACATTGACTGCTTCTACGATGGTCTATGCGATGAGGACTTCGTGAGGAGGGAGCTGGATAAGGTTAGGGAGATAATCGATGAGGTTAAAGAGCTTCTCCCTAAGTGATGTGATTAATCAACGACTTCATAACCTCCATGCCTAACAAAGTCCAGGATAGGCTTAGCGTAATTCCGCCTAATCCCTATGAATTAAGTTATTAGGTAATTAAAGGAGTTAATAATTTCGTAACAATGGTTTCATGGACATAAAAACGGTCACGGCAATAGTCATTAAGTGATTGAACGTAGAACTGGCGGCCCCGGTGGGATTTGAACCCACGACCTACGGCTTAGAAGGCCGCCGCTCTATCCATGCTGAGCTACGGGGCCCTCGATGATGCCTCTTTTACGGAAAATTTAAGTTTTTTTGATCTTTAGACTCGTTATTATTTTCCATTAGCAATGAATCCGCGCCATGGCCTTAGCGATTAAGGATGGAGTGAAGCTTGGACTCTTCTTGTTTAAAGTCTCAGGACCTCTATCGTGAATTTAAACACCCTTTCCTCACCCGGTTTCATTATGATTAATCCCATGCCATTATGATAAGCGTCTGGCGCTCCGCTCATTGGCTCTATTGCCACTGCGTTGGGCACTCCCGTGAATATTTGGACGTAGGGCATTCCACGCCTTATGATCCTTATTGTTGAGTAATTGGATTCCAGCACTATATCATCATTACTTATTAGGAAGCAGTCATCGAATTCCCTCCTCACCGTATTATTTATATCAAATGGCACCAGCCTGCCCGTCGGTATTTTATTAACGGCTTCACACATTTGTACGCTTCCCTGAGTCTTCAACCTCCAATCACCACTAATGATGAAGTATGGGTGAGCACCAACGACCAGTGGTGCGTCTTTAAGCCTGTGTTCCTGACTATTATTTCAATATCAAGTCCCTTATCAATTAGTGTGTACCTAACGATTGATGTTAACTCAGTTGGGTAGCCTGGATTGTGGAGAACATGCTTAAGTGATACGTTATTCTCGCCAATGGATACTACATCCCATTCCTCGTTTAGAACGAGCCCATGAATTGCGTGGCCCTCCTCGTTCTTAGGCAGGAGATACCTCACGCCCTCAAACTCGTACTCCCCACCCTTAACGCGGTTTGCGAATGGTATCAATATGGCCATGCCACCCCACGTGGTTTATCGAGATCGCCCGGTAATACTACGTCTTTATCCGAGATCGACCATTCTAGTAAATACGCGCCCCTGTTGCACATTACGGCGTGTGCGTCACCACTATTTAAATCAATGCATCCCACAATCGAGGTGCCACGTACTCACTAATTTGTTTTTCGTGTCCTGCCTGTGAAAAATACTTTTAAATTGATTATTTAGTCAAGCCGTAATGAGTAAGGCGAAGGTCGTTGGTAAGACTAAGGTGGAGACCACCACACAGGTAGTGCCTTCTGTACCCCTTGACGTTAAGGTTACCCAGTGGATTGCCATGTTATCTGCCGTACTCTCATTCACGTTACTCGCCTATTACCTTAGATTATACCCAGTGCTTCTCTATGGTTGGTACATAAATGAGTTCGACCCATACATAAGGCTCTTCATGACAGAGCAAATGCTTAAGTACGGAACCATTAAGGGACTCCTCTGGTGGCTTCATAAGGGCTACGGTGCATTATTCACCCACTTCTGGTACCCATGGGGTATTAATTGGACCATAATACTCTCGCCGGGCGTTTCCTGGCTTGGCGTGCTCGCGTATAAAGTATTGTCTCACTTCGGCTTCGACCTACTACAGTCAGCAGTCTTACTACCCGCAATAGCCAATGCCGCAGTCGTCCCCGCAATGTTCTACCTTGGTTATAGGCTTGGTGGTAAGTACGTGGGCTTGCTGGCGGCTTTGTGGTCTGTATTCACGACCATGTTCCTGCAGAGGGGTACGGCTGGTTGGTTCGCGGCGGAGCCCATATTCCAATTCATAGCCACCCTGGGCATCGCCTTCTACATAGAGTCCCTGGTCAGGAAGGATAATTACTGGATACTCTTCGCCGTACTCTCGGCATTGTTTAATGGCATAACGACTTGGGTGTGGGGTTCCTACGTATTCCTATGGAACTTCTACGGATTATTCACAATAGTAATGCTACTCTACCTACTCATTAGAATTGCCAGGAGACAAACCCTGCCATTCACTATCGACAGGCTCGTCATAACCTACGTACTTACTGACCTGGGCTTCTCAGCCTTCGTGGCAATAACGCTAGGTATGGATTCCACACACTAATATCTGGAATGGGTGGTGTCGCCAATGCCGCCCTGCTATTTTCAATAATTGCCTACGCCCTAATCAAGCTATATCCAAGGCATCCGAAGATTATGGTGTCCGTGGTCAGGTACTTCCTAGTGGTAATTGTAGTGTTTGTGGCTGTCATTATTGGGCTAAGCTTTACATCAATCGGTGGTAAGTTCCTTGGCGCACTAGCGCCTCTGGCTAGGAGTGCCATTGTGCAGAGCGTTGCCGAGCACTCCCCATCAACGCTACAGCAGAGTATGTATAATGTCTCAATAACGATACCATTCGTGATATACACAATACTCCTCTCAGTAATGTCGCTATCACTCCCAGCAATACTCATTAGCCTTGGGTCATTGGCAGCCACCTACTTCGCATCCTCTGAGATCTGGCTATTCATGTTGCTTGGACTATTTTGGGTTCCTGCCGCGGCATATGGCTTCGTTAAGCTCACGGAACTCGCATTAAATAGGCGAGCTCTCATTGGCATATCCATAGCGGCTTTACTTGGTGTTATACTTGCCATTTCCCTGGTAGTTAATATACAGCCAGCCCTATCTATGTCCATAGTGCCCCAGCAGATTGTTAGTACAGTGACGCCACCAATACCAACGCCTGACTGGCTCGACGCGCTTCAGTGGCTATCTTACAACACGCCACCAAATGCGACAGTACTCTCGTGGTGGGACTATGGGTATTGGATTGCGGTTATTGGGAATAGGACGAGCCTTGCCGATAACTCAACGGTGAATAGCACGCAGATAGCATTGATAGGCAACTTCTTCATGTCCAACCCATACGACTACACGGGCATCCTGGAGAAGCTGAATGAACTTCACGACCCGCAGTACATACTAGTATTCGAGCCATACTCCATACTCCCAGTGAATTTGACAAATTACGGCTTGGGATCGGTTTGCATACTCATACCTGAGTACCCGGCCGGTGGGGACTTCGCAAAGAGTTACTGGATGGCCAGGATAGCCGGGTACTCAAATAATTACATATCTAATACGTTCATATCCCTCGCCCAGGTTGGTTCATCAACGATCTACGTGCCCTTCGCCAACAATACATTCTATGCAGCCTACAACGTAACACTTTATAGCCTAATGTTTAACTTAGAGGTTGTTGACTCGTCATATGCAGTGTGGTCAACATGCACCATAAATGGCATGCCGGCCTATTGGATATTTGAGGGCGCACCAACAATAATGCCCGGCACAAATGGTACTGCGTTTAAGCTAACATACATAGGCTTTCCTGGCTATACCGGGCCTGTGACGCCTTGGTATTACCTACTACAGCCACCGCCCTGGGCTCAGTTGGTCTATGTGTCCAGGCCCTATGGTTGGGTAATAATCTATAAGATTAATTATAGTACCTTAGAGGCACTGGCGCGTAATCAAACATTAGCTCATTAATTCATTGATTGCGAGGATCCTGAAATAATGGCATTCACCACGTCTGGGTTAAGCTTAATCCTGCCACTCATTATCTTCATCATAAGCCTATACCTACCGTACTTATCATCTGGTGAGTACTTAGGCGGATGTGGAACCTCGAGCTCACCACCGCAGTATGGGCACTCATCCTTTCTCAGAGTATACCTACCACAGCTTTTGCATTTCCTAAGTATTGAGTCCATAACTACCACCTAGGTCATTCGCTTATCCTCGTAAAACTGGCCTCACCACCCCTCTTCTTAATCTCGGTAGTGACCAGGTTAACCACGTCCTTGAGTACCTGCTCGAGCTTCTTCGGATCCTTACCCGTGATGTCAATCCTATACCTGGGAGGGCCTATTGTGTATATCTTAACGCTCTCAGCACCCTCCTTCTTAGCCAACTCCATGGCCTTGAGCAGCACATCCCTGACGTGCTTCACGCCATCAGGCTTAATGCTAATCACCCTAATAATCCCGGAGATCTCCACAGGCTCCACCTCAATCCTCTCCCTGGCTATTTCAGTAATGGCGTTAATAACATCATCACTAAGACCCAGCTTTCTCAAGTCATCAGGCCCATACTTAGCCACGTTCTCGAAAATCGATAGGAAATCGCCATAGTAATCCTCGAGCTTCCAACCAAAGTCCTGTAAAGCCCTGTCGAGTGAGATATTCAATTTCTTAGCAACCAACTCGAGAAGCTTCACACCCCTTAACGTCCTCTTCCACTTCGTCAACTTCTCCCTCCTCTCCTCATCCTTAACCTTCCTAAGTGAGACGTCAACGAGCCTCCTACGTGCATCAACCCTAATAACCCTAAACACCGCCTTCTGCCCAGGCCTTAGGTAATCCTTAATGTCGTGGAACCAGGACTGAATCACCTCATTAATTGGCGCATAGGCTCAATACCCCCATACTCATCGAGCAGTACGTACGCCCCATGCTCCAATATTTTATACACAGTACCAATGACCAACTCACCAATGTCTGGTAGTTCCTTCCTGGCAATCCTCACTGATAGCACGTTCTTCTTAATCTCGTCTACCCTCTCCTCCCTCTTGCTCATTGGCTATGAGAGGATGACTTGCAATTTATATTTTTTTCATTGATTTGGTTTTACTCATAAACAGCGACTATGGTTGCACCAACAACCCTACCTTACCGCCCGTTGGCTCTATGAGCACATTACCACAGACCAAGCACCTAACAACCATGCCGGCCTGTCGAATACCACCTGTTCATTACCGCAATTATTACACCTAACCCTTAAGAACCTTGACCTTGGCCTTGGGACTAGGACTGAACGCCAATTAGTGGGCATTCATCATCACCTCGCCTCAGCTAACTCAAGCTTCTTCAGCCTACCCACAGTCCTCATTAGGACATAACCACACTGCCTACACTGGAGTTTAACGACGATCTTCTTCGTCGTCTTAGCAAACCTCTTCTGCTTCGGCTTCCTACTCGAACCATAGCCCTTAAGCTTCCTCAAGTACCTTCTCTGACCCTCGGCTAAGTTCCTCCTCTTCCCATGGCTATAAATAGTCACTGTGTGATCCGTGTACGCATTACACCTTGGGCAATAAACCCTCACAACCTTGGGAAACTTCACGAAGTATCCACAGGATAAAACCCCTTTTATACTTTTACCTCCATCAAACTCAACGAATAATGTCAATAACACCCCTACGCAGAAGCTCCTCAGCATCGCTCCTCGGCATTACGGCAATATCGAATTGGGAGAATGGCCCCATGGTTACTAGGCGGACGCTATAGAGTACTGGGAATCCCTTCTTAAAGGATACGATTGATAATCCCTGGGTCTCGCCCTTAGGTGCCTCGGTAATCCTAAGTTCCAGGAATGGCATTAGGAATCTCCTCTCCTCCGGTAGTAATGCGTCCTGCGGTATTTCCCTGCCTGTTTGGTAGTACCTCATTATCTTTTCCATCCTCTTCCTGGCGAGTATTGCTATTGTCTCCCTAACCATGCCCATTGTCGACTCGATTAATTCCTTATCAAGCACATTGCCGCTTGTCGATAGTCTCCTGTTCAATTCCTGTATTAATTGGGCATAGGACTCAAAGGGAGGCTTCTGAATCTCCTCAGTGCTCACCTCAAGCTTCGTAAAATCCATCAACCTCCTAAGCACATCACTAATCAACAGGCTCACCCCAACCACTCATTACTAGGTAAATACCGACATAGGTCGGCACCTTAATAACACTTCCCTCCTCACCAACGACATCCTCACCCAAGACCCTCCTCACCGGCAACTTCCTGGTTATCCTCAACGTTAGCGAACCCCTCCTGAACTGTACCGCCCTATCAATAATGAACTCCGCACCCCTCTCCAAATCACTTGGACTAACCCTAACGACCCTGAGGCCGGTCTTGCCATGCAATGAATTAGGCATTCTAATCAGCCTATGCACATCCATAGTGACCACCTCATCAACATGTATAGACAAGCGTTCACTAATTACAGGGTTTAATGAATTTAGTTTTCGAATTACATACTTACCTAACCTTCTTCTACCACTAAGGCTATTGAGGAGGTCAGGATCTAACTCATGAATTAATGACGCTAACCTACCACCAATACCCCTCAACCTAGCATCTATAAGGACGGCATTACCCCTAATTAGACGTTCCATGTCAAAGCCACGTAGGAGCAGGTAATCAATTATCTCTCTCCTCTCCTCATCAGTTAACCCACGCACATCAGACAACTCAATATGTACGTGGTAGCCCCTATGCCCACTGAAGAATATTTTAATTGATGAGTCGGAAAAGCCAAAATCCTCTATTAAGGAGTCAATGAGCTTATTCACCTCCTCAGTAGCGTCACTCAGGCACTCAAGAGTCATTAACTCAACACCCTGGCAATTCTGTGTTGGTAGGTGATCACCGTCAATATCGAAAATCAGGTCAGCGCCTAGCCAGCCCTTGGCATCCATGTCTGGGTTGACTGGGTCGTTATAAAGGGCTGACGAGTAGTACACGTGTGATGGGACATTACTTACAAGGTAATGTCTCAATTCATCACTATTCCTAAAGGCCATGTGCCTAATCATACCTTCCCTATCGAAGAATTGAAACCCAAACTCCCTCCTCTCCAAGTCATTGACCTCAGATAGATCGACACCTCGATAATAATTCCTGAACAATACCCTCACTAAATCAATGAAGCCCGGCATATGAAGCTCTCTCACTTATGTTATTAGTTTCCATTAAAAATCATTATTTTTATAGTGTTAAAACATATTATTTATTTATATTTTTACGGCATGGAATTACTCAATCATAGGCGCTATGTAATACGTTAGCTTACCGCCCATCGGTATCTCGAAGGTGAGCGCAATGGGCTTTTGCGTCGCAAACTCGATAGTGACTATATCACTAATTCTATAGGCCTTCGACACCGTATCGACCAGGTAATCGAGGCTGTACTTAGCCGTTGCCGGCTCCTTAAGGTCATACTCAAACATGACCTCGCCCTCCTTCTCAAACTTAACCTCAACATCACCCTTATCACTACTGGCTGACACGTAAAGGCCATCATCCTTAGCATCAAACTTAACGGCGTCGGCTATAACGTCGGCATCCTTAAGCGCCTCATTCAGTGCATCGCTTGATACCTTGGCGAGCACGGTGTACACAACCTTTGGTGTCGGTAATTCCTCGGCGCCAATGTCGATCAACGGTAGCATCATTGTCCTCGAGGCCTTACCCACAAGTTTTACCCTGAGCTTGCCCTCACTGACTTCCATGCTTATCTTATCGCCCTTCTTAATTCTCCTCAGCAATTTCTTGAAGTCATCAAAGTTGATGCCAATCCTAACCTCCTCACTTAGGCTCTCGGGAAACTCCTCAAAGGCTTCCCTAGGTATCAATAGGTCAATCATCGCAGTCCTCGATGGGTCCAGGGCCCTAAGCTTAAGTCCATCACTAGCCAAGGTGAAGCTAGTCTCCTCGATCAAGGCCGATACAGCATCGATTATCTGCGAAAACTCCTTCGCATCTGGGTATGTTATCTTCACCTCAGACATCAAATTAACAAACCGCCACTCAAATATAAACTCTACATCCTCAGCAGAGGCAGTATTACCTGAGTTATGTTTTACTCATACTCACGCCAAACGTAGCCACACCTAACACACTTGTAAAACCTAGTCGGTGGCTCATCCGCAGCCCTAGTCTGCTGAACCCAGAAGTAGGCCTCCTCATAGCCACACTTTGGACATACCTTCTTGACCTTAGGCAGCGCCTCATCGCCAGACTTAGTCAGTACTATTGGCTTATCATCCTTCTTAGCCACAGTAGTCCTCTCAATAAGCTTCGCACTACCTGCGTTAGCCTCCTCCTCATAACCACACTTCGGGCACCTCCAGACGGTCCTTCCATCCTTCTTTGTTAGAACCATTACACTCTTACACCTTGGGCAGAATCTTATGGCCATTGAAACAAACCCACAAAGCAACCTATTTATTAATCCTTCTAATCATCAGGAAGTAAACTCCTACGCTTAGCCTCATTGATTAAGTAACGATATACCGAGCCCCAGATCTTATCATCACTCCTAACCTTATTCTCAAAATTCTCATAACCAGCCCACGCCCTAAAGGCCTCCTCAGTCGCCTCATCCCAATTACCGTGTAGGTCACCTTTGTAAAAGCCAAGCCCCTTAAGTATCCTCTGAACCATTAATGCAACGTCAGCCTTTAAAACCACATCATTAGGATCTTCCCTATTCAACAACGTTAACTCCCAAATGCCAAATAACCTATGTAACTCGGCAACAGGGTCTGGGTGATCGTCAACCCTGAGATCAACGTAAGTATCGGATAAGCCGAGGTAACCACCACCTGGCCTAAGCACTATAATCGCCGCCGATTGCCTACCCCTCCTATCACCACCAGCCGCATCACCGGCGGTTAATGCCTCGAGCAATTTATCGACTAACTCACCCCGTTTCGCCTCGAAGGCCTTCGCCATTTTCTCGAGGACCTCAGGGCCAACGAGTATGTTGCCCTGAACTGCATAGTTACTGCCCACTATGTGGCCCGCATACTCGGGGCACTTTGATCCGGTATACGCAGCAGCGCCACCTCGTATGGACACGACACCAATCTGTCTCTCATCCTTGCCTGGATCCTCATTAATTGCCTTGGTTAATGCGTCGCTGGCGTTAAGGCCTGACTCAAGTAACTTAAGGATTAATTGGCCCAGCCTTGGATTTGCATAGCACTGCGTCGCTACGGCGCCTATGCCTGCTCGTGCGTGAGGTACTATGGCGCCCACGGCTATGAATTTCGATGCCACGGCAACGCCACATCAACACCGTCAGTCGCCACTATGGAGAATGTCATGACTACTATGGTAGATTTCCTTGCATATATCTTTTACCTAAACAATAGCTAGCCGCCACCGTAAATTGAGCGGCCACGCCAAGTAAATGCTTATTAACCCTAATTACCCCGCATTTTTGATCGGCTTGGTAAGCGTTAAGGACGTACCTGCGGACCTATTAATTAAGGAATTGGCTAAGTACCTGAAGGAGAACATGCCACAGGTAAAGCCGCCAGAGTGGGCATTATTCGTTAAGACAGGGCCGAATAAGGACAGGCCACCAATGCAGGATGATTGGTGGTACATAAGGGCAGCCGCAGTTTTAAGGAAGATCTACCTAAACGGCCCTGTGGGACTCGGCAGTCTCAGGATGGCGTTTAGTTATAGGGCTAAGGTAGGCTTTGCCGTTAGGAGTGAGAGGACTAGGAAGGCTGGTGGTGCAATAATTAGGAACATACTTCACCAACTCGAGGCTGCGGGTCTTGTGGCGAAGACTAAGGAGGGTAGGGTGTTAACGCCCCAGGGTAGGTCATTACTTGATAAAATTGCCCTAAACATACTAAAGGAGTTAGTCAAGCAGAGGCCCGAGTTGGCTAAGTACCTAACTCCAAAGACGACCACTGAGTAACGCCTCGTTGCGCATTCGCTAGGTTTAGGGTTGATAGATAAAGGTTAATAAGTGAGTTCACTACTCCCTGATATGTCATGTCTATTGATGAGAATTACGATGAGGAAACAGGGGGTGAGCAGGAAATGAGTGAGGACGAGCTTGAGGCCATTAGGCAGAGGAAGCTTCAGGAGCTTCAGAAGCAGATTGAGGAAGAGAGGAAGAGACAGGAATTGGCTGCCCAGAGGAGGGCTGTGCTCAGGGTGATACTTACGCCTGAGGCTAGGGAGAGACTTGATAATCTTAGGGTCGTTAAGCCAGAGCTTGTTGAGGCCCTTGAGCAGCAGTTAATCACATTAGCCCAGTCGGGCAGGATTAGGGTTCCAATCACGGATGAGGACTTGAAGAAGATACTGGAAACAATTTATAAACAGACCCATAGGGAGTTCAGGATAAGGTATAGGTGAGGGGTATGGCCAGGAATAAACCATTGGGTAAGAAGTTAAGGCTTGCGGCAGCGAATAAGTCAAATAGGGCACCGCCGATTTGGGTTACGGCAAGGACCGATAGGAGGGTCTTAACGAATCCAGCGAGAAGGCTTTGGCGAAGAACTAAGCTGAAGGTGTAATATTAAAAATCCCATAAGTGCTCCTCATGCTTCGCGAAGTCCTTAGAAATAGGTTTGTGATTGTCGCCTACATAATTGGTGTAATTACCGTTGTTCTTGCCACGTACATAATATTAAATCCCTTTAGTGTTAAGTATTACTATAAAGGATTGCCGATTAATGGTTCATTTACCGTAAATCCCTCAGAAATTATATTTCTTATTTTAGAGACGAACGATAGCAACCTGGGCGTTAATGTAACGGTGATTAAGTGGATACCCGAGACAAACATAACATTAACGCTTTATTACACGGCCAGTTTAGGTCCTTATCAATTAAAGGAGTTGAACTTCACAACAATAACTAGGCTTAACCTAACATCAATCGGTAATGGGGAGATCACAATAATTGGTATTTATAGACCTGAGGTGATTAATGTATTAGCAATTGTACTCACAATATTATTTATAATGGTAATTGCATTATTAATAATTGGATTTATAGAATCAATAATTAATATACATGGAAAAGCTTAAAAGCTTAGTTCAGGGCATTTTGCTATGCCTCAACAGGGAAGAATAAGTAGTAATAAGGTGCTGGCACTGGCAATAACCGCACTGGCAATAGTACTAGTAATGGCTGGTCTTGCCATCAATGCCCAACAGACAATGCCATCAACGGTAAACCTATATGAGGTAACGCCCACAGAGGCCGTTCAATACTTCACATCCAGCAGAATCGACATTTACCTAAATCCATTCGCCTTACCACCTAATGTTTTATCCCAGTTAAGCACCACGCCAGGCATACAGATGGTTAGCCCAGCAATAACGTCGGCCTACGACCTACTCTTCAACCCATACCCAAGCAACACAACATTCAACCCATTCGCCTACTGGCAGTTCAGGTTCCTAATGAATTACCTAGTTGATAGGCATGCAATAATTACGCAGGTATTCTCCGGCTACGCAACGCCCATGTATGACTGGCCGGGACCATTCGCAATAGATAGCCAACTCCTCATTCAGCCAGAGATTGTTCAAGCCAATATACACTATGACCCAACATACGTTAACCAATCAATCTTCGCCCTATTCCAGGCAATAAACACAACGCCGAACTTCGACGGCATGTATAACCCATGGGTCGGCAGAATACTATACATTAACCACCAGTGGTACTACATACCACCCAATAGTACAGCTCCAAAGCCCGTCACAATAATATTCTTCATCAGGAAGGACGACCCATTCAGAAACAACATTGGCCAGATGTTTGCATCAGAGCTCGAGAGTCTAGGCTTCACGGTTAGTCCAATATATGGCGACTTATCAGAGGCATTAACAATTATCTATGGCTCGAACCCAGCACAGATGGAGTGGCAGATATACACCGAGGCCTGGACCATATATCCAGAGCCTTGGGACACTTACGCAGGTGCATCCTTCTGTGCATCATGGTATGGCAACATGCCTGGCTGGGGCGTCACTGGCTACTGGCAGTACACTAACTCAACAATTGATACAATAACCAACTGGGCCGCTGAAGGCAACTTCACATCACTGCAGCAGTTCGAGAGCTACTCAAAGACTGCACTCTATGACTGCTTCCAGCAGGCGGTTAGGGTATGGCTAGTGGCGGCCACATTCCCATACCCGGTACAGAACCTCACTAACTGGATGCCCAGCATATTCGGCCTAGAGTGGCCACTCGGTATTAAGTTCGCATACTCAACGACTCACCCCAACACGCTTAATGTTGGTATGTTCCACGTGAGTGAGTTCCCATGGAATAACTTCCAATGGTTTATTGAAATAGATACTTATTCAGATGATGTCATTCAGGAGTTCACCAGCGATCCATTCGCATTCTACAACCCATTCACTGGCGAACCAATGCCGATTAGGGGCGCTTGGAACGCAATAATCAGTCCAAACGGCTCAGCAATATTCCCAGTACCATCTGATGCCGTTATTTGGAATGCAACAACTGAGAAGTGGCAGGACATCGGACCCGGACATTACGCTAAGTCAATCGTTTACCTATACTTCAACGGCACGTGGCTCGGCCAGTACTGGCAGGATGGACAGCCAATAAGCATGGCAGACGTAATCTTCTTCTACTACACGTGGTTCGATCTAGCCGCAACAACCACGACCGGCGCGCCAGACCTAGGTCCTAATGAAGCAACTGCAAGCGATATTGGTGGTGCAATAGTTCCAACTGTGCAGACGATTGTTGGTATGCAGTTCTTCCCGAATGGTACGGTAGTCATTTACGGCAACTACTGGTTCCCAGACCCTAACTTCGTGGCTGCCTACTACGCCCCAGGCTTCCCAACGTTTGCTAATCCATGGGTTGATTACGCTTTAGAGTTCTATGCGTATCAGCAGGGTAAGTACGCATTCACGAGTGGCGAACACCAGTCATTAAGTATACCGCAAGCCGACTTTAGGTCATCGCAGTTCAACCAGTACCTGGCGAGCGTGTTGCAGAATTGGATTAAGACTGGGTACATATGGGATAATGGATCCTGGGCCATTGTCGATGATTACAACTTCCTAGGGACTAATGCCACGGCTACTGCGATACAGGACTATGAGGATGCCCTGAACTTCTATAACACGTACGGTAACTTCTGGATTAGTAATGGACCATACATACTGAAGAGCATAACGACGGTAACGCCGCAGTCCGCAATCCTCGTTAGGTGGAATGGTTATCCATATAACTACACGTACTGGTTCAACCAGGTCTTCGTAAAGCTTGGCGTCACTTCAGTACCGACAAACTTAATACCGAGCATAACCTCGATATCGCCAGCTACGATAACGGCAAACGCAACTGCAACGCTCACCGTTAGTATAAGCGCTGTTGGTAACCCAGAGGCATATGTGTACCTGATAAACCCAGCCACTGCAGATAATCTATGAGACCTTTGCCTCATCAACAACGCCTGGTGTGCTTACGGTGGCAATACCGCGTAACGTAACCGCGACACTAACGCCAGGCACCTATGAGTTATTGCTATATGCGTTTACGAATATTGTTAAGATACCCGTACAGTACGTAACATCACTAACGGTATCACCACCGCCTCCACCAACTAACGTAACATCTATAACGTCTAAGGTGACGAAGGCGCCGGCCGTAAGCATAACACTATTGATAGCAATAATAGTGATTATAGTTGTTATAATAATTGCAATTGGTGTATGGCTAGCTATTAGAAGAAGGAAATAATTAATTACGTAAAATAATTTTCCTCAAAATCAATTTTCTTATATTTATTCTAGATTGACCTACATAACGTTAGTAAGGCTTAAATAATGCGAGGATTTTCTTCAAGTTCGATGGGTCTTGCAAGGACACTTGCTGTTAGGGCTGCCACATTAGTCGTTTTACTATTCATAGTGCTCTTTGTAATATCCTTCGCATTGGCGGGCCCTGCCTCGAAGATACTTAAGGATGAGATAATGATGGAGACTAAGTCAATAATAAGGCAGTTAATGCTTCACGGGCACTATAACTCCACACAAATACAGCAGCTGCAGACGCAAATAGTGACGGAGTTGGAGAACGCCTATGGGCTTAATAAACCACCCGCCATTAGGACGCTTTACATAATGTATAACATGATCGTCTTTAACTGGGGCTACGCATACTTCCCAAGTGAGTATGGTAATGTCGGTGGTGGTAAGGTCGTTGACATAATATTATCGGCATTACCAGGCACGATACTACTCGACACCTTCGGAATACTACTGAGCGCCTTCATCGGCATAGAGATTGGGCTTAGGTCAGCCCTTAAGTATGGCTCTAAGTCGGATAGGGCAGTCATGTATTATGCAGCACTATCCAACGGCATACCACAGTGGTGGTTGGGCATAGTAATGCTACTGGTGTTCTCATTTTACCTAGCCCAAATCCACTCACCAATCTACTTCCCAACAGGTGGTATAATAAGCCCAAGGTACTATGAATTATGGTTAACAGACCCGATCAAGGTATTCGCAATACCGCAGGCAGCCCTTGACTTATTATGGCACCTCATACTGCCTTTGGTGACTGTGCTCATAATCAATATTGGGGGTTGGGCCTATTTCGCGAGGACGGTGGTGCTTAATATCTCCCAGGAGGATTTCGTGACCTTTGCAAAGATTAAGGGATTGCCCGAGGGTCACGTGGTGAATAGATACATATTAAGGCCTGCTGCTCCATCAATATTAACGAGTGTTTTCATAACAATACCCTTCATAATATTTGGAGGCTTCTTAGTTACTGAAATGGTGTTCCACTGGTGGGGGTTGGGCTATGTATATAATATAGCCATTGTTCAATCCCCAACGCCTGACCTACCTGTTGTGGTTGCTTTGACGTACGCATCGACACTGCTTTATATTGTGATTATATTTATAATGGAGATCGTGTACATAATGCTCGATCCAAGACTAAGGGAGTGAGGTGGTGGGCATGGCTAGGAAACAGCGTGAGTTCAGAATACTTGGAATGACCCCAAGTGAAATAGTTAGGGAATTCTTCTCGTCAGGTACTGGTAAGGTCGCGGCTGCATTATTCATAGTTTTAATAGTGGTGTCGGTGTACGCGCTCGTCACCTTACCACCCAATTTTGCGAGGGTATGGAATAACCCCAAGTACTGGCAGTTGAACCCGCAATATGCACCGCCTGCCTGGATTGACTCAATAATGGGCCCTGTCTATTCGCCGCAGATTTACGTGAATGACTACACATTTACTGTCCAGCATCAGGACGGTGTTACCTACATTACGGTGACGTTTAACGTTAATTATGAGTATGATAAGCCATGGAATGAAATATTCATAGTAATTAATAATCCAGCCATCTACAGCATGTCCCAACCCCCAGTAGTTTCAATAACCATATACAGGCCCGATGGGAGTAAAATAACGCTGGGTCCATTACCCATAAACACCAGGGTAACAACACTGGGCGTAAGTCCTGAGGTCGTGAGCCAAGTCAACCTATTCTATAGTGAGGAGTACCACATTAGTGATGTCGTGCCCACCGGGTCTTCAGCAACACCATACCTATTCTACACGGTTGATGATGGTAAGTTAGTGCCATTAAAGGGACCGTATAGGTTCACCATGGTATTTTACGTATTTTCACAAAACTCATCAGTAATTAATAGGAAGGACCTAGAGATAGTACTTCAGGGACAGATATATGGTTTGATGGGTACTGATAATGAGGGGCATGACCTATGGCTTGGCTTGTTAGCCGGATTCCCGATAGACCTCGCCGTTGGTCTCCTCTCCGCATTGATAATCGTGGTTATAGCCGTAATAATAGGCATTGTTGCTGGGTTCTATAGTGGGTTAATTGATGAAGCCTTAATGAGGCTTACGGACTTCGTAATATTACTACCCGCCTTCCCACTACTGATAGTGTTCTCAGTCCTATTTGGATGGAGTATTTGGGATGCGGTTATATTCCTGGCAATCGTATCCTGGGGCGCCTCGGCTAGGATTATTAGGGCTATGATAATGCAGATAAGGAATGCCCAATACATAGAGTCCGCAGTAATAGCGGGCGCCAGTAGGATGTGGATCCTGAGGAACCACATACTGCCCCAGATAATCCCATTCATCCTATATTTACTCGTCACTAACGTACCCGGCGCAATATTGACCCTATCATCTATCAACTTCCTCGGCCTAGCAGGCTCTGATACCCAACATGGGGTACACTACTCTACTACGCCGATGAGTTTGGCGCATTAACGTCAGGCTACTGGTGGTGGGTCATACCGCCAGGGCTCCTCATAGCCTTTGTGGCGGTAGTATTTATATTAACGGCAATGGCTTCGGAACCCGTGGTCAACCCAAGGCTTAGGTATGGGTGATGGGCATGGCGCTGCTTGAGGTTAGAAATGCGAGACTTTACTACGCGACGACGAAGGGCATTGTTAAGGCCGTTGATAATGTGTCCTTTGAGCTAAATGAGGGAGAGACACTAGCAGTTGTTGGTGAGTCAGGCAGTGGTAAGTCAACATTGGCTAAATTGCTCGTTAGGGTTTGGGAGAGGAATGTAACGCTTGTTGATGGTGAAGTTTACCTAGATGGTAAGGAGATTCTCCATATACCTGAGGAAGAGTTTAGGAAGGAGATAAGGTGGAAAAAGATTGCCATGGTGCCTCAAGCATCTATGAATGCCTTAAACCCAGTAATAAAAATTGGCGACCAAATGATTGAACCGCTACTCCTGCAGGGGACTAATAAGGATGAGGCTTTGAAGATGGCAATGGATGCCTTGGAATCCGTCGGATTGCCCAGGGATCTAGTGAATAGGTATCCTCACCAACTAAGCGGCGGTATGAAGCAGAGGGTCATAATAGCCATGTCCATAATGGCCCATCCTAAAGTCGTCATACTCGACGAACCAACCTCGGCCCTTGACGTAATAACACAAGCGAACATAATGAACCTACTCAAGAAGCTTAAGTGGGAGTATAAGCTATCGTACATATTCGTAACCCATGACTTGGCATTGGCAAGCGAGCTAGCTGATTCTATCGCAATAATGTATGCTGGGAAGATGGTGGAGATAGGCGGTGCTGAGGATATTTATGGAAATCCAAGTCACCCATACACTCAGGCTTAATATCTAGCGTGCCAACACTAAGGACCGATAAGACCCTATCGTTCATACCCGGTGAGGTACCAAGCCTGATAAACCCACCGCCGGGTTGTAGGTTCCACCCAAGATGCCCATTCTACAGAGATAGGGATTACCTAAGGGGTCTCTGCGATGCTAAGGAGCCACCAATGGTGGAGCTCGAGGGTAAGTCTAGCAAGAAGCACCTGGTGGCTTGTTGGCTATATAAGTAATTTATGAACAAATAAATTATAAACTCAAATATAGGTTAGGCTTTTAAATAATTCCTGAAAGGCATAATGCTATATGCCTGAGGTCTTCGAGGATGCACCATGGGTTAGAAAGGATAGTTTAGTCGTTGCCCATAGATTAAGGACTTACTACACGATAAAGCCTGGTCTATTTGCAAAGCCTAGGTATGTTAAGGCCGTTGATGATATTAGCCTAAGCATTGATAGAGGGATCACATTAGCCGTAGTTGGTGAGTCGGGTAGTGGCAAGACCACGCTGGGTAGAACGCTAATTAGGCTTCTTGAACCCATATCTGGCGAGATTTACTTTGATGGTAATGAAATAACGCATATGAAGGAGGATGATTTAAAGAGGATTGGGTTCAGGAGGAGGGTTAGCATGGTGTTCCAAGACCCATACTCAAGCCTTAATCCATTCCACAGCATACACTTCATACTTGAGGAGCCATTAATGGTTCAGGGAGTACCTCATGAGGAGAGGGAGGAGAGGATATACAGGCCCTTGAGGAGGTTAAGTTAACGCCACCTGAGGACTTCATTAATAAGTACCCACACATGCTCAGTGGCGGGCAGAGGCAGAGGGTTGCCATTGCGAGGGCCATAATAACGAACCCAGACTTTATAGTCGCTGATGAGCCTGTTTCAATGCTCGACGCTTCAATAAGGGTTGAGATATTGACAATACTCAAGGAAATCCAGCAGAGACATAAGATGGCGTTTATGTACATAACCCACGACATATCTACGGCGAAGTACTTCAGTGATTACATACTGATAATGTATGCCGGTCAATTTGCAGAGTATGGGCCATTTAGGGATGTGGTTAAGAACCCACTCCACCCATATGCCCAATCACTCATTGAGGCAATACCAGACCCAGACCCAAGTAATAGGTTGAGGGAGAGGAAAGTAGCCCCTGGTGAACCGCCAAACCTTGCCAACCCACCGCCGGGTTGTAGGTTCCACCCAAGATGCCCGTTCGCAATGGATATTTGTAAGAAGCAGGAGCCACCCGTGGTCGAGGCAAGACCTGGTGTATTTGTAAAATGCTGGTTATATGTTAAAAAAATGATTAATTTGAAAGAGATACAGACGCAAAGTATTTTAACACTAACGTAAATAATGCCGTAATGTCCATATCGAGTGAACTGCTAAAGGCAATAATGAGAAATTACCCAACGGGTGTTACGATTGTCACCACGGTCTATAATAATGAGTATTATGGGCTCACGGTTAATTCATTCACATCCCTGTCCCTTGATCCACCATTAGTACTTATAGCGATTGATAAGAGGTTGGCTAGTCATGAGGCGATTGATAAGTCGAAAGTTTATGCGGTTAACATACTACCTGATGATATGAAGGACCTTGCCATTAAATTCGCGACAGCACCCAGGAAGGAGAGGTTTAAGGGACTGAAAATTAGGATCGCGAAGACAGGCTCGCCAATAATCGAGGGCGCAATAGCATACCTTGACTGTAGAGTCACGGCTAAGTACCCAGGTGGTGATCACACGATATTCATTGGAGAGATTGTTGATGCACAGATAATGAATAATAAATTACCATTAATATACTACAACAGAAATTACTACAGCATTAGGCAGGCAACACCGCTATAGTGGCGGTGATAAAATAATTTAAGTGCGCTGTTCTCTAGTCATTGTGTGATGACGGGTATCAAAACTGAGCCGTGAGGAACTCACGACGAGCTGATCAGGCCTGTTCATAAAACTCATTGAATAGGTAGGGCACCGAGGACGCTATTGCCAAGGCTTTCCTCATGGTCCCAGTCACCTTAACTGTGATTACCGCCACCCCCTATCCCTACCTACCATCACGACCGAAGACCTCAAGTACTTAAGTAGGTTATTGGTACCTGAATAATCAACCTACCCTTACTCTCATGCTTCGTAATCACCTTCAGTTCTGTATTAATTGCATCCTTACCAGCAAATAGCCTAAACCAAGCATTCAGCTCAGGAATTACATCGTCAAGGAATTCTCTTGGGTAAACATCAATTACTACGTACCTCATATGCAGACACCCCTCCTATATAATGCGTCGACAACTACCTCATACGGATTATCACTAATCATTGGCTTAGCATTGACACCCGTTAATACCCTAATTAATTCCACGACATCCCTGGGATTCTTAACATCAGACACCTTACCAATACCCTGCGACAATACGATCTTAAAGCCATCGATTGTGGAATACTCATTAATAATATCCCTCAAAAACGCAAGCCCCGACTCGCCATTACCCACGATAGGATTAACAACGATTTCCAAAGCCTTACCCTCCCTAGCCATAACCCTGGCCTGGTCCTTTGACGGTAGGATATTCCTATTGACCTCGTTAATCGTTATTACATCAACCCTATCATCACTTATAAGCTTATTAAGTACGAACCTACTCCACGGAACCACAGACACAAGGTCAAAATGCCTATACATCCTTAACTTCCAGGCGCTCCTCTGTGTAACTACGAGCTTCCTAAAAATAGGCATCTCCTCAATATCATTATTACCACCCACCACCAGCGCCGCTAAGCCATAACCAAGCACCCTGAGCAATTGAACCACCCTCCTATCCACGGAACCAAGGTGCAACTCAACAAACATTATAGGTGCTCACTTACAAATCTCATTAATAAACCGCATTGCATCAACGCCCGCGACCTTAATTCTAACCCTAATCACGTCATCACCATCACTAAGCACAATACGGCCCCTAACAAACTCCTGCTTATCAAGCCTAAGAAACACGTTACCGGAATTATCCACCCTATTCCCAATGGTCTTCATCAGGTAATCCCTATTCACCATTGATGAACATATGGACTTAACAATACTCATGGCTAGATCCCTATCCCTAATGGATGACTCAACTCTGTATATTGGGTTGCCGTAATGGCCATAAAGTACCTCAATAACTATTGGCGCCTTATCCGTTAATAGCTTAACCAGGTAATTAATTATCTTCTCTAAATCCTCAGTCGCATGCAGGTTAACCTCAAGGTCTAACTGTGTAATTGACATAAGGAGGGGATTTTTATGAAGATTGAGACTGCGCCTGCTGAGACTGCTCAGCCTCTTCCTCAACCTCTCAATCAATTTCCTCTGTCTCTCCCTCAACCTTCTCCTCCTGCGTCCCTCCCTATCCTCCTTACCAACAAGCCACGAGAAGTCTGGGTCACTCCTTATGGCTGGGTGGCTTGGGTCGACTAATATGACCTCATACCACACGTACGTCCCATCCTCACCAACCCAGTACGAGCCTAGGACCTCCATGTTCGGGTACTTCCTGGCAGCCCTCTCCTCAGCAATCAGCTGCAGGCTCTTACTGGTGGTTATCCCATAAACACCCATCCTCTTCGGTCTCCTGCCACTGTTCGGTCTCCTCCTATTAAATGGACCTCTCCTGAGCCTAACCCTGACGACTATTATACCCTGCTTAGCCTTATAACCATACTGCCTAGCCTTATTAATCCTCGTGGGCTTCTCAACCCTAACAATTGAAGGTTCCCTACGCCACTCTATTAACCTCTGCTTCATAACCACGTCCCAAATCCAACTACCCCTAGCCCCAGCCCACGCCTCAGCTAAATAGTGGTAAAGCCCCTTCGCCATCAAGACCAGGTTGTGTGTGGGTATTAAAAACATTATGCTAACCAAGCACGTTCTCACACGGCCTCCTTAAGTCAAAAGCTAAATCCCTCAATACATTACTCTCCATCCCACTCTTCCTAAGAGATGCCTCCCTCAACGCTATTGAGAGTAATACGGCAGCGTCCATGTCCTGATAAGCATTAACGACCCTAGACAACTCGTTAAGTAGATCTCTCAACTTAACTATTAGGTAATCACCAAAAAGCACGTACTCATTACCCATGCCGTAAAACTCACCGATCAACCGCCTACCCCTATCCGTAACCGCGACAACCGACTTTCCGCCCACGGTCCTCAGCTCAATCAACCCCTCATTGATCAGCTCATTTAAGTCCCTGAGGACTGATTTACTAATTATTGGTGGGTCCTCAAACACGTACCTAACAATGTGTGAGGCCAGGTAGGTTATGAGGAGTAGCCTGTATAGGCTCATTGAGGAACCCCTTGAGTACCAAACCATGAACAACAGTGCGTACTTACTGGGCAGCGCCCTAAACCTGCCGCGCCCAATGGTAACCTCAGGCAGCATTGGTGCCCATTAACCAGGTTGTGTATATAACGCTTATACCGTAGGCCAGCGCGATCGTCGTCCTCATTGGGTGGCCCGTCAATGGGCCAAGCCTGCCCGGGTCTATGAAGTCGTAACTCCTAAGCACGTAGTCAAGACCTCCATCAAATCCTCATAATCCCTCTCACCATAATGCCCACGTATATCCGCAAACTCCTCATCATACCCATCACTACCTCGCGGATTCATGAACATGACCACGAAACCCTCACTAACCCTGAGTTTCATTATCTACATATATTACTGAGCTCATCGGCTTTCTTACAAGCTCTTCACCACTGATGTTAAGCCATAATCCTTCCTCGTGAAGCATGATACGCCATACTTATTGTCGAAATTCCAGGGTACATTATTCGTGTGCTAAGTTTAAACTACTTAGTCATCAATTGTTTTCAATTAATAACAAAGGCTTGTTATATTCAATGCACCACCATCGGATGCGTTTACGTAAGGCACCCTAAATTTGGCATTGCCATCATCTCCGTGGACCCTAGGTTGAGGAGGGTTTATTCGAGGTGTGTCTTTGAGGTTGCTAGGGGTTTACTGCCCGACCTGGTTAACGGCGTTTATGATTACCTCATGGTTGACTTGGCAAGCATCGCCTACGGCTTCAAGGACCCTAGGGCTTTCCTCGTGAATGTCAGGCTCGCCATCGACTACGGCTACCTAAAGCCAAATGTAATCTTCGTCATTGATTACTCAAGGCCTAAGCACAGGGCGGTTGTGTGGGTTGTGCGTTGCCTAAGCACGTCACTACCTAACTGCAGTGCCTTATTAATCCAGTTGAGAATTCCATAATAGCATGTCCAGTGCTCTGGACGGGCTTGGTGGGTTTGATATGGGGCTTTTGTGGAGGAATAGGTTCTGCATTGGCGTTAAGCGTGATAATGAGTATCGATGCGGTGGTGATGCCGGTGAGGATGCGAAGAGCAAAGCCGTCGAATTGCTTGTTGAAGCCGTTGAGCGAATGCGGCGTTGGAGAGTTTGGGAAACATGGTGGGTTGATGAGGTAATGGATGAGTGGTTAATTGCCAGGGATAGGCTGGAAACGCAATTAAGGGGTAAGTACAGTGATGATGTCGTCAACGCAATCACAGGGCTAGTCGACAAATTCATAAACTACAACGAGCGATTCCTAAACTACTGGCGTGAAGTCAGCAACGAGGTCAGGAAGTTAATCGAGGACTTAACGAACGGCAGGGCTGAGGTAGTCATTAGGGGTGAAAACGCAACAGGAGTAAGCGTGCATTACGAACACGTGACATTAGAGACGGATAGTACGAACATTGGTGGTGTAACGGTTAAGTTGGTGCTTAATGGACTTAAGGGCATGACCATCAAAGTCTCCGACGTATTTAGGAAGGCAATGAGTAGGAGGGAGTACAGGAGGTTCATTAGGAAGGTGCTCAGGGCGTTGAAAGGCGGTTTCGAGGAGACGGACGGACGTATTGAAGAGGGTAAGGCCACCATGGGAACGACGCAGACTTGGCAGGTCATCGTTTGGTCGCTACTTTACCCGGGTGATAATTACGTGCACGTAGACGCAGTTAATATTAATGAGGGTGGTGTGACGATTACGTGGCATTTGAGGACTGGCCACAGGCCGCTTAAGGGCAAGATCCTCGGCAATGTCGACAAGCTCGGTGAGGAGGAGCTATTGGCGTTCACGTTAACCGCAGTGCTTGGTGATGGATGGGCGGATGTTGTGAAAACCATAAAGAATGGTCGTGTTTATGATGAGGCCGTGATTACAATCACGATGTCAAGTGAGAAGTTTAAAGCGTGGGAGCCGTTGTTTGAGAGATTGAAAAGTATGGGCTTTAGAAGTAGCGAACCCTACTCGGAGGGTAATGCGGTTAAGATACCATTCTACGGCAGTAATGCCATTGACCTGGCGAAGGCGATGATCAATATCTTGCCGCCCATCCTACGTGACGTACTTGATGCCTTAGCCTTCGAGAAGTGGGAGAGGATTAAGCGAATAGCCGAGATGGAGGTTAAGTTCAGGATAGGCGAGTCCCAAATCAATGTGACTGGTTACAAGTTCACGGTGGAAGTTCATGAAGGCACTGTTGCGTTGGTGCATAGGGCTAGGGATGGTGTTGAGGCTGATGAAGTTATTAATGCGCTGAAAGTCAATTACGGCGATGAATTTCACGCCCACGTTAATAGGAGCGGTAAGTATTTGGTTGTCAGGATACCAATGTATGAGTTCGAAAAACATGACGATATCAAGGCACAGGTCATTGAGGTGTTACGCAGAAAACTCGAGAAAACAAAAGACGAGAAAAAGAAACAAATAATCACCAAACACCTAACGAGACTAACAACACCCACAAAGGGGGCGGCCGCGGCGAATCACCTTGAGGATCCGTTGGCTTTGACCCAGCTGCAGGGAAAATACGGGACTGAAGAAATGGTGTAAGGAGGTAAGACTTACAACGACGCATGCACGATATCATCACCGCCAGCCACATTCACCTTATCATCACTCCTAAGCAGCACCTCACCGTCACTGGCACGATACCGAAGCTCACTAAACACGACATCCTTGCTGTCCAGGAAGTTCTCTATCCTTTCCATGTAGTTGTCCAGCTCAAACTCGAAGGCACGCCTATCCAGGTCACTAACCTGTGATTTTACCCAAACACATACAAGGCAATAATCAGGACTAAGGGGTTAAAACCCAGCAACTAGTGCCCGTCAATTTACTGGGATATCAACCCAATCCCTGGGTATTGCCTCCCTCCTCTTGCGGAATAAATCCCTCGTTGAGTGGGCAACTATGAATGAGCCCTCCCGAACCTCAACATATATTATATAGTCAGGGTCCTCAAGGTCAGCCCTGGCGAACTGGGCCAGGTACTCGCCAAGCTTCTTGGCAAGCTCAACACTGGTCATTGGGTACTTCTTGTCCATTCTCTTAACAATGACCTTAAACGTACCATCCCACCACCCACAAGGCTCATAAGCACCTCCTTAGTCGTTGCGAATAGCGAGTCCAGGTCTCTGTTGATTACCCTGTCTATTATTGATACGTGAGCTACGTAATTAACATCCCTAATAAGTGCTAGGGCGTTAGAATCACAATTGCTAAGGTCGACTATGCACTTATTACGGCCCCACTCAACAACCTGCCCACAGTTAATCCTAGACAGCAGGTCATATGGACTAATACTCCTTGCATATGGCTCAAACGTTATTAAAACCCTCATCTTCTTTAATATGGTAAGAACCCATGGATTTAAAAGGGTATGGGTCACTACGGCTCCGCAAGCAACGACGCTATTAAGGTCTTTACATCACTGATAACGTCACCTATTAAAACGTGCTCATCAGGTGCGTGGGCGGTTTCCTTAGACGTCATCCAAACGGCCACGGGAATGCCGCGCGCCCTCAAGTAACGCGCATACGTACCACCACCAATACCAAGTAATTTCGGCTCCAGGCCCTTAACAATCCTTATAGCCTTAGATAATCTCCTAACGATCTCACTATCCGCGCTCGTTGGTTGTACAGGGTCCTCCCTACTAACGACATCAACATCGACCTTACAACCATGGGTACTGCAGTAATTATTCGCCGTATCCCTAATGACCTTAAGAACCTCATCAATGCCGTACTTAGGCAGTATTCTACAGTCTATGTAGAACACGTGCTTACCAGGTATTGTGTTTACATTACCAACGTTAGGCTCCACCTTAGTTGGCTCGAAGGTTGATCTAGGCGGTATGAACAGCGGGTCCTCATAATTAAATGTCTCGTGCAATTTCCTGTCTATTTCAAGGGTCAATTCACTACCAAGCCTATAGGCATTGAGGCCCAACTCGGGAAGCGATGCATGCGCCTGCTTTCCATATACCGTCACTTTAACCCAGAGTATTCCCTTCTCGCAATCTCAATCATTGTACCGTCAGCATTACCCGCATCTGGGACCAGGACTAGATCCTTACCACTTATTAGGTTTGGTTCCTTATTAATTACGTATTGAATACCATACTTGCTACCGACCTCCTCATCACTCGCCAGTATTACTCCGTAATTAATCGGCGGCCTTATGCCAAGTTCCCTCAGTACCTTGGCGGCTGTGATTCCCATGACTATTCCCTGCCCATTATCCTCAACACCCCTACCATATATCGTGTCACCAACCACCGTGGCGTTAAATGGCTCATACGTCCACAGCGACCTATCGCCCTCAGGAACCGTGTCCATGTGAGCAATGACCCAATAGGTCCTTGAGGTATCGACACCCCTCATCACGGCGATTATGTTCGGTCTCGAACCTCTACTAACCCTGCGGTCAGGCGCCTCGATAATCCTAACCTCATCGAAGTAATTCCTAATCACGCCAAGTAGGTAATTAGCCCTATCCCACTCACCATCACCGCCATTCTCAGGCGCCAGGGCCTTTATTGGTATGAAGCCCCTATACAAATCGATTATGAACTCCCTCTGCCCATCAACATATTTAAGTACACCGTCCAAGTCGATACCTGAACTCACAATTAAATGCGCATGGGCAATGATTATTTAACTTTATGCTGGCCCACAGCATAGTTATTTTACATTAGAACCTGAAACAATGCTTAAAATTATACCCGTAATCGATATCTAATGATTATTGAATGAGTAGGATTAAGTCATTGGTAATGACGTACCGGGATTACGACTTAAATACGTTGGCTAAGGCGTACTTCACGAATGATGAGTTGGCGAAGCTGTATAAATCATATAATTCACTCATTGCGTTGGAAACATGTAACAGGGTTGAGTTCTACCTGGATGGTAGTGAGGATGAGGGCGCATTAATTGAGTTGATTAATGAGAAGGCTGGTGTGAGGCCTAGGGTACTTTATGACTTGGACGCCATTAAGCACTTGTTAATGGTCGTTGCCGGGCTCGACTCAATGTTCCTGGGCGAGAGGGAGATCTTATCCCAGGTCAAGAAGGCCTATAGTGCGGGTAAGCCATCACCAAGGTTGAAAATACTGTTTGAATCGGCGATTAGGTTTGGGGAGGGTTTTAGGCGTAGGTATAGTCTTTACGATATCTCGTTCGTGAGGTTCCTGGCGGATTATATAATGAGGAATACGGGTAAGGATAGCAACATACTCGTTGTTGGTGGCGGCGAGGTTGCGAGGGGTGTGGTTAGGGAACTACTTCGGGGTGGTTATAGGAGTATAACTGTGATAAACAGGACAACGGATAAGCTTAAGTACGAGTTCGGCAACTCAATAAGGCTGTTAAGCCTTGAGTCATTAATGAGCGAGGTAATGAGTGGTAGGTATGATACGTTGGTCGTCGCTGTATCCGTGCAGTCGCCCCTGATTAGTCTCGGTGATCCTGCTAATAATTCATTACCAAGGCTTATAATCGATGTATCAACACCGAGTGCGGTTAATATCCACGGTAATGGGCATATTAAGGTCATTAGGCTTGAGGATTTAAGGGAGCCCTACCTGAACTACGTTAATGGCAGGAGTAAGATAATGAGCGAGTTGTCGGAGATTGATAATGAGGCTGAGAGGATTATGAGACTCATCATGCGTAGTGATGCTAATGAAGCTGTTAAGGATGTGATGAGGTTTATTGAGGAGATTAGGGAGGAGGAGGTTAGGGAGGCGTTGAATGCCCTGAGGAGTGGTGAGGATGTTGAGACCGTGATTAATGCCATGAGTAGGTCATTGATTAAGAAGATCATGCACAATTACCTAGAGAATATGAGGAGGTTTGCCGAGGCAGGTAATGAGGATGCCGTAATGAGGATGAAGACCTATTTAATGGAGGTCTTGAGGAACAACGAGAATTAAACCTGCCTAAGAGCCTTGGCTGAGTCCTCTACCTGCCTGAGCGTTTCCTCAACAACATCATTAGTATGGCTTGAACTCGTGAACATCGCCTCAAATTGACTAGGAGCTATGAAGACGCCACGTCTCAACAACTCCTCATGGAGCCTAAGGTATAGCCTAGTATCTGACTTACTGGCCGTTTCATGATCAACAATCTCACCCCTTGTGAAGAATACCTGGAGCATCGTTGGGACCCAATTGACGACGTGATCAATGCCCAACCTACCAAGTATGTCGCTGAGTCCCTCCGCCAACTTACGGGATGCGCTTATGGCAATGTCGTAGGCGTTGGTGGTCTCGAGAACCTCTATCGTCGCCAACCCAGCAACCATGCTTATTGGGTGGCCGTTGAATGTTCCTGCATTGAATACGGGGCCTCGGTGATAGTAAGTCCATAATCTCATCACGAGCACCAACAGCGCCAATCGGGAACCCACCACCTATTATCTTACCCAGCGTGGTTATGTCAGCGCTAACGCCATAGTACCTCTGGGCGCCACCGAGACCAAGCCTATAGCCCGTGACGACCTCGTCAAGCATGAGTAAGGCCCCGTACCTATCGGCAATTTCCCTGAGACCCTTGAGGAAGCCCTCCCTGGGTGGTATCACGCCGTAATTGGCCATGACGGGTTCGACTATTATTGCGGCCACGTCATTACCCTCACTCCTCATAATCCTCTCCACACTGTCCAGGTCATTGTACTTAGCCACAATTGTTAATTTAGCCACGTCATCAGGAACACCGGCTGATGATGCGCACCAAAATGCGCCGCTGCACTACCAGCCTTGACCAATACGTAATCAACGGCGCCGTGGTAATTACCCTCAAACTTCAGTATCTTCCTACGCCTTGTATACCCACGGGCTAACCTAATGGCTGTTGCCACGGCCTCACCACCGCTATTCACGAACCTAACCTTCCTAATGCTTGGGAAGTGACTCACTATCTTCTTAGCCAGTAGGACCTCAACCTCCGTCGGCGCGCCATAAAGCCAACCCCTACTTAGGTAGTCCATGATGCGCTTAACGACAGGTTCAGGTGCATGGCCTAGGATTAACGGTCCATAACCAAGCACGTAATCTATCAATCGCTGGCCATCAACCGTGAATATGTATGGTCCTCTACCCTCTCTTACGAAGAATGGGTACGGCCTAATCGCAGCTCTGACGGGACTACTAACACCACCAACGAGAACCTTCCGCGCCTCCTCATACAACCTACTGGACTCACTCATTACTACCCTAGAGCAACTGCATCATTAAACTTTTATCTCCTAACCTCTATAATCATAAAATTTTAAAGGGCGTTGCACCAATCGATTCATAACATGATTGAGAGGACCCTAGTGATAATCAAGCCCGACGCCGTCAAAAGGGGATTGATTGGGGAAATCATCAGCAGGTTCGAGAGGGCTGGTCTCAGGATAGTGGCCATGAAGATGATCAGACTAAGTAAGGAGGAGGCCGCCAAGTTCTACCCAAGCGATGAGAATTGGCTACGCTCAGTGGGTAGTAAGTCCCTGAAGTCCTACGCCGAAATTGGGAAGGACCCGAAGACTGACTTGGGCACCGACGACCCTGTGGAGATTGGTAAAATAATCAGGGGCTGGCTAGCCGATTACCTCTCGATGGGTCCAATTGTGGTTATGGTTCTCGAGGGTAACAGGGCCGTTGAAGTTGTTAGGAAGATCGTGGGCTCAACAACACCATACTCATCACCGCCAGGCACCATCAGGGTGATTACTCCGTTGACAGCCCAGACCTGGCGAACCTGGAGAAGAGGGCGTTGTTTAACCTCGTCCACGCCAGCGATAGTCCCAAGGAGGCTGAGCGTGAGATTAAGTTCTTCTTCCGTGAGAATGAGTTCGTGGATTACTCATAAACTCCTTATTTGAATCACGGACTTTATATCCTCGTGGCCCCAGTTATAGGCGTACTCATACTCATCGAGCGTTACCTCCTTCGTTATCAACTTCCTAACCCAACCGCCGAATTCGAACTTAGCCTTAACCAGGTCTGAAACACCCATTTCGAAAGCCCTTATGCTAGCGTTGGTTGCGCCGATTATGAGCTTGTTCCTCCTCCAATCATCTAGTAACGGCCCAATGTTAACGTTCTTACTGTCAAGGTAAATGCCCAGTAGTACGGCAACACCGTCATTTCCAAGGTGTTTCAGTGCTTCATAAGCAGCGCTTGTGGAGCCCGTGGCCTCGATCACTATGTCGAAATCTCCACTTATTTGGTCGACGTTCGTGTTCACGTATGTGGCACCTATTTCCTTAACGAGTTTAGCCTTGAGACTGTCGTAGGGTCTCGTTGCCGTGACTGTCACGTCAGTGAAGCCCCTGAGTTTCATGACCATGAGCGCCAACATGCCGATTGGTCCAGCACCCATTATTAAAACCCTCCTCGGCTCCAGGACTCAAACCTAGCCCTCCCGAGCCTAAGCGCCAGGTCAATACCCTTCTCAACAATGCTTAGTGGCTCCGTGAGTACGGCAACATCGACGGCTCCTTAGGGACCTTAACCAAGTATTGGGAATCCGTTACCGCGAACTCCGCGGCGAACCCATGTAGGTACCATATGCCGTGCTCCGCGTATGTACCCCTTGGGCAGTAGTCCAGTTCTGTTATTGGTAGGGTGCACGTTGTGGGTCTCCTTACTGTTGGTACGACTATGTCGCCCACGCCTACATTATCAACACCATCACCAAGCTCTATAACCTCAGCTACAGCCTCATGACCAAGGATTAGGTACTCCTCACCTGGTGGCGGTGCACCATACCTACCCTCAATGATATCCTTATCAGTACCGCAAACACCAACCTCAATTGGTCCCAGCAGGACTTGGCCACGCTTTGGTGATGGCTTTGGCATATCCCTCAGTGCCAATGAGTCCTTAACCAATGGAATTACAGTAACTGCCTTCATCAATGACCATGGAGTTGACCCCCTTAATAAACCAGATATGTGTAGTGTTTTCAATTCATTAATACTCATTAGATTGCATTTAAATGTTCTAAGGGGTTTAACCACTATATAGGTTATATAATCATTAAGGAAATGCGTATTAATCCACAAAGTACAATGAGTGTGGTATGTCCCAGACCCTGAAGGAGTTGGCTAATCAATTAATGAGCAGGAGGCTCGTGATTATAGACCTAACACACGAATTATACAACGGAATGCCCACCTACCCAGGCGACCCACCCTTTAACCATGAGTATGTCAAGGTTGGGAAGAGTTATGGTGAATCCACGTTATCTAAAATATCTGCTGGGCTACATAGTGCACGCACATAGACCTGCCACGCCACTTCGTACCGGGTGGCTCAACTGCAGAGTTAATACAACCAACTGACTTCATAGCCTATGGCGTAGTACTCGACCTTAGTTACAAGAAGCATGGCGAAGCAATCACGGGGGATGACCTGAGGAGGTTCGATAACAAGATACAGCGTAATTACGTGGTAATGCTCTACACAGGCTTCTCAAGGACCTGGGGCACTGAGGAATTCCTCTACAACTGGCCGTACCTAGACAGGTCAGGCGCCGATTACCTAGTGAGCAAGGGCGTTAGGGCTGTGGGTATCGAGGCCCTGAGCATAGCTGGCTGGCCCGGCAAGGAGGGCTACCCATACCCACCCAGGGTTCCTAGGGATGACGTAGCCTACGTTCACTATAAACTATTATCAAATGGTATCTACATAATTGAGGGAGTCACGAACCTAGACCTTGCATTAAATACCTGCAGGGATGGTGAGGGACTATTCATATTCATGCCACTTAAGATTAAAGGGGCTGAGGGTTCACCATTACGATTAATAATGCTTTGTGAGCCTAAATAATCCGTTTTGTAGTATTTCCCTCGTATTTGACCTATCGTTTAGTGAAGGTAAGATATTCAGGTATATGCTATAATATGTAAAATTATAAAATTAAGTATAGAAACATTGAATAATTTATTATAGATATAAATGCAAAAAAATGCACTTAACAAACCTCTTTAATAAATTGGTAGATTTGCCTACAAATGTATGGCAGGCATACCCCTGTTTCAGGCGTCTCCATGGGTGACGGGAGTATTCTATGCAGTGTTGGGCTTTCTATTTGGAGTACTGGCAGAGAGAACTACCTACTGTATTGTCATAGCTACCCACCAGGTTATGGGTGTTCGTTATAGTAGGATCTATGAAATGATCCTAATGGGTATAGCCGTCTCAGCGCTACTCACTGGAGTGCTCGTGGCGGTGAATGCAGTACCTTATGTAGATGCGTATGTGCATATGCCAGGGGCTGGTTGGTTCACTGTTCTTGGGAGTTTCATATTTGGTTTTGGGATAATGCTTGGGCAGGGATGCATGGTTGGTATGTTGTGGAAGAGTGGGCAGGGTTATGTGGCGAATTGGCTTGAGATAATTGGTATGATGGTCGGAACCATGATATTCGCATTCCCAATATATAATGGGTTAAGCTTGGAATGGTGGTGGCACCACAACACGGTGTTAAGTATAGCAAATGGCTCTCCGTATAACTACGTACCACTCTTACTCACAAAAGTAGGCGGTGATGGCTTACCCATTAACGTGACCGCGCTCATCGCCGGTATTGTATTCTTCATCGCTATAATGTTCGTTGTGTGGAGACTCCGAAGAAATCGTCTCGAGTTTGAGGGACGTGAGAATTGGAAAAACTCACCCCTATTCTATGGCGCGCTCTTTGGCTTATTCATGGTGGCATCATTCATATTCTTAGCCGGCCGTGGCTTCAACTACTTGGGCGTCACAACCCCCGTAGGTCTCCTGGCTGAGTACGTCAGCACAATCTTCGGCTTCATACCGGGCAGTAAAGTAGTTCCACCCAATTGGTTCCAAACGGTGGGTGCCCTTAATCCATACACGTTCTTCATACTAATGGTTGTCTCTGGCGCAATGCTAGCGTCCATGTATAGGGGAACCTTTGCAATAAGGTTACCACCACCCAACACTAATAGGTTTGCTGAGCTCGCGATAGCCTTCATAGGCGGGATCCTACTCGCAATAGGCGCTAGGATAGCCCAGGGTTGCAGCGTAGGTGGGTTCTGGTCGGGGCTAGCAGGGCTTTCACTCTTCGGTCTCCTCTTTACGCTAGGATTCATACCAGGCACTATGCTGGGTACTACGCATATGTTTACTTAAGCTCCCTGGCGGCTAGGAGAATTAAGATGACCAGGATTACGGTGTCCCAAGTCAAGTTTGATGACCGAATACCAGCAATCACTTTTTCAATAGTGTGGGGCCTAATTATGATAGGGGTGGGCTTTTACGTCATATACGTAGGCCCTCATTTAGCGAAGGCAATAACTGAGAGCGCCGCTGCACAGTACGGAGACGTACTTATAGGTACAGGCATCTTAGTTGCGATTTCCGGCATCCTTATAAATCTGGCAAAAATGCGACGTAAGGAAGAACTCGCCATCCAAAGATAGGTCTTGCAATACGATAATATTATAAACATCAAAATAATCTTATTCTTCGCGTGTTCCATCATCAATTCATGACTTTTGTAAAGGATTAATCAATATCCCTTGGATCCTTAGGCAAATTTATATCAAAGGCCTCCCTCAATAATCTACGTAATATCCTGTATGTCATGCCCCATATCACCACATCACCCATGATTATCGCAGGCCTTAACCTGCCCTTAATGTTAACATTCAATCTAACGTAATTCGCCGCATCATCAACATTGAGCCAAAACACCTTCGAAAGCTCAGCACTATTAATAACTAGCTGTGGGTTACAATCCCTCAATAGGAAGACCACCGGGACCACATTGATGTTTGGCGCATTACTTGGCGTGAATGGCTCTAAAACACCGAGTAATTCAGCGACTTTAGTAAGGTCAAGACCAACCTCCTCCCTGGCCTCCCTAATGGCAGTATCCACCAAGTCCCTATCCTTATTGGGCTTAAACCTACCGCCGGGAAACGCCGCATCACCACTCCAGGGGTCGTCTGGGTTCTCAGTCCTCTTACCAATTAGGAATGCCTTTAGGCAGGGATTGTAGATCACGGCGACCGCAGCCCATAGATGCACATTATCTGGTAATGGCCTATTATCCTTCACGATCTTCCTCAATTTATCTACATTATACGACTCCATAATACATTATGTCTCTAATCATTTATACCCAATTAATAAATGCTATTCACCATAGATCATATTAAGGCTTGCAATGGCCTAATCGAGAGAACCTCAGGGTTAGCTAAGTGCAGTGGTCTCTTACCCATTAATATGTTGATTAGGTTCCTAACGGCCACCTCAGCCATCCTCTCTCTCGTCTCGTAAGTCGCTGAGCCAATGTGCGGAGTTAACACGACATTATCAAACTTAGTCAATTCATGCGTGCTCGGTAGTGGCTCCTCCTCAAACACATCCAATGCAGCACCCGCTATCCAGCCCTCCCTGAGCGCCTTAACGAGGGCATTGGTATCCACTATGTCGCCCCTCGCCACGTTTATTAAGTACGCAGTCTTTTTCATCAGCCTTAACCGCTCCTCATTAATCAAGTGCCTAGTCTCTGGGGTTGCGGCCACGGTTATTACCACGAAGTCCGACTCACTGAGTACGGACTCCAGGGGCCTATACTCAATGCCGAGGGCAAACTCTATGTGCGGCTTCCTCGTCCTAGACCAATAAATCACCTTCATATCGAACGCCTTAGCCCTCCTAGCCACTGCCGTGCCAATGTTGCCAAGGCCGATAATGCCCAGGGTAGCTCCATGAACCTCAGAACCAAGGAGCCAACCCCACCTATCATATATACCGCCCGCCCTAACGAGCCTATCGCCAAGCACGATCTTACGGGCAAGGGCTATTAGCAACCCCATGGCCAGGTCAGCCACGGCCTCAACAAGAACCTCAGGTGTGTGGGTTACGTATATACCCTTCTCAGTGGCTGCCTTAACGTCGATATGGTCAACACCAACACTATACGTACTAATTATGAATAACTTATCCGCCTCATTAATCAACTGCCTATCAATGATGTCGCCCAGAGTCACTATAGCCCCAACACAATTCCTAAACACATCAACCCAAACCTCCCTAGGCGGCGCCGCCTGCCTACTCCACATGGGGCCTGTCTCTTTCCACATCCTAATTTCCACGGGTAATTTATTGAGTTCTGAGTATATTATTGAGGGTAAATTGCTTCTGCTTATGAATATGCAGGGCCCAACCATTACGGTGCAGTGCTGGAGCGGATTAATTAATATTTTTAGGTTCGTGCACCCATAGATAGTCAGCATTAAATAATTGTGCTGATACCGTAATTGGTTGATGGTAACTATCAGGGACATACTAAACAGGCTTAAGTGGACTAATCAAATTAATAATTACGTCCTAGTCTTTATATCGAGGGGTTCGCCAAATAATGAGGAGGTTGTTGACCTATCTAGGGTGGTCTCGATAAGTAGGGATGGGTTTACATACATTGGTAGTGGCGGTAGGGAGACGTACATACCGTATCATAGGGTAATCGAGATTAGGCGTAAGGATGGCACAGTTATTTTCCGAAGGAATGTGCCGCATTGAGGATTGAGATGTTAAGGGGATTTACTTATGAGCCTGTTGACAAACGTGATATGCCTATGCATAAGATTCGCATCGGCATTGAGGATATTAATTATGTAATCCTGCTCAACTGGGTTGAGTAGTCCTGGAATGACGATGGTATGTGGTGTATCGCCCACGTCAGGTACGTCATTAATTGTTGAGACCCTAATTCTTTGGTTGTTCCAACCAATCCTTGCAGTGTAAATCACCATTAGGTCGTCGTTCACAACGCCCTGTCCACCAATACTCTCCATCTTCTTGAGTAATTCCACAGCCTCGCCCGCGTTCATGAAGTCGCCATTATCCTTAATGTCAAGTAGTAGTATTGTGTGGAGTCCACGCCTGAGGTTGTCACCTAGTACTTCATAAGCCTCATGCTTAGTACGCCTATCCTTGGGTATGTTATTGTTGCCACAGGGCCAAGCTTATATGGTGACAAGCCAAGTTGGCTGAGCACGGCGCAGACGATGCTTACGGAATTAACTATCTTAACATTAAAGCCCCGTCTCCTGGCAATTACGGCTATGGCCGCGTGGGTTGTGGCTATCATTGGATCGCCAATAACGAGGAGAGCCACGTTACGACCATTCTCCAGCTTCTTCATTATGATCTCGGCATTTCTATTCTCCAAATCCTCCCTCGAGACCTGAATTAAGTCATTCCTAATCCTCTTTAAGTAGTCAATGAATTCTGTAGGTCCCTTTGAAGTATACGTTTCTAGAAATACTGCATCCACTAATCGCATTGCATCCAACGCTTCACTTGTGATATTATTGGGGCTTAAACCAAGACCGACTATGTATAGTGTTGGTTTGGTCTGACCCACGTTATTTTTCGATTGTTGAAAAAATTTAAAAGCGTAGTAATTATGTAAATGTAGATGTCTTCGAGGGTTAAGATACCGGAGGATGGAGAACCAATAGTTGTCCAGGGTGGTGTCTGGCGCGTTCCAAATAGACCAATAATACTTTATATCGAGGGCGATGGGATAGGGCCTGAGATAACGAATGTTGCCATTAAGGTGATTAATAAGGCGGTGGAAAAGGCCTATGGGAGCTCTAGGGAGATTAAGTGGGTCAAGGTCTATGCAGGTGAGGAGGCGGAGAAGGTTTATGGTAATAGGTTCCCTGAGGAGACAATAAACCTAATCACGAAGTATAGAGTTGTCCTTAAGGGGCCGCTTGAGACACCAATTGGTGGTGGTTGGAGGTCGATAAACGTGGCCATTAGGATGATCCTGGATGCCTACGCCAATGTTAGACCTGTTAAGTACATGCCTGGTCTTGAGTCACCGCTTAAGCATCCTGAGAGGGTTGATATGGTGATCATTAGGGAGAATACGGATGACCTGTACAGGGGTATTGAGTGGAGTTGGGATAGTCCTGAGGCTGCTAAGTTGAGGAAGTTCCTTAGGGAGGAGTTAAAGGTCGAGCTTGAGGATGATACTGGAATAGGCATCAAGCCGATTAGTAAATATAAGACGCAGAGGGTTGCAAGGTTCGCCTTTAAGTTCGCCATTGATAATAAGAGGAGGTCAGTAACGATAATGCACAAGGGCAACATAATGAAGTATACAGAGGGTGCCTTCAGGGAGTGGGCCTATGAGGTCGCACTTAAGGAGTTTAGGGACTACATAGTTACTGAGGAGGAGGTGAATAAGCTCTATGGAGGCAAGGTGCCGCCAGGTAAGATACTCGTTAACGATAGGATTGCCGATAACATGTTCCAGCAGATAATCACGAGACCTGAGAATTACGATGTAATACTCGCACCAAACCTAAATGGCGACTACATAAGTGACGCTGCAGGAGCCTAATTGGCGATATTGGCGTGCTTGGCGGCGCTAATGTCGGTGATACCGGCGGCATGTTCGAGGCTGTACACGGCACGGCGCCTAAGTATGCAGGTAAGAACGTGGCAAACCCAACAGGTATAATTAGGGCTGGTGAGTTAATGCTTAGGTTCATGGGTTGGAGGGAGGCTGCTGACCTGATTGATAGGCAATAATCGAGGCCATTAATCAGAAGAAGGTTACGCAGGACCTGGCCAGGTACTTGGGTGTTCAGCCGCTGGGCACTAGGGAATTTGGTGATGCATTGATAGAGATAATTGATCAATTAAAGTGAGTAGTTCAACGTATAGTTTTAAATTAAAAATCAATTTAACATGTAACATAAAGGTAATTACTTATTATTTACAGTAACTAACTGCTGCGTCTCCTTAAGCTTAATTAGCGGTGGTTTTGGATTCAGATAATCATTGAGCGCCCTCACCACGAGGTCAATATCGCTTGGATCAAGGTCCTTAAGTATTGGCCTATGGCTCCTATAATTAACAATGTCGCTTGGGTCTATTTCAATGGTCTTCACATCCTCCTCATAGTACTTAGCCTTAATGAGAACATTACCCAGTGGATTAACTACATGACTACCTCCAAAGAATCCAAGCCCGTCATATTGCCCCACGGTATTTACATAAACGGTGTATGCAACATTCTCAAGTGCCCTGGCAATCATGAACGTCTCGAAGTGCAGTCTCGACATATCAGGCGCGGCGCTTATGTATACGTGAACCTCAGCGCCCTTTAGCATCATGGTCCTTGAGACCTCTGGGTAGAAGGCATCGTAGCATATTGCAATGCCGACCTTGTGACCATTAATGTTTATTACCGGTATGTCACCCTTACCAATTCCAAAATACCTATACTCATCAAACACGCCGTAGGATGGCAAGTGCCTCTTCCTATAAACGGCTAACACACCGTCAGGTCCCACGGCAACTGCTGTGTTGTAAAGCACGTGGGTATCCTCATTCCTCTCCGCGAAACCCACAATTACGTGGCATTTCCTCCTCCTGGCCTCCATGACGAGCCTAGTAATCGTTCTGCCACTTATTGATTCGGCGATTTGAAAGAACATGTCCCTAGACATGTAGCCCGGTAGGTACAATTCAGGGGTCACCACTAGATCCGCTCCATCGCCAACGCAGAGCTTATCCATGGCTTTGACCAGCCTATCTAGGTTAAACTCCACGTCGCCCAACTTACTACTGTACTGAAGTAGGTGAATCCTGAGCATTAATTATGGGGGCGTGCTGGGAATTAAAAATACAAGCCCCGCTCTGCAAATGAGTAAGCAATAAAAGTCATTGATTATTAATCGCGTGTGCCCAGGATAACCCTTGAGAACTTAATACGCATTGATTATGACTACGCGATCCAGAGGATTGTCGATTTCATAAGGTCCTACGTCAGGGACTCAGGAGCACAGGGGCCGTTATCGGGCTTAGTGGTGGGGTTGACTCAAGCGTAACGGCATACCTACTAGTCAAGGCCCTGGGTAGGGAGAATGTCATTGGATTGATACTACCGTATAAGACCACGCCACCTGAGGACATTAGGGACGCTAAGTACGTGGCTGAGACCCTCGGGATTAAGTATTACTATATCGACATTGACAGTATAAGGAACGCCTTTGCCGAATCAATACCCGAGTTTGATGAGAGTGACAAGATAGCCGCCGGCAATCTACTCCCTAGGATTAGGATGACGCTGCTTTACTACTTCGCTAATAGGTTTAACAAGGTTGTGGCAGGTACTGGAGACAAGAGCGAGTTATTGATTGGCTACTTCACGAAGTATGGCGATGGTGGCGTAGACATACTGCCGATAGGTGATCTATACAAGACGCAGGTTAGGTACCTGGGTAAGTACCTCGGCCTGCCGGATAACATAGCCTTTAAACCCTCAAGCCCAAGGCTTTGGGAGGGGCAAACGGCCGAGGGTGAACTTGGTGTTAAGTATGAGGATGTTGATGTAATACTACATGCATTAGTTGATTATAGGATGAGCGTTGAACAAGCTGCTGAGGCCACGGGTAAGCCCATCGAGCTTGTGCAGACTGTGTGGCGTAGGGTGTTGAATACTGAGCATAAGAGAAAGCCGCCAATAGTGCCTAGGGTGTCTATGAGAACGCTGGGCCTTGACTGGAGGATGCCCGTGAATAAGACTGGCGTGAGTGAACTCATGGAATAAGCCCTTTAAAACGCCCTAGGGCTTAAACTCAAAATGAGTAGGCCTCTTTGGCACGTTATTGAGGACCCAACATACATTATCAACCTATACGTGGGCATCGTAGTAACGCTAATGCTTATAGGCGCCATAGTCATCTACGTAATAACACAGTCAATTATTGACGCCGCACTCACGTCATTACCGCCAATACTCATAGCCCTAATAATGATAGCCGCCAAAAAAAGCCATTAAGAGGAATGAGGTCATGGTGTATATTGATAAGTTTGTGGCATTGAGGGATTCTGAGAGGATTGAATTACCAATATACGAAATAACGAGGATTAGGGTAAGACCTGTAATAAACACGGTGAGGATTAGGGGAGTGAGGATGGTACCGATACCCTCAATACCTAGGTTTAATACTTGGTCCGTCACCTTCATGTCCGGCGATAGGGAGGTTATTAAGGTGTGGATTAACGAGAGCGAGCTGGATAAGCTGAGGACGGTGATTAGGAAGTTATGTAATGAGAGGTTAATATGTATAAGTATTGAAAACGTAATGCCAATCTAATGATAAGGGTAGTGAGGGCAGGGCCTGTCGACCACGTACACCTCGAGACAACACTCACGGCAATATGCCCAGTGGACCATAGCATTGACAATTACGTTCTTGAGGTTGATTATAAACCATCATGCCAAAATAACCATTGCATCTATGCGGAATTGAGCAGCCTTAGGGAATACCTGGACGGGTTTAGGAATAGGGTTATTTACCATGAGGACTTAATTAATGAATTAATGAGTGAGTTCATAAGGGCTTTAAACCCTATTGAAATAACCATAACGCTCACGAGCAACTATAGGGGTATTAAATACGTAATAAGGCGTAGCGTCAAAACGCAAGATTCCCGACACGCACCTTAATCCTTATCCTACTCAAATCACCGGATGAACCTCCACGAAGTTGGGTCTCCTTAATGAGTTGGCATATATCATTGCCTTCATCAAGCCCTCCCTATCCCTAGCCCTTATGTACGGCCACAAGTCAACCACGGGCTCCTTGTATAGGCAGGTCTTTAACCTGCCATCGCTGGTGAGTCTCATTGTCGTGCAACCTGCGCAGAAGGTTGGGTTATTATAATTCTTAACGATCTCGACCTTGACACCATCAACCTCGTAAATAGGCCTATTGTGGAGGTCCTTCCTAGTCCCTAGTAACTTACCGTGTTTATTCAACCAATTAATTACGTCGTTCAGGTCATCATAGTACCTGGCGAATACAGGGAAGCCGTCACCCATAGGCATTAATTCTATTAGTTGTAGTACGAAGCCGTACTTAGCCGCAAACCTAATCATCATTGGTATCTCGTCGGTGTTCAACCCCCTTAGTACAACCATGTTCAATTTTATCTGCTTAAAGCCCAGGCCACTAACATAGTCTATGTTCTCGAGGACCTTATCCAGGGCGTCGACACCTGTTATGAACTTGTACTTCCTGCGATCCAGGGAGTGGAGTGAAATGTTTAATCTACGTAGTCCATGGGAGAGTAAGTCCTCGGCGTATAAGTCGAGTAGATAACCATTGGTCGTTAATGAGAGGTCCCGAGGACCAACCTTATTAACCTCGTCAACGACCTCAACAATGTCCTTACGAAGCAGTGGTTCACCGCCCGTTATCTTGAAATCATCTACGCCAAGCTCCTTAGCTACGGAGACTACGAAACCAATATCCTCCGCACTCAACTCCCTGCTTAAGAACCTTCCCTGACCCTCAAAGTGACAGAAGATGCATCTGTAATTACATACGCTGTTGACAGCGATCCTAAGCTTAAGCCAGGGCCTTCCGTAATTGTCAATTAGCATTATATGGCGTTATTTAATTGCGCTTTTAAAATCATTATTCCTGAAGTAATCATTTCTAATCAATGAACTTATTACCATGGATTTTATCAAGTAGGTAGTCATGGAGGAACCTGAGACCGTGTGTCGAAAGGGCCTCAATCTCCACCTTCTTCTTCGTCCTTAGGAACAGCTCAATCTCCTTCTTCCAGTGATCGCTCTGAAACCAGGGATACCTAAGTAGTTCCTGAGCCCTCTTTAGGTCCCTATCCGTGGCCTTTATAACATACTCATCACTAATCTTGTAAGTCCTTATGTCCGTCGCCGTGACACCGACGAACTTAGCCTCGGGGGTCGCTAGCCTATCACTCTCGTAGCTAAGCTTTATTGAGCCGCTCTTATAGACGCTGTATATGTACCAGCCGTATGGGTCACCATCAGTTAGTACATAGACTGGCAATCCATACTCCTCATTAAGTCTCCTTATGAACCTCCTCGTCGCCCTATCAGGCATACCCTTCGCAGTGACCAACAAGCAACTCTCCCTCTTCCAGAAACCCTCCCTGTTAAGTCTCTGGAATATTGCGTCCTTCTCAATAACGAGTACGTAATTTGCCTCAACCTTAACAATTTCGAGATCATCAGGATTTGGCGGAAGGCTTAATGCGGTATCGCCAAGCTTCGTGGCATCTATCTCGAAGCCCTTGGACCTAACAATTATTGGTCCCACGACTTTACCCTTAACATCTGCCGAAAGCCCCATCTCCTCCCTGAGTATTCCTGTGGCAACCTCAATATCCTCAATGACCGCGTTGGACTCCGACTGCTCATCCCACGTATTCTCCCTAATAACCTTATTAATTATGTCCGCCTTAAACTCCATGGTATGCTTACCATTGTAGTACAAGTCCCTTATTGTTGGGTAAACACCCTCTCTAATGGCCTGGACTATTAGCCTAAGCATTAGTATTGTCTGCATGAACCTCTTGGATTCCTTAAGGTCCAGGAACCTCCTCCTCAACTTCTCCGGGCCCAACACGAGCATCTTCCTCTTCGAGTCCCAAATGGTGTTGCTCAAGGTTCTCGATGGTATCTCGAGTATTGGTTCCTCATTATTAAGTATGGTGTTTGTCACGGAATTGCCCCAATCCTCAAGGGCCTTAAGTACCTCATCCCTGCTCTTAGCCACGCTCATGACAGAGCGCTCGCTATAAAAACTTAGCGCCATGAGGTCATGCTTTAATACTCTAATCCTGTTTTTAATTACCGTGACTAACGTAAAGTCACTTAGGGGTAGGGACTTCATAACACTCATGGACTACACAACAGATGAGATAAAGTACCTACTGGGGCTATCCAGGGATCTTAAGTCACGGTATTACCAGGGTGAGCGGCATAGCGATGTATTGAGGGGTAGGACCCTACTCATGATATTTGAGAAGCCGAGTACAAGGACCAGGGTAAGCCTTGATGTTGCAGCAACGCAGTTGGGAATGCACGTGATTTACTCAAACCCACAGGAGCTTCAGCTTGGTCGTGGTGAGACCATAGCTGATACAGCGAGGGTTGTGGATAGGTTCGTTGACGCAATTGCGGCTAGGGTGTATAAGCACGAGTCATTAATCGAGATGGCGAAATACGCCGTGGTCCCTGTAATAAATGCCCTCAGCGATCAGGAACATCCACTGCAGGTTTTGGCTGATGCCCTGACACTATGGGAGGTTAAGGGTAGGCTTGAGGGTTTGAAACTAGCCTTCATCGGCGATGGCGACAACAACATGGCACACTCCCTAATGATAATAGGCGCCAAACTTGGTTGGGAGGTTAGGATAATAGCGCCGAAGAAGTACTGGCCCACTAAGTTTGCGGAGCAACTGACTGAGGATGTTAGGAGGACTGGGGCTAACATAGTGATTAGTGATAATATTGAGGATGTCAGGGGCGTGGACGCGGTGTACACAGACGTGTGGGTTAGCATGGGTATGGAGGCTGAGGCTGAGGAGAGGAGGAAGGTCTTTAGGCCGTATCAAGTCAATGCGGAGGTTATGAGGAGGGCAAGCCCTCAGGCGGTGTTTATGCATTGTTTACCTGCCCATAGGGGTGAGGAGGTGACTGATGATGTCATTGACGGGCCGCAAAGCGTTGTTTGGGACCAGGCAGAGAATAGGTTGCATACGGCTAAGGCCGTGTTAATGTCATTACTGGCATAAGGAGGTTTTCCCATGAAAATTATTTCTGATCAAACAACGACTTAACCTGACAGAGTGTGTAAGCTTTATTAATTAAGTCATCGCCACCACCTTGTATGGTGAGTCGTAATAAATTACTAAGTGCCATAGTACTATTGGCCCTAGCCCTAGCATTAAGCACATTCGTACTTGCATTAGCAGAGGAGTGGCAGCAATTAGTCGTATACACTAGGTCAATAACTATACATGCACTAGCTGTGTCATCAAATAATAGCGGTGCCGTAATAAACATTACAATAACGGCCATGAAACCAGGCACTGGCTACGTATACGTAGCATCAAGCCCACTACCAACGGCCGAGAGTGGCACATTCCTATCATCATCACAAATAGCCGCTCTAGTCGCTACCTACTTAGCCAATCAGCCATTCAATGAATATAACTTCTTAATAAATGTTGAACCAACGACGCTAGAGATCGGTGGACCATCAGCGAGTGGTTATATGACGGTCGCAATGTGGGCGTTAATAACAAACCATACCTTAAGTCCTGATGTTACGATGACGGGCATGATACTGCCTGATGGCTCGATAGGGCCTGTGGGTGGTTTACCCACTAAGATTAAGGCGGCTGCCCAGGAGGGTTATGAAGTGGTGCTAATACCGTATGGTCAGCAGATATACCAGACCAGTAGTGGTCAGGTGATTGACTTAATAAGTTATGGTAAGAGCCTCGGTGTTGACGTTATACCTGTAATGGACGTTAGACAAGCCATCTACTACTTCACTGGCGTTAACATGTCAATACCTTCAATACCTGCCAAAGCACTTAAGACGCAGGTCTACGTTAATGTGACGAAATTCCTATGGATGAGGATATATGATAGGATTGTGAGCACAGGCGCTATAAACTCCACGGATCCCAACGTTTCAAGATACGTTAATGAAGCCATTAATTACGCAAACCAGGGCATGTACTACACAGCCGCCAGCCTAGGATTCCAGGCACTGATTAATTATTACCAGGACGAACTTCAGAACTACACAACGCCACAGTTAGAGAACCTGCTAAACCAATTAAACAATGAGCTGCAGTACTATGAGGATGTGCTTCAGCGCTATAACGTGACGACTGCGAACATAGACATAGTAATTGGGATTTACGATAGGATCTTTGACGCTAAGCAGTCATTAAGTGCTGTATCACAGGACCTGGCAAGCAATGACATAAGTGATGCGATAAGTAATCTAGCCTACGCTAAGGCTAGGATTGAAACCCTGGGTGATTGGTTGGCGGTATTAAATGCCATAAAGGGTGGGGCGCCAATTTCGGAAAGCTACTTAGAGGAATTGACTAGCATGTACCTGGTATATGCCCAATCAATAACCGAATACACACTTTCACTATCAAGTGCTGTGGGGGCATCAAGTCTCCTCCAGAATATGAACTCAATAACGCAGGAGGTTCAGGAGGCCCAAAACAACTACCAAAGGGGGCTTTACTCATTAGCACTTGCGCAAAGCCTTGATGTCATATCAAGCAATGATGCAATGCTACACATATTATTCACACCCGTGATAAATGGGCAGGTAAGCACTCAGTACTTAGTCAATATTACGGATTATGTGGAGAAGTTAGCGGTATTTAACACATACGAAGCAGAGAACGGTTGTAACCTATTCCCAATGCTCGCCATATCGTACATAGACTTCGGAAATTACTACCTAGCCAGGTATAACTCAACCGGCAACATAAATGACCTGGCAGCCGCACTACAACTCTATGAATTAGCAGCCTCATACTCGCAAGCCCTTTATGAACTAGCCTCATCAACCAATTCATGCGGCACAACATTCACAGTATCAAGTATAGTACCAATAAGCATTAATAGCACTGCTAACGCCACGTTGAACATAGCATCCAACCAACCAATTAATTACAACGCAGTACCCCTGGCAGTGGGTATTGCATTAATAGCGCTTGCCGCGGGCATCGCCGTATTCTCAATAAAAAGCCTAAAAACAACCACGCTTAAGCCCTGAATTAAAATGAATATTACAGCAATATTGATAATGGACTTCCTCATAAGCTCCGTAGGAAACGCACTACCATTTTTCGGCGAGGCATACACAGTATACGCCTCACTAACCTTGCTGGATGTTAAATCATCAATACAGTACGTAATCCTAGTAATAATTGTGACTGCGGTTGGTGCCTCAATTTCTAAAAACGCATCCTACGCCCTAGGTTATGCACTAAGGAGGCCTCTCGGCAAAACCAGTGCCGTGAAGCTGATAATGCTCCTATCCAATAAAGCACCGCTCTGGGTATTGGTAATAATATTAGCCGCATTGCCTGGGCTACCTCTTGATGATTACCTATACATAGGTGCTGGGGCTGCCTTGATAAACCCACTGAGGTTAAATGCCTACATACTCATTGGTAAGTTAATAAAGAGCTCCGTGGAAATACCAATAGAGCTACTCCTCTTCTCATCACTATACGGCGTATTAAGGCCAAGCATGGGTCTCTCAACATTTCAAGTGATTATGGCAGTCATATTCACCGCGCTGGCCTTCGTGGTGTTTAAAATTAATTGGATCAGGATTTACGTAAAACTCCAGGAGAGGATTCATTTACTCCCAAGGATAGAAGATAATATCGGTAATTTTGACCAAGGAAATACTTAGGAACGTTTTTAAGCCTGCACAATTCTCTTGGCTGGTGCGTAGATGAGTGGTATCACTATTATGCCGAAGAGTTCAGATCCGAGTGATGCTTTTAATCGCTTTTGAACACTTCTGATTACTTTCCTTCATCCCCTCATTCCCCATTCCCCTGCTCTGTCGGTCCTGGCTTCTCCGCATACGCCTGTACTGTCCTTAACCAGATTTAAGGTTCCAATAGAATTTCTGTCCCTTACGAAGCCACAGTTTTCATAAATTGCTAGCCTATGAACGTAGGCTAGCTTGGAGCTGTATCTTGGGCATTTGTTGATGTATTCTTAGGATTCACAAATATTACTGATACTCCATACTTAATTGGCTTGGCAATGATTGCGTGTTGCAACCTCCTGTATGTGAACAACGCCAACCTCCACTTGATGACATTGTCTCATTATTAATTGTCTCCCTAAGGCGCCTAAGGTCCTCAAGATAACATTCTTTGAGAACTTTTAAATATTATATGCATAAATTAAAGTTAAAATATTATTAAATCACGATACTCCTTAGATAATAAATAAAAGTACTGTAACAATAAATAATGCATTAAATTAACTTTATAAAGTATATAGCATTAGAATAATAATGATGGCTATAAGTTTTGGTGCGGGGGTGGGATTTGAACCCACGCAGCCTTCGCCAACGGGACCTCAACCCGTCCCCTTTGACCTGGCTCGGGCACCCCCGCCAGCTCAACAGTTCATTAACAGCGATTTAAAACTTTTCCACTATCATCATGTTCGCAATTATTTGTTTAAATCGGTCGTAGTCTTGTAATGGTTTGATCAATTCCTTTTATTCCTAGGCTTCTCTCCACATTCTTTATGAGGCGTGTTTAATATTTCTATGGATTAATTTTAGAGTGCGTTATTGGTCATTTAGTGGCGAGGTGTTTTGTGTTGTTGCTTGTTCCTGGGTGTATGGGGAGAAAGTGTTATTAATGTTGTTTTCGATAACGGCTTTGTGTCTGCGGTTGTTTATGATCATGTTACTAAGGTGTTTGGGCGTGTTGTGGCTGTGGAGGATGTTTGTCTCGAGGTTCCTGAGGGTAGGATTGTGGTGCTTGTTGGTCCTAATGGTGCTGGTAAGACGACTATGCTTAGGCTTGCGGCTGGCATACTTGTTCCTGATGGGGGTAGGGTTCTAGTGCATGGTTTTGATGCGTTGGATGTTAAGGCTAAGAGGAGGGTTGGCTTCATGACGCCCATGGATAGGGGCGTTTACTGGAGGTTGACGGCCATGGATAACCTGGTCTTCTTCGGCACGTTGTATGGCTTGTCGCTTAGGGAGGCTAGGGCGAGGGCTAGGGAGTTACTCGATGAGTTGGGGCTTAGCAATAGGGCGAGTGATTGGGTTGCCACGTATAGTACGGGCATGATGAGGAGGTTGGAGATTGCTAGGGCGTTGATGCATGACCCGGACGTGTTATTGCTTGATGAGCCGACGAGTGGTATAGATGTTGATGCTAAGCATAACATACTCAGTTTCATTAGGAGCCTTAGGGGTAGGAAGACGGTGATCCTCGCCTCCCACGATCCTCAGGAGATTGAGTTGGCCGACATGGTGGTGTACATAAATAGGCGTATCCTGAATGAGGCGCCTGCCCTTAAGGTGGTTAAGGTGCTCGTTAAGGGCTCGGTGGATGGGTTAGGCGGCTTTAATGTGGAGCGTGTTGGTGGTGATGAGTATGTCGTTGTGACGACTATGGATAGGTTTAATGAGTTGATGAGTAGGTTGGCTATGTATGATGGTAGGGTTAGGGTTTTGGACATTGATGTTGAGGTTGCGGTTGCCGAGGGTAATGCCAGGAGGATGGAGAGGATAATGAGGAGGAGGAGGGAGGGGTGGTTGTGATGGGCATCATTGATAGGCTTTACAGCTTCGTCGTGATTAGGGGTTGGAAGATGTGGGTTTCGTACAGGACGCAGGTTGTGCTTACAATGATTAACTGGGTCATCCCCGTATTCATATACTTCTTCATTGGTGTTACCCTCGGTTTTGGGAGGTTAGGCATGATTAGGGACTACACGGCATTCATGGTAATCGGCACGGCATTCCAGGGCTACTTCTCCGCATCAGTAACGACACTGGCGGGCCGTATTAGGAATGAGGAGCTCATTGGAACCCTGGAGTACCTAATAGCGGCACCCCTGAGGCCCATGACTCTTATGATGTATAGTACCGTGTGGGGCCTGGTGATTAACTCAATAAGTGCGGTCACGGTCCTATTGATAGGGCTTGGGCTCGGCATATCGTATAGGGTAAATATGCTCACCACGGCCGTATTCCTAATACTTTATCTGGCGTCAATAATTGGGTTAAACCTGATCGCGGGTGCCGTCGTGCTGATTGTTAAGCAGGGAAACCCCGTAGCCCTATTCACCTCGGTGGCCTCGAACCTACTGGGTGGGGTTGTGTTCCCAATTTCCGTACTACCAACGTGGCTTAGGTACATAAGCTACTCACTAT
>NZ_BBDM01000005.1 GCF_001316245.1 Vulcanisaeta sp. JCM 14467 | reverse complement strand
AATACGACGTTGGCAGTAATGGCTTAATTAGTCAGGTTTGTGAGTATGTGTATCTACCAACTAATGGTCAAACTTACTCCAAATGCATAAGTATCCCATCCCAATACACGAATCGTTGGTACAGGTCCAACGTGGTCTGGGCTGGAGCCAATTACACCACCGTGTACTTTAACCCCTTTGGCACTGGCGAATTCCAGTTCTGCTCCAACGTGAACCTATACCAAGCTCGCTGGTTGATAATACTGCTGAGAATTCAAACGTGATTTACACACCAATGTATGACCAAGGAACAACATGTAGCATGTACCAAGACTTCCAAACATAACGCAGTAGTTAGCCCATGATTCAAAATCAAAATTCCCATCTTTTCATTTTCTTTTCACCCACATCCTCCTCATATCAATCCCCCATCACCATTCAAATCAACCCTCCGTGAATCCTCAATTCCGATTTCGGGAAGCCTATATAAACTACTTAGTTATTTTGGGAGGTTGACCAGATCTAGGCGATGAGTCCCCAACCAAACCACCCGGGAACAGCCCGGGCGGAAGGTTGGGGATGATCCAGGGTGTGGGCTTACAGCATCCCGTGGGTAGTGCGCTGACTCAGGCGACGAAAAGCTCATTGACTGCGCATGCAGTCAATACCTTAATGGTAATGACGATACCGATAATAACAACGCTCAAGCCACCTAACCATTAAGATACCAAGCCACCTCTTTCCCTGCCCTTCCTCGGCCCCACTCCCTCCCTCAAACCCCTTGTTCGTCCTCCCCGCCCCTCCTCCCCCGCACCTTGCGAGCCGAGAAGGTCAGGAAGCCGAGGCTCCCCTGGTTAGGGGGGCTCTCGGCGAATGAGGCATGGGCTGTGAGGAAGACGCGTCCCTAGCCCGAAGGGCCGAAAAGCCGAGGGCGCCGTCCGCGGGACCGCGGTGCGGAGGACGCGTCCCAAGCGGAATCCCGCGGAAACGGCGGGGAGTCGGGGCCGAGGGATGGGCATGGGGAATCGAATCAACGCCTAGGTGAAACAATGAACAGCAAACCCTAGGTTGGAGAGGATAAAGTGCATCCATTACATGGAGGAAGTGATATAATGTTTCACGAAAACGTGGAATAAGTCACCAATGAGAGAGCCATAAAACGAGGAAAAGAGCAAGTAGTTCCTAGGGCTTTGCTGGACAAGCGCCTAGTTGAGCCAACGATGAGCGTGGAGCAAAGGGTATTTAAACAAGTGATACGAGAAAGGCAATAGCCCCTACCTGGGGCAGGACTTCTCCCGCCCATGGGGACAGCTGAGGGGAGGCGCCTCGCCGGGTTGCCCGGTGGGGCGCCAACCCACCCTAACCCGATTATTCCATCCTTGATTCCTAATTCATCCTCGGGCGGTGGGTGGTAAGGCCCCACCGGGCGACTCCTGGCGATCCTGCCGGGAGGAGGACCCCGGTGGGGCGTCTCCTCTCGGTGGTCCCCATGGGCGGGAGAAGGGAGGAAATGGACCTAGCGATGAGCCGTGGGTTGCCGGGTATCTCCACCGGTTCGGAAGAACCGGTGGGGTCCCACGGCGAGCTAAAATCCCCTAATCCTGCCCCAGAGTCTGGGGCTCGGGCTCCCGTACCACCGACCGAGAATACCTCGGTCGGGAACCCGGCCGGGGGCCCAAAAGCGGACGCCGCACCTACTGGACCATTGCCTAGCGCCAATAATGACCCTGTTACTAAGTCGCTTGAAGTACTCGGTAATAGTAGAGAGGTGATAGGGCCTGGGGTCTTACCGCAAATCCTGGGTGAGGAGGAGAGGATTAAAGTGTTAGTTGATGAAGCTATTAGGAGACTAGAGAGGTTTAATGCTGATGAGCTCTGGAGGAAAGAGATGGAGGAGTGGTCTATCATTAGGGAGAGATTGAGGACTAGTGGTTTTTCAGAGCTTGTTAAGGTTGTGGAGGAGATTGAAAGGTATATTGCGTATGTGAGGGATTGGTTCATGAATCATAATGGTGAGGTAAGGATGATTATTGAGGCGTTAAAGAGTGGAAAGACAGTAATAATGAGGGGTAAGAGGAGTTTGAGTGTGGTGATTAATGGGGTCGATATAGATTTAATGATTGAGGAGATTGATGGTGGCGTAATAGTTATGATGACTTTTGAAAGGTTAGGGGGACTCGTTATAGATGTGCCTAAATTACTTGTTGGTGATGCTGTGGCGCTATTGAAAATGGGATTGGAGTTGGCTGATGGCGCGCCGAAACGTGTGAGTACCGCAGGGGCACGTATGGTAACCGCAAATGATTGGCAAGTACTATTATGGATGGTATTAAATTATGGTTCATGCAGCGTAAGAATCATTGGTGTAGACTTGAATAAAGAGGAACCAAAGGTAAAGTGGAATGTTGTTCCGGAAGCACGTAGTATAAAGCATTTACCTGCATCGGTGTTGAAATCCATAATACTGAGTATGGACTTAACACAGCTAAAGATACTATTGCTGGGCGGTATCCTGGGGGATGGCTCTGTGAAGCTTCAGCGATATCGTGGTCAATATGTTTACCCAGTTATAACGTTAGTATTTGGGGAGGGTAAGGTTTGGAGCGTGGTTGCTGAGCGATTGGGGCTTCGCCCATATTCGAATAGAGGTAAGTACGTAATTTCTATAAATGGTGCTAAAGCAGTGAGGTTCGCAAGAGATGTTCTTAATGCATTGCCGGAGAGGGTAAAAGACCTACTTAGTGCCTTAGCCATTGAAAAGTGGGCAAGGTTGATGTCAATTGCTGAAATGCATTTTCGCGGTAGATATCAAATAGATATTAATGGAATCGCCTTTTCTATCAGGATAAGTAAGACAGGAATTAGCCTAGAACATAGGGAGGTGGAGAAGGATCGTGCGGTGCAAATTTATAAGCAACTTAAAAATGATTATAAGGTAAGGTTAAGGCGCAGGAAAAAGGGGTACTACGTGGTGATAAGACTATCAGAGCTCAGTGATGAGGAGGTAATGAAGAAGATTATTAGATTGCTTTGTATGAAATACCAGGAGTACCGAGAACGGGGAATATACGAGAAAACAAGGCAGTCGATAATTAATGCGTTAAAAAGGAGGCCTTTAAGGAGTTTCATACCCATAGAGGGATGCTGTAAGCCCACACCCTGGATCACCCCGCCATGAGCCTATGGATCCAAACAACCCATTTGGCATATTCCTTGGCAGGAAGTTGCTTTGGGAGTTGAGTGATGAGTTGAGGAGGAGGGGTGCCTATGCCGTGGTTGATTCGATATTCCTGGAGTTCGTGGAGAATAACCTGAGGGATTTACCGTTGGAGAATGTGGTCTTTACCTTCAGCACGTCAAAATTCTACACTATGAGTGAGGTTAAGGTTGGTTGGGTTGTGGGTGATGATAGGGTGGTTAGGGAGGTTAATGGGATAATTGACCTGGTGAGCCCGCTGGTTATTGACCTTAACCTTAGGTATGCATCGATATTGCTGAGGAATAGGGGTTGGGTTAGGGAGAGGAACTTGGGCGTAATAATGCCTAATGTTGATACGATGAGGAGGTTAACTAGTGAGGTTGGTGATTACGTGAGTATTAGTTACGTTGAGTATATGCCCATACTCTACATGAGGGTTAAATGTGAAGGTCTCACGGGAAGCTCATTTGCAAATAAGTTACTGAGTAGGGATGTCCTCACAGTACCTGGGCAATACTTCGGTAGGGATGATGGAGTCAGGGTTGGGTTGGGGTCTGTTGATAAGGATGTTTTTGAGACAGCCATGAGGATTGTGGTTAATATGATTAGTGAGGAGTGCCGAGGATAATGGGATGGGCTCCCGAGCCCGACGGATGCCGACTCACCGGCCCACGGTTTCGCGGGTCTTGTCGGCGCGGGGAACCATTACTATGAAATACAATGCAGCAAATAAGCCTTACTCAATGATTGTAAGTGCATTGGTTATTTAAGTGGGCGCATAATCTAGGGTTAGGTAGGGGTATGGATTTGAGAATAGTTGCCGCTTTGGTTATTGGATTACTAATAGTGGCTGTCGTGATTATTCATTGGCTCAGTACCTCGAGTCACGGCAAGAAATATGAAATAGGCGGTATCAGTAATAACGTAAATACAAACATTGCGGGAAACTATCATGACAACCATGACAACGTTAATTATACCACCATCATGATTGAGAGAAGCGAGATAGCTAAGAATAGGCATGTGGTCAGGCTGTGTAATAGTTAATCAGCGACGGGATTGATCATCAAGGCTCAGCTCCCCGGAAAGGAAACATCATCCAACGGAAACATCCGTAAAGGTGTAACTCATCAATAATCAGCAAACCCCGCCAGCGTCATTGAAGTCCAGAATCACTGATTGCTGAGCCTATTTAAGGATGCGCCATTTAGAATAACGTTGATTACTTGTGTGGGATTTGAATTATGCGGGTAATTAAGGTCGAGATGAAACTATACTGGGTTGATTTATAATAAGTGGCTAGGGCGTTTAAATAAGGGGTAGAGTTGATTGGCTTTAGTGTAATGATGGGAAGATCGTGTGTTGAGATTATACATATGTTAAGAGTTGAATTTTGGGGTTATCGCATTGATTTGGAGTTGAAAGTTAAGTCTTAATACAAATTAATCATAATTAGGATTTGAGGAGTTGGTTTGTTTATAGATCGCCATTCAATGATTTTGATAATTTAGGTAGAGTCATTGAGTGGATTCGGGCAAGGAAGGATGTACCGTATATCCGTGTTTTCCTGGTAATGCCGAGCATTGGTTTTGGTCCTTGAGTATTCCGTTTAGAGTGAGGGTGAGGTTGGTTATGTGCTTTGGGGTGATAGGGCATCAGTCCGGTAAACATTAGAGGTTATCAGTGATTATGTCGGTTTGCCATTTAGGGGTCTCGTTGATAAGTACGTTGATGCACTATTTAGGAGGAGAGGTGTTGTCGATAAGATAAGGGGTAGGCCTAACGTGTCGGTTATTAGCGGTGATTCCGTTGGTGATAAAACTAGGACTGTCGTTATTGAGTGTAAGTTCTCCGAGAGACAACCGCGGGTAGGTATAAGGTCATGGACTATATGTATGGGTATAATGCTGACCTTAGCATAGTTTCCTGGCTTGAATACTAGGTTTATCTATGTTGAGGAGGATGGGGCAACGGCATCGCTTTGGGACTTGGTAGGGAGTAACGGCTTTGTGGAGATTTCATTAAGTAGTGGTAAGAGACTTTACATGGTTAGGGTGGACCCTGGTGAGTATGATGGTGGGGGTGTGGAGTATTGTTAAGGAGAGACTATTGAAAGTGCTTAGTTCTAGGTTCAATGATTAGGGGTAATGTGGGTTTAGGCCCCGTGTTTGTTGGCGGGGTATCTTTGTGATTGTTAATTTGGTTAAATTTATTTGTTGATGTGAATGTTTATTGCTGGGTTGGGTGAAATTGGTTTTTATACTTAGTTGGTGTTCCTTCTTATGATGGGTGGGTCTAGGTTTGTTGTTGCTCTTGGTGACTTCATTGTCGTAGCTCCGTTTAGTGGTGGCGAGGCTAGGGCTTTGTTGAGTTTGTTGAGGGTTTTGTACATTGATTACTTGGGTGCTTATCGTGATTATCGTGGCGTCATTGTTAATGTTGGTAAGTTCCTGCGTAGGTTAACCATTAGGATTGTTAGGGAGTTTGGTATAAGGTGTGAGGAAGGTAGTGCCCTTAGGCCCTGCCTCGTTATTTATGATGTCGGGCTTGACCTACCGCCAATGGTCTTTAGGGTCGGTGATGATGCTTACTTTGAGGATATTCTCCGTGAGGTCATTAGGAGGGCCTTCATTAGCTTTGCCGGTGACGTTCATGTTGGTGCATTTTACGTCTATAGGGAAGGTGGTAGGTTGAGGGTTGGTAATGATTACTTTAAGGCCGTTGTTGAGGGCGACAGGATATACATTGAGGATTGGAGACCATAACGATGAAGTGGCATGCTCAGCCAATGCATTAAGTAATCCCTTTACCCACCTGTTTAGGTGTTCCTGTAGCCCCATGGCTATTAACGCAAGGCCTACGGCCATTATCACGCCACCAGCCGTCCTCGACCAAGCCAGCATCAACGGCATGCCCAGGGATACCGCAACCAAACCGATGCTGAGCATGGCCATTGTGTTTAGCCCGTAATTCATGATCATGCGTATTAACGCGTATATTGACATTACCGTGAGTATAAACACGATTAGTATTATAACCACTTCGAGACTTATTAAGTCCATGGTCCCTATGAGTATTCCCGGCACTGCGCCAATGGCAATTGCCGTGACAGGTACCGCGAGGACAGCATAATACCTGCTAGCCGCTGCCCTTATTACCAGGGATCCCTGGGCCAGGTAGATTAGTCCAATCACCAGGAGCCCTAGGTCGGTAATGATAAATGACAGAGGTGGCATTACGTACGTCATTGCCGAGAGCAAACCGATAAAACTTAGGAAGATGAATAATGCACCAACAATGACCAACGCCTTGCCTAAATTCGCCATTATTCTCAAGTTCCTGGGCTCTGGCATAGGTTGTTATTGTTTAGCGACTTAAGTTAAAAGTATTATCAGCATAAGACTTATTAGCGTTACCGTAATTGCGAGTTTAATGTGTATAGTGGTTAAGGGCCTTGTTAAGCGCTTTGGCGGTGTGGTTGCCCTGAGCGGCATTAGTTTTGACGTGAGGTGTGGCGAGTCTGTCGCACTGCTCGGCCCAAATGGTGCCGGTAAGTCAACAACTCTCAGGATACTGGCGGGCTTATTAAGGCCCGATGCGGGTAATGCCTTCGTCTGTGGTTTTGATGTTCAGAGGCAGGTTAGGGAGGTTAAGGCCTGTATTGGTTATCTTCCTGAGGATGCCGTGCCATTCCTAAACCTGTCCGTTAGGGAGAACCTGGAGTACGTTGCCGTGCTCAGGGGTTTAAACGACTCAGTGGTTGATGAAGCGATCAAGCTACTCGGTCTCGAGGACCTTGCTGATAGGAGAGCCGCCACGTTGTCGAGAGGCAATAGGCAGAGGCTCGCCATTGCCCTCGCCATAATGCACAAGCCAAGGGTCCTACTCCTTGATGAGCCGCTTAATTACCTGGATATTCCGACCCAAGAGGCCGTGATTAAGATGCTTAGGGATTTGAATGCCGGTGGTACCACGATCCTGGTCTCCACGCACATAATGTCTGTGGCCGAGAGGTTGGCGAGCAGGGTCATCGTGATTAATAGGGGCAGTATTGTTTGGCAGGGGTCAATGAGCGAGCTTAGGGATACTGCGGCGAGCTCTGGTGAGCGTATTGAGGAGGTTGTGGCGAGGTTGATGGGATGAGACTCCTAAAGATAATTTACTTCGAGATTAAGCAATTATATAGTAGGTGGTTCATCATAATTTGGCTTGCAATGGCGACTTACAATATAGCCATTGCGGCGCTCCTAATAAAGCATGATGCTGAGACCGTGCTTAATGGCGTATTTTATGAATTAAGCTCATTCATACTAGTCCTCCTCCTAATGGCCCTTTCCATGGTCTCCACTAGGAGCTTCTTTGTTAAGTCTGCCATCGACTTTGTCTTCACAACCCAGATGGATCCAGTGGAGTACTACATTGCCAGGGCCATTGCTAATGGATTAATATACCTAATCACGTTCGTCACATTCACAGCACCTCTTGTAAGGCCCGGTATTGATGCTGCCTATTACGTGCTGATTCTATTACTCCTCACGAGCTTCTTCACGCTATTTACGGCCAATGCCTGGTACTTCCACAAACACTTAGGTTGCTCTACATTTCACCACTGCTCTTGATAATAATCCTAGGCTTTATAAGCCCCAGGCTATCTCCAATTTACGGCTTTGTCAATCCAAGCCCCACCTACGTGGCCTATGCCCTAGCCCTAACAGCCGTTGTCGTAGCCACAATACCGAGGAGACGCATCAGAGATTTAGCCTCAAATGCATATGAGGTGTTGGACGTCTCAACGCCATTACTCCGTAGAAGTGACGTTGATACGCTCGTAACCCACCTACCAAGGAGTCCCTGGGGGATCATTTGGTTCACGTCTACGAAGGTCTTGATAATACGCGGCGAGAGGACTAACATACTTAAGGTCCTGGTACCCCTATCGACCGTGACTGCCATTGTCTATTTAGTGATTACCGTGTTCCTCAGCAAGGTATTTATGGAATTTCTTGCCGCACCTTATCAATTTGGTAATTGGCAAGGGGATTTCGCGGTAATGACCTTCATTATCATTTACCTATACTTATTCATGCCATTAATGTTCACAATAAGCGGTGAGAGACTTTGGTTGAGCATGTCCATAGACCCAGCCCGGTACTTCAGGCTTAGGATGCTTGCTAGGACATTAATTGTAGCAATCACCCTATTGCCTGGGTAATTGCCTATATCATACAGGGCATTTACTTTAGACCAGCCATATACCTTGCACCGGCATTGATTGCCGCAATACTCATTACACCTATACTTAGTTGGTTACTGGCGGCCTACGTGGGTATTCCGCAGGTAGGGAGCTTAATATTGCCCAGAGACCTGTTGTCTTTACATTAAGGAGGACACTGATATTCGCACTCCTCTTCGCATCCCTGGGCATATTCATGGCACCCTATTTCCTAGCTCTTACTGCGGAGGTTACTCACTACGGCTTATTAAGCACGGTACTGAATTACGTAAGCGCCACCTTCACCGCATTGCTGATGATAGTCTCCGTAGCCCTCTTCTACCTAGTTGTGCTTTCCGAGAAGGGCCGTGGTGTTTGGTCCTGGCTCGTGAATAGGTTGTCGGAGGTTGGTTATGTTTAGTTACGCAGAGAGGAAGCCTCCATCGACTGGTATGGCTGCTCCATGTACATAGCTCGCCATGTCCGAGGCCAGGAATAGCGCCACCCTGGCAACCTCGTCTGGGTCGCCAAGTCTCTTAAGTGGCACCCTCATGAAGTACTCAACACCAGTCCTTATTATGTCGATCTTCAACTTAAGTATGGCCTCTTGTTTCAACCTCTGGACGCCTGGCGTGTTTATTCCACCGGCGATTATTACGTTGATCCTGAAGCCCCTTGGCCCGTACTCCTTTGCAAGCGCTCTCGTGAGTGCTATTATACCCATCTTACTTATGTCGTAATGCACCAGGTTCCTTGCAAAGGGTAGTATTGACTCTATGGAACCTATGTTTATTATTACACCGCCCTTATCGCCCCTACTCCTAATCATGCTTTGGCACATGTAGAAGACCGACTTTAGATTCACCGACAATGACCTCTCCAGCACCTCCTCATCAACCTCCAGGAAGTCCACGAATTCATAAACACCTGCATTATTAACGAGTATGTCGGGCTCCCTACCTTTTATGGAGTTCCATAGGTCGTCTATCTCCTTCTTCTTGGATAGGTCAACGCGGAAGGTATTAACGTCGACGCCGAACCTGCTCCTGACCTCACTAGCCACTTCACTAAGTCCAGCCTCATTAATATCAACGAGGTATAGGGAAGCCCCAGCCTCAGCAAACCTAAGTGCCATGGCCCTACCCATCCCAGAGGCGGCGCCAGTGATGAGGGCCCTCCTTCCCCTGAGTGATATTAACTCACTAATCGGTCGGCTCATATTACCGATATTATTATCACGACCCTTTTAAGCCTTAATCTAAGGGATGGAATAATACTCCTATGGACTTATATCAATTTGTGAAATATAAATTAAGTTTGTATGTATGGGAAGCAAAGTATTGTTCGATGAGTTTAGCCGTGTTAAAGACCATAACCCTTAGGTACTTATTCCTGGCTTTTCTGAAGGGTTATAGTGATCGATCCTGGCCTATGAATAGGCTATTCGGTTAATTACAATGTGGGTATAAATAATATTAAGTATAGTATAAGTGGTATTAATCATTAATTTAGCGTCATGTTGCGGTATTCTTATTAACTTCTGCCCCTGGAAGTAACTTCTGGGGGTGGAGGTGCTCTTTGATTTGGGACCGAAGGATAGTAGGCTTGAGCTCTTTGACAGGGATTCCGAGCTTAGCAGGCTCATTGACTATGTCGGTAGGTTGGGCATGCCCATAACGCTTGTCCTTGGTTTGCGTCGTGTTGGTAAGTCCTCTCTAATTCTTGTTGCCCTTAGGGAGCTTAGCCTGCCCCATATCTACGTTGATCTTAGGAAGTTTGAGGAAAGGCAATACTTATCATATAGGGATTTCATCCTTGAGCTTCAGCGTGAGGTCAATAACCTTACCAGGAGGTTTCCCGCACTAATTGGCTTTCTCAGGGGCATAGGTGGTGTTAGTATCATGGGTAATTAAGTCCTCTTCTCTTGGAAGGGTGTTGATAGGGTCTCCCTCACATCCCTTCTTGATGCCCTAAATGATTGGTCTGACAATGGGGTGATCATCGTACTTGATGAGGCTCAGGAGCTTGTTAAGGCTAGGGGCTTCAACGTACTGCCCGTGATTGCCTACGCCTATGACAACCTTAGGAGGGTCAGGTTCATAATCAGTGGTTCTAAGATGGGCTTACTGTACAGGTTCCTTAGGGTTAAGGATCCTGAGTCGCCGCTATTTGGTAGGGCCATGGGTATTGTCGAGTTGTCACTCTTCACTAGGGAGCAGTCCGTTGAATTCCTAAGGCGCGGCTTTGAGGAGTTGGGCATTGGGTTTAATGACTTTGATAAGGTTTATGAAGTGCTTGGCGGAATCCCTGGCTGGTTCACTTACTTCAGCATTAAGTATTATGAGTATAGGGACTTGGAAAGGGTCATTGGCGAGACCGTGAGTTACGCAACGGCATTAATTAGGCAGGAGTTCGAGAACTTCCTCGCCGATAAGCCTGCAGCTAGGGATAAGTACCTAACCATAATGAGGATCATAGCCAGGGAATGCGCGGGCTGGAGCGAGGTTAAACGCGGTCTCGAGACTGAGTTCGGCGTTGAGATTAGCGATTCTAGGATCAGTGATTACCTTAGGCAGTTGCTTGATTCATCCTGGATAATTAAAGTCAACAGTAAGTACTGCCCGGCGGAGCCGTTAATAGGCATGACATTTAGGCCCTAAGGTATTTAATGAGTGGGGTGGTTATTCCGTGAGGGGTCATGGGCACGTTCAGTGTTAGGGCTGTGATTTGGAATGTTGCCGAGCCCGCAAAATCAATTACCGTGGACCTACTCGTGGATACCGGCTCCACGTACACGGTAATACCGGGCAGGGTACTTGAGGAGTTAGGTGTCAAGCCCATTAGGGCTGTTAGGCTTAGGCTCGCTGATGGTAGGGTTGTCGAAAGGGCCCTGGGTGAGGTTGGTATCGAGGTTGAGGGCTTCAGGGCATCGGCAACGCCCGTGGTCTTTGGTGATGAGGGCATCTACCTACTGGGCTCGGTCACGCTTGAGCAACTCGGCCTGGCGCCTGACCCCGTTGAGAGGAGGCTCAAGCCCACTGAAGTACTGCTGATGGTGCTACGGGTATTGCCGTACTACTAACCTTATTAACCTCCAAGCCATAGCAATCAGTGATGGGTAATACCACCGCCAGGGTGAGGATTTGCAACCCTAAGGAGCCAACCAAGTGCATTGACCTGGACCTATTAGTGGATAGTGGCAGCACGTACACGTGGGTTAGGGCGTCAAGGCTTAGGGAGCTCGGCATAGAGCCATGGCAAGGGTTAGGTTTAGGACTATCGAGGGTAGGGTCATTGAGAGGGATATTGGCGAGGTTATCATTGAGAGCATGGGTGAGAGGGCCACGACAATAGTTGTCTTCGCCCAGGAGGGTGATGCGGAGGTTTTAGGGGCGTACTCACTCGAGGGGCTAAGGCTCGAGGTCGATCCCGTAACTAGGCAATTAAAGAAAGTCAAGGCGTTACTTGCTCTATGACTATTTGAGATCATTAAATGATTAGGGCGCGTTAAGATATTCTTAAACGGTAATTAGGTTACGCTTATTCTCCTGCTTGCCATCGCGTCTTAGCATGATCATGGTGGGGCTTTCTATATTTCATTAATTGTTTAAATATTTATCATGATAATTCCGTAATTTTTGGCGAGTAATTTTTAAATAAGTGTTGTAAATGGGTTTTTGATGGGTTCGTTAGGTGCCGGGTTTGTTAGGGTTTATGAGGGTCAGCCACTCCACGAGGTGGAGGTCTTTGGGCTTAGGCGTAGTTTGCCTATCGTGCCTGTTGGCGATGGCTTGTGGATTGCCTCAGACGCCAGGCTTGTCCTTGGTGATGTGGAGTTCATTAATAGGGCTGGCGCCGAGATTGCCAGGGCCGTTAGTCGCTATGGCCCTGAGGTTGTCGTTACTGCCGAGGCCATTGCCATTGCCTACGAGGCCGCCAGGGCCCTCGGCCATGTTAGGTTTGTGGTTGTTAGGAAGAGTGTTAAGGGCTATATGAGGGGTTACACTACCGAGAGTGTCAGGTCCATAACCACCAGGGAGTCCCAGATCCTCGTCCTAGACATGGATGATGCAGAGTTGATTAGGGGTAGGAGGGTTTGCCTATTCGATGATGTGGTCTCCACGGGTAGCACAATGAGGGCTCTGGAGGGTTTGGTCAGGAGGGTTGGCGGCGTTGTAGTGTGTAAGGCCTCCATCTGGCGTGAGGGTCCCTGGTACTCATCGAATGACTTGATATTCTTTGATGCACTACCCATTTACGTGTCCAGGGAGTTGTACGGTAAGTTATTGGGCGGTGGGGTGGTGATTGGTGAGTGAGGTTATTTCCAGGTATGACCTGGATAGGGTGAGCATTGCAACGCTGGCCAGCCACTCATCGCTCCAGATATTCCATGGAGCGAAATTCGAGGGGTTCAGGACGATAGCCATCGTGCTTAGGGATAGGCTTTGGTTCTATGAGCAGTTTAGGCACCTAATCGATGACTTCGTGATCCTAAACAACTGGAGGGAGTTGTGTAGCCCTGACGTGGTTGGTAAGCTCCAGTCCCTAAACACCATTTTGGTGCCGCACGGTAGTTATGTGGAGTACGTGGGCCTTGATTGTGCTGAGAGGATTGAAATACCCATCTTCGGGCTCAGGGGCCTCTTCAGAGTCGAGAGTGATCAGTGGGCTAAGATGGAATTGCTGAGGAGGGCTGGTATACCAATACCGAGGCTGTACGCGTCGGTGATGAGGTTCATGGACCCGTCATTGTTAAGCTACCTGGTGCCAAGGGTGGTAGGGGCTACTTCATAGCCAGGAGTGGTGAGGAGGTTATTAAGGGCGTTGAGGAGAGGGTTAGGGAGGGGCTTATTAAATCGCCTAGGGACGCTATTGTACAGGAGTACCTAATTGGCGTCACCACCTACTTCCATTACTTCTACAGCCCAATCCTGGGCAGGGTTGAGATACTGGGTGCGGACATTAGGTATGAAACCAACATAGACGGCCTAAGGAGGTTACCGCCAGACGTAATCATTGAGGTGGGCTTGAAACCAACCTTCGTCGTCGTTGGTAACCTACCCCTGGTCCTGAGGGAGAGCCTACTGCCCAAGGTGTTGGATTACGGCATTAAGTTCGTGGAGGAGACAAGGAGGAGCCTACCGCCAGGTGTCATAGGGCCCTTCTCACTGGAGGGTGTCATTGATGACGAGACCAACATAAGGATTTTCGAGTTCTCAGGCAGGATAGTGGCAGGCACGAACCTATACATAGGCGGTAGCCCATACTCATACCTATACTGGAATGAACCCATGAGCATGGTAGGAGGATTGCCAGGGAGATAAAAATGGCAATTGAGAGGGATGAGCTGGACAGGGTGGTCACATGATGGTTAGCGGCAAGTACAGTGTTGAGGAGTTACTGAGCGGTTATAAATTGAGTGTTGGCTCAATGCACATAGCCGCCGTCGCCAGCCACTCGGCGCTCGACGTGTTTGATGGAGCTAAGGATGAGGGATTCAGGACAATAGCCGTTTGCCAAAGGGGTAGGGAGACTACGTACCTGAGGTTCAGGAGGATTGTGGACATACCGCTAATACTCGATAGGTATGCCGACGTTGCCAGGGAGGACATAGTGGGTAGGCTCAGGTCATTGAATACCGTATTCGTGCCTAATAGGAGTTTCGCTGTCTACGTGGGTTACGACACGATAGAGGGCAGGTTCCCAGTGCCCATATTCGGTAATAGGTACCTGCTTAGGTATGAGGAGAGGATTGGGGATAAGACGTACTATAAAATACTCGACAGGGCTGGCATTAGGAGGCCGAGGACCTATGCATCGCCTGACGACATTGATAGGCCGGTCATGGTCAAGATGCCACATGCGAAGAAGAGGGTTGAGAGGGGATTCTTCGTTGCCGTGGATAGGGAGGACTTCTGGAGGAAGCTTAGGAGGCTCGTGAGTGATGGTGTCATTAACGAGACCGACATGAGTAACGCATCCATCGAGGAGTTAGTGGTCGGGGCCCACTTCAATGTTAATTACTTCAGGAGTGTGGCTAGGGATGAGGTGGAGATACTGAGTATTGACAGGAGGATCCAGACAAACCTGGACGGCTTGCTTAGGCTCACTGCGGACATACAACTCGAGATTAGGGATTACTTCGATGTTGAGATGATCGAGATAGGGCATGAACCAGCCACGATTAGGGAGAGCGAATTAAATAAGCTCTTCGAGGTTGGCGACAGGTTCGTAAAGGCTGCCGAGGAGGTTGAGCCGCCTGGCGTCATTGGGCCCTTCACGCTACAGTTAATGGTGACACCCGACCTGGACATCGTGGTCTTTGACGTGGCCTTCAGGATTGGCGGCGGCACCAACGTGTATATGGGCGTTGGTAGCCAGTACAGTAAGCTCTACTTCGGTAGGCCCATAAGCCTTGGTAGGAGAATTGCGATGGAGGTCAGGGAATGCATTGAGAATGATTGCCTAGGTAAGGTGGTGACTTGATGTGGTGGGGCCGCGGGATTTGAACCCGGGATCACTCGGGTTCGCGAGCCCGCAGGCCCTTAAGCTGTAGCCTGCGGTGGCTGCCCAAGCCGAGCATCCTAGCCAGGCTAGACTACGGCCCCGATACACCTAACTTACGGGCAGTTTTAAGCTTTTAGTCTCGAATAGCCACGTAATAATTAATGCCTATTCTTAACCTCATCATTTCCAGCCCTACCCTTCTTCTCCTTCAGCTCCAGCAATTCCACCCACGTTAGGAAGCAGTCCGTAACAACACTACCCGTTGATTCATACTTATTTTCATCACCCATGTCCATCACCCTAGGTACTTCCTGAAGAAGTTCACAGTCCTCTCCCACGCATCCCTAGCCGCAGCCTCATTATACACGGGCCCGCCCTCTGTGGCGAAGGCGTGGTACGTGCCTGGGTAGAAGGCCATCTCGAACCTGGGCTTGTACGTGATTACCGCCCTCATTAGGTCCGGTATTCCCTGGTTTATCATTGGGTCCTCGCCTGCGTATATGGTGAGTATTGCGCCCCTTATTTTGGCTACGTCACTTATATTCCTGGGGTTCCTACCGTAGTAAATGACTGATGCATCGAAGGGGACCCTAGTCGATGCCTCAAAGGCCAACCCACCGCCCATGCAGAAGCCTATTATTCCCATCCTCTCGACGTTGTACGTTGACTTCACGTAATTGTACGTATCAACTATGTCCCTCACCATCCTCTCCTCGGTCGTCTCCCTATTAATGACTAGTTCCTGGACTATCTCCCTCTCGGTTGGTGATAATGTACTCATTAACTCATTGATTGCATTCGGATCCGCCCTCTTCTCCGGCGGTAGTGACCAAAACCTCCTCATTACATTGGCAATGTTCTGCTCATTGAGTACATCAGCCCTCCTTGAGTATAGGTTTGGCGCCACGGCGAGGTAGCCTAACCCGGCTAACCGCCTTGCCACGTTCCTAATGAACTCGGTTATCCCGAATATTTCATGTATCACTATAACGGCCGACTTATACGGCGTGTCCGGGGTTACTTGGAAGGCCGTTAACCCACTTCCGTCACTCGCCCTATACCTTATGTATTCCTCCCTTGGCATGCTATAGTCATTACTTACTGCTTTATCTAGTTTTCGTTATCGGAATTAGGATGGGGAGGAGCTGTTATTTCTCATGCCCTTTAGAGATAATTTTTTTAAGTTTCTGCGTGTTCGTTCCTTGGTTCTCGAGGTTTTAGGTATGGCATCCTTAAGGGAGGAGATGGAGAAGAAGATTATGGAGATCCTGCCCCCCGAAGCCAAGTTCTCTAGGGTTGACTTTGAGGGCCCGAACGTGATTATCTACGTGATGAATCCAAAGTACGTTATGGAGCATAGTGAGTACATTAAGACCCTTGCTAAGGAGTTGAAGAAGTACATAATCATTAGGGGTGATCCGAAGGTTAGGATTAGGGAGGTTGATAAGTTGAAGAAGGTTATTACGGACATGGTGACTAAGAGCGTGGGCTCAAACATAATCGATGACATAGTGGTTGATGAACCCACGGGCGAGGTGTACGTATACCTTAGGAAGCCCATTAGGGAGAGGAGTAAGTTGGAGAAGGATATCCTGGCCGAGACTGGTTGGAAGCCCTGGATAATACCCACGGCCCTCGAAATGGGAGCAGGCCTGCCCAGGTCTGACATTGACGCTGTTAAGCAGATTCAAATAGCCACTGCCAAGGATAGGCTTGAGTTCCTCAGGAGGCTTGGAATGAGGATTCATAGGGAGCCCGTGTATAGGGATGCGAGGATAACCGTTACTGGACTGGGCGCCCAGATGGAGGTGGGTAGGAGCGCCATACTGGTGAGGACTAAGGAAAGTTCAATACTACTTGACTGCGGTGTTAAGCCGTCAAGTACAGGCGATGAAGCGCCATTACTCGACGAGCTTGACTTGGACACCTTGGATGCCGTGGTCATAACCCACGCCCATATGGACCACATTGGTTTTGTGCCTTACCTGTTTAAGTACGGTTATAAGGCCCGGTCTACATGACGGAGCCGACCAAGTACCTAATGGAGGTGCTCCTAACCGATTACATAGAGCAGGCCGAGTCTGAGGGCAGGGTTCCACCTTACAGTAGGCAGGACCTAGCCCAGGCCCTTTACCACACAATAACCCTTAACTACGCTGACCACCCAACGGACATATCGCCAGACACGAAACTCATGCTATACGACGCGGGCCATGAGGTTGGTTCGGCAGTGGTCCACCTGCACATTGGTAATGGGTTATACAACATAATCTACACGGGCGACATGAAGTACGGCCCAACGAGGCTACTGAACCCGGCGCATAATAAGTTCAAGAGGGCTGAGTTACTCATTATGGAGAGCACGTACGGTGGTAAGGAGGATGTTCAACCACCTAGGCAGGAGAGTGAGCAGAGACTTATTGAGTTGGTTAAGCACGCTGTTGAGCATGATGGTAAGGTTTTGATACCGGTCTTTAGTACGGGTAGGGCTCAGGAAATACTCCTGGTGCTTAATGAGGCGATTAATAATAAGCAGATGCCCAAGATACCGATCTACGTCGATGGTATGGTTCTCGAGACACTGAACGTTCACTTAATGTTCCCCGACTACTTGAATAGGACGTTGAGGGAGATGATCTATGATGGTATAAACCCATTCCTGAGTGAGTACGTTAAGCCAATCGAGAGGGCTAGGGACCCTGAGAAGCGTAAAGAGCAGGTCATGGAGATACTGCAGGGGCCGCCAGCCGTGATACTTGCACCTCATGGTATGCTTAATGGTGGGCCTATAATGGATTACTTCGTGCATGCGGCTGAGGATGAGAGGAACATGCTCATCTTCGTTTCATATCAGGCGGAGAACACGATTGGTAGGAGGATTCAGCAGGGTGAGAGGAAGTTGACGGTTAGGTACTACTCTGATAGGGTTACGCTTGACATTAAGATGAAGGTTGAGTCCATACCGGGCTTCTCGGGGCATAGTGATAGGAGGCAGTTGATTAATTACGTGAGGAACATGGAGCCTAAGCCTCATAAGATAATGCTTGTTCATGGTGAACCAAGTAAGATCATGAACCTAGCCCTGACCCTGGAGCTCCAGCTTAAGATACCAACCGTCTTCATGAATAATGGCGAGACTATAAGGCTTGTCTAGGGCTCCTCCCATAAACTACGATCATTACTATGGCGAGCATGATAACCACTATAGCGATAAGGACAATGGTTGTGACCACGGGTTTCTGCGGCGGCTTATAATTAAGGGCTGCGAGTACATACATAGCGGCTGACCAGGTGAGTGGAGATGTTGTCGGTAATGGGTAGCCAAGTCTCGGGTCAACGGCTTCAGGCAATAAGCCATGCTGCGAATGCTCAACACACCATGTAAGCAGGTTATAGGCGCCTGTGTAATTTCCGACGTCCTCATAGTACATGGCGAGGAATAACGTGGTTATTAACCAAGGCGGGTCTGGCGCTGTACTATCGTAGAGACTTGAGTCATAGTGATAATCATCGCCTGGGAACCTCGCTAATCCTCCATTAACCATTAATGCACGCGCTACAGTATTGACGGTACTCACTGCCCTGGCACTGCATGGGTTTATTAACCCCATGGTTATCGGTAATATCACTGACGAGTCAGGTATTCCATTAGGTGCGTAGGTCGCTTGTGAGCCACTAGCCGTATACACCACCGTACTTGTAATTGCTTGTGAGTAGAACTTGCCCGTGTAGAAGTACCTCTGTATTGTGGCGTTTAATTCATCGGCGGCCCTGAGTATCCCCGTGTTATTGAGACCAAGCACTCTATAGATCTGTGCCGAGACATATAGGCCTAGGTCGTCGATTGCCTGGGTCCAGAAGTTATAGGCGTAGTTGCTCTCCCAAATGCTTAGGTCCTTCGGTATTAAGCCATTATTCTCCCTAATGCTCATTAATTCCCAATTCAGTGACTTGTTGAGGCAGGGTAGCACCGCCAGCAGGAAGGTCTTGTTGTGCGTGTCCTCATAGAATTGCCAAACACCGATCTGGAACAACCCAATGCTATCGTACTCGGGAATACCGAAGGTCCTGTCGGGCGTTCCATACCAGAAGTTATAGCGTGTGTACCAGGTACCACTCAAGTTCTGGGCACTACACATCCAGAGCCAGTACTTCATGGCTGGTTCGTAATAACCAGCCGCCTGCAGCGCCATTGCTGCGAATGAGGAGTCCCTAACCCAGCTATAGAGGTAGACTGGCTCGGGGGATGCCACGAACTCGCCAGTAACTGGGTTTTGGTCATCCATTAGAAGGAGGAGGCTCAGGTAATACTCAGTGAGCAAGGCACCACTTAGCTTAGGCTTTCTCGCTAGTTCCAACCACTCACTGATCTCCTTATTGTTAATGCTCATTAGCTCATTAATCGGAATTACTGACTCACCACCAAGGTTTAGGACTAAGTACGTGTAATTACCGCTGACACTAAGTACAGTCCAACCATCCACACTCCTTACCGCAATCCCACTACCTGAGTATATACTGAACAGGAGTGGCGACTTGATGACTATGAAGGTATCATTAATTACCTGGTACGTGTAGGATGCCGGCATGGACACGTCGATTGTGAGTTGACTACCCGACCTGGCAATGATGGTTATGGTCGTATAATTCGGCGGTATGAATATTGATACCTCACCATTACTGCCCTTAATAACTACTGTATTATTCAGCGTTAAGTATGCCTCACTCGTATTTCCCAGGTTTATTATCGTTACGTTAATGCCAAGGAGCCCATATTGTCCGTAAAATACCTGGAGGATTGATGGTGGTCCTGAGGATTCACCGTTCAGCACCGGTTTTGGTATTGGGTAACCCGTGGATACGTATATGCTTAGGTTCCTCCAATTGCTTAGTAGTAGGTATGATGGTGATGATGCGTTTGTCGGTATTTGCACCATGGCTTGTCGCTGAGTCAGTGATAGGCTATTACTAAAGCGCCAATTATTAGTAATGCAATCCCAACGATCAGGGATGCCGCTCTTCGATTCATTAATTGATAAGTTCATGAGGACATTTAATATTTTTACCTGGAATTGGCGTTCAATCAGTGAATTAGAAGAATGCCTTTAATACCTAAAGTTACATTCCAGGGAGAACATATGCTGACTTACCTAATAGGCATTGCACTGGCGGTGGTGGCGTCACTCACCTGGGCAGTATCGCCAATACTCTATAGGGTCGGCGCCAGTGACAGCGTATTCGATGACCTAATATCGAACTCGCTTGGCGCCTTCGTATTAGCCATACCATTCATACTACTCAAGCCACCATTAAATGGTGGTGCCTGGCTTTACGGTACCCTCTTCGCCATACTTGGGCCAATGTTTGGGACATACGTATTCCTAATCTCGCTTAGGTATGCAGATGTGGGCATTGCCAATGTCATATCCTATGCCTATGTCGTCATGCTCCCCATATTGTTGCTTGTGATTAGCCCGTCATACCTGACTTATACGTGGCCTGCCATACTGATAATGGTCGGTCTCTACTTAATAATGGGTTCGGGTAAAGGCACGTTTTATGGGTACTTCATGGCGCTCCTGTCAGCCATACTCTACGCCTTCTCCTTCCTAGCTCTTTACAGGCTTATGATTACACAAATCCCTGGGGTATCATATTCATTAGGGGGGTCACACTGATGATTGGGGCATTAATACTGAAAATGGCGGTTGAGGGCTTTAAAATCAAAATTAGCAATAAGGTCTTTCTTGCCGGGCTCGTTAGTTATGGTGTTGGAGGCCCACTGTACATATTGTCCGTGGACTACGCGGGGATTGCAGTGCCAACGTTAATAACGGCATTGTCACCCGTGATAACTGAGGTCCTGGCAGTAGTAAAGCTTAGGGAGAGACTAAATCTAAGGTCGGCATTGGGCTTTACAACCGTCGTAGCCGGCATAATAGTGGCATCACTGATTGGCATTCAGGTTTAAATCCCCTAAGGGAGGTAAATTACCCGGTGATGATGGTCGATGATATGGATGACCGGTGATTTAGGAAGAGACGAGCTGATTAAAGATTATACTTGATATGAAAATAAAATTGATCGTGAGTAAAAATAAAGAAAAAGAATACAAAGAATATGATTTTTAAAGGAAAGGAAGAAATGCATAAATTATGGTAAGACGATACCAACCGCGCCTGCGTAAGCTAATACGAAGAAGAGAAAGCCATCTATAATGGATACCATGCCAGCTATCCTGCCTATCATTGGTTTATTCATGTAATGAGCAATCGAAAGTAGTATCGTTATTATGGGCAGTAAGCCGATAGCAATTGACAACATTATGGCGTGCATTGCAATGAGTTCTGCCGTTATTAATGCGAAGAATATGCCAGTGAACCAAAGGGCATGATTCATTGCCATTAAGTTCTTACCTATGATCAAGCCAATACCTAGCATCCACAGCAGTAATACGAACGCAGCAGCGACTGTTGCACCAAATACATCGCCCTCCATTATTATGAAGGCCATGGCTATGGTCTCCATTAGGGCGCCTGAGAGTAGTACGATACCGAAATCCCGCGGCTCATTTTTACCCACACCGACATTAACGAAGCCTATTACAAGGAGCATAACCGCAGCCTCCCAAAACAGGTATTTAGAGCTGTCTGTGCCACAGAGACCATATCGATCTATTCCCCTTGCTAATTAAAGTTTATAAGTATTACCTTATATTTACTTACATATAGTGTAAAAGACTAAAATACATTAGTGGGTAAAATTTATAAATTCATTAATTAGCATAGAATGCAGAGAACATGAGCAGCTCCACATTTAATGGGTTCCTGAGACAGAGAGAATTACTACTGAATGCTAGCAGTTATGAGGAGGCTAAGGCGAACTTTCAGTGGCCATCGCCTGGTGAGTTTAATTGGGCCGTGGACTACTTCGATAAGTACCTTGCCGAGACCGCCACCAATCCCGCCCTCATTTACATAAACGATGAGCTGTTTAAGACCGGCGACTCCCGAGTCTTCAGTTATCCAGAGCTCAGGGCAAGGTCTAACAAGTTGGCTAATGCACTCACCGAGTTGGGTATTGGCCGTGGAGACGTTGTCATGGTAATGCTCAACAATAGGCCTGAGTTATTCGACTCATTCCTTGCGTTAATGAAGATGGGTGCTGTAATATCGCCAGCAACAACCCTGTTGCTACCTACGGATATTGAGGATAGAGCCGCGAGGGCGCACTTTAAGGCCGTAATAGCCGATCCAGAGGTAGTTAGTAGGATTGATCAGATCAGGGATAGGCTTGAGAAGCTCGGTGTTAAATACTTCATAACCATTGGCAAGCCAGGCCCTGGCTGGCTTGATTATTACGAATTAACCAGCGGCAAGTCCGAGAACTTCCAGGGAGTTAAGACAAGGACAGATGAGCTGCTCCTGATTTATTTCACATCTGGCACAACGGCAAAGCCAAAGATGGTTATGCACACCCACGCAAGCTACCCAATTGGTCACCTAACAACGATGTACTGGGTTGGCGCCAAGCGGGGTATAGGCACATGAACATATCAAGCCCTGGCTGGGCTAAGTGGGCTTGGTCAACATTCTTCGCAGCATTCAACGCGGGCGCTACCACGGTGGTTTACGACTATAGCGGCAGGTTCAGTGCGGCCAATCACCTCAAGATTCTTGAGAATTACGGCATTGACACGCTATGTGCGCCACCAACTGTTTGGCGTATGATAATACTTGAGGACTTAACGAAGTATAACCTAGAGAAGATCAAGAGCTTCGTGAGCGCGGGCGAACCATTGAACCCGGAGGTCATTGAACGTGTTTATAAGGCCACTGGTAAGTACATACGCGATGGTTATGGGCAAACCGAGACCACGCTCATGGTTGGTAACTTCCCAGGTATGAAGATCAAGCCAGGCTCAATGGGTAAGCCAGCCCCTGGTTACGACATTGTACTGGTTGATGAGGATGGGAACCCAGTGGGCGTTGGTAAGGATGGGCACATAGCCGTTAGGGCAAGCCCAAGGCCAGTGGCCTAATGGTTGGTTATGATGATGAGAATAAGAATAGGGAGGTGTTTAGGCTCGGCCTATACTTCACCGGCGATGTGGCATTCATGGATGAGGATGGGTACCTAACCTTCGTCGGCCGTGCAGACGACGTCTTCAAGTCAAGCGACTATAGGATTAGCCCATTCGAACTTGAAAGTGACCTGCTTAAGCACCCAGCCGTGGCTGAGGCGGCCGTGGTCCCAAGCCCAGACCCAATAAGGGGCTTCATACCTAAGGCATACATAGTCCTCAAGCCAGGCTACACGCCAAGTAAGGATTTGGCTTACGACATATTCAAGTTCATTAGGCTTAACATAGCGCCGTATAAGAGGCCCAGGGTTATTGAATTTGTGAATGAGCTTCCCAAGACGATTAGCGGTAAGATTAGGCGTGTTGAGCTTAGGGGCCTTGAGCGTGAGAAGAGGAATAAGGGTGTTAGGGGTGAGCATGAGTACTTCGAGGATGACTTCCCAGACATTAAGCAACTAAGAGTTTAATATCGCATTACTAATTTAAAAATGTTTTTTTAAATCCAGAACCGCAACCCGCATTTGATGTCTAGTTCTGTGAAGAGGATTAGCCTTGGGATTGATTGGCTTAATTATGCATTACTCGGCGGTGTTCCTCGCGGGAATTGGCTTCTGGTGACTGGCGAGCCTGGCGTTGGTAAGTCTATATTGACTATTCAGGCTGCTGGTGCTAATGTCGATGCTATGCCTGTTGTTTACGTGAGCACCGAGACAAGGTTCTTCGACGTTGTTAGGCAGGCTAGGCAGTTCAACATTGACCTTAGTGATGCGGTTAGTCTCGCAGACGTACTTGCTGGTAAGGTGAAGGACGTGAAGACAAACCTAGTCGTGATTGACCTCTTTGGCTTGGCTAGACAGTACAGGGAACTCCTCAAGGCTAGTGAGGAAGAGGAGGGTAAGTCAAAGGCTAAGTCACCACTTAGCATGGAGGTTGTCATGGCGAGTATCGAGAGGGCTTACGAGGTCCTCGGCGTGAGTGAGGAGGGTAAGGTGACTAAGGACGTCCTCGTGATAATAGATAGTCTAGCCCCAATGTGGGCCCACGCCCCCGCCATGGCTAGGTTGATAACGTATAGATTAAGGCAGCGTCTCTATAGGTCTAATGTTACGGTCATAATGACTAACCAATTCGCACCAACCACGGGCATGACCTTTGGGTTTGGCGCAGAACATATCGCCGATGCCATAATCCACATGTGGATTGAACAACCTGAGAAGAAGAAGGAGATTGAGAGGTGGTTAATAATAAAGAAGGCACGATTAACAAATCATTACAGGAAGGCCATGAAGTATGAAATCGAGCCAGGCAAGGGCTTAGTACTACTGGAACCGAGCATTGATGAGTTGAAGAAGTGGTTTGATGAGTATGCAGGAGGGAGGGAATCAAGCGAGGAGGAGTGACTGCAGTCAGGAGGTAATAAGTGCAATGGAGGAGTTCCTATGGACTCTATTGGGTAGTGGTGACAGGGATAAGGTAGTTAGTAGGTTAATGGCATGCGGTGAGTATGCCAAGCCCTACTTGGACGTTGTAAATGGTAATGACCCAGGTAATACGATATCGGCTGCGGTGTCGTATTATCAATACGTTAGGTTAGCTAGGGGTGAATTACGTATAAGTAGGGATTATCTGACGGGCATTGATGAGGACCTAACAGAGCCAATCATGGCTACTCACTCATAGTCGAGGCCCTGACCCATGCATTGAAGGCCCAGGACTACGTAACAGCGGGCTTCCTGGCAGACCTCGCATTTATTGTAAGGTCATACGTACTCTGTGTGGGTAATGGTAATGAAGGTTTATGTGATTGGATTAAGAGGCGTTTAAGGTGAGGGTCTTAATTCTTAAGAGGTTTAGCAATTATTGATTGGTCTGAACTTATAGCCGTAGTTTATTAAGCCGTATGTACCGTCCATCTTAACCATCCTAAACACAACCTCAACGTCAATGCCAGGGCTCAACTTCTCCGTCCATGCAATCCACTATCTGGCCAACAACCCTAACGCCACCTAGGTCAACTACGCCGATGATGAGGGGCTTCATCTTCTCAAACTCAACGGGCACTGAGTAAAGTACGGTGAAGTTTATGAGCTTACCAGTGCTTGGCAACGGGTATGGCCTAAACTCCCTAGAACCACACTCGCACACCGCCCTTGGTGGGTAGTAAATCCTGCCACACTTAACGCATTGAACGCCCTCAAGCCTGTAGTACTGGGGCATCCTCCTCCAGTACCTTGGTATGGATAGTCTTTGGTCCACCATGTCAGCTCACCCTCCTGAGTATTACTGCTGTTGATACTAAGTCGAAACCAGCCATGTCCTGGACAATACCCAATTCAGCCCTACCCAGTGACTCAAAGGGCTTTATGTTCATAAGTTCCATAACCATTAAGGCCAATTCATACATACCTGACGCCCCACCAGGGAATCCCATGGCCTTAAGTCCACCACCCGCATTAACGACCAATTTATTACCCGCATCCAACGCACCGGTGGATAGGAGTCTAGGCGTCTCACCAGGCCTAACGAGACCCATGGACTCCAGTGCGAGCATGCCAAGTATGCTGTATGTGTCATGAACCTCCGCAAGGTTTATTTCGCTTATCGACACATGCGCCATCCTAAGGGCCATGTTTGTGGCATCCCTAACAGAGTGTAGTTCCGTTAATGAATCCCTCTGGCCCAGGTATGTCCCATAGGCACCAACGCCAATACCATCAATCCTAATCACAGCGTCACTCTTAATGGGCTTATTGCATAGTATTACCGCGGCTGAGCCATCCACGGCGGGCGCAACATCATAAAGCCTAAGTGGGTCGGCAACGACCTCAGACTCAAGCACGTCCTTAAGCGTTGCCTGCTTCTTCATATAGGCCAGTGTTCTTACTCCCTCTCTCATGCATTTTTATTGGCCATATCGCCAGGTCCTCATAATCATAACCATACTTAACCATGTACTCCTTCATCGCCATCGCGGCCTGGGCCGCCGGCGTTACTCCGAAGAATCCCTCATACTCATAATCAGTTATTGTGGATAACGCCTTATTCAACTTAACATTAACAACATCATGCATCTTCTCAACTCCAACAACAGCCACACAGTCATAAATCCCCGCCTTAACCATGTTGTAAGCCTCTAGGACGGCAATACCGCTTGAACCATCACCACTCTCGATCCTGATGGCCGGTATTCTCCTAAGGCCAACGTAATCGGCTAGGTAGGCCCCAAGGACGCTTTGGTCTTGAAGCACCTCGGAGAAGGCGTTAGCCACGTATATGGCGCCCAGGTCAGCATTACCGACCTGGTCAAGAACCTTTAGGAAGCGTCGGCGAATAACTCCTTCAGCCCCTTCTCATAATGCCTACCGCCAGGTACGAGGGAGTGGGCTACGACGTATACTTCTGTCGTATTAAACACCAGCAGCTGCCATAAATGTGAAGTTTTTAAATATTCCCTGAATATAGCCCATGTAATGGTTGAGGAAATAAGTCTCGAGGACATATTCACGAAAATTGATAAGGGCGAGCTAAAGCTTCACGAGCTGGACAAACTCTTTAATGATTCAAATAAGGCGACCGAGGTTAGGAGGAGGTATATTGAGAGTAGGGTTAATATGAAGCTTGATAATGTTGGTAGGACCGTCATCGACTTCAACACAGTGGTTGGTAGGAATATTGAAAACACAATAGGGGCTGCGCAGGTGCCAATAGGAATTGCAGGGCCTCTACGAGTAATTGGCGATTATGCCAATGGACTATACTACATACCGTTAGCAACCACGGAGGGTGCGCTGGTAGCTTCCGTAAATAGGGGTGCCAAGATAGTCACTGAGGCGGGTGGTGCCAGAAGTAAGGTTATTAATGATGGGATGACGAGGGCCCCTGTAATTGCGGTGCCAAGCGTTATTGATGCCGTGGAACTCGTTAATTGGGTTAATGAACACTTCAATGAGGTAAAGAGTGTGGCTGAGTCAACAAGTAGGCATGCTAAGCTAGTCAGTATTCAACCGTTTATTGTTGGTAATAATGTGTGGCTTAGGTTTAAGTTCACGACCGGCGATGCGATGGGTATGAACATGGTAACAATAGCCACGGACAAAGCCGTCAAGTACATACTGAATCACTTCCCAAAGGCGCGGCTAGTGGCGCTTAGCGGTAATATGTGCGTTGATAAGAAGGCCAATGCCGTAAACTTCCTACTCGGTAGGGGTAAGACCGTGATTAGCGAAATCGTGATACCAAGGAATACGCTAGAGAAGTGGGGCGTAACGGCGGAGGATGTGGCCGAGGTTAATAATAGGAAGAACCTACTCGGCTCAGCACTGGCTCACTCCTACGGCTTCAATGCCCACTTCGCCAACATAATAGCGGCCATATTCATAGCCACAGGGCAGGACGTGGCGCAGGTCGTTGAGTCAAGCATGGGCATTACCTGGATGGAGCCACTCAATAATGGGGACCTCTACGTATCTGTCACGTTGCCAAGCCTTGAGGTGGGTACTGTGGGTGGTGGAACTGGTTTACCAACGCAGAGGGAGATGCTTCAAATGCTTGGTGTTTACGGCTCGGGAAATCCACCTGGGACAAACGCCCTTAAGTTTGCGGAGATCGTGGCGGCGGCGGTGCTTGCCGGTGAGGTGAATCTCGTCCTTGCATTGGCCAGGGATGAGTTGGCTAGGGCTCATGAAATGCTTGGTAGGGCTGGTAAGAGGGGTGGTGCGTAGTTTCATCATTTTCTACGTATTATAAATATATTTTCATCTACATACTTCTACGTACTCTCTATAGTACATAAATTGAAGTGATAAGGCTTATAAAGAGTTGCGCTGGCAATTCTGTGGGGATTAGTTTGGTAATTTATGTTTCTCCCGATAAAAAGGTCGTTGAGAAGACGCTTCAAACCGAGCTTAAGCGGATAATGCTTAGTGAGTTAATAGACGGTGAAGTAATTATCGGCGCCGCCATCATTGATTCAAACGGCATCCCACTTATTTATCATATCCCAAACACCCTCACCGTTAAATCCCTCAAAAACCTCCTCTCCCTCATAGAGTTCGTTGATCACACCGCTAAAATCAATGATGACCTCCTCGGTTCATATCAATACCTCATAATTCGCTTCTCAAACTTCAAAATCGCCTTCTTCGAAATGGGTTCCAAGGGCTGGTTGATGGTTTTCGTGAATCCTGTCTGGCACGTTGAGAATGTGATGTCGAAGATAAAGCAGTTCATGCTTAGGGTTCAAAGGATGATTTAAAATTAATATGAATAGGTAATTTTTTGCCGCCTCAAAAATATTAGGGTGTCTATCAGTCCTGGAGGTAATGTCGAAAGTAACAGGTACTGTGAAAATACCCGAGATTGAAATTAAAGAGGAGGTTCAACTCCCCGCATCAAGCACCGCGGTAATAGTCGTCGACATGCAGAATGACTTCGTAAAACCAAGCGGAAAACTCTACGTATCAACTGCGCAGGCCACAATACCAGCGATAAAGAAGTTATTGACGAAGGCTAGGGACGCAAACGTACCCATAATATACACCCAGGACTGGCACTTCAAGAATGATCCTGAGTTCAGGATTTGGGGCGAGCACTGCGTAATGGGTACATGGGGTGCGGAGATTGTCGATGAGCTTAAGCCCATGCCCGATGACATAGTGATTAGGAAGCGCAGGTATGACGCATTCTTCGGCACTGACCTGGACTACGTGCTTAGGCATGTTGTTCACGCAACGAACCTAGTGATAGTAGGTACCGTGGCCAACATATGCGTACTACACACAGCCGGTAGCGCCGCACTTAACTGGTACAACGTGGTCGTACCAATTGATGGGATCTCCGCACTTAATGAGTTTGATTATTACGTAGCCCTTAGGCAAGTGTCGTTCCTATACACGGGCGTACTTACCAGGGTTGATGGAATCAAATTCGTATAGTCTCATCACGTGCCTCGGTAATAAACTATTCCTATAATTTATCTAGCATTAATATTGAGGAATCACTTTCAATTTAAAAAGAGATACGCAAGTCATAGCCAAGAAATTACGGGATACTAAACCCCTGTGCGAAAACCCTTAAAACTGCGATAATTCGGTTAATTAGATTGAGTAGGCATAACGGCATTAGCGGTGGAGACTGGCGTAGGGATGCCGTATTCATAGTAATTTCCATAGCCGTAATAATGGCGACGATAATTATACTAATAAAATCAGGCCTAGCAAAGGCCAGGTACGAGCCCCCCAAATACCCATTCTACCTGGTAATTTCCGAGCTCATATACCTAGCCCAATTATCGCTGGTTGGCCTTAGACTCAGCATAATCTTTGATAGGGGCATGGGCTATAGGGTAGGGACCGGGGAACTCATTAAAATAGCCGCGGCACAAACATTCACCTCACTGCTTGTACCGGGCTTCTACATTGGTGGTGAGGCCGTATCAATAGCCTACCTAACATTTAAGGGATTGCCGACGACCAGGGCTACCGAGGGAATAGTCCTTCGCTACACGGTTGACACAATAACATTAACATCCATAGTACTCGTGCTTTACCTACTAAGCCTTGTCGCGGTCCCCTACATAGCGCTCATAATGGCATTAATACTGCTCCTGGCCTACGTAGTGTTGTTCATAGCAATAGTGAGTGCGAGGTTGGGTAGGTACATTGAGAAGGTATTTAGGTTTATCAGCTCGAAGATAAGCATTGCAAGTAACTTCATATTGATCAATGAGGGTGAGGTATACGGTATCAAGCTCACGGTAATTGATTACCTCGCGCTCTTTCTCGCATCAATAATCCAATGGGTGTTGTCAGGACTTAACGTAGTAATGATATTCTATGCCCTCGGCATCCACATAAGTTTGGTGAGTGGGATCCTAATCTCATCCTCCTACATAATCCTCACGTACATATCAGTACTACCTGGATCAGCAGGCATTGGTGAACTCGCTAACCTATACATACTGAATAGCCTTGGCCTGGGTAGTTATTACCTGGCCTATGATGTTTGGTTTAGGGTGATAACGTACGTGGTGCCGTTAATTATACTCATGCCCGCATTCCTCAGTATTTCTAGGAAATTAGCGATGATAGGCACTAATCATAGGAGCCCTCAGTAGGTAACTCGGTAATTTTAGATGAGACACCCTTCATTATTGAGTCAATAACCTTAATGGCATTCTTCCTTGACAGGTAATGATTATCATTGCCACAGTACGGCGAGTAAACGCACTTGGGGCAACCATCAATGCACGTGCAATGAGTAAGCACGTTAAGCGATATCCTGAGAACCTCATCGATATTCCTAAGGAGCATCTTGGCAGTGCCCGAACCGCCTGGGTATGAGTCATAGATTATTATGTGACCTGTTGGGTATGAAATGCCGCCCAGGTCCGTGGGTCCAGCACCAATCACGTTCTCTCCAACCATTATCATTATGTGCTCAGCAGCATGGTAAGCCTTACCCCTCTCAACAACGTCAACATTCTCGAACGGACTAAAGGTTATGAACGGAGCGTAAATAACAATGCCCTTAGTCCTGAATTCATACGTGAACGGTTCATTAAACTCCCTCCTCTCCACAACCTCACCACTACCAAATCTCTTAACCACGTAACCATGAACCACCTCCCTAATCGTTAACTTAACGTACTGATACGGCACGGACTTTATGAAGCCCTCCTCAAGGACCTCATCAATCCTAGGCTCGGAACTGTAAAGCGCCGTTGTATAGAAGTCATAATCACTCGGTAGCTTCCTCACGTGGGCAGTCCTGCTTCCCAGGTCCAACTTATAGACCTCATAGATCCTGCCACCATGCAGGTAAATCGCACCGTCATGAAGCTCCCTAAGCGCCATGGGCAACTCCCTATACCCAATGACCCTTTTACCCTCGACAATCTTAACAACGTCACCAATACCCCTAATACCGTGTATAGCCTTGGCAGCCTCACGACCTCTGTCAGTCACGACGTAGTAATTACCCCTAACCTCAACCAAACCCTCACTCACCAGTGACTTAAGAATCTCCTCACAATAAAGATCCACGGAACCGCTCCTCACAGGCCTTTCATAAGCCATTAATAGGCAGTGCTTCCTGGCAATCTCATCATTCCTCCACTCAACGTATAAGTCCTCAGGTCTCCTCATGTAGAACTCCCGCGGGTTCGAACTATAGTACGTACTCATCGGGTCATCACCAAGGACCTGGATCACATAGGCCCTCTGACCCCTCCTACCAACCCTACCAGCCCTTTGCAGGTACTTGGAGTAGCTCGGTGGTATTGTTGCCATTACCGCAACATCAGCATCACCAACGTCAATACCCATCTCTAGGGTCGGCGTTGATAAAAGAATTAAGTACCTACCCTCCCTAAACCCATCCTCAACCTCATGCCTCTCCTCAATCGTGAGCCCAGCCCTATGAACCCTAACCCTATCACCAACGCCAGCCCTGTCAAGGAGCCTCTTAATCAACTCCACAAACCTATGACTATCAGCAAACACAAGGCACTTCATACCCCTCCTAATACATACCTTAGCCAACTCAGCAGTCTCAGCGAGCCTACCCCTAGTTATTGGACTAACCAGGACATGCCTAACCAAGCCCCTCCTACCCTCAGGACCCCTAACAAGCCTAACCTCATCAACACCAAGCAACTCCCTAGCAAAGTCAACGGGATTCCCGACAGTGGCCGTGGAAACAACGAACTGGCGATCACGCATGAACCTACCCATCCTCTTAAGCACGTAATGAACCTGAGCACCAAAGACCCCATTATACACGTGAAAGTCATCAAGAACAACAACGCTATACTCACGTAGTAAATCCCTAAACCTACCAACGTGGGTCAACGCCTCACTAACCATGTCTGGGTTCGTAATGAGTATGTCCGGCGGTGATGAGTATATCCTAGACCTGACCTCGCTTGGTGTGTCACCGTCATAGGGCATTACCGATATATTAATTGCCGCGAAGTACCTCTGCATCCTAAGCAATTGATCCCTAGCCAAGGCCTTGGTTGGGTACATGATCAGCGCCTTAATACCCTCCTTACTGATCATTGAGATCAATGGTAGTAAAAACGCCTCTGTCTTACCGACACCAGTCCCAGCCATTATGACCGTATCATCACCACTAACTATTGATTGATAAGCCTCCCACTGAAAGTCATAAAGCCTATCAACACCAAGACCCCTCAACTTATCTATTAGCCCTTTAGGTAAGTCCAGGCTATCAACTGACGGGCCATAACTGGGCTCTATGGGTTTATCCTCATGAACGTAGAGGATCAACCTAGCCCTATCACTACCCAATTCTCCAATGAAATCATCCTCAAGCATGTACTTAGCCACAACAAGCCTATCGCCCCTAATCATCAACCAACGAAAATAAGCCACACACCTAGTAATTAATAACTTTGGGCGCACCCAGGCGCATGTACTTAATCTCATCATTTGCCTTGAGCCTTAGCACCTTCGGCTCAATCACGGTTAATTTATCCCAACGCCTAATCACGGGTCTCAACCTATTACCACACCTTGGGCACTTCCTCATCTCACCCTCAGTCTCATAATCAATGTAGCAATTCACGCACCTAAAAAACGTTGAGCGCTTTATGCCCGTCAAAGTCCAGGGAAACCACACTAGGTATCTCCATAACCACTATACCATCAACGACACCCTGCAACTCCTCAATAATCTCCCTCCTGAGTAATGAATTATCTAATGCTGCGAGGAATTCCTTACTTCCATAAGTTAACCTGAGCTTATCCCTAATACGTAATAACCACTCCTTATTAATGACCACATCCCTGAGAATAACACCATAAGCCCTAACAGGCTGCTGAACCTGCACGTCAGGACCCACGACCACGTAATTCACAGAACCATCACTGACCTTCTCGCCAACATGCACAACTTCGATGAGGTCACTACTAATGCTTACGAAATCATCAACCAAGACACCATCCGCACCACCAGCCAGGGCAGCCCTAACAAAGTCATTAACTGGGTCAGGCATGGCTGATGCGTGAACAAAGACCCTAAGCCCAACCCTCCTAGCCCAAGCAACCACGGTGACAAGGGAAACCAACTGCCTAAGCCTAACCAACAACTGACGAAGGGTATCACCACTGACATTATTCAACTCCACAATTGGTTCCGGCGGAACCACCGGCGTGGCATCCCTAACGTACCTAACAACCTCAAGACCCTCAAATAACCAGGAACCAACAAACATACACCAGGGAAACCCACACCACCCAACAAACAACCTCATATCCCCAACCACCAGAAGAAACAAACCCAATTTACAACTTTCCACCAACAAAACCAAGCCACAAATACTCTAAAAGAAGAAAACATACCCGAAGAAAACCCTAACATTCTATTGAAACCCTCTAGGAAGTACATCATTGTGGTGAGGGTTGATGGGCAAGTTTCAATATTCTATTGAAATCCTCACGAATAGTATCATTAATGAAAAACGACCTATCTGGAACAAGAATCATCGTTTCAATATTCTATTGAAATCCTCATAGGCGTCATAAGCGTTTAGACCTGGCTAGGCTTTATGGTGTTTCAATATTCTATTGAAATCCTCGTTGGGTCTTGCACCCTCTTCCTCCTACGCTCATTGTTGTACTCAATGTTTCAATATTCTATTGAAATCCTCGCGTGGGCTTTTGGCGTCATGCCCGTCGTTGCGTTGAATATGTTTCAATATTCTATTGAAATCCTCTATAGCCTTACCCAGATTTTGCGTAGGGCAATGATTATTTTGAGTTTCAATATTCTATTGAAATCCTCTGGTTCGCTGGTTTATTTGTCCCTTTATAAGTTTTTCTTCTTCGTGTTTTGCTTCCATTAGAACATCTTTCTACTCCTAATCTTCACGAACCGTGTTTGTTCTCACGATTTGTATTTGGAATTGAATTGTTGTTCCCACGATCAATTCAACTTCTAAATATCGTGTTTGTTCTAATGGTAATTTATACAATGTAAAACGGAATGTGTGCACGGTACCATGCACTCTATACGAACATTGATGCGTTCAACTCCGCAAAGGAAATGCTTAAAATTGCATGCACGATTTCGTGCACGCTAAATATTCTTCAGTGCATGGCTTCGTGTCTTTGTTAGGGTTTGATTAGGGTGGTTGTGTGGTTGATTATTTGGTTTAGTCTTTCTTGGGTTGGGGCTTCGGCGTAGATTCTAATGATTGGTTCTGTCCCGCTGCCCCTGATTGGGACTTAGGAGTTGTCGTTGAAGATTACCTTCACGCCGTCTATCGTTATTAACTGCCTGGTGTCACCGAGTTCCTGGAGCTTCCTGATTATGGTGTCCCTATTCCTGTTGATGAATTCCTTACCGTTGTTGAAGGGCATGTCAACCCTCCTATAGAATGACCTACCATACTCCCTAACCACCTCATCAAATAGTCCAGCCAGGCCACCGTACTCGGAGATATCGGTTAACTCTTTAAAGATTATAATCGCCTTATTGGTTAATGTCCGCGCTGAGGCCCACGGTTGGTACAAAGGTATACCACCTAATGGCCGGCCCCGGTGACGTAGCCCCATACGTCCTAACGCCGGGCGACCCAGACAGGGTGCCTAGGATCGCTAAGTACTGGGACAGTGCGCGGGCGATAACCACGCATAGGGAGTACGTGACTTACACGGGCACGTATAAGGGAGCCCCAATATCTGCCGTGTCCACCGGGATTGGCGGGCCCGCGGCTGCCATAGCCATTGAGGAGTTGTTGACCCTTGGCGCAAACACGTTCATTAGGGTTGGCACGACTGGGGCGTTGCAGGAGTGGATTAGGGTTGGTGATGTAATTATAAACACGGGTGCCGTGAGGTTAGACGGAGCAAGCAACGCCTATGCAATGCCGGAGTACCCAGCCGTGGCCAGTTACGACGTCGTGCTAGCCTGGTGACGGCAGCTGAAATGCTCGGCGTTAGGTATCACGTGGGTTTAACGGCGTCGACCGCGGACTTCTACGTTGGGCAGGGTAGGCCTGGCTTTGGGGATTACCAACCGCCGTGGTCCAGGGACATCGTGAGCACGCTATCCTCAATGAATGTGCTCAACTTCGAGATGGAGGCGGCCACGATATACACGATAGCCAATGTCCACGGCGCGAGGGCTGGTGGTGTCATGGCGGCCATAGCCAATAGGAAGACCAATGAGTTCGTACCCGATGCAGGTGTTGAGGATGCGATCAGGGTGGCAAATGAGGCAGTTAGGATACTGTATGAGTGGGACAGTATTAAGTCAAGCATGGGCCTAAAGCACCTAACAATGAACGTGATTAAAGAGTGGTTGAAGAGGTGATGGCCATGGTCCTGGAGGAATTTGATGAGAAGAAGCTGGAGGAATTGGCCAAGGGTTTGCCCGAGTTTGGCAGGTTTGGTAAGGAGTTGGAGACGATAGGTGTTTTACCAATACCAACAAGGCTGAGGAGGTACAGGTCGTATAACTTGTTCATATTTTGGGCGATGGCGTCGGCCTCTGCCGCAACTCCATTGGCTGGTTACCTGCTCTTTAACTTAGGGCTTAAGGGCATGTTGATCGCAATAACCTTTGCCTTCATACTTGGTGTAATACCCACGCTACTGTTCTCTGAGATGGGTAGGGAGATACCACTGACGGCCCTGGTAATCGCCAGGAAGACCTTTGGTTATGGCACTGCCCAGGCCCTGTCGTTACTATACACGGTGATTAATATTGGTTGGTTCGCGCTGAACAATGCCGTTGGTTCGGAAATACTCGCCGCGGTGACTCATACGCCGATTATTTATTGGTACGTGATAATGGGCGCAATACAAATATTCCTGGTAATACTTGGGTTTAAATGGCTTGAGTACTTCTACAGGTACACATCAGTAATACTGCTGATCAGCTACGCAGTACTGACTTACTACCTAGTCACGCAGTACCACGTATCCTGGTCAACCCTATGGTCAACGACGCCAAGCCCCAACGCCCAGTGGGGAGCCGCAATAGACCTAATGCTGGCCTTCGGTGCATTGTCATGGGCCTACAAGACATCGACAACGTCGAGGTTTGCGAAACCCGCTGATAGGGTGAATATAATCTATGGCTTGGCCACGCCAATAGGCATTATAATACCGATATACCTAATGGGCATCCTCGGCTTCGCCGGGCAGTACTACGCCCATAACTGGAACATTGCAGCCTTATCCTTCCCACCATCAACACCAATTTGGGTCTTGATAGCTGCCCTAGGCGCCTCACTGGCTATAATACATACAAATGCCATGAACCTGTACCCATCTGCCATTGACTTGCTAGTGGCAATTGACCCAGCAATAAGGAGATTCAGGAGCGAGTTTAGGGCCAGGTTAACTCAGCCTGTGGCAATCTTAATACTGGGTATTGCATCAATAATAGCCTCAATATGGATACTCTCGCTGATAGAGAACTTCCTAAACCTAGTGGGCTTAACCATATTCCCACTAACCTTCATCCTAATCTTTGACTGGTTCCTGAGACTGAAGAGGAATGTGCATACGCTGGATGACGTTAGGAGGTACTTCTATGACATACCCAGGGAGCCACTGAGGAATATCGGCATTGCGGCGATCGTGTCCTTCGTGGTGGGTAGCCTATTAATGAGTTACCTACCAACCATGGCCCCATCGGTATTCCCGAGGTACCTACCGCCTGAGTACACGGGAGCGTTAATCGGCGGTTTGATATATTTAATACTCATGTTGTTGGCCATGAGGGTTAGGAAATTATCATGCTACTGCCTTAAGGCAATACTACGTGCTGCGCTCCTTAAAATCAACGTAGATATCAACGCCAGTACTGAGCATATCATCATCACAACACCAATGCCAAACCCAAGGTTCTCTATGAAGGTCATGGCTACAAGGGTGGGGCCTACACCACCTAGGATTCTGCCCAGGGTGAATACGAAGTTTGATGCTGTAGCCCTTACCCTTGTTGGGTATAATTCACTCATCCAGATGCCAAGGTAGGCGAAGATAGAGCTCGAGAAATAGGCCAGGACCATTGAGTAAGGTATTGAGTACCTCAGTGTGGTTATGGCCGAGGTGGTGCTGAGCAGTGCCGAGGCAACCACGGCGATTATGGATAGAGCTATCAACGTCCTATCCCTACCAAACACATCCGATAGATAGCCAGCCAGTCCATAAGCCACCGCACCAATTATGGGTAAGGCCACGAGCCATAGGCCCAGTGGCTTGGCATCAATGATCCTTAGGTACGTTGGTGCAAGGCTAACCAGTGGTATGGTTAGTAGGAATGCGGATGCCACGAGTATGGTCCCAAATATGGTGATCAACAGGTAATCTCTGCCGAATAATTCTCCGTATTTAACCCCTGTAATGCCTGCCCTCCTAACCGTCTCGGGTATGATGAGGACCCAGGGTAGTGAGAGCACGAGACTTGAAGCACCAATGATTATTAGGGCAAGTCTCCACTGGGGTATTAGGCTTATAACCGCGGCGTCGATCATTAGCCCAATGAAGTAGAGACCCTGAACAATACCACCCATTAAGCCCCTACCCCTGGTCCAATTCTCGGCAATGACTGGGTACGTAATGCCATTCTCGGAGTTAACGCCGAACCCAACAACGAACCAGGTAGCGTACAACTCCAATAAATTACTAGCTAAGCCCGCCAACATGGTGAATACGGAAAACAACACTATGGAGATGACCAGGCCAACCTTACGGCCATAGGCATCAGCCAACATACCAACCACAACACCACCAATTGCACCACCAATGAACGACAGGGTCACTGCGAACGACAATTCTGATATACTAACGTGCATTGCATTTGCAATCTCCGGGAATAAATATGTTATTGAAAACACGCAGTATGCGCTCATTAAGAATGGAATGAGAACACCAACCATCACCAATGACCTAGACGTCACACCCACGATAATGCACAGCCAATTTTATTTATTTCCCACATAATAATGAGGCATACACGCCAATAAAGCTGAAGGTTACTTTTGACTGTTTGATTGCATAAATGCATACTTGTGGCGTTACTCAGATTCGAGTAACGCCTTGTAGAGGTTTAGTGGGAATGTGCGATCCATACCTAAGTAATCCAGGAGTATTAGGTATAGGTCAAATGGCACGGCACCAGCCATTATCACCCTTGTTATGAAGAACCTCGCATCAGACTCACTACACATTTTCACAGTCTCCATGGCCTGCAACGCAGAGAGGGCAGCGTATAGGCCAAGGTTAAAACGCATTCTAAGGAGTACCGCCCATATATCTAGGTACTGCTCAATGTTCTTTGCATCCGCGGCCTTCTTAACGGCTCCTGAACCTCAGTGAATTTATTTAACCATGCAGTTATTTGGTCCTTCAACTCGGGGTATAACCTCATTAATGCATCAACTGCGTTCTTCGTTATAGTGCCGTAATTCCTCTGCACGCACTCACTCGGCTTTATGTTGATTGCCAGGTTCATTATTTGGGCCGTCCCCTTTACCTCACTCTTCACATCCTCATCCTTTACAGTACCCATAAAGTAACAATATTTAGGGGGTATTTAAGTATTTAGTAATTGAACCTTACTCAACAAATTCGGCCTATTTCTCGAGCCCTATCCTCTGCTTATGGTCATTATTAATTTATTTTTAATATCGAATTACAGCATTATTCCTCACCATACCTCATCCTCACGAAGGATACATAGGTCACGGGCTTCATGTGGGGCATATTGTCCTCCTTAGTAACCACATACAAGACCTGGGTAAGCCCCTCCTCGATGGGTATGACCATTATTCCATCACTCGATAATTGCTCGAATAGTTTAGGCGGGATTTTGGGGGCAGCTGCCGTAACCAGAATCCTATCGAAAGGAGCATACCTAGGTAAGCCCTTCGAACCATCACCAATAAATACATGAACAACGTCTAGATAACCCAGCTTGGCGAGGTTCTGAACGGCATAAAGGGCAAGCCCTGGGTAATACTCAATAGTATACACAACCCCCCTCCTCTCCATGGCCTCCGCACACACTGCGGCGTGGTACCCCGTGCCCGTGCCAACCTCGAGGACCCTAAGCCCAGGCTTAAGATCAAGTAATTCACACATCATCGCGACCATGTGCGGCGCTGAGATCGTCTGGCCGTACATAATTTCCAGTGGTGTATCCTCATACGCATAAAGCCTTAGGTAGCTCGGTAGGAATTCCTCACGGGGCACCGTGAGCATAGCCCTCTCAACCCTATCACTCCTGATTATCCCCTCATCCTTAAGCGAATTCACCAACCTCCTCCTCGCCGATGCAAAATCAATCATTACAAACTAACCATTAATTATTAAGTCTAAAATTCTTCCTACCCATCACTGAGGAAACTCCATACTTAATCCCTTCGACAGCGTGACCTTCATCGCCTTAAAACCAAGCCTCAACCTAACACCCTCAAGAACATCAAGCGAGAAGGAATCATCAACAACGCCGTTTAGGGGCTCAACCTTAAGTGTCAATATCCATCCATTGTAGGCCTCCGCCAGGTTACGCTCTATGTAGAATGGCACACCATCAACCCTACCAACCTCAACATAATCACTACCAACAATGAAGTCACTAGCCCTATATACCTGGGGCTCGGTTGGTGAGCAGCACCCGTGGCCGAGGATTATTATTATGTCACCATACTTCTCCCTCATGCTCCTAATTAACTCCCTAACATCATCACCATACTCAACACTAACATTCAACACAATTCCGAATAAACAGGCCACACTTAAAAATCTTACTGACCATTTAATGGGTAAAAATATGAAATATCTTCAATAAATAATCAAATAGAGTTAAAATTATTATAATTTTTATTGATGAGAATCATCATGTTCATAGTTTATCAATCTTCATTACAGTCCTCCAGTGCGGTCTGTCGAGACTGCCCGTGGTGTCTATGTATACCTGCTTAATCTCGAGGAACTCCTCAAGGCCGTATAGACCCAGTTCACGACCAATACCGCTCTCTTTATACCCTCCCCATATGCCTTCTGTTGGTTGTGTGTAGGCGTCGTTTATCCATACGGTGCCTGCCTGTAGTTTCCTGGCTACTCTAAATGCCCTTGCTGGGTCTTTGGTGAATATTGATGCTGTTAGTCCGTAAATCACGTTGTTGGCTATTTCAATTGCTCCTGCTCCGTCTTGAATGGTATGACGGCTATGACTGGGCCGAAGATCTCCTCCTGGGCTAGCCTACTCTTCGGGTCTACATCGTCGAAGATTACGGGGCTCACGAAGTAGCCTTATCGTAAATGCCACCGCTTAGTTTGCCGCCGTCGAGGGCGACCTTGAAGCCTGCCTTCTTGCCGAAGTCTATGTAACCGAGTACCTTCTCCTCCTGTGCCTTGGACACTAGTGGCCCCATGTCCGTGTTGTCATCAAGCGGGTTACCGATTACGAGCCTTTGGCGACCTCCACCAGTCTATTAACGAGCTTCTCATGAACACCCTCGTGTACAAGAACCCTACTAATGGCACCGCAGGCCTGCCCGGTATTCCTGAGACCACCAAAGACTATTGCCCTAACAGCCTCCTCAATATTGGCGTCCTCAAAGACCAGGCCAGGGTTCTTACCACCAAGCTCAAGCCCAATCCTCTTAATACCAGCCGCGGCCTGCTGCATGATTAGTTTACCCGTTGTTGTCTCACCCGTGAAGCTCACGTAGTCGATCCTCGGATGCCTAACCAGCTCATTACCAACCGTGGCGCCAGGTCCATAAATCACATTCACAACGCCCTTGGGTAACCCGGCCTTGGTCAACGCCCTGTAAATCTCCATGGCGCTCATTGGCGTGTAACTTGCTGGCTTCCAAATCACGGTGCATCCAGCAGCCAGTGCTGGTGCTATCTTCCTGGCTGCCTGCGTCATTGGGAAGTTCCACGGCGAAACAGCCGCAACGACACCAACCGGTTCCTTAAATATCAGTGATACATTACCATTGCTCAGGACTATGGAGTCTCCGTAGATCTTATCCGCCAACCCTGCGTAGAACTCGAATATCTCTGCAGCCGCGAGTACATGAGCCCTCGCCTGCCTGATTGGCATTCCATTCTCCAGGGCCACGGTTACGGCAATCCTATCAGCCTCCTCCCTAAGTATCTCGGCCGTCTTATAGAGTACCTTGATCCTCTGCCTATAATTCGTGACCCAACCATACTTATCCTTATCAAAAACCTCCCTGGCTAGGTCAACAGCCCTGTTCAAGTCATCCGTAGATGCCTCCTCAATAATGGCAATGGTCTGGTCAAACTGGGCAGGGTTTTCCCTGGTGAATGTTTTACCCTTGCTTGAGGATACCTCCTCACCATCAATAAAAAGCTTAACCTTGACAGGTATTTCTATGGTGAACTTTCCATAGGATACCGTTGGCATCAAAAGCGCTTTATTAAGCACCTATTAATAAGTATTGTCCCTCCACGCCTATTATTTAATAATTTATTGGCTTTATATATAACATTTATCAATTATAGGTACGAAATAAAAATAATTAATTCATTATACACCATATTTACACTCAATAATATTCTCCGAAGATGCTGACGTATAGTAATTGAATAATGTATCGGCTGGATTCCTCGACACCAAAATAATGACCTCCTCAGAACTACCCGCTAAGTTAATTAGAAAGTGTACTAAGTACTCATCATTACCTCGATATATCCTCGCACTCACACTTCGGTAACTACCTACCGAGAGCACGTTATTGATTACGTAATTAATCAACTGCCTCACGCCATCGCACCCGCTATCTATCATGAGCATCACCTGGCTAGGGCTTAGGTCTGAAGCCCTTCTATACTCATTGCCATGGTAAACCCAAACCAGGGACATTGATCTTGCCGTACTGATTAGTGGAATAAATGTTTAACGGGCATTTAGCATGAAATTAACGGCACTACTAATTAATGAATGCCTATCTGTAATGCTTTGCGACCTCATCATTAGTGAGTTCGCCCTGGGCCATTTAAGGAATATTATGTAATCAAGCTCGTTAGGAACGATGGCGAAACCCGAGTCCTTAACATAAGGCCTACTTATTATCTTATTGAATGTCTCCACGTGAACCTCGTAATACGTATACTTATGAACAAGCACTGCATAATCCACACCATCCATTAAATAACCCTCCAATGCAGATAAACCCCTATGCACAGTCCTACCTGGATCAAGTATTTTATGAGCTATTGATGACTTATTATCCGTTATTACGAGGATGTCAATCGGGTTCCTAAACACAATTGCATTCATTATGCCGAGGGACCTAACATTAACCCCAACATGAACGACCTTACCATTCAAGTAATAATCAAACCGCTTAATGATTAGTGCCAATGACCGTGTCAGGTCGTCATAGGGCTCCTCAATGATTTCCTTGGAATGGGGAACTCTCATGACCATTGGGCTTGGGTATATGACCTCACCATCATTAATAAGTGAGGAATCACCGGCAACATCGCAGACTAGGTCCAGGTCTAATTGGTTGGCCAGGGACATCATTAGTGGTATTTCCACATGACCGTTAACATCTAGAAATGCCACCTCATTATTTATGAGGTCGTGAATTAACGAATCAACCTCAGAGGTCCAATCGGTGATTATTACCGTGCCCGTAGGTAAGACCTCTGCCTGCACGCTCTCCATAAATCCATATTTAAGCCACCGGCAAAAAAACGACCTTAGTGCCTGCACTTAATCTCATTAATTTACCAATGATCCCTCTTAAATAATCATCACTTTCATAATACGAGGTGGTTAATTGATTGGATTCCTTTATCGATTTACCTACTTTGTCAAATGACATTATCAAGCCACGGAGGGGCAAAACTGCTAATAAATCTTTCTCCTGGGAAATTACCTTGATGATGAGGGCTAGGCTGATGATTGGTGATTGTTTATGAGCCGACTGATTCAGTGGCGAGAAGACTTAATCACCAATCATTTAAGTCCTGGCTCATCACCAGAGTACATGGAGAGAGCCGGTAAAAATTCTTTAACTGCACATTGATGGGAATCCTTATAAGCGGGATGTGCATCCCATATCGATGCTTCTGACCAGGGCCTTGGATGGCGTTCCGCACAGGGTCGTTAGTCTAAACCCATCAATTACCGAGTTCCTATTCCTAATCGCGCCGGTGAGAGAATCGTTGGTAGTGATGTTTGGAGTTATAGGCCCAGGGAGGCCATGAAGACGGTTAAGATAGGCTCATTCACCACAGCAAATATCGAGGCTATTAAGAAATTGAACCCAGACCTAATAATACTCTCCTACCCAGTCCAGGGAAGGCTAGTCGAACCATTAAGCAACATAGCACCCGTACTGGCCATCCCCATGCCAGTGAACCTAAACGCCATAGTGGCCTCCTTCGAAATGGTTGGTGAACTACTCGACCTTGATGAGGAGGCACGGAGAGTCGCGGGAATATACATGGACCTACTGAAGCATTCCATAGACCTTGAAAGGGCCCTGGTTGTTCTATCCCTGGGTGACTACGTCATACCCTGTGAGGCCTCGTACATAGCATCAGCACTTGATAGGGTTGGTATTAGGTACGTTAAGGGTCTCAAGTGCGTTGAACTAATTACGAATAGGGATGGCGTCCTAAGCATCATCAATAAGACAGACCCACAGTTGGTGATTTATGAGAGTAAGACCAAGGAGTACAGAACGCAGGAGACGGGCTGGATAAGTAAGCCATTAATACACACTCCAAACGACGTACTGGCCCACTTCGGGCCGAGTCTCCCGCTTGATATTCAATTACTAATCAATGCCATTAGGAACGGCGAGAAATTCGTCAGAGACACCTCAAGCGTAACGAGACCAAGTCTAGGCGATCCCTGGTACAGGCCCTACTCATGACTGCCCACTACGCATCTTCTTAAGGTTCGGTCTAACGTAGTTCTTCCAAACCTCCCCAGCAACCTTCCTACCAAGCTTCGTCAGATCATAGTAAACACCCCTACCGCGCCTCTCAGGGTTCCTCTGCTTAACCTTGAGCCAGGGCTTAACCGAGGAGGTTACCCTGCCCTTAAGCGAACCCCTAAACTCCTGCAACAAACCCAACTGAACCAGGTGCTGGACGGCCCTCTCAACCTCATCCTCAGGGACTATGGGCCTCCAACCAGCGGCACCAAGCAACCTCCTGGCAAGTAGCCACGGAGTGTCAGGTCCATAATGATAAATATGGGCCAGCACCTTCTTCTCTAGGTCACTCAATTGGTTTATTATTGAATAAACATCGTCATGCGATGACATTTGATGTAATAATTAGTGACTAATTTAAATTAATAACTCATGGATTCCTGAACCTTTTCCAGGTATTTTTAATTACCCATACAGGCTCCTCCTCGTGGAATGGCTCCATACCCTCAAACCTCATCTCGCTGAGCACCTTCTCATTAACGTCAATGCCAAGCCCCGGCTTGTTAGGCACCCTATAGTAACCGTCCTCAAGCTTAACGGCATTATATATTAAGTCCCTCTTCCACTGGGGCCAGAATTCGTAGAAGCTCTCCTGGATGAGCAGATTATAGGTGCTCGCGTCAAATTGCAGCGTCGCCACATGCTGCACTGGGCCAAAGGCGTTATGCGGTGCCAACTCAACGCCATAGGCCTCCGTTAAGGCCCTAATCCTACTCATGCCCGTGAAGCCCAGGGCGTTGGTTATGTCGGGTTGGAGGACATCCACAAGCCCCCTCTCGAGGAGTTGAAGCGCCTCCTCAACGGTGATTATCCTCTCACCAACCGCAATCCTGACAGTGGGCGCCGCGGCCTTTATCTTGGCAAGCCCCTCGAAGTTTAGGTCAGGGTGTACCGGCTCCTCAATGAATAACGGGTTGAGCTCCTCCATGGCCTTGACCATCCTTACCGCCGTATTAACATTAAACCTTCCGTGAGTCTCTATGAGTATGTCCACGTACTTACCACGGCCTCCCTAACAGCCCTAACACGCTCCACGGCCTCCTCAAGACCCTCCTCATCCATCTGGTCGAAGTATGGCCCGAATGGGTCGAGCTTCATCGCCTTGAAGCCCATGGAGACGACCTCCTTAGCCCTCTTGCGAAGTCGTCAGGCGTTACGCAGTCGCTGTACCAACCATTGGCATAAGCCTTAATCTTCTCATTAACGAGACCACCCATGAACTGGTAAACGGGTGCGCCCAGGTACTTGCCTAGTAGGTCGTGCAGGGCTATGTCAACGGCGCTATACGCTGTGGCTGCCTCGAATGAACGGGCTATGTAGAACTCATGCTTATACCACTCCCTGAATAGGTATTCAATCCTAAACGTCCTTACCAATCATGAACCTCCTAACCTCCTCAATAGCCTTAACGACCTGGTTAACCCTGAGCGTTGGTACGGCCTCCCCATAACCAACCTGCCCATCACTTGTAATGACCCTGACTATTATCGAGACCGAAGCCCATGGGGATGCCTTAGCCGTCGCCAAATCACTCACTGTATATCTCTATGTCCTTGATCGTGACCATATAATTTTGATGATGCGCCCATTTTTAAGGTTTGATCTCTGTAATAAAGGTTTAAAGGGGATCTAATTAATGCTATGATCAATGGATAGGGCGCAATTCATAGTTTTGCTGTTACTCACCCTGGCATCTTTCATGACGGCACTGGATAGCACAATAGTTGTCCTAGCGCTACCTGTCATGATGTCGGCATTACATGCCGATCTGGCGACGCTCGTTTGGGTTATATTGATCTACATACTCGCTGTTACAATATTCTCAACACAGCTAGGTAAACTTGGTGACCTGAGGGGTAGAGCTAGGATGTTTAACATCGGCATGATACTCTTTGGGCTAGGTAGTGCGCTGTGCGGATTGTCAACCAGCGCGTTGGAACTCATCGGCTTTAGAACCGTGCAGGCGCTCGGCGGTTCATTAATGACTAGCAACACCATGGCAATAGCCAGTGACTACTTCAGGCCTGAGGAGAGGGGCTTCGTGTTTGGGACCACGTCAATGGGCTGGAACCTTGGCGCCGTGGCGGGCATATTGGCTGGTGGAGTAATAACGACATTCATTGGCTGGCGCTGGATCTTCTACATAAACGTACCAATAGCCATATTCGGCTTCATAATGGGCCTCGTATACCTAAGGGATAGGGGCGTTAGGGTTAGGCAGGAATTCGACATATACGGCGCGGTGACCCTAGGCATATCCCTCGGCTACTATCGATGGCGGGCATAACATACGCAGGCGTTGGCTATAACAGCACCGTGGGCCTAATGCTAATATCAGGCATAGCCCTACTCGTGCTATTCCTATACATAGAGTCCAGGGCAAAATCACCACTGTTGAGTCTCAAATTGTTTAGAATTAAGATGTTCACACTATCCAGCTTCTCCTACTTCTTCCAATACATGGCGAACAACGCAATACTCTTCCTACTAATAATGTACCTACAGGGCGTTAGGGGTTTGAACCCATTCTACGCATCCCTATGCTAGTCCCAGGCTACCTACTGGCTCAATAATGGCAACCCTAGGCGGTAGGTTAGCCGATAGATTCGACGCCAGGGTCATAGCGTCCGTGGGGCTCACATTACAGGCGGTGGCCTACGTACTATACGACACCCTACTAACACTAACGACACCATTCTACTACATAACAATAATAGCTTCAATAAGCGGTATTGGAGCTGCAATGTTCTTCGCGGCTAATGGTAAGATGGTCATGTTCGAGGTACCCAGGGAAATGTATGGAATAGCCTCAGGCGCAAATAGAACAGAACCATCGGTAACATAGGTATTTTGCTGAGTTTCATAATAGCCATAGTTGTCTCCTCAATGGCAATACCGAGGAGTGTGGCCTTCCAAATATTCGTGGGGACATCGACGCTAACGCCGAGTCTAATGGCGCCGTTTATAAACAGTCTACACATGGCCTTCAGGGCTCCTTAGCCCTGATAGCCATTGCCATAGCAACCTCCTGGAGTAGGACTAGGGTGCCAATGACGCAGAAGGTTAGGGAGTGAGTGATTAAGTCGTGAAGCATTTTTAAGCGGGGAATACCCATTGAAGTAGGTGGAGCAATTACCAAAGCTCTGGTTCGACGTGAGAAAGTACAGGGAAGTGAGGCTGAAGGAGGCACTCTACGAGACAGACCTAGTGGAGTCCTTCCTAAACCAGGGATTAACTAGGAACGCCGCAGGCAAGGCATTCCAGGCATGGAAGGCCCTTGTGGCTGCCTATGCCGTGGATAGGGTGAGCGAATTAAGGAGGTTATTCCAGGCACAAAGAGGTTGAGGGGAGTGAGGGCTAGGGTTGAGAAGGTCTATTGGGTAATCGCCGTAATGCCAGCCACGGCGCTGAAGCCCGTGGCCCAGGTAATAGGTGGTGATATTGATGTGTATACGAACATGGCGCTATGGGTACATGAATATCAATACAACGGGCCAGATAGGCAGGGAATACTAAGTCCATACCCAGACGATGAGTCAGCAGCTAAGGACATAAGGACGTTAATAAACAAGGTCAGAGAATTAGCTGGCAAGGCGCTACACGGGCAATAGCCCCCAGGCCACCCTTAAAGGGCGTGTTTTTTTAAGCCATAATCGTGCACGCAATGACTAAGGAAGAAATAAACGTAACAACTCAACCACAAAAGTTAAGTTCCTGAGTAAATACAGCCAATTACTTATAATTACTTACTAACTAACCAACGACTCCCTAAAACATAAAGTTTAAAACTCATGCAACACAGTAAGTGCCGAGCCCCGGTAGCTCAGCCCGGTCGGAGCGCCCTGGGGCAATCGCCCCGTGCAAGCCTCGTAAGCGGGAGGTCCCGGGTTCGAATCCCGGCCGGGGCTCCAGAACTATTAATTTGGCAATAAAGGCAATAAAGTAAGTAATTACCTTAGAATAAGAAGTAAAATAAAGGGCGATACTACACTTGCAATTAATACAACTATTACGATGACCAAAAACATTAAAAGGTCAAACAATGATTTTACACGTATCTTGCTACATAATACATGTATCTTTAAATCTGCCAGTGTTTCTAAAATAAACATGGCTATGCTAAAAATTAACGTTATGGCTAGCATAAAGAATGCTACAAATGTATACGTATCAAGTATTGCCTTACTTACGAGGGCAGGAATTACTAGACCCGTACTTAATGGTATGGAAATTAATATCATAATTATTACGACGATCCTTAACACCCTTGCTATATGATCCTCATATACGTATAAACTATGTTCTTCAAAGAATTCTTTAACTTTCAATTTACAATTACCCGTAGATCTATTGTTCGTTTCAACTAATGTCATCACAATTAATAAGGCAATATCTATACCAAAAAGAATAATTTCAACAATAGATGGAAATATTGCAGGAGATATCTTAGGTAAAATTTCAATTTCTTCAATTAATGGTAAAATACCTATAAATATCATCATAATATTTGATATTGGAATAATGATGAACTCAAAAAGGAAGACAATATCTACGATATTTAAACCCCATAATTTTACATGGAATTCATAAATCCATTTTCTTAGTGAATTATTTGAATTAAATAATTGATACTTTATTAATTCCTTTATTAAATATAAATATATGATATAAAGTACAAAGGTTATTGTGAATAGAAATGCTAAATATACGTAAAACGCTAATGATTTACTGAAGTTTATAAGTATACTATTCATTAATGCGTTATTTGACATTATCGATGTGTAGTTAATTAAGGCCGTCTTGTTAACAAAGAATCCTGAGAGAACATAGATATCCTGCTTGTAATACTTAATAAATAATATTATGAGAAAAATGCTAATTATTATTGTTGATAAGACTAAAATAATAAAAAAATAACCACAAGAAGATTATAATACTTTTTTAAATTTATGGTGTTTCTTCGTTGCGTTGATGACATGTTCGTATCATTACATTGATTATTTTAATTTTAATTAAACATTAAGATTTAAAAAGATGCATATTAAATATAAATGATGATTCATGTCAGGATAATCAATTTAGGCCTCATTGTTTCTGGAGTACTTTTATTGGTATTTGGTTTTCTTGGCTTTTATACTCCGCAGTTGTTCGTTCAATATATAGCGGCTTACAGCAATTCAATTTATGGTGCTTTATTTTATAGTTTGTTTGTGTCTGCAGCTGGTTTGGCGAGCATAATCACTGGTATTGTTTTCATAATGATAGGCACAACCCTAATGATACTACGATGATATTAAATTAAATTATCATGAGTTATTCTATTGTTATTTCTCCTGCTGTGTCTATTCCGCATTTTGTGGTGTCGAGTTTCGTATTTATTAGGCATATGAGTTGCCTCATGGTTAGTGGGCCTAGGGCGTCTATCTTGCTTAGTTCTGCTTCGCCTAGTCCGTATTCCTGGATGACCTCCTCCAAGTCCTCCTTCGTCACGTAGTCTGGGAGTGTTATTGCGCCTAGTCTTAGTATGTCGAAGAGTGGTGTGTCGATTTTCGATATTAGGTTTACCACGTCTGGGAGTAGGGTGGTTATTATCCTTGTTGATGGTATTGCCCGCATGTTGTTTCTGAATGCGTGTAGGGCGTTTATGAAGTCCATGGCCCTAGTGTCGTCCTGGCTTAGTAGCCCCTCGTCAATACCTATCACCAGTGGTGCCATGCCCAGTAGTTCCACGGCATCGTTGAGTAACTTGAGTGTCTCCATGGGCCTTAGCCTGGCGCTTTCGATGACCTCGTCAGGGCCTGCCTTGCGAAGGCCTTGAGTATGCCTTTAACGCCAGCCCTCCTCAGTCTTTCCTGTATCTCCCTCACGATGTGCATGTTGTCCGCCACGACGGTTGACATGATTGCCGGTAAGTCCCTGTCCCTGACCTCCGTCATGTCTGCATACATGAGAATGCCATCGTCCATGTCCTCAAGGCTTAGGAGGAGCGTTGTCTTTCCAGTGCCTGCCCTACCGATTACGGCAATTAATTGGTAATCCCCACGAATCATGCCTAGTAATTTCTCCCTGGCCGTTCTCCATGACGGCCCAAGTAGCTTTACCCTTGAACCCCTGTTAGGAACTAGGAGTCTCTGCATCACCCACCACCTTTATCAAGCCGTAGTATGAGGAACCAATTTTCAACCTCCTAGAACCACCGTGGGCAAACACGAACCTACCCTGTGGAACTTAATCACCTTGACCAGGAAGTCCTCAGCCTCCCTAGTGGGTATGTTGAGCCTACCCTCTATGTACTTAATCACATCACCAATGTCGGCATAGCCGGACAATGGGTTTGCCAACTTCCTAATGCCCTCAACAACCAGCGTTAGTGGGTCAACATCTTCCCTGGGCATTAATAGGTTGTTTACCCTATTCATCATCTCCCTATCCGTCAATATCACGCTCCTACCCTGACCGCTCTTTACGACCTTCGCCTTACCAATGCTTACCAGGTACTGAACAACATCCTCAGGATCCCTAACCCACTTACCCAGGGTACTCGTGTATGTGGTGTATGCAACCCTAATGCCATCAATATCCTCCTTACCAAGCACAACACCAACTACATACGCCAGGTCAACCCTATCCACGGTATGGGTTATAATCCGGAAATAAATTACGCTATGCCTTATAATAAAGATTATTACGCAGATAATACGTGGGTATTAACACTAAAATGCTAAATAACGTTAATTGACCTAAGGAAATCAAGCACCAACCTCACGAATTCCCCGGGCTTACTGAGGTAGGCAGGGTGATCAGCACCCTCGATAATCTCAACCCTGAAGCCAGCCCTTCTCATGGCCTCCATGTTCTCCCTACCCGAGACCCTGTCATTACTGCCCCAAATACCCATTACGGGCACCCTTATCCTGGACAGGTTAATATAAGGTACTGACGGGGCCAACCACGATGCCGGCAATTGCTGGGTAGTTAAGGGCCAGGTACCTAAGCACTGTCTCGCCACCTAGGCTTGCACCGATTAGTATGGGATTCTCAATATTTAATGCCCTTATCACGGCGTATAGGTGGTTTGCATAGTCATCATCATTCCTCGGCGTGAAGTGCTCACTCCTCGACTTTGGTCCGTATGGCATATCCACGGCATATATCCTGAAGCCAGGAAAGTCATTACCACAGCAATTAAACCAATCGTCAGCACTAAAGCTGAACCCATGAACCATGACCATGGGTTTACCATCACCATGAACCAAGTACCTCACGGACCTACCATTAACGTATATCCAGTTCTCGTCCACGGCTAGGCAGTTAACCAAGGTTTTTATTTTACTTTCTCAGGTCTCGGTGATTACGCCTATCCCTCATGATTGTGTAATCCCTGGTTAAGGTGGTCATAAGGTTTTTAAGTAAGTCCTTTACTTGCGTTAATTCGCAATGAAATTTTGCCCTAGATGTGGAGGTTTGATGGTTCCGGTAAAGAGGGAGGGGAAGGTCTACCTTAGGTGCCAGAGGTGTGGTTATGAGGAGGAGATGAAGAGTAGTGATGCTAAGTCCTACGTCGATAAGAAGAGCATTGAGAAGAAGGGTGCGGTGATTGTGGAGAGTTATGAGGAGAAGGAGCCAAGTGAGGAGGAGAAGGAGATGAAGGAGGACTATGTTAAGCAGCTCCTCGATAATTTATACGAGTCTGAGAGTGAGCAGGAGGAGGATTAGGAATTAAAATGACGCATTAATTCATATTACGGTAATGGGTTATACCGTAGTTGATTTATTCGCCGGCGCAGGGGGATTTAGTAGGGGGTTTAGGGACGTGGGCTTTGACGTGGCTCTTGGCGTTGAGATTGATGTGAATGCCGCGCGAACATATAGTTATAACTTCCCAGGTGCTGTCATGATTGTTGATGATGTTAGGAATATTCGGGGTGAGGACATTATTAAGTACATTGGCGCCAGTCCTGACGTAGTAATCGGTGGTAGTCCCTGTGAGGCATTTACCGAGGCCAACCCGAGGAGGGCTAGGGACCCGCTTGATAGGCTTTATGTCGATGAGTTGGGTAGGTTGACGCTTGAGTTCATTAGGCTGGTTGGTGAGTTGAGGCCTAGGGTCTTTGTTCTTGAGAACGTGGTTCACATAATGGATGGTCCGTTGAGGGATGCCCTGATTAATGAGTTTGCCAGGGTTGGTTATGAGAGGATTTACTTCAACGTGCTTCACGCTGAGGATTATGGAACGCCTAGCGTTAGGCGTAGGGTCTTCATTAGTAATGTACCGATAAGGCCTGAGAAGCTTGGCAGGGTTTTGACTGTTTGGGATGCGATAGGCGACCTGCCCGAGCCTGGTGATCCGAGGGTGCTTAATCATGAGTATGTCACGATCAGTGATAGGAAGGTTAGGGGTATAGCTAAGCTTGGTTGGGATGAGGCCCTTTACAGGTTCAGGGGCGCCACCGGCTCATTTAGAAATTTCGTTAGGCTCAACCCATGGAAGCCGGCGCCAACTGTAATGGGTAGTGTACGTTTTGTACACCCATTTGAGGATAGGATACTCACTGTTAGGGAGCAGGCTAGGCTCATGGGTTTTCCAGATGATCACGTGTTTTTCGGGCCGAAGGATTCCCAATTTAACCAGATAGGTGAGGCTGTGCCGCCGCCGCTTGCCCGTGCAATTGCTGGGGTTGTGTTTAAATACCTGGAGGGGGCTGATCTTGGTGGTGTATGATCTTTGTCAATAAGTTAATATTCTTTATACTCATTTTACCCTGATAAATGATTATTAGTATTGAAAATGTTATAAGGGTAAAATATTAATACATCGATTTAAAAATACTGTTGATGAAGGTCACGGTCTCGATAATAAAGGCAGACATAGGAGGCTTACCTGGGCATGCCTGGGTACATCCTAAGATACTTGAGTTTGCGGCTGAGAGACTTAGGGAGGAGCAGAAGAGGGGCTTGATAATTGATTACTTCGTGTATAATGCTGGCGATGACATGTCATTGCTCATGACGCACACGAAGGGTGAGAACAATCCTGACATTCATGGTCTTGCCTGGTCAATATTTAAGGAGGCTACGGAGAACATAGCGAAGAAGGTTAAGCTCTACGGCGCTGGTCAGGACCTACTCAAGGATACGTTCAGCGGTAATATTAGGGGTCTTGGTCCCCAGGTCGCTGAGATGGAGTTTGAGGAGAGGCCTAGTGAGCCCTTGGTTGTTTTTGCTGCTGATAAGACTGAGCCGGGTGCCTTCAATTTGCCATTCTATAGGATATTTGCTGATCCATTTAACACGGCTGGCTTGGTTATTGATCCATCAATGCACCAGGGCTTTAGGTTTGAGATCCTCGATGTTTATGAGGGCAAGGTTTACCTACTCGATGCGCCGGAGAATAGCTACGACATATTAGGCCTAATAGGTACGCCGGGCAGGTACATAATAAGGAGGATCTACAGGAGGTCCGACCTAACACAGGCCTCCGTCACGAGTGTCGAGAGGCTGAACCTAATTGCCGGCCGCTATGTTGGTAAGGACGACCCAGTGGCCATGGTTAGGGCGCAGCACGGCTTACCAGCCGTTGGTGAGATACTCGAGGCATTCGCATACCCGCACTTGGTTGAGGGTTGGATGAGGGGTAGTCATGTGGGTCCATTAATGCCGGCAAAGATGATAAGCATTGACATGGAGAAGAGGATAGCCCTTGGCCCGAAGATGACTAGGTTTGACGGACCGCCGAAGGTCATTGCCCTGGGCTTCCAATTACATGATGGTTACCTGGAGGGACCTGTCGACCTATTTGATGACCCAGCCTTCGACTATAGTAGGCAGTTGGCTGCCCAAATAACTGATTACATAAGGAGGATGGGCCAGTAATGCCGCATAGGCTGCCACCTGAGGAGATGGAGTACACGACCCTACCGCAGATACTTTCGAAGCTTAAGCCCATACCCGTCGATGAGTATGAGAAGAATAGGCTCCAGTACATACAATTCCTAACATCACAGGCCAGCCAACAAACGACAGGGCAGACAACTGGCTCAGGCCATGATTAAGTCAGTACATTCCTTATGATAATTTAAAATCATGACGTGAGATTATCCCTTATAACCCTTAGGGCGTTTTCAAAGGCAATCTTCCTAATGTCATTATCGCCCAACCCATACTCCGCCAACCTATTCAGTAATTTTGTGATCTCGCCAATATTCGTTAAATCCTCAGGCGTTCTCTCAATGCCCAGGAAGTCCGTGCCAATCGCAATTATGTCAGGCCCAAACCTCTCACGTATGTATAGTACATGCCTAACCAGCGAATTTATGTTCGGCTTCGGCCCTATTGTTGATGGTATCATGGTTATGCCGATTACGCCATGGTTCCTAACGAGGAGCTCAAGCACATCATCACCAACGTTCCTTAAGTGTTTATGAACACCCTGGACATTCGCATGGCTAATAATGACGGGCTTCTTAGAAATACTTAACACGTCAATCATGGTATTCCTACTCGCGTGGGCCAGGTCAATTATGACACCCAGTTCATTAGCTAACCTAACAAGCTCCTCGCCATCCGATGTCAAGCCATAATCCTTCCTCGTGAAGCATGATGCGCCGTACCTATTATCAAAGTTCCAAGTAATACCCAGGGCTCTGACACCAAGCCTATGAAGTAGTAATAGGTCGTAAACATCGTCAAGCATGTCTGCACCCTCAACGGACATTAATAGTCCTATCAAGTCACTATTCATTACCTGCTCAACGTCAGGGTACCCCTCGATTATCCTAAGCCTATTACTGAACCTCCTCGCTAATATTAGGTAGATTTTAATCATTTCAAGGCCGATTAATTTAGACGCGGTTGGTGTATAGGACTTCGCTGATTGTGCGCCGTAGCCCGATGATATCCTCTCACCGATAATCGGGTTATACGTGTCATGAATTGGGAAGACAGCTCCAAACACGACCTTAACGTTGCCCCTAATGAGTTTAGGCAGGTCGGACTGTCTGTTGGGTGAATCAACGTCGAAGTCTTGGAACCCCTCCTCAAGGCTACCTGAGTTCATTAGGTAATACGCAATATCCTCGTGCAGGTCTATGATCGGGTAACTAATGTTCATTATGAAATTAAACTAACAATGGTGTTATAAGGTTATTACCTGAACTTCACCGATAATCTGTATTGCTCAATCACGTCCTTAGCCTTTTCCCTCCTTTCATTGTGCTCCTTCATGAACTCCCTAATCCTCTCAAAGAGCATCATCTTGCACTCACCACAGAGTAGTTTCCCTGCCTTGCAATCCTCGTATATCTTCCTGACCTTCTCGTCGCTGTCCTGGAAGAGTAGGTGGTATTTATAGACCACGCAGTTGTCTGGGTCTCCACCGTATTTGCGCTGGAGCTCTGCCGTGGGTTGGCCGCCGGTTAGTGCGTTCATTATCTTCCTCCTAACATCCTTCTCGCTATCCGTTACGTAGATTGCCGAGTCCGGATTCGAGGCGCTCATTTTGTCCTCACCCGTTAGTCCTGGTATGAACTTGCTATATATCGTGGATGGCTTGGGATACCCCAACTCATCCGCGATATCCCTAGCCAGCCTGAAGTATGGGTCTTGGTCTATTGCCGTTGGTATTAGCACGGGTACCTGCTCACCGTAGAGCTCGGTTGGTAGGAAGGCCACGGATATCTCGAGCGTTGGGAAGAAGGCTGCACCGACGTTTGTTGAGTCTGTGAAGCCGAAGGTGTGCTTGACGGTTGACAGTGTCAATTTCTTCCCAACCCTGACGGCTATTTTGTATAGGTACTTAATGTCCTCACTGTCAATGATTATGTGTAGCTTATCAGGTGTGAAGCCCAGGGCTATTAGGTCCAGGGCGTTCTCATAGGCGTACCTATTCGTTTGTTCCAGGGTGTACCCCTCCTTGACCAGGAACTTCTCGTCATCTGTCAACTCGAAGAAGTAATCAACATGGAACTTATCCACAAACCACTTACTGAGCATCCAGGGAACCAGGTGACCAATGTGTAGATCCGCGCTTGGACCCCTACCATTGTATAAGGCCCACCTTAGGCCGTTTTTCTGCCTATTCAGGATTGATTGCAGGTCCCTATGTGCATAGAAGAAACCCCTCCTTATCAGGTAATGAACCTCACCCGTTAATCTCTGCAATGTGTTGATTTCGTTATCCGTTATTAATTGAACACCGAACTCACGGGCAAGCCTCATATAATCTACTTTGCCCTTTACCTCCCAAGCGTTACTGTGAACTCATTCGCCAGATAGGAATCACCCTGCCAATTGAGGAAGTTGGCAAAATATAAGCATTATTGGTTAGCTACTTGTTCATTAGGTTCACTTACGTGATGGCGGAGTTTGACTACGGCACCCCTATCAACGCTCAAAGCCTCATCCCTAGAGAGTAATAGCCTACCAACGCCAAGTAATTCACCATCCTCTGAGTAAATGGCGACCTCATCGCCCGGTATGGCATTCCTAATATCGACTATGAACCTGGCCATGACACTCCTACCCTGCCTAATAAAGGCCGCCGCCTCCCTACGCACGATAACCACCTTATCAATGAACCTGGCACCACTTAGGGTTGGCAATGGCCTACCATCATTAGCCCTAACCACGAAGACCAGCTCATCACCCAGGTAAATCCTCCTCAAGCCGCCGGTCCTGCTCGTCTCAATCCTGAGGTTGTTGCCTAACCTCCTTAGTGTTTCGGGTCCGTAGATGTATGATATTAATCCCCTGACCACATCCCTCGTTAATTGATCCATGAACAGGCACATAATGGAAACGCTTTATTTAAGGGTTTGGCTATTGTGGCCGTGGATTGGTACAGCGACTTCATTAGCAGGTTAATAACCTGTAGGGCATGCCCAAGGCTCGTGAGCTATAGGGAGAGTGTTAAGCCACTGCCGAAGTTCATAGGTGAGACGTATTGGAGGAGGCCCGTACCACCGTGGGGTGACTTACCCAACGCTAGAATAATGATAGTTGGCCTGGCACCAGCCGCGCATGGTGGGAATAGGACTGGCAGGATGTTCACGGGCGATAGCTCGGCCCAATTTTTATTCAGGGCATTGTATGAGACTGGGCTGTCCAGTAAGCCGTATAGTGTCTCGAGGGATGATGGAGTGATCGTTAGGTGCATATACATAACGTCCGTGGTAAAGTGTGCGCCGCCGAATAATAGGCCTACTGGTGAGGAAATCCATACATGCGTGGGTAATTGGTTTAGGTATGAGATTGAGCGCATTAGGCCTAGGGCTATTGTGGCACTCGGCCATATCGCCTTCGAGGGTGTTAAGCTGGCCCTTGGCTTCAGGGCCGAGTTTTGGCATGGTGGTTACGTAGACTTTAACGGTGTCAGGATATTCATGAGTTACCACCCAAGCCCGAGGAATACCAACACTGGTAGGTTGAAGCTGGAGGACTTGGTTCGTATTTTGAGGATGGCAATGGAGTACGCTGGCTGCGGATCAACCCAAGTATCTGCTTAACCATTTATAAATAACCATTCTCTGGACCTCGTTTGTGCCCTCGCCAATCTCCATTAGCTTGGCATCTCTATAGATCCTATTCAACTTACTATTGCTCCATACGCCATAGGCACCCGTTAATTGCACAGCCCTCCTAATTACATCCATTCCCAGGAGCACCGACGTTAACTTAGCTATTGATGCGAGGGCGTAGTAGTCATCGTACTTACGATCAATGTGCAGGGCTGCGTCATACACTATGGATCTCATGGTCTCTATGTACGCCATCATGTCGGCGAGTTGGAATTGAATCCATTCATGATTGGTTAATGGCTGGTCAAAGACCCTCCTACCTTGACCCACTCCAGGGCCTCCATTAACGCCGCCTCCGCGAGGCCGAGGGTTACCGAGCTACGGCTATCCTGCCCAGGTTCAGTGCTTCCATGGCTATTTTGAAGCCCTCATTAACCTTACCTACTACGTCGTCATCACTTACAACACAATCATTAAATGTTAATTCGGAGGTTCCCGTACCCCTTATACCCATGACGTTTATTGGGCTCGCCTCGATGCACTTATTCCTCCTTACTAGGAATGCTGTTATTGCCCTATGCCTAGCCTCCTTAGGGCCTGTCCTCGTGAATACTATATACACATCGGCATAGAGTCCCTGGGTTATCCACATCTTCTTACCATTTATAACCCACTCACCACCCCTCCTCTCAGCACGCGTCTCAATCGCCGCCGCATCACTGCCACAACAAGGTTCACTAAGGGCGAATGAACCTATTAACTCACCCCTGGCTAACTTAGGTACGAGTTCCTCCCTCATCTGCTTATTGCCATAGGTGTAGAATGCATCCGTTACCAGGAATCCCTGCACCTCTGTCAATATCCCCATTGAGCCACTATACCTAGATATCACCTCGATAGATAATGCCGTACCGAGCACATCCATTCCATAACCGCCATATTCCCTTGGCAATATTGGCGATAATGCACCATTTTTTTCCTAATTCCCTGATAGCTTCACGTGGGTAGTAATTCTCCCTATCAATCTTGTCGGCAATGGGTTCAATAAACCTTCTACTTAAATCATCCACTAACTCCACAAACTTCTCATGCTCCTTCGTTAGTGATGGATGCCTTATCGGTATCATAGTTCTACCTCCGGTAGTCCCCTTGTTAATATTCTATGGATCACTATCCTCTGGGCCTCGTTCGTACCCTCTGCAATCTCAAGGACCTTGGCATCACGGTAAGCCCTCTCTGAGAAACTCTCCTTTGAGTATCCAAATCCACCAAGTATTTGTACACCATCCCTCGCTATCTCAACCGCCATCTGGGCCGTGTATAACTTGGCTATTGAGGAGTATAGTACGAATGATGGGTCCTTATTGTCGTAGAGCCAGGCGGCCTTGTATGTTATTGTTCTGCCAATCTCGAGCTTAGTCTTCATGTCTGCTAACTGGAATTGAATCCACTCCCAATCAATTAGTGGCTTGCCAAATGCGGTCCTCGTCTTAGCCCACTCCAACGCCTCGTCAAGGACTCCCTGGGATAGGCCCACGGCAACGCCTGATATGCCAATCCTAGCTAAGTCGAGCGTAACCATGGCTATTTTGAAGCCCTCATTAACCTTACCTACTACGTCGTCATCACTTACAACACAATCATTGAACTTGACCTCAGCCTCACCTGCACCTCTCATACCCATCATCTCCAACTTACTAACCTCAATACAGGCACTCCTTTTCACGAGGAATGCCGTTATTGCCTTATGCCTAGCATCCTTAGGACCAGTCCTGGCGAAGAGCAGGTAGATGTCAGCGTAGGCTCCCTGGGTAATCCAGATCTTCCTGCCGTTGATAACCCACTCACCGCCCCTCCTCTCAGCACGCGTCTCAATGGCAGCTGCGTCGGTGCCGCAGCAGGGCTCGGTCAAGGCATACGATGCAACCCACTCACCACTGGCGATCTTCGGTAGTATCTCCTCCTTCTGCCTATTATTGCCGTACTTAAGCAGGGCATAGACTATGTTGTCATTCACGATCTCGGTAATAAAACCGAGGGTTGGGCTGTATCGGCTTAACTCCTCAACAACAACCACGCTGCCTCTGAGGTCAATGCCTGGACCACCGTACTCGGGTGGGGCTGATGGTGTTAGGAAGCCCTGCTTTGCGAGCTCCTTAATTAGGTCCCTTGGGTAGTAATCCTCTAGATCCATTTTCCTGGCTATGGGCGCTATGTACCTCTCGGCGAACTCCTTCACGCTGCTCCTAATGAGCTGGTGCTCCTCCGTTAGGAAGGGATCCGGCATATAAAATTCATAACAATGCCATATTAATAAGTATTACTAGGAGTTAGCACTTTCTTACTTAAACATATTATTAGTAATACTATGACTATTGAGATTATAAATAATGAGAGGTACCAAGTGAATAAAACCATAAATAAGTCTGCGTTGATACCAACCTCCTTAATCAGTGGCATGAGAGTATTAAGTACCGAGAGTTTTGTGAGTATTCTCTTTAATATGTATGATAGGTATATTATGAGTAGGGATAGAATTAGGGAGTAGGGCTCAAGTGCCTTAATCATTAGTAAATATAGGATGATACTTATCACCAGTGTAATTACATAAGGTATTGTGAATGTTATTGCCGATATTAGGAAACCTATTACCGTTAATAATGCTGCGTTAAGCATGTATAAGTACTTACCATACGCTGGCTTGTATGAGACCACCACCATTGAAAGGACATTAATCATTATCCCAAGGAATGCCATACCCGAGTATTGGCCGTACTGCGTCAGCATAAGCTCCAGTACCAACCATATAATACTGATTAACATGTATGAAACATAGTCATTAAGTCTTACCATACGTATCAACCATTACTCACCTCAAGACCTAACAAAACAGCCCTATTATTGCCTATGGTGTTGATTAACCTATTTACGTCGTCAATTGATGGTTCATCATTTATGGGCACCTTAATATAGGCTACGTCAAGTAATTCGTCCTCGTTAAAGTACTTACGAAAATACGCTGGTAAATTAATCAACGTATTATCCTCGCCAAGCTCCTAAGTACGCTAATCCTTACTTCACGCTCCAGGTAAGGAATATCGCCTTTACCCACTACCTTCTCCCTAACGTAGTCCCTACGTATAAGTATGACCCTAACCTCACCACAGTACTGGGATGAATCGCTTATTGCCTGTAGGGCTCATCAATTGGTCTTTCACCATCCCGCGGCATTAACATTCTTGACGATACGTTTAATACGAATACTGGGCATGAACCGTAGTCGCCCCTATTAATCATCATTAATTCACCAACTCTCGCGCTCGTTAACCAGTGTATTGATGATGCGGATCTCTCGTAATCATATATAGATAACGACTTAAAATCGCCCAGCCTACCCTCCATTGATAACCCACGCTCTGTGTAACCTCCAATGCCCACCTTACCAATAGCGCCAATGGACTGTCTTGGCATTATGGTGACGCTAACACCATTGCAGGTAAGTAATCTCTGAATTGTCAAAAGCCCTAGTGAATCCCTTAACTCCATTATTCCGCCAATGATCCTGGCATACCCAATCCACCTACCCGTTAATTTAATTGTAAACTCATCATTAATTCTAACCCTCAACGTATCAGATTGTATGTGGGGTGAATGAACAAGGTTAAGGGTTATCTCCCACCGCATTGGTATTTTTGACGAAATCCTTGCATTAATTATTACTGATGAGCCTACCGTGAGCTCCACACCGACCTGCTCAAAGGTTAGCTGTGAATACAACGCCGTTATTATCGCCAGTAAATACCACGATAGTACATATGATGTAAATACGATGAAGAGTACTAATCCAAAGTACATGCCAAACAAGTTATTAGTTAATAACCCAATGTAAGTGATACCAGAGAGTATGAGGTATATGACCAATAACCTATTGCTTGGTATTGTGCGTATCATGATCTACGAAGCACCCTCTCCATGAGGGGTGTCGGCACCTGCTGGAGCAACTGCCTAATTAATACGGTACTATCAGTGCCGAGAGTTATAACCCTATGATTCAAGACGTACGGCGCCAGTAACTTCACGTCATCAGGTATTACGTAATCCCTACCATCAAGCAACGCCCAAGCCCTAACCAACTTACTAAGTACCTGGCAGCCCTTGGGCTTGCGCCGAGCTTAACGTCACGGGTGTTCCTAGTGGCCCTTATTAGGTTCACTATGTACCTAGTTATTGATCGATCAACATACACCGAGCGCATCAGGGATTGGAGCGTATCAATCTCCTCCTTACTCACGACGGTATTTATTGAATTCACGTTACCAAGGTCTATGTCCTCGGCTATCTTAAGCTCAATATCCTCACTTGGGTATCCTAGTTTTATTCTTATCATGAATCTGTCGAGTTGTGCTTCGGGTAGTGGGTATGTGCCTTCAAGCTCAATAGGATTCTGGGTTGCTATTATCATGAACGGCCGGGGCAATTCGTAGGACTTACCGCCAATTGTTACCTGGCCCTCCTGCATAGCCTCAAGAAGAGCAGACTGAACCTTAGGAGGAGCCCTATTAACCTCATCAGCAAGGACTATATTGGCGAATATGGGCCCAAATCTAACCTCAAAGTCGCCGATCTTTGGGTTGAAAATTAACGAACCAGTTATGTCGCTGGGCAGGAGGTCTGGCGTGAATTGGACTCGGCTGAAGGATAGGCCAAGGGCCTTCGCGAAGGCCTTGACCAGCGTGGTCTTGGCAAGCCCTGGGTAACCCTCGATCAGCGCATGCCCACCTGCTATTAAGCATGCAAAGAGTAGCTTAACTTCCTGCTCATAACCAATCACGGACTTGGAAACCTCCCTCAGGAGCCTATCCACGATTTGTCTCGCATCTGACGTATTCATCATTGATTACCTAACAATAATGAGCAGGCGTTATTTTAAATTCAGCGCGCCCTTACATGGCTTATTAACACGTATATCAGGTAACCCATTACCCAGGGCAAAACAAGTACCAAGCCAATTATTACTGAGGATGTAACACTCGAGATATTAATACCCATTGATGGCTTACCATAGATTGGGAATGGAGTGAACATAACCCAGCCATTAACAAATGCCTCATCCCATAAAATGCTCATTCCTGAATTAAATATGTAAACACCATTACCATCACTAACACCATAAAATCCCAGGGCCGCCCTAGTCGGTATACCGTAGTACCTCAATACTGTCATAACCAATGCAGTAAAGTCGATAATAGAGCCCTTACCAGCACTAAGTACATTGCCTGGGCCCACGGAGTATGTAGAGAGGACATACTTACCACTGGCTAATACATAGAATACCCTATTGACTATCACGACTGGGTTACTAGGCTTCTCGATGCTAAATATCTTCGTAATAATTGAGCCGGGTATCACGATACCAGTGGGTCCCAAGTACTCAATTACATATAAGAAATTTGGACTACCAACGCTCATTAACTTCCTACAGACATACATCGTGTAGTTCACCTCACCAATTGGCGATTCAGCAATGATAATATCCCCGGGCTCAAGGAGCATGAGCTCCGTCTGCGGTTGCACACTCACTATTGATACATTACTCACGTAGTACGATATTGGCGGCTGGGTGTTAACAATGACGGGTATTGGTACGATCCTCACAGGTTCACTAAACGTCGCATTTATAGAGTAGCTGACGCAGTCATATCCATTACCGAACCATATGGTTAATGGTGGTTTCGTCGCATTAACAGTTACTAAGGATAGCGTATTCACTAAAGTTCCATTACTATACTCATTAAAAACAAGGTACCTCAGGTAGATGGGCACCTTGGACTGCACGATGGCCTCAAACCCCGTGTAATTACCCAGGGATAATACCGTGGGTATTGACACGGATTTGTAGGCAATGACGGGGGTGAAGTAGCCCACGAATGTTAAGTGGCTTATCAGCCGTGGTAAGTACCAACAAGTGTTAAATTATCCACCTTGAGCAGGCCTGCGAAGATACCCTCATAAACACCCTGAGGAATCATTAGGTATCCCGTGATGTTCTTAAACGATAGTTGATAAACGTTTATTGAGAACGCAGTGCCAACGTAGGTTATTGACGCATTGATGGGTATGTATGATGAGCTTCCCTGCAATAGCTCAAGTAACAAAAGCATTATTAACAAATTCATATTGCTAAGTTATTAGTAATGCCAATTAATAAATCATTGGCACTCAGGGCTTTGATAATTACGCTCATCTTATTATCTATTTTCCTCTCATCGGCCAACACCGCCAGTGGTGGGTATGTTGGATTTTACAGCACCATTAACTGGCCGGTAATAAGTGTGTCAATAGTTAATGGTACACAGACAAGCAGTGGTGTGATCATAGTGATATCACCGAGAGAAATACCGAGCCAACAATATGAAGCCTTTACAGGTATTGGCTTAATAGGTGGTGATTACCTCCTGGTTAATGGTATTATTTATGCTAATGGCACAATAAGCATTGCAGAATTCGTGCCAGTAAATACATCGGTAAGCCCAGGCATAACTGGTAGTAAGACCACTACACAGTCGAGTATTAATATCACGGCGTACCCATCGGACTATGAGTTAATTGGGCAGCGAGCATACCACGTAGGTCAATTGGTGAGGGAATCCTCGATTAATACTATTATGGCGATAAATACTAATACATCAGCGATTTATAATGGACATAAACAGTTGATGAGCGTGCAGTCCGGTAATATTCATACTAAGAGTACGAAGGCACGGAATACCTACGCAGTTATCTATGTAATGATCAATTTCTCATTAATCGCAACAATAGCACTAATTGCATTATTAATGATAGCGCCAATACTCAGGTACCAAGTATATGATAACAGAGAATGTATCAATGAATTATTTATTAGATTCGTGAGAAGGCTCGGTGTTAAGGACCCATCGTTAACCCATAGGGACATTCGAAACTACTTAATGAGGTATTCTGGAGTTAATAATGAGGCTATTGATAAGGCGATTTATTATTACGAACTCGCAGTCTATGGGAATAAGCCATTAAGTGTGAGGAATTTAAGAAGGTGATTAGGGAGGCTGTCAATGCAGGTTCTCGTGGGAGGTATTGACGAGGCAGGTAGGGGGCCTGTCATTGGGCCCATGGTCATGGCAATAGCCATTACGAATGATATGGATAAGCTACGGGCTATGGGTGTTAGGGATTCCAAGGAATTGAGTTCAGTTGGTAGGGCCCGTTTATTTTCAATTATTAAATCAATGCTGATTTACGTGGATTACGAGGTCATAGAGCCCAGGATTATTGATGATTACGTATACATGAACGCCCTGAACATACTCGAGGCTGAGGTAGCCACTAAGTTAATTAATAGGGCATTGGGCAGGGTATTGCTCAAGGTAGTGTATATTGATTCACCTGACCCAAGGCCCGAGAGATTTAGGGACATTATCAAGAAGAATGTTGGAAGTAATGTCGAGGTTGTGGCAATGAATAATGCGGATAAATTAATACCAGTGGTGTCCGCGGCGAGCATTGTGGCTAAGGTGGTTAGGGATTCGATAATTGAGAAATTGCATAAGGAATACGGGGACTTTGGGAGTGGCTATCCGAGTGATCCAAGGACCATCGCATTCCTCAGGGATTGGGTAAGGAGGTATGGCAACTTGCCGCCCATTGTTAGGAGGAGTTGGTCCACGGTGAGGAAACTGCTTAGTAATGGCCTGGATAGGTACTTATGATTAATGTGATTAATTAAGTATAAATACTCAAGGAATTACTAGCTATATCAATGAGGACAAGCCTAATGGTTGCAATAATCGGATTGGTATTTATGGTTATTGGGTTCGTTCTATCCGCAATGGTTAATAACGTATTACTCCCATCATCACTATTCATAATAGGATTCCTACTAAACATCCTGGGCATACTAATGATAAATAGGGACATTGAGAACCTACTCGTTAGAATCAAGATGGAGAGTAATAAGCCGAGCCCTGATGACATTAAGAAAAGGCCACTTAAAAAGCCGAGGAGGTAATTTTACCCAGTGTCAGCCTTTACATACATCTATCGATCATAGACTTTGGTAATTTTTATTTACTAACTTAATATTTATTATATAACTGGTGATTCTGTGAAGAAGATACTAATCACAAGCGGCACTAAGGGCGGCACTGGCAAGACCACGATAGCTGTGAACATGGCCATCATACTAGCCTACGAATTGAGAAATAGAGCCCAATACCCGGTCGTACTCATAGACCTAGGCCTAGATAGTGGCACTGCAACCCTATTAATGCTTGGTAATATTGAGGAGAAAATGCCATATACACTGGCTGATTACTTCATGGGCAAGATACCTGACCCATTATCAACGTTCTACGTAAAGACCTGGCAAATAGATGATGACACATTTAAGCTGGTCTTCACGGCATCCATAAGTCAATACCCAAGCCAAGTCAAGGTAGATAGTACCTACTCAAGGGATTATTGAACACTATCGAGGCGATTTCGCCACTATACGTGATCATTGATACGCCAGCCCTCGGCCTATCCTATGACACATTAACAACCCTGCTTGAAGCCAGCACGAACGTAGTATTAATAGCCATACCCGACCACAGCAGTTTAAAGGCCGTTGGTAATGTGGTTAATCTAATGCATGACCTGAAGGCAAGCAATAAATTGTTGAAGCCGATATTGAATATGTTGAATATTAAGTACCCCATTGACGCAGTGAGTGGTTATCCATGGACGAAACTCCTCAGGGACGTGGTTGGCATTGAACCGCACGTTATTCCATACGATGACTTATTCCCAATAGTTAGGCAGGCACTGGAAATAGAGAGTCTTAAACTATCATTTTATGAGTCACCTGCCCTCGACTCAATTTTTAAGTACATAGACTATTTAATGGAGACAGTACCGCCAAGCCAGGCCTAATAGGGTAGGCTTGTTGATGGCGCTGACATGGCTCCAAACAGTGCGTTTGCTAGGAATGGCGACATGGCATAGACAATAACCACCATTAGTGTCAGCACCACTGCATGCCTAAACCAAGTGATAACTCACCCTCACCAAGCTTACCAGCTATTAACCCCATTATGAATGAGTCAATAGTTATCGTGAATGAGAACGAAGTAGCCAGCAAATTAATCAATGGATTAGAAGTCGGCCCACCAGCGGCAACACCGCCAGGACCGACCCTCGTGACTATAGCAACCACTGAGAATATGAGGACTATCAACGTCACTATTAATATAACTGCGCCAATATACGGCACATACCTAAGAGGCCTCAACCTAGCCCTCATATTCTCCTGAACACTAACTATTGACGATGCAAAACTAGCAAGCATATCGAGGACCTGCGGTGATGCGCCACCGAGGTCTATCGTCTCGGTGAGTAGGAATGTGAAAACCTTTGAGTAGTAACTGTGGAGTTTCGACATTATTGATGATAGGACCTCCCTAATTGGTACACCATACCTAATCTGCCTAACCATCGTGTCCAGGTACTTATCGAAGGCACCGTACCTCCTGGTATACCTGAGGGTCTCGAAGGTCTTCTCTGGCGTGAAGCCACTCTTCCTAAGCTCGGTCACGTCCCTAAGGAACTCTGCATACTCCCTATCAATCTCCCACCTCTCACCAACAACCCTCATCGAGTATATGGCCGTGGGCACGAAGGACAGGGCCAGGGTTAAGCCAAAAACTACGGTGAAGTCCAGCGGTATTGGTAAGCCACGGACATACATCCTACTACTCAGGTCCCTATGAAAGAGCACCACATACTCAAAAACACCGAGTGCGACGGCCACGGCCATGGAGACTCCAGCCCACTTGTAAGGCCTGTAATCGGTGTATGGTGATCTGAAGGTAGAGACCTCACCGAGGTATATGAATGCCACGGATATGGCGGGCACGACGAATAAGCCAAACATGTAGTTCGAGTTTATTGCCTGCATGAATGCTGCATACCTATTACCAAACGGCGTCACTGCCTGGGCTAGGTAGAGCACATCGAGACCAATTAGGAGTATTGCGGCTGACCCTATGTAGCTCTCCATGAGCATTCCGAGAAACTCGGCAGCCCTATTCATTCTCTCAATGGCGTTGCTGACGATATCATGTAGCCTAGTGTTTATGTAATGTACTACGTCACCGCCAGTCCTGACCGTGGTTATGTAGCCACTAATGAACTCCCTAAGCTCTACTTTCGATTACTGAGGATACGTTTGACAATGCCGTCAATGGGTCCTCACCAAAGACCTTAAACCTAATGTACGCCCACCTAGCCACCCTACCCATTACCTCAAGTATCTTCGCCTCCGCAATCCTCTCCACAGCCCTGAACACGGAAAGCCCCGAATTAGTTATTGCAGAGACGTACGCCACAAAGAATGGTAATTCCGTATCAACCTTAAAGGCCAGGTCACTGGCGGTTATCCTTGGCATTCCGATCATCATTTCATAGACTATCAGTGGCATGAATATGAGGACAACACCCATTATTATTAATACGAGGTCCCTAATACCGTACTGTGTCGAGAGGAGGAGTCTCATTTTAAGCAGGATTAATGCATTATTTAGGTTCAACATGATTAACATTACACCAAGTGGGGCCGTTATTGCGAGCATTACCACCGTTATGAATAAGACCCTGGCTAAATAACGCTCAGGGCTTGTGAAGGATAATGACGAGGCAAGGCTCCTCTCTAACCTCTCATAAATCCTTGTACCCCTTAACCTTAGGATTAATGGTCCCATAGCCGATAAAGCCAATTCGTCCAGGTCCACATTCTATTTTATAATTTCAACCTTATAAATTTACCTCTAAATGAAGTGAGACAAGGCATAAATGAAAATGTAAACTGCAAAGGCAAGGATACCAATTGCGGAGACTAACTTAATGGCGAAGTCAACCCTAGACCCGCCATAAACCTTACCAACATAGACGACATATGGGAACGCAAAGACCCAAATAAGTATGGCGAGGAACAAACCGGCGATGCTGAAGATGCCAAAGATGCTCATGAAGGATAAACCAGCGGTGAGCCACCAAAATACTTGGTATGGATTCGTTAAGCCCATGGAAATACCCATCACGTAATTAAGCAATGGAGACCTCTTACCACCGGAATTCCTTGACGAGAACGTGGACCTAAGTATCGACACCGCCAGGTAAGCCATGACACCAAAACCAACAAAGTAAAGGTAATACACATAGTGACCCAGGACCTTAGAGAAGAGGTAGGTAATGACCATGAGTACGCCATCAGCGGTCATAGCGCCAAGGCCCACGCTAGTCCCATGCATCGGCGAACGCGTGGCCTCAGCAGCTATCAACGCATTCATTGGGCCTGGAGGAACGGCAAGTAGAAAACCAAAGATCATTCCAAGCACGAAATCATAAAATTGCTGAAACATTGCAAGGCAAATTAATGCCTAAAAATAAAAATTACGTGTAAGTGCCAATTAATGAGTGATGAGGTAGAACCCAACAGATCATGAAGAGTACTTGACCGACTGATGCTTAGTAATTAAAAATAAAATTGATATCATTAGTTTTTTTAGTTAAATTATGCCGTGACCTGCACAGTCCTTGCCTTGGATAAGTCATTAAGTCTTGTGAAGTATATAGCGAAGGGTCTATATGCTAAGTGTGACCATTTTGCAAAGGGCACCTCTAACACCAATAGTGGCGTTACAAGGCCAAGATGCACCGTATACGCTATGTAGGTCTCCATCGGTAATCCCATGTACTTAAATGCATCAATTAACACCCCAGTAATCACTACGAGGTATAGTAGTGTTAAGAAGAACCAATCCGTGGAGTGGGAGTATTGCCTCATCACTGTGTCCTTCCTTAAGCGACCATAAATGGCATAGCCAGCGCCAATAAGTAGTGCTGCTGAGGCTATGTATCCACCGAGCCTTATTGGACTATATATTGGGTAAAGTACGTTTGTCTGGAATAAATCTAAAAACACTACTACGAATATGAATATTGTTGCGTAGCCATAAACAATTAGTATATGCATTATCCAGTTCAGGGTGTTCCTATTGCACTTTAACATCCTAATTTGTGTTAGGAAGTGCGGCACTACGGTCCTTACAAACTCCTTAATGTAGGCTGTGAAGGGTATATTCCTGGCCATAACCGTGAGTCTATACATCCTATAAACATTGGTTAACAATAGGGCGGAGAGCACCACTAATATAACTATGTCACCTAGTTCAACAATATGTGGTGGCAGGAAGGAGTCTAGATCCACCCTCGTGAGGATGATAGGCCCGTGCACTAGGTATATACTAAGTACCGTAACGGTAAAGAGAAGGATTGTTGAGATTAACTCCACTACTTTTGACCTGTAAAATCTCCTCGAAAAACCTGTAAAATCGTAATGCGTCGTTAAATACCTTCTAACAGCCATCATGAAGCCAGCCGGATCTGCACCTCTTGGGCATGACTGCGTACACTCACCACAGTAGTAGCATAGCCAGGGCTCGGTACTCGAGATTAGCTTATCTTCGAGACCAAGGATTGCATACCTTATTATCTTCCTTGGAAATTCATGCCCCTCTTGAGCTAAGGGACAGGTCGCTGTACAGACACCGCAACTATAACAAGCCGATATATCGAATGCCCCAAGCTCCTTTAATTCATCTATTAGTTTAGGATTTACCTTAGCCATGAGCCTCACCCCTTAATCTATACTTGTAATAACCGTCATCAGTCTTTTCAGTTGGTTCCACTATACCATACTTAAACAGAGTCATGAGATGCCAGAAGACTATATTCTCAGGTAACCCTGTCTTTAAGGAGATGTCCTTAACCGTTAGCTCGCCGTCTTTTCTTAAGCAATTAATTATCTTACTTCTTATGGTCGTTATTTCCCTAACGTACTCCGTAAGCTCCTTAGGCGGTTGAATCCCCAACTCCCTCTTTAGTTTATCCAATGTGAACTCCCTCTTAGACATAGGCACCACCTGCCGCCTTTATCATATTCTCAATCTGCACATTCTTGAGACCCTTAAGTTGAATAGCACCACTTGGACATACAGCCACGCAAGCCCCACAACCCTTACAAAGCGCCTCATTTACCCATGCCTTCCTGCCACCCGCGTGGTCCTTAATCACGATGGCACCGTATGGACACTCACCCACGCATAACCCGGAACCTCTGCATCTCTCTAGGTCAACAAAGGCAACAAAGGGTTCTAACTCAGTGTATCCCTTAAGGACTAGTGACATTACCTTTGCCGCAGCCGCCGATGCTGATGCCAAGGTCTCACTGATACCACGTGGTGCCTGTGCGGTACCCGCAATAAATATTCCACTTAACATGGTCTCTACGGGCCTAAGTTAGGATGAACCTCCTGGAGAAAGCCATCTGTGCCCCTAGAAATCTTCAATTTTTCTGCAATATCCGCAGTACCATCTGATGGCTCCATACCTGTGACAAGAACCACTAAGTCAACAGGTAGCTCCAATTCCATGTGCTCGGTCAAGACATCCTTGACCTTAACAATAGGCTTACCATTTATATACGTGACCTGCGGCTCACCCTCATCAATATCATACTTTATTATAATTTGCCCCTGCCTACTAGCCTCCTCAAACAATAATTCATTTACTCCATAAGACCTAACATCCCTAACTACATGATAGATAGTGACGCCCTTCAGAAATTCCTTAATGGTCACTGCAACATCTAATGCAGCTATGCAGCAATACCTAGAACAATACTCATTTGCCTTCCTACCCTCCTCCCTTCTCTGTCTACTCCCCACACAATAAATGAAGGCTATGCTCCTTGGTCTCTTACCATTAATAACTACATCACCATACCTATTAATAATGCCCACCAACTCCTGTAACGTAACCACACCAGGCAATCCATACCCATACTCACCCTTTTCAGGCTTGTACGGCTTAAAACCTGTGGCTACCACTATCGCACCAACCTTCAAATGAATAATTTGCGACTCCTGAGAGAGATCAACCTTATTGCATACCTTAGTACATAAGCCGCATTTATCGCATAGTGCCATGTCTATAGCTGGTATTTCAGGATAAGCACCATTAAATGGAGGAAGCATTATTGCTGTTCTCTCCGAGACCCCATAACTAAACTCATCCCTGGTCTTTCTTGGACATATCTTTTTAAGTTCCTCAATCTCATATTCATTAGGCTTACCTCTAAAATAACGTGGATTCACCCTAATGGTAACATCGAAGTTACCCACATAACCAGACACATTCTCCACCTCGGCATTCGTGTATATCGCTACATTACCCATCTTCCTAAGCCTCTCTATTAATTCTCTCACTATATCAATAGCCGTTTTCTCATAGGGAAATACCTTAACCCTACCTATTCTAGCGGCATTACCGCCAAGGAACGGAGCACGCTCAACAAGGTATACGGTTAGACCCGACTCTGCCAGGTCTAGTGCCGCTCTTAACCCGGCAATACCACCACCAATCACGAGCACCGAACGTTCACAATTCACCCTAATCTTACTAAGAGGCTCAGCATGTCTTAAGTACGCTATAGCTGCCTTGATCTGCCTTACCGCCTTATTCGTAGCCTCCTCCTTATTATCCTCATGAACCCACGAACACTCCTCCCTAATATCAACATGATAATACATATACGGATTACCACCAGCCCTCGTTATTGCCGCCCTAAATGTCGCCTCATGAAGCCTCGGAGAACATGAAGCAACAACAACCGCGTTTACCTTACCACTCCTTATATCATCCTCAATCAATTTCTGACCAGCCTCGGAACACATGAACATAAAGTCCCTAGCAACTACTACGTCCTTTTCCTTACGAACCTCCTCAACGACTTTCTTTACATTAACAACATCAGAAATATTACCACCACAGTGACACACATATACCCCAATCCTGATCTTATTACCTCCCTCCATTAGCGACCACCTCAACCGGTACTACCTTCTCCTGCCTAAGTGACCTTAAGTAAGCCGCACACCTCGCAGCGGCTGAGGCAGCCTCAAGTATCGTATCAGGTATATCCTTAGGGCCTGTCGCGCAACCCGCCGCGAATATACCCTCTACGTTTGTCTGTGTTGGTGCTGATGGGTCAGTTACTATAAACCCTAATTCATCTACGGCTATCTTTGCACCATGAATCTTCGAGAGAATATCATCATTATTTGGCAATAGACCTACTGATAAAACCACTAGGTCATGCTCTGCCAACTTCACTTTACCCTCATCAATATCTTCATAAATTACCCTAACATTACCATTGGGTAATCCCTCAATCCTAGCCACCCTACCGCGCACAAACTTAACACCCATTGCCTTTGCCTTTTGGTAAAACTCCTCGAATCCCTTACCATAAGCCCTTATATCCATGTAATAAATAGTCACGTCAGCAAGCGGTAATGCACCAAGTATTAACTGGGCCTGCTTTATTGAATACATGCAACAGACCTGGGAGCACCTTGGGTTACCTACAGTCCTATCTCTAGATCCGACACAAAGCACATACCCAATGCTACTCGGCTCCTTGCCATCTGATGGCCTAAGCACTGAGTTAAATGGTCTCGTTGGTGACAATAACCTCTCCATCTGCATCGCGGTTATTACATTAGGGACCTTACCATAACCATACTGTACCTTTCTCTCCGCAGGAAATAACCTATACCCAGTTGCTATTATTATTGCATGTGCTTTAACCCTATATATCCTGGGTCTCTGCGTAAAGTCAATGGCACTAGCAGGACATGCCCTCTCACACTGCCCGCAGAATATGCATTTGTCTATGTCAATTACGGCCTTCTTCGGCACGGCGGTATCGAATGGAATGTATGCAGCCTTCCTTCCTCTAAGGCCATAATCATACTCCTTAGGTAAAATTACGGGGCAAACCTCCTCACAAGTACCACAACCTGTGCATAGATCCTCATTAACAAATCTCGGCTTTCTCAATATGGTAATCTCAAAATCACCCCTGCCCTTAACATCAATCCTAGTAATTTCGGAATAAGTCCACAAGTCTATATTTGGGTGATGAGCCACGGCAGCCATTTTGGGGGTTGAAATACAACTTGCACAATCAAGTGTTGGAAACACCTTACTCAGCAGAAACATCTTACCTCCAATAGTGGGTTCCCTCTCAACAAGTAATACCTTAAACCCCATCTCAGCTAGGTCAAGTGAAGCCTCCATACCAGCAATACCACCACCAATCACCACAACATCGTACTCGAAAGAACCTTGGACTAGCTCCGCCCTCTCAAGGATCTTCTGCGATATATCACCTCCCATGGCCCTCACCCTGATCGGCCCCAATTCCACTAACCTGGAATAGAAATCATTTATTAACCTAGAAAACGCCTCACCACATACGGAGCAAATAGCAGCCATCTTAACCCTCTCAGGCTCTATACCCTTACCACTCAATAATTCCTGTGCCTCCTTAACATGCCTTGCAGTCCTCTCCGTACAATCCCTTAGGTATGGGCAATCCGTACCATCAGCCGCCACAAAAACCCCATCAAAACCACTCTCGAGCGCCAATACAATCCACTTAGGCTTATCATTGATGAACATGGGACTTTAATAATAGTTGTCTGAGCAGGGTATCTCAGGTGCATTAAACCTGCCGAGCATACCCCAGGGTCTGAGATTATGTTAGTTGTGAAAATAAGAATTTGTGGATTTAATTTTTTTAAGACCCATCCCGTGCCACCCCACCCATTACTTCATTCTCTTTACGAATATTCTCCAGTAACCTGGCTCCTCAATCGTGCTAGGTATACATGCCCCATCTTCTTAGCCCAGAGAGGTAGATCTCTCTTTGTACCCGGATCTGATGAAAGGACCTCAAGTATACCTCCAATTGGTACCTCCGTTATTGCCTGCTTCGCAGCAAGTAGGGGGCCAGGGCATGACATACCCCTGGCATCCACAGTCTTACTTGGCTTGAGCTTCCTGAGCTCCTCCGGACTTAATTCACCCTTTATCTCGCTCATACTCATCACCTACACGAAGAGTGTTATGTCGGCCTCAGACATCTTCTCCACCCACTCACCAGCGCCTATTATGTCATCAACTAAGTCAACGAAATCCTCCTTCTTGGCATTCCATATAGATGCTGCCGTGGAGCAAACATAGATCTTCAAGTTCCCCGTCTTCTTAGCCTCCCTCAATAAATCAACCCATGATGGTAACTTTAATTCCTGCAACCTCCTAGCAACCTCAGAACTTAGGTTCTGAAACTCGCTGAAGTTCATGTTCCTCTGAATAATATCCTTCCTAAAGGCATACGCACCCCACAATTGTAGGAATAACTCAACCTCCATACCCATGGCCACCGCACCAGAAACAAGTATGGCCAACCCCGTTAATCTATCCACACTACCTGAGAATACGGAAACCGCCATCTTCTTCTGTTTACTACCCATATTATCACCGGTTTTTATGATATTCAAGTGAATAATAAACCGTATTTCACGTCAAATGTAGAATAACAAAGATGTTTTAACGCTTAGTAATATTATCAAGAGATAATAAGTTGGTTTAATGTTATAATTCTAAGTTAAATTGTTATATTAATTATTCATATCTATACATTTCTAAACATTGCACATTTTACCTTACTCAATTATTCTCTTAAATTCGATAGATGCTAATATGATGAATAACACCGTAAATATTATCAAGGCCAGTAAATCAATTACCAATCCATTAAGGACGCCTATTATCATTGTTTTTCTTAAGGCATCAACAGCGTAAGTCAGTGGATTTATGAGTACGATAACCCTGATAGGCGTAGGCATGATGCTTATCGGGTATATGGCATTACTCGCAAAGAAGAGTGGCATTGTTATCGCCTGACCAATCCCCATAAACCTCTCCCTAGTCTTCATGTATGAGGCTATCCATATTGAGAAAGCCGAGAATCCAATGGCAGTAATCACCACTATGAATAATGAAAGCAATAAATAGGCTGGGTTAGGCTCAACCCTGACACCTAACGCTAGGGCTATTGGCGTTATTATTACAAACTGAAACAACGCCCTAATTATCGATGCAGAGGATCTACCAAGTACAATAGAAATTCGAGAGACAGGCATCGTTAATAACTTCTTTAAAATCCCAGACTCCCTCTCCCAAACGATTGTTAAACCGTAAAATATGGATACGAAGGTCACAGACTGCATAATCACGCCAGGCGTTATGAAAGCAACATAGGGAATACCATTAGTGGGTAATGCCCTAACCCTAGCCATCACGGGGCCAAAGACGACAAGCCAAAGTATTGGCTGAACAGCCCTTGTGTAAAGCTCAGTCCTATTGTACTTAAGCCTACGTGCCTCAAGCTCCACAAAGGCAAGTATAGCGTTAATAAAACTACTCATACTCAACCCCTCATCACAGCCCTCCTAACTGCCCTTAACTCACTCACCTTACCCTCAACCTCACTAATCCTCTTTCCAACATACTTCAGGAATACGTCATCAAGCGTCGACTTATGCACCGATACCCTCCTTATCGATATACCATGATTAAAGATAGTATTTATTAATATGGGCAGTGACTCATCCGCATCTCTCACCATAACCCTAACAGTACCCTCATCAACAACATTAACATCCATAACGCCATCACCAACCTCCTTCAATACCTTCACAGTTAATTCAGCATTGTTAACTATGAACTCAACGACATCATTACTGACGGAACCCTTCAACTCATCAATAGTACCCAGCGCAATAACCTTACCCCTATTGAGTAACGCAGCCCTTCTAGCGTACGCCTCCACCTCATCCATGTAATGAGAATTAAAGAAGATGGTAATGCCCCTTTCCTTATTAAGCCCAATCAACTTCTCCCACACAAGTCTCCTAGCCGCTGGGTCTAAACCAACCGTTGGCTCATCCAGGAATAAAACCTCAGGCTCAATAATCAATGCAGCTGCAATTTCTAACCTCCTAATCATACCACCTGAGTACGTACTAACCAATCTATTTGCAGCATCCGTTAGATCCATGAGCTCCAAAACCTCCCTAATCCTCCTACGAGCCTCATTACCAGTCACACCATAAACCTTTGAGTAAATGATTAGGTTTTCATAACCAGTTAAATCCATCCAATCACTGAACTCCTGAGGAACATAACCAATAACCCTCCGGACTTCATCACCCTCCTTAACCACGTCATAGCCCATAACATAAGCCGAGCCTGAGGTTGGCCTTATCTGTGTCGTTAATATCCTCATTAACGTTGTCTTACCAGCACCATTAGGGCCAAGCACGGCAAAGACCTCACCCTTGTTTACACTCAATGAAACACCATCAAGGCCCTTACACCATTATTATAGACCTTTACCAAATCGTGCACCTCAATAACCTGCATAGGAACCGATTATGCGAAGAAACAGACATCGCCTAAATTACTTACTCTCGATATTTGCATATTTATAAGACTAAAACTCCAATCTCCCTTATTAATTTACAGACTAGGTAAAACTTAAAATGATTAAAGTAATCATATATTATGCCAACACTAAGGAATAAGGTTGCAATAGTTACGGGGGCTGGTCAGGGAATTGGTAGGAGTATAGCCCTTAGGCTGGCGAGGGATGGGGCCATTGTCGTAGTGACGGACATAACGGGTAAGGAGAATGAAACCCTTAACGAAATAAAGAGCTTGGGTGGTCAGGGAATGGCATTGAGACTCGATGTGACTGATTTAAGGATGGCTGAGGACGTGGCTAAGAGGTTTATGATACGTATGGTCATATTGACATTCTCGTGAATAATGCAGGGATATACCCATTCAAGCCATTCCTTGAGATGACGTTTGATGATTGGTATAAGGTAATTAATGTGAATTTGAATGGTACATTCAACGTAACTAAGGCCGTAGTTCCCTACATGATTAAGCAAAAGTACGGTAGGATAATAAACATATCATCAATAGCGGGAAACGTCATGGGCTTCGCGGGGCTAACACACTATAGCGCATCTAAGGCGGGCATCGTCGGCTTTACCAGAGCTCTAGCCCTGGAATTAGCCCGTTACGGAATAACAGTAAACGCAATAGCACCTGGCGCAGTTAAGACCCCGGGTGCGATGCAACCTGGCAGTGAAGAACAAATGAAGATGATGGAACAGGTAATACCGCTGGGGAGGCTTGCCGAGCCCGAGGATATCGCATCGGTAGTTGCATTCTTAGCTTCGGACGAGGCGGGCTACATCACGGGGGCCTTAGTAATTGTTGATGGTGGTTGGACCATAACATGAGAAGCACTAAGACTTAAAACACGATACAACGGTAATTCACTCAAGGTGCCTTTCTAGCCAGCTTATAGCTAGTTCGACCCACTTGGCTACGTGTGGGTTAAGCTGTTGGGCATTTGAGACTGTGGTCTTGTCAGCAAGTGAAAGTCTGCGGGCTCCTCTCTCAAAGACGTGGAATTTAAATGGTACTTTATTCCTAGCTAAGGCATTAACATAATTTATTATGCTCTCTACTGGGACTATATCATCCGCTGTGGTCCATATGAATGTTAGAGGAGTATTTCATCAACATAGTATGTTGCACTTAATTTCCTTAGACCATCCCGGCGAATTCGCTTGAACCTAAAGCTAAGGACACCATTTTAAATAATACATATACCAGGAATTCTTAACCTAATTTAACCTCACGATAGCCGTTATTTAGCTTGAGTAGTTAGTGCAGACTGGTGGGCCCGGTGGGATTTGAACCCACGACCTACGGGTCTGGAGCCCGCCGCTCTGGCCTTGCTGAGCTACGGGCCCAAGTAGTAATGTTGACTATCTGCTTTTAAGCTTTAGGGTTTATTAAGTTAAGTTGCCTGAGTTTGGTTTGGGCAGAGTACTTGGCTTAGGTGTTCTGCAGCGATCGCTCCCTTTGTGGGTGTGAGTCTCCTCAGGGCCTTGATTATTTCCTGTCTCTTTCTCTCATCCTTAGTCCTCTCATATTTTCGACAGAGTACTCTAATGACCTGCTCCTTAATATCGCTATACTTCTCGAATACGTACACTGGAATTGCTACAACCCTATACCTACCACTTCGATAAACATTAACCTGAAGCTCAATGCCATACACAGCCCTCAACGCCTTAATGACCTTCTCAACCTCATCATCCCTAGCCCTATGCTCCAACGCAACAGTATTTTTATGAACATCCACCGTGAATCCGTAACCAGCCACAATGACCTGCACCTCACCCTCCTGAATTTCAGCTCCATTTCGGCAATCCTCTTTATTCTTTCCCGCTTCTCGAAGGCTAAGGCGTCAAGGATGTCACGTAAAATGGGCGGTAAGGCGTTGATCATAGTCCTGGCCAGGTCAATGGCGTTGCTTCCGTAAAACCTCACCTCAATCTCATTACCATTGATTAAGTTAGGCTTGCCACTCCTAAAGCCCATCTTCCCTAACCTCTTAAACAGCGGTTCCTATGCTTTATATTTCTCATCAGATATTCCAATCTCAATCACGGCCTCATCATAGGCATGAACCTTCTCAATATCCGCCCACCCATCACCCAATACGGCGGTGAACGTGAACGCCAAAAGCCCTACCTCACTAAGTTTGTCAGCGTCATTGAGGATTTGCCCTTGAGCGAGTTATGGCTGGACCTTAGGCGCCACCTTATTGTCATGCTGTTCTCATTGAGATTAACGGCATCTATGTACACACGCATCTTACCAGGATAAAGCAGTGACCAAACAATTGCTTGCCATATCTGCGTCGTATCCATAGCCGCCTTATTACCCTTTTCAATACGTCCATCAGTCTCCTCAAGGCCTCCCTTCAACGCCTTGAGTACATCATTAATGAACTTCTCGTACTCCTCCCCACTCATCGCCCTCCTAAACACGTCGGACACCCTAATCGTCACGCCCCAAGGCCCTTAAGACTCAGTTGAACTATTATGCCGCCAGTGCTCGTCCTCTCAATCTTCAGCGTCGCACACCCATAATACACACTAACCCCCTCCTCATTACTCCAAATAATGACCTCAGCCCTACCGCCCAGCAAATCCTCAATCAGCTTCTCAACATCGTTGCTTACTTCATGCCAGGTATCGCCAAAAATCCTCGGTGTAACTTATGAATTTGTCGACTAGTCTCAGTAGGTCATTAACAACATCATCACCATACTTACCCCTTAATTGAATCCCTAACTTATTACGCTTCTCAAGCCACTCATCCATTACCTCCTCAACCCACCATGAGTCCCAAACCCTCCAACGCTGTATTCGCTCAATTGCTTCATTCAATAACTCAATGGTCTTGCTCTTCGCATCCTCATTAGTCTCGCCACCGCATTGGTACTTCTTACCATGCTCAACACCAATACAGAAATGGTTCCCCTCAATAAATCCACAAGTTCATCCTGAGCATTGGGCATATCAATTGCTGAATTCTCAACTAAATTAATAAGGCATTACTTACATCTCCAAGACTGGTCGGGGATTACTAAGGAAGGCGCCGATGGATAATAAGCCATTTAATTTTAACCGATGTAATGCCATGAGGGCCTTGGCCAGTGCGGTTGCGATTACTATGGTTGTTGTGTTAGTCTTTCTATTGCGTATTTTAGGTCTGGCGTCATGAATGCGCTCCTTGCTCCGTATATGTGTATTAATGCGCCGATTATTATGGCTATTACCGTGTCGTATGGCCACGGTATTGGTGGGTTAGCGAAAACGCCAAACTGTCCAAAGAATGATAGTGGGAATACAGTGAATAGTACAGCTACGATCCACCAACCGGCCTTAATATGAATTCTCTGCTCGCTTGGTATGTCCCTAGTTAGCCATAGGGTTAGCCCGACAGTTAACGTGAGCATTATTACGTAGTACATTAGGAACATTGTCGCGTAATAACTCGTCAGCGGTAGACCGTGCCCGTGTGCGCGGACGCTCTCGTATGGAGCAATGATTGGTTCATAGAGCATGAAGTACGTTGTTAGTGCTAGGACGATCCAGTAAATGATGCCGGCTGTAATGCCTTAGCCTTGCTCACGCCGAGCCTTGTGGGCATTACGTACATGAAGAATATTGGTAAGCCAGCGAGTATGAAGACTATGACGCCCCATAACGTATCGAATGTTGACCAGTAGAGGATTAGGTAGACCGATATTGTGGCTAGGGCTGAGAATATGGTTATTGCTGGTATCCTATAGTACCTGGGCGCATTTGGGGCTAGTCTCCTGAGCGCTAACGCCAGTGGGCCGGATATGATAAACGTGAAGTAGCCGGCGCTTGTTATGAAGCCGACTATTAGGTTCCATGCGGGGAATTTGTAGAGGAAGAAGAAGCCCAGTATTAACGCCGCAATAGTGCCCCACCTGGGTACCCTGTACTTATTGAGGTATAGGAACCACTCGGGTAGTTGCCCGTTAGCAGCCATGCCGTATAGAGATCTTGCGGTGCCACCGATGTAGATTAAACCTGTACCTGATGGTGAGATCACGGCATCAAACAGGAGCAATACGGCGAATGCCATAAGTACTGCAATCCCAGATAACGTAAGCAATTGATAGAACGGCCCCCTCCTCAGTATTGATGAGTATAGTCCACTCCAGTCACCTGGTTGTACTGAGGCCTTACTCCAATTCACCGCCCCCACGAATGCAGTCTCCAGCAATACGTATATCACCACAACCAGTGAGAATCCTAATATGGCTCCCTTAACTATCTCCCTGGGATTCTTAACTTCCCCGGAGAATTCAACGCTCTGCCTGAAGCCTAGGTAGGCGTAGGCTATGCCTGTGGTTGGTATTGCCAGGAATATGGCGGATAGCCCATATGGCATGAAGCCGCCGGGTAATCCGCTGTAATTAATTGGATGAAGTAGGAAGGCAAGTAGTAAGATTATTGTTAGTGTCGGTATTATCAGCTTATACCAGCCAATCGCGGTGTTCGTCTTACCCATAACGTGGACACCGTACCAGTTAAGCAGGAAGAAGAAGACGAGTAGCACAATAGCTACTAAGTAGCCAAGTGGGCTTAATTCCATGGTTTTTGGCATTAAGAGACCAGGCACGAGCGCTGATAGGTATGTTGTGGCAGCCAAGGCCTCGGAGGGCGCGACAGCAATCACATATATCAATGTTGTCCATGCAATCCAGTAGGAGGCGAAGAGTCCGTGCGTGTATTGTGGGAATCTAACTAGACCTCCTGACCTTGGGAACATGCTTGCGACCTCAGTGTATGCCTCGGCGATGAAGTAAACCAGTATCCCCGCGACTATCCACGAAATTATCGATGCAGGTCCTGCAACGGAAACCGCAAGTAGAGGCACGAACATCCAACCACTACCAATCATCGAACCAATTTCTAGGTATGCAATGTCCCAAAAACTCAAAGCCCTCCTTAACTGGGCATCATACTTTGAAGCCCTTTCCTCGCCAAAGCCTGGCGTAGACATTGAAATAGTATCAAAGTAAGTACTTAAATAAATATTATTAATATATTACGGTGCAATTAAAAGATTTTACAAAGTATTAATTCATCTGCCCTTTCTCTTAAAATTGAGAAAAAAAGCCTTACCTGGTATTAATTGACCTAGTGAATATGGGGCACCTTGAATCGAGTGTATAACCCTTGGCCCTGCACTTTATGGCTATTACTCTACCGCTTATTGTGACAGCCCTACACCCATCCTCTAATGTCGTTGTTGGTAATAATAGCATTAATGCCTTGGCAATTATTCCCTGCGCTTTCATGACTAACCCCTCATTTGGGTTACCCAGTTCTTCAATCATTAAATCTAGCATCGTTCTACTGTTCATATGATGAAGATTACTTGGCACTAGCAATAATACCGACTTAGGAAAGCCAAGGCTTGGCAATACCTGTAATGGATCTAAGCCATAACTGGATACCTTAGTAGTAAGTAACTTGAGATAAGCCCTAATACTCTCATTATCAAACTCGTCTAGGTCCCACTCATGCTTAAGCAGAAGTATAGTATCTTGGCAAGTCTCATCATCGTTAACGGCTTTATTTATGCATAATAGTGCCATTGCGATTAGCCCCTTAGCCGTTATTAGGTAGTGATTTTTATTTACCCTGGCTATGTAACCCCACGTTATCAGATCGGTTATTTTCCTATAGGCGGTGGCGATACTTATGTTTGTGTAGTACGTGAGCAATTTATATAATGATGAACCATTTACCGCATTTTGATCTCTAATGGTTCTTAGTATCATCTTTAGGAGCAACTTTAGTATTAGCAAATGAATATAATCCATAACTATAGTCACAAAATCACTAAGCTATCTTATTATTTTTAAATTGTTTTATTCGTTAAGGTCTATAATAATGGGATCTTCAGTCCTCAATATTTATTATAAAACACTTGCCTTAACGCCGACCCTATCAACCCTATTACCGTCTTTGCATGTGGTATTGGGAATCCATAGAATCCGTGGGTTACGCCGTTGAACCTCACGACTACGGTTGGTACTCCAGCCTCAGCGAGTTTGGTGGCGTACGTCTCTGCGGAGTCCCTTAGCGGGTCGTATTCTGAGGTTATTACTAGGCTGGTGGTAGGTTGCTTAGGTTGTCCACGAGTATTGGTGAGAACCTCGGATCGAAGGCATCCGCTGGGCTCCTTAGGTAAGCCTTGTTGAAGAATGCCATCGCCTCGCGCTCGAGGAATAGGCCCGTGGAGTACTCCCTCATGGTGTACGATGCTAGGTCAATACCCACGAATGGTTTATCAGGACTTGGTACTTCAGGGTTGGTCTTAGTCCCTGGTCCCTGGCCATTATCGCCACTACGGCGGCCAGGTTACCACCCGCACTATCGCCGCCAACCGCCACCTTCTCCGGGTCGCCATTGACTTCCCTTGCGTGCTCGAGAACCCACTTTGTTGAGTCGAAGGCGTCAATTACGGCTGCTGGGAACTTATACTCAGGGGCTAGCCTATAATCCACGGAGACAACCACACAGTCACAGGCTGCGGCTAATTCCCTACATAGTGGGTCGTATGTCTCCACATCACCAAGTACAAAGCCACCACCATGGAAGTAAACAAGCACGCCGAAGTCATTGCCTTCCCTGGGTACGTAGACCCTGGCAGGTATTTTCGCCTCCGTCCCCGGTATCGTTATGTCATACACCTTATGGATAGGTCTCCTTGGTTGTGATGTGAAGAACTCCCTAAACATCTTCCTGAACTCGTTGAGTGGGATCTTTGTCATTTGTGGCATTACCTTGTTCAACTCCTCAAGGAATTTCCTAACCGTTGGGTCTAGGGGCATATAATCAATGCATACTTGTGCTCTAAAGTGTTTGTTCTATATAGGTAATTATTACCGCGTTAATGCTTCCATCCCCACCTCCACCTATGCCTATGTCCATGTCTAGTAGGTTCAGTTTTTTTCTGTAATGAGCACAAGCGTGTTAGACGCCGTTTCCGCATCAAGCACGATTACTGACCCATCCTCCCTCTGGATTAGTACTGGACCGCAGGGTGTACTTATTAATACCTTAACTATGGTTCCATCCATTATACCTAAATCTCTCAATCTCTCGTTGCCGGGCTTAACAATCTTCACCAATGAATTACTTGGCGCCTTATTTATTGGCACATACTCACTTTTCATACCTCTCACCCAACCATAAATAATACGATATAATACATCATGTATGCGAGTCCCAGGGCAATTGCGAATTGTAGGATTGTATTCACCACCGTGAGTTTCAGCCCAACTACCTGTCTCTCGGTAATGAGGGTTGCGATGCATGGTGAGTAGAAGGTTACGAAGGTTATTAACGCTACTGCTGATGGCAATGAAATAAATGATCTGATGGCATGGGCAAGTCCACCCTCCTCAACACCATACAGTAAAGATAGGGTGCTCAACACAACCTCCTTAAATATATACCCATAAACCAACGCCGCGGAGACTTCCCAGGGTATGCCAATTGGGCTTAGCAGGGGTGCCATTAAGTTACCCACAATGCCAAGCCACGTTTGCCTTAGGAGTGAGGGATCCCTGAGAGCCTCCGGGCCTATTATACCGCTTGGGCCGCTTACCGAGAGTAGCCACATTATTATTACGAAGATAATTATTAGCGCGCCAGCCCTGGATATGAACTCATACGTGTAATGCCAAACCTTCTTAATGAATGTCTTATGTAGTGGTATTATTAATGGAGGTAACGTATATGAATAAGGCGCACTCCTACCTATGAACCTTAAGCGTATCTTTGAAAGACTTGATATTATAACCACGCCAATTAACGCCACGGTGTAGGGCAATATAACGACAATACCCATTAAATGCGGTAACACGGCAGCCGCTATTAATGATATTATCACAAACCTGGCGGTACATGGTATGTATGGGATCATTAGCGCCGTGAGCACTCTATCCCTGGTACTTGGCATGGCCTTTGTGGCTGTTATTGCTGGTACGTTACACCCTGAGCCAGCGATTAGGTATATTAATCCTCTCGATGGAATACCGACACGCCTCAACCACCTCTCTATTGGGAATGAGATCCTCACGATCAACCAGAGTCCTCAATAAACGCTATCAAGAACGCCACCCCAAAGACATAGGGTATGAAATCGATTAATGTCGTTACCCCACTCCATACACCATCTACAATTAATGATTGCATTAATTCATTATTAACGTATTGTGCAATAATAGCGTTGATTGGTATTGAATCAAGGGCTGCCGATAGCAGATTTACTAGGGGTTCAAGGGCTAGGAATATTGTCTCGGCTATTGCGAATAGCAGCAATATCGAGAGCAATGGGCCATACCTCGGGTTCATAAATAACTCATCATACTTACTAATTGATGATGCAACACCCTTTACAACGAATTTCCTGGTAAGCTCCCTCGCGGTTTTCCAACGCATGGACTTGATGTAATTATCCAAATCACCGATCTCCTTACATGCCTTCTCAACTATTTGCTTGACATAATCATTACTCACTGAATTACCTATTAATTCCATTAAGATTGGATTGCCAGCAAGTATTTCTATTGCCAATCCCCGTGATACCCCAAGAGCGCTGGTCAAGGTCTCTATGTATTTCTCGAGCTTGCCATAATTAACTACGTTTACATTACCCTGCTTTACCTCATGAATTCTTACAATTAAGTCCTTCAACTGCTTCATCCCAACGTCTCTAACGGCTATTGCGGGCAGTATGGGTATTCCCAAAGCCCTACTTAACTCATTAATATTATAGTGAAATCCTCTCCTCAATGCCATATCCATCATGTTAAGGATGAGTATCGCTGGCTTACCCAACTCAAGAATTTGTATAAGTAAATAAAGCGTCTGCTCAGGCTCGAGCGCTGACCCAACCACTATTATACCATCATAATCACCCCGCAGTATCTCCCTAGCCGCCACAGCCTCATCCATCATATTCGCCCTGAGACTATAAGTACCCGGTAGATCAATAATCGATACCTTAACTCCGTCAATACTATACTCAACCTTGCTTATGGAGACTGTTGTACCTGGATAATTCGCCGTCTTAATAGCGACACCACTAAGTTCACTAACTATGGTTGACTTACCACTATTCGGTATACCGGCTATTAGGACTTTGATAATTTTACTTTGCATTTACATATCAATTCGTAATAAGAAGTCGTTTAAAAATCTGTTCCTTAAGCTAAATTAGGGCTACCCTAAAGAAAGGTTTATAAGGTATCATTAGGGTATCCCTAATAGTATGCAAAGAAGCATCTTCTCACAGAAGGTATCTAAGACGTGGATTTTAGCGGTTATCATATCGGTGGCCATAATTATTGCCATAATGTCAATGCCTGAGGTACTTGAGCCCCTTGCTAAGTACATTGTTAAGACCATGGGGCCTTACTGGTTACTTGCTGTGCTTATTGTTGGTATAATACATGGATTGAAACCAGACGAACATACCTGGCCTATAACCGTGTCCTACGGATTGATGCAGAGGAACGTGCGGGGTGTAATTACTGCCGTCTCAGTATTTGCTGGTGCCTTGACCCTCGTGTGGACATTGATGAGTGCGTTGGTGGGTGAGTTAATGGGTTTACTCAATACCTCGGTCCTTGATCCTTACGTGGACATAATCGTTGGGTTAACAATGATAAGTGTTGCGGCATACCTAGTCTTCGGGAGGCACGAGGATGGTCATGACGTTAAAACCGCTGATTATAGGCTTATATGGATTCACGGTTTGGCGGCTGCGTTTGGTGGTGACTTCTTCATTGTCCTTATACTAACCGTAGCCATAGCCCCCGTAATTACAACCGGTTTATCCTTCCTGGTTGGTTTTATGTTTGGTTTTGGTTCCTGGCTTGCCCAGACCATTATTGTACTGGCGATCTATAAAGGCGTTATTAAGAGTGTTGGTGATTGGAGTGCTGTGGCCGAGGCTGGTAGGATTGCCCTTGGCATATTGGGTTTGTTCATGATAGGCCTTGGCATTTACTCGTTCTTTATTCCCAGTGATTAGGGAAGCATTATTTTTAAACAAGTGCTTTGGCGCCTTAACATTGTGGTTGTTACTGAAAGTATTAGGTTAAGGAGTTACTTGTTTAATTACCCCGTCACGAGGCCCAGGAGGCTTAGGTCTAATGTTCTCATTAGGAATATGGTTGCTGAGACCATGCTTAGGCCTGACGACTTCATAATGCCCATATTCGTTAGGGAGGACATTAACGAGCCCGAGCCCATTAAGTCGCTACCTGGTCAGTACAGGTGGCCCCTCAATGATGAGTTGCTCAATTTCGTTGATCAGTTAGTTAGCTCTGGCGTTAGGTCAGTGATCCTATTTGGCATTCCTGAGCATAAGGATGAGTGGGGTAGTTCGGCATATGATGAGCACGGTATTATACAGAGGACCATTAGGTTCCTAAAGGACTCCTTCGAGGATAAACTCATCGTCATGGCCGACGTGTGCCTATGTGAGTACACGGACCATGGGCATTGCGGCATTGTTAAGAGATTACCTGATGGTAAGTATGTAGTTGATAATGACTCGACGATAGAGCTCTACGCAAAGACCGCGGTGACGTATGCGGAGGCTGGCGTTGACGTTGTGGCTCCGTCTGGCATGATGGATGGGCAGGTTAAGGCCATTAGGGAGGCCCTTGACAGGGCTGGGTTTAGCGATGTCGCTATCATGGCCTACAGCGCTAAGTACGCGAGCTCCTTCTATGGCCCGTTTAGGGAGGCCGCCGCCAGCGCGCCTAAGTTTGGTGATAGGCGTAGTTATCAGATGGACCCGAGGAATGCCCATGAGGCCCTTAAGGAGGTGGCTATGGACATTAATGAGGGTGCCGACATAGTGATGGTTAAGCCCGCGATGCTTTACCTCGACGTTATTAGGCTTGTGAAGCAGAACTTCCCTGAGGTCCCACTGGCTGCCTATCAGGTTAGTGGTGAGTATGCCATGCTTAAGGCCGCAATAATGAATGGCTGGCTTGATGAGAGGAAGGCGGTCCTTGAGTCCCTCATTGCCATTAGGAGGGCTGGAGCAGATTTAATAATTACGTACTTCGCAAAGGATGTTGTTAATTACCTTGATGAAATCGAGAAGCTCTTCTGATTGGTGTTGTTGTCTAAAAATAAGTATTTATTCAATATACTTATTTTTATTCTAGAGAAAGCAATATAAATCCCTTTAATCACATCATGGCGACCGGTATGGACATTAATCAGTTCCTGGCTGATAGGTCAAGGTTAATGAGGGCTTCTGAAATTAGGGAGTTGTTGAAGTGGGTTACGGAGAACGTTATTTCCTTTGGTGGTGGTATGCCCGACCCATCCTCATTCCCCGCTAAGGAAATAATAGAAATAACGAGGGATATCCTCACGACAAAGGCAGAGAAGGCTCTTCAGTATGGCACGACTGGCGGCATTTTAGAACTGAAGGAAGAACTTATCAAGTTCATGGGTAAGGTCGGCATTAAGGTTGATGGTCCAGAGAACATCATAATTACGGTTGGTAGTCAGGAGGCTCTGGACATGATCGGTAGGCTATTCATTAACCCTGGGGATTGCGTGATTACGGAGAGCCCCACGTACCTAGCCGCACTCCAGGCCTTTAGGATTTATGGACCTAGGATTGTTGGTATTCCCATGGATGAGGAGGGCATTAGTTGATGTTCTTGAGGATACGGTTAGGAAGTTGATCAATGATGGCGGTAAGCCAAGTTCATCTACGTAATACCCACCGGGCAGAACCCGACTGGCATTACCATGAATATGGAGAGGAGGAAGGAGTTACTTGACATAGCCAGTAGGTATGACTTATTGATTATTGAGGATGACCCATACGGCTACATATACTTTGGCGATGGCGAGCCGCCGGCTAGCTTAAGGCCATGGATGGTGAGGGTAGGGTGATTTACCTATCGACCTTCAGTAAGATAGCTGCACCAGGTCTCAGGCTGGGTTGGGTCGCTGCGAGTAAGGAGGCCATTAGGTGGTTCGAACTCGCTAAGCAATCTATTGACCTACATACTTCAACGCTTAATCAGTACATAGCCGCTGAGCTATTGAGGAAGGGCATTATCGAGAAGAATATACCGAGGATTAAGGAGATCTATAGGACAAAGAGAGACTTAATGCTCCAGGCACTGAGTGAGTACATGCCCGAGGGTGTTACCTGGACTAAGCCATCGGCTGGGATGTTCATTTGGCTAACGACACCAGAGAAGATAGATACCACGGCAATGCTTGAGATTGCCATTAAGAAGTATGGTGTCGCCTACGTACCTGGTAAGTCCTTTTACCCAAATGAGGATAGGCATAACGACATGAGACTAAACTTCACATACCCAACACCAGAGCAGATCTTCGAGGGCATCAAGAGACTTGCAATGGCCATTAAAGAGGTCATTACCCAATAATCTTTAGGTCTCCTTCCTCGTAAATTTTTTTAATGGCAAGAATTGCAGTTATGACTTCACCAATCCTTATAAGCCATTAATCGGATTATTGACTAATGCAGAGAACTAGTGATAATAGTGCCATTGGTAAGTCAAGCGCCAATAATCTAGGTGATGTATTGGGAGTCATTGAAAGGGTTATTAATGACAATGACAAGTTAATACTAACCGTAAGCTCGAGACTCAGTTATAATGACCTAGTTAATAGGCTATTCATTGGCTCGTACATAATAATTGCCAACCCATCAACAGGGAGTGAATTACTTTTAAGGGTTAATAAGGTTGAGAGTACCATTAATCCATCACCTTCAATAAGCGGTGCAAATGCTACCTACGTTAAAATCGTAGGTAAATTCATAATTTCAAGGATTAGGAGTAATGACGGGCACCGCTATACCTCATTACTCATGCTGCCCATTAGTGGTAGTTTAGTTATATACCCAGGTAGTGAGGTCATTAGGGATTTCCTTGGGCTGAGGGGTAATTTATTGATTGGTAAGGCGTTAATTAATGGTTATGATATACCAATAACAATTAACGAGGATGCACTTATGAGGGGATTATTAATAATGGGTCAGCCCGGTTGTGGTAAGTCACTCCTCATAAAGGGGTTGATTAAGGAATTACGATTGAGCAATTACGGCAACATAGTAGTGCTTGATAGGACTGGCGAGTATACGAGGAGTCTCGTTGAGAATGGAATTGACGTATTAGCACTGATCCCCGTGGATCTCATGAGGTTGGGTAGACCAATAGATATTGATGAGCTAAGGAGATACGTTGTTGATATGTTGCGTATGCTTGGCTTTAGGAGTAGGGTTAAGATTTCAATGAGCGCCTCCAGTGATTATGGTATTAAATTCAGCGCTGAATTTCAGGGAGGTGGTCTTGGTAGACTGGGTGTTATTCCGTTATCGATTAGGTTTAGGTGGTTTATTGAGAGGGCAATTAATTACCTGAACCCTGAGATTAGGCATGTGATTACGGCACTGATGCTTGAAAATGAAAATGCACTGAATACTGTACAAGCCTTCATAAGCGCTGTTAGGGATCCGGAATTGCTTAATATGGTCGGTAAGGAGTCGGTGAATAAGGCAATTGACTTCGCATACTCATTGAGGGATTCCGGGTTCTTTGACGCCGTTGTTAATGCCGGCAATAGGGAGGTGGACATATCGGTATTTAGTCCATTGAGGGCTTTAAGGGGTAATGTCGTTATTATCGACTTACATGGGCTGCCTATACCATTAATGGATATCTATGAGGTAGTGCTCATAGAGGATATTGTTAAGTGGATCATGAGGTCTAAAAGTGATAAAACGTTGCTCATCGTGGATAACGCCGAGGGTCTTATGTATAATGAGGATTTAGTAAATTCATTAATTAATAGTATGAGGATTAGTAAATATCACGGAGTATCCTTCATAGTAGCCACCAGGTCATTCTCGAGGAAACTTTACAACGAATTCAGCAACTTTATAATAATGAGAATGAGTAAACCTTTGAATCTCAGCTGCCCAGAGGGTGCGAACCTCCTCAATAATGAGTTCATCCTCATCTCCCCATTATTAAACATAAAGTGTATTAAGGGTTCAGTGGCGTAGGCATTGGCGTAATTCTTAATTAGTTATTCACCCATTACCCAGCAATGGCAATTATAATAGCGGAATTACCGCCGCTGAGGAGAATTGACAACCCAAGTAATTACCTTAGTGTGGTGGGTAGTATCGTTGATTATGTGACTCACGTTGACATACCCGACTCAACCTTCGCAAACCCGTCGGCCAACGCCATACTCATAGGCTCACTCATTAAGCATAGGTACAGTAACGTGGAGGTAATAGCCAATGTTAGGATTGCAGATCACAATAAGGTTGGACTCACAGCATTAATAATGGGTGGTTTAGTAAATGGAATTAGGAACTACCTATTAATGAGGGGTGACTTGGGTCCAGGTGTTACCGCTGTTCAGGATTTAACCCCAGTAAGCGCTATTAATTATTTGAGGGAGATTGAGCAAATTAACGGTGTTAGGCTCGGCATATCAATATCGAGTTTTGAGGAGGGTTACATAAGGGAGAGATTAAGTGTAAAGCCCGACTTCGCAATGCTTCAGTATACCCTGTCAATGGAGGATTTAATGCTGATTCACAGGGTGAATAAGGAGTTCAATGTTGATATTTATCCAGCGTTATTAATAATCACGAGTAAGTCCTCAAAAGTGATAAGCAAGATTCTCAATACTGAAGTACCCGTGAAGCCGGACCCGATAGATGATGCGGTTAGGAGAGCCCTGGAATTATTAAGGTACTTCCCGGGCATTTACTTATCAGCTCCTGGGGACTTTGAGACGATTGTGGAGACGGCTAGGGCTTTAAGGAAGTACTTATGACCCTTCCTGATTCTCCTCTTCCTCCTCACCTGGTAGCTTCATTAATGACCTTATCTGCTGCTTCTTTGGTGTCTCAACTCTAGCCTCGAGTTTGTCCTTGTACATTGCTATTATTGTATCGACAATGCTTAGTATAGCCTTTGCAGTATCTGATGTGGAGTACTTCATTAGGAATGGCTCACCGAGGTCGTTAGACTCCCCAATCCTTGGGTCTAGCGGTATCATGCTAGGTATGGTATTCCATACTTATCGGCCATCTCCTTACCAATTAACTTGCCGAATATGTAATACGTCTTGCCAGATTCGGGGCAGTAGAAGCAGCACATATTTTCAATAACACCAGTAATCGGTATTTTAACCTTCCTCGAGAAGTCTATGGCCTTTTGCACGATTCTCTTCGAAACATCGCTTGGCGCAGTCACTATAATGCTCCCTGTCATTTCATTGGCGAGGGCTTGGGCTATCGTTAATGGCGCATCACCAGTACCCGGCGGTAAATCAATGAATAACGCGTCTAATTCACCCCAACGCACATTACCAAGGAAGTCCTTAATCGCCCTATCAACTAATGGACCTCTCCAAATCACGGCGGTATCATCAGTGGGTAGTAGGAAGTCCATGGAAACTACCTTTATGCCAAATGGGCCCTCTGCAGGTATTATCTTCTCATCCTCACTAAGGTAAAGATTAGCACCAACTAAGCCGAGCAACTTTGGTATTGTTGGACCATAAACATCAGCATCAAGTACGCCAACCCTATAACCCCTCATTGCGAAGCCAAGGGCTAGGCTTGCCGTGACGAAGCTCTTACCAACACCACCCTTACCACTCATTATTGCAAACTTCGTCTTAATGGACTTCATCGCCTGGGCTATCTCGCCCGTATCCAACGGGCCAGCCTTCTGCACTGAGACCCTAATCTTACCTCCACCCTGACTGCCCTGTGAGGACATGCGTATTACAACTACACTTGATGTATTTAAAAATCAAACTCCTTAAGTTATTAATTTAGTACTCCGATACGAAGTCCTCAACCTTCGGAATCTCCTTAGGTAATCCCTTCCTCTCCCTAATCTTCATTACCATATCAACGAGCATGTTCTCAGGGACTGGAGACCACCTTGAGAACTGAAGACTCCAGAATACCCTACCCGCCGTGGCGCTCCTGAGCTCGTCACTTAATGTGAAGGACTCAATGACCGGTATCTCTCCCTTAATCGTAATCATGTACTCAGACTGCACCATATCAATGACCTTACCCCTATGCCTATTCAACACACCAATCACAGAACCAATATTCTCCTGCGTCGTCTTAGCCTCTATCGACAGCATTGGCTCAAGCAGTGTTGGCTTGGCAGCGAGTATTCCAGCCATTATTGCATTCTTCGCAGCCGGCATTATCTGCGCCGGACCCCTATGGCTGGGTCCTCGTGGACAACGGCATCATGCAATATGACCTTTATGCCCCTAATAGGCTCCTGCGCCAAAGGACCAGCCTGTAGGGCCCACCTAAAGCCTTGCACTATGTAGTCCCTAATCTCCCTTAGGTACTGAATACCCGTTGTCTTATCAACGAAGACGTTTATGTACTGCTCATCAACGGCCCAGATACCCCTAGCCTCATCCGTGTCCCAACCAGCCTTCTCCCTAAGTATCTTTGCCCTATCCCTCGGGTCCTGGTCATCAGTCACCTCGCCAAGTTGTATAAGCCTAATGGTCTCCTCATCAAGCGGTTCAACACTTATGTAAAGCTTATTGTGTTTATTCGGTGACTTGCCCTCGAAGGTTGGTGATGGAGCCCTTACAGTCTCCCTAAACCTAACCAGCGGCTGCGATACTGTGAAGTCCAGCTTAGTCCTCTCCTTGAGCAACCAAGTTGCAATTTCAAGGTGTAGGGTACCAACGCCGCTGAGTAATACCTGGCCGGTCTCCTCATCAATCTTTAGGCTCAGTGTTGGGTCCTCAATGGTCAACTCCTTAAGACCTTCGACAAGCTTGGCTAGGTCATTCGGATTCTTGGGCTCTATGGCCACTGTGACCACAGGCTCACTTATGTACTTCATCCTCTCAAATGGTGCTGCTACATCCTTAATTGACGCAGCCACTATCGTCTCGCCAGCCCTCGCATCATCAACACCCAGCAAAGCCACTATGTTGCCTGCAGGCACCTCAGGTATTACGATCCTGTTAGGACCCATGTATAGGTATGTCTGTAGGACTCTCTTCGTTGTCTTGGCATTTATTAGGTATACCTCGTCACCCTCCCTAATCGTACCACTGAACACCCTGCCAGTGGCTATCAACCCTGCATGTGGATCCTTATTCATCTTGCTAACCGCTATTACCGTCGGTCCATCAGGGTCAGCCTCGAGCAATGCCTTACCAAGTGGTGAGTTTAGGTCACCCCTCCAGATCTTTGGTATCCTATACTTCTGGGCTACGTTTGGTGGCGGCACGTGCTCAACAATCATGTTTAGGATAGCCTTATACAGCGGGAATTCCTGGGCAAGCTCATCAACATAATTCTTCTCATAGGCATCAACGATATTGCTGAACTTTAGGCCAGCCTTAGCGGCCTGTGGTATTGTGACGCCCCACTTATGGAGCGCTGAGCCGAGCGCCACCTGGCCCTTGGATGGGTCAACCTTCCACTTATCCTTGAAGGCTGGGTCTGCGTACATGTCGATTAGGTTGTTGAAGTCCTTAACAATCTCAATAATCCTCTGCTGAATCTCATTGGGGCTTAGCCTAAGCTCCTTGATCAACCTATCAATCTTATTAATGAATAGTACCGGCCTAACCATCTCCTCCATTGCCTGCCTAACCACGGTCTCCGTCTGCGTCATGACGCCCTCAACAGCATCGACAACGACCAATGCGCCATCCATGACCCTGAGAGACCTGGTCACATGCCCTGTGAAGTCCACGTGGCCTGGCGTATCGACGAAGTTTATTATGTATGGCTTACTCTCATACTCGAAGTATAGGCTTATGTTAGCCGCCTTAACTGTCATCTGCCTTAACTGTTCAATCTCGACATAGTCCATCGCTAATGCCTTACCGGCGACCTTAGGCTCAGTAGGCCAGCGCCCATTAGCAGTGAGTCTGTGGTCGTGGTCTTGCCATGGTCAACATGGGCTAATGTACCAGCGTTCCTTACCTGAGCAGGATTTCGCATTATTGATAGTATATCCTCGATCTTCTTCTCAATAATCCTAACTGCCATCGATAATCACAACCCAGCGTTAAGTAGTCCTAATAAACCTTTCTAATAACGAAATGGACAATGGGCATTATTGATCACGTTGCTAAATATAACCCATTAAGTAACGGTCACAGGACTTAATTACTGAACGCAACACAGCAGAACAATCAATGTAATGCTTCACGTCAATCACATGATTATTAGTAAGCTTATTTAATTCATTAATAATGAACCTATTAGACGCCCTGGAATACTTCCTCTTACATTCTATCCCCAATAAATAGTCAACTAATAAATAATAAATCGATGGAAGGGCAATCCCCCCAGGCAAAGACTCAAGGAGTAAGTACTTAGCAACGCTGAGATGAATACTGCCATGCCTAAGGTAATGACCACCACTAACACCGACCAAATGGGCAATTTCATGAGCAAGTACCTGCCAACCCCAGTAAGCCGCGCAGTCACCGAAATCACGCTTGATACGCCCAACCCCAACATGAATACTGACGGACCCATACCTCCTAATATACATCACATATCCATAAACATGCCTATAACGGGCATTCCCATGAACATAGACACTACGTAGACCATCAGGAACACCGAAGTAATGCGCATTATTGAACATGGTAATTATGAAATCGACTATGTCACTGTCATTGAGATTGCCCGTATTGAGAAGGTTAACGATAGAGCGACTAATGTTATACCTAGTCCCATCAATTCGCGCCTTAATCCACGGGTTAATAGCCATAAGATTAATCATTTATAAATAGAATCCTCCAGCATCAGTTCCAGGCTAATCTCCTCACTATTCGGCGGAGGTGCATATCATCACTAACCTTAAAGATAAAAAAAATTATTTTTAAGGATTTTAACGCAGGTATTAGTAATGGTTAAGTGGATTAAGCTCACGGTAATTAATGACAATAAGCCAAACCCGCCATTATTAAATGATTGGGGTTGGAGCGTACTCATTGAGACTGATAAATGGGTATTACTTTATGACGCCGATACTGAGCCGAGGGTCATGGAGAATAATATTAAGGCCCTGGGCATAGACCTGAATAGTGTTGATGCGGCATTTCTTAGTCATTACCATGCTGATCATTATGGTGGGTTTAGATATATTGGTGAGGTTAGGAGAGGGTTGATAGTTTACGTCCCTGAGAGAGACAATGTATTGCATAGGTGGGGTCTCGACCCGGTTACGGTTAGTGATTCTAGGGAGGTACTTGAGGATGCCGTGACTACGGGTGTCATGAGTGGTATGGGTGTTTATGAACATTCATTAATTGTCAGGTTGGACGGTTACGGCTCTGTAATTGTGGTTGGTTGTTCCCATCCTGGCATTGATAATATTGTGAGGAGGAGCTATGAATTGCTTGGTGAGGTTTATTTACTGATTGGTGGGTTTCATGGACCGTCGAGACAACAACTCGATGTTGTTGCTAGGTACTCGAGGTATGTATGTCCTGCCCATTGCTCAGGTGATGATGCTAGGCGATATGTAGGTGTGAAGTATCGGGATAAGTATTGCGATGTTAAGACGGGGACGGTAATTAATTTACCAATTACTTAATTCAACCTAGAATGGTTCTTAAATTAGTGGGTAATTTCGTTGATTGGTAATGGTTAGTAAGGACGTGGTTTTCGATGAGGTTAGGAGGGTCAATAAGGAATGGGTGGTTAGGGGGTAGGGTTAGGAGTAGGTCTAGACCGGGTACCTGGCATAGTGTTGAGGTTAGGATTAGGAGGTTGAGGAGTGGTGAGGTTATCCTTGTTGGTAGGTGTGACTGCGAGGCTTTTAGTAAGGGTCACATGGTTTGTTGGCACATGCTCCACCTAACTAATGTCTTCATTAGAAATAGGCATAAGTTAATTAAGGGCTTTGAAGTCTCTATTAATTAATAATTGAAAGAAATATTTTTAACGGCGCACTAAGTTAGTAATTGTGCTCGACCTACTATCAATTATTGTGTTCATATACCTGACAGGAAATAACCCATCAGTCACCATAAACGCAACGCTATACACACCAACACTGCTAATGAACATAACACTCCCAGTACAGCCCCTGGGACCCGTGACTGTGGTAAATAGTACGGGGCAGTCAATGCCCTACTACATAATGAATAATGAGGTATACCTATCGATGGTTAATCCAGGGAACATAACAATAACATACACACCATACATAGACGCCCTAAACAACGGAACACTACAACTCAGGATAAACACTGATTACGAGACCCAGGTCTACATAGCAAGTGATGTACTACTAACAACAATACCAAGCAATATCCAGGGCTTTCAAAGGACGGGCAATGGCATCATATTAACGCTCACACCAGGTAGTTACGTAATAAACTTCATAACAACGGGACTCACAACCACCACGGAGATCACAACACAGCACATAACGAAAACCAACACCTCACAATCCATTTCGTACACATCATTGAACTACATAATAGTGATAATCGTGGTGGCGCTGGTACTGTCAATACTACTCATTTTAAGGCGCAGAAGGTAAATCAAGGAATTCCCTGGGTTAATCGTTAAATAGTTAAATTAGCAATAAAGAAAATTAGTATGAGCCTAAAACTACCGCCGTACACATTCGACGACTTTCAAGTAGGCATGAAAATGAAGTCCCAGGGCCTAACAATCACTGAGACCCACATAATACAATTCGCAGGGTTAACAGGAGATTACAATCCACTCCATGTTGATGATGTATTCGCTAGGGAAACAATATTCGAGGGCAGGGTCGCCCATGGATTACTAGTTCAAGCCCTTGCCGTGGGACTCTTCGCACCACTTGTCGCTGGAACAACGATAGCGTTGCTCGAGGTTAATTCAAGGTTCCTGAAACCCGTTAGGATTGGGGATACAATATATGTGGAGTCTGAAGTTGTTGATAAGAAACCGAGTGAGAAGTACAACGGTGGGGTAATAACCTTTAGGCACGAGGTAAAGAATCAAAGAGGCGAAATAGTGGCCACAATAGAGACAAAGCTCCTAATAGCAAGGGGATTAGCAACAAAGAAGAATGCGTTAAGGACATAGGCCGCAAAACACGACGAGTAGCGCTTTTAAACTGGTTCTTGTCTTTGCTTCTTAGCCGGGTCGTCTAGCGGCCAAGGATGGCGGGCTTTGGACCCGTTGACCCCGGTTCGAATCCGGGCCCGGCTACCACTTCTCCCCTTCAATCCCTTCAATTTCGTGCTAAGACTTAACGTATTCCGTGTTACGGTTTGTTTCTATTGTTATCGGTGTTTCTTTTCATTAAGGCTTATGGGTATGCCTGGATGGTTGCGTTCATTACCGTTGCAAGCCCTTTGGATTAGTGGGTAGTGACGGCTCGTTTTCGATCATATAAGAGTTGTAGGTTTAGGGCCTTGTTGCGTGGGTAGGTTTTTATTTTTAGTTATGCTTATTTATTGTGTCTTTGAAGGATGAGTTTTTGAGGTTGCTTGAGGAGGATAGGGAGTTTAGATATGCTGTAATGGGTTTGCTTGGTATTGTTGATCTTAGGAATGCGGTTAGTGACTTAGTTAGTGCGGTGAGGGCTTTGACTGAGGAGGTTAAGGGCCTTAGGACCGATGTTGATGAGCTTAAGAATAGGGTTTCGTCTCTTGAGAATAGGGTTGGTAAGATCGAGACAAGGCTTGACAGGGTTGAGGAGAGGCTTGATAGGATTGATAGGACGCTGGAGCGAGTAATAATGTCGCTTGAGGAGGAGGCGAATTACGTAGTTCAGTATTACCTGGGCCAGAGGGGTATTGTGGTTAAGACTGGGCCGACTTACCTGGATTCTAGGTATGAGTTTGATATTTACGGCACTAATGGTAGGGTTACGGTTGTTGGCGAGGCTAAGGTTAGGGCTGGGCCTGACACGGTTAGGGAGGTTAATGATAGGGTTAATGAAGCCATGAGGCAATTCCCGGATAAGTTCCCTGGCACTGTCGTGAGGGTGCTCTATTGCATGAGGGCGTTGCCAGGCACGGTGGAGGAGGCCGATAAGCTCGGCGTATGGCTTATTGAGTCGGCTAAGGAGTTGAATTCACCAAGTCTCTAGGTTTATTGGCGATTTGATTTAACGAATGATTAAGTGAGCCCTATTCGTTACGGCCTATGAGTTGAATCCTTATCGTGACCGTGTTCGACCATGCCTTAAGCGTTATGGCCTTGTATATTGGTTATGTTAGTTTTGTATGCCAGGGCGAGGACTGCAGGTATTATTATAGCGACTTTAATTGCCACATCTATACCCATCACTCCTCCATGGCCTTCTTGAGCTCGTCAATCTTGGCACTCAACTCACTAATCTTACTGCTTAACTCGGCAAGTTTATTCTCGAGCTCGGTATCGCTGATGCCCTTCCCCCTTTGCTTGATTACGCCAGCCCAAATTGGGACTGCGATAATGAATAACATTAAGAGGTACGGAGTGCTAGATGCGCCCACCTTAAGCACTAATACGATAGATGACACGGCTATGGCTGTCCATACAATAGCCGTAATAATTATGAGACCCCTCTCACTCAACCTGCCGTTGCTCATCCCCACCACCCACTAAACTCACTATGTAGTCCGGGTCCACGCTCAATTTGAAGTCCACCAATTGGTAGTACCTCAGGGCCCTCGCCTCCCCAGGAACTAGCACTACCCTTGAAGTCACCAAGCCAGCCTTCTGAAGCTTGCTTAAGTGAACCTTCGCCAAAGCCCTGCTTATACCAAGCCTCCTCGCTATATCCGCAAGGTAAAGTGGGCCATTCAACTTCAAGAGGGCTACTATCCTCAACCTTATCGGGTGCCCAAGAGCGTCCATTACCGTTGCCAAATCCTCCAGGGACTTCACTTCTCGCATACATACTCATCAGAAGGTAATTAAAAAAATTACTAGTTTTTAAACATTTTCTCAGTATGGAAAAGATAACTAATGAAAATGATTAATGAGATTGACTACGCATCAAGTGTTATTGAAACAACGCCAATCATGTGAATGCCGCAACCGTAATGCCCATTATTAACCATCCATGGTACGCACATATAAAAGCTTAAATTGATTGGTTCTTTAATTCGTAAGGAGGGCGATGCTGTATGGTTAATTCACAGTCCTTTGGTAAGGTGTTGGCGTTTATCTTCGGTGCGGCGCTTATTGCGGTGGGTTTGTTCTTGTTGGCTGGTTTCGCAATGGATATATACGTATCAACTGTACTTGCATGTCACCTTAGTGGTGGTTCATCAGTGCCGGTGGTTGGTAATTCGAGTGTGTTCATGATAATGCCGAGCCTGCTTGCGAATATAACGGTTTCGTCGAGTAATGCCTACTTTAGGGTTGCCGTGGTGGTGTTTACGCGGGTGGTGAATGTTACGAGTATTACGTGTCCGCCGTCGGTGCGTACCTGGTGGGTGAATTTAACGGAGGTGCATGGCGTGAATTTCACGGGTAATTACACGAGGGTTACCGTGACGGTATGGCCGTACTACGTATTGTTGGTGTGGCCGTATAGGGCTTCGCCGCATGCTTCACTGCATTATAGCTTCAGGGAGACACCGTTTAGTAGGCCGAATGTTACGCAGTCGATGATTATAATGTTTTGGGTGGAGCGGCTAACCATGATTGCTACCCCATTGATTGGTGGTGCGTTGCTCATTTGGTGGTCAAGAAGGTGATGAGTGGTTGGCTTGGTCCCTGGGTATGGGATGGGTGATTGGTGATTTGTTTCAGCTCTTCAACCTGTGATTTGACACGACTAAATACCCTATCATGACTCAGGCAGTGCTTATGCCGGGTCTCGCTACCATACGTCCTTCACGTGGTGGTGCCTGGCGGTAATTAGTAATTACGCAATTACGTAGTGTATTATCAGTATATACTTTAGCTATTTCTGCGGTGTATTGCCTGGGCCGTAGGTTATTGTTTGGGTGTGGTCAGGGCTTAAGCGTGGGGTTGGATAAGCTGTGCAGGAGTGCATGTTGTTCTCGTGGCCGTGAATTAGTTACGTATTTTGAAGTGGGAGGATTTAAATAGGTGGTTAGGAAGTAGTGTGGTGGTCATGACTTTTTCGTTAGTGCGCCTGATTGGGTGGTTAGGGAGTATGAGGCGTTCAGGCTAAGTTGCCTGAGTTATTGGCTAAGTATAGGGGTAAGTACGCGGTTGTTGGAGGTGGTGAGGTGCAGGGCATCTTTGACAGTCTTGAGGAGGCCTATAAGCATGCTCTCGAGAGGTTTGGTATTGATAGTAGGTTCATAATTCAGAGAATTGAGGAGGAGAGGGTGGAGTATTTCTCGCCGACTCACGTGCTAGGCCTCGATGCTGTCCAGCTGTCGTGAATGCCCATAGTTAGGATTAATTATACGGCGCCAAATGCGTTGTCCGCTGACGTGCTTAGGATTAATGGGCCGGTAATAGTCGTGGATATTGAACCAGCAGGCGTTATCCAGAGCTTCGCCCAGAGCAGGGGAGTAACCCTTGGTAGTGTGGGGAGTACCTGCATTGATTGATACTGGAGCGTCGATAACGGCTGTGGACAGGAACGCGCTGAACCGGCTTGGTTATCCTCCGTATGGTGCGATTAACTTAGCCACGGCAGGTGGTATGGTTGCCACGCCCATGTATTTGGTTGGGCTCGTATTGTTCTCGAATGTGCCGGATGCGAGGGTTAGGATTGTGCTTGATAACGTGCCTATTGCAGCGGTTGACTTGTCGGCGCAGCAGTACAGGGCGTTGATTGGTCGTGATATACCACGCAATGTCCTCCTGATATACGATGGGGCGATGGGCCAGATAACAGTAACTTACTAAGTCCCATTCCGATTTTGTAAAAATGATCCTAATTGCCGTAACACGATTTCTCATTGTCTACGGCATGTCTAAACTCACCCAGAGGGCATAGGGTTTTTAAGCTATAGATGGGCTCGTGATTTAATGAGCAGTGGGCAATCTCTTGGTAAGGTGTTGGCATTGGTTTTTGGCGTAATACTCGTTGCATTAGGTCTCGCTGTAATCATTGGTGGGCTTTTGGTCATACCAGCGTATACCATAACGAGTATCTCTGCCGTAGTTGGTGGTAGTGCGTCGTTCCCAATACAGGGTAACTCAAGTGCTTTCATATTAATAGCGTTTAGACTTGTGAATGTATCTATCACGACCATTAACGCCTACTTTAGGGTAGCTGTGGCACCCACGTCATCATTGCCACCGATGAATGTCACGTATTCATCATTAATACTCACCCACTGGGTCAACGTGTCGGAGCTCCGTAACGTGAGCTTTACCGGCAATTATACGAGTATCAGCATTGAGTTAAAGCCTGGGCAGGCATTGATTATATGGCCGTATCGAGTGTTTCAGCCATACGCATTCCTATCCTATGATTTTAAGCAATTGCCTGAGAAACAACACGTCGCTTTAATCCATTGAATCTATTATTCCTAATACCAGTGTTGATCGTGGGTATTGCCTTAATGATCGGTGGCGTATTCCTGATTATGTGGTCAAGGAAATGAGATGGAGATTAGCGTGGCCTTGGGTATAGCGTAATTACCTCGCTGGGCCTTCCTAATCTTTCATGGCTCATTACCCTGACGTATTTACCCGCCCTGCTCATGGCATCACTTAATTCCTCCCTCGTTGGTCTCCTCCATGGTGTTCCAGGTATTGGGATTAATGGATCAATTATTAGGATTGAATCTCTCGACAGGGTCGCTAGGTATTTCGCGATTGCCTCAATGTCATTAACGTCATTTAGCCCAGGTATTAAAACGGTTTCAAAGATCACCCTAACACCGCTCTCCAGTAACCGCTTAACGTTATTGAGAACGGGCTCTATGGGCTTCCCAGTATACTTAATGTGCTTATTTGGGTCAAGGGTCTTGATGCCGATTACCACCTCGCAATCATTGCATTGTCTCAGTGTACTAAGTAGTTCGTCGTTTATCTCATAGGCATTCGTTAGCAATCTCACCCTTAACCTCCTATTACTCAGTTCCCTAATTATTATTGGCAGGGCCGGGTCTATTGTCGGCTCCTCACCGCCTAGGACCACCTCCTCCATTCCATACTTAACGATTGCATCACTAATTATTTGCAGGAACCCATCCATACTAAGCATTCCCTGAAACCTCAACCTAGCCAATTCATTACTGTCTAAGTGATGGTCCCACGGCGTTAACCTCCTTATGCACCAGGGACATGTAAAGTTGCACCCGAGGAACTGTACGTAGGCTGAGCGTAGGTCCACGTAATACGTTATGTGACTAATCCTGGTGCGCACATGGTTGGTTAAGCATCCTATTTTTAAGTACCTATTATCAAGTAAGATTAATAATGCCCGTATTACGCCTTATTTTGATGCTGATGACTTGCCCAACTGATGAGTGATGTGGTTTTAGGGGCTGGGCTTAGACCATCGGCTCTGCCCCAATGCTTTTCAGCGCTGAAATCGCTATCTCCTTATCCTCCTGAGGACTGTTACCGGCGATGCCTATTGCGAATATCGAGCTCGTAGGTTAAATGGTATTCCGCCGGCTGTCGTAACTAGCCTTTCATTCCAACCAACGCCATAATTAACACCTACTTTATCAGCAACAGAGTCTGTCGGAATTTTGAAGGCCGCGGCGGTCCATGCCTTATCACGTGAAACCTCGATATAACCGTATGGAGCACCATCCATTCTATAGATTAGTACTGGCCATCCCCATTCATCAACTATTGTTATAGCCACGGGCCGTAGTTTATTCCCTGTGACGTGATTAATTACGGCATCTGCCACCTTCCTTAATGACCTGAGCATGTCCTCGCCAGTAAAATCTATGTGATCCTCTCTGTAAAATGCGCTGAGCCCAGCCTGCGCTATTGCCTCATCCTCCTCAGCAGAGCCACCACTGTGCCCAATACCACCAATAACCCTATTACCGGAAACAACAGGTACTGAGCCGGGGATTATCGTGAGCCTACCATTATACTTAACATTGAGTCTCCAGCCCTGCCCCCTCGTAATGACCTCGAGAACCCTGGCCGAGGTCTTCATCGTCGCCGCTGTCCAGGCCTTATCAATTGCTATGTCAAAGGTTGCAGGTAAACCATCATCCCTACGCTCGGCTGCGATCACGTGACCACCCTCATCAACAACGGCGAAACTACCGGGCATTACCCTATTGTCCTGGGCATACCTAATCATTGCGTCAATCATCTTCCTCGCAATGTCAAGGGTTAAGTGCATCGGCGCTCTCATGATGATACACCCTTCCTAGCCCTTGGGTCAAAACCCTTCTTAGGCTCAAGTTTAAGCCCCGACTGCATTAACAGCTCAACAACCTTCTTACCGAGCATTGGTGATGCCGATACACCTGCAGGTCCAAGCACTATGTTGACCCAGTTAGGTACGTAGTCAGGTATGTCAACCACGAAGTCGTGCCAGCCAGTATCTGCGTTTGTGTATGCCATGAACCCTACAAACGACTTAACGATATGCTTCTCAAAGGGTATCTCTGGAAATAGCTCCTTGGCGACCTTAATATTGTGGTTTATAGCCTCCTCACGAATAACCCTATCGCTCCTATATGTAAGCTCAAGGTAAATACCTGACCTAGCTAAACCATAAATATTGGGTAGTACGGCCCTTACGTGCGGCATGTCCTCCATCCTGGGCAATACATGAACCTCATGACTTATCAACCTACCAACCTCCTCGTCAAAGTCCGTTAATGTGCCCTTTAACGGCACGATCGAGAAATTCCTTGCATTAACCATCTCGGCGATCCTATCAACCTCAATACCAGAGGCGTTAACCACGAAGGTCGACTTAATGACCAAGCCCTGCCTAGTATAGATACTATACGTTATTCCCTGTCTCTCAATCCTAGTAACCTCCTGGTTAAGTAGGAATTCGACACCATTGGCCTTAGCATTCTCCGCAAGTGCCTTAGCAACCTTGACAGGGTCTGTTATGCATAGGTTTGGGTCATACAAGGCCCCTAAGGCATTAGGTGTAACGTACGGTTCCATATCCAGTAGTCTCTTTCTATCCACAAACTCTAGGGGTTGAAAACTACCCTCAGGTATGTAATAAGGCGCGTTGGGTTCAAGTGATGATTTAAAGGCCCTCGAGTATAGTCTCAAGTACCTCCTGAAGTCTGCCTTGTCCCTAATTAACCAGAGACCACCAACTCTCTTCAATGGAAAGCCCAATTCATCAGCAAGCCTGGGCCAAAGTGGTATACTCTTAACGTTCAGCTCGGCATGAAGCGTACCTGGCCTAAATGAGAGAGCATCACCACCCTGGCAAACCAGGTTATGATTCGTTGACGTACTCTCTAAACCAATATCACCATGTCTCTCAATAACAACATTGACGTTATACTGCGACAACTCACGAGCTACGGATACGCCGGCAATACCACCACCAATAATAGCAACATCAAAATTAAGTAATTCCGGCATAATTACTCTCCTTAATTCAAGTTATTAAACAATGTTTCTAAATTAACTATATACTTAATGAATCTAAATTACTCACTAGAATAGACTAAGTACGTGATCCCATTAAACACGACCTCCTTCGTTAAACTCCTTATTCTATCAAGGATTTCCATATCCAGATTATTCCTCCTAATAACATCCATGACCTGCTCAACAGTCATTGGCTGTACCTTAAGAATACCCAACAAACTATTTACCGGGTCATTCTTATCAATATGAAACTCCCCTCTCTCAACATAATCTATTATGAAGATCCTATCACTATTCACATATCTCGAAAGTACCTTAGCGAGACCTACCAATACGTCTGACGTTGGTGGTTTAACCCAAGGCTCTGCAGGTGGTCTCGTAGGCACCATCATATAGACCCTATCGGCCTATACCTTCTCAGTGCTTCACCAATACGTTCCATCTCCTCCTCATTATCATTTATCCCCTTCACAAGCATAACCTCAGTCCATATCTGTCCACTAAATACCTCACGAAACCTCTCAATACCCTCTATGAACCTATCAAAGGTTATCTCCCTATGTGGCCTATTTATGAGCCTAAACGTCCTCTCACTACCTGCATCAGTACTAACCTTAACCACATCCAACTCACTTAACCAAGACCTAACTTCCTCATCGATTAACTTGGCCCCATTAGTTAATATCGCCAATGGCCTATCCTGGTTATTCCTAGCCCATTGTATTAGCTTCCCAAGGCCAGCGTATAGCGTTGGTTCTCCATCACCAATAAACGTTAGGTAATCATAATTCCTAGCCCTTACAACCACCTCCATCTCCTTAATTATATCCTCAGGTGGATAAAACATTCTTAGGTCATTTATTACATGCCTTGTTCTGCCAAGTTGGCAGTATATGCAGTTGAAATTACAGTACTTAAGTGGGACGACATTAACGCCCAATGATTTACCCAATCTACGTGAAGGCACAGGCCCAAAGACATAACGATACATTATTTATCGCCATAGATTAAGATAACCAGAGACAAATATATTTTTCGATATACAAATACCGCGGTCTCCTAGGGAGACGCAAGCTTTATCTGCTCGTCTCTTAATTCTCATTTCTCAGGCGACGCAATGTCCCTGCACGAGTATATGGAGAGACTCTATAGTGTGTTTCCGTGGCGTGAAGACCCTGACACAACTGAGGCTTTAGGAGATATCAGGAAACGGTTTCAGCGTTTGAAAGGGTTGCTGGGCATGAGTGGTTTAGGGAGTTCATAGGTGGAAAGAGGAGTGTTCGGGTAATTGATCTATGTAGTGGCGTAGGCATTGGAGGCATCGCCCTAGCCAAGGTCTTGGCGGGTCTGGGCATTAAGGTTGACCTGACCCTAGTTGACCTACGCCAAAGCGCCCTCGATAAAGCAAGGAGGTTTGGCCTCAGGGAACTTGGCTTTGAGCCTAGGGTTATCATTCACAACGTCCTGGAGGAAATGGCGTTAGGGGAGAAGTTCGATATCGCATTAATTTGGGGACTCACGACCCCTCATTTTAGCCCGTGGAACTGGATAAAGGTGCTAATAAACGTATGGCAACTCCTTACGGATGACGGCATATTTATGTATGAGGAGAGCGATAGAATATACGCAATACAACACGTAACCGGATACAGGGAGGTCAACCCTGAGATTGTTGAGAAGGACCGTGTAGTCCTAACCATATATAAGGATAGGGATTTCAGGTCAGGATATGAAACACGGTTAGTCCTTAATCTCATAACCAATGAGAGGGAGGAATTGAAGGTTTACTTCTGGGACTTGGCGTCCTCAGCGGCATTCACGTGGATCTTCTTCAATGACGTGGACTTCATACCAACTAGGAGACCATATACTGGTGCCGTAATAGCCAGAAATCCAAGACGAACGTTCGACTTGAAAGCATTATTTAGTCAAAAACCATCCATATTAAAACAAGTACAGTAAAAAGTCTCAGGTAATGGATCCTCATCAAAGTAGGGTATTTATATGGGGGAAGACTACCAACCTACCCTTAGAATAGGAAATATACGTTGCTGCTGATCCTCTGTATGCTAGCTGCTATGGCTATGTAATTTACTGTTCGCTGATACTTTATTAATATTATATTTCTATTTCAAATTAATTAGTAATTGAAAGCAAAATAAAATTAACTAAGCAAAACCTCTTTCTACACTTGTATATACAATAAAATATCACGTATTAGAGAGATAACAATATTACATGCATAATATTCAATTATTAGAAAGGGTATCCAGGATATAATGATTATTGCTTAAAGGGTTTTCGTAAATTTATAGGATAGTTCTCTAATGATATATCCTGTGATTAGCCAGAGAGTTGAATATTCAAGGAGGATTTACCAGGAGATTATGATCCAGTGTCTAAAGCCGTGGTACACCGATGATTGCCGTAAGTGTAGGTTTGAATTCATTAAATGCCTATCTAATTACCTATCAATGCTAAATTAAGGGGGAATGCTTAAAATATCATTGTTAAAAATCATCGTATAATGACATATAAATTCCCAAGTAGAGAATGGGTTAATGCTTTATGTCTAAACCTTAATAATGATAAAGATTTCCTTAATGCAATTAATGGCTGGAGAATAGACGTTTTGCTCGTTGGTAGGAATTTAAGCCCCAATGTGGTTAATTATTTGCAAAGGGCATATGGTGTTGATAAGGTCGAGTCAATAGGCGTATTTCTTAGGTTTAATAACTCATGTAGTGAAGCATCCCTTATTATAAATCCAAACATAGACTCATATCAGTACGTGGTTATTGCTGATTATGACACGTGGCTTAAGGTGCTTGATGGTTTAAAGGATCCGGTGAGCACAATGCTTAGTGTGTTTAGGAAGTTAGAGGTTAGGGGTAGCATGGTCACGCTGATTAGACTTGCTGCTAATATTGTTTCGCCAATGGCTAGGGTCATCATGAGAATTCCCACGGAAATAATAAGGTGATTTTAATTTGAGTATGTTACGGCATTATGTTACCACCACCAATGACACCAACGCTTCCAACCACCGTGCCACCCTCCGTAAAACCAACCCCAACCAGGGCCCCAGGGCATTGGTGAATATGGATAGCTTGCATACCAACTCTTGACATTCTTGCCCAGCTCCGTTAACTCCACGTACTCCTCACCACCCTCCTTAACAACCCTTATTAAACCGGCCATTTGCAATGCGCTTATTGCATAGTCGAAGGCGGTTCCATAGAGTGGTACCTTGCTTCTTAAATCGCTCATTTTTATTCTATCCGTTATTTGACTAAGAATTATCCATGCCCCCCACCTAGTTATTCCAAACATCCTACTCACCAATATCGGTTCTGATATCGAATTTAAAAAACCTTTCTCATCGTGCATTCATGTGAATATTTAATATAAATGATTATAAATGATTATCTCTTTATACTACCTATATCGAAGTCTCTAAGAGACTTGCTTATTATTATACACTGCTAAGCATAATATTACTATCTTTAAAGCAATTTGTGAGTTGATTGCCAATCATTTTAATTTCTGAATATCAAGTGGCATACATGGTAATGGAATAATGATATTAATATCATTACCAACACCACTTAATATGGGCGGCTCCACGTAATAATGAACAGGCATTAAATACTTAACACCAGCCTCCCTAGCCACTTGAATTGCTTCACTCGTCGTTGAGTGACCATGCAGGTGAGATACCTCCTCAGTTCCTGGGTTTCCCGATGCCTCATGTATCAGTAATGTACAGCTCCTCGCCAGATTAATTATGTTCTTCGTTGGTCTTGTATCACTGCTGTATGTAATGCATGAGCCATCAGACCCATCAATCCTGTATGCCAGGGTTTGCACGGTGTGGTCTGCCAATACGGCTGTTACCCTATAGTCATGGCTTATTACCACGGTTAACGGCTCTGGGCTTGGGTCTATTGGGTGGAAGTCCACCGCCGATAGGTACTGCGGTATGCCCAACACATCAAAGAGCTTTTCCAAATCTACATCCCTAGGGCCATAAACCTTAAGTGTAATTCCCTTAAGCCTTGCAAAGAGCGCCAGTGTTGCTAGGCCCATTACATGATCCCCATGCCTATGTGTTATGAGTATTAAATCCAAGTCATCCACGTCAAAGCCACACATCCTTAAGGCCCTATACGTGCCCTCGCCAGCATCAATTAAAATCCTCGACTTATCAATCTCCACCACTAGGGACACATTACCGAGTAGAGGATTAGAGACCCAACCACCAATACCAAGTGGAATTACTTTCACGGCATTTAGTGAAGCTCCTGTGGTTATAAGGAATACTTCATAATGAAAATCATATTAGGAATGCCAACTCAAGTACGGCAAGTAATGCGCCTACTATTGTCCACCAGGTAAAGACAAGGTTCAATGCAGCGACCACAATGCCCAATGTATGAATCTCAGGATCACCCTGCCTCGATATTAATAATGCACCAGCGCCTATGTTCATTATTGCCAAGGCAATGACTATCAGAGTAAGCGCCCAAATAATTGTAGTGCCTATGTTGGGTATTGGCACGAGAATTATTGACGCAATACCAAGCAGTACGGCTGGTATGAGCAAGAAGGCCCCGGTAATGACCATTAGTATGCCCGCAACCCTGGGCTCGCTCATCACGGTAATGTGCAATGAGGGCTTAAATACTTACTCTACCCATAAACCCTCCTCAACCAATCAACCATCTCCCTAACACCAACCCCAATGCCAGGCTCGACAACCCCCAGAACCCTCGTCGTACTTTCACAACCGTACTGCACATTGACATACTTAATCAGCGACCTAACGCCACTAGGTAGGAATGGGCTGACCAGTCTCGGCGGTAGTGGTATCCTAATGCCGTTGACGCCTAAGTACTGGGCCATTAACTCTGCGAAGTCGCCTATACTATACATGGTACACTCCGTTGCGTAGAGGAATGCACTCCTATACTCATCGCTCACGGCCAATTTCTCGAGCATCCGAACCAGGTAACCCACGTAGATGGCATTAACCATCCCCTGAACCCTCGGTATTAGGCCCCTCCTGACGAATCTGTAAAGACTGAGGAATTCATCATGGTCGTTGTAATAGCCATAAACCAGTGTTGGCCTTACAATGACGTAATTAAGCCCCTCATTACCCAGTTCCCTGATCGTCCTCTCACCATCGCACTTAGACCTCTCGTAATCGCTCCTGGGCCTCACATACGTGTAGTCACAGTGCACGGGCTCCTCCTTTATGAAATTGCCTATAATCCCTGAGGCCGCTGATGCGCTTATGTGGATTAGCTTAATTGATTTATCGACATTTAGTATTGCCCTGGCAATGTTCCGAGGAACCTCAACATGCGCATTCCATAAATCACTCCACGAACCACTTAATAGGCCAACGGTATTAAATACGTAGTTTGGCTTAACACCACTGATTAGCTTCGTTAATTCATCGTAGTTACCTGGGTCTAATTTATGCGGCTTTACATTCAGTTCCAAGTTCCAGTAGGTCCTTCACCATCAACGCCTTACTTCCGCGGACTGATCTATACGTTACATGTACGTCATAGCCTTCATTGATTAAGTGCTTAGCTAGGTTTGTTGCAATGAATCCAAGCCCTATGATTAAGGCTCTCTCCACAATGTCCTATTTATGACAATTGATAATTAAGCCTTTCCCTAAATAGAGAAAATAGCCGATATCACTAACAAAGAAGGTTTTATAAATGCTGGGTATTCGCATGCCATAATCGTATGCAGAGGGAATTATGGGCATCGATAAGTGAAGGTCAGAGAAGGGCCGTATTAATAAACGCGTTCCTTGGAGCCCTGCTTGGATCGATGAATGTCTCATCCGTTGTAATTGCGCTACCTGCAATACTTAGGGGTATTGGGCTTAGTATAAATACGGCTATTGGCTTCATGATAATGTCATGGATAATGTTCGCATACCCATTAATAATGGCTGTATCAGTGGCGTTGATTGGCAGGATATCAGACATGTACGGTAGGGGTAGGGTATTCACCATAGGCGATATAGTGTTCACGCTATCATCACTACTCCTAGCCTAACGCCAGGTTATGGCGCAATTGCCGGTCTCCAAATGGTTGTTTATAGGTTTGTGCAGGGCCTTGGTGGCGCCATGATGTTTAGTAATAGTGCCGCGATAATAACTGATGTATTTCCACCAGAGCGTAGGGGTGTGGCACAGGGCATTGTGGGAATATCATTCAGCGCAGGTAGTATATTGGGCTTAGTAATCGGTGGTTTACTGGCAACGATAAATTGGAGGTGGGTCTTCCTATTCAATGTACCTATTGGCATTGTTAGCGTGATATGGGCTTACAGGAGTGTCTACAGGCTACCCGCCGGCTTCGCAAAGGCTAGGATTGATTGGGTCGGCGCAACATTACTGACAGCATCTCTTGTGTTGCTGCTCATGGGGTTGATGCTCTCAATGATGCCCTACGGAGGTTCATCGTTAGGTTGGGGCAATCCAATGGTCTGGATATTACTTGGTGCTGGTGGCGCCCTGTTTGTCTTGTTATTTGTTGTTGAGTCTAGGATTGCCGAGCCAATGCTTAGGGTTAAGTTATTTAGGATTAGGCAGTTTACCTACGGTGTCGTCAGTAGTCTATTCCTATTCCTGGCCCAGGGAGCCAATGTTTTCGTACTATCACTACTCCTCCAGGCAATCTACCTGCCATTACACGGCGTACCCTATGCAGATACACCACTCTGGGCCGGCATATACCTAATACCGAGCAGTATAACCAATGCCATCTTCGCACCCATAGGCGGCAAGTTGCTAAATAGGTTTGGTGCCAGGGTCGTGTCCACGCTTGGCGCCATACTCCTTGCAGCCAGTTTTGAATTACTCACGTTATTACCAATAACAAACTTCAATTACATATGGTTCGCAGCAGTATTATTACTCATGGGTGCTGGATCAGGACTATTCCAATCACCAAACCTAGTATCAATACTGAGCGCAGTACCGCCCACGGAGAGGTCGGCAGCTCCGGGCTTAGGTCGGCTATGCAAAACATAGGCCTACTCATGAGCTTCGCAATATTCCTAACACTAATCCTAACCGGAGCCTCCACAGTATTGACTCAATCAATATACAATGCACTACTTAATGCTGGAGTCCCCATGGCCGATGCCGAGAAGCTTGTGTCAATACCGCCAGTCTATGCCTTATTCGCGGCATTCCTGGGCTATGACCCAATAAAGACCCTTGTTGAGCAGGCAGGTATATCACTACCAACTGCTGTATTTAATAATATTGATAAGTTGACCTTCTTCCCAAGCGCAATAGCGCCGGCAATGGCCGTGGGCTTCTACTACGCCTACCACACAGCCGCCATATTGGCAATATTTGCCGCGGTATTCTCATACCTGAGGGGCAGGGAGGTATTTCACCACACTGTTGAGGCTGTGCAGGTGAGTGTGAGGAATCCGACAAATGTAATTGAACAAGTAAATACTCCAGACCCAGTGGGCGGTAAGACCATTAATGGCGCCAATGGTAATACTACCGACATTAGGTCAGACCCTGTGCTTCGAAAGATCTACGCGGCATACCTATTGATGAACACTGAGCTTGGTGAGACTGTGCTAAATAGCATAACGGGTAGGGAACTCATATATACGATAGCCGTAGCCTCAGGGCTGCCTAATTGGTTCATAGACTTCGTAAATAATATCAATGATTGCCAATTCAATAATTCAACAATAGAGGTATTAATCAAGCATGTGAACATGCCAGATTGGTTAAGCGAGGTAGTTAATGGGTGGCTTAAGGTAAAATCAGAGGGGAGGAATTAATTACGTAAAATATTTTGAGAATGCATGATTATTTTAATAGGATTTTATTTTCAATTTTTAAGTAATAAATCATGGATATAACGTATATGCCTTATTTCCGCTCCATAAAACGACCCTGCCGTCCCTTAGGTACTCAACGACTGTGTATCCCCTGTATATTCTCCTTTCCGTATTTACCTGCTCATTCTTCGATTTGTTTTTGACCATGAACATTTTCTTATCACCGAGACGCTTTTGAGAATCTTCTGTTAATAAATTTATATTGTGAAATGGGTTTAATCAATATATTTACTCTTAATAACTATATAGGTTATAGACTACATGGTATTTAGGATAAATTTTTATTTCGTTATTTGATTCATGCCTAAATGATTGAGAGTAGGAAGGATGATCATATTAGGATTGCGTCGGAACGTGATGTTGAGGAGGGCAATAACCTGTTTAATGAGGTAAACCTAATACATGTGGCGCTGCCTGAGATTGACTTTGACAATGTTGACCCATCAATTACAATATTCAATAAGAGGTTGTCGTTCCCATTCATCATCGGCGCAATGACTGGTGGTACTGAGACTGCGAGAAGATAAATGCCGCACTTGCTAAATGTGCGGAGGAGTTTGGCATTGGCATGTACGTTGGGTCCCAAAGAATTGCAATAGTAAAACCCGAGACGGCTAGGAGTTTTAGGGTTGTTGCTGAGAATGCCCCAACGGCCCTCAAGATAGCCAATCTTGGCGCCCCACAGGTTTCTAGGCTTGGTGAGAAGGTGCTTAGTGACTGGGTTTCCCAGGCCATAGACATGATTAATGCAGACGCATTAGCCATACACCTAAACCCAGCCCAGGAGGTTTTCCAGCCCGAGGGTGAGCCCTGGTTTAGGGGCGTCCTTGATAAGCTTAGGTTCATTAAGAAGATTGCCAACAGGCCGTTGATTGTTAAGGAGGTTGGTAATGGAATATCCATGGAGGTTGCGAAACTCCTCGCCACCAAGGTCAGCCCTGATGCAATCGACGTGGCTGGTACTGGGGGCACGTCATTCATAAGGATAGAGAGTATAAGGGCTGGCACGACGGATGAGGCGAATGTGTACAGTGGTTGGGGTATACCAACGGCTTTATCCATATGTGAGGTCAGGAGCGTGTACAACGGCGTAGTGATCGCCTCAGGAGGCATTAGGAGCGGTCTTGATGGGGCTAAGGCAATAGCCATTGGTGCTAATGCATTCTCGATGTCGAGACCACTCCTCCTAGCTGCGCTCAAGGGTTATGATGAGACCAGGAAGTTCATTGGTAAGTTGCTTAGGGAGTTCAAAATTGCCATGTTCCTTACTGGCTCGAGAAACGTGGATGAGCTTAGTAAGGCGCCAGTTGTGTTTGGGCCAACCATTATTTCCTGGCTTAGTCAGAGGAATATACCCTGCAAGCACATTAGGCGCTTTGCGTAATACCACCGCCACGGTCATGCGGAAGCCGGCATAAGCATTTTATAGCTAATGAATTGACTTCATAATGAGGTTATGTCCATTCAAGGCATTTCATGCCCAAGATGTGGCTCTAGAAGGATTGCAATTGTGGTTTCAGAGACATTGACGTTTAAGTGCCTAGACTGCGGATACACCTGGTCACCGAACCTACCAGCCCAGGGCCTAGTACATACTAGGGCCGGTGATGTGCATTGGACAGAGATTAAGAAGATTATGGAGGATGCGATGAACTACGTCATAAGCATACTCAATGAGGGTATCATTAATTGCAGCGATATTATTAACAAGGTACAGGAGAAGTATGGGAATTACCTGTCATCACGTGAAATCCTCAGGGCTGTAATGAACGCGTCCAAGAAGTATCTTGAGGAGATTAGGTATAAGGACGCCAGTAAATACTCAGCATTAGGCACTGAACTCAATAAGTGTAGGGAATTAATGAGTAAGGGTTAAGACTGAATCACTCAGACGGCATTGCACTAGTCCTCTTATTCCTGAGTCTCGTCTTCTTTGGATAGCCACTTGCCCAAACCCTCTTACTCCTGGGCACGAGCTGCGGACACCTCCTGCCAGTGCACCTGGCGCTATGATGCCAACCTTCTGGCCAGGCGGCGCTGTCCTCGGCACGGGCGTCTCACCCTTCTGGTGACTACCACCACCATGTGGGTGCGCGTATGGGTTCATCGCCTTACCCCTAACCGTTGGGTACTTCCAGGACTTGGCTAACGACCTATAGTACTTAACACCAGCCTTGAGCATAGGCTTCTCAATCCTACCACCACCAGCCACAATACCCACCGTGGCCCTGGCCCTTGAGTCAATCTCCATGACCTTACCGCTTGGTAGCTGAACAACTGTGGTGGAATCCTTGTGGATTAAAACCACGGCGTACGTGCCGCCGGACCTAACGAACTTACCACCATCATTAATCCTCTTCTCAATATTGTAAATCATCGAGCCTCTGGGATCTTACTGAGCGGCAGTATATTGCCGGGCGCCAGTTTTGCCATTGCGCCCATCTCGATTATCTGCCCAACGTACATGCCCTCAGCGGCGTAATTAAGGAATTCCCTACCATCCTCAAGGACAATCCTAGCCACAGGGGCATTAAGCCCAGGCACGTGCATCAACTCCTTAACAACACCCCTAACAACACCATTAAGCTCAGCTTCACTCATTGGAAGGTACCTAACCGGGCCCTCCCTAATCCAACTTGGGCTCCTAAACTGTGAACCACCTCTTCCTCGCCTCTGCACCAGTATTCTCTTGCCCACGGTAAATCCCGTTAATGGTGATGGGTAGTGGGTTTTTAAATATTTACATTAATGGATAATGCGTAATGATGAATTCGAAGAATCAGGAGAAGACCATAGTCGCCAGGAAGATAGGAATTGATGAATATGGTCTCGTTAAGATCAACAACGGCAGCGCGCATGAATTCGAGGAGAGGGGAATTGGCGATGTGAAGGATGGTACCATAGTCCTAAGGCCAATAGAGCTCGTATACCTATCTATGATTGGGTACAAGATAGTGATTGATGATCATGAGGCTAATATAAATGAATTAATAAGGGAGGTGAAGAATCCACATGCTTTAACGGTGTATTTAGACATGAGGAAGAGGGGCTACTTCATAAAGCCCGTGGTTAACGGGCCCGTGGACTTCCTCGTATGGGACAAGGGAAAAAGCCCGCTGAACTCAGGCCCGAGGTACATGATTAAGATAGTGAGCGAGGGGCTCGGTATACAAGTGATGGAACTGTTAAATGTGCTTAAGTATAGCGAGAGTATGGGTGCTCAGTTGGTTCTGGCGCTTGTGAGTTCGGAGGGAGTTATTACTTATTATAAGGCATTCACATTTAAGCCTGTTAAGGGTGATTAATGCGTGGTTACAATTAAGGATATCGAACAAGTACTGACAATGGTTAGGAATAAGGGGTTTAGGGTCATAATTAGGTTAAGGAAATCAAGAAACATGATAGCCCTGGAGAGGGAGATCAGGGCCTTGAGTCCTGAGGGCAATTACGTGGCCTGGGCTTCGGCATTTCCAGCACCACCTCATCAAATAATTGATGCCTATGGAATAGTCTCGATAGAGATCTACTGCAGGAACGAACTTATTAAACAGTTAAGTGATTGGAGGGAGCTCGTTAAGGAATTACAGTCACTAAATGAATGCCATTAATAACTCTCAACGGTGTACTCCTTACCACCAATCCTCAACTTAATGAGTATGCCCCTGCTACCCTGGCTCTCCACCGTGCCGTCATCGAGTACGGATTCATCACCTGCACTAACCCTCATGTTAATCCTGAAAAGCCTAGCCCCAATCTGTGCCAGGTCCTTGTAGTGAGACGTGCACACATTAATGCTTATCCAGGGCCACCTCCTCCTAATCTCACTGGCTATCCTAAGGCCTGCATCAAGGCTACCGGTCACGTTACCATTAGGTCCAAGCCTATAGCCCATGCTCACTAGGTTATTTATATTCGCTGGGCTCACGTCAAGCTCATCTAAATTTACGAAGCTTATCAAGCCATTTGTAATAAGTAATTCGGCAACTTTAATGATATCATTCTCAAACCTAGGCAGGCAGGTACCTCAAGTCCCAATTCAACACCGGCATCTTTGAGCACCCTAAGTAGGCCTAACTTGCCATTTAACTGGGCCGGGTTTATTGCATGTATCCTAACCTCATCAATACCACTACCCGCCAACTTCCTTACAGCGCCCTCGCTGAGATTTAATGCGTGGGTGTACATGTGTATGTGGAAGCCCTGCCCATACTCACTCTTGAGTATCTTAACTAACTCAACGACCCTATCAACGACCATTATCGGGTCACCACCAGTGATTGCCAAGCCATTCGACCCAGCCCTGTCCATTTCGTCCAGTATGTCGTCTGGGAACTTCTTGACCGGCCTATCGTTTATGAACATTACATCCCTACCAAACCTCTCCCTATCTACAGGGCAGTAGAAGCAGTTGAGTGGGCATAGCCCCGTTATGAATAATACGCTCTTAACACCAAGCTGGCACTGCTACATCCCCTGGCGAATTCACCAAAGACTATGTTTAGACTCCTCATTACCAGGGCTTCGTGATTTAACCCCCTTTATAAATGCGTGTGCGTTAGGCATTTTAGTGAATAAATGCTTGAGCTAGGCGATGTATAGGTTTAGGAACACCCTAATAGCCTTCCTGGTGTCCACGGCATTCACAGTACCCATATTCATAGCCATGGGCATGGGGCAGTCGGCCTACGACCTAGTAGTCGCATTACTGGGTAGCACGTGGCCACCGATAACTCCCTGGGGCTTCGTGACCGCCATATTTGCCCACCCAACCTTCGAGGACTACCTCTTCGACATGCTAACCCTATGGATGATCGGACCATACTTCGAAACCGTGTTCGGCAGGAGAAACTTCTGGCTGACCTTCATGCTCAGCGGCGTAGTCTCATCACTCTCACCAATACTCTACTACGCAATGGGTACGCCTGTCCTCGTCGGCGGCTCCTCAGGGGCATTATTCGGGCTCGTGGGCTTCATAATAGCTACACCATACAGGGGAGTCATACTGTCCAACCCAATAAACATACTCGCGATAATATTCCTACTATCACCACTTGCCTTCGCCTTCGGCATAGCTTACCTGGGGCATTTGCTTGGCTTCATAGTGGGCATAATACTCGGCTACCTATACGTAAAGAGAAGTAGGGATATTCATAGTGCCGTATTAATTTAATCACTTTTTAATACGAATTCAACTAGAATTAATATTTTATAAACCTCAACACAAATTGAATTAATATCAATCTAAATCCTGATAGGGAGAATAATGTAAAGATCACCACATATGATAAATTTATGTTATCGGACAAGGATATAGCGAATTATCTCGATTAGGTGCGGCAATAATACATTACTATCTAATGAAGTTTTTAGACATCAATAACAAACGTCGTAGTCTTTTACGGCATGAGGAATTAATGACACTTTACTCATATCTAACCTTGATGCATACCTCTTGTTGTATTTTATCTCTATATAATAGAATATAATGATTTATTAATATAACAAATCATTATATCAAAAATTAAATAAATTATTAAATTCTAATTCATTATCATTAGTATTTACATTTCTAGGTGTTAACCACACGTTTGAAATTCTGCGTAAATAGTTATTGTGGTTGTTGAGGTTCCATATGTTATTGAACCATACTTCGTGGTATACCCATTATATATTATCTCCATGTAGTAGGTATTATAGGGTACGCCGTAATTGAAGACCGTCCATGGAACACTAACCACGGCTGGCTCATGCGGTGGTGAACCATCGAAGCTCGTGGGTATACTGAATGTGCCACTCCAAATCGCGGTACCCTGCGAGTTGTAGATAATGGCCGTGACCGTGCCTCCAGGAACCAACAGTGGTGAGTTACCTATCTGCACGTAGACGGTCCAATTGTACGAATTCATGGGAATGCATGGATTAAAGATAACCCCAGGCCCTTCCACGTAGATTGAGGTACCACTCGAATAATTGCTTAAGCCCGTGACATTAAAGCCGAGGATGTAAGGATAGTAGAAGTAACTTTTTGAAGGATTGTTGTAAGTCACCGGTATTGCCGCTACGAGTAAATCACCGTAAGCTGGCTTAGAGGAGGCTTGATTGACGAGTATTTGTATTATGCTTATTTGCGTCGTGGATACTTGCAGTCCTGTAACTAGGTTCGCAAGTATAAGCCCTGGTATACTAAGCTGAACACCAAGCCTTGAAGCCACTAACGCTATTAACAACCCTATGGGTATCGTACCAGTAAAACCAAACGGACTATTGTATGCCTGAACATTACTGAACCAGTATGAATAAGCATAGCCATTACCTACGTAAATCTCATCAAAGGGCACATAACGCGAATTGACGCCGGTAAGCGCCTTGTATATGCTCATGAAACTATTTATGTACGACATGTCTGTGGAGATATATAATTGCCCGTTTTGCCCTATTGAGGATACGAAGGCCTCATACGCATACTGATTAGTTGGTCCAGTGATACAGACCAACTGTAATTCAGCAACTCCGAGGGTACCCACCTGATAAATATACCCACCACTAGGCTGTACAAGACCGAAGCCAAGAGGCTGCCAGTTTTGCGCAGGAGCATTGCTTGAGTATCCTATGAATCTGTAGGTTACGCTTGTAGATGAGCCTTGGGTAATGCCCACTGCCGCGTAGAAGTACACGGTTGCGGTTGTCTGTTGATTGTAATATGCACTAAGTGCACCACCTAGGTAATTTGGTACATTATCCGTAACCCATGTAATGGGTATATTTATCTGCGGCGTTTGCCAGGACCAGAGTAGGTTCCACCAACATCCTATCGGAGCTGGTGGTGATGGTATTTGTGGAGATTTTATGTTAATGGAGTGTTTCGCGGTTAGGGTTAGGTTCATTTGAAGGTTCTCGTAGTTCAGCTTAACCATGCCCATCAATGGGTTATTTAACGTGCTTATTAAGTCGCTCGGTTTATAGGTTGTGAATTTCATATCGTAGTAAATAGTAGATCCATTGACGTAAGTTGCAACCACCTCAACACCAACACCCTCACCGCCTAGTCCTGCATTGACCCACTCCCTGGCTATGCCCAGTAATGCGGTGATGGGTACCCTGGCCACGCCATTGAATGCGGTCCCATTCCAGACCTGGACAAGGGATTCATTGCGCCCTGGTGGTAGTACGGCGAAGACTTGGATGTATGCGTTTACGGGTTTTCCGTCTATGTACGTGGTGACCACAATGCCTGGTGTTAGTAGGTTTAGGGAGTAGGCCGTGATAGCTAGGAGCACGAATATTGTAAATAAGCCGATACTTATCACCCATCGTTTGTTTACCCCATACATACTAATTTGCTTTAATTGGTTAGTTTTTTTCTTTTTCTTTACTTTATTTCAAAGAAACTACCTTAATTTATTTTATAAGTATATCCAATTATCTAGTTTCTAGTGTAGGTTGTAAGTTTAACAATCATTTTCATTCGTGACCCCATCATCACCAGGTCAGTGGCGGCACAACCCAATCATCAATAGCTAGAGAAATACACCTGTACTTAACCCTAAGCCCATCAACCACTCATTAACTCCTTAATTAAGCCCTCAATTCTATTGATGGCGTAACTCACCTCGTCAGGCTCATAAACACCTTCGTAAAACGCCTCATCATGGAGAGTCCTCATTAAATCGCTGTAGAGTGTCCTTAAGTCCTCACGACCAATCTCCCTGAGGATTTTCCTGCGTTCACCGTGGTTCCTGGGTATTACGCCTGTCTTTCCGTAGATGAATGCGTTTATGGCTATGACCAGTGCTAAGAATGCCCTGTCTGCGGCGTTCCTGTATAGCAGCATGCCCCTTAGTTTCAGTGCCTTTTCGAACTCCTCCTTGGCGTAATTAAGTATTTCCAACGCGCTCGCGAACATTACGTCTATTGCGCTACCCGCCATGACCAATGAGTTGATTATCGCCAAGCTTAATAAACCCTAAACTCAGCCTCCAGGTGCTCATCACCGCTCTGGTGTCCCGACAGCCATCATCACACAATAACTAGCGGTACTGCCAGCTTTATAAGGCGTTAGCAATGATTAAGTCGTGGTTGAGGTGTTTGTTGGCACGTCTGGCTGGCTCTATGATTGGAATCTCGACTCGACCTTTGACTGGTACATGAGGAATTCCGGGCTTAATGCCGTTGAGTTGAACGCTTCCTTTTACAGGTTCCCATTTAGGAACCAGGTCGCTTCCTGGGTCGGGAAGGGCTCTGGGCTTAGGTGGGCTGTTAAGGTTCATAGTACATAACCCACGTGAAGAGGCTCAAGGAGGATGCCCTGGAGACCTGGCGTAGGTTTAGGGAATTATTTCAGCCACTCGACCCGCACATTGATTTCTACCTATTTCAAATGCCACCGAACTTCGCCTATACGGATGAGAACATGGAGAGGGTTAGGGTATTCGCCAGAGAGACAGGGCTCGGCGTTAGGTTTGCCATTGAGTTTCGCCATGAGACCTGGTTCAGGGGTGAGGACGCCATTGGTGAGTTGAGGGGTTTGGGCGTCACGGTTGTCTCTGTTGATGAGCCTGGGATTACCTGGGTCGGTAGTACTAATGGCATTGTTTACCTGAGGCTTCACGGTAGGACTGACTGGTACATGTATGATTATAGTGAGGATGAACTTAAGGAATTAGCCAATAGGGCAGTCTCATTGGGCCCCAGGGCTATTTACGTGTTCTTCAACAATGATCACTGGATGCTTGAGAACGCCAGAAAAATGCTCACGATATTAAGGGAGTTAGTGAAGTAGTGGAGATTACTTTCTCATTCTCGAAAGCATTAATAACCCAATAATCGTTAGGGCTACGCCAATCGTCATCATCACTACCATGCCCAGGCCCATGGGACTTATCAAGCCAACTATCATAGGTGCCCAGCCACCAATGAGTAAGCCCCAATTATACGAAACTCCAAGCCCACTAGCCCTGTATTGAACATCGAACTCGTCAATTAATACGTATGGCACAAGGCCCATTGCGAAATTCTCAATAAACGCCAGCACCACTAGGTTTGTAAGGTTAGGACTCAGCATTAAGGCAATTGGTGCATAGGCCAGCGACACTATTAATGTGCCTATTATGAACCACCTATAATTAATCGCCAGAGACAGTGGACCCGCGAGGAGTACGGCCGTAACTGCTGCTATGGTCGAGATTAGCATGACGACGGGTATTATGGCAGCCTCACCTATGGCCTTGAGGAAGTCTGAGTATATTAGGTATGTGGAGTAGTAAATCGTTAGGAGACCGCCCGTGAATAATACGCCAAAGCCAAGCTGGGTACCACCGCGCTTGAACAATAGCGTTAATGGGTTTGCCTTAGGTCTCGACCAGAGTGGTGATTCTATTAGCCTGCTCCTAATTACGAAGGCTAGTACTGCGACTATGGCGCCTGTACTCATGTAGATCCTCCATCCATAGGCATTGAAGCTTGTCGGGCCCATGTAGGTTAGGAATAGTACATTAACGATCGTGGCTATAATAACGCCTATTGGGTAGCCACTCTGTACAAATGCTGACGTTAATTCACCCCTCCATTTGCTCCACTCCATGATCATCGCAGTCCCAGGACCCCACTCACCACCCAGGAAGACTCCCTGTAGAAACCTCAGCGCTAGTAGGGTTAATGGCGCTAATACGCCAATTACCGCGTAAGTCGGTAATAGGGCTATTACTAGCTGATAGGCTATAACCGAGGACCGTAGTTAATAGGCCAACCCTTCTACCAAACCTATCGCCTACGTAACCCATCACCACCGAGCCCAGGGGCCTACCAATGAGCGTGGCCACCAGTGTTGATAATCCACCAAGTAGTGAGTATGGTCCCGGGAAGAATAATTCACCTAGTAATGGCATTATTGGGGTGACGAGGAGTGCATCATAACCGTCCATGACCCAGCCAAGGTAGGCGCTGATGATAGCCCTAAGCCTAACCGCCTCAATACTCCTCTGCGAATTCACGCATTGACCATGGCACGTACTGACTATTTAAGTTGTTCCGTTAGGTTATACCGAGAGTGGTGGGTATACCCTGGCGATGATAATTGAGACTATGAATATTATCAGCATGACAAGCCTAACACTGAATGGGCCAGCCCACAAATTCCTAAGCTCCCTCCACCTACTCCTAACCACATACTCATCACCACTGAGCAGTGGCCCTGCCAACCTCAGTGTACGTGGAATTAGCAGTAGCGAGATTAACGAGATGTATGGCAGGTAGTGCAGTATTGCCGAGAAAACAATTGCCAGGTACATAATGGCTATTGATGCGTAGACCACGTACTTCGTGTTTCTAATGCCCACGAGGAGTACTAGGGTTATCTTACCAACGGCCCTACAGGCATCAAGTTCCAAGGCGCCAGAGCCTATTAGGATTAGGAGTGTGAATAAGCCATTGGGTAACCCGACAATTAATGGCGCTGGGTTCGTGTAGATGCTGGTCTGCACGATGTACGAACCCAGGTGACCAGCCCCATGGCCAACGCCGCAAGCACCTCGCCATAACCCCTGTAGTGAAACTTCAGTGGTGGTATGCTATAGCCAATACCAATTATTAAACCTGCAATGGCAAGCACAAGCACCGGCCAACCAACGAGGAGGAATAGGTAAATGCCAGCCATGAATGCTACCGCCAAGAATACGTAACCAACCGTGAGCACGTCCTTAGGGTTTAGTTTAAGGTCTATTATTGGGTGCGGCCTGTGGGAGAAGCCGCTTGCCCTGTATAGTATGTCAACGCCGCTTAGGTAATCGTAATAATCATGCACTAGGTTAACCCCTGCCTGGGCGAGTAGGAGTGCTATTAGTGTTATTGCGTATATTATCGGGTTGAATTTATTATTCAGGTACCAGGCAAGTGCTGTTCCTAGGGTTACGGATGAGAAGGCACTGGTCAGCGTGGTTGGGCTAAATGAGGTTAACCAGATCTTAATACCCATATCGTGTCATCATCGTTTAGCCTATTTTAAGGATTTCCGTGGAGGAAACCATTAATTACTAAGTACGTAATGCACCTACGTGGTAACCAAGGACTTGAGAGCCTTCATTAAGGTTCTGGAGGAGAGGAATGAACTCACTAGGGTTAATGAGCCGCTTAGCATCGACCTTGAGGTTGCAGCCCTGCTGAGGGAGTTGATGTATAGGGGTGGTCCTGCGGTCATTATTGAGAGGACTAGGGAGGGTACACTGCCGATAGTTGGGAATCTCTTCGGTAAGTGGGATAGGGTCATGCTCGCCATGGAAGGTAATGATCCTGAGGCCATGGCATCCAATCTCGTGGACCTACTAAACCTGAGGATTCCGCAGGGATTCCTTGACGCCATAAAGACCCTGGGCGAGCTGAGGAGGTTCTCGCAATACTTTCCGAGGACCGTTGGCAACAGCCTGTTAGGGAAGTGGAGTGGGATGCGGTTGACTTGACTAGGATACCTGCCATTAGGCAGTGGTCTCATGAACCAGGTAGGTTCATTACCTTTGGCATAACCTTCGTTAGGTACGGTAATTACAGGAACTTCGGCTACTACAGGCTGCAGATCATTGGTAAGGATAGGCTCATTATGCATTGGCAGCCCTGGCGCAGGAGCGCCATGTATGGAGAACTCAGTGAAAGGCCCGAGGTAGCCATTGTGTTTGGTCCTGACCCAGTGACCATGCTAATGGCTGGAGTCTCAATACCGCACCCACTGGATAAGTTATTGGTCACCGGCGTGCTACGTGGTGAGGGTGTTGAGCTCGTTAAGGGCTCAACGGTGGATGTTGAGTACCCAGCCAACGCCGAGTTAGTCATTGAGGGTGAGTTAACTGGCGAGTTTGTCAGGGAGGGGCCTTTCGGCGATCATGTTGGCGTATACTCAATAGCCAGGGAATACCCGGTGGTCAGGGTTAAGGCTATCTACTCGAGGAGAGACCCAATAATCCCGGTGACTGTGACTGGGAAGCCCGTGCTTGAGGACGGCAACATAATAAGGTTTGGTACAAAAGTCGTGAAACCACTCCTGAGGCAGGTACTCCCTGAGCTAGTGGACATCGAAATACCGCCCGAGGGGCTTGGCTACGTAATCATAGTCTCCATTAGGAAGAAGTACCCGGGCCATGCAAGGAGGGCCATGGCGGCGTTGTGGGGCTTGGTACCAGTCCTCGGTAAGGTGATTATTGTGGTTGACCAGGACGTCAATGTTAGGGATTGGGGGCAGGTAATGTACGCCATTGCAGCCCACGTTAATCCATCCAGGGACATACTAATAATTGATAACTACCCAGTGGAGGAGTTGGACCCATCAACACCAATACCAAACCTGGGCAGTAAGGTTGGTATAGACGCAACCAGGAAGCTACCCGAGGAATACGGCGGTAGGGAGTACCCAATGGATGTTACCGCACCCAGTGATGTCATTGATAAGGTCAGGAGGATCGCGGATTCCATCATGGGCAGGTCAGGGAATTGACGCTATGCATATTTAGGGCGCTTAGGCATTGGCTGGTTAATGAGGGTCTGCGTAATAGGCTTGGGTAGGATGGGTAGGGGCATGGCAATAAACCTGGTTAGTAAGGGCAACATTATCTACGGCTATGACGTGAACAAGGCCGTGTACGCAATGGTGAGAGGCGCTGGCGTTAAGTCCGTGGACTCCATAGGCCAGTGCGGCAACTCCGACTACGTAATCCTTGCGCTACCCACGGGCAAGGAATCAGCCAGGTAATCAGTGAGCTAAGCACCAATGCCATTCATCCATCCTGAGAGTCATGGCTACTGTAGCCAGGGATTGAGCATAACTTGGACTATTTAGCGTTAGTAGGGATGCCGTTAATGCCTCGAGTATTGACGTCTTGAATGAGCCGTTGCAGCCGGTTAGTACGTTAATCCTCCTTAGCTCCACCTTGTTATTCTCCTTACTCGATGGACCATCGACCTTGAACCTCCTTCCCCTAATCTCCTCGATAACGACCCTCTTAATGTGATTCATTAAGTCCCACGTAATCTTAGGCATCGCCTTTTAAATAAATTATTGAAGGAGGATTCACGATACTTGAGCCGTGAAGTTACCTATGTATACCGTTACTATCACAGACGTCACCTGGTCAACGGGTGGTGTGCAGTCGGTCTCGATGATTGTTAATGATTGGCCTGGCCGTAGTGCAATGTCAGTATGTGTGTTATGTATTGCCCGTTTAGGCAGTACGTTACTGAATCGCATAGGACTAAGTCATGGTCTAAGTAGAGGGTTACCCCACGTATTTGAATGCTGCCCAGGCCAATGGACTTGGCGTTTATGATCACCATGCCGTCAGTCTCCACGGCGTTGATCAGCAGGCTGAGTAGGTGGTGGGGTGAGCATCATAGAGGATGGATATATGGGCAGGCCAATGATTATTGCTATGGCTATGCCATTGCGACGATCACCCCAATTATGAACCACAGCGGGTTATTCAGGATATCCTCGCTAACCATCCATGCTCACTTTAAGCTCTCTTTCTATTACCCATTATGTATTACTTTCAATCCCGATTTAAAACCTATACTACTCAATACGCTTAAGAACTCAAGGGCATAGATCCACGCTTATCACTAACCTGGCATAATTAGGTACATTTAGTTTAGTAATGGATGACGCATGCATATTAATGGCGTGAGAAATTCTTGGTGCCGGGGCCGGGATTTGAACCCGGGCCCCTTGCGGGGACGGGATGTCTTGTACTGATCTCGAGTCCCGCGCCTTGGACCTAGCTCGGCCACCCCGGCGATTAATTTATTGAGGGCCTTGAATTAAAAGCTTTTGTTAATATCTTCTGGCAGGTCTCATTATCTATTTTGGTGTAGCTTCTTGGTATTTTTATGTTCAATTTAACTAACTCAGTTAACGGTATTATCCTCGGTAACATCACTGGGTTTATTATGTTAAGTATTAGCACTCTCCTCTTAGCCCTTAAGTACTTCGTTAATATGTATTCCAGGTTGTCCCTGGGCATATCACTGCACTTATTATTTAATACGTTCATTAACTCGCTAGGTCTCACCACTATGGAATTACCTGCCGTGAAGTATCCCTTAACTGCCTTGACGGGGCTTGAGTAATAGACAAGGATTGTATCGCCTACTCCTATCGATCCTAAGAATGTCCTTACCTCACACTTCTTCAGCCCGGTTAGGATTTCATCCGCAAATCTTGGATTTAACGCCATTAGGAAGCAAGTCATTTCAACCAAAAGCCTTAGCTAACCTTGCCAGGTAGTCCCAGTACTCATCAATCTCCTTCTCAATCTCCTTAATATCCTCCTCAGTCAAGTGAGCAAACCTGCCCTGCCTCTTTAGGTACTCAATTATTGGCTTCCTCCTCGACTTATCAAAGTGTGCATTGCTTGGCGGATTGAACCTTATCCTACCGTGGTCCCACTCGTATAGTGGGAAGTAGCCCGTCTCTGTGGCTAGTCTGGCTATCTCCACGGTCATCTCCTCCGGGTAGCGCCAGCCTGGTGGGCATGGGGCCAGCACATGTATGAAGGCGGGACCCTCAACAAGGTAGTCAAGGGCCGTCTTAACCTTGTTTGCCAAATCTATTGGGTAAGCTATGTTGGCTGTGGCTGCGTATGGTATGTGGTGCCCAATGACTATGCTCATTATGTCCTTCTTCCTCTGAACCTTGCCCTTCAACTTACTGCCCACTGGCGATGTCGTTGTCCAGGCAAAGTGCGGTGTTCCACCGCTTCTTTGTATTCCTGTGTTCATGTATGCCTCATTGTCGTAGAGTACGTAGAGCACTCCGTGACCACGCTCAAGCATGCCGCTGAGGGACTGCAAACCAATATCATAAGTACCACCATCACCTGCAATGACCATCACCTTAGCCTTAGTATCAAGTATACCCTTCCTCCTAAGCACCCTGAGTGCCGACTCAACACCAGAGGCTGCTGCAGCTGAGTTCTCAAAGGCAACATGTAAGTAAGGCACACTCCATGCCGTGTACGGGTATGATGTCGTAGTTACCTCGATACATCCCGTGGCATTAACCACAATCACATCAGGGCCCGCGGCCTTAAGTAACCACCTAACGGCTATTGATGGCCCACAGCCGGCGCAGGTAAGCTGCCCGGGCCCGTAGTATTCATCCACGGGTAAATCCTTTATCGTTCTAAAGTACACCTTCATCCCCATCACCCCTCAACCCCATGAATATCGTCTTCCTCGGATACTCACCGGTTCTCGAGTACTCATCAAGCATTTTATAAAGATTGTAGAAGTCGTCGACGAGCATCGTCCTCTGGGATATGCCGTGAACAACAGAAATGACCGGCTTATTAACTCCCCTACTATAGAGGCTGAGACCACGTCATTAAATACGGGTCCTTCATACGTGTTGCCTGGTGATAATGCCCTATCAATTACTGCCACAGCCCTGGCATCCTTAATGGCATTGACAACCTCATCGGTTGGGAATGGCCTAAACAACCTTATCCTCAGAACACCAGCCCTCAAACCCCTCTCCCTAGCCCTAATCGCAGCCTCCTTGGCATTGCCGGTTGATGCTCCTCCATAGGTTATTAATACGTAATCCGCATCATCAAGCATGAACCTCTCCACGATGTCGTAATTGGTACCGAAGGTCTTATTGAACTCGTCATGAACCTCCTTAATGACTCCCTTAGACTCCTTAAGGGCATTGACCACTTGGTACTTAATTTCGTAGTACCAGTCGGGGCTTGCAATAACACCAACGGTTATTGGCTTTCTCGGATCGAGCCTAGGCCTATTCAGGTTTCTTGGTGTGAATTTCCTAACGTATTCCTCGTGGTATATCTCAACGGGTTCTGTTGTGTGGCTCATTAGGAATCCGTCGTAGGAGACCATTACGGGTAGCAGCACCCTATTGTCCTCCGCAATCCTGTAAGCCATGATTATCGAATCATAAACCTCCTGAGCACTAGACGCAATCATGACAACCCAACCAGCATCCCTGGCACTCATTATATCCTGGTAATCACCATGAATGCTTATTGGCGCTGACAACGCCCTGCCTGGAACAGCCATAACCACTGGAAGCCTTAGGCCTGAGGTTATGTAGAGGACCTCATGCATGAACTCAAGGCCTTGGGCAGACGTCGCTGTGAATACCCTGGCACCCGCGGCAGCTGCGCCGATGACGGCGGATAATGCGCTGTGCTCTGACTCCACGGGTATGTACTCAGCGTCTATCTCGCCGTTAGCAACGAATTCGGCAAGCTTCTCGATTATCGTCGTCTGCGGTGTTATTGGGTATGCCGCGATTACATCGACATCGACGGACTTAACGGCGTATGCAGCGGCGTAATTCGACGTCAAGCCTAGGCGCTCCTTAACGACCTCTTCCCTAACACTCAATGCCTTGGTTACCGCCATCACCCCGTCACCTCGGATACCATCTTTATTGCCTTTACCGGGCATTCGTGTGCGCATATTCCGCAGCCCTTGCAGTGGTCGTAGTCAACCTCGTAGGTCACGTCATACTTCTTACCTGATTTAGTCACGTAGGGCTTATCTAGCTCTAGTATTGCGGGCTCTGGGCAATACATCCAGCATATCCTACACCTAATGCATGCGTCCTGATCAATGACGGGCCTCTCAGTCCTCCATGTGCCGGTAATGTTCCTACGCGCATTGCCGGGCTCAATGATTATGCCCCCAATTGGTAAGTCTTTCCATGTTAATTGCTTCATCATAGCACGACCACCTCAGCCACTTTATAAGCCTCTTCCAGAGCATCCACATTTGATTTACCGAGCTTCTTACCAAAGGTTTCCAGGACCAACTCCTTAACAGTCTCTATATCCACCAAATCAAGAACCTTCAATAATGCACCAAGCATCGTGGTATTAACAATGGGTTTACCCAAGTGCTTCGTGGATATCTCATATGCATTCACATAGATGACCCTACCACTGAACTTACCTACGGACTTCCTCACATCATCAACACTCAACGCATTAATTACTATGTAACTCTTCGTTATCTGCGGTATATTAAAAACACTCAGCAATCTCGTATCAAAAACCACGGAAATATCCGGTCTCTCAATGGGCTCCCTAGCAAGGACGGGTTCCCTAGACAACCTAACATACGCCCTGACAGGCGCACCCCTACGCTCAGCGCCATACTCAGGGAATGAACTCGCAAATAAGCCACGCCTAATGGCGGCCTGAGCAATAATTTGGGCAGCAGTCACGGCACCCTGCCCACCCCTCCCGAAGAAGGTTATTTCGATAGTTGACGCGCTCATCCTTGATCAGTGATCCGTTATAGAGCCCTTTTATAAACCCTTTATTCTATATTCCCATAAATAGAGCATGACAACCAATAACTAAATAGATACTTAATCAAGAATTTGCCCCCTGCATGCACCCACGCCACTGGACCAAGCCCGGCATTGCCGGGCCGGGCCCAATGGCATGAGTGCAGGCAGGTATGGGCTCTAAATCCTAATTAATCATCTTCTTATAAATAGATTTTTGTAAAGTAATCCATGCATATTATTTACTTAAGCCATGAAGATTTAAAAGGGTGACGTAAGCATTAATGGACCTTGATGGTTGAGGACGGCGCCATATGTACTACCGTTAATGAGGACATGACGTTTGACCTATTCTCCAAGGCTCATTACCTGGTCCTAATTAGGAATGGCGCCATAATTCATAAAGAGGTTAACCCAGCATTGAGCAGTGCTAATAAGAGACCTACCGTTGCTAAGAGGTGTGTTGAGCTTGGGGCGACCACGGTGCTCGCGCCTCATGGATCGCTGTGTTATCCCTCATACTTAATACTTAAGAGATCTGGCGTTAATATTTACGTGACTAGGCCCGGAGATAGACTAAGCATCAGCGTTGATGGATACGGCAGGACTAACGCTTGGGAAGTTATTTACTCAAGCTTTCTAGCCATTAAGGAGAGAATTGATGAGGTGCTTCACCGTGGCAAGTAATATTGATTTCTACGTCACGTCGCAATACACGTTATTCGGAATACCAAGGTGCGGCAGCGGCACATCAATACTTGGTATACCCATGGAGGACACGGTAAGCTTCAGGCCAGGGACTCGATTCGCGCCTGGCGTGATTAGGACTTGGAGTCAATACTTCGAGTTTACACCCACCGAGGACCTGGGCATAGACCCACTCAGTAAGGCATGTGACTTGGGCGATATATCACTACTTCAGGGCATGGTTGAGAAGAATCTGGAAAGAATTAACTCAGTGGTTAGTGAAGCCATTAGTAAGTGGGGTAGGGTAGTAAGCATTGGTGGCGAGCACACACTAAGCCTAGGCGTTGCTAAGGCAGTGAGGGAATCCCAGGGTTCATACGGTATTTACGTGCATATCGACGCCCACCTAGATTCGAGGGAGGAATGGCCAGTGGGTCAAAAACTCTCGCATGCAACCTTTGTGAGACACATAGTTAATGAGGTTGGGCCCCAAGCAATCGCCTTCGTCGGATTTAGGTCCTATGATAAGGATGAGGTTAATTTCGTTAGGGGCCTTGAGAATTCCCTATTATTACCGACGAGGGATATAAAGCTAATGAGCGAGCATGAACTTAGACTTCTCATTAGGGGCCTCATTGATAGTTATTCTGGGCCCATCCACCTAAGCATTGACGTTGATGTTCTTGACCCATCAATAATGCCTGGCGTTGGTAATCCAGAGGGCTTCGGATTAAATTACGGCGAGCTCCTTAGGGTTGTTAAGGCGGTCCTTGATTATGGAGGTTCAAGGGTTAGGGCGGTGGATATTGTTGAGTACTCGCCGCCTAACGATCCTGGGTTAGCGTCATTACCAATGATTATTAAGTTAATACTTGACGTGCTTAATTACCTGAAAATTATTTAAATACACTTAGCGGTTACAGCGACAAATGGATCTCGAGAAATTCCTGGAGTTAATGAGTGAGAATGGATTCTTCTACCCAAGCTTCGAGATTTATAGGGGTAAGGCCGAGGTTGGCGGCTTCTATGACTATGGACCACTCGGTGTTGAACTGAAGAGGAATATTATTGAGAAGTGGCGTAGGGTATTCATTTACCCGTACCAGGACTTCATAGTTGAGGTGGAGACGCCAATAATAATGCCGAAAATAGTCTTCGAGGCTAGCGGCCATCTTGAGCACTTCACGGACGCGATCGTTGAGTGTACTAAGTGTGGCCGTAAGTATAGGGCCGATCACTTAATAGAGGAGGAGCTTGGTAAGAGGGGTATTTCAATAAAGACCGAGGGCTTGAGCCTTGAGGAGCTCGATAATTTAATTAGGAAGTATAGCATTAGGTGCCCAGTCTGTGGTGGTGAGTTGGGTAGTGTTAGGCCCTTTAACCTGTTGTTCCAGACCACGATAGGACCTACAGTGATAACATTGGTTACTTAAGGCCCGAGACTGCCCAGGGTATGTTCGCATCCTTCCCAAAGGTGTTCAACCTAATGGTAGGAAGTTACCACTGGGGATTGCCCAGATTGGTAGTTGGTAGGAATGAGATATCGCCTAGGCAGGGCTTGATTAGGCTTAGGGAGTTTACACAGATGGAGATTGAGTTCTTCTTCGACCCCGAAAATGCCAAGTGCCCGTATCTGGATGAGTTGGATATTAAGTTAAGGATAATACCTGAGAGGGACGTTGCTGCTGGCGTTAAGGAGCCCAGGGAGTTTAGGCCGAGGGAGGCTGTGGAAAGTGGTGTGGTGCCTAATGAGTGGATGGCGTTCTTCATGGGGCTAGCCACGATATACATGAACGAGCTCGGTGTACCACTTGATCATCAGTACTTCCTGGCTAAACTACCTGAGGAGAGGGCCCACTATTCAGCCGCGAGCTTCGACCAGATGGTTTATAGCGAGAGGTTTGGTTGGGTTGAGGTTAGTGGTCATGCCTATAGGACGGATTACGACCTCGGTAGGCACGCTAAGTATAGCGGTTACGACTTAACGGTTGAGAGGAGGTTAACCACGCCCAAGGAGGTTGTTGAGGTTAGGGTTTACCCGAACCCGCAGAGGATTAGGGAGGTCTTTGGTGGTGATGCTCCTAAGGTCATGCAAGCCATTGGAAGGGCTGACGTGAAGTGGCTAGTTAATGAATTAACTGATAAGGGTAGTGCTGTCATTAATGGGTATACCGTAACGAAGGACATGGTAATTATTAAGGAGGAGAGGAGGAAGGTGCATGTCGAGAGGTTTATTCCGCACGATGTTGAGCCATCCTTCGGTGTTGATAGGATAGTCTACGTAACCCTAGAGCATGCATACACCGAGGTTAGTGGGAAGCCACTGCTTAGCTTCCGTCTGATATCGCGCCGATAAAGGCCGTGGTACTACCAATAATTAGGAAACAGGAGTACGTGAACATAGGCAGGAGGATATTTAGGGAGTTATCGCTAGCAGGTATAAGGGCTGTCTATGATGATGATGGGACGATAGGCAGTAGGTACGCTAAGTATGATTCCATAGGTGTGCCCTTCGCAATAACGATAGATGATAAGACGCCCGTCGATAATACAGTAACGATTAGGGATAGGGATACCAAGGCCCAGGTTAGGTTGGTATAAGTGAGGTTATTAGGATTATTAATGATGCAATATCGAGGAGGTCATCGATTACGGAAATCGCTAAGTCGCTGGGCCTTCAATTAATCGTGAGGGAATGAAATGGATAAGTTTAATAAGGCAGTCAGTGACTTTCATTATCGATGGCGAAGAGGGGTGGTGCGCGTCAAGTAGGTGTTAGTTGGAGATTCCATAAGACGCCGGGCATATTCATGAATAGCCTAGTGCCTGTGGCTGATAATAGTGGTGCTAAGTTGGTCAGGGTCATAGGCATTATAGGGCATACGGCAAAGCCCGTTCATAGGGAGATACCTGGAGCCTCGGTGGGCGACATGGTTGTTGTAAGCGTCGTTGAGGGTAAGCCCGAGGTCAGGAAGCAGATACTTAGGGCAATCGTCATTAGGCAGAGGAGACCGTACAGGAGGCCCGATGGTACCTGGATCGCCTTCGAGGATAATGCGTGGTAATAACCGACGAAAACGGCGCGCCCAAGGGCAGTGAAATACACGGTCCAGTGGCCATGGAGGCAGCCCTCAGGTGGCCTGGCATTTCAAACCTAGCAACAATAATAATCTAATAATCTTCGATGCTTAAAATTGAGGGATTATCCGCAGTAACTATTAAGTCTTCCTCTGCAGTACAACCCTAAGAACATTAGCCTTTGCCTCCTCAGAGACAACTTCATAATCATACTGAGTCACGAAGCCCCTAATGAATGCCAGGAGCGCCTTATTACCAATATCCGTAGCCCCACTGGGGCCTATCGCCATTAACTCAATCGTATTAGGCCCCAACTTCTTAATTTCGACATGCCTAACGGCCAATAATCGACTAATTCTCGAGATTGCCTCAAGAAGTTCCTCAAGATTGTCAAACTCCATCCTTATTAACGCACCCACCTGATGACCATACTTCTCGTAAATACTCCATAACTCATTCACCGCCTTACCAGCCTCCTCTCTAAACTCCGCCGGTAACTTCTCATTATTGGAGATATTCATTAATACGGATATTATGTGAGTGCATACCTCCTCGAGTAATTTCATGGGCATTGGTATTACATCCATCGAGCTGAGTATTTTATATAATCTCCAGAAGTAAATTAGGTCTGAAGGTTCAAATCCATCCCTAATGAGTTCGGTTGTTAACCTCAAACCCTCACCAGCCACGTGGAATAAAGTCCTACCCCTAGTCTTAGCAACCCGTGATAACTCTGAGGCTATGTTTTTGGGAACCATGATCGTGGTTCTCGAGTATGTCTCCTCCGACCCCTGTCCCTGGTTCTCCTTAGCCATGGCGCCTCTATTTACATGAATACATTAGAATACTTATAAGTCTTATTGCACGCGATTGAGACGATCAGCGTGGAATAAAATCAAAGGGTTATTGCACCCTCAAGACCCGCCGCGGCCGCCCCCTCTGTGGGTGAGAGACTTGTTAAGTGCTTAATTATGATTTGTCTCCTCTTCTCGTCTTTCGTCCTCTTGAGTCTCCTACAAAGCGTCTCAATGACTTGCTCCTTAATGTCTTCGTACTTCTCAAGCGCATATGCAAGTATTACGACGACCTTATATTTACAGCTTTTGTTGATATTTATGTACTTAACAAACTCATCGCTGTACTTAGCCCTCAGCACGTTGAGAATAACGCCCTTGAGCGATTTATGACTATTAGCCTTTAAACGCCATGTTATTGTCACGTCACCCTCATTAATATTGATGCTATTTATACTCATGTGAACCTAGCCCGAACACAATAACGACCAAGTAATGACTTACCAAGCCCGCGTCGTATTAATAACTGGTCTGCCTTTCTTCACGCCTTCATCGGTTTCGGCATACTTAAACTAAACCCACTGCCCTATTCATCATCGTTATACCAAAAACACCGAGTCTCACTAAAGCGTAATGGCACCCTCAAGCCTGTACCTCTCCCTGGCCAACCTAAAAAGTCTCCTCCATAGGAAGATACTCAGCAATATAACGTTTATGCCGAGTATAAGGCTCATGGCCTCGAGACCAACCATATTACCTATTGCTGTGTAGTAATCCATTAATGCCGTGAACCCATGAACCATGTAGACCTGCCCATTAAGCCCCTGGATATACTCGGCAACCTCAAGTCCTCCCCATGTTGAACCAACCGTGCTCGCCAACCCGGTTATTGTCGCAGGCATGGCGCCCGGTATCGCCAACCTCCTGAGCTTCTGCCACGTACCCAGTTTAAGGTTCTCAGCAACGTCCCATAAGCTCCTAGGTATTGTCTTCATGCCTACGTACATGTTGTAAATCACGTACCATGCAGTACTTAAGTACGCCACCAGGAACACTAGTAACTCGAGGGATGCATGTATTCCGAGGATGATGGCTAAGTACGTCGTGAATGGTATCGCAATTAATGGTAAGTACGCTGAGACGGGTATTGACGCTAAATCTTCAAGTATTGGTAATAATATTGCCTCAACTCTCCTATGAGTCACCATTAAGTAATTAATGGGAATTGCCGTTAATATTGACGTAATGGTGACCAGGGCAACTCTTAACCAGTCAAGCCCCAGGTAATAAAGGTAGAGCAGGCCGTGCTTGTATAAATCAATCATTATTGGATCCCAGGTTGTTTGCCAAGAGTTGTAAATTGAGTATGCGATGAGGACTAGGATGAGTATTAATATGCCCATGCCCATGTACCTCTCGGTCTTGGTCAAAATATTCCTAGGCCTGGGTCTCACAAGTAACCTATGCCTAACGGCGTAACTCGAGGCTCTGACGAATACGGGCATTATTGCATCCTCAATAGCGATAACCCTCCTTAGATACCTCATATTCCTGGCTGCCAGCGTCCTTACACGACTCGTGATTATGGGTCTCCTAACCCTAGTCCTTGCAACCTCCATGAGTGGGTCATAGCTGTACTTAACAGCCCAATTAACGAATGGCCTCAATACACCAAATAGGATCGCAGTCACCATAACCACTAATGTGCTAAGCCCAATGAATGCCGCGGTCCAATCACCACGGCTCGTCCATGCAGCTATTAATGCGCCTATTCCGAAGACCGAGTACTGCGTTGTGCCTAGTGTGATCACTTCACTAACCACTATGTAGAATAATGCGTCAGCAAAACTAACGAGAACATTACCGGCGACCCTAGGCATTGTAACCGGTATGTAGAGGTACCTAAACCTACCCCAGAAGCCAAGGTTTAGCATCTCAGCTGCATCCTCGAGTGATTGTGGTGCCGTCTTAATGGCCTCATACTCACCAACCCATATATTCCAGACAACAGCCGTGAACACCAGGAAATCCACAGCCAACTCAGTACCTATGTAACCGCCTATTGACTTAACGAAGAAGATGAGGACTATTGGGAAGAACGTGATGACTGGAACAGCCTCAAGAGTCTGCGTGATCGATAAGAATACCCTCTCAAAAAGCCCGCTCTTAGCCGCGGCATACCCAAGGAACCAACCAAGCACTATACCTAACACTATTGTTAGCGCCACCCTACCGAATGTGGCGAGTGTGGCTAAAAATGCCGTCAAGGCTATGGACCAGATATCCACAGCCACCACCTAAGTCTTAAGGCTTATCGACAACAATGAGTATAGCCTATCGAGATAGTCCTGGAACTCTATATCCCTCGTATTCCTAGGTCTCGGTAATTTAATCTCCACCTCAGCAATGATATTCGCAGGCCTACCACCAAGTATTATTACCTTATCACTCAACTCCACAACCTCCTCAAGGTTATGGCTAACCATGATAATCGCCTTCACTGTAGACTCCTCATTAAAAACCATGTTGTAGATCTCGGCCCTAAGACCCTCGGCCGTTATTGCGTCTAGGTTTGCGAAGGGCTCATCCATGAGCAAAACCACTGGCTGGGCAGCCAATGCCCTTGCAATGGCAACCCTCTGCTTCATACCGCCACTCAATTCCCTTGGGTAATAATCCTCGAAACCGCCAAGGCCCACAAGTTCCAGGTACTTCCTCGCGATTTCCCTCCTAACCTCCTTACTAAGATCCTTCCTATGCATCAATGCTAACTCCACATTCTCAAGCGCCGTGAGCCAGGGGAATAATGCGAAGTCCTGGAATATCATGGCGAGCTTAGGCGTTGGTCCCCTGACCTCCTCACCCATGAGAAGCACCTTACCCGTGTCGGGCTTCCTCAGGCCAGCTATTATCCTGAGCAGTGTCGTTTTACCGGTACCCGTTGGGGCCACTATGGATACGAATTCGTGAGAATGAACCTTAAAGTTAATATTCTTGAGAACAGGTATGGGACCTTTTTCAGTCTTATAACTATAACCAACATCAATAACCTCGAGGATTGGTTCCTTTATCGTTGCAATTGTCCCACCATGACGGCGATGGAAAAAATTACTTAAAAATCTTACTCCGAAGGGAAAATAGTCTCAATAACATAATACGTGGGTTATATTGAATCCTTAATGTCCATAAGGCTCACATTCTTAATATTGAATTCCCTATATGATTCCTGGAAGTACGTCCTTGGCATATTACCTAGGTCAGTCTTACCGAGGAGCCCAACCTCTATTAACCGTATTAAGTGGGCAAGCCTAAACTTACCAAACATCAGTGTCTCATTGGCTATATCACAATGCGCCTTAGTTCATCCTTGGGCACTATTAAACTACCATTGATCATTATGGGCACCTCAAAGCGGTCCTCACCCTGAACCTCAACAACAACCCCATCATGAGTGACTGAGTAAATACCGCTGTGTTTAAAGCCAGCATCCCTCGCAATCCTTAGTATTTTTAACGCACCGTTTAAATCCCTCGCCACGAAGTGCATGATTGGTGCCCTAACGAGGAGCCACGCATCACCCTCACTAATACCGCTGATGACGTTAATAACCTCGCTATAAGTGACGGGCCTATGCCACTTAACAATGAACTTAAAGAGACCAGAGCCCTTTGAGTAACTTAGTCTCGGTGCTTGGCCAGGGCTATACGGCCACTGCAACTACTCGTTGTGTAGTAATCATTCAATGACTTGTTGAAGGCTAGTAGGAAGTCGTAAATGTCAAAGTCAACTCTATGCTGACTGCCCTCCTCAATCAGTCTCTTAACGAATACGGCCTTACGCGCATCAAAGTTAGTCCTCACCATTAGCGTGGTCTTACCTAAATAATGAGTTTTAATTTAAAATGTTTTATACATGCGTTCACGTTCTTGAGCATGCGCCATCTAAAAATAGGCGCATTTCTTATCATAAAGCCCGATGAGCTGGTATCGTAATCGCAATAATAATCTCACTACTAGTGGGCCTATCAATAGGGTACTCAATACCCCAACTGTACCATGCACCTAAGGCTAAGTCCACCACACCGCAGACCCTTAGCGTGATAACGGCATCACTCTACGCCCAGTTATTCAGGGACGCTGGTAAGGAGTTGGGGATCAACGTTGCCGTGACTGGCATGGGCTCGGTGCAGGCGGCCAGGCAGGTTATCCTGAACCCGAGTGGTTACTCGATCTATGCTAGTATAGACCCGTACATACTAACGTCCCTACTATACCCAAGCAACATAACCAGTTGGTACATAGCAATAGCCAGTGACCAAATGGTCATTGCCTACTCACCCGACATGCCCAAGCCGCTACTGAACATTGTCAATAACCTGACCAGGGCGGAGGAGGAGGCGCTCAGTGAGGGCAATTACACAGAGGCCATGATCATAACCAGGGAATTCCTAAACCTAATATTCTCCAACAGCACGTTTGAGATGGCTCACGAGTACGGCGCCTACGCAATAGGAATATCCAACCCAAACACGGACCCTGAGGGCTACAGGGCCTTGATGGTTCTTCAGCTAACGGGTATTTACTGGGGCTTGGGTAGGAACTACTACGTTGACCTATTCAACTACGCCAATAATACGGGCAATGTGTATGAGGTCCTGGCAGGCAGTGAGTTATTTGGGCCTGTGGAGACGGGTAAGGTCTGGTTTGACATAGCAATTTACAGGTCATCAGCCGAGAGCACGGGGCTACCGTACTTCCCACTACCACCCCAGGTAAACCTTGGCGACCCAGCATATGCTAATTACTATAGCCAGGCCAGCGTAACCATAGTCGTCAATGGGCAGAGCCTCGTAGTCAAGGGCGCGCCCATTCAATTAGCCCTGACAATACCTAATCAAGCACCTAATAAGATGCTTGCCGAGGAATTGATCATATATTTACTAACGCCAGGCGGTCACAGGCTAATGAGGGAACTCGGCATCGAACCGCTAACGCCAGCCCTATTCTACGGCAATGCGAGCGCCGCGCCACTGCTAATCAGGATACTTGTCAACTCATCATTACTTGAGTACGGTGGTTAATGGTGATGGGCTTGGACGGCTCAAAATATGCGTTTGTGCCATTCATATTGCTCATATCGTTAATGCTATTATTACCAATGGCCGTACTCCTCTACGAGGGTTACAACCACTTATTGAACGCTTTCATGAGCCCCTTATTCATAGAGGGTGCGGTGGTCACGATCTTAGGCGCCTCAATAGCGCTGCACTAACGCTTGCCCTTGGATTGCCGACGGCCTACGCCATATCCCGCGGCTTAATACCGAAACCCCTAGATAGTGTTATTGGCGGGCTCCTAACGAGCCCATTAACAATACCCCACACAATCGTTGGATTATCCCTACTAATACTCGTGTCACCAATATCCCCAATACCCATAATCCGAAAGCTACCATTAGTTGATACTATATGGGGTTTGGTGGCGGCTTACTTCATAGTCTCTGCACCAATAGCCATTGGCGCCATTAGGCAGGTTTTCGATGAGGTGGACCCAGTATATGAGTACGTGGGATTAACACTGGGGCTTAGTCAATGGGGTGTCTTCACCAGGGTTGTCATACCCATGACCCGCAAAGAATTAGTATCATCATTCCTACTCGCATGGGGCAGGTCAATTAGTGAGTTCGGTTCAATAGTCATACTGACCTACTACATCATTAATCCACCATTCTTCAACTACGTGTACCCACTCCCAACACTCATTTGGTACTCATACGAGGTTTACGGGTTACCCCTAGCCCTAGGCTATGCATCTGCATCGCTAATAATATCCATAATAATCATAGTACTTATCGAACTAATCAGCGGCGGAGGGAGGATGGAATTTAAGCTTTGGTAATTATTCACCGGTGAACTTGGGTTTACGCTTTTCAAGAAATGCCTTAACGCCCTCCTGAGCATCCTTGGTCGATATTGCTACGCCGAATAGTGATGCTTCATTGTTCAACGCGCTCCATATTGGAGCTTCGAAACCATAATTAATCGCGTACTTAGCTAGCATCAGCGTCAGTGGCGGTTTTGAGGCCAATTCCTTAACCCACCTAGTCACCTCGTACTCAAGGGCATGCTTAGGCACCACCCTATTCACAATGCCGTACCCAAGCGCAGCCCTTGCACTGATTTGCTTCCCAGTCAGTATTAACTCCTTACTAATGCCCAGGTTAGTCAGTCTCGTCAGTCTCTGCGTACCTCCTGCACCTGGTATTATGCCGAGGTTGACCTCAGGCTGGCCGAGCATTGCATCCTCGCTTGCTATCCTGATGTCGCAGGCCATAGCAATCTCCAAACCACCACCAACGGCATAGCATTTATGGCCGCTATAACGGGCTTCGTGTAATACTCAATCTCGAGTGTCATTGAGTGGTAGTGTCTCATTGCCTTGAACATCTGCATTGGCGTAGCGTTCTGGAATTGATTAATGTCGGCACCCGCGCAGAAGGCCCTGCCGCTTCCTGTGATGACCACAACCCTAACCCTCGGGTCATCCTCGACGCTCCTTAGTGCATTAACGATTTCATCAGCCATCTTGGGCGTTAGTACGTTCAATTTATCGGGCTTGTTGAGGATAATCCAGGCACTGGGCGGGTCGATCCTGAGCATAATCTCCTCGTACCTCCTAAACTCAACCCCGGGATACTCCCTGAAGCCCCTACCACTCTTCCTACCCAACCTGCCCTCCTTTACATAATTAGTAAGTAATGGGTCAGGCTCATACTCCTCCCAGCCGCTGGCATTCTTGAGCTGTGTCAATGCATCAACGATGTTGTCAATACCAGCCTCATCAGCGAACTCGGACAGACCCCATGGGTAGTTAAGGCCGAGCTTAACGCTCTTATCAATATCATCCACGGTAGCCACACCCTCCCTAACAAGCCAGGCCAACTCATTGATTGCAGGGGCCATCAACCTGATCGGGTCAAGTTCAAGACCTTGCTCAGGCAATACCCTAGGCTTCACGTACTGGCCAGGACCTGGGTACTTGTAGAAGCCCTCACCAGACTTAACACCGAGCTTACCCTTACTCACTAGATCCTCAAGTAACGGGCAAGAATGAGCCTTGAACCCCCTCTCAGTCATGGCCTTAACTATGAATAGGCTCGTATCGAGACCAATATAGTCAAGCAGTTCGAATGTCCCCATTGGTAGGCCAAGTACATTCCTGGCCATGGCGTCCAAGTCAACGATCTTAATGCCTTCCTGCGTAGCCTCACGACAAGCCTCGAGCATGACCCTAAACAGGACCCTATTAACTATGAAGCCAGGTACGTCCTTATTAACGACAACGGGCTCCTTATTGAGTATCCTAGTTAATTGGACGGTTATGTTGACGGTATCATCACTCGTGTACTTACCCCTCGTTATCTCCACAAGCTTCATGAGGGGCGGCGGGTTCATGAAGTGCATACCGACGAACTTCTCCCTACGTGACGTGGCCTCGGAGAGTTCCGTTATTGGTATAGTGCTTGTGTTTGATGCGAATATTGCGTGGGGTGGTGCGTATTGATCGGCCTCCCTAAATATGCTCTTTTTAAGATCGGCATTCTCGGGCACGGCCTCGACGAGGAAGTCGATATCCCTAACGGCCTCGGCAACCTTGGTTGTCGTGTGTATCCTCGACATTATAGCGTCAACACCCTCCCTCAACTCACCCCTCCTGCTCAGTCTCTCCAGGCTGTCCCGAATCCTGTTTAGGGCGTTCCTCAGTATTTCGTCGGATACATCCATGAGGTTAACCTCGAAGCCCGACATTGCAAAGACCTCGGCTATCCCATGGCCCATCGTACCTGCTCCTAGGACAGCAACCCTCCTAATGCCCAGGTTCGACATATGACTTAGTTTTTAGCCAGGGTTTATTTTAGCATTACCGCAATGGTACGAACTCACTTCTCCTCCCTAATCCTCAACTTACTCGCGAACTCCTTACTAACCCTCTCGTTGAGGTCCTTATCCCAGTTCTCATAGTCCCAGTAGTGAATGACCTCGTACTGCTCCTGCCTAGTGATCATCCTACTGAGTAGGTCCTTCTGCGTACCCTTCTCCTTAAGCTCGATTAAGGCATCCCTAACGGCCTTCATTGCAACCCTGAACGTGGTTACTGGGAATATCACAATTTTATAACCCATCTCCTCAAACTCCTTAGCCGTTATGTACGGCGTCTTCCCAAACTCAGTCATGTTCGCGAGCAACGGGGCCTTAACCTCCCTGGCAAACCTGGCAAACTCCTCCTTACTCTCCAGGGCCTCGGGGAATATTATGTCGGCTCCAGCCTCAACGTATGCCTGGGCCCTCCAAATTGCCTCGTCAAGCCCATAGACACCGCGTGCATCCGTCCTCGCGATTATTAGGAAATTCTCATCCCTCCTAGCCTCGACAGCCGCCTTAATCTTCTTAACCATCTCGTCGGCGGGCACCACGTGCTTACCACTCAAGTGACCACACTTCTTGGGTAGTTCCTGATCCTCGATTTGTATTGCCGAGGCCCCTATTGACTCAAACTCCCTAACGGTCCTAACCACGTTTAGTGTCTCGCCGAAGCCCGTATCCGTATCCACAATCACGGGTATATCCACAGCATCGGTAATGTACTTAGTAAACCTGACAAGCTCATCCAGGGTGAAGACACCTAGATCGGGCAGACCAAGGGAGCTACTGAAGGCTGCCCCTGAGACGTAGAGGGCCTCGAAGCCCAGTTGCTGGATCATCAATGCCACGAATGCGTCGAAGGCCCCTGGCGCAATGATGATACCGGGTTTCGACAACCTCTCCCTAAACCAAGCCCTAACCTCCCTCGGGCCCTTCTTATTCCTCCTTAGTAATACCGCATCCATCATAGTGCCTAGGCAATAATCCCTCCCTTATAAGTAATTCCATGACTAGCTGAAACACGGCTTTTATTACTACCCAACTTATCTAAAGTCACGGTGGTGCATAGTATTAAGCCGATATTCGGCAGGAGAGGTCCACGCAGATTACCGCCCGATAGGGTTAGGGAAAGGCTTGAGACATTGATCGACCTATCCTTGGCTATTAGTGAGAGAGGTTATGTGAGGGTCTCCAATGACTACCTAATCATTAATGACTGGTCGCTATTCACACGTTACCTAATTAATTGCATTAGTGATGAGTGTTCATTAGTGAGTGTTCAGGTTGATGGTGGGCGTGAGGGATCATTGCTGGGTTTCTTAGCCAGGGTTAATGGTAGGCTTGAGTCTGAGGGTGTGGGTAGGGTCGTCATTGTTGGTGGCTTCGCTGCGGAGCTTTATAGCGGTGGTGCCTATAGGACTGGGGACGTTGATGTAATAATTGACTCCAGGAATCCTGGGAGGGCCATGGACATACTTAATGAGGAGTTGACGGCCGTGGGCGCCAGGAGGGAAGGTAGGGTGTGGGTTAGCGATGGCTTTGGTGTGCTTGCCCTGGATGTGGCTGGCGTGACTTACGTGGGTAGGGTTAAGGTGTTGAGGGTTAGTGATGACCGCGCATATGTTGAGTCGCCCGAGGATAACGTGGTTACTAGCCTAAACGCCTGTGCATATTCGTCCTCGGACGCCGATTGCGAAAGAGCTGCAGCGGTCTTAGCCGCTCAGTGGTATAATGTGAATTGGAATTATCTAATTGATAGGGCTAGTCGTGAGGGTGTCTTGATAAATTGAATGAGATAAGGAAGGCGATAGAGGATAGGCTCAGAGCTAAGTGAGGAGGAAATTAACGGAAGGCATTTTACCACAGCGCGTAATTTAGTTGTGATGGGTAGGCTTAGGGATAAGGTGATACTGGTTACAGGGGCTTCCAGGGGCATTGGTAAGGCCATAGCGAGGGCCGTCGCTGGGGAGGGTGCCAGGGTAATAGTGAATTACAGGTCTTCGGCTAAGGAGGCCGAGGAATTAATCGCGGAATTAAGGAGAAGGGGCTTTGATGCATCCATGGTTAGGGCTGATGTGTCTAGGGAGGATGAGGTTAGGGCAATGTTTGAACTGATTAAGAGGGATTATGGAGTATTGCATGGGATAGTCAATAACGCGGGCCACGGCTCAGCAATTATTTGGAATAAGAAGTTCCATGAATTGACCTGGGGTGATTTCGAGGAGGTCATCAATGTTGACCTTAAGGGTACATTCCTATGTAGCAGGTTTGGTATTGAGTTGATGAGTGATGGTGGGTCGATAGTCAACGTGGCCTCAATATCGGCAAGGTCAGGCGATACCATGGGTATTCCATACCTCGTCGCCAAGTCGGGAATAATAGCGCTCACAAAGGCCATGGCCCTGGCCTTGGCGCCCAGGATTAGGGTTAATGCCGTGGTCCTTGGTAGTATTGAGACTGGCTGGGTTAATTGGCTGGGTAGTGATGAAGCTAGGAGACTAATTAGTTACATACCCATGGGCAGGTTCGGTAAGCCTGAGGAGGTTGCCAGGGCGGTGGTTTTCCTGCTTAGTGATGATGCGCCATTCATCACGGGGCACTCGATCGTAATTGACGGTGGCGAATGCATGGCGTGTGATTAAGCACTCCTTTAATATGAGCCTTAAGGAATTACACCGAATGCGTAGGGATGTTACGTTACTAATCACTTCCAGGGCTGTTAGGAGTCTGGCCTTTGGCTACTTAACATTCGTAATACCACTCTACCTAAAGTCCATTGGGTTTTCAGCGACGCTTGTCGGTCTCTACTTCTTCGTAGCCGCAATATCCTCGGCAACCCTAGTACTCGTCTCCGGCTTTCTCGGTGACTTAATAGGCAGGAGAGATGCCCTGATAATCATGTCCTCCCTATTCGTGGCGTCCATGGCCATATTCAGCATAACGAGCAATAAGGTCCTACTCTTCATAACGTCACTACTTGGGACAGCCACAGGAAGCGCCGGTGGGGGTGGTGCTGGTGGTGGGCCTGTGGCTCCACTACAAACGTCGCTCCTTGCGGATAATACGGAGCCTACGGAGAGGACGAGGGTGTTCAGTCTCACCACGTCAATAGCCCTACTTTCATCCTTAATGGGCTCCCTAATATCCTACGTAATACTAAGCCTAAGCCTTGGCGACCTAACCCTCTTCAGGTTATCCCTCGCACTGAGTATTGTATCAATCGCCTTACTTGCCCTGGTCAGGAGGGATAGGCCCAGGATTAAGTCCCTGAGCATTAATGAGGTCCTTCCTAGAAGGTCTTCAAGGCCAATAACGAGGATAGCCATTGCTGGGTCGCTGGGAAGCCTTGGTCTTGGTATGGTAACTCCATTACTACCACTATGGTTTAGTTTATTCCTTCATGCAAGTGAGGTTGAGATTAATGAGGTGTATACGGCATCCTACATCGTATCAATAATACTCACCCTACTTGCCAGGAGGGTTGAGGGTTTGATGGGCCGTGTAAGGGCCATAGCACTCCTCAGGTCTATCTCGGTATCCCTATTCATCATAATGGCACTCATACCAGTATTCGTAATAGATGCCGCACTTTACGTAATCAGGGTTGCGCTCTACATGATAACTATACCCCTACGCCAATCACTATCCATGGAGATTATCGATGAGAGCGAGAGGGCACGTGGCTTATCAATCACGGGCCTAGCCCGCAGGGTCCCATACGGCTTAGGCAGCACAGTCGCTGGCCTGCTAATGGATTATGCGGAGTTCTCACTATCAATGATCCTAGGAGGCGTCATTGCATTGCTCGACCCAATACTCTACTACGTATTCTTTAGGCACTACGACCGTAGAGCTCATGGGGAGGATGGCGAGTAGGTACTTAGTACATGTGGACCGAGCCCTCCCTAAGCACCTTATTGAAGGCATAGTTGGACAGGGCAACACCAATCACTATGTAGGCAGCAGCCAGTACAGTCAATGGCCATAGGTAATTAATGAGTTGTTGAATTCCGTAACCACTAAGCATGGCGTCCCTAAGCCCTGATAATGCCCAGGTCAGGG
>NZ_BBDM01000004.1 GCF_001316245.1 Vulcanisaeta sp. JCM 14467 | reverse complement strand
TTGGTTAGGAGACTTGGTGTTAGTTCTTGTGGTAGTTGGTTCATTGGGTTTGTGACGTTGATTATATAGACCACCGGCTCCTCGGTTATGTACCTGCCCTCCTCGTAGAGTTGCTCAGCCGTAGGCGTGCCGTTAACAATACCAATCAACCCAATTAGGCGACCCCTAACCATCAACCCAACCTCCTCACTCTCGCTGGCAATTGGGCATGAGGGTAAGGCATAAGGCACAGCCGAGTAAATAACAACGATTATCACATCACCACCCGTTAAGTTAATTGGTGGGAAGGAGACGTCATCATCGGTATAATCCGCAGTAATGACTCCATTGGTGTGCTCAACCACAGTCTTCAAGCTGAGGATCGGCCCTGGATAATTAGTGCTAGCAATCAACCTGCCGTTCACGTAAACACCCATTATCAACGCATCATTCTGATTTGGTAGTTTCGAAAACACAGTCAAAGTCTTATTAACAATACTCGCTGGAAACGCCATGTAAATGCCGACAAAATTAATGGTAACATCACCGTGAACGTGATAACGAAGAACAACCATTGAGTTACCGGGAATGACAACATTAACATTATGACCCCAACAACCAAGGGCACCATAATTAACAAACACAGGCACAGAAACAGGAGACGGAGAGAGGTGCTTAACCGTTAGGCTATGTGAGGTGATGGAGAGTATCGAGACGGCTACGGCGATTATTACCGCGGCGATTATTGGTAGTGTTAGCCTTGGGTTCATATAAATTAATTACTAAGGATTTCAGGGGGTTTTAATAAGTTGCGCAAATATTCAATGAGAAGTGAAAAAAATGCTTAGTCATAACTGAAAGTGCATTGGCAAATTCCAAAACTATCAAACCCTATGTCCATATATTAATGACAAAGTTAATGACGAATACTTCAAATTTGACCGTGGATAATATGTAGGAGTTATGGTGGTATAAGGTGTTCATGCTTCATGAGGGAGTTTATGGCTTGACATGGGATTGTGAGGGCTTGTTTAGTTAGCCAGCGAACTTGCGTGAATACCTCCAGGTAGCCATCATTATTAACCGCAATTATGGTCATCGACCCTGGATCTAGATACGAAAGCAATTTAAAGGGGTTAATAACCACGCACCTCAATGATTGTACCCATCAGATGCTGGACCTGCGGGCGCCCACTTGGTCACCTATGGGAACCATTTAAGCAAAGGGTGCTCAATGGCGAGAACCCTGAGAAGGTGCTTGATGACCTTGGCGTCACGCGTTATTGCTGCAGGAGAACATTGTTGGCCCATATAGAGCTTATTGATAGGGTTCTTGAGTACTCTAAGATTGAAAGTGAGTAACGCAAGGTATATACTATATATAATCCTGGTAATGTTACTTTTAATACTCTCAGATGGTGTTAAGATTTAAATATAGGCTCTCACGACACGCCACTAATGGAAAGGCCCCAGCAACCAATGAAGATGCTACAGAAACTGGTTGGTAAGCATGTAACAATAAGGCTTAAGAATAATAAGGTATTGAGGGGTGTCCTTGTGAATTACGACGACTGCATGAACCTAATAATTGATGAGGGTGAGGAACTCGATCAGAAGGGCGAGAATGTGGTTGTTAAATACGGTAGGCTAGTCATTAGGGGTACGCAGATACTTTACATAACGTCTGAGGAGACCGTGGGGTGATGGGCATGGCCAGGACAATCACGATAAACACAATAGATAGGAAGCCCGTTTCTGAGTTAAATGTTGAGCTTGTCGAGAGGAAGGGCCTTGGACACCCAGACTACATTGCTGATGCATCGGCCGAGGCCGTTAGTAGGGCCTTATCTAATTATTACCTCGAGAAGTATGGCATGATACTGCACCACAACGTGGATAAGGTGCTAGTTGTTGGTGGTCAAGCAAGTCCGCGGTTTGGTGGTGGTGATGTTATTCAACCAATATACATACTCGTAGCCGGTAGGGTGACAACCGAGGTTAAGACAACCACTGGCACTGAGAAAGTACCCATAGGCACAATAATAATAACTGCAATTAAGGACTGGATTAAGAACAACTTTAGGTTCCTTGACCCGGATAAACACGTGGTCATTGATTATAGGGTTGGCATGGGTTCTACGGACCTGGTTGGTGTTTATGAACTTGGTGTTAAGGCGACGAAGGTTCCATTAGCCAATGACACATCTATTGGCGTGGGGTTCGCGCCATTAACAGATACGGAGAGGCTTGTACTTGAAACTGAGCGGCTACTTAATTCCAGGGAGTTTAAGGCTAAACTGCCTGAGGTTGGTGAGGATGTTAAGGTGATGGGCCTTAGGATTGGTAAGGATGTTAAGTTAACCATAGCCTCGGCAATAATATCATCACTCGTTAAGGACAAGGATCATTACTTAAATATTAAGGAGGAGATTAAGAATAAGGTCCTCGACCTAGCCGCTAAGATTACGCCAAACCTAACGGTTGATGTTACCGTGAATGCAGCAGACAAGCCTGAGCACGGCATATTCTATCTAACCGTCACAGGTACGTCGGCGGAGCATGGTGATGATGGAGCCACAGGGCGTGGTAATAGGGCTAATGGATTAATAACACCCATGAGGCCCATGACCATGGAGGCTACGGCTGGTAAGAACCCAGTGAGCCACATTGGTAAGCTCTATAACGTGCTCGCCAACAGGATTGCCGAGAGGATTTATGGTGAGGTTAAGGGGTTGAGGGAGGTCTATGTTTACCTGTTGAGCCAGATTGGTAAGCCGATAAATGAGCCGTTAGTTGCGAATGTAGAGGTTCTCCCAGAGCCTGGCATTGCATTAAGTGGTGAGGTTAGGAATGAGATTGACGGCATAGTTAATGAGGAGCTCGATAACATAACATCATTGACAGAACTCGTTGTTAAGAGTAAGGTATCTCTATTCTAACATTCCACTCCTCAAACGCCTATACTCATTAATCATTCTCTTCAACTGGTCCTCGTCGAGGGCGCTAAGGAATTCCTTACCGAGGGCTTCAATGGCGTTATTTATTACGGACCTATCCATGAACATGATGTCGTTTAATGGGCCATTATAAACCATGCTGATTGGTATGACCCTCAAGCCCCTCTTCCATATTGGTCTTAACATGCTTTTCTCACTGACGTCAATGAGTATTACGGAGTTTATGCCAACGCTGATTAACTTATCAATGCCAATATTCATTAATTCGCCAATACTCATTACAAGGATGGAATTGTGTATCTGAACCACTGCGTTGAGGTCAAGCCCGTCGATGTACCTTATCAATACGTACTTATTACCCCTAAGGTACTCGAGGAAATCCTTCATTAAATCCCTCATGCTATTCTCAAGATCCTTAATCTTAAGTTTGTACTTCTCAATATCGCCCTCAAGCATGTCTATCCTCGCGTATAAAGACCTAACGAGTTGGTCCTTCCTAGCCTCAATGTCATAATTATTAACCAACTCCTCAAGTCTCTCCTTAGTTTCGTTGTATAGTCTACTCAGTCTCTCGATCTCGGCATTTAAAGTCCTTATGGTATTTTCATACTCCTCACGCATCTTATCACACTCGCATTCACACTTCTCATTACTAACCAACCTAACCTCCTGCTGAGGCTGAACCTCGATCCTCCTACTAGCCTCGTCAACTGCCTGCTTTATCGACAAGCCCTTAATCACCAACGCCTTAGCATCATCAATGGCCCTGGCATAGGCCCTCCTAACCTCCTCCTCAACCCTATCAAGCTTAGGCTTCAACTGAGTAAACGCCTTATATGCCGCGGCCAGGGCATCCCTCATGTGCGGGTCCTTAACCGTGATTCCCTGCTCACGGGAAATCTTGATGGCGATTTCACTCTTCTCCGCAATGCTTAGGTCCCTATCTGGGTAGTAAATCGCCGCACCAACCATTGCGGCTAACTTCCTGGCGTAATCCGAGGGCTTTGCCGTATCTACAGCTACAAGAACTGGTGTGCCGTATTGATAGACGATCCTAAGCACATGTCTCCTACTCAAGTTCTTACCACTTTGTAGCGTTAACACGTTACCATTTAGATCAAGAACGGCTACCCCCGTGACTATGCCCGGGTCAATACCAACAATCAACTTCCTATCCTTAACAGCACTCATGCTCTCGGTACTCTCCTGCTCTGTTAACCCAACGAACTTTATGGAGTCCGTGGGCACGGATTCCACAATCACCTTAACATCCATACTCTTACGCGGCTTAATTACGGACCTGACAATACTCCTATCGGCATACACGATGAACACCACGGACCTAAGGCCCTCACTCTCCGGCGTTATGAACATGTCATAATCAAGGCCACCGCCTTCGAGCTTCTCCTTGATCTCCTTGGCCAGGTACCTAATCCTGTGGGCAATATTCCTCTCAAACCTATTTCTACTCATACCACCTGGTGTCGTTGATATGGCGGCCTTAACCACAATCTTTGTCTCGGGCTCATAAACCCTGATTATGGACAACACCCATGCGCACAGCCTAGCCAGGTACTCCGCGGTTGCGTCAGGGTCTAGCTTAGCTATGTTAAGCCCAAAGTACTTATTAACGAGGCTTTCCATGGTCTCGTCAACGTCAGGTTTAACCTTCGTGACCTGGACTAGGTAGACATTGAATGGTAGCTACCTAGTCTCTTAATGATTGAGGGGCTTAACTCCATTAGCTCGCCAATATTGTCAATGGCTATGGCTTTAGGCCTAACCTTCTTAACGAGCTTCACCAAATCCTGTGGATCGATAATCCCTTTCTCGATTATTTCGCCATTACTTAATATGGCGTATGAAAACCTCCTACCGTTAATGTCAATCCCAATTATTGGCCCGGAGCTTAGCTCCTCAATGAGCATTACCTTGGGCTAGTATCATTACTAACCTTCCCTTATTAAATTTGCTTACACAGCCCCTTACACGTCCTCAAACTCCTCCTCCTTCTCTGAGCCCATGAGCTCGCTCAATCCCTCACTACCAAGCAACTCCTCAAGGGCCTCCTCAAGGCTCTCCTCCTTGACCTCCACATTACCGACCACGTAATTATAGACCTCATTAGCATCAAAATCAAGCCCAAACCTCTTCATGAAATACCTAACCACGTTAGTGACATCCCTACGAAGTATGTCCAGGGCGCCAGGGGCATTCCTCGGGACCCACTGGGGCCAGTCAATGATGTATGGCTCACCGCTTTCCAAGTCAATCATTATATTGAATTCACTCAGGTCTCCGTGAACAATACCCACGTCGGTGAACAACTTCTTAACGCCCTCAATAATGTCCCAGAACAATTCCTCTGGGTCATCAACATCACCCACCTCGGATAGTTGGGCGCCGTTTATGTATGCCATGACCACGGTGTGCCTATTGACGGTTATTGGTCTTGGCACGTTAATGCCGGCGTTGTATGCAAGGACTAGGGCCTTATACTCAGCGTGGGCTGAGAGCCTCGACTCATAGAGCCAGGTTATGTGCCTCCTATCCCCAATCCAAGCCCTAAACCTCCTGATCTGCCTAAAGCTCGTTCTCCCAAGCCTATGGAACTTTAGCACGACCTTGCCATCACCGAGGGCATCACCGGCGTATACGTCGGACTCCTTACCAACGCCAATTGGTGTTGGGCTCACCTTCTCGATTATGCCCCTCTTGGCTAATGTATGTAGTGCCAGTGCGTCGTAGCCCATGAATGTTAGCCTATAACCGGTGTAGTTACCCCTGTACCTAATCACCATGCCAAGGGCATTGAGCTTCTTAAGGGATTTCTCAATCAATTCCTCAGGCTTCTTACCCCAATCAGCGATAATCTCAAGCGGAACATACTCAAACTTCCTATGCCCAATCTCAATAACCCTAAGTACCCTAAGGTCAAATGGATCCAATTGATCATACGCATCAACAAGACTCTTAATACTCAATTAATCACCACACCCTATTAATTAATACGCCCAATTTAAATCAATCTACCACATGAGTCCAGGGAAAAGTATATTAATTAGCGTCAGGAATCAATTACGTGTTCAGATACGCACCCAAGCAACTAACACTTAGGCAAAGCTACTCGCCGCCATCAGCACAATGCTTGTCTGGGGCCTTGAGTACTACGACATTATACTCTTCGCATCATTAGCATCAATATTGGAGACCTACTTCTTCCCATCAAAGACCGCCATACTAAGCGCAATAGAGACCTGGGGCGCCTTCGCATCAACCTACTTCGTCAGGCCTATTGGCGCAGTAATATTTGGGTGGGTTGGCGATGTTCGCGGAAGGAGGTTGGCAACAATAGCCGATGCAGCACTGGTGGGATTAGCGACACTAGCGATAGGCTTATTACCCACGTACTATACCGCCGGTATCCTGGCGCCAATCCTTCTATACCTAATGAGGATTTTACAAGGCATTGGACTTGGCGGTGAGGCTGGTGGTGGCGCCACTTGGGCCCTCGAGTTAACGCCCAGGAATGTTAGGCCATACATAAACGGTGTCATGTACTCGGGGCTTTCCTGGGCTGTTTTCCTAACATCATTCGTAACACTGATCGCAAAGAAAGCGATGCACCAGGCCTTTTCCCTGTATGGCTGGAGGATCCTATTCATAACTGGCGCCATACCGGCTCTAATAGCGTTGGTCATCAGGCTTTGGGGCTCAGAGTCCCTAGAATGGATTGAGCAGGTTAGGTCTAGGGGTACCGTCAAGGTGCCATTGGGCATTGTTCTATCTCGCTACTGGGTGCCATTCATAGCATTAATACTGATTAACCTAGGATTGACTATTTACTACTATGGTGGTTCGGGCTATTGGTATTATATAATGCCAAAATTAATCGCACCAAAGCTACGATTATCCGCTGATAAGGCGTATACCTGGGCCCTGGTGCTTGGTATGTACGGTGGTATAGGGGCCGTGGTTGGTGAATTACTTAGTGGATTCTTAATAAGGGCGTTGGGTCTTAGGGGGTCCTTCATTGCACCTTCAATACTCTTAATATTGCTAAGCCCATTCATTGTTTACCTAGCCTTCACGCTAAACCCATTATCCATATACACAAGCCTACTAATGGGAATACTCTTCGGCCTAGCCGCCGCGCCTCAGACGCTTTACTTCACGTCAATATTCCCAACGGAGGTCAGGTGGAGTGCGGTGGCCTTTGGGTGGAACATAAATGCGTCAATAGGCCCGTTGACCACAATCCTCGTAATACTACTCCTAGAGACTGCGCCAAGTAGTCCAATGATGCTAGCAGTATACGGCTCAATAGTCATGATTGCTGGGGCGCTGCTCGTGATATTAGGCTCATTAATAAGGACTAGGGAGTACTAACGCCCTTAACGTTTCGTAGGTAATGCTCAAATGCTACAAGGGTTAGGTATTGCTCATTTGTTATTGATACCTCATCATTATACCTACTAACAACCTCGATGGCATCATCAGCGCTGAGTCCCCTCCTATACATTAGGTATGCCGCTATCACGGTTGGTGAACGGCCAAGACCAGCGTGGCAATGAACAAGGACTGGCTTACCACTCATTATACTCCTGTCAATCCAGGTAACAATGTTGTAAAGCACATCCTCAGGTGGTGCATAGCCATCCCTAATTGGCACATGTAAGTAATCCATGCCGAACTTCCTCAACGTATTTATGTACTCATGGAAGTCCCAACCCTCCATGGAGAACTCCCACTCCTCGACAAGTATCACCACGGACCTAATACCCATCCTATGCCACATGGCCACAGTATCCTCATCAAGGGGCATTGACGAACCAGCCAAAGCACCCTCAATAACCCAATACGGAAATTTCACCATCACCCTCAGCCTTCATAGATGACCTACCATTTTTAAATACTTATCCTCAAAGTATAATCAATTTTGCTTATTAAAACAGAATTAATTTACATGAATATATTTAACTGACTATTATTGAATTATCGATAACAACGCACTTAAATAGTACTGCTTGGTTAAAAAATTCATGACCGTTTTTAGAATACTGAGGGTTGACCTATCGAGAGAGCACTTCACTGAGGAGATCATTAAGGAGGACCTTCTAAAGAAATTCCTTGGCGGCAGGGGATTAGCAGCGTACCTGGCACTTAAGGAGATACCAAGGGGTATCGACCCACTCGACCCAAGTAATAAGTTATACATCTTTTCAGGACCATTGAGCGGTATTGCCACAATATCTTCAAGCAGGGTTAACGTAACTACCAGGTCACCGCTAACCGGAGTATATACGCATTCAAACGCCGGAGGCAACTTCTCGTATTGGCTTAGGAAGTCAGGTTATGACGGTTTGATAATTGAGGGTAAGGCCGATGAACCAGTTTACCTGGTCATTAAGGATAGTGAACCAAAGCTAAAGCCGGCAAAGCACATCTGGGGTAAATGGACGGGTGCGTCCACAAAGATCATACTTGAGGAGAACGGATTCCCACCCGACGAGACTAAGGCCGGCGTTGCTGTGATCGGACCTGCCGGCGAGAACCTAGTTAAGTTCGCTGGAATTAGGATGAGCGATTACGAGAGGTTCGCTGGCAGAGGTGGCGTTGGCGCTGTCATGGGTAGTAAGTTGCTTAAGGGAATACTTGTTTGGGGTACGAGGGACCTGAGTAAGGAGCTCGTTGATAGGGCTAAGTTCATGAAGGTGAACACCGACATCGTAAAGAGAATCGCCACGCACGATACGACGAAGGTCCTCCATAGGTACGGCACAAACGTATTAATGAATATAACACAGTCAATAGGCGCACTACCGCACTACAACTTCGGAGGTACTGGAAAGCTTAAGGATGTAACACCAGTCAGTGAGGAGTACATCAAGGATCACTACCCAACGGAGACCCACGGATGCTACAACTGCCCAATAGGCTGCACACAGATGCCAATCGTTAAGTCAGGCCCGTTTAAGTTCTCGGTCACTGAGAAGTACGTTAAGCAGGAGTATGAGAATACCTGGGCCCTTGGACCAAACGTCGGCTTAACAGACCCAGAGGCTAACCTTAAGCTCCAGAAATTAGCCAATGAATTAGGCCTAGATACAATAAGCTTAGGCAATACACTGTCAATGGCAATTGAACTAGCCAAGAACGGCAAGTTAAGCCTGGACATTGACTGGGGAGATGCGGGCTCCCTTGAGTACTTAGTATATAAGATTGCCTACAGGGATGGCATTGGCGATGACTTAGCCGAGGGTGATTATAGGCTTGCCGTTAAGTATGGAATGCCTCAGTTATTCGTCGGATCGAGAGGACAGGGACTACCTGCCTACGACGCAAGGGCGCTTAAGGGCTTCGCAATAGCCTACTACACGGCTAATAGGGGCGGTGACCACCTGGAGGCCTATACACCGACTTGGGAGGTATTTGGTGTTCCTGAGAAGGTTGATCCATTCTGCGAGACCCAGGAGTGCATTGAGAAGCAGGCCAGGATAGTTAAGTGGAATCAGGACCTATTTGCCGTTGTTGACTCAACGATATTCTGCAAGTTCGAGAACCTAATGCCCAACATAGATACGGAGAAGGACTTCGCAGACCTATACAACGCGGCCTTCGGCTGGGACTTAACACCTGAGGATGTGCTAACGATTGGTGAGAGGATCTTCAATGTAGAGAGACTACACTGGGTTAGAGAGGGTAAGTGGGTTAAGGATGAGTTGCCGCCTAGGATGAGGGAGCCAATACCCGATGGACCTGCCAAGGGGCACACGGCGTCCAAGATGTTTGATGAGGGCATAAAGGTGTACTACAAGCTGAGGGGTTGGGTTGACGGAAAGCCCACCAGGGATACCCTGAAGAAGCTAGGGCTTGAGGAATTTGAGTACCTACTGTAAGCTGTATATTACTCAATTTTATTCCATTTAAAAACTACTGCTGTTTGCTTAATTCATTCCTAATCCTCACCGCCTCCCTAAGAACTAAGTCCTTTATCTCCTCACCATCCGCCTTACCATCGGCTAAAACCTCAATCACTGCCTGATAAAGGCTTGTACTCTGCCAAGTCTCACCAACCTTAACCCTGACGCTCTTAATCCTACCGTCCTTTAGGGCATCCTTAATCCTCTCCTCGAAGACCCAGGGATCGATGCTTGACGGTAGGTCTATCCTAGCCCTGACACGCTTGAATGGTGCGACATCTCTGTGTATTATTAATGCATCAAGCATCACGTAATTAGGTACTGTATAAACCCAGCCATTGTCACCAACGACCTCAGTAAACATGAGCGTTATATTCCTAATAACCCCAGTGAAGCCATTTGGTAACCCCTCGTGTGGTACATGGCCCTTATTATGCCATACCTCCAATTAACAATTGTAACCCTATCACCAGGCTTATACCTACCAGTCATTATTATGACGATACCCGCAATAACATTGGATAGCGTCTGCTGAGCCGCAAGACCCACAATAATACCGACCGCAGTGCCCGAGAAGGCAGCAACCGATAGGCCGAACTTCTCGAAGGTTACGGCCAACGCAATTAGTATTGCCACGATAAGTATTGTGTCAAGTACGAACTTGAGTACCGTACCCCTAACCCTATCATACTTACTAATGTAATCACTAATCCTCCTCCCAGTATCCCAGACGAGGATTGCACCGATTGTAACTATTATTACAGACCTAACAGCACTATCATAAGCCATGAGAACACTCTTCCAATTGACCGGTATTATATAGAAGACGATGTTTATGTATAAGACGTAAATTAAGACACCGATTATGGCAAGTAAAATCCACTCAAGTAATATCCTAACAATAAGCCTACCAACACCAACGTTGCTGCTACCCATACCTTAATAATGACAATAGGCTAATGGGTAATAAAGGTTATTCACAATAGGGCCTGTTTAACAAATCATCATAAGGCATGGCCTAGGCACAACTGCGCGAAAATTCATGCGCAAGCACATGGGCACATTAATAACCCGTCAACCCGGCATCAAGGCAAAATTTAAAAACACGGATAAGGCATTACTACGAGGCCCGTAGCTCAGCCAGGTTGGAGCGCCCTGGGGCAGGAAGCCCCGCGTATGGCTGATAACCGGGAGGTCCCGGGTTCAAATCCCGCGGGCCCACCAATTCATTAACTTGAACATTATAGGGCATAGGCATTTACCAGACAGCATCGTTAATATTGTTGGCATTCCTGAAATACGTAACCCCTTAAAATATGAAACATGTCCACAGTGGGTTGTCTCAATTATTGCCATGCACATGATTAAGCTCGCAATACGGTTAAGGTTCGTCATTTCCATCATTAATTACGCATATTAATATTACCTGACCATGCAATACGTTCATCAAACTTCAAGAATATCACCAGCTTTAACATTAGCTTTACCCAATGTAGTGTCCTTAACGTACAACAACGTGCCTCCATCCCTAGCCCTTACTATAATCCTACTATCCATCCTAATGAACTCCAATGGGTATGGTGGTAATACCTTCTCAGCCATGCCTATCATGCCTTGCTACCATTAATTAACGGCGCCAATACCACCACCTCCACCTCAAGCTCATTCAATTCAACCCTAATTGAACCATTAGCCTCAACAATACCCCATTCACCACTAACAACCTTATAATATGCGTATTGACCACTTAACCTCATCGGCATGTCACTAAGCCTAAACTCCTCACTAATCCTTAAGCCATCTTTATTAATGTTCATAAAGGCGATCACCGGATACCCATTAACCGTTGATGCAAGCTTAAGAAGAACAGCCTCATTATACGGATCCCTAAACAAGACGTCTCTCGTGGGTAGTGCAGGTTCATCAACCCTAATAGCCTCACCATTACTAAGCGTAATCCACCTAATCAACTCAGTGTTAGTCCTTTCTGGCTCACGATCAGTAATGTAGACAGGCCCTCCGCTGAATACCCTTGTTACGGATATCAACCTGGCGTATGGGTCATAACTCATCCACATGTCATAGTCGGGGTATGCGAAATGGCTGTAGAGTATACTATTGTAGGCGCTCCATAATGTGTGTAATTTAGCGTCTGCACGCCACATCGGGATGTAGTCCTGGGAAATCCTCATGGCATTACTCAGGGCGTAATTACTGTAATTTCCAGGGGCCATATCCATGCAATTTAATATATCTAAACCATTTGATGCCGCGGCCAATTGAAGAGCCAATTCAATGAATCTAGACGTCTCGGCATCGTTTACGGAGTCCCAGTAAAGTCTATGGACAATCCATTGATTATCAACCTTCACAAAGCTAAAACCATCCCTCCTAAGCACCTTAAACCAAGCATCATAAAGCCTAAATGCACCATCAAGGCTGGGCACGGAACATAACCCTCACCTACCTTATAACCCTCTACGCCAAGTGAGTTCAGGAAATCCTTAGCAACGCCTCTCCAGTACATATTTATTGTAAACCATAACCCAACATGATCAATACCAAGAACCTTCAATTCATCTACAAGGGCTTTAAAGCCCCTGGGAAATTTAAAGGAGTTCGGCTTAATATCACTAAGGAGTCCATTTCTTAATTCCTGCCACCCATCATCAATTAAAACCCACCTAATGGGTACTCCCCTATCCCTAAGACCCCTAACAATCCTCACCACATTCTCATGGCTTAAGTCCTCTGTTGACAGGGCATTCCAACTACACCAACCTAATCCATCCATGAACACAGGCTTAGCCTTAACTCTCCTATGCTTAACGGGAGCAACTATTGAGGCTAACTTAACGGCATTCTCAACAGCCTCATACGGATCCCCGCCAATACCTATCACTAAGGGCCAACCCCTTACGCCTTGGCTCGGTTTGCCGGTGAATGTCGTTAGCCTAGGTCCAGGCCCTATGAAGCCCGTTAATTGGCCTGAGGATAACGCTAGATAAGCCCTATACGAATTATTCTGCTTAATTAATAGAAAAACCGTGTAAGGTGGTATTTCATTAAGGTTCCTTGGAAACATTGGGTATGCCCAGGGACTAACTTGGTCATGCTCCCACCTACCAATGTAATTAACATTACCTGGGTAACTGGGTCTTTCAGGCGGTGGTTCAGACCTCGGTGCCTTACCCTGGGCTGTATAGTTATAGTAATTGAATGCTTTATCCATGAATTGAGCTGCAGGGTTTAAGAGGGTTAGGGCTAATAGGCCTTGGATTTGCCCATTAATACTAAGGCCTATTGAGACTGGGTACCTGCTTAAGTTAGTCCCACTGGATTTTACGGATAATTCAATTACGCTTCCATAGTCATACCTCAATACATTAAGAGAAAGTTCGGAGTTACACAGCTTGAAGGAGCCTTCGAGGACTTCAGACATGCACTTAGTCCCATTAGCAAATTCTATGAGTAATGACCCATTAAATAAAGATTCCACATACTTAGTCATGAAACCTCATTTTTAAACAACAACTCCTTAAACGGCATTTCTGTAAAGGCATACATTTCCTACCGTAATTATTGTTCTTTATAATGATGTCTGGTGGGCCCGCCGGGATTTGAACCCGGGACCTCCCGCTCGTAAGGCGGACATCCTAACCAGGCTAGACTACGGGCCCAGGAATGATTAGCTTCGTGAAGAATTTAAGTTTTTTTGTTCATCACTGATGTGGTGCATAGACCTTCACCTACTTATATGCTGTACCTCTTCCTCGTATTGCCCCGTTCCCCGCATCCCGGCGATCCTAATCATCCTTAGGGTATCATTGTTCACTCGCCCACGGGGCTGGGCACCAACGTTCATCGGATTGTCTCCCACCGCTGGGCAATTCGTGAATAAGTAAGTAAAACCTTAGTTAAAAACTATAAATTTATCTTATTAATGACTTAAGTCATATATACCGAGGACGCTATGATTGCCAGTAGTAAGGATGAGGTCAGGATTGTGTTAGGAAGAAGTTTCGAAAGTAAATATTAGGAAAGTAAAGTTAGACTTATCATCTGGCGAGAAGGGTGGGAGCTCGTAAAATATTACCCATTAAGGTCCGAAACTCTTCAAATAGGAAAGGGCATAAGGCATTGATTAAAACCTTAGTTAAAGCCGATTGGTATTTAAAGCCGAGAGATAACGCCTTGGCTGTATGGCGGGCGTTAGGGTTGGACTGGCTGGGCTTGGTGTTATGGGTTGGAGAATTGCTAGGAATCTTAGGGATGCTGGTTTGTTGGTTGGTGTTTATAATAGGACGTTTGATAAGGCCTTAAAGTTTAGTAGGGATTATGGTGTCGAGGCCTTTAGGACGCCGGGTGAGTTGGCGAGGGCTTCTGATGTGGTGATTACCATGCTTAGTGATGATGAGGCTGTTAGGAGCGTCATTGCGGGTGGTGATAGCGTATTAAGTGGTTTGAGACCTGGTTCGTTGGTTATTGATATGTCGACTATATCGCCGAGCGTCTCTATCGAGTTGGCGAGCATGGTTAGGTCTAGGGGTGGTGACATGGTTGATGCGCCAGTGATTGGTACATCAGTGGCTGTTGAGCGTAAGGAATTGGTGGTGCTTGTTGGCGGTTCTGAGGATGCCTTCAATAGGGCTAGGGACATCCTTCAGCATACGGCTAAGACAATAATCCACGTTGGTCCCAATGGTTATGGGCTTTACGCGAAGCTCATAAACAACGCGTTGCTTGGCTCTTACGTTGTAGCCCTCGCCGAGGTTGTGCAGTTAGGTAGGGCCTTTGGTCTCAGTGATTCCGTAATCCTCGATGTACTGACTAAGTTATCGAGTGCTAGGTCACCCACGTCTGAGTTGAAGGTGCCGAAGATGCTCAGTGGTGATTACTCAGTTCAATTCGCACTGAAGCACATGCGCAAGGACCTGGACATAGTTAATAGGGAGGCTTCCATGCGCGGTGTCCCAATACCAATAGCGTCCCTGGCCCTCCAGTTCTATAGGATGGCTGAGAAGATGGGGCTTTCCGAGGAGGATTTCGCGGCTGTCCTGAAGGTATTAATTAGGCGGTAACGCTGACCTCCTCCCCACCCTAAAGGGCGAGACTTTCAGTTGTAATAGCTTAAAAATCATTACCGTAATCCTTAGGTGATGGTATTATTAGCCCTGGTTATTATTGGCGCGATGATTGTTATTGCGTCAGCACTATCATCACTGCTCTCCCTCTATTTTGAGGTTAAGTATTGGAGGAGTAGAAAGAGGATTAATAGGTCGATTAATGGTAATGCCCGTTATCCCCACGTCACTGTGATAATGCCTGTCAGGGGTTTGGATCAAAATATTAGGAATAACATAATCAGCGTTCTTAATCAGGACTATCCAGGCCGTAGGGATTACATCTTCGTACTCGATGATGAGAGAGACCCCGCATACGGCATTATTAAGGACGCAATTAGGGGACTTAATGTCGATGCCTCAATACTGATTAATAGGGGTGGGCATAGTAAGGGCGAGGCGTTGGCCCATGCCCTTAAGCACGTGAATAGTGATGTGGTTGTTTTTGTTGATAGTGATGCCCTCGTTCATAGGCATTGGCTTAGGAATTTGGTATCTTCCCTAATTAATGGCTCGGGTGCTGCCACGACGTATAGGTTCTACGTTCCGCTTAGGAGGCTTGGTCTTGGTTCGTTATTGAGGGCTAGCTTTAATATGATTGGTATAACGGCGATGCAGAATCCAGTGGCTAGGTTTACCTGGGGTGGTTCTACGGCTGTTTGGAAATGGGTGCTAGATAAATGGGGAGTCCGTGATTACTTACCGTATTACCTAAGTGATGATTACGTGATAACCCACTTCGTGCATAGGGAGGGTCTCGGCATTGAGTTCGTTCCAGAGTCCCTGGTTCTGACGCTTGAGGATGTGGGTGTCAGGGATGCCTTTAACTGGGCTGTTAGGCAGTTGTGGTATGTCAGGGTTTATGGGTTTAGGGGTTTCCTGCTCTATGCGGCTTCATACACACTGTACGTGGTGACTCCTCCAATTGCCGTAGCCCTTTCGCTTACTAATGCTTGGTTTATTATACCTGGGCTTTTACCGTTTATTCTCGGCGTTGTTAAGGATTACGTGAGGATAAGCAGTATAAGGGGTCTTGATGGGTTTTACAGCATGAACATAACAGGGAGGTACTCAATGCTGCTGGCACTGGCTTCGATACTTAACGTATACTTTTCCTGGCTTGTAATAATTAAGACAATGCTTACCAAGTCAATTAATTGGAGGGGTCGGGCATTCACTGTGATGGACGCCATAAGGCTGATGCATGAGAAGCCCCTTGGGTGATTCCTGTGGTTAATGTTAGGGAGTCCTTTTGGGTAATGGTCAGGGAGCCGCAGTTATTGATTAATTACCTGAGGGGGCTCGGCGTTGATATTAACGAGGTTTGTAGGGAGGAACCCATCAACACGTTTAATTGCCCACCAGGTAATGCTGATGACTTTAGGACTAGGTTTTTCGTAGTCTCATACATATACCTTAAGGTGTTGAGTCAGGAGTTGAGGGAGTTGGAGGGTTCTGGCGTCGTTATTGAGGGATTGAATGAGCTGTTAAGCGACGTACTAACGGATATGAGACTGTACGGCGCACCACCTAATCTCATGAATGCCGTGGCGTCGATTATACGTGAAATATTGCGGTTGCGTAGGCAGGGTTAGGGCATTAACGCTTACCCTCACTTACTTAACGCATCCTCTAATCTCTTTAGTAAATCCTCTAATTCACTTATCTCATCCGCGTACAACTTAGTCATTACCGCATCCCACCTACTCCTTATTTGACCCAGTAATTCCCTGGCATCCCTAATCCTCTGCCTAGCCTCATCATAAACCTCATTATTTATTAACGCCTTAGCCTCACTGAGCAACTCACTTAACCTTAGCAGGTCCTCGGGCATGTGCACGGTCGCAAATGAATTATACTCGCTTAACTGATCCTTATTACTAACCAGGTACCTCAACACCTTTATCGTACCAACTCAACAGCGATGGCGTTAACTCAACACGGCCAATATTTATCCCATGGAGCATTAAGTACGTGCCACGTACATGGGAACCTTAACCCTAGTCCTATTACTAATTGGTATATGCTCCACGTAGTTGGCTATTAATGGGCTTATGACCTTCGATATGTCCTTTATGTGGTCATACACGTATTGAGTAATTATCTTATTAACGGCTTGCACGTCATCCATGGTTGCCAGGGGCTCCATCCTCTCCAGGTCCATCCTCAACTCCCAACCTTGATTATCAGGGCTCAGTATCGTCAGGGCTAACCCACTCCGTGAAGACTCTGAGCGGGAACCTATCGTAGAGAGCTTGCAACTCCTCCTCGTCAGGGATCCTATTACTCGCGCCGAACACGGTCCAGGTCTTCACTGGCACAACCTTCTCACCATCATAGACAACCCTCTCATTGAGTATTGAGAGTAGGGTATTCAGTATTGCGCTTGAGGCGTTGAAAATCTCATCAAGCAGCGCAAACTCACTCTCAACTATTGAGTTCGCGTAGATCCTCTCCACCTTACCATCAAGTAGCTTGGCAATGTTTATTGGACCCAGGATCTCCTCAAGATCCGTGAACTTTGTCAACTGCCTATAAAACCACTTGGCATTCAGTAGCTTGGATAGTGCATAGACTAGGGTCGTCTTCGCCGTGCCCGGCGGGCCAACCAGTAGGTAATTCTCCCTCGATAGTGTAGCCATTAATGCGCCAAGGACCTCATTCTCATACTTAAAGAATAGGCTATTCAATTTATTATAAACATTCCTAATCCTCTCAAAGTAGCTCTCACTCACGACATAATACGTTAAATACTAGAATTTAAACGTTCCTCATAAATACTAAGATATGATTAGGCATTACCATAAAGCATCCTATTTAACTCACCCATCAACTTAGCCATCTCACCCTCAATGACCTTCCTCCTAACCATAAGCTCCTGCCTCAAACCATCCGATGAAGCCCTCGTCTCAAGCTCCTTAATCTTGACAATACCATCAGCGTAATAATCAAGTAGGTCAAGCACTACATTGACATCCTCAGGGACATTACCACTAAACTTATCACGCACCTCAGCCCTAAAGCACTCCCAATGAATTGGACCCATCCTTGTAAACGTGAACTTCATGCCCTCAACGATCTCCTCACCGCACCTATAGCATTTCCAAATTCTCCTGCTCATATTGACTTAGCCTCCTTCCCGCGGATTTAATTTCCCTTAATTGGCTTTTAATTTAAATGAATATATAATTGTTCTTTTAAATAATTATAAATAGTTATGAATATATAATCATAGGGAGAACCTAATAGCAGCCCTATCAATGGACTCAAATATCGTTGGGTGCTGATGAGCCAGTAAGGCTATGTCCTTAACCCTTGCATTCACGGCAACTGCAAGCGCTATCTCGTTAATGATCATCGAAGCCGCCTCACCATAGACAACACCACCAATGATCCTCTGGCTCTCCCTCTCAATAATCAGCTTAACCCACCCCTCCCTAACACCCATTATCTGCGCATACGCATCATCCTCGAGTGGGTAAGAGACGGTCACGTAATTAATACCCCTAGCCTTGGCCGCATCCTCGCTTAACCCAACCATTGCCGCCTCAGGCTCTGTGAATATTGTCATTGGTATCGAGTTGAAATTAACCTCATAAATTGGCTTACCGTGGAGCATGTTCCACGCAGCCACCACTGACTCCTTAACCGCCGCATGGTATAGCATGTACTTGCCCAGGACATCACCAGCCGCGTATATGTTTGGCGCCTTTGTCTTCATTGATGAGTCAACCTCAACGTGACCCTTCTCAACAATGCCGAGCCTGTCAAGGCCCTCAACGTATGGCTTCCTACCAACGGCCATTATGACCTCAGAACCAGTCACATAGCCCTTACTACCATCTGGTCTCTCGAACTCAACAACCTTCTGACCGCCCTCAACCTTAATGCCTACTACCTTCGAGTTCGTGAGTATCTCAACACCCTTAGACCTGAGTTTCTCCTCAATCTTAGAAACAATGCTACTATCCCAACCCGCCAGTATCCTGGGCAGCATCTCCACAATGGTTGCCTTAATCCCTATGGAACCGAGAACGGACGCAACCTCAACACCTATGTACCCACCACCAATTATTACGACATCACTCGGCATCTTCCTATAACCAGTCCTATAACCAAACAATTCCTGACTACCAATGGTTAAGTCCGCGCCCGGTACGGGTATTTTGATGGGCACCGAGCCTGTGGCAATTAATAACTGCCTGCCTCGATATCCTTAGTCCAGGAACCATCAACGGCCCTAACCCTAACCCTATGCTCATCAATAACCTCGGCAATCCCCTTAACAAAGTCCACATTCTCATGCTCCTTAACCTCCCTAATGTGCTGTAGATACCTAATGTATTGTATGTTGTCCTTATGGTCAATGGCATTCTCCCAAAGAACCCTAACCGCGTTTATGTCCTTATTACCAACACTATTAAGTATGCCCCTCATCTTCTCCATTAGGTAAATCGTCATATAGACAGCCTTAGACGGTATACAGCCCTCATAAAGCAGTTACCGCCCAGATTACCCTTATCATCAACCATCAAAACCCTAAGACCACCCTTACTCAACTCAAAGGCTCCGTGATAACCACCCCCACCACCACCTATCACAACAACGTCATACTTATCCAACTTTGGCGGATCCTCAAATTCGGAGTCCGTGGGTGGGAATACTGGGTATTTACCAAGCACGGATAGGACAAATATGTATTAAATTTATTTGTTTTTAAGTCAAAAAAATTGACTTATTTTGAAGGGAGTTTTTAAGAAATTGAACGCTTAAACACCACCAAGCTCCCTCAACGCAACAACCAAGTCCTCAGTGAGAATGCCGCTATAGGAACCATATAGGTAAAGCCCAAGGGCTACCAGGGCAGCAATTATGGTGTCCCATGGGAACGGTATTATTGACGTCTGAAAAACATAATTGAAGTAACCTAAGAATGATAGCACATATGCTGAGAATATCGTAGCAACAATCCACCAACCAGCCCTCACATGCTTCATCGCAGTATCGCGATCCCTAGCCGTTGATGCGACAAACAGCGTGAATCCAACCGTTGTAGCCGCCATGATCACCACGTAACTAATAAAATCAATGATATATATTGGCTTGAGTTTAATCAGATTGTCATTGACAGGCCAACCAGTTGGGGCTATTATCGGTAAGTATATCAAGAAGTACGTAGCGACAATAAGTATTGCCCAGTATACTATTCCGGAGATTATGCCCGCAGTCCTACTTGCACCATACCTATTAACCATGGTGTACATATAAAATAGTGGCAAACCAGCGAATATTAGGGCCACTGCAAACCATAGGGAGTAGAAGGTAGACCAGTAGACTATTAAGTAAGCAGCTATTGTGGCTATCGCACCAATTACCGAGGCCGCGGGCAACTTAATCGGCCTATTAGCATTTGGCGCTGTCCTCCTTAGCGTCATTAATGATGGCCCGCCAATTATGTATGTAAATACTGTCGTAGTTGTTATAAATGTTGATATGGAATACCATGTTGGGAATGGCAATAGAAATAGTAGGCCAAGCACCAGAGCCGCTATTGTCGGCCATAGAGGTACCCTGAACCTATTAAGCTTAAGGAACGCTTGTGGTAAGTGACCATCAGCGGCCATGCCATATATCGTCCTAGCCGTGGTGCCTATGTAGATCCAACCCGTACCTGATGGTGAGACTATTGCATCTATGAGTAATATCACGGCAAAGACCGCAAGTATCGCAATACCACTTTTAGCCATTATCTCATAGAATGGCCCACTACTTATTACTGAGGTGGATAATGCCTGCCAATTACCTGGACTAACCTTAATGGCACTCCAATTAACCGCTCCCACGAACGCGACCTGAAGCATCACGTAGATGAACATAACAATTGCATAACCAAGTATTGTACCCCAAACCACGTCAGTAGCCCTCCTAGCCTCACCACTGTAATCAATTCCCTGCCTAAAGCCCAGGTAAGCGTAGGCTATACCCTGAGTTGGTATTGCCAGGAATACCGCGGACCAACCGTAAGGTACGAAGCCACCTGGCAGTCCTGAGAAGTTGACCGTGTGCATTGCGAGGACCATTAGCAGGATGAATGTTAGTGATGGTATTAGTAGCTTCCACCAACCAACACCCGTATTCGTCTTACCCATAACATGAACACCATACCAATTAAGGAGGAAGAAGAACACTACCAGGACTGCTGCGACTAATGTGCCAAGTGGCGTCAGTAATCCATTAGACATTAATTGCGGTAAGTAACTAGACATGTATTGCACTGCGGCTATGGCCTCGGAAGGCGCGACAGATACAGCGCTTAGGAAGTATGCCCAGCCCAGTATGTATGAGGCGAAGCCGCCATGCGTGTACTGTGGGTACCTAACGATACCGCCACTCTTTGGTAACATGCCGCCGATCTCTGCGTATGCGAGTGCTATGAAGATCATTAGGATGCCAGCGATTATCCAGGACAATACAGCAGCAGGGCCCGCCTTAGCCGCTGCACCAAGGGAACCAAATAACCAACCACTACCAATCATTGCACCTATAACCAAGAACGATATGTCCCATTGGCTCAGAGCTCTTCTCAACTGTTTATCGCTTTGGACTGCCCTCTTTTCACTAACCTCGGGCCCTGTCTCAGGTGGGTTCGCCATAAAATTGTTTTTAGTAATTCCTTTTTTTAAAGTATTATCTCTCTTATAAAATATGCAAGAGCCTTGGTTATTCATGAAGCTCTTTTACTACGTACTAATATATAATTAACAATAGTTAAAAATATAAAATATAGAATAATGATTCATGCAAGTTAGGAATAATGGGTCATTTTATCATCTGGTTTGAGAAGCTCATACCATACGGTGTTTATTTACCCAGCAGTGGAATTTAGAATTGAAGACCTGGTGCCCCGGCCGGGATTTGAACCCGGGTCACGGGCTCGAGAGGCCCGCATACTTGACCGGGCTATACGACCGGGGCTCATTGCACATTAAATACGTCAGTTTTTAAGTCTTTTGTTGGTTTGTGGGTCCTCATTAATTATTTTTAGTTCCTGCCTAATTATGCGTAACTGCCTTCTTATTTTTCTTAGTATCTTTATTGCCTTGGTCACCTCATTCTTTGTGTATCCTCTTAACTTTAGTTCCTTAATTAGCTCGAGCATTCTTCTTTCCTGGTTTTTCAATTCTATGTACTTGAGGATTAGTTGTCTCCTCTCAAGTTCTCTTAGTTTTCCGTAGTTTATTTGTGGTCCTGTCTCCATGCCTATTAGCTTTCTTTCTATTTCTCTAAGCCTATCCTCCTCACTCGCCAAGTCATTTAGCACCTTCTCATAATCTATTCCCCCCATGTACCTGCCGTACCTCCTTATTAACTCATCAATCATGACCCATCAACCTCCTAATCACGCCTTGACCAACGTACTCCTCCTCAACCTCCCTAACGTAATCATCAACAACCTCCTCATCATCGATTATCACATCCTCAGTCTCATTGATCACCTCAGTATCGCCATCATAGAGCAGGTACTTCCTAGGATTTACGTACCTGCTTAATGAAACACCGCTGAGCCTTATTATCTCCATAACAGCATCCCGACTTAATGATCCATCAACATATAGCTTAATTGCCTCCTGAGCCATTTTATACGATTTATCCTGAAGCCTTATCGATAACTCCCTTAACCTAATAGGCCAATTCAATTGATGATTAAGCTCCTGCATGGCTTCCCTGGCCCTCTTCCTTACCACGTGATTGTTGTTCTTGCGCTATTAATTAGGCTTTTAATTAAGTAAGTGATGTAGTGTTGATTAATAGTTTCAGAGAAGTCCTCAGTGTCGCTAATCTTATTAAGTGCTTGAGTATAGTTTGTTTCTTTCTCTCGTCCTTAGTCCTCTCAAGTTTTCTGCATAGTACCTCAATGACTTGTTTCTTAATTTCGTCATACCTTTCAAACACGTACATGGGTATTATGACGGCTAGGTATTTACCGCTCTTATTAACATAAGTATAAAACTCATCACCATACACGGCCCTCAACGCATCAATGATCTCCTCGGCCTCGACCCTATCCTTAGCCTTATGCACCAACACAGCATCTCGAGCATTCACTGTGAACTTGTAACCGGCCACGATGACTTGGGACTCACCCCTTCTGTACTTCACCTCCATCTCGGCTATTCGCTTAATCCTCTCCCACTTCTCGAAGCCTAAAGCATCGAGGATGTCACGTAGAATTGGCGGTAGAACGTTAATCATAGCCCCTGCTAAATTGATGGCGTTGCTTCCGTAGAACCTCACGTCACTACGCCATCACCGGCTGGGTCAGGTCTCCAGTTAAGGCCCATGCCCTTCAACCTCTCTAACAGCGGCTCCCACTTCTTAAACTCCTCATCTGACATCGTAATCTTAACCACGGCCTCATCATAGACGCGGCCATTGATTTTAAGCTTCTCAACATCCGCATAGCCATCACCAAGCACTGCACCCAACATAAACGCCAGTAATCCTTCCTCGCTTAGCTTATCGACGTTGTTAAGCATTTTGCCCTTAAGCGCCTCATTGCTAGTCCTTAAACGCCACGCAATCGTCACACTACCCTCATTAACATTGATCACATCCACAAGAACATACAACTCACTTGGGTAAAGAAGCGACCAAACAATCACCTGCCATATTTGTGCTGTGCCCATGCAGCCTTACCCTCCTTAATAGTTCCATCAGTCTCCTCAAAGCCACCCCTCAACGCCCTAAGCACCCTCTTAACGAACTTCCTATACTCCTTCCTGCTCATCGTCTTCCTGAATACGTCAGGCACCCTAATCGTCATACCCTCAAGGCCCTTTGGCGTTATGTGAACCGTTATGCTAGTATTTGTCCTATTAACCTTCAGCGTTATGTGCTCTCCATGCACGCTTATTCCTGATACGCCCTCGCTCCTAATGACTACCTCAGCCCTACCGTTAATTAGGTCCTCAATCAGCTTCTCAACCTCATTGCCGACCTCGCGCCAGTAATTCAAGAACTGCTCGTTGTAGCCTATGAACTTGTCAACAAGCCTTAGTAGGTCATTAACAACATCATCGTTGTACTTTCCTCGTAATTGAAGTTCTAACCTATCTCGCTTCTCTAACCACTCATCCATTACCTCCTCGACCCACCATGTTTCCCAAACATGCCAGCGTAGCATTCGATTAATCGCCTCAGCCAGCAAACCAACGGTCTTGTCTCTCTTCTCCTCACTAGCATCGCCACCGCAGACGTACTCTCCACCACGCTTAACGCCAATGCAGAAGCGGTTCCTCCTCAATGAATCCACGCTGAATTCCATGGTCTCACCCAGAGCACCAGACATACCAATGCGAAAAATCTCAACTGAACTAATAAGGCACTACACACGTGACCCAGGCCTAAAACCCCGAGCACTTAATCCTGGACTCAGCAACGGCTTTGTGCCCTGGTTTCGAGTAATCAACCACGAAGACCACACTCGGTCTTAGGTAATCATAGTCAATGACGAGCCTAACATTCACGAGAAAAGCCCTTGAGTCCTTGAGACCATACGTAATACTGCCAAGTCAATCATGAGGTAATTATAAAAGCCATTCACAAGGTCAGGAAGTAAGCCACGGGCGATCCCGATAATGTACCTCGAATAAACCTTCCTTAATTTAGGATCCGTGAAGATCAATGGTGACACTAAATTTAAGGGGTTGGCTGTTGAAGAGCTCGGCTGCGGAGCTATAAAACCTCCAAGCCGATAAACCGTAATGCCAATCTGGGCTTATTACCTCGATGAGTTTATGTTGGTCGGTGATTATGACTTTGATTACTCAATCAATGTTGATTAATAGTTTAAAGAAGACCTCTCTCCCTCAGGAATTCCCTGAATAGGTCCGTCTTTGTCAGCATTGCCCAGTCCTCCCTTGGCGTGCTCATGTATTTCTGGAACTCCATCCAGAAGGCCATGTGCATTGGATCATACTTACTCTTCAATTTAACATGCTTTAGTAACGAACTTGAGTTTGCGTATTCCTTACCGCATACTGGACAAACGACCATTGACTTGGGTCCTGGAAAGCCTCCTTATTAATTTAGTGGTTAGCCTAATTATTAATGTATTGAACTATTGATGAAGATAATTTTAATGGCTTAATGAATATTTCCCTAAAATATTCCTATGATAATTAATTTTTAACTAAATATTATTTAAATTTAAAATAATTAGAAAACCTTAATTACGAGGGAGATGATCAAAGCCGCGATCACTAACCGAGTAGTGATGCCCAGCTCATTTTCAAAGCCTGATCAGGCCTGTACCTGCCGTATACTGCTCTCGTGAAGACCATTACCATCATTACAATGTATGTTTTTATACCAAACCATATTGCAGGTGATAAAGCCCCGAAATATGGTATGTATGGTCCTGCCCAACCATCTAGGAACAATAGAACCATTAGTAGGCTAAGTACGTATAGTTTTTCGTAGCTCATTGTCATTACCAAGCCATACACAATGCCGCTATACTCGGTGTATGGGCCAAGGACTATCTCGGTATCGGCCTCTGGGATTTCGAAGGGGAATCTCGAGGTTGCCATGAGCGTGGCTATTAGGAAGGCCAGAAAGGCCAGTGGATTCGCTATTATACCTGGCAGGTGCGTTACCTGCCAATTAACTATCTTGAATGGGTCGGCGGTTCCATAAATGATGAGTATTGCGACGACAGACAGTATTAGTATAACCTCATAACCTGTATATAGCAGTGCCTCCCTTACGGTGCCTATGTACGTAAATCTATCATTGCTAGCCCAACCAATCAGAATCACTCCTATATTGAATAGTGTTATTAGGGCTAGGGCGATTAATACGTCATAGCCTGTGTATATTCCGTATATGCCCTCGATAGTTGTGCCATTGGGTAGCGTGAATTGCCTTGGTCCGATTGGTATGAAGAATACGGGTAATGTGGATAGTATAAATACTATGGCGGGTGCATGTATGAAGTAATTCCTATCTGCGTGGACGGGTACCACGAATTCCTGGAACGTATACCTAAATAGGTCAGCGAAGGGCTGTAGAAGACCACCTATGGGTCTCGAAACCTCGAGTGGTCCAATCCTCCATTGAACCTTAGCCGTTAATTTTCTCTCAAACCATATTATGAAGATTAGGGCTATTAGGACTGAGACTAGTCCAGGTACGAAGAGTAGGTCGAATATTGGTCTCCAGAAGATGAAGTGGACTATTATGTTTATTATGGGTACGTGGTTTAGGAAGTTTATTATTGGCCATAGGAATGGTATGTAATTATCAGGCCTTGACAATATGTAATTGATTATTGAATATAGTAATTGCATTGCCGATGATATGATGCTGGATACCCAATTAAGCGCCCAGTTAATTATTGATAATATGGGCTTCATGTAGTACCCAGCATGGTTAGGTCCTTGATTATTTTAAGCTTAACCCACCAATGATTTACCCAAAGAATGAGTCCAGAGTCGACTCCCTCCTCCTGCTCATGGCCTTCTTAAGCCTTTCAATCGCGTTCCTAACCCTTTCCTCATTAAAATCATGCTCATGAACCAGGAACTCAATTATACCCCTCTCGTCAGGTTGCCCAAACTCTATCCTATAATTTGGATTGTGCGGTGGGTTTAGGAAGTAATCACGTATCTTTAGTGGGTCAGTTGGGAACTGCGCATTCTTCAATGGGCCCTGAAGTAACTTCTCGAGGCTACCAAACTCCTGAATTAGCCTAAGGCTCTCTGCGGCCCAATGCCTGGCACGCCATCTGGGTTTAAGTCGGTACCAAGGAGTATTGCCAGGTCTATTAACTGCGTTCTATCCCTGAGCTTCAATGCCTTAAGAACCTCATTAAGCTCGATTATCTCAGGCTTAATTTCAATATACTCATCCCTATTCGGTAATTTCCTACGCCCTGTTATGGCCAGGTTCCTCACGAGCCTGGGTGCCCCGAATAGTAATGAGTCATAGTCCTGGCTACCAGCAGCCCAGGCCTTGCCTTCCCTGGCTATAACCGCTGCCTGCGCCTCGCCATCGGCCATGGCTTGTACTACGGGTATGCCCATTAACCTCAATAATTTCTTCGCGTCCTCAACCATGTCGTCTGTGAGGAATAATGCCCTTTGTGCGTACTTCCTCGCCTCCTCCTTCCTGCCCTCCTCAAGCAGTTTAACCCACTTATCCATGGCCTCCTCCCTAACCTTCCTCCTCCTGGCAATCTCCAGGGTCTTTTCCTCAGGTGGCTTGCCGTCAAACACGTAGATGGGCCATATCCTATTCTCGAGTAGGTTTATTGTCCTGTAAAGTAAACCACTTAGGTGGCTTGTTATTCTTCCCTTGGAGTCCATGAGTGGTGTGCCGTCCGGCTGCCTAATTGATGCCAGGAATTGGTAAAGCGCGTTGTATGCGTCCAGCGCTATTATTCTATTTGATAATTGGGTGAATTCTACGGTCTTTCTAACATTGTCTGGTATTAACTTACCAAGCTCAGTAACACCCATTTAGGTAACCCAGTTAATTTATGAGGGAAGCCATTTATCTCTTTCCCTAATTAATCCTTGACAATCCTTATGTGGTACGTAGCACCATCCTTCCTAACAACCTTCTGGACAATAATTAATCGACCAAGCTCAAGCTTCATTAGCGCCATTAAGACCTCCTTCTCCATCACGTCTGGGTACCAAGCCCTCAATGCCTGCATTAAGTCATTAAACCACATATCACCCTTATCCCTTATTAAATCCATTATCAAAGCCTCAACAGGTACAGGTCTCCTCATACCTCTCAATCCAGGATTACTTAAGAAGAAATGTTTTATTTTTAATCCTACACATAGAGCGTTGGCGCCCTCTGCCTCTCACGAGCCAGCGTCTGCTTCATCCTCTCGTACCAAGCCTCATAGAACTTAATCATCTCTGGCGTTATCGATGGCTTAATCTTCTTCATAGCTCAATGAAGTGCTTCATCGAGACCTCACCGGCGCCGTTCGCCTCCCTCATCGCTAACAACCCGGCTTCCCTAGCCAGGAGCTCAATATCGGCGCCCGTGTATCCCTCAGTCATCTTAGCCAACTCCACCAAGTCCACGTCCTTGGCGAGTGGCATGTTCTTGGTGTGTATCTTCAGTATCTCGAACCTAGCCCTTAAGTCTGGTGGTGGTACGTAGATAATCCTGTCAAACCTTCCAGGCCTTAGTAATGCTGGGTCAACAATGTCGGGCCTATTCGTGGCGGCTATCACAACCACATTATCAAGCCTCGAAACACCATCCATCTCAGCCAGTAACTGGGCGACTATCCTATCCATGGCTGGTGAATCCTCCGCGTATCCCCTTGCTGGTGCTATTGCGTCTATTTCGTCGAAGAATATTACGCATGGTGCTGCCATTCTTGCTTTTTTTGAATATTTCCCTGATTGCCCTCTCGCTCTCTCCAAACCACTTACTCAGGATCTCGGGTCCACGCACGGCAATGAAATTCGCATTACTCTCAGTAGCCACAGCCTTAGCAAGAAGAGTCTTACCAGTACCAGGAGGACCAAACAACAAAATACCCTTAGGTGGTCTAATGCCCATCTTCCTAAACCTCTCAGGGTACTTCAAGGGCCACTCAATGGCTCCCTAAGCTCCTGCTTAACCTCATCAAGCCCACCAATGTCGCTCCACCTAACCTTCGGAATCTCAATGTGTATCTCCCTGAGGGCGCTGGGCACTATCTCCCTCATTGCCTCTAGGAAGTCGTTCATGGTGACCTTTATCTTCTCGAGATCCTTCCTAATCTCCTCATCTTCCTTATTAACATCCAGGATGCCTGACTGGAGAGCCTTCCTCAAAGCCCTCATTGCAGCCTCCCTGGCCAGTGCGGCTATGTCAGCGCCGGTGTAGCCGTATGTTATCTCGGCAAGCTTCCTCAAGTCGACATCCTTGGCAAGGGGCATGTTCCTCGTGTGGACTTGAAGAATCTCATACCTACCCTCAGTGTCCGGTGGGTTGATCCAGATCTCTCTGTCGAATCTTCCGGGCCTCCTTAGTGCTGGGTCTACGGCTTCTGGTCTGTTTGTTGCTCCGATTACGATGACCTGACCTCTTTCTTGCAATCCATCCATGAGCGTTAGTAACTGCGCCACTATCCTCTTCTCCACCTCGCCTGTGACTTCTTCCCTCTTTGGTGCTATTGCGTCGATCTCGTCAATGAATATTATTGCCGGTGCATTCTTCTTAGCCTCCTCAAAAATCTCCCTCAACTTAGCCTCAGACTCACCATAATACTTCGAGACAATCTCAGGACCATTAATGGCTATGAAGTATGCATTCGTCTCGGTAGCCACGGCTTTAGCTAGCAGTGTCTTACCAGTGCCTGGAGGACCGATCAGGAGCACGCCCTTAGGAGGCTCAATACCAAGGTACTCGAAGATCTCCGGGTGCTTTAGCGGTAGCTCAACGAGCTCCCTAATCTTCTCCTTAGCCTCCTTAAGGTCGCCAATGTCCTCCCACGTAACCCTTGGTATGTTCACGTTCTCCACTGGCTTCTCGTAAATCATTAGGTTCGTATCCTCATCAATAATCACCGGCGAGTCATTGGGCTTCGCCTGCACCACCTGGAACGTTAGTGGTTGACCTAGCACTTGGATCTGCACTAAGTCGCCCTCCATGAGTACGTAGTCCCTAAGCTTCTGCTTGGTGTATTGTACGAAGTTTTGGTCAACGCTTATTGTCATGTTAACGGGAGCTAACTTAACGGTGCTTGCCCTCTTCGCTTCAACCTTCTTAACCCTGACCTTTTGGTCGATCTCCACGTTAGCGTTCTTCCTGATTATGGCGTTCATTCTAATTATGCCCTTACCCTCATCCTCAGGGAGTCCATACCAGACCTTGGCTGCCGTCCTCCTCCTACCCTCAATGAGTAGTATCATGCCTGGCTCGATGCCGTAATTCCTCATTACCTCAGGGTCAACCCTAACAATGGGTCTCTGGGCATCCCTCTGCTTAGCCTCCTTAACTATCAATTCAATCCACTCATCAGCATGACTACCCTCCATCATACTCCTAACCCCTATTACTCCGTGGAATTAAAAAACTTATTGCGTTATTAGTTTTCACTGGCTTTTAATTCAACGCCATTAGAAGCCAAGCCTTGTGAAGTACTCAAGCTCAATGCTACCAATGCCCTCAATACCGCTTAATATATTCTCAACCTCATCGCTAGAGTGCTCCTCAGACTCCTCGGGCATCCTTATGTAGACCCTGAGGGCCTTTATTCCGAAGCCTATGTCCTCCTCCTCAACCTTATCAACCTTGTACTTAGCTCGAGAGCCTTCCTTATTTCGTTCTTCAACTCCTCATAGTTAACGTCCGATTTACTCGGCGTTATCCTGTAAACAAGGTATACCTCCGCCATAGTACTGGCGTGGTAAAATTAAGCATTTATTAACCCTTCTATAGATGGTGACATGTAATGGAGAGGGGATCGGCAATAGTATTAGTGGCATCGCTAGCCTTCTTCTCAGTAGTGCTCGTGAGGTTCTCCATACCATCACTACTACCATACCTAATCGGGTCGAGTGGGGTTAATACTGTGATAGGTGGCTTAATAATTTCGGCCCTCTGGATAGGTTACACGGTATTTCAAGTCATAGGTGGATTAATAGTTGATAGGTATGGGTATAACGTCGTGGTTTATGTATTAATACTAATCGCAATAATAAACGCCCTCTACCCCATAATCATCAACCAATACTACCTATTACTAATTACCCAGTTTATTATGGGTTCACTACTCGCAATAACCTACGTAGCCTTAATAAGCATGGTCCTATCAAACTATAGTAGGGGAGGACTTGGCGCAGGTATTTACCAGAGCATGTTTTTCCTGGCATCATCAACATCAATAATGATATCACCATTGCTATTTTCAATAAATAAATTCATACCCTTCATTATATTCTCAATCATTGTTGCTTCATCAATAATACCAGTGGCCAGGGTACCAGGACACGGCAAGACCAGTAGCACTATTTACATAGGCCCCGGTGACCTAAGAATACTGGGTATGGGCTTCATTAGGCTGTCCTCAGGCTTCTCATACCTTGGTTTCCTCAGTTGGTCGACATACTACGTTGTTCATGTACTTAAGGTTGCGCCATCGCTCAGCGGTTTTTATGCCTTCCTGGCATCTATCATGGGGTCTGTCGGTGCCGTAATCGGTGGGTATCTAGGTGATAGGGTTGGGTACGTATTACCGAGCATCTCATCCTCACTATTACTAGCAATTATCGTGTCGATAATGCCTAGGTTATCAATTACGTACTTAGTAGCATCCCTAATGCTGCTATTGGGCTTCTTCTACGGCTTTTACGCAGCACCATCAATCGCAATCTCAAGACTTACAACGAATATTGGAGCTGCAAGTGGGTTTCTCAATTTCATGAGCCAATTGGGTGGTTCATTATCGCCATATTTAATAGGGTTTTTGCTTCAGTATTACAACTTCTCAAGCACATTATTAATCATAGGCGTAACGTCGGTGATATTTGTGATTATTGGGGCGGCGTTGTTACTTCATGGTAGAATCACTTAACGAGGTATATCGATAGGGATTCATTAAGCACTTCGTACCTTCCCTCAGGTTTTCCGAACCTAATCTCCCTAATCCTATGCATGACCCTCAACTCAGGTTCTAGGGGCTTGAGTATTTCTGGCGCATATATTATTCCGTCAATTGGTTCGTTTAGGCTCAGGCCAGCCCTGTTCTTGTAGGTCCATATGGTCCTGTTAAACTCCATGAATGGCTCAAGTAACTCTAGGTACTCCTCATTATCGAACCTTGGGTCTGGATCCTCAATCAACTGCCCATGTATTGACTCACCATACAGGCTCCTCCATATTTGATCCGTCACGAAGGGCATTATTGGCGCCAGTAGCTTAAGCACGGTCTTCAACACCCTGTAAAGCGTGAACCAGGCACCCCTCTGCTGCCTCTCCGTGAATAACCCATCCCTATTGTAAGCCCTCGACTTAACAGCCTCCAGGTAGTGATCAGCGAATATGTGCCAGGTGAAGTCATAGAGGGCATTGGCCGGTACGTAAACGTCAAAGTCCTGGTAGGCGCTTAGCGAGGTCCTGACCACCTCATTCAACTTAGCCAGTATCATTAGGTCCAGGGGCGTTAACTCATAATCATCATTGACCTCTGGGAATGAGGATACGAACCTGGCAATGTTCCAAAGCTTAATGGCGAAGTCATGACCAGTCCTAATCAACTGCTCACTATACCTATAATCACTGCCCAACTTAGCCGATGCCGCAGCCCAGAACCTGGCTGCATCTGCCCCGTACTTCTCAACGGGCGGTATTGGGTCTATTATGTTGCCCTTGGACTTATGCATTGCCTCGCCCTTCTCGTCAAGCCCCATCCCGCTTATCCTGACGTACTTGAAGGGTGGCTTGCCATAGAGTAGGTACGCCCTAACCACGGAGTAGTAGAGCCAGGTCCTGATAATGTCATAGCCCTGGGGCCTGAGCATGCTGTGCGGGTAGACCTTCTCGAATACCCTTATCTCAGGCTTCGTGTAGCCAGTGGCGTAGATCCAGGATATTGACGAATCAAACCAGGTATCCAACACCCTATCCTCACCAACCAACTTACCACTTGGGCACTGCTCCTTAACCTCAGGCGGTGGTTCATCCCTCCATGGCCTATAGTACTTACCCGGCTTTGGAACGATTGGCTTCGCATTGCCCTCCTCATCGATGCAGTACCAAATCGGTATTTCAGTGCCGTAGTACCTACGCCTCGATATTGGCCAGTCAAACTCGAGGGACTTTATCCAGTCAATTAGTGTTTGGGCATACTCAGGTGGCTTAATCACCATCTCGTTTTGAACGAGCTTTACCAACTCATCCTTGAACTGGAGCTGCTTTAGGAAGTACTCCTTGGTAACGATTATCTCTATCGGCGTCTTACACCTCCAGCATATTGGTACAGTGTGCCTAAGCGGCTCCCTCTTAATGAGTAAGCCTGCCGCCTGTAAGTCCTTAATTATCGCCTCCCTAGCCTCCCTAACACTCAACCCCCTGTACTTACCGGCTAACTCATTCAATGTGCCGTCAGGATTAACGATGATTTTCATGGGGAGCTTCAACTCATTGACGACCATCAAGTCCCTGGTATCGCCGAAGGTACTTATCATCTCAAGCCCAGTTCCAAAGTCGGGCTTAACCGACGGGTGCGATACAATGGGCACCTCCTGATTTAACGGCGGAACAATGGCATGCAGGCCCTCCAGCCTCTTGTACCTATCGTCATTTGGATTGAAGGCCACGGCTACGGTGGCCGGCAGTAACTCAGGCCTTGTTGTGGCTATTATTATGTCCTCACCCGTTTCCTTAACCCTAAACTTAATGTAGTTTAGGTATGAGTCCTCCTCCTTATACTCAACCTCGGCCTCAGCCAATGCTGTCCTACACCTCGGGCACCACAGGGTCGGCCTACTGGTCTCGTAGATCAGGCCCCTATTCCATAGGTTGATGAATGTTTCCTGGGTAACCCTCCTATACTCCTCACTATCCGTTCCATTCCTCCAGTAGGTGAAGGAACCACCCCAACGCCTGAATATGCTCACGAACTCACCCTCATACTCATCAAGAAACCTCCTACACAACTCGAGGAACTTCTCTCTGGGAACCTCATACATGTTTATGCCATAGGTCCTCTCCACCTGAACCTCCACGGGTAAGCCATTCCTATCGGCGTAGAATGGGAATATCACGTTGTAACCCCTCATTCTGAAGAACCTGGCAATCATATCAATTTGGGCGTAGTGGGCGATACCACCAATGTGGGGTCTCCCTGATGGGTATGGTGGTGGTGTATCAATGACGAGTGTTGGCTTCTTATCGTCAATCTTAATATTGAATAGCCCCTCCTCCTCCCACTTCCTTATCAGCTCAACTTCCTTTGAGAAATCCCACCTCTTCTCCTGTATCCTTGGCTTAAACTCCATACCAATAAAGGTCCCGATGCATAACTTAGGTAGCGCCCTTTAAAAGATAACTTACCTATGCTATGCAATAATACGTGAATAAAAAATTGATTGTTCTAGACCTGGAGAGCAGCTGTAGGAATAACCTCACCTACACCCTGCTCGCCTAAGGTGATCAATCCCTAAATAAACCTGCCTCGACTATTAACACCATTACTTTTTAAGTACTCGTCTCTAAATGTTCGTAGTTACATAGCAAATAAGTTTTTAAACCATGACTTCTTGGGGCTTGCTTGTGGAGGTATTGTATAGAGACTTTGCAATGTCATTTGAGGGTAGGGATAAGGTACTTGGGGAGTTCCTGATTAAGTTCACGGCGGATAAGCCCGGCATACTTGCGGCATTGTCTAACGTGTTTGCGGATCATGGGATAAACATACTGAATATATCCGTTAATAGGGCGCAATTACTCCTGCACTTCGTAGTTGACCTAACCAATACTGATACCTCCCTGAATGATTTAGAGAAGGAGTTGAAGAGGTTCTCATTCGTTGAGTGGGTTAAGTATAGGATTGTTGAGAAGGAGGCCTTCATGGTTCCATCAATGATAATGCCGACATTTAGAGATAAGCAGGTGCTGGTAGTAGAGGTCGAGAGGGTTAAGGAATTATTAACGAACCCGGAGTTAGGAGGATTATTAGGGACCTGGGCGCTTATGATGCATCACTCCTACGCAATAGTAACCTCAGTGAACTCATCAAGATCGGGCAATTCAGGGGATTAGGGAAGATCGGGCTTATTGAGAGGGATGGGACTATTACGATTAGGTCCTGCTCCGAGTTGAATGATAAGCATGTGATGGAGGAATTAATGATTGAGTATTACACGGGATTCCTAACCCAGATCCTAAGGAGTAATGTTGAGACTGTGGGTAAGAATTATGAGGGCGATTGTGTATCAGTAAGTTTCAAAGTCCTTAAGTGAGCCAGGTACCTCTCGAGTAAGCCAGCCCTGCTCATTAACTCACAAACCCTACACACGTTACCAGATGTTGGCTCACCACAATACCTACACCTCTTTAATGGCACCTTCACAGCCCTCTCACTCATTAAGTTGGCCAGGGAGTCACCGAAGGATACCAGGGAAAACTTAATGTTTGGGTTATCCCTCTCCCAACGAGCCAGTGTGAACTTAAGTTCATACCTAGGATTATTATACACAAATGGGCACTCAAGCTCCATGAGTGGTATTCCGTGGTAATAGGCGTATAATGCAATCTCCTCCTCCCTAACAAAGCGAAGCGGCTTAATCCTCGGTATAAAACCCTCCCTATCAATTTCAGGCCTAGGTCCAAACCACGCAAACCTATCAAGGTCATTACTAAGCACATTTAACAGCACCGTCTGAGCCTCATCATCTAGGTTATGCCCAGTGGCTATCTTCGTCAGACCCAACTGCCTACCGATTATGTTCATAGCCCTACGCCTAAGCACCCCATCAATCGTACACATATGCACGTTGATTCCCCTCGACCAGAGTCCGTGGGCTATATCCGTAGCGGTAACCCCGAACAAATCCTTGAACGTGTATACCTTATATGGTATGCCGAACTCCTCACTAAACTTCTGCACATAGTCAACCCTAGCCATCCTGTAGAAGCAGCTGTACGGATGACCCTCATTAATGCTGAAGGCTATTAGCTCCACGTTCCTGGGTATCTTGCCCTGCTTCCTAAACTTACCCAGTAAGTACATTAGGGTTAGGCTATCCTTACCGCCACTGATCGCAATGCCAACCCTATCACCCTCACTTATCAATCGGTACCTCCTGATGGCCCAGAGCACTGTATCCTCAATGGACCTAAATAGGCAGTTAAGGCATAGTCTCTCGCCACTGGATACCCTGTAGTAATTCGCTGGTCTCCTGCCACACCTCGTACATATTGGCACGTCCATAACCCTATTGGCACCGTTTTAACAAACACACTCTTAAATTACTATGCTACTCCTCAGTATAGCCGCTCCACCTCCTATAGAGATCATTCTCAATACCCAGCAGGTCAAGTACCCTACCAACTATGAAGTTCACCATATCATCAATCGTCCTAGGCCTATTATAGAAGGCTGGGGCTGCGGGCATCACGATGGCGCCAGCCAACGTAACCAACTCCATATTCTTAATGTGTATTAGGTTAAGCGGTGTCTCCCTAATGACGAGTATCAACCTCCTCCTCTCCTTAAGCGTGACATCGGCAGCCCTGGTGATCAGGTTATCCGTTATCCCATGGGCTATGGAGGCCAAGGTCTTCATAGAGCACGGTATGACCACCATGCCATCATGCTTAAACGAACCACTGGCTATTGGCGCGCCTAACTCATCCTCAGTATAGACCTTATCAGCCAATTTCAGTAATGACCCCTTATCAAGCTCAGTCTCATACCTTAATATATCAATTGCCGTATTACTTACGACGAGGTGCACCTCCGAGTCACCAGCATACCTCTTAACCATTTCGAGAAACCTCACACCATAAATAACGCCGCTTGCCCCCGTTATGCCAACGATTATCCTCCTCACACAATTAATAGGGAAAGCCTATAAATAACGTTAATGCCGAGTGCATTAATTATGTGAAATAGAATTTGCATAAAATTATTTTAAAAGAAATAATTGATAACTATATTCCCATGTTTTTATTGATATCATCATGTACATACCTATCATTACCTACCAGGCAGTAGTATTAAATCCTCCACATTCTGCGTCTTACTCCTCGAGTTCTCCCTATAGAGTAGGTCCCTTATTGCAATCCTAATTGCCTCACTCCTACTTGGGAATATCCCCTGCTTCACGAATTCATCCAACTCCTCAAGCATTTGCTTCGGTATGTGCACGCTAATCAACACCATCTTCTCCTTCGCTTTGGTCTTAGGCATGGAGAATTAGATAATTACAGGATTTATTAAGATTCTCTGCCATGAACTCTGTAAGTATCTTCGATCGAGAGGATTAACATTATTTACAAAATACTAATTTTACGCACCCACGTCCTTTACGGACTCAAATATCGAGCGCCTATAATACCTCTTGGATATGTCTGGCGGCACATTCGTGAGCTCATCCTCAGGTAATATACTAATAACATCCCAAGCAATATCAAGCGTCTGCTCAAAGGTCCTCCTCTCGTAATAGCCCTGGTTAATGAACTTACGCTCAAACTGCTCGGCGAACCTGAGGTACCTCCTCTCACGCCAACTCAGGTTAGTCTCACCAACGAGTAGGGCTAGGTTCCTTACATCGAGTGCCCTTGAGTATGCAGCAATCAATTGGTTAGCCACGTACTTATGGTCATCCCTAGTCTTGCCCTCACCAACTGCGTCCTTCATGAGCCTCGACAGGCTCATTATCACGTCAAATGGTGGGTAAATACCCTTACCCCACAGTGACCTACTAAGCACTAGCTGGCCCTCGGTTATGTAACCGGTCAGGTCTGGTATTGGGTGCGTTATGTCATCGTGAGGCATCGTGAGTATTGGGAATTGCGTAATGCTTCCCTTCTTACCCTTAGCCCTCCCTGTTCTCTCGTATATCGTGGCGAAGTCCGTATACATGTAACCTGGGTAACCACGCCTACCTGGTAATTCACCCTTTGATGATGATAACTCCCTGAGCGCCTCTGCGTAGTTCGTCATGTCTGTCAAAATCACGAGTACGTGGTAATCCCTATACCACGCTAGGTACTCGGCAATCGTTAACGCAGTCCTCGGCGTTAATATCCTCTCGGCAATTGGATCGCTGGCTAGGTTTAGAACCATGACTAACCTCCTCAACGCACCCGTCCTCCTGAACTCATTCAGGAAGAATAAAGCCTCCTCAGACTTCAGGCCCATTGCTGCGAAGATTATTGCAAACTCCTCCTCATGCCCCCTAACCGTTGCCTGCCTAGCGACTTGGGCAGCAAGCATGTTGTGCGGTAAGCCCGTGCCACTGAATATTGGGAGCTTCTGACCCCTAACCATCGTATTTAAACCATCAATGACGCTGACGCCAGTCTCAATTGGCTCTTCAGGGTACTCCCTGGCGTATGGGTTAAGCGGCTCACCATTTATGTCCAGGTAGTCCTCAGCAGGTGGTAGTGGCAGTCCATCCCTGGGCTGCCCCTTACCATCAAGGACCCTGCCCAGTAAATCCTCACTAACCGGCATTCTGAGGGTTCTTCCATAAAACCTCACGGTACTGCCCTTTGCAGGTAAACCAAGCGTGCCAGTGAGTACCTGGGCCACGGCGTAATTATCGCCGACCTCGACGACTTGGACCATCCTGGGCTCGCCATCAGGGCCTATAACCTCGCCAATCTCGTTATAGGCAACACCCCTGGTCTTCTCAATAACGATTAGCGGACCCCTGACTTCCCTGACCGTGCTGTAAGACACAATGCCTGGCACTGACTCTATGACCTTGCTCATCGATTTACAGAGGCTTACAGCCCTTATTATTTTTTATTCTACACGAACACCACTGGGCAATCAAATTTAAGGACCCTTGCACTTCATTGCTAGGTAGTGCCAACGCTTAAGGAGGTCGTTAAGCCATTGATACCCAGGGAGCTTTGGGATAAGATACCCAGGAGCTTCGACATAATCGGCTCCAGGTCAGGCGCCGTCGCTATCATCGAAATACCGCCAGAGCTTGAGAATTATAAGTTCGTGATTGGCGATGCAATAATCAAGTTGAATAGGCATGTTAGGGCCGTGCTCAGGAGAGTCGGTGCTAGGGAGGGTGAGTTTAGGCTTTATAAGTACGAGGTCCTGGTTCCAGGACCAACGGAGGTAATTCACAAGGAGAGTAATTACCTAATTAAGGTAGACCCTACCAAGACCTACTTCTCGCCTAGGGATCAGGGTGATAGGGAGGACATTGCTAGGCAGGTAATGCCCAACGAGGTCATCCTATACCCATTCGCTGGTGTTGGTCCCTACGCCGTAGCGGTATTGAAGAGACAACCATTAGTTAGGTTGGTGATCGCTATCGAGCTTAATGAATATGCATATTACTACATGCTCGATAATATTAAGTTGAATAGGCTCGAAGGTAAGGTATTACCACTACTTGGTGACGCTGCAAAATTAATGGGTTTATTCTGCGGTGTTGATAGGGTTATACTAACCTTACCCCTTGGTGCCCATAGGTTCCTTAAGCAGGCATTGATGTGCGTTAGGGATGGGGGTATCGTCCACTTTTACCACCTGGGCACTGAGGAGAACCTCTATGGTGAGGCTGAGGGCTTGGTCAGGAATTACTGCAGTGAATTGGGGTTTGAGTGTCAGGTTATTAGTAGGAGGGTTGTTAGGGATTATGCTCCATATGTGTATAAGGTTAGGCTGGATATTAAAGTTGGTAAGTTTTAGACCTGTGTGTTAGGTTTATAAAACTACACGTGTAAATCTATATGATGGAGCAGGGCGAACGCAGAAGAAGGCTCTTGCTAATGATTGGACCGCTTGAGGCTGAGGTTATTGGCATACTTAATGAGCTTAAGGAGGCAACTGCAATGACCATTTGAGGAATTAACCAAGAGGGGTAGGAGGACAGCATACACAACAGTACTAACGGTACTGAGTAGGCTTTACACCAGGGGCTTCATTAATAAGCGTGAGAAGGTGATTAATAATGTTAGGCAGTTTGTGTATGAGCTATCAATACCTTACGAGGTTAAGAGTGAGATTATTAGGGAGCATCTTGGCTTGATAATTAAGATGTTTGGTAAGGATGCTATCCAAATAATTAAGGATTATTTAAATGAGGTTAGTGAGAAATAATAGATTGAAGGTTAATTTTAGAGTTACATGAACCTTGGTACCTCACCCTGCTCTCCCTGCTGACCCCTCTGCGGCACAATACCCCTCTGCTCGATATAAAGCCTTAGTATGTCGGGTATTTCATTCTCATTCTCCATCTTCTTTAGTATATCCACGTACTTACTCGTGTGGTCTATATCAAGCCTAACGAACTCAATGGCAATATCCCTAAGCCTCTCCTCCAACTCCTTGAGCATGTCTACCGGCATTATCGAGGTTATCATTGGGTTGTTAAGCCAGGACTCGAAGTCCTTCAGCGTCCTCTCTATGTAGTAAAGCATTGCCTGGGCGGATAATAGCAGTGATAGCCTGTCCTGACTGACTATGTAATCACCGTACTTCTGTAGCTCATCCATGAACTTCTTCTGATCCCTAACCCAATTCTCAAGCCTAGTTATTAGCCCAGCTATGTGGGCCCTAATTGCCTGTCTCTTTAGGTCCTCGGAACCCATACCCCTTCCTGGTTAGTTACGTAGACCTCTCTATTAAACCTTTTGTATTTATTAAATGTTAAAGAATACCGAGTATTGCGCCGAGGATTATCATGGTTAGTATTGGTAGGATTATCAACACCGTGAAGTGCTTCTTCCAATCCATGACACCCCTCTCCGCAGCCCTAACCATGCTATTAAACGAATCACCGATCAACCTAATCCCCTCAACAATAACTGGGTAATAACTGATATGCGTAATCCCAAGGTCATTAAGACAACGCTTGACACTCCTCCTAACATTCCTCATTATCAACTCGTGACTCACAGAATCACCAACAATCTTATACCCCCTACTCCTCGTGAACCTGGCAATCCCTGTGTATTGATGGTTATCCGTAGTCAGGACCTCAACGATATCAAAGGCGCTCCTAAACTCATTAACAATGGCATCAGCCAGCTCCCTCCTCAGGTTATTCCCGTCAAATATAACGAGTAAAACCCTCTTACCATTTATTTCTAGGCCCCACGTTATTAACCCATTATCGCCAATCTCAAATTGTATTGGGCCAAAGGCGTACTTAGGCACGTGGTTGACGCATGACCTTATCTCAAGTCTTTGGTTCTCCAACTCTCCAATCTTGCTCAGTAATGAGGCTAGTTCGTTAATGTCGTTCTCATCCCACGTATTATCATCTGAGTAGTAGTTCTGGGCGTCAATGAGTATTACGTTATCCCAATCGAGCTTTACCCTCCTTTTCAATTCCTCATAAACACTGAGGGGAATATCATCACTGGACTTAATAAGTCGGCTAATAATTATGAGCGACTTCCCGCACAGTGGTACGTGGGTAACCCTGAAGTTACGACTCCGTATCTGAATGGGCATTTTACCAATGCATTCATTACTCATGAATTTCCTGTCGGCAAAATACTCCCTCACCTTATTAGCAACTGCCCTAATTACTTTACGTACATCAACCTGGTCGCCGGGTCTAGCTCATGGCTGCCAACACCGTGCATGTAAACAACGGGGTTTACGTAACGACCCAACTCAGTGACAAGATCACTAATTAAGTAGCCACCGCCAACCTTGGCTATTGGACCCGCGTGCAGCTCGGGTATGGTAACCGCGTAGGTATTATTGTCACGGTTAAGCATGAATAGGTGAACCTTAACATCCCTAACCACAGATCTCTTACTCAACTCCCTCTCAAAAGGTTCTGAGTACTCGAAGAGGGCTGCGTATAGGTATGAACTGAATAGCCTAAGTATATCAACACCGCCGTATGATGCCTCGAACTTAAAAATTACATAGTAAATGAATAGGAATGAGAATACGTAAAACGTTAAATCCAGTATAGCGTATCTAACGGGATTTATCGTCCCAATGAGGAAGTATGAAATTAATTGAATTATCAATATACTTGGCAGGGTGTAGAGAGGGTATAGTATGTACTTCTTCATGGAGTCTCCATTATGGTCAAGACCCCTTAACACCATTATCATGGCACTCAGTGGTAAGACAAATGATAATGCACCAAACCCAACCACAAACCTATGGGTGATCAGCGTTATTAGAAGGTCGACAAAAACCGCGAGTGCCGTGCTGAATAATGATAGTGTGGTACCGAAGCCCCTATATGACTGTATGAAGACCATGACCCTAAGTGTTATGAGCACTGATAGGAACATTACACCGTAAATAATTAATGACTTGAGGTATAGGGTTAACGACCCACGTACGTACAGGCTCATTAGGTAAGGGATTATGACAACGAGCAGCACTAATGAATACTTTACTGAATCCCCTCCCCTAAACACGATGGTATAGCCGTGCTCAAACGACCTACTTCTTTTCACGCAAGCGAAAACCGCACCTCTAGATTATTTAAAGATCACTCATTGGAAATCCTACGCTGGACCAACTCAAGTAGGACACCGTTAAGGCTCTTTGGGTGTATGAACGTGACAATACCCTCAGCACCCTTACTCGGTTTACCAGTAAGTGTAAGGCCAGCCCCCTGCACCCTCTTGATGAATTCATCCAGGTCATTAACCTCAAGCGCTATGTGGTGGATGCCCTCACCCCTATTCTCGAGGAATTTAGCCACCGTGGAACTTTGATTGAGTGGCTCGAGGAGTTCAATCCTCGTGTTACCGAGCCAGACCATGACGACCTTAACCCCCTGCTCCTCAACGATAATGGGATCACCGACCTTAAGCCCTAACCTCCTAAACTTCTCAGCAGCATTGTTAATGTCCCTAACCGCGACAGCCACGTGGTCAAGCCTCGGCAACTCCATACCCAATAACCTCCTCGCCGCCTCCTGTGGTGATAATTTACCGTTAGCAACATCATTCTCAAGCTCCTTATCCTTAGCAAATCTCTTCTCAAGTAGGTCATAGGCGTAGAGCCTCATTTCGAGCAGTCTCCTGTTGGTTAGTGACTCATTCAACTTACCATTATTAACCAATTCCCTAAACCTATCATCAATGAGTTTGAGTAACTCGTCAACACCATAGCCATAGAGCCCCGATACCTTAATCACGATTGGTTTCCAGGAATCGCCCTTAACCTCCCTCACCATGTCGACCATGGCAAGCAAATCCCTGTATGTCGACTCGGATGCTTGGTTATCGGACTTCGAAACAACGTATATGTCCCCAATCTCCATAAGACCACTCTTAAGCGCTTGAATCTCATCGCCAGAAAGTGGTGGCACAAGGACGAGTATTGTGTCGGCCACGTACTTAACATCTGTGTCCGATTGCCCCGCACCCACGGTCTCGATGAATATGTAGTCCGCACCAGCGTACTCAAGTATGTTCACAGCCGCTATCGTAGCGTAATTAAGCCCACCACGAATGCCTCTGGTCGCCATGCTCCTAATGTATATATTTGGCTTTGATGTGAGCTCCTGCATCCTAATCCTATTACCCATGAAGGAGCCTCCTGTGAATGGGCTTGAGGGATCTATCGTTAAAATGGCGACCCTCCTGTCCTGTGGTATCTTCCTGGCCATTGCGTAAATCAGCGTGCTCTTACCTGAGCCTGGTGGTCCAGTTATACCAATTACGTGGCTCCTACGCTGAATATTAAGCGGTATTTCAACACCCTCCTCAGCAAGCGTGATTAGCCTGGCTATGGCAGCCTTATCCCAATTGCGCGTCCTCTCGATCAGGCCATTAATATCCACGCTCATTGCTGCACACCCACAAGCTTCTTAACTATCTCTATGATTTCCCTAAGTGGCGTGCCAGGACCGTAGACGCCTGCAACACCCATCTTGAGCAATGCCTCCCTGTCCTCTGGCGGTATGATGCCACCAACCAGGACTGGTATGTTTAATCCCCTCTCCCTCATAATTCTCATTAACTCACCCACAAGCTCCATGTGCGAGCCAGATAAAATACTAATGCCAATCAACTTGGCATCCTCCTGAATAGCCGTCTCAACTACTTGGCTAGGCGTCTGTCGAATACCCGTGTATACAACCTCGAAACCGGCCTCGGCCAATGCCCTGGCAATTACCTTGGCGCCCCTGTCATGACCGTCAAGGCCGAGTTTGGCAATTATTACCTTGGGCTTAGGCATACTTCATCACTAAACATATATCATGACCTAAAAATCTTTTCCTTAATAAATTGATGGAGGCTTATACTCACCCCAAACGTCGCGTAACACACCCGATATCTCGCCAATAGTTGCCTTCGCCTTAACGGCACTCAATATGTATGGGAATATGTTCTCATCCTCCTTATCAGCCGCCCTCCTAAGCCCATTAATCGCCCTCTCCCAAGCCTCCCTGTCACGGCTCTCCCTAACCTCCCTGGCACGCCTAATGCTCCTCTCCCTGGATACGGGATCGACCTTATGAAGCTCGATGTGCAGCCCCTCCTCTTCCCTAAACATGTTAACACCAATCACAGCTATCCTACCCTCCTCAACCATCTTCTGATACTGATACGCAGACTCGGCAATAGCCCTCTGCGGATAACCAATCTCAACCGCCTTAGTCATGCCACCGAGCTTATCAACGTAGTCAATTATCTTCATGACCTCCTCCTCGATGGTATCCGTGAGCCACTCAATGTAGTATGAACCACCCAACGGGTCAATTGAATCAATAACACCGCTTTCGTACGCAATGACTTGCTGAACACGTAGCGCCAACTTCACGGACCTCTCGGTGGGTAGTGCCAATGCCTCATCATAGGCATTGACATGGAGTGACTGGGCGCCACCGAGCACGGCAGCCAACGCTTGTATCGTGGTCCTGATGATGTTAACCTCAGGCTGCTGCGCCGTTAATGCAGCGCCTGAGGTTTGTACGTGGAACTTAAGCTTCATTGACTCGGGCTTCTTCGCATTAAACCTCTCCCTCATTATCCTCGCATACAACCTACGGGCAGCCCTGAACTTGGCAACCTCCTCAAACAGGTTCGTGGTTGCCGCGAAGAAGAAGGATAGGCCGGGCGCAAACTCGTCAACATCCATCTTCCACCTATTTATGACCCAATTCGTATACTCAATCGCATCAGCAGTGTGAAGGCTAGTTCCTGAACAGCCGTGGCACCAGCCTCCCTAAAGTGATAACCACTTATACTAATTGGGTGCCACTTGGGAAGATTCTTCGACGTGTAGGCTATTATGTCAGTTGCGTACCTCATCGAGTGTAGTGGTGGGTATATGTATAGGTTCCTGGCTATAAACTCCTTAAGTATGTCATTCTGTATCGTACCATCGAGGACGGACTTATCAATGCCCCTACTCTCGGCTACGGCTATGTACATGGACAGTATCTCAGCTGCCGTAGCGTTTATGGTGAACGATGTCGTGATCCTACTAATGTCAATACCGTCAAATAGTATGGACATGGAAACAACCTCAGGCACAGACACGCCCACCTTACCAACCTCAGGAAATGCAAGCTCATGGTCAGGATCAAGACCTAACTGGGTCGCAAGTCAAAGGCCACACTAAGGCCCGTCTGACCCTGCGATATGAGGAACTTATACCTCCTATTCGTATCCTCGGGCGACCCAAAGCCAGAGTACTCCCTAAAGGTCCAGAGTCTCGACCTATACATGCTCGGGTATATACCTGGTAAACGGGTACTCACCAGGGAAACCCAGTTTCTCCAGGTAATCACCCCTAACATCCAGCGGCGTGTATAATGGCTTCACGTCAATCCCGAATGACGTTACGAACTTCTTCCATTCAGGTACTTTCTTAAGTGTTGGAATTAGGAATTCGCGAACCCACTCCTCATACCTCTCCCTAATCCTATCCGTATCCCCCATTAATAATTTACAAATAATTATCAACTAATAAATCTGACCAGCACCAAACCAACCACAAAACCCAGAACACAGGGACCCTTTAATTAATGTCTAGTCAGCTGTTGACCGATGATTACTCGAGACCAAATGCAATTTTATAATTAAATTATTCAAGACTAGAACATAAAATAACATTAAGCCTAGAGCTACGCAAAGAGTAGGCTCATGAGTTACTTAGGCAATGTTGAGACCGCACCAATGAGTGAGCCATTGAACGATAAGGCGATGCTCTTCGGCACGGTTAAGCAAGGGCTCTAACATTGTCCTTCCTATTAGGTGTTGGTGTTATTACCAACTGCCTGCACGCACATAATGTCCCAAAAGCATTAATGAGAAGTTACGGCAGCTTCTCATGATGAATGAAACTTTTACGTGCAGAATAGTTCCTTAGCCAGGTTATTAACAAGGGAGTGTTGGGAAGCTTAGATTGGGCACAGTACTCATAACACAGACACTCACTGGAATGAGTAACGATATCCCACAGAACATACCCTTGATAATGGTGCACAGCAACAACGACGCCTACGTGGCATCATTAGGTAGTTGACAACGGTGCTGTTACCTCACATGCAGGGCATGGCTATTAAGGTACTAATAATCACGAGACCAATAAAGAGACCAAGCTACGTAAAACTCGAGACAGCCGTGAAGGCTTGACTCAACAAAGCCTTGACTATGCGGGCCCTTACATGCCTAGCCATGAATCTGTCTCTCCTTCTCCTCATAATACCTCTGCAGCCCTACTGCGATTAGCGTTAAGCCTGAGCCAGCTATTGGCCCAGCAATTTTTGAGAAATTAACGGTAATATTCGATAAATGCGTTACTGACGGTATCACTGGAAGCGCAATTCCTGCGGACATTGCTAAGACGCCAATAGCTGTTATGGTAAGTCTGCCACCAATCACATCAGCAGCCTTTCTCTCAGAAAACTCCACAACAAGGATTATCTGAACGGCCGTAGGTATGAATGATATAACGTATGAAAAATTAACGATTGTTTCAATTATGGAATAAGCCATAGATACACCTGCAAAAATAGATAAAATTATCAAAGTAAGAATCACGAAATCTAAGTGTACCATAGACTTTAGTAGCTTATTAAACCATGAAGAAGTTAGAGATTTAACAGTAAAAGAAGGAATAATAATACTAATAATCCAATAAATAGAAATATCGACTAATGAGCTTGACAGCTTAAATACATTAATCGGAATCACGACTATGAATGTAATTAAAAAAGTTGAAAGAATAAGAATATTATGTAGGGAAACTCTTCTTTGAGTTGCCGCAGGAACTGATTTAATATCTTATGGGTAACGCCCATTTAACTTTGTAGTATGTGCAGTCTTTATTAACTTTGTTCTCATTATTAATTCCATTGATGGTTCTCGGGTATCCCCTTATTAACTAAATTAACTAATTAATAATGAGGTCTTAATAATGAACCTACTTGAGTACGCCATAGCCATTGAGGCAACTGCTGCAATAACCTACGGCGTAATTAAAGGCGGCATAGAAGTGAGGAGGTTCATAGCCGGTCGGGGCAGCCTAGTACTGGCTTACTTCCTACCAACACTCCTCGGGTTAGCGCCTCCTGGCTCACTAACGTACTTTACTGCTGTGTTGGTGTTTCATGGTAGGGTTTGTTGTGTTTGGTTGTGTTGGGTGTCTTACTTTGTGGTGTCGCTTAGTAGGTAGTTTACGGCGTCGTCGACGGACCTGAATACCTTGCCGCCCATGCAGTACATGGCTTGGGCTACGAGTTTATCTGCGTGGTTTAGGATGCTGATTATGTTCGTGGATGGTTCATACTCACTGAGCATTGACGACGCCACCCTACCGCACTCCCTCAGTTTGACCCTGATTGTGTCGAGGGCCTGGAGTTCGGGTGTTGAAGCTATTATCCAGCCAGTGGTCCCTTGAAGCCGCGGCATAACTCGGCTACCTTAGCCATTAGTAATTCCTCCACATCTCTCACCTTAGCTAACCTCTCGTCAGTCCCCTGGACTAGGTAGGCGTTTAGTTGCATGGATAATGCCATGACTATAGCCGCTATCTTACCTGCATTGTTATTACTGAGATCCAACCTGACATTGTTTGTTATGTTTGATAATTCATCTAGGCAGCCCATGAGTCTAATGGGTGCTGAGTCCTTACGCACCCTAACCCTCTTACCGAATAATGGTATGATGCTGTAACCACTGTCGCCGGGGCATTTAATACTGTCGTCTACCTCCTTACAATCCACAAATAATGGTAAGCGGCATTCACTACTCATTGCATGCTATATAATTCAATAATTATTATATAATTTTTGATTCATTCAGTTGAGGTTGACGATAGACCCAAGTTGTGGAATTACGAAGTCAAGCCCTAAACGCCTTAACGTGTTCTTCCTCGGTATACCCCTCTCATCCCATCCGCGGAGCTCGTAGTACCAACTGAGCATTCTCTGGTATCCATCATAATCGAGCTTGGCGCCCTTTAATGGACCCCTACTCAATGGTCTCTTGAACCACTTGGCTGGCGGTGTGTCGTAAGCCCTGTCCCAGTGGCCGTACTCCCTGACCCAGAATGACCTGATTAGTGTGTAGATCCTATTGTTTATGGTGCTTAGTACCTCCATGTTCATGTCCATGCCCGTGGCGGCCTTAAATAGGCGGAAGTACCAATCGAGCTCTAGGCCCACCTCAACCCATGGGAATCTGCACGTGACTATTGCCTCGAATAGGCCGCCCCTAATGTCCTGCATCTCAACTAGCTTCTCAACCTTCTCCCTCGTGTAGTCAAACCTGCCGTGCTGGACCTCCCAACTGATTAGCCAGGCGTCCTTGTGGTGGGCGCCAATCGGGCTTGTACCGAAGGCTAGGGCCATGCCGGGCGCGGCGTGGCAGTCGTAGGCGCTCGTCTCAAGACCCTTAACATGCATTGCAAACTCCTCGGATCCATGCCCCAACTCGGTTGATGCAAACCTAACACCCTTACTAAGTAGCCTACCCAACTCCGTCCTCTGCAGTGCCATGTCCATCGCAACCTCGGCGGCCCTCTTGTAATCGCCCCACTCAATCCCCTCCTTAAGGATCCCCTTCTCCGTTGCCTCCATTGCGAAGCCCAGTGTTGAGCCTAGGCTTATGGTGTCCATGCCCATCATGTCGGCAATCCTATTTAGGTGCGCACCTTAGCTAAGTCGCCAATGCCCAGGTTACTACCGAGCATTGCGATATTCTCGTAATCAAGCTCCGCGGGCTCACCCTCCACATCCTTAACCACGTGGCCGCAGGCCATGATGCACTGTGGGCATGATCTGGTCATTATCTTATTCCTCTCCACGGAGAAACCGCCTATCTTCTCATATTCATCGAATTGACCTCGGTGTAGTTATACGTAGGCAGGACACTGGCCTCCTGGGCCCACTCCACGGTTGATGTTGTTCCCTGCCTCATCCAGAATGGGTAGCCTGGCTTTGACTTCGTGGCAACTATGGCGTCTAGGCCAATCTTCCTAAGCATTGGATCCGCGACCTTGATCTCGCCGTGACCCCTCATGACCACTGCCTTGAGGTTCTTACTACCCATGACAGCCCCCATGCCAGGCCTACCGCCGCTACGACCCTTCTGGGCCACTACCGTTGCGAACCTGACCAGATTCTCACCGGCAGGCCCAATAAGGACCATGCCTATGTCGCTACCGTGGATCTTCTTCAACCTATCCTCAGTGGTGAAGGAATCAAGGCCCCACAGGTCCTCTGCACTGTTGAAGTCTACCCTGAATTCATCGCCCCTGTTCTCAATGTAGAGGTAGGTTGGCTTCTCCGCCTTACCCTCAATTATTATCATGTCCACGCCAGCCCTCCTCATGTGAATGGCGAGCCAGGAGCCGACGTTCCCATCGCCATAGCCACCAGTTAATGGGCTCTTAGCAGCCACGAGTAATTTACCACTATTCGGTATTGGTAATGCGGTGAGCGGCCCCACGGCGAGTATTAACTTATTCATTGGGCTTAGTGGGTCAATGCCAGGCGGTAATTCATCCCACAGAGTCTTTATGGCGAAGCCCCTACCACCAATGTAATTCTGTGCCAGTGATGGGTCTAGCGATTGGATGGCGAATTTTTTTCTTTGAAAGATCAATCCTTAATATACGTCCACCCCATCCAAACATGGCGTCGACTATCTAGAACATGAATTAAATAAATTTTTCTCAGTAGTCCAAATAAAGGTAAATAGAACTAAGGAGAACCGCCTTGGAGAGTCTCAGGAACGTAGATAAGCCTATGCCCATCAACGCTAATAACCTTAACATTAACACCATACAACTCACTCAGGACTCCCTCACTAATTACATCACTTGGATGGCCCATGGCCATTACCTCACCATTCCTTAACGCCACAACCCAATCACTGGCTAAGGCAAGGTCTATGTCATGGCTTGCGGCAATCACCGTAACCCCTTTATCATTAACGATCCTCCTCAACGCATGGATAACCCTATACTTATTACCCAGGTCGAGGTTTGACGTTGGTTCGTCCATCAGTAGTAACGGTGCCCCTGATGCCAATGCCCTAGCAATTAGGACGAGTCTCTTCTGGCCAGTGCTCAATTCATCAAACCTCCTATTTACAATATTATCTATGCCCAGGTACCTAAGGGCCTTAATGGCGTCATCCTTACTTACCCAACCATTGCCATTCCGCGAGCTCATGACCACGTCAAGGACAGTCAGGGCCATTTGGGAGTAGATCTCTGCGGGTGAGTAAGATATGTACCTTGGCAAATCCCTAATGGGTACCTCGTCAATACTCTTACCATCGATGTACACGTAACCACCGAAGATCCTCGCATACCTTATTATGGCCCTGAGAAGTGTTGTCTTCCCAGACCCATTGGGGCCGAGTATTGTTGTTAGGCTTGACCTGGGTATGCCCAGTACGATATCCCTAATTACTGGCTCGTCATAGCCAATCCTGGCGTTCACAAACCTAACCACGTAATCACTCACTACGACCACCCCTGAGCAGGATTAATAGTACTGGTACGCCTATGAGACTGGTTATTGCCGTTATTGGCATGATTACGCCAGGCATGAGGACCTTACTAACCACGTTTGCGTATAGCATTATCGTGGGGCCCGAGATCATTGATAGCGGTATAACCCTCGAATTATCCGAACTCGATATTAACAACCTGGTTATGTGAGGTGTCATGAGCCTACGAAGCCTATTATTCCCGTGAATGACACGGTCACGGCAGTCAATAGCCCAACCAATACTATTAATAGGTTCCTGAATAACCTAGGATTAACACCACCTGCCTGGGCAACCTCATCGCTCATCATTAATAGGTTAATCTCGTGACCACTCATGACCACGTACGCTAGGATTGGGATGCTCACGCCGAGCATTATCACGTCCTCGCCCCAAGTAATGCCGCTCACAGTGCCGAATAGTAGGTAAATAACGGCTGGCAGTGTTGGGATTATGGTTAGTAAGTACGTGTCCAGTATCATGACAATTGATGAAAATAGTATAGAAACTGCAATACCCGCAAGGATCAGAGACAGCCAATAACCCCTACCGAAGGCAACCACTATGACTGTGGCTAATAAGGCGCCTAGGAATGAGAGTAGTGGCATAAGCACGATAGAGGGCAGTAACGCTGTCCTGAACCTAGCGTAAACAAGCAGACCCAGCAGGGCACCGAATAATGCACCGGACGCGGTACCGGTTACGTATGGCTCAGCGAGTGGGTTCCTGAAAACAGCCTGCATGACGGCGCCGGCGACGGCTAGGTTCGCCCCAACTACTATGCAGGCGATTACCTCGGGTAGTCTTATGTCCATTATTATGATCTTATACGTATTGGTTGGGTCAAATAGGGCCCTTATTGGTATTGGAACTTCACCAATGACTAGGTTTAGGACTATACCAATCAGTAATAATGGGATGAAGACCCAAGCGAATTTAATGACGGTATTCGTGGCCGTTACCATCACCCATTACCCAACGTGAGGTTTAGATTAGGCTTTACGTACTGACCAACCCACTGAGCGCTTATGTAGTGTGGTATTGCCGTTGAGTTAAGGCCGAAGGCGTCTGGGTGTAGTATCATGGCGAGTAGTAAAGCTCCATAAACGGATAATGGTCCTGGCTCCTCGACAAGACTCTCCGCGAAATTGCCAAGTATGTATATGTGATTCTCCTTAGCGGCATTTGTGCTGTTTATCCCGGGTATTGAGAGAATTGCCTGCAGTGTCGCTGTGTAGTTGCCCATGAAGTCATCGGCAATTATATAGTCGGGGTTAACGGTGAGTAATTGGCTTGGGCTAACCGTAGTACATGCCACTGAATGGGTCATAACCACCGGCTATGTTAATGTAGTAGCCAACGAATGATGAATTACCCGCAACATAGATTGGGTTGTACCACGATATGTAGGCTACAACTACCCTAGGCTCACCCGAGACCCTGCTCTCTATGTAATTAATGATATTGTTCATATGGCTTATCACCTCCTCACCCCTACCTGGAACCCCAAGCGCCTTAGCCATTAGCATTACATCACTCTCAATGCCCATCACGTTTGTGTTATTCGTACCACCTATGAACACCACCGTAATATTAGCCGCACTCAATGTACTAAGGCTCTGGCTTTGAGCTAACTGCGATTGGAAGCCCGCGTCTACGCAGAGTAGTGATGGGTGGGCGGTTATTATTGGCTCTATTGGTGGTGATTCGAATATTTGGCTTATCGTGGTGACGTTGTTAGGTACGGTGATGTTTAGGTAATTGAGTAGTTGCTCGGAGTATACGTCTATCAGGACAACCCTATTGCCGAAGCCTAGGGCGTAGATTATTTGCGTGCAGTCTGGGCTTATGGTGCCTATGGTGGTTGGTGGGAGGTAATCGTGACATTACGGCTAGGTAATCAACCACGGTGATTGGGTACTTAACGGCATGCTTAGGCACAAGGGCTTGTGTGGCGTAGTAGGTTGCGATTATTACTACGGCGATTACCACGGCTACTCCCACGATTAACGCCTTCGAAATGCCCCTCGACATACGGAGATAGGATGCATATCCTATTTATAAACACTTCCCTACACACAACCAGGCATACTCATAACGCTGGATTATTGACCGAGGGCTAACCCATCCCCGCGTATGTCGGCGTAGAGTAGCTTCCTGCCGTTGTCAAGGAATGCTGCTATACTTGCCACACCTGTTCGGCCTGGGTACCTAATTACCTGGTGGGGCTCTGTTAGGCCGTTTACTTCGTAACCCTCCTCAATGATTAGTGATTTCCTGTCCCAAAGGAACCTGGGTGCATCAATGGACTCCACGGGGCTTAGGCCGTAATCGACAATGTTGGTTATGAATAGAGTATGTTGCTGCGGTCTGAAGTGGGCTCCAGAGGTCCCGAGGGCGTATTTTGGTTCTCCATCCTTAGTTATTATTACGGTACTCAACGTGTGGAGCGGTCTCTTCCTGGGCATTAGCATGTTTGGCCCATCCATTGAGAAGTCTGAGGCCCTATCATTGAGCGTGATTCCATACCTGGGCTCGGTGACTAATGAGCCAAAGTGTTGGTATAGACTTTGGATGGCGCTTACGATATTCCCCTCCCTATCAACGACCACGAAGTACGTGGTATCGCCGGAGCCATTTAATTGCTTACTAATCCCTGATTTATATGCTGACAATAGGAATTCTGGGTCGAGGAGCTTATTGATCGGTACCTCAACGAACCTTGGATCGCCAACGTACGAGTCCCTAAGCTCGTAGGCAATCCTATAAATGCTTAGGTATGTCTCAATCCTACTTCGTGACCATGCGTCGACCTTAACCTTCAACTCCTCAAGAAGTCTCAATATCATTAACGTGGTTATTCCCTGGGTGTTGGGCGGTGATTCGTAAATAGTCAACCCCTTATAATCAACGCTCAATGGATCACGCCACTCAGGCTCATACTCCATTAGATCACTCATCTCCATAACGCCACCAATGGACTGAAGATAATTCACAAGGGCCTCACCAACCTCCCCTCGATAGAGGATGTCGGGCCCGTGCTCCATTATTAACTCGAATGTCCTTGTTAACGGCTCTATCCTTATCATATCCCAGGGCCTGGCATTTATTGGGTATACTGACTTGAAATCATTGTTATTAGCGACCTCGTTCTTAAGTAATTCTATGGCCTTGACGAAACTCGGACTGGCTGGGAAGCCCTTCCTTGCAACCTCGACAACCGGTTTCACAAGGGATTTCCACTCATTAGTCCCAAACCGCCTCCAAAGTGCGTGGAGTCCCGCCAATAGTCCTGGAACCACAGGCGATAATGAACCCCTAATTGGTACTGCGTTCAACCCCCTCTGTAGGAGCAACTCCTTACTCAGTCTTCGTGGTGCCCACCCACTTGCATTTAGGAAGTAAACCCTGCCCTCCCTGGCTATGTAAACCATAGCAAAGAAGTCACCACCGAGACCACCAAGGTGTGGCTGTGTAAGGCTAGTGCAAGTGATATTGTTACTGCCGCATCAATGGCGTTACCACCGAGGTTAAGTACATCAACGCCCAACCTACTCGCCACGGGGTGTTCCGAGGCGACGCCACCCAACTCCGTGATCCAGGGAGGCTTAACACCGCCTGTTATTGGTAGGGGCATTCATTAGTCATTGTTAGGGATTTTTAATAACATTGCGCGGGGGATAAGCTAGTGCACTGAAAGGAATCATTTAAATTATGGGTAACTAAAATTAATGCTGCATCAGTGGTAATTTGATATGCTGACTAATTTCTCATGGAGTTATGCTGGAAAGCTTCACAATGATTTCCTAAGCAATTTAAAGTATGTAAATTCATTAACACTATTATTTAATAGGCAACGAGTTAAGTTAAGGATTGCGTTATCAACCCTTGACTTAATACTAAACCTACTAGGTTCTATTAATCCCAGCTTCATGCCCAGTGGTGAGGAGTACGATGCAATTACTAAGGATACCATGGAATCGCTCCTGAGGGATTATTACCTTGACAGGTACGTAACCATAGAAAGTATTAGGAGACGGCATGGTCGCTCATACGTAATAACCATAGGTGCGAGCCCATCATTAACTATTGGGTTGATGATAATATGTGATGATTATTGTGAATACTACATTGATAATCGGGTGAGTAGTGCCAGGAGTGGTGCGAGTACTTACTTTCAATTAGTAATGAGTGCACTAACCATAATGGTAGGATATTCAGTATTGACTTACCGAAGATACTACTTACTCATAACCCAACTGTCTATGGTAAAATCCTACCCATTAACGGGAATGAGGTAATCGCATTATCAATCTGGGACATACTCAGATTAGTGGATGTAATCTCTAAGGAGGACCTCACAATAAGCGATATAAGCAATGTCATTGATACGGTAGTTCACGAATTCCTCCACTACACACTGGATAGGAAGTACCTGGTTGCATCAACGTTTATGCAAATGACGAAGAGGATACCCAGCGTTGTCGATGATGGGGTTATTCACGAGTTAATAGCATGGACATTAACCCACCACGTGAGTAGGTACGTGGCTGAGTGCATTAAATACGGCAGCGCAGGCAGGATTGATAATGCGGAATTAATGATTCAATACCCAGTCAGAAGAAGGCATGCATTAACCGCCAGGAAAATAATCAACGAGTTATTAGCGGGACTTAACGGTTATTGCTGATAATTATGCATGGAAAAACTAATTAAGTCGTAATAGCTCTGGGAGTTATATGGGCAAGCGTATTGTAATAGTTGGTGGCGGAGCTGCTGGCGCTTCGGCTGCCGCCAGGGCTAGGAGACTTGATCCGGAGGCTGAGATTGTAATGCTTGATAAGGGCTTATTCATAAGCCACGCACCTGTGGAATACCGTATTACCTGGGTGGTGTTGTTAAGGAGGCGCAGGAACTCGCAATATACACACCTGAGGAGTTTGCCAAGGAGAGGAGGATCACGGTCAAGATCAACGCTGAGGTCTTCGACGTGGATACCAAGAACCAGGTTGTGTATGCCAGGGAGGGTAATGACGTTGTTAAGTATCAGTGGGACACACTCATAATAGCCACTGGGGCAAAACCAATAACGCTCCCCGTGGAGGGTCATGACCTAAACGGCATATTAACGCTCAGGCTTCCTCACGAGGCGCCAAGACTAAGGGAGGAGGTTGAGAGGGCGAGTACGGTTGCCGTGGTTGGCGGTGGCTACATAGGCCTTGAGGTTGCCGAGGCACTTAGGAACCTTGGTAAGAAGGTTTTACTCTTCGAAATGATGCCACACGTGCTACCGACAACGTTTGATGAGGACATGGCTAAGTTGATACACGATGAACTCATTAGGAACGGCATTGAGCTTCACCTTGGCGAGAAGGTTATAGGCTTCAGGGGCGTTAATGGGCATGTGAATAAGGTGATTACTGAGAAGGGCGAGTACAACGTTGATAAGGTGATCATGGGCGTCGGCGTTAAGCCAGATGTGGATCTTGCCGTTAAGGCTGGTGCGAAGCTTGGTGAGACGGGCGCCGTGTGGGTTAATGAGTACATGGAGACCACCGTGCCCAACGTATACGCAGCAGGTGATGTGGCTGAGACCTGGAGCCTAATCACTGGGAAGAGGATGTACGTAGCCCTAGCACCACCAGCCAATAAGATGGGGCAGGTCGCCGGCGCCAACGCCGTTAGGGGTAGGTTCCTGAAATTCCCGGGCGTGTTGGGTACGGCAGTGACCAAGGTATTCAACCTGTACGTAGCTAGGACCGGGCTCACAGAAAAGCAGGCCAGGGAGGAGGGATTCAAGCCAGTGTCTGCGGTGGTTAAGACCAGGACTACGGCCCACTACTACCCAGGTGGTGTTCAGATTAATATCAAGATGATGATGGATGAACCAAGCGGTAGGATTCTTGGCGTTCAGATAATTGGGCCTGACAGGATTGTCGCGGGTTACATAGACGTTGCGGCGGCATTGATAGGTAAGGGTGCGACTATTGACGACTTCTTCTTCGCTGACCTATCATACTCACCACCAACATCGCCCGTCTGGCACCCATTAATCACGGCGGCTAGGGTATTGTCTAAGGGCAAGTATTAGTTGGACCTCGTTGAATAATGCATGAGTGCTAAAAAAACATTATTCCTTCTCCTCCCTACGTAGATTCTTAATCACGTTAGTTAGGAAGGTTATTTCTGAGGATACATCGGCCTGAACCAACTCAGTATCATCCCTTGGGCACCTAAAGTCGTACTCATAAGTCTCATCGAGCGTGTAGCTCCTGAAGCATGTTGGGCATATGTAAAGTGTAGTTGTGCTTAATGCATTTATCCTATGCATGAGCTTGGATGTTACTTTATTGACATGCTGTACTAGAAACCTCCTGATAAAGTCCTTATTAACGAACCACTTATACTCATACCTATACTGGTCCGTAGACTCACGGGCAAGTCCAACAAGGCCTGCCTTATGCATTACATGCAATATCCTCCTAATCTCAGTCGCGCTTATGCCGAGGACTAGGGCTAGGGTCTCATCGGATACGGCCTCATTCCTCTCACTCAACGTCCTCAGGATCTTAACGGCTAATTCACCCATCTCCTCATTATCATACTCAAAGGCTATCCTCCTCCTTGCATACTCAAGGAATAAGGATGTCTCCAGGTCCTCGACCATCAATGAATGACCAGCCTACTGGGTTAAAAAAATTCTTACTATTACCGTACCTCCTACCAACCATTAATGGTTCCAATCTACTCCTCACAGTATCCCTTAAGTCATCAATGCCAACCCCAGTCTTTGCCGATATCAGCACGTAATCACCAAATTCACTCTTCACGAGGCTAATCTTATCATTAATACTAACGCTATCCATTAAATCAACCTTATTTAAGACCGGTAAAACCCTCGTCCTGGGTATTCCCAGATCATCGAATATTTTTATGGAACTCATGAACTTCCTAGAGAATTCCTGATAATCATCACTCACGTCTACCATAAAGAGTATGAGGTCCGCATTAAGAACCTCCGCTATGGTTGCGTAGAACGACTCAATGAGAAGTGGTGGTAAGTCGTCGATGAACCCTATCGTATCCGTCAATATGGCGTTCAACCCATTAAAATTAACGAGCCTTGAGTAGGTGTCCAGTGTCGCGAATGGCTTGCCATCAACGTACTTACTCTCCTTAGCCAACCTATTGAAGAGGGTTGTTTTACCAGCCGATGTGTAGCCTGTCAATGCCACCTGTGGTAGTCCATAATCCCTCCTCCTAACCACGAGCATCTCCCTTCTCCTCCTGATTGCGTTTAACTCCCTCCTGATGTGGGCAATCCTCCTCATCATGTACCTATAGTAGGCCTCTATTGCGTACTCACCACCACCGTAGAAGCCTATTTGCTCGCCCATCTTGGCGAGTCTGATGAACTCCCTAACCCTTGGTATCTCAAGCCTAAGCCTGGTCAACTCGATCTGGAGCTTAGCCTCCTTACTACCTGCCCTCTTCTCGAATATCTCCAGGATAAGGAGTATCCTATCCATGACCCTAACCCTCAACCTACGCTCGAGGTTCACGTACTGTATTGGGTTTAGTTGATGATAGGTAATCACGGCATCAGGCCTAAGGGATTTAACGAGGGACTCAACCTCACCAAGTTTACCAATGCCCAGGTAATACCTGGTGTCGGGTCTCCTCCTCTGTATTATCGTGTCCAGGACCTCATAACCACCAGCCTCACTTAGTAATTGAAATTCCTTAATCCTATTCTCACCAACATCATCCGCAATAAGTAATAGGGCCTTAGCCTTGCTATTACTCACTAACACATACTGCAATCCACTCGTTATTTAAAGCTAATGCCGTAATGTATTAAGCAATACATCACTTACTCTTATTCTTCTCACGGAGGGTCACCACGTCGCCCAACGTCAATGACTTGCTGACGGGTCTCTGAACCTCAGTACCAACCTCCTCAGACTCCCTCAGCAGGCTAATACCAAGTGCTTTCTCGAGCTTCCTGGCAAGCTCGACGTCGGGTATTAATTGACCATCCTCAATCCTCCTCAGAACGCTTTCCTTAACACCAATAACCTTAGCCAGCACGTCCCTACTCATGCCAAGGCTCTCCCTAGCCTCCTTAATCAACTCGGCATAGTTCTCAACAACCTCGTACCTATCAACATTGACCCTCGGCCTACTAACCCTATACGTAACCCCCCTCCTAGATTCATGCCTAATTACAGTCATTGGCTGCTGCACAGCCTGAACCTGCGATGGACCCTTAATCACCCTAACACCCTTGACGCTAGTGTACTTACGGGCGCACCTCTGGCATAGTGTCAGTACTGCACCGTCAATTTCTACAATGACTGGCTCACCCTCGATTGGTGCGCCGCAAACGTCGCATGTGAGGACCATGCCAATCACCTGACTAGTACTGTCAATGCTCCTTTAAAAACATATTGGGAAAAGATTAAATAATCCATGCCTAAGTGCCTCACGTGTCGGTTAAGATTTACAGAGTCACAGGGCGCATGAGGATTGGGATGCAGTGGCAGAGGTTCTCCCTGGAGCTATTGGCTACGAAGCCTAGCGAGGCTGTTGAAATGGCATATAGTAGGTTAGGCAGCAGGCATAAGTTGAAGAGGAGTATGATCAGGATTGAGGAGGTTAGGGAGATAAGCAGGGATGAGGTTAAACGCACAGAGGTGCTGCAATTACTATCCATGGAATCACTGGTTAAGTGGTGAGGATGTCCCAGCAACCACAGAGAATAGTAATAACGAGAGAGGACATCGAGAGATTAATTGAGGAGAGGAACTCCCTAGCCGCACTACTCGATGTCGTCAGGCAGAACCTCGCATTGGTGACGCAATCAATAAATGAACTTAGGAACGCCAAGGACATGCTAACGCTATTGAGCAAGGGCGCGGCCCAGGACACGTACGCAGGGGTTGGTGGTGGCGTATTCATTAAGCTTCGCCAGCCCAGGGCGAGAAGGTTCTGGTGAGTGTTGGCGCCAATTTCGTGGTCGAGATGGATGTTTCATACGCCATAAACTACATTGATGAGAGAATTAAGGAGTTTGAGGATTTAAGGTCAAAACTCGATGCCCAATCCGCGGACATAGCGAAGAGGATAACAGATATTGATAATTTCCTTCTATACATAAGCGCCGCCATTAGGCAGCAACAGCAGGCTGGGCAGTAAGGTGTTACTTAATGTTTGATAGGTTAAAGAACGCCTTTAAGTCATTCACGAATACGATAGTCAACTCAATAACAACGACTGAGCTAAGCGAGGATAAGCTCAATGAGATCCGCGACGAATTGTTCATGCAGTTGGTGGAGTCCGACGTGGCCGTCGACGTGGCTGACGCAATATGCAACGCCATGGTTAATTACCTGAGGGGTATTAAGGTGCCCAGGTTTGGTGATAAGGAGTCCGTGATTAAGAATGGGATTATCGATGTGATGAATAAGTTGTTCAGCGACGTACCTGATGTCGACTTCATGGGCGAGGTCACTAGGATCCTCCAGACAAAGAAGCCGGTGGTTCTCCTATTCCTGGGCCCCAATGGTTATGGTAAGACAACGACAATAGCAAAGATAACTCACCAGCTAATGAAGAGGGGCTACACCACGGTTTGGGCGGCTGCGGACACGTACAGGGCTGGGGCTATTGAGCAGTTGGAGGGTCATGCGGCGAAGCTTGGCGTTAGAGTTATTAAGCATAGCTATGGCTCCGACCCAGCCGCCGTCGCCTACGACGCGGTGAACCACGCCAGGGTTAGGAGCATTGATTATGTAATGATTGATACGGCGGGTAGGATGCACACAGATGCCAACCTAATGAATGAACTGAGTAAGATACAGAGGGTTAGTAAGCCTGACCTCTCCATATTCATAGCCGATGCATTACTCGGTAATGAGGCGCTGGACATCGCCAAGTATTACAGTAAGTACGTGAGGATTGATGGCTTAGTAGTTACGAAGGTCGATGCATACCCGAAGGGTGGTGCCATACTGACCTTCCTATATGAGTTGAAGAAGCCCATTTACTTCCTCGGTGTTGGGCAGGGCTATGATGACTTGAGACCATTTAATAAGCTTGAATTTTTTAGGCAGTTGATCCTTTAGTGAGTAACGAGATGGTTAGAAAATTTTATAATCACTAAATCAACCCATCACATGCAATGAGTAGTGAGGGTTTGGGTAAGAAGATAGCGAATTGGTTCAGCACACTCGCCTGGATATTTAAGGTTGCCAAAAAGCCCACCAGGAGTAATTACATGATAATACTTAAGCTCGGCGCATTAATAGTGGCTATACTCGGTGTTTACTCATTCCTATTCAGCGTAGCCCAACAATACCTCACGAGTAGTGCCAACTTCAGCCTACCATACCCACTAAACCTCATTGTCGTGCTTACAGTAGTGATAATACTGGCCATTATACTCATACTAGTTTTACTCAGCACTAGGAGTCTCGGACGTAGGTAAGGACCTAATCCCAGTTGGGCAAGTTTTATTAACTCATTAAGTTAGTGGAGAGGCGATGAGTGGTACTGACCAGGCATTGAGTTGTAGGTCTATGCACTTAGGGCTGTGGGTAATCAGGAATACAACGTTGCGTTCATGCTCAAGGCCAGGCTGAGCATAAGGGCCTTGACAAAGTTAAAATTACGGCCATCGTAGTATTACCGGCACTCAAGGGGTTTGTGTTTGTCGAAGGTTCGATGCCCTACGAGATCCAGGATTTAGCCACAAACATTAAGCATTACAGGGGCATGGTTAGGGGTGTAATGAGTGTTGATGAGATTGTTAATAGCCTGGCGAAGCCTGTGGAGATTAATGTGGGTGATGTGGTTGAGATAATAGTTGAACCGTTTAAGGGCTATAAGGGTAGGGTTGTGGATATTGACAAGCAGAGGGGGCAGGTTTACCTGGAATTGCTTGATTCATCGAGTACGATGCCTATAATCGTGAATATTAGGGGTGTTAGGAAAATAGAGGGCAAGCAATAATAGCAAAAACGTTAAATACCTACATTAGGCGAAACCCACGATATGGCAAAGAGGGTAGTAAAGATAGCGGTTGCGCCGGGTAAGGCAGGTGGACCGGCAGTCCAGCAATTAAGTCAGTACGGCATTGACGTGGGTAAGGTCACTGAGGAGATTAATAAAAAGACTAAGATACTGGCTAATTACGGCATTAATAACGTGTTTGTTGAGATAGAGATTGACGAGGATACAAAGAGCTTCGACGTGAAGCCCGAGCTGCCACCAATTGCTGACTTAATAATGAAGGCCATTGGTAAGGACACGGGTAGTCACCAGGCGGTTAAGGAGTTGATTGGGGATATAAGCATTGAGAGACTTGCCGAGATAGCCTACATAAAGTGGGAGGAATTAAGGAGTAGGAACTTCAGGAACGCCCTAAAGCAGGTAGTGAGCGCTTGCAGGAGTATTGGCGTAACCATCGGCGGTAAGGACCCGAAGCAAGTGCTTAAGGAGATTGATGCTGGCTCTTACGATAACGTAATATCTAAGTATGAGGAGTTATTAAAGCAGGAGGGTAGGTTGTAGGTTCGATTGGCTTAAAATACGCACTTTAGTAGGAAAAATGCTTTAATAAGGGGTTTCTCCCACAATACACGATTATGAGCCTAAACCTCGACGCAATAATTAAGGCAGTCACGGAGGCCAAGGCAAGGGCTAAGAAGAGGAGGTTTAAGCAAACGTATGAGTTAATAGTTAGGTTTAGAGACTTCGACGTTAAGAACCAGAACAATAGGTTTAATATAACCGTTGCGCTACCGCACCCACTGCAGGGTAAGGAGCCGAAGGTCTGTGTAATGGCCACGGGAGCCATGGTACTTGCGGCTAAGGAGGCGAGGGCAGATGCCATACTCACTAGGGAGGATATTGAGAAGCTTGCCGGTAATAAGAAGGAAATTAGGAAGCTAGCTAATTCGTATGACTACTTCGTGGCGACGCCAGACCTGATGGTACTCATTGGTAGGGTCATGGGCCAAATACTAGGTCCTAGGAATAAAATACCTGAGGTTGTCCAGCCCAATGCCGATATTAAGGCCGTGATTGATAGGCTTAAGAGGAGTGTTAGGATCAGGGTTAAGGACCAGCCACAGGTCATGTGCAGGGTAGGCACTGAGGATATGGATCCAAAGCAGGTCGCAGAGAACATAATGACCGTACTTGAAGAAATACTGAAGAAAGTTAGGCCCGAGCAACTGGGCGATGTTAGTGTAAAGCTCACCATGGGTCCTCCCGTCACGTTTTCACCATTAACATCTAAATAACTAAGCAGGAACACTAGGGAATCATTTTGTTCTTAATTCTGCATAATGCATTATTTCGTCGGAAGAAAAATTAATTAAGTCATTACTTGAGCGGTTCTTGCTGATATGGCTTCACAACCAGTGTTTAAGCGTACATACGTTAGGACGAAGCCCTATCCAGAGAAGAAGGTTAGGATCGTTAATGAGTTGAAGGAGTTATTCAGTAAGTACGACACCGTATTCGTCATAGACATTCATGGAACATCAAATAGGGTCCTTCAGGAGTATAGGTTCTGGCTTAGGAGGAGGGGTGCCAGGATGATTAAGGCTAAGAACACCCTCACATTAATAGCGCTTAGGCAATTAATGGGTAGTGTCGGTGAGGACATCGAGAAGTTATTCGCAGGAGAAAACCTACTCATATTCTCTAACGAGAACCCATTCGAACTGGCTAAGTGGATTTGGGGTACTGGCGTTAGGAGGGAGGCAATGCCCGGCGATATAGCGCCATTTGACTTAGTGGCGCCTGCCGGTAATACTAACATGAGCCAGGTCCAATAATGAGCAAGTTCGGTAAGTTGAAGATACCAATTAAGGTTCAGGATGGTAAGATCTGGATCGTTAAGGATACCGTAGTTGTTAAGAAGGGCGATAAGATTAATGAGGATGCGGCTGAAATCCTGAAGAAACTAAATATAAAGCCTATATTCGAGACCTTGAAAATAAAGGCGGCGATACTGAGGGGTAAGTATGTAATACCAGTTGATAATCTGAGACTTGACATAGGTGCGTATAGGTCGATGATTGAAGACGCCGTGAAGTATGCATTTAACCTAGCGGTTAACACGGCATACCCAACACCTGAGGTCCTCAGGGTATCTCTTGCCAAGGCGCACATGGAGGCCATCAACCTAGCCGTCAATGCCAGGTACATGACTCCAGAGACTGCTCAATACATATTGGCTAAGGCGGTTGCCGAGGCTAATGCATTAGCCGCGGTGATAGCGCCAAAGGCCCCTGAACTCGGGCTACAGGTTACCCAGCAGCCACAGCAGGTAAAGACCGAGGAGACTAAGGCGGAGGAGAAGAAGGCTGAGGAAAAGAAGGAAGAGACCGGTGAGGAGAAGAAGGAGGGCCCGAGCGAGGAGGAGATCGCAGCCGGACTTTCTAGTTTATTTGGGTCGTAAAAACTATATAGTATAATTATCATGATATAACTTATTAAGTGGAATACCCATGTTTAATTATGGTGCGGTTAATTGAGGTAATGAAAAACGTGTACCAAATAGACTTAGAACCAGGTGGGTTTAGTAATCTAGTCTCGGTATACGCAATAAATACGGGTAAGGGCATAATAGTGTTTGAGGGTGGACCTGCAGTATCAAGTAATGACTTAAAGAACTCATTAAGGAGTTTAGCGGGTAATGTTACCCATGCATTTATTACGCATGTACACATTGATCATTATGGAGGCACTGGCGCATTAACTGAGCTTAATCCCAACATTGAGGTTTATGTTCATCCAAGGGGTTCAAAGGTTCTACCCAACCCAGACATTATTTGGGTACCGGCTAGGGATGCCATGGGTTGGCTTGGTGAATTATACGGTAGACCACTGGAGGTGCCTAGTAAAAATGCGAGGGAGACTGGGGATGGTGATAGAGTGACTATCGGCGACGTCACCGTGGAGGTAATACACACGCCGGGTCACGCAAGTCATCATCAGTCCTTCATCGTTGAGCCCTGGAATATACTTATTGTTGGCGATGCGGCTGGTATCTACGTTAAGGATCTCGACTACATAATACCGACGACGATGGAACCCCTTAGATTTGATATGTATGTTGATAGTGTCAAGAAGTTAATTGCCAAGAATCCAAAGTACATAGCCTATACACATCACTTACTCGTTCCCAACGCCACCGATTTGCTGAATAGACACCTTAGGCAGTTGGATATTTGGGGCAGGACTGCCGAGGAGGCTGTTAGGGAGGGATTGAACGTTAGTGACCTTGAGAGGATACTTGTGGAGAGGGATCAGGACCTTAGGAGGGTTTATGGCAGGCTTAGGAACATGAGGCGCATTACCACTTATTTGGAATGGCTGTCGATGGCTTGTATAAGTATTTCCGTGATCTTGAGACAAAGCGTAAATAGTGAATTTTTGTTCTAAACAGGAACAAAATATAAAAAGAATCCCGTTTTTATTTATCGTTAAGTTATGGAGGAATTAAGGACGAGGTTATTTGAGGGGATGAAATTCTACAGGAGGCAATGTCCATATTGTAAGCATTACTTCTGGACCTTGAATAAGGATCAAGAAACTTGCGGTGACCAACCGTGCACGCCATACCTGTTCATAGGCAATCCACCTGGTAAGTTCAGGCCCGAGTCGATTAGGGATGTTAGGGAGAGGTTCCTGAGCTTCTTTGAGAGGCATGGGCACGTTAGGATTAAGAGATACCCAGTGGTTGCGCGTTGGAGGAGTGATGTTTACCTGGTCGGCGCATCGATATATGACTTCCAGCCATGGGTTACGGAGGGCATTGTACCACCACCTGCAAATCCGTTAACCCTCTCACAACCAAGCATTAGGTTTACTGATATTGATAAGGTTGGTCGCAGCGGTAGGCACTTAACGGGCTTTGAGATGATGGCCCACCATGCATTCAATTACCCTGATAAGCATGTTTATTGGATTGATGAGACTGTGGAGTACGCCCACGAATCTTCACGAAGGAGTTGGGCCTCAGGGATGATGAGATTACGTATAAGGAGAATATCTGGGAGGGTGGTGGTAATGCTGGTGAGTGCCTTGAGGTTCTCGTGGGCGGCTTGGAAATAGCAACACTTGTCTTCATGCATTATAGGACGGTTAATGGTAAGTATGTCGAGATGCCCATGAAGATCGTGGACACGGGTTACGGCCTTGAAAGGATTTATTGGCTACTCACGGGTAAGCCCACCGTTTATGATGCTGTCTTTGGGCCATTCATCGAGAAGTTAAGGAGCAGGTTAGGTCTTCCTAAGCCAAGCAACGAAATGCTAATGCATATGGCGACTTACTTCGGGCAGCTTGACCCTGAAGTTACGAGTATTGAGAAGGCCTATGAGTACATAGCGGGCAAGGTTGGCATGGACGTTAATGAGGTTAGGAATATACTAAAGGCTCAGGAGACCCTGTACATACTTAGCGACCACGGTAGGACGCTATCCTGGATGATGGCTGATGGTGTCATACCGAGCAACTCAGGCGTTGGTTACCTGGGTAGACTTCTGCTTAGGAGGATGCTCAGGAGTATGTATGTAGCCGGTATTGAGATGCCGCTTACGGAGATAATGAACATAGAGCTTGAGTTCCTAAGGGATGACTACCCAGAGGTTTATGAAGAGAGACAGACAATACTTGAGCTGGTTGATCTAGAAGAGAAGAAGTTTAAGGAATTGCTCAGGCAAGCGCCAAGCATTATTGATAGGGTCGTTAGGGATAGGGAGAGGAGGACCGGTAAGAGGGAGCTCACCGTTGATGACTTGATGATGCTCTACGACTCACAGGGATTACCGCCTGAGGTAGTGCGTGAGGTTGCGTCAACAAGGCTTGGATTAAGTATTACGGTGCCTGATGACTTCTATTCAAGGCTAGCGGCTAGGTACCAGAGACAGGTTGGTGAGGAGAAGCCCAAGGTCGATATAAATCCTGTGGAGGTTCAGGACCTACCGCAGACGAGAGAACTATTCTATGAAAACATGAGGCTGTTCCAATTCAATGCCAAGGTGCTTAGGGTCATTAAGAATAAGTACGTGGTCCTTGACCAAACAGCGTTTTACCCAGAGGGTGGTGGGCAGGTGGCTGACCATGGCGTGATCAAGCACAGTAGGGGTGAGGCGAGGGTTGTGGATGTCCAGAGGGTTGGGCCGGTTATCGTACATGTTATTGAGGGTGAACCACCAATGGAGGGTGAGACCGTGGAGGGTATCGTGGATGCAATCCGTAGACTTGACCTAATGAGAATGCACACCGCAACGCACATACTACTCCAGAGTATTAGGCGCGTCCTCGGTAGGCACGTTTGGCAGGCAGGCGCTGAGAAGAACGTGCCCTTCAGTAGACTCGATGTGACGCATTATAAATTACCGAGTAGAGACGAGATTAGGAAGATTGAGGAGCTCGCAAATCAAATGGTCCTGGCCAATTACCCAGTGATCATTAGGTGGCTGGGCAGGACTGAGGCGGAGTCGAAATTCGGTGTATACATATACCAGGGAGGCGCAGTACCAGGGGCTAAGTTGAGGATTGTCCAGGTGGGCCCGGACGAAAATCCATACGATGTAGAGGCATGCGGAGGCATGCATGTGAGTAGTACCGGTGAGATTGGTATGATTAAGATTGTTAGGGTTGAGAAGATTCAGGAGGGTGTTGTTAGGTTCATATTCACCACGGGTAGGCACGCACTTAACTATGCCGAGTCGCTTGAGGACTCTATTGGTGAGGTTTCGGAACTAATTGGTAAGGGTAGGGAGGACATGGTTAAGGGCGTTAAGGAACTGCTCAATGATGTGAGTAAGATGGAGGGTAGGATTAAGGCATTAACGAAAAAGGCTGTTAAGGGTGACATTGCCGAGGCCATGTAGGGAGGTTACTATAAATGGCGTGGGCTTCACGTACATGGAGTACGAGGGTGAGGATAGGGGCTACATGCAGGAATTCGCCAAGGAGTATTTAAGCACTAGACCCAATACGGTATTACTGATAGTTAATAGGGTTGGCAATGGGACTGAGTACATGGTCTACATAAGTCCCGAAATGGCTAAGCGCATTAGTATTAGGGACTTAATGACTAAGCTCAATACTAGCGTTAATGGTAAGGGTGGCGGATCAACAACCTATGGGCAGGGATTTACCCAAGGAAGACCGCCGATTGACACGTTTATAAACATCATCAAAGCATTTTTAGGATCTATAGGCTCCTCCTGACTGTTTTCCCAATCTCATCCCTGAAGCACCAAATACCCTCACCAATATCTAGCAGGACAATCCCCAACCTACTAACCAATTTATCACTAAGTAATGTCTCATCCGCACGCTCACTCACAGCAACGTGAGCCGTGACTCCACCAACCTCCCTATCATTCTCGAGAACCCACACCTGAACCGCATTGGGGATTAGTATCAGCCTTGTGACAGTCCCGTCAGCCAATATGTAATTCTTAACTTCAGAACCACTGGGTAGTTAGGTAGTAGGTTTAGGTCCTCGGCAATACTCCTTGGGATGAGGATCTCGGGCTCCTGGGTTTCATAACCCGTTGTCACCAAAGCCTTTGTCACCGTTGTCCTACCCATTATTGATGATAACTTAACCCGTAATCGAATAGCCATTGCAGTATAGTACTTTTAATTATTATTAATGCCTTTCTTACGGAGTCTATGGAATGTTAGTAAGGTTTTTAACCTAATTCAATCATGAATTGAGGATTATGTCGAGCAATACAAACATAAATAGGATACTCTTAATAGCCGTCATAGTACTTGCGGCAGCACTTGCTGGCGTGTTAGTTTACTTCCTCGTGCTCAAACCACCGGCGAATTCGGCTAAGGTATCCCCAATCACACTAGCGTTTGAGAGAGGCGTTGAGAATTGGCTTGGTATTGAATGCATTTATAATAAGTATGGTGGAAATGCCGCATTAAGTGCCGTGAATAGCATATACACAATAGCGTATGATTATTTATATAACTATGAGGAGACAGACAACACAACATACCTAATAATGTATCCGATAGCCCAGTACCAGTACTTGACGAGTCATTACCCAGGTTGCACGGTAAGTAAGAGTGACCAGGACTTGGTCAATACCGTCATGGGCGCATTAAATGGCGTAAACACCATGGCCTATACACTCAATATACCAGGTAACCTACTTGGTACGCCATTATTCATAGTCTATGATAAGGTGAATAACGTGACCTATGTACTAGCCGGTGCATCGCCGTACGTTTTTAACGCCATTAATTACACATTGAGGGGTAATATAACGATGCTTACCTACCAGGGTCAGGAACTTGGTTATGGGTTCAGGGCGAACTCAACTCAGGTATCCTTCATACATGAACTCATTACCTCCGGTTTAGGAATTGGTAATCCGAGCGCCAATATAACGGTTATTGAGTTCCTCGACCCTGAATGCCCGTACTGCGCCGTATTCCAGGTAATGTATGGCAAGTCGCTTGAGGCAATGATAGGCAGTGGTTATGTTTATTACGTGATTCAGTACTTCCCAACCCACGTACTTGGCTACGGATGTTCATCACCAACAATAGCACCAATGCTAGGACCAATATGCCAAGGCTGATGAGGAGCGCTGCAAAAATTGCTTAAATACACCCATTGTACTAAGGTTTCGTGGGTATAAACCCAAGGGAGGTCAGGAAACTGCTTAAGCGACTTGGTATTCAGGACTTAAACCTTGAGGAAGTGAGCAACGTAACAAAGGTTATTATTTACCTAGGCGATGGGTCAACCATAGAGATTAATAAGCCCGTGGTTGCTAGGATGAGGATTCAGGGGCTGTCGATATACCAGGTACAGGCCAGTGATTCTGACATTAGGGTTGTGAAGCCGCAACCAACACTGCCACAACCAAGGCCATCACTAATAATACAGCAACCACAGCAACAAGCCACGTCAACACCCGTTATAGAAACAGCTAAGCGGTATGAGCCTAGTGAGGATGATATTAAACTCGTCATGGAGGAGACTGGGTGCACGAGGGAGGAGGCGATTAAGGCGTTGAGGGAGACAAATGGGGATATCGCAGAGGCGATAGTCAGGATACAGAGCCAAAAGGGGCGCTAAGCAATGACTACTCTCCCTGAGGGAGTTCAGTTTATTAGTTAATAGAATCCACGACTATTGATGAAGGTTCCTAAGGCAATAAGGAGGGTACTCATTATATTACTACTGATCGTTGTACTTGCTGAGGTAGCCTTCCTGCTGATCAATTGGCATAACATGATCAATGTATACACAGTTGGGTCCTTCACGATAAACTCAACTACAGGCTTCCTGCTGTTAACGCTGGTTACCCATAATGCGTATGCTAAGGTGGTAATCACCATAGAAAACCCATCTAACGAGGTACTACTAATTCATCTAAGCAATGGAACGATCATTACACTGGGGCCGAGCAGTACCATTAAGTTGATATACTTATTCACACCAAGCAGTTACTATGCATACCCAGTATGTGCCGAGGGGTTTGGGCTTGGCGCACCGAATGCCTCAACGATATTGGTATCTTTCTTATTGAATAGTATGGTTAATCCTATCGTGATTTATGAAAACGTAACTAGCCTTGAACTATTACGCCAGATAACACCTGCGTTACTCATGCAGATTAAGCAAAACTGTGCTGCATCAGGTACCTACTTACTGATAACGACCGCCAGCAGTAACGCTGGAGATGTAACAGTCATGGTTATAGTGAGTAAGTTGGTGATAGTGATATGAGTATTGAGGAGGCCAGGACTAAACTCATGGCTCTTAAGGATGTATTAAACCGCATTGAAGGCATTAATAGGCCCTAGATGAATTGCCGAGGTTGCTCATTACCGTGTTGGGTATAATAGCTGCGGTGTTGGGTGGGTGTATCGTATACATTATTATATACGTGGTGACCCCATACTCATTGGTAACACAACTACAGGGCTGGGGTGTAATCATCGCAATCGCATTATTAATTGTAGTACCATACTATGTATATACGCGTATTGATAAGTTGATGAAGGAAGTAAGTACGTATAATTACTGGACCGAGAAACTTCAGTCAGGTATTTCTGGAATTCTCGAGATACTGTCAACGCTGGATTTTGATAGTATTGAGTATAAGATCAATAGGGCTAGGGTTGGTTATGCCTTGTTGATCATTGTCAAGTTGCTGGCTCTATCAATACTCCTTGCCATACTAATCTACGGACTAACCCTACTATTACTCAGTTTCCTAGGCTATACCCAGTTGAATTGGTACGTGATAGTCATGGCCGTAATCCTGGACATGACGATCACGCTTGCGCTTGAGTGGGATAGCATCACCGGTGATGTTAGAAAATTATGGACATTAAATGGGCTAGTCATAGAGCTTAGGTGGCTTTACCATGAGCTCCAGGGAATTCAGGCCTGACCTTTACGTGTTAGCTCGAATCATAGAGGCCCTTGTCAATAATGGACCCATGAGGAGGACTAGGTTGGCAACCGCCTGCGGCTTGTCCTATGATAAGTTTGAGAGGTACCTTGACTGGATGGTTAGTAGGAGCTTGGTTGTGGTTGATGGTGATGGCCTTGTCAGGTTGACTAGGGATGGTGAGAGGACTTATGAGGAGTTAGTTTCATGGATTAAGAGGTATGTTGGTTCGTTGAGGATTAACAGGATTTAATGGGCGTAGTGTTTAAATACCCATGCCTACCCCATAACTCGACGTTACTATGCCACTCAGGCCTGGTCGTTGCTATAGGAGGTTGAAGAGGCCGTATACTAGGACTGAGTATATTGCGGGTGCTCCATATGTGCAGATACCAAGGTTTGAGCTTGGTAATACCAAGCCCAGGGAAAGGGCTAGGTTTGATTACGTGGCTGAGCTTGTGGCTGAGGAGACTGGGCAGATTAGGGCTAACGCCCTTGAGGCCGCTAGGCAGATGGCGTATAAGTACCTGTCCAAGTACGTTGGTGACCCTAACTTCTACCTAAAGATTAATGTCTACCCATTCCACGTGATTAGGGAGAATAAGATGCTCGCCATGGCTGGTGCTGACCGTCTACAGCAGGGTATGAGGCTAGCCTTTGGAGTTCCTTCGGGCAGGGCTGCGAGGATTCTAAGACCTGGCACTGTAATCATGCACCTGGAGATCGAGGGTAAGAACCTGGCCCATGCGAAGGAGGCTCTTAGGAGGGCTGCGTCTAAGTTACCATTGCCAATGAGGATCGTCATTTACCCAAGGCAGGCGCAGCAGGTTAAGACTGCCTAGTCATAGGCCCTGGAGCACAAGGATTATAAGGCGCTAGTTTTTCGGTTGAGTGGAGTGGTGAATCGCTAGTATGAGTAGTGGCTTAGACGCTAGGCAGTTGTATAAAGGCCGTATTGAGGCTGCGACGGAGATATGGAGCAAGATAATGAGGAATGAAGTAAGCACTAGGAACCAGCTTGAGGAGTTAGTCTACATTGTCTATAAACAAAAGGGTATTGAACTTCAGGGGCTTGAGTAAGGTTAGGATTTATGATAAGGAGATAGCCACCATATTCATAGTTGGTAAGTACGGACTTGGACTACTCGATGGGGAGTTAACGAACGCGTTCAAGAACATATTCAACGTGGAGATAACATGCGATGAGATATACAACTTCCTAAAGGCGAGGAACTTCCAATTAAATGATAATAACGATACCGAGCAGCTCAGGAAGATGGTTGATAACGAGGTGTTAGGACCAAGGACCGAGGAGAGAGGGTTTAGGCTGTTGAGGTATGTGTTCACTGGCACGATAATGAGGTTCTTCCCTGAGGAGGACTTCATAGGCACCTATAGGGCGTTGAGCGCGGCATATCCAGACTTGGCTGGTAGGTTCATGAGGTATGTGAGGTTTTACGTGGCGTTCAGGGTTGCTGAGGACATAGCGCTGGGCAATATAAAGAAGGTTGAGGAGAAGAAGATAATGAAGTACACGCACTGCCTAAGGCTTAACCTGACCAAGTGCGCACCCCACGATAAGTTGATTAGGGAGATAGCCCTCAGGGTGTATAAGGTGCCTAGAAAGGTACTTGATAGGTTGTTCCCAAACGAAGACCAGAGGTCATTTATACCAAAGGCTCAGTAAGCATTTAAAATAGAACAAACTATTCCTTAACAACCTTAAAAATCGTACTCCAAATACCACCCTGCTCAACAACCCTCTCACCCACCACCCTAAAGCCATACTTAGCAAGCATTTTCCTTGCCAGGGACTTCCTAACCGTTATAAATACCGCACTTGAACCACTCCTAAGAATTTCCCCAAGCGCTCTAAATAATGAGTCGTAGAACGTGGATATCCCACTAAGTGGTTCTATGCGTATTCCAAATGGTGGATTGAATATGCAATGCCAACATGCGCCACTCCTAATTGCGGGTCTTGTTGAGTCCATAACAACGAAATCCACTAAATAATCCACACGGGCCTCCCTAGCATTCATTAATGCCCCCTTAACGTATCCATAATCAATATCCGCACATAGGAAGGTAAGATCCCTCCTCATCAATGCACCCTCAATGACTATTGTGCCACTACCGCAGGTAATGTCGCAAACCCTCGATAATGGTTTTGGTCCCAATATCCTGAACATGGCATTAGCCAGTATGGGATTTATCGCCGCTGGGTGATTAAACCTCCTATACGGCCTATTCCTAAGCGGCTTACGCGTTATCGATAAACCCAACACGCACTTGTCCTGATCAATAATGAGCCTCAGCGTGAGATCAGGGTTATCTAAGTTAAAGAGTGGTTTAATGCCCCTGGACGATAGGTACTCAATGATCCTCTCGCCAAGTAGGGCTGCTGCATCAGGCTTCGGAACTCATGATCTCCTGACCTATCAGCTAATACGCCAATTGTGGTATTTGGAGTGTAGTAATTGAGAAGTCCTTCTAGGTTTAACTGCCAAATGCAGCTCCTCAGACTTTCCATACTCTTACCAACACCCTTTATGTCGAGGACATCGATTACGTGCTCAACAGTACTTAACGCCCTGAATTTCTTAATATCCACACCATCGATATTCACTAGCACCTTACCCGTGACATTCGATGAGCCAAATACTTCAGCCGTAATTACCCTATTCCCAAATAATTCCCTAACTTCATCAATTACGATGTCCTCAATACCCGGCACTGTTGTTAGTAAGATCCTCATTCATCAATGCTGACTGCATGATGGAGTTAAAGATCTTTCGTGATTAAAGTACGTGCATTATCGCCGGGTTAATCGTTATTATTCGGAGGGTCATTAATAGCTGGATCATGCCCGAAATCATAAGCGCGATTACCGTGGGTACCGATACCATATACAGGACCAGTTTTATTGCAACTGCCACATACTTAATCAAGTGGTACTTAACGTAGTACTGCAGTTGCGGCTTCATTCCCATCAAGACTTGGTACATGGTAATTACGGTGATTAGCGAGAATTCTATGGATACTAGGTTACTGGCTATTGGGTTCATACCTGATAATGCATTGAAAAACAGGTAACTAATGATGGAACCAATGACTAGGGATACCAGGTACTTAGGCACTGAGTAATTGCTCAGCCTTAACACGAGTTGTACGTAGTTGATCAATTCACGAGTACTCAACTTACTTATGCCATACATCCTATTCCTAAATACATACGGCACCTCGACAACCCTAAATGAGCCACCATATTTGGCATGCATTAATGTTAGTAATTCAAGGATTAATTTATAGCCTGATGAATCACTGAGCATGTCAATTATACCCCTCAACCTATCCGCATTCGCTGCGAAGAAACCGCTTATTGGGTCCTTGATGCTGCGTGTCCAGGGCATTAATAACCTTGCCATATACGTAGCCCCTTTACTAACTAAGTACCTCCTAAGTGACCAACCGGTAACACCACCACCCCTAACATACCTACTGGCTATTACTAAATCCACGCCGCCCTTAAGTACGGCATTAACAAGATTAGGAACAACATCAGGTGGATGCTGGAGGTCTGCATCCATAACAACTATGGACTTAGCACCCCTCTCAAGGCAAGCCCTCATGCCAGTCTTAATCGCGCTACCCAGGCCAAGCCTGGCGCCTCTCTCGATCAGTTCAGCCCTCCCGGTCGCCTTGGCGAATCCCAAAACAACGTCGGGAGTCCCATCCGTACTACCATCATCAACAACCACAATGAACCAATCATAACCAGCCAGGTAGTCCCTCAACATGGGTAGCAATATCCTTAGGTTATCGGCCTCGTTTATGGTAGGCAATACAATGCATGTATCCACGTAATTCAATAAATCTTAAGGAAAATAAGTATTACCTTGGTGGGAGTTGTTTTGTGTTAGTATTGTCCTAAATAAAATATGTATAGGTTAATTTAATAATTGAATCTACCTCCTAAGCGTCAATGCGGGTATTGGCGGCAGTATTAAGGGAGTTCAATAAACCCTTCAGTATTGAGGAGTACGACATAGGCGATCCTGGGCCTAATGACGTTGTTGTGAGGGTTAAGGCAGCAGGTATATGCGGTCGTGACCTGGTCATTTGGAGGGGTGGGTTTAAGAATCTAAAGCCGCCATTAATCCTTGGTCATGAAATATTTGGGGAGGTTAATGGGAAGCTGTCGGCGTATTTGGGGCTATTACCGATGGTACATGCCCGTACTGTAGGGCTGGTAAGGATAATCTATGCTTAAACCTTCAATTCTTTGGCGAAAATAGGCCTGGTGGTTATGCCGAGGCCGTTATTGCACCGAGCAATAACGTATTTGAATTACCAGATAGTGACTATGTTAAGTATGCCGCGGCAGTGTGCCCATTAGCGACAGCAATACACGCGAGTAAATTAGGCAATGTTGGTCCAGGCACTAGGGTTCTCGTCACTGGGGCTGGTGGTGGTGTTGGCGTGCATACGATACAGTACCTGAAGAGCCTTGATGCCTATGTAATATCAATAACGTCACCTGGTAAGGCAGACTTCGTGGCGAGGTATTCAGACGAGGTTATTACCGATAGGGAGTTTTCAAGGAAGGTTAGGGATGTGGATGTTGTCCTGGAGATTGTGGGTGCTGCATCGATTAACGAGAGCCTTAGGGCGTTGAAGCGTGAGGGAATTCTGGTCCTTATAGGGAATACTGAGGGTGAGGAAATTAGGTTGATGAGGCCTGCATTAACGGTAATGAGGGAGCACAGGATAATTGGGTCTGCCGCATATACTAGGAAGGAGGTTCTTGAAGCAGTGAATCTCCTCCATAGGGGCGTTATTAAGCCGGTCCATAGGACGTATCATTTTAAGGATGTTAATCAAGCGTATAATGATCTGATAAATCAGAGGGTTTTGGGTAGGGCAGTACTTGTGTTCTAAATGAGTAAAACTAATTAATTAATTCGACTTAGTGCATATTCGTGGTTCTGAGGAGGTCTCAGTTATTTGTTCCAGGTAATAATGAGCACATGATTAGGAAGGCCGCCCTTGAATTAAGGCCTGACTCCGTGATTATTGACCTTGAGGATGCCGTGCCCATAGACGACAAGGAATCCGCACGTAAATTGATAAGGGAATTACTCCCACAACTTGATTGGAGAGGTAAGGAGGTTTGTGTTAGAGTTAATGACCCAAAGACACCCTTCTTCTATGCCGACATCGACACCGTGAGTAGGATCGATGTTGTTAAGTGTATAGTTATTCCAAAGGCAGAGATGGACCTTAGCTTCGTTTATAAGGCCACGGTAGGGAAATTGAGCCATTAATTGAGACGGCCAGGGGGTTACTTAGGATTGAAGATGTGGTGAGGAGTGAGGGCGTTACAGCGATGTCCTATGGTGCAGCGGATTTTGCGCTATCGGTCGGTGGTGTGGTGAGGACTTACGAACAGAACCAAGTCCTTAAGACCATCGTAGTCTCTGCTGCCAGGGCTTATGGCGTTGACCCAATTGATAAGGTGTTCTTTGATATTAAGGATGTCGAGGGCTTTAGGAGGGAGTGCCTTGAGGCTAAGTCCATGGGATTCATCGGTAAGCAGGTCATTCACCCAAGCCAGATACCCGTGGCTAATGAGATCTTTTCACCAAGTGAGGAGGAGATTAATTGGGCTAGGAAGGTCGTTGATGCCTATGAGAAGGCTGTTAGGGAGGGTCGGGGTGCCATAAGCCTTGAGGGTCAATTAGTGGATTACGTGCATTATAAGCTGGCTAAGAGGATTCTCGATTTTGCGAATCAGACTGGTCAGTGATTGCCTGTTCGAGTTCTGTGAAGAAGCGTTCAATTGCTAAAACACGGGGATCATTCTCACTAAGCCTGATAATCCTTATCCTACCAAACCTCTTCTCCTCAGCAATACCAAGCCTCTTAAGTGCCTCTATGTGGTACTCTATGACCTTGTAATTAACGCCCAAGTCCCTGGAGAGCTTCGTTATGTTAACCTCCCTATACTTAATCAGGGCCCTAAGCACTCTAACCCTAATCCTCGATGAGAATAGATTCTCTATGAAGTCGGTGCTCACGTACCCAACTCACCCTTAACTATTTTTTTCCAACTCCTCCTCCAACGTGGCTAGGGGCTCCGATGGTATTGAGATTAGTGTTGTCCTACCCCTCATACCCTTGCTGGACGTCCTAGTCTCAACAAAGCCCTTCATGTTCAAGTCCTTAAGGTACTCCCACAACTGCGTGTGCTTCCTCGGCTCCTCACCATACTGCTCACATAGCATTTGATATTCATCCTCGGCAGTCCCAAAGGGTATGTATGGCGAGTTTGGATTCTTCATCAAACTCCTAACGATGGCTAGAAGGAATATCTTCTCGTGCAGTGGGAGCATCCTCAATTCATCACTCCTAATACCCCTGAGTGTATTCTTAATCGCCTCCCTAACATGTTCAGGCAATATTCTATCAGAACTCCTCATCTCAGCCAGTTTCGACGCCCTCCATAGTATGTCAATGGCGTACCTAGCATCACCCCTATGCTCATCCATCGACCTCTCGTCAACGCCGGCAACATCGGCTATCATCTCGAGTATTTCCTCATCATACACACCATCAACCAGCGCCTCCTGAGCCCTTGCCAGGAGTATCTCGAATATCTGGTCCTTCGTGTAAGGCTCAAACTTAATCACGGCATTACCAAGGGCGCTCTGAGAACTCCTATCGAGCTGGTCCTTAAAGGTGAGGTCTTGACTAATTAGGATTAAACCAAACCTATACTTATCACCCCTACTAACGTACTCCTCACCAAGCCTAATCAGCGTGCCCAGGGCATGTGGACCACTATTATTAACGAGGTGGAATACGTCGTCCAGAACCACTATTGCGTATATGTCCTTCTCCCTAACCATGTCCAGGAGCATCTTAAGCAACTCCTCCGTTGAGAATCCCCTCTTGGGTATTGCAATGTTTAGTTGAACGCCAATGTCCTTTAGCACCGAACTAAGTGTTCTATTGAGAAAGCAAGACACATGGACATACTTAACCCTCTCGCTTGACCTGACTACATAGTTCCCAAACTTCCTACTTGTGACTGTCTTACCACTGCCAGGTCTGCCAATAAGAATTACCTTTGGATACATGGAGCCCGGATTCTCCAGGAAACCTCTGAAGTACGTCTCAAGCTGCTTCAATTGCTCCTCCCTATGCGGTAACTTACCCGGTACGTACTCCGGCGTTAATGCAGCCTCGTTTTTAAAAATCCTAGGCATTTACTATTTCTTTAGTGGAGAGGTAAAAAAATAGTTTTTGGTTACTATATAAGCCTTAACCTAGGGTTAATTGAAACTTTCACTAAACCCTCGTAAATGACCGGGGCCCAACATAAATCCCGAACCAATTACCCAAGCCCTCAATGATAACGGCACAGCCAGTGTCTCCCCTATGTAATGCACGGAATCCAAGACTCCTTAATAAATTGATTATCGCATTCTCACAATCATTATCGCCGATTGATGATCCACGTAACCTACACCTAACAATGTAGTCCCTACAATCACTACCAACATGCTTACGAATAATGCCTATGAAATCATTAATTGAGTTATAACTTCCCTCGTAAATGATTGGTACTATGGAGGTAAGTACGCCTTCGGGTATTGGTGCGTTAATGAGTTGTTGGGCCATGTACTTGGGATCTCTATTGGTTTCCACGATGAGGACTCCCCTAAATTCCGTGGCTTTAACATCCACATCTCTATCAAAAAAAGAATAGGTAGTCCTTAATATCCCGCCTTACGCTGTGCTCGAAGGATGACTTAACGGTAATTAATACCTTATGAACCATACTAATCATACAATAACTTACCTAGCAATACGAGACCTAATCCTATTTAATCCTGTGCTAGCGAGGGCGCATGTAATACCTAAAACGACGTCCTCGACAGTTTTAAATGCCGTAAATGCTGAGTTATAGGGGTTGAAATAACTATGAACCTCACCACTCGATCCATGCTTCATGGACATGTAATAATAATGATCACTCGTTAATAGGTACCTCCAGGTCTTCTCAAGGCCGTGGAACCTCATTAAATCGCCTATGGAAGCTACGTGATTGAGCGCAATCCTTTGAAGGTCATTGCCCTGCCATGCACTGTCATCCTTCTCAACATCAGCCCAGGAAATTACTGATGGTATGTCTAGGTAGTCAATGGGCTCCTCACTTGCCAGTGATGATGGATGTATGAACCCAACATCAGCCCTCCTAGCTTCCTTAGGAAGCCACGCGAGGAAGTCAAAGATCCCACTCTCACGCCAATGATGCTCGCCAAATGTCTCGAAGTCTAAGCCAATCAGCACGAAATCACCAGGTGTCGCCCTGACCCAGGCCATGTACTTATCAGCCGTTAACGGCCATTGATCCCAGGACTTATTACTAAACCTGAAGCCTATGTCATCGGATAACCTGTAATGCCTCAATAATAGCTTAACTCTCGAATTAGGCGCTCCGTATAGGTATGTCGGGCTTCTCCAACCAAGCACCCAATCAACACCCTCAGTGAGAACCAACGACGCACCAGCCTCTCCATCAAAATGCCCCAATCATTCCTATAGAGGAATTCCGTATTCTCAAAGACAATGGGTACCTGCCCAAATAATGACTTATACGCCTCAACATGATCCCTCAACTCCTCAAGAAATAAATCCCCACTAATGAGTGAAGCCAGGGAGTGATGATATGGCTCAGTCACTAGCTCAATGACTCCCTTCCTCACCAATTCCTTTAACAAGTCAATGACCTCAGGCCTCCACATTAGTAATTGATCAATTAATGAGCCGGATATCGAGATCGATGCCTTGAAACCCTCATTGCCCAGGTCCCTCATTAACTCGAGAGTCGGTATGTATGACTTATCAGCAACCCTATTTAGTATTTCCCTATTCACCTCATCATTAAATATTATCGAGTTTATTACCGACTCATTAATCTCATTACCCCTTAAATCACATAGCTTATCAAGAACGCCATACCTCAACCTCCTTGGTTGATGCATCTCGAGAAATAGTATTAACTTCCTAACCATGAGCCATCACTCCTCAAACCATTGATAGGCACTGACTAACCTCCTCACGTCCTGCTCAACCCTCGACTTGGCATTACTTAGGAACTTCATAATCTCATCAATGTAGCCATCACCCAACTTCCTCCTCTCCTTCACGGTATTGAAAACCCTGGAGATAACGTCAAGGTTAATGAGAAGGTCAATCACTGACTTACCATAGATTGAGTCCTTAACCTCGCCACAAGCCATTATGAATTCCTCAGATGATTTTAACCTATCACCATTCATCAACCTGAGTAGAACCCTTATGGAATTATCCTCAAGACCAAGACTTAGTCCAATCCTATTTATGCTAAGTTTTAAACCAATGCCCATGGTCAATACTTGGTACCAAGTCAATTCCCTATCCATACCCACATCCTCATCAATACTAATAATACTAGGGCATTTATCTCCATACCTAATGACGTACTCAGAAACCAGTGGGTTCTGTCTCTCCTTAACACTAATTAGTAAATTGTTCATTATTAACTCATTAAGGATCTTCCTCGTATGCTCAACAGATGTACTCACAGCGAGGACAAACTACATGATACTAATAAAGGTTTTTACTTGATAATTGGGCCCACGTCTGGTCGACCCTGCCTAAGCCCCATGCCGGCCCACTTGGTTAATTCACCCCTGAGCATTAATATGAGGTTACGTGCATGCTTCCTAGACCTATCAACGGCTATGTCGAATAATTCCTTCTCATCGCGCGCCTCGTCTTCATGAACCGTCACATCTATTATCGGCTTATCATACTCGATCTGAAGCATTATGAGGCCCATGGAGGCCACGGCGTAGGTTATTTTATCCGTCAGGCTTGGCCCAATCCAGCCAAACACCATGACCGCATCAACACCCCTATTGATTAATTGCTTGGCTGCCCAGGGAGTGTTCTTAAAGCCAGGCACTGTCATTCTTTCTATTACTACAGACGGCTCATTATTCCTAAGTTCCTCAATCGCATATTTAGCCATGTCAACCCTGGCGAAGGTGGTATCGATGATGCCGATCCTCAACGTCATTAATTTAGACCTAAATAGCAGCCTTATAACAATTAATGTATACGGTAATTAATCACTTAGTCCCCGTCTCGGTACTCTCGATCTCTAGGAACCTATCAATGCTTATTTTATCAATGGACTCGTCTATGGTGCCTATCGTGCATGTTGAGGAACCATGCCTATAGAGGACCCTCTCACCGCCGCTGGTGATCCTAATAACCAACGTACCCTCCCTACCACATACCGGACACCTACCAACCGCAACACTGACCCACGTCCTACCGTGGGAACGCGCCCAATCAGCCACTTGTCTCAGGTAATTCCTAACGCCCTCCTTATCCAGCGTACTAGGTGGTGTTAAAACCTCCGTGCCACGCTCCTCCCTCGTACTCGTGAGCTCGGTAATCAACTTACTATAAAGCTCATCAATTATTTTCTCGGTCTCGCTAGGTAATACCGTCTTATCGCCTAGCTTACTAAATGGGCATACATCCTTCAATGGGCATATGGCACAACTTATTGTCTTAACGCCAACCTCCCTACTCTTTAAGGACTTAATTACCTCATTGAGTAATTCCCTACCCCACTCGGGCTTTATCGTTATTGATAAGCCCTCCTCAATATCACCACTTATATTTTTAGATAGGTAATGAAGTTGAACCTCGGTATTGAGTAGTGCGGCTACGAGTAGTGCCTCGACAATGTGGGACTTAGCATTATCCTTGAGTAGCATGAGCTTTGGCAGTATTAATGAGTCACCGCACCTGAGAAGCCTTGGTAATTCAATCACTAAATCCTCAACCCTAACCACGTGCTTCTCTGTGGCGCACACCGTTAAAACCCTCGGTAAGTACTCACCGTATGCCTCATCCATTATACTCACATCCCTCCTCTGGGACAGTAATGAGCACTTGGCAATTGATGTTATGAAGTGGGTATCCCTAACCTGCAACCTATTTAGTAGGTAATTTGCCAGGTCTGTTATTTCCTCGAGACTCATCAGCCGACCACCTTAACCCCAGCCTTAGAGACTTCACTCTTTATATAGTCGAGGTAATTATCGAGCAACTCCTTACCTGGTAGGAAGACCTCGTGCGGGTTCTTAGTCCTCATTATGCATATATTCCTAAACCTACAAACCTTGCATGAAGTCGTCTTAGCGACTAGGGCCCCAATGTCGCCGCCCTCCACAGCCTTGACCCATAGCTTGAAGGCGTATATGACTGGATAGCCAACCTCGGGTATGATCTCGACAGGCACTATATTGCGCAATACGCCGTCGCTGAGTATTAGGTAGAGTATGTACGTATTCTTATTACCAGCAGCTGAGTAGAAGCCTGCCTGTATCATGTCATGGAACAACCTCGCCTTAGTGACCCTACCCATTATGGTCTTAAACTCCAGGTAGTAATTACCGCAGTCAAGGTCTGGCTTACCCCTCATAGTCCAGGCGTTATACGTGTACATGACCTCAACACCCTCAACACACCTATTCCCAAGCCTATTCTTGATCTCCACGATCGCCAGACTATGTATCATCTTACCCAGTAGGTGCATTGTTACGTCACCCCAATCAATGCTTGGTGTCTTACCCGTCAGGTAGTAACTGGGTATTAATGCGCATTGTGTGAATAGGCCGACAGGTACATTGCCCGGGCTTATCTTAACCATAGACTCCTTTATCTCATTAAATATCACCTTGCTCAAACCAATATCCCTATTAATCGCCTCGGTAACCTCCTTAACAATACTCGTTAGGGAATACCCCTCCTTTACCAATTTCGTCACTTCCTCAATTACATTCTTCAATGCTTCAGGTTTTTGACTCATGACGAAACTGTGAAAGGAACCCTTTAAATTACTAAGCCTACGATAACTCCTGAAGCTATACCATACCACTGGATAAAAGCACCATGATCAAACAATCAAATTAATCCTCCTTACGAAGTCCTCATACTGACTAAGCAACTCCCTATTCAATGATGGGCGAACCTTATTAAGTGCGTACTCGAAGTCCTCCCTGGTAATCCTAACCTTATTATCACCACTCAAAACCCTGTCAAGGGCCCTCATCTTAGCTTCCCTAACCAGGCAGCCAGGTCAGCGCCGCTATAGCCTCGGTGACCTCAGCAACCCAGTCAATTACGCCCTCCTCAACCTCCGCATTCCTCATGTGTATCTTAATGATTTCACGCCTAGCATCCTTATTCGGTGGTGGTATGTAGATAACCTTGTCAAATCTACCAGGCCTAAGCAGGGCTGGATCAATGAACCAGGGCCTATTCGTAGCCGCTATAACTATTACGTTATTGAGCCCCCTTAACCCATCCATCTCAGTCAATAGCTGGGCAATTACGTTGGACCAAACACCACCTATCGGTGAATCCCTAGGCGGCGCTACTGAGTCTATTTCGTCAATGAATATTATGGCTGGAGCATTATCACGAGCCATGTTGAACACGTCCTTAACAACGGCGGCCGCCCTCTCAGGACCAACCCTGGCGAGCTCTGCTCCATTGAGTTCTATGAAGTTTGCCTTGAGCATATTTGCCGTTGCCTTGGCAACAAGTGTCTTACCAACACCCGGTGGACCGAAGAGTAGTATGCCGTGTATTGGCTCAATACCCAACTTCTCGAGTATATCCCTCCTCTGCATTGTGGCTATTACGTACTTATTAATGACCTCCTTAACCTCCTCAAGATCACCAACATCATTCCAGGTAACCTCCGGAATACCCACCTGCGCCTTGCCGTAGGTCCTCAACCTACTATACTGAAGCCTGAAGGCCTCGTACCTCTCAAGGAGGTCATAGGTTAGGCTGGGTTTATACCTATTGATTATCTCCTCAAGCTTGCCCTGGGTTATTGGCTCGCCATCCCTCAATGACTCGAGAACTGCCGTCCTAATCACATTCATTATGTCAGCGCCGGTGAACCTATCAGTCATCTTGGCAAGTTTCACGTAATCAATTGGCCCCTGGACAGGTTTACCCCTCAGCATTGTCTCAAACATTCTGGCCCTGGTCTCCTCATTGGGTGGTGGTACGTAGATTACCTTGTCGAACCTGCCAGGCCTGAGCAGGGCCGGGTCTAGGAGGTCTGGCTGGTTTGTTGTCCCGATTACTAGGATATTCTCATTACTCTTGGTTATTCCATCCATCTCACTGAGCAGTATGTTTAGTAGCCTTGGTGTTACATCATCGCTTACATACCTGGTCCTTGCCTTACCAATGGCGTCGAACTCATCAATTATTATTACTGACGGCGCATAGTTCCTAGCAACCTTGAAGAGCTCGGTTAACCTATTCTCGCTCTCGCCGTAGTACTTACTGAGCAGTTCGCCTAGGTTCATGATTATTGTGGTCCAACCCAACCTACCTGCAATTGCCCTCGCGAGCATTGTCTTACCCACGCCGGGGGGACCGAATAGGAGAACTCCATGTATTGGCATTAAGCCGTATTTCTGGGATAACTTAACGTCCCTAAGCGGCGTTATGACCGAGGTCTCTATCTCATTTTTAATATCGTCAAGTCCAACCACATTATCCCACTCATTTGCGAGGGACTTTAGCTCATCCTTATTCAGGATTAGTTGGTATCCACGCTCAAGCGCAACCATTGATTGCTTCTCCTCCTGTTCAAACCTAATCTCGACAAGCCTGAAGTGCATTATTAGTGGTAGTATGGCGAGGCTAATGATGAGGCAGGTAATAACCCACGCATCAACGTGTTAACGTCAATACCCTGGTAAAGCCCGAAGTATGGATTCATGTAAAATAATAGGTATGTCATTAATGCGTAGGCGGTCATCGTGCCAATGGCAGGTGCGAGGAATCTAACCACCCTATTATCATGTGACCTCAACCTACTTGATACGGCGTACGCAATGTACGCCGTCAATGCCATTATTGGCGGTAGCACATAGGTGCTGGTCCAGGTAAAGACCCTACCAATCGCCTGGGAAAGGCCGTATAACCCCACGTCCATGCCTCCTAACGCACTCGTTATTGAATTAACGGTAAGTGATTGCAACGGCGCTAGATTCATACTCACATAGCCAAACCAGGGAATAATGGCGTTATTGGCATTGAGCAGTAATAGTGTTGGTATGTAAAGTATTAGGAATGTTATTAGGGACTTAAGCGGCGTCACCCTCCTGGTAACCCCTATCGTGAGGCTTGGCGAGGTCAGTATTAGGGGCACTGAAAGGACGTAGAGCTGGTTCGGCATTATTGAGAACTCCCAGGCAAGCATTCCAACACCAACACCCAGCCAGTCAAAGACCCTGATCAGGATTAAGAGGATTAGTATGAGTAGTAAGGCGCCAAGTGCTGCGTATTTATAGACATAGAGTAGCGCTGGTATTAGGAGTATCGTCATTATTGCAAAGCCAAGCTTAACATGCCCTGAGTATGCCAGCGCCGTAGTCACTACAACAATGAGTAGTGCAACTGGGGCTGGGTAGAATGGGAAATCGAGCATGAATGCTATTAGGGAAATTGCAAAGTAAAGAACTGCCGTGAACAACCTAGACATTAATTGCAACGTCCTATTACTAACCACGTTATTGAAAGATAAAGAGCCCTTATAAAAAGATTGGATAATTCAAAATCATAAACCAGATGATCACTTTGACTCCGCCTTAGTCTCAGCCCTCTCCTCGGTCTTCTCTGGCACGTTCAAAGTGACCTTAACGGTTCCATCACCGTACTTAGTAACCTTTACCTCAATCCTCCTCGGAGGCTTCTCAATGCCCCTGGACCAAACATACTCATTGACACTATTGTCAATCCTAACCTTCTCAGGCTCAACCCTCATGTGCCTTGCCACGAACCTCCTAATCAACCTAACAGCGTATGGAGACCTCTTAGTCCTTGAAACCTCCCTGGTCCTCCTTAGGTTAATCACGTAAACCCTCTCAACCTCAACCTTGGCGCCCTCGCTCATCATGCACGGTTAAACTGCGGACTTAATAAGCATTATTTTTCCCTCAAACCGCCAATAAGCTCGAGTAGGCCTGCCCTAACATAATCCTCATTACCAAAGCCCAAAACAGCTAGCAACTCGTACAGGGACTTAACCGCCGATGAAACTACGAGAGGCGTCTTAGCATCACCGGCCGACTTAACCGCGTAGTGCACGTCCTTGGCTGCCAGGGCTAGCGTGAATGATGGTGGTGACTTGGGCTTGAGCATCCTATCAAGGTACTTCTCAGCCACGTCCTTAAACACGGTCCTACTCAATAATGACTTTAGCGTATCATCATCAACCCCGTAGGTCCTACCGAGCACTACGTACTCACCAAGCAATGCCATAGACCCTATCAAAAATGCGTTATAGGCAAGCTTAAGCGCCATTGCGGACTCAGCCGTTGGAAGCCTAATCACGAAACCTAACCTATCAAACACCTCCCTAACCCTTTGATAGGTGGCTTCGGGACCACCGACCAGGTATATGGCCGTCCCATTCTCCACATCAGCAGGCCCGCCAACCACGGGTGCCGCGAGTAATCCCCTACCCATGCTCGTAAACCTAGCATTAAATGCCGTAACGGCGCTCACACTGTAGGTTCCGGATAACACGATTATGTCACCACCAACACCCTTAACCGCATTTAATGCCTCATCGTCAGAGACGAATATGATGGTAACTCCCCTGGCCTGTGAGATGTCATCAATAGCCTTGGCGGGTAAATCCCTTAGTCTCTCCTTAGTCCTATTCCATGCATACACGTCAAAGCCCTGCTTAGCTAACCTCCTAACTAATGCGCTACCCATCCTACCCGTTCCAATGACTGTGACCTCCATTGAGGTAGGGTTTAATGAAGTAATTAAAAGATTATGGTTAATTGATTAATGAATTACCCACTGTCCTGTTGAGTATTAACGCTTACCTTCATCAGGGAGAAGATGTCGTCCTCCCTAATGACGCTTACCCCAGTCCTTGACGGGAAAATCTCAACCTGAATAACCTTATCCGGATTCTCAAGCCTAACCTTATTACCTATCTTCGAGGCAATGGAATTAATAATATCCATCCTACCCAAATCAACACCCCTCTTCCTAACCTCAACCTTATAAGTCTCATTAGGGCCCAAGTACCTACCCGCCAACTCAACGGCAGCCTTACTAATCTCCTCAATATCCGTCTTAACAGTCCTCATTACCGGCACAACCTTAAGCACAAAACGCGGCACATAACGACCACTACTAACCAGTTCCCTCAACCTCCTGGTGAACTCCACAGGATCCCCATCAACGTAGCCCGTTATCAACCCGTCAAAGCCCGTGAAGGATGTCTGGGCAATCCTCATGCCGATTAAATCACCGATGTACCTAAGCTCATCCGCACACCTACCCTCTAATCTCCTCCCTGTGGACACGACTAGGTTGAAATCCACATCAACCCCCACTATATTCTACCTCAACCTTTTATAAACCACACCTACCTCATGACCGCGCCAGTGCTCGTTAAGCCCGGTTAATTAGGATGTGGTTAGGACCATAGTGTATATAATCAAGTCAGGTAGGTAATGCTTTTTAATAATTCTTTTAAGTCACCATTGATCGAGCATGAACAACCTAGTTATGGAAGAGGAGGAATGGGAAGGTGAGGAGGAAGAGGAGTGGGAAGAGTTCGAGGAGGAGTGGGAAGAGGAGCTGTGAGCTTAATAGTTATTTTCCTTAAAAATAGAAAATAACATCTTCTTTAACCCAAAACCCACCTGGAGAAAAACTTGATATTGACCTATTTTTCAATCACCAAACACCTATGAACAATCACATTTCGGCATACTTCAACTGCTCAAGCACATAACCCCTAATCTCCTGATCACTAGGTATCGGCTCAACAGCCCTACCATTATCAACAAACTTCCTAAGCAGTGGCACTGGCTTAGAACCGTCAGGGCACGGCGCCGGCTCTGTACCCCACGGAATCACTTGGTCATTAAGGGTCCCTGCGCACCTATATACCTGCTTGAAGCCAGGTAACTTGCCGCGCTTCGTTATTGGTACCCAACGCCCACTCTTCTCGTCATAAGCCTCCACAATGTCCATACTAATATCAACACTCGGTGGGAAGGCTATTGATGTGCCGACACCGAACATGTCAGCCACGTCTTTGAGCTTAACCACGTCATCCTCATCAACACCACCACTGATCAGTATCTTCACATTCTTATAGCCAGCAAGGTCAAGGGTCCACCTAACTTCACGTGCAATGGCCTCCATGTTACCGCGCCTACTGCTTGGTGTGTCAAGCCTAACGCCGTAGAGCTTCTCATTAAGTAATTTAGCCGCCATCATTGCCTCCTCACGCTCGTCAAAGAACGTATCGACGAGTACGATCCTCGGCACGTCGCTGGGCATCACCTTGTCAAACCAGGCCCAGGCAAGCGTGTGATTGCCAGTGGCGTGCCTAAACACTATCATTAATGCATGAGGCATCGTACCGCTTGGCTTAATGCCCAGTAATCTAGCCCCAATCACGCCGGCAACGCCCTCACAACCACCTATGTAGGCTGCCCTATCAACCATGGGCTGTATGGCTGGGTGAACAACCCTGGCCCCAAAGAATATGCAAGACTTATCACCGGTTAGCTTCTTAATCCTTGCAGCCTTACTAGCCACTGAACTGTAGTGTCTAAGTATGCCCAGGAATGTTGTTTCGTAAACGGCGAAGTCGGTGTAATTACCCTCAATGACCATTATGGCTCATTAGCCTTAAATAACGTGCCCTCGGGCATTGCATATATCGTTATTGGCAACTCCTTGGCTACCGTGAGGTTTATTACCTCCTTCAACCCAGCAAATACCGCCCACTTGTAATTCCTCGGTAAATTAACCACGTGGAACTCAGCCCTAACCCTAACCTTATCGAGACCGGCGGCCTTAAGCACGTCGACCGTTCTTAGGAAGTATATGTCCGTTGCCTCACCATTAATTATCTCCTCATCTCTAGCCGTGTAAAATAGCCTATCCATTGGCTTCCCGAAACCACACTGGAATTATAAATTATTAACTGCAAGAATTGCCGCAGCTCACGTGAACTCACTAATATAACTACTGATTAATGCGTTCATAAAATCATCAATGGATTTAAACAAGCCATCATAAGCCCTATGACAACCAACACCAATCACTAAATCCTCCATCATACTCCTAAATACGTCAATAACCCTACCCACTACATCACGTACACAGTCACTTATGCTCATTATGATGATTGATAGTTGATAATCACCAATGGGGCTCATAATACTTAATCCCTTCTTTAACTGCGACGTGCCTGCCATATAGGTCAGTGCGCCAAGCCCCGGATCCTTAAACCTCGATAAACCCCTTAGGTAGTCCCTAAGGCTTAGGTACGCGGGATATATCATGTGCCATGGGTTCAGAACCTTCCTGGCAGGTACAATGGTTATTAGTGAGTTTGGGCACTCACCCACTATGGACTTAACCCTAATTATTACTTCATCATTGATGGGCTTCGTTAATACCACTGTCGCAAACCAAATTTTCAATTCACCAATGTCGCTGCCCAACCTTATCAGGTAGCTCATTGCTGTTAACCACCGTGGATGTAGGCAAGTATTAAAACTTCATCACCATCCCTAATGGGCGTGTCAAGACCCTTGAGAAGCCTAATGTCGATGTCATTAACCGCGACGTATATGTCAGGGGCTAATTCACCCCTCGCATGGTCGAAGACTCTCTTGAACAACTTCTCATTTATTGACTTAAGGCCGTTGATAACATCTCTCACGGTTGAGACCTCGTTAAGCTCCACGTAATCCCTACCCAGGGTAAGCGCCTTCAACACGCCCACAAGCCTAACCCTAACAACCACAGTGTGCGCTCGGAACAGGTTTTTAAGTCCTCCTAAGTGATTGAATTAAATGCATTGCATAACATTGATACTTAAGGGCATTGGCGCCCTGGAGACGTGTATTCACGGCAATAGGATTCGGGAGATCAGGATTAGAGTTGGTGTTGATGGTGTTAGAGATAATGCCATAAACCCAATTGGCGACGCATTAATGAAGTACATAATGGGCTTAATAGGGCCTCAAGAGATAATTGACCACCTCGAACTCAGCCCGGGTTTGCTTGGGCTTGCCCAGTTGGCCATGCTTGCAATACCAAGGGGCAGGGTGGCGACCTATGCGCAATTGGCTAGACTGTTGAACACGAGCCCCAGAGCAGTCGGTAAGCTGGCAAGCGCCAATAGGCTGCCGGTTGTTGTACCGTGCCACAGAGTCATTAAGAGTGACGGCTCCCTAGGCGGCTACTCCTCGGGTGATGTTGAGGTTAAAATGAGATTACTGGAGATGGAGGGCGTGAGGATTGTTAATGGTAAGGTACCCAAGCACTACCTGGTTGATGATGTGACACTAACGAGAAACTTCAGAGAACTCCTAGGCTACGCAACCCACAACATGATTATTTAAGGATTGAAATAGTAACCTCATCACCCTCCTCAACACCAAACCTCTGGGCAAAACTACCCCTATTCACGGAAAGCTCCAGGAAACCCTCACTATTAATCAACGCCAAAGTCTCACCCTCATTGGCATAGCCATAACTCCTCAGGAACCTGACCCTAATGTCCGCACCCCTCCTCGGTATAACAACCCTCAACTCATCACCATACTCAAGGCCTAGTCCCAAGGTCACCCTCCCTAACACCCGTGTAGGCATTACCGAAGTGATCAATGTATATTATCCTCGAATCAGCAACACCCCTTGAGACCTTACTTGAAATACCAGGTAACTTAACAGGGTCCGTAACCCTAGGCCCAAGCATTGATATGTCCAGCCCAAGGCTTAGGTACGCCGCAACTGGAGCGAATATGTCACGGCCATGGAATGTACTCGAAATAACCGGCCTCATGAATTCCCTACTCTCAATAGCCCTAACCTCAATTATGCCGTCATCCTCGGCAGCCATCATTAACACGCCATTGTCGGGGCCAACGAAGTAGTAATTCCTCGTCTTAATAGCTATGGCCCTTCTCGATGTCCCAACGCCTGGATCGATAACAACCACGTGCACTGTGCCCCTGGGGAAGTACTTGTACGATGCCCATAGTGTGAATGCTGCCTTGTAGATGTTGAATGGGGGTATGGCATGCGTTATGTCAATTATAACCGCGTCTGGGTTTAGGCTTAGTATCACGCCCTTCATTGATGGTACGAAGTATGAGTCATAGCCAAAATCCGTAAGTAATGTTATTATTGGTCTCATCGGTGCGTTTATGCCATCCCCTAATTTAAGCATTCTATCCATCACAGGAAGTAGTCCATGGTTAATTGGCCACGCCAGGTAATGGCCTAGCATGATATTAAGCTCATTCCTTAAGTACCTCGCGAATTTTGTGGCGTTGCATAAACAGTGTACACGAGCTTAGCCCCACTACTCAGGACGAAGTCCACAAGCCCTGGGAAGTCGGAATGACTACTGAGGGGTATTGCATCCACGCCGAATTGCCTTAATCGGGTAACCCTAGACTGCTTTGCATACATGCCGCTCAATGCGGTAATCCTAACCTTACCATACCTACTCCTCAGGACTTTAACGAACCACGTAATGTCCTTGGGAATGCCGGTAATCAGTACGGAGCCCGCTGGCGGTGGCTTGTCAGCCACCATGCCGTATCTCAAGCCCAGGATATTATTAATCGCCTTAATGCTAGGCTCAACGTAAATTGGGTAATCCCTAAGCAACACGGTGAGTTCCTGACCGCGACCAAGTGGTTGACCCATGAATACGGCAATGCCGTCTTTAACCCCATCCTCGACAACAGCCCTCAACTCATTATATAGTTCATGCCTCCTCGGAAATACGTAGTCTGGGTCACCATAAGTGGCCTCCATTATTAGCACGTCAACATCAAGGCCCTTGGCGCCATCAAGTATTATTGATGGCTCCACATTAAAATCGCCGGTAACACCCACCCTTAAATCCCCAAAGTCTAGTACGTAGGATAAACTACCAATGACGTGACCGGCATTGAAGGATTCAATCAATACATCATTAATGAAGAGCCTAGACCCTGGGCCAACCGCAATATGCCTGAGGTAATCACCGTCACGCGCCCTAATTATGGCTGCGGTCTCCTTACTCATTATTATTGGCGAAGCCCTGTGAAGGGCTCTCGGATTAACGTGATCCCTGTGCCCATGGGTTATTAATACGGCGTTAAAGGAGACACCGGGTTTCCTCAATGGGTCAATTATGAAACGTTTATTCCCATACTCAATAACAATTCCGTAATCGTAATACGCCCTAAATCTACTCATTACTAATTAATGAGCCATAAAAAACCAGTATAATAGGTTGTTGCCTACGGTAGTATGACTTTGAAATCTCTTTCTACGCGTGAATAATGGTATATTCACCTTAAAATTATCAATAAATTAATTGCCTTAATTATGATAAGCTAAGAAATTTTCTCAGGGGATGGGACAAGTATTGGGTATGTCCGTGTATTTATTTATATCATTGATTAACCCGGCAAATTACGGTTGATACTTCACAAATATAAAGGCAATACCTTTATAACCTAAAGGAATAATTTTTTTACTTTGTATGGTTGAGGGGATCAAGAAGAAGATACTTGACTATCTAACGAGCAATAAGGGTAAGGAATTCACGGCTGAGGAGATTGCGAAGGCTGTTGGTGAGGAGAGGGTTAATGTTGTTAAGGCGCAGCTTACGAGATTGATAAAGGATGGGAAGGTAGTAAAGACTGATGGTAAGTATAAGGCTGCGTGATACAGTGCATTTGTTAAATTTTTACCTCCATTATTAAAACTTAAAATTGCCTTTCCCTTAATGACCCTCCAATTAAAAAGTGATTATTATTGACCTGGGCGATTATTTTACAATTGCCCTATGGATAAGCAAGTTCCTGTGCCATTAACGCCCTTACCAAGTCCCTAATGCTGACCATGCCGACTGCCTTACCCTCCTCAACAACTGGTAAGTGCCTTATGTTATTCTCAATCATCTTCATCGCGGCTGAGATCACGGACTCTGCGGTGTTCGCGGTTATTAATTTCCTACTCATAACCTTCATCAGTGGCGTGTCAAGGCTAATACCCTCAGCCACAACCCTGACCAGGTCCCTCTCGGTGAATATTCCAACGGGTTTCTCATCCTCATCAATAATGAGAACACTACCGACATTATTCATGTACATTTTAGCAACGGCACAGGTTATTGGGTCGGCGGATTTACAGGATATGACACCATCCCTAATTAATTCCTTGATCCTCATGCTGGGTCTACTGAGTATAACTGGGTGTAATGGGTTAATAAGTATTTCTCTAAACACCCATACTAAGTAGGTATTACCTATTCACAGATTACTCAAGAAAGCCTATTATTGGGTTTGGCTAGGCAACGCTTGTGAGGGTACTGAGACTTGACCTTAACTCCAATTCCTGGAAAATTGAGGATACGGCAGCCCAGGGACCAGTGACGTTGGGTGTCAGGATACATAATGAGGCAAAGACCTGGAACCTAGACCCACTCGACCCAAGCGCACCGTTTATACTCGGCATGGGGCCCTTCATCGGCGGCAAAATGCCAGGCTTCCACAGGTTAATAGCTGTTTTCAAGAGCCCAATGACGAGGACGCTCCATGTGGCTGCCCTGGGCGGTGCCGCATATAAATTCATGGGGGCTGGCATTGATGCGGTGGTGATAACGGGTAGGGCTAGGAAGCCCGTGGTAGTCTTCATGTCAAGCGACGGGATCGAGCTGAAGGACACAGACCCTGTCTTTGAGTATGGTGGTTACCACGCGCCTATGCCTTCACGAAGTACCTCCTCGACACGTACAGGGACTTCTTCGTTAAGTATAATGCAAGGGCCGTGGTTGTGGGCCCAGGCGCTCAGCACGTACAACGGTGCGTTGGTGTCCATAGACGTTAACCCAGCTAAGGGTGAGTTTAGGCCTGGGGCTGAGGATTTCGCGGCGAGGGGTGGTCCTGGCACTGCCCTTGCCATGGGCCATAACGTGGTTGGTATTGTGGCCGGCGGCACGTACAGGGCTAGGTATGCCAAAGTCACTGACATGGACTTCATCAATAAGGTCATGATTGAGTCCTTCAAGAAGCCCTTTAGGCAGGTTATGGATGAGAAAACCGTTAAGTATAGGTTTGACCCAAGCATGGGCACTGGAGGAACCTTCGGCGTTAACTATCCTCATTACCGCGAGTTATTACCGCTTTTTGGCTATAAATCCATATACCTGCCCAGGGAGGTTAGGATACAGCATGTTGAAGCCATACTCAGGCTCTTCTGGAAGCCCTTTAATGACGAGGTCTTCGTAAAGAGCAAGAGCTGGTATAATTGTGGAGATTTTGGTTGTTCGGTTGTTTGTAAGAAGGTTTGGCGCGGTAAGAAGGTGGATTACGAGCCATTCCATGCTATGGGTCCATTCATTGGTAACTACATATTCGAGGAGGCGGTACCACTCGTGGACTTAATTGATCAGTATGGGCTGGATGCAATTGAGATGGGGCATGTGGTTGCCTGGGTCTTTGACACTATTGAGCACGGCTTGTTGAGGCCTGAGGAGGTTGGGATAAGTGATAAGCCCATTTTCGACCCAATGAAATTCAACCCGGAGGTTGATTCCCACAAGAACGCCAGGTTGGCTAAGGAGGTAATTAGTGGCTTCATTGAGAAGTCCAGCGAGGTACTTAGGTTAATTGCCGAGAATGGGATTAGGGTTGCTGCGAGAAAGCTTGATGAGATATTCCATGATAGAGCCTGAGTTGGTAAGTCCTTCAGGGACTTGGTAGTTTATGTGGCCTATGGGAATGATGGTTACATGACGCCAAACCTCTACTGGCGCCCGGAATGGTTGCGCCAATGTACGTACTGGCAGGTACTGGACTAATTACACACCAACGTTCATGGGCCCCGAGGACTTCGCAAAGTCATCACTCAGTAGGGCCATTACTGAGGCCTTAATCGATGACGCAGGGCTTTGTAGGTTCCATAGGGGCTGGCTGAACCCGTTCTCGATAAGTTATACCTTGAGATAACCGGGATGGCGCCTAATAAGGATGTCTATAAGGAGGTTGCTAAGTACTCGATAAAGGCTGGTGCGGAGCCAAGACCTTGGGAGGGCGAGAGGACTAGGGACGTGGTCTCGACGATAGCAAGGGAGGTAGGCTCTAAGGAGTGGAGGTTCGAGGATTACGAGGACTATATTAATTGGTGGAGGAGGTTTAAGGAGACCATTAACTCAGGTCTTGGGCTAACTCACTAATCATTGCTTAATGAGACCAAGTGAAATTAACGAATTCCTTATGAATTCCTTCGTCTTTCATCAGGATCCTCATAGGGTGGTCTTGGCTTATCAATGTCAACCCCAACAAGGGACATGGCATACCCATAATCACCACTCAGGCTGCCCGCCTTTAACACACTCCTGACCCTAATTATGAAATCCTGGAGTCTCCTCGTCTCCACATAATTACCACTCCTTAACTCATTAACGATCTTAATGATCAACTCGGGGAATGGGGTTATCGCAGGGGCACAATGTCCACGCTGCCGGCAAGCATTATGCCGTATATCAAGCCATCGCTACCGGCCATAACCCTCAACTCTGGGTATACCGACAATATTATGTAGGCCGATCATATCGTGGGGGCTATCCTTAAGGTACTTAATGTTTGGGCATTTGTCCAGGATCTTAATGACCATTGATGGGCTCAGGGGATTACCAACGGCAGACTCATTATAAAGCATGACATCACCGCCAAACTCCCTTGACAATGCGCATACGTAGTCCAGAACACCTCTCTCATCGAATGGTTGTGGGTATGGCTGTGATATCGTCAATACATCAACACCAATCCTTCTAACCTCCCTAACAATCTCAACAGCCCTCTTAAAAACGCCGTAAATAAGGCCATTAAGTTGTTGAGCGAAGCCATTAGGATGGTTTGGAAACGTGGTGGGTTGATGAGACAATGGATGAGAGACTGGTGAAGCGTGACAGGCTGGAGCAACGGCTGAGGGGCAGGTACAGCGATGAGGTCATAAATGACCTGCTAAGGATTGTTGAGAAGTTCATAAACTACTGGTACGAGGCCGGCAACGAGATTAGGAAGCTGATGGGTTTGCTGAGAAGGGTAAGGCCGCTATGGCACAACGCAGGCTTGGCAGGTCATTGTTTGGGCACTTCTTTATCCAGGTGTAAATTACATACATGTAAACGTCGTTAATGTTAATGAGAATGATGTAACGATCAAGTGGCACCTAAAGTCCAGTCATAAATCAATTAAGGGTAAAAATCCTCAGTGATATTGGCAAACTTAGTGAGGAGGGGCTTTTGACATTCGTGTTCACCGCGGTTCTTGGCAATGAGGATGCGGGTGTTACGAAGACCACGGTTAATGGCCATGCCTATAATGAAGCTATAATTAGTATAGTGATGTCGGGTGAGGAACTCGATAAGTGGGAGCCCATTCTTGAAAAGCTGCAGGACAGGTTTAGGTGGCATAAATACCCCCAATGATCCTAATGCTAATGTTATTTACATGACAATTTTTTTAAGCGGCTATGCCATTGACCTTGCCAGGGCGATGATTACCATCTTACCGCCCATACTAAGGGATGTACTTGATGCGTTGGGCTTCGAGAAATGGGCAGGGCTAAAGAGGATTGCTAATATGGAGATTAGGTGGCGAAGAGATGAGGTTGAGGCCGACAAAGTTATTGATGCTTTAAATGCTAAATACAGCAATGAGTTTTATAGCTACGTTAATAAGAGTGGTAAATACCTAGCTGTCACAATACCCATGTACGTGTTTGAAAATACGAAGACATTAGGGCGCAGGTTGTGGAAGTACTCTGCCGAAAATACGAGAGAACGAAAGATGAAAAGAAGAGACAAATCATAAACAAGCACCTCAAGCGATTAACACTCACAGAGAGGGTGGCCACGGCAAGCACTGCACAAAATTTAAAAACATCATATTGCCTACGTGGATTTTAATGAGATATAAAGTCAAGTTCAGACGAAGGAGGGAGGGTAAGACGAATTATTACAGGCGTAGGGAGATGATTAAGAGTGGCTTGCCTAGACTGGTGGTTAGGAGGACTAATAGGTACATAATTGCCCAGGTCGTTGTGCCCAAGGTCATGGGTGATGAGGTTGTCGTAAGTGCCACGTCTAAGGAGTTAGTCGACTTTGGCTGGAAGGGTGGTTTGAAGAATACCTCAAGTGCGTATCTCGTGGGTTTAATAATTGGTTATAAGGCATTGCTTAAGGGCGTTAAGAAGGCGATACTCGATATTGGCCTGCACAGGCCAATCAAGGGTGCCCGCATATTTGCAGTCCTTAAGGGAGCCCTTGATGCAGGCTTGGAGGTTCCGCATGGTGAGGAGATACTCCCTGATGAGGATAGGATAGGCGGTAAGCACATAGCGGAGTATGCGGAGAAGCTTAAGGGTGAGAATGAGACATTGTATAAGGCCCGCTTCTCGCAGTATTTAGCCAAGGGTCTGGACCCTGTTGAGTTGCCGAAGCACTTTGATGAGGTTAGGGACAAGATCAAGAGTTACTACATGGGTTGGTTCAAGAAAATGAACATAGAAATACCTCAGGAGGCTGAGGAAGAGTAAGGTAATCACTTAATCATTCATTCCCATTTAATAAGCATTCTCTTCCTTAACGATGTACCGCTGATTAATAATCGTTCTACGTTTAGGTAAATAGTTAGTATTTTCGAGTAATCTTTAAAAATAACTATGTTATTGATTAATAATAACAGAGTGATTGATATGGAGACAGCCAGAGACATAAAGTTGTCAGGGATTCATTATGCCATGTTTACGAGTTATTCACTTACGTTTTTAATATGGGGATTCATAACTACGAGTGGTGTAATGTCAATTCAGTACTTTTCTAAGTATATACCTAAGTTCCTAGTGCCCATTGCCGCGGCTCTTGGACCTATCTCCTTAATGATTGGTAATGTGGTTATGGGTAGGCTAGCTGACATTGTCGGTAGGAGAGGCATATACGCCTACACAATGACCCTCTACACCATCGGCTTAGTAGGCATGGGCATATCAATACTTTTATCAAAAATCATCCCAGCATCGGAGGCGTTTATACCATTCATGGTATCCTACATATTGGCTGAGATTGGTGTTGGCGGTGAGGAGCCACCGGCGCTTGCGGCTACCACGGAGTTAATGCCGTATAATTATAGGGGTGCTATGCTCGTCTTAATAACGAACTTCGATAATATTGGCGCAGCCATAGCAGCTGCAATATTACTGATAGCGTTAATGAATAGTACTCAGTTATCTGCTACTTGGACCATGATTAGTTCGGCCATAATAGTCCTAATAGTGGCGATAATCATTAGGTTAATAACGCCTGAGTCCGTCAGGTGGCTCCTCGTTAGAGGTAGGATTGGTGAAGCTGAAAGGGTCGCCAATGAGTATGGACTATCCTACGCCTTAACGGGAAGTCAGCCACAAGATATCCAGGGTATTAGGTTCCCACCACTGTGGTTCAGGACCTTGGTTCTGACCTTACTCGGCATATCCCAATTAGCCACGTATGGATTAATGGCATACTACATCATCTACCTACCTCACTACCCTTCTCAAACAATGAGGTACTGGCCACGCAGGTACTGCTGTGGGCTAATGTTGGTGCCTCAGTGGCTGGATTAATTGGATTAGTAATTGATAGGTTGAGTAGGAAGACCTTCACCCTAATTTCCTTCCTAGGCGGTTTACTCACAATGATACCTATATTCGTAATATACGGCCTAATGAGTCATAGTGCCTTGGCCTCATCACTAGTAATATTCTATGTACTACTATTCCTAAACATGGTATTCAGTGAGTTCGGGTGGGCCGTTAGAGTGCTCCTAGAGCCCGAATTATACCCAACGAGGGTTAGGGCCACCTGGGTTGGCATTGTCAGACTCGCCGCATGGGTGATGTACGTAGTGCTCATTTATTACCTACTCGCCTCAGCCAGCACCCTAACGTACTTACTTGCTAACCTGGTACTCTATGTAATCGGCTTCTCTGCGGCACTCGCGTGGTTCATATTTGGTGTTGAAACCAGGGGGTTGCCTGTACATGCGCTTGACCAAGCAGCGAGTAAGTGATTGTCTAAAAACTCAAACTTATTTCTCATTACTCAATGTTAAATATTACTGATGATACCCGTGAGTGATTTATCGTTACTCTTACCTAATTTCTAAAAAAATTGATTTAGAAAGATTTTTAATAATCAAGAACAGCAAAAGTTTTGCCTATCTTCTTAGTTTCGTAAACCTCCGGTGAGTCCTATGGCCAAGCGGTACCTAGTACTGGCGATGCTCGCCTCGGCCCTGTGGGGAGTCTCGTACCCACTCACCTACCTAGCCCTTAGGCTATTTAGTATCAATGAACTCATTGCCTCAAGCTACCTATTCTCAGTATCATTACTCCTCATAGTGTTGCTACTACGTGGTTATGATGAGAAGTCAATAATTAAGGGTCTCTTAATATCACCGGTTAATTACGTACTTGTTTACTTATACACCAAGTTATCCGGCGGTGTTGGTGGATTAACAGCGTTATTAAGCTCGAGCTATATAGTGCCGTTAATAATCATTGAGTATGTCAATAATAAGTGTGTTAACGCGAGGTATGTAATATCGGCAGTAACCTTACTTGGAGCTCTATACCTGTTGTTCCAGGGTTATGGTGATTCCATGTACATTGCGTTAATACTTATGGTAATGAACCTAGTGTACACGATGGCCCTTGTGAGGGTTACTGATGCTGATATTATCAATTTCATATTTGGCCAATCACTTGGTACACTCCTAATTTCATACATAGTGATGCGGAATCTCACAGTGCCAATCCTAATCCTTAATGCCTACTATTATCCATTGGCATTGGCAATAATTGGTAATGTGGTGCCCTACTTACTATATGCAGAGGCTATTAAGCGGATAGGCCCCGTGGAGACTTCATTAACGTCCTCCATAGAGACAATAAGCTCATTGATAGCTTCAATACCAATACAGCCCCTGCCAACGAACCCGGTGGCCTGGGCCCTGCTGGCGGTATCAATATTATCACTTAACGCCCAAATCAGTAGGAACATCCCAGCGAGGGATGCGCCATGGGTGATGGATCATCGTGAGGGCGTGCTTATCCGCGGAATGGCCCAATCATTAAATGCGGAATTCCAGGACCTGGGATTCATTAATCCATTTGTTGCGGTATTCACGGTTAGGTTCTTCGGTAGGAGGAAGGTAATATAGCTACGGTTCAACACTAATCAAGTGGTACCTTCAAGTCGCCATAGTGCTTATTGCATAACCGTTAACTACGTTATGGGCTAAGAGCTCAAATTCACGTTAGGAGAATAATGTTCAGTGCAGCTTACTTTTCCTAACTTCATGATTGGTAATTACGACTATTTTATGATTGAACTAGACGGCGTACTTAACTCACAGTCTCAGGGACTTTAGCCACCATGCTGGTTTTCCGTTTATGATACAGCTTCGTTGAATGCCGTTACGTTGAAGTAATTCAATTCATAACTCACGAGCTCCTGTACGCCATGCTCGCTCGTGTGTGATGTTATGTGCGCCAGTGGTATCTTCGTGGTTATCGTCTCGTTAAAGATTATGATAGCTGGTAACCCATTGGGTAATAGGCATAGGAACTCCGTCACGTTATACTCATCAATCACCCTACGTAGGGCTGCATTAGGCTCCATACCGTAGAAAGTGTTGCTGTTTAACTCGCTAGTTACCTGGAAGCAGTATGTGGTTTGCCCACGCCACTTAGTGGTGTTTACGTAGTGTATGTGGGTTATCATGGAGTAATTAATGCTGTAATCCTCGGCCGTTAAGTTGATCGTGACGTTACCCAGCAACTCACTAAACGGCACAGCCAAGTTAATTAACTTACCTGTACCGGGCGGTAGGCACTCGGCGGTCTTAGCACTGCGTTTATTAAGCATTACGTGAATAGCGAAGCAGAAACTCGTGCCATTCACCCACCTAATCATCTCCTGCGATGGCGGAGTCATGTAGTTGGTACGCATGAGCCATTATTCATGGTAATTATAGCCCTAGTGCCATTAACAAAACCAACACTGTACCAATACGTCTCGCTACATACAAATCCATGGCTAGACCCGTTCTCGCTGGAAAAGCCCGTAGAGCTCTCATTATAGACCGCCGTGAATGACCCATTAATCAACAAACCTCTCAGCTTATCGACATAAATCATCGGTGTGACGCCCATTAACGATTTTAACGCAATGACCGTAATCGCAATCGTCGCAATAACAATAATGAACACGATTACTGATAGGGCAAGTCTCATATCGCAATTACGTAATATTTGGCATATTTAAGCTTTGTTCATGAGAAATCTTCTACTTAATATTCTAATTAATTCTAATTCTTGACAACTGAGGATATAGCTAAAAACTCACTGATGCATTAAGGGGTAAAAATACGGTATACTACTTTACACCCGCGACAAACGTGGTAAGGAAAATAAAAACGTATTGTAGTAACTACCGTAGATTCATCGTTAAATGCAGAACCTCAGGTGGAATTTATTGACCCGCGTATTATAATTAATTATAATTAATAAAGTACTTATTATTAGTGAGGAAATGTGATATGGCTATGGTTCAAGCCTAAACCTATCCCTTGGGTATAGAACGACCTCACGAATATTATCCCTCCTCATGATCACCATAAGCAGTCTGTACAGGCCCATGCCCCAACCCGCGTGTGGCGGCATTCCATAGTCATAAACCATTAGGTGGCTCTCGAAGTTCTCAGGGTTAAGTCCCCTCTTCCTCAAAGCCTCTATTAACTGCTCCTTAACGTGAATTCTACTGCTGCCAGATGCTATTTCTAAACCACCAATCACTAGGTCGAAGGACTCACTGATCCTTGGATCTGAGTCAAGCGGCTTTGTGTAGAATGCCCTTAGGTCCGTTGGGAAGTGTATTATGAAGAATGGCTCACCAAACTCCTCGCTTAGTACCTCTAAGCCATTCTTCGGTACGTCATCACCCCAATTAATCTTCAAACCCCTCTTACCCAGTATATCCAATGCCTCATCATACGTAATTCTCCTAAACGGCTTCTTCGGAACCTTAACCTCTATACCGTACTTAGCCAATTCACTACTAAATGCCCTGTTAATTTTGTCATAGACGTTGATTATCACGTCCTCAAGCACGTCCATGACATCTATATAGTTAGCGAAGGCCTCCTCAATATCCACGGATATGAACTCATTCAAGTGGTAGTTCGTGTTATGCTTCTCGGCCCTATAGGCGGGTGCTATCTCAAAGATCCTCTCGAGACTAGCCGTTAACTCCTCCTTATACAACTGTGGCTCTGCGCCAGGTAGGCAACCCTCTCGAAGTACTGAACTGCGAATAATTCGGCACCACCCTCCGTACTCGTAACAATGATCTTCGGCGTAAATACCTCAATGAATCCTCGGCTATAAAGCACCTCGCGGATTGCACGGACAGTCTCACTCTCTACCCTAAAGATCAGTGAGTTGATGGGTCTCTTAAGGTCGATGGACCTATACTTCAATCTAGTATCTAGGTCAGTCTCCACCGAGCCCCATATGTCTATTGGCAATGCTTTTGACTTGGCCACGACGTGAATCTCGCTCGGAAAAACCTCAACGCCGGCCCTGGCTATTTTACTCGCCTTAACAATTCCCTTGACCACAATCGCATCCTCCTTACCCAACGACTGGGTTAATGACCAAACACTCTCTGGGGCTACGTCTTTCTTTATCGTTAATTGTATAATGCCCTCCCTATCCCTAAGCAGTACGAACTTTATATTGCCCAGGTCCCTGACATCCCAAACCCAACCTGTCAGGACAACCTCCTTACCATCCAAGTCAGGTGTTACGTTCCTCGTCCAGTGGGTCTTCCTTGGAAAACTCACGACCACTTGGTATTTTGGGGATTTAAAAATAGTAATTACTTAGTAACCTCAACCCTAATGTTTGTACCACTAATTTGACTAAGAACCTTAGCCAACTCACTCGGCCTAAATGGCAACCTCTTAAGCTCACTCCTTGTTATCCTGACAACAGTCTCCGTCGTGCCATCCGGCAACCATGACGTGGATACAGTGAGTATCCTGGCGGGTGACGCTAATTGAGTGGCAAGTTCATTAACATTAACGCCCTTCTCAACAACCCTAACCCTCTTACCCAACGCCCTCTCCAGGTCATGCTCAATCTGCTGAACTATCACCCGTGGAATGGCCTTTATACCCCTAAGCACCACTATGACCAAGTCACCAACCTCGTAAGACTTAACATACTCCACATTCTTTAGTACCTCCTCCATCTTGCCAGTGGCTATGTTGAGCAGGGCATCACTAACATCAACATCAAGCATTGAATACTCCCCACTATCAAGCAGCGACTGGCACTTATTGCAGAACACCCTTGTCTTAACGCAGAACGTGCAAAATGGAATCTTCATTCGACGGCCATAAAAGTACTAGGCTTAATAAACCTTATGCCTTTGAATAACGGAAATTGTTAAGTCCTCATCAAGGCAATACTCGGCAAAACCTTATTACCTAGGCTACTGTATTGGGGGCTGTGTGAACGACGCAATAGTGGCTTCGAACCTTAGGAAGAGGTTCATTAGTTATGAACGTATTGGCTTCATAAGGAGGAGGAAGATCATAGTCGAAGCGCTAAGAGGAGTATCCTTCAGGGTTAGGTGGAGTGAGGTGTATGGATTACTGGGCCCGAATGGTGCTGGTAAGACAACAACGGTTAAGATACTCGCAACCCTATTAATACCTGATGATGGTTATGCCGCGATTGATGGGCATGATGTCGTTAAGGAGGCGAGCATGGTTAGGAGGATCATAGGCTTAGTCCTATACAGATAAGGGGTTTTACTCAAGGCTTAGTGGGTATGAAAACCTCGTCTACTTCGGCAGGCTTTACGGATTGAGCAAGTCAGTGGCTGAGGTAAGGCTAGGGAGTTAATGAGACTCGTTGGTCTTGAGGACGCCATGAATAGGCCGTATGAGGAGTACTCACTTGGTATGAGGGCTAGGCTTGCAATAGCCAGGGCGTTGATTCACGACCCACCAGTAATATTCCTTGACGAGCCAACAATAGGCCTCGACCCAATATCGGCTAGGGAGGTAAGGGACTTGGTAAGGAGACTAAGGAGGGAGGGTAAGGCGATCCTGTTCACGAGTCATAACCTTTGGGAGGTTGAGGAGGTTTGTGATAGGGTTGGTATAATAAGTAATGGTAGGATGATTATCGAGGGGTCGCCCAGGGATATTAAGGACATGCTTGGACTGAAGTACGTTATTGAGGTTGAGGTTCAACTTAATGGTCTGGCGGAGACCATACGCGAGGAGACCACGAACCCCGTGGAGACTCTTCGTAGGGTGATAAGTGATTTTGAGACAAGGGGTTTTAGGATAAGTAGGATTAGGATTAATGAGCCTTCCCTGGAGGAAGCGTTCATCAGGGTGGTCGGTAATGAAGGTAAATAGGTCAAGCAGTTTAGACGCATTATTTGCCGTTATGGTTAATGAGTTGAAGATAATAAGTAGGGAGCCGGGTGGTTTGGCATTGCTAATTATTCTTCCATACTTCATCGCCGGTGGTATGGCCTTCATAGCATCATTCTTCGTTAAGGTGACGAGTGGGGTATTCATTAGGCAGTTCATTGGATTTGAGGTCCTCATGCTATCCATGATCATGATGCAGACTGGGGCTAGGTTTCTATGGGAGGAGAAGAGGGGTGGTAGGCTCGAGTTTTTACTCGCTTCACCGATAAGCATGTACGTAATATTGCTTGGCACGTCACTGGTTATGATACTGGTCAACGTGGGCGCCTTCACGATAGCCTCCCTACCACTATTCTACGTGGAGTATGGATTAATCGGAGCCCTCAGACTGGCGTTGGCACTCCTATTACTATTCATAGGGCTTCTCCCCCTCTACGGCATCGGATTACTGATAGCTGGTCTTGTTATGAGACTTAATGATGCCGATTCCGTGACCAATGTATTAACGCCAATACTGACAATACTATCCGGCACCACATACCCGGTGTACGTACTGCCCTGGTGGATTAAGGAATTAATCTATGCACTGCCCATGTACATAACCTTCTACTCCATGTACTTGGAGAGTACAGGTCATGAGGAACCAACCATCATTATTTACTTAATAACCTCGGCAGTCATCTACTTACTACTTGGCATGACCTCATATGCCAGGCTCGAGAGAGGGTTTAGGAGCCGAGGTATTTAGGGAATTGAGTACTGAGGTATGGAGGGGTTTACGCGTACTATTCTCTAAACCATCGGCGATAATGATAAATATAATAACCGCACCACTATGGCTCGCATTCTTCATACTAACACTTAGGGGCTTCGGCGTGCTCACCCTGGGGAAACTTATACTTCAGCTATTCCTCTGGGCGGCATATGCCTTCGCACTATACTCAAGTTGGTTGTGGGGTTTTGGTGGTGGAATTATTGAGGAGGGTTATGAGGACATTCTCGAGAATGTAATGTCCGCGGTAAACAACGTATTCATTCACATAATTGGGTGGGGCATTGCATACTCAATATACACCTTACTCGACCTTGCAGCACTTGCGCTAAGTTTCTACGTGGTTTTCGGCATAACCATTGAGGTTAGGGATCCCCTACTCCTCATACTATCCATAATACTTGCTTCGCTGCAGTTATTGCTTATATCGACTATATACGCAATGCTCGTGATTAGACTCAGGTCTAACTGGGTTATCACAGACATAATGCAATTCCTAATGCCAGCCTGGGTGGGTTAATACCCAGTGAGGCGAGTAGGTACGTAATGATAATTAACGAGCACTCACCAATAGCCTACCCATTCATAATAATGCGTGAGGCAGCCCTGGGTTACCCAGAACTCCCCATACCAATTACTTACCAGGTACTTTACTCAGTAATCACCGTTGTGTCCTTACTCATTGCCACGGCAATACTAGTAAGGATATTCGACAAACGACTAAGAAGGGAGGGAAAGCTGGGCCTTACCTAAATAATTATTTACCAAAACATAACCACATCGTCAGGGATTAATAGGATAATTAAGAATCTCAACAACGGCTTACCTCGTTGCATCAATACTAGAATTTGCAATGGGCACAATAACTTTCTATTGCACCGCACTGAGTATTAATTCAATAATCAATGCATGTAAGAGATATCGTAACTAGGGGAGGAAGAAATTAAGGTTTAATTCTTGATATTCGTTATTTTCAATTCCATGAAACCTATTACTCAGGCGGTATTTCAGTATACGTCAAGGCTAACGGTATCCCCTCCTTACTCCTAATATATGATGCGATTGCGAATACGACCAGGCCCACTACGAATATTATTGATGACTCAGCTAACAACTGTAGTGGGTTGCCTGTAATCGATAAGTAATACTGCGGTTGGGTTAACCAGTAATAGGCGAAGATTAATAGGACTACTAAGTATATAAGGTCCAGCGTGACTAGGATTTTCCTACTTACTTCGAGCTTTGTAACGCCCCTAACATGCATTACCAACGCCAACAACATCGATGCGATGAACGTGAAGACTAGGAGTACCAGCGCGTCTAGGTCTATTGCATAGAGTAGTGTGGAGCTTAGCGGCGTTAGGATTAATACGTATACTAGGACTATGGTGATGACTAAATCAACCAGGTGAGCCGCTACCGGAGAGTGGGTCCTCAGGCTCACGTAGATATGGCCCTCGGAAGTGCCCTATCCATGGAGAAGGCGAGTAAGTATCTAGATACTTGAATAATGACTCCGGTCACGGGCGCTATGTACCAGAGGACTGATGAGTATGCTAAGGCGATGGCTATCGGCGTGTGTATTAGGGCAAGGTCAGCGCCGGGGTTAACAAGCATGTAACCATTATCAATCCCATTAGCATTCATGTAACTAGCCCCTATGAAGAACCTTAACCCAAAACCCCTGAGAAATGCGATAACGAATATTGCGAAGAATAAGCCACCGAGGACAAACATACCGAGGACACCGAGTATTGCCGTTAACCTATCCCTCCTAATCTCACCACCTATAGTCACCGGGTAATTCACATACGCCCAAACCGCCGTGGTGAAGGCAACCATGCCAAACAACCCATACAGCCCACCAGTCACCGAGACCCTGCCAGCCTCATTCACAGCCCTCAAGTACTCAGTACCGAGCGAAGTCTCAATGATGCCGTGCGGTAGCGCTAGTACATAGATGGCCGAGGCGATGAAGGTGGCTAAGGCCGCTAGAGACACTACGGCGAACATGGTAAGCCCGGCCCTGGCGGAGACTATGTTAATCAGGATTAACACGGTTATTAGTACTACGGCTAATATGAACTCATTCCTTGGGTTAAGCACGACACTCGCCAAGGGGTTATTCAACGCCTGCATTACCGTGCCCAGTTGGGCTATTGCGAAGTACACGAGAACGGCGTCATAGAGCATCTCACCTATAGTAAAATTGAACCAAGCCGCGAAGCCAATGGGTGGGTTAAGTCGTGAAAAGTATACGTAGTCACCAGCAGTCCTTGGGTACTGCCTAGTTATGTAGTACCATATTAGCGCCCCTGGTATGAATACTAACCATGAAATGAACAAAGCCGCGTATACTATGGATCCTGCACCATATAGGTAAAGCCCAGCTAGGTAAACAAATGGTATTATGAGAAAACCGTTATATCCCATGCTCATTAGTAATAGCCTGAATGGGCCAACCTCCCTCACAAGGCCTGTGCTCTCCCTAACGAAGATCCTCATGCCCCAACACCGCCTAGGAAGGCCTCTATGGCGTCACCAATTTTGACGTGGTATCCAAGGTCATTTAGGGCCTTGGCCAGGGCAACTATGGCGTTAGTCATTGCGTTTATGGATGCGGTATAGCCCATGTGCCCAATCCTAAGCACCTTACCCCTCAATGGACCCCATGAACCCGCTATGAAGCGCCGTAACCCCTTGCCGTCTCAATAACCTTAACGTCACTTAACCCATTGTACGTAGAACGCAGTGACTGTCGGGCTTGAGAAGCTCTCTGACTCAGGGACTAACCTCAAGTTCATGGCCTCCACAGCCCTAATGACACCCCCTGGCCACTGCCTTATGTCTCCTATAGACGTTGTCGAGTCCCTCCTCATGAATCATCCTCAGAGATTCAAGCAAGCCATTGATTAATGGCTCGCTGTGGGTGTATGGGAACTCCATCTTCTCAACCACGTCCCTCCACAACCTAATGTTTAGGTAGAAGCCCCTGTAATCGACCCTCTCCATGGCCTCCCAGGCCTCGTCACTCACGGCGAGTATTGTCAAGCCAGATGGTAGGTTGAGTACTTTCTGACTACCGCCAATGAGTATGTCCACGCCCCATTTAACGTCAATCTCCACACCGCCTATTGATGATACGGCATCAACAATGAGGAGCTTACCCTCAGACTTAACCACCCTGGCCAACTCCCTGAGGTTATTCAGCGTTCCACTAGGCGTCTCGCAATGAACCATGGTAACGACCCTAGCATCCCTAGCCTCACTCTTAAGGAATTGAACCACCTTGTCAGGATCGAGTATCTTCGTATACTCAACCCTATGAATAATGGGGACACCACCGTAAGCCCTCACTAAGTCTGCGAAGCGTCACCAAAGACGCCATTACTTAAAACTGCAACCTTATCGCCATTCCTGACCAGATTGGCCACTGCAGCCTCGAGACCACTCATTGCCTCGCCAACCCACACAATAACATTACCCTTCCTGGCACCGAGCATCTCCGCAATCATTGACCTAACCTCATCATAACGCCTAAAGAACTCTGGGTCCAGGTCCGGGTTTGTAGTTCGCCTCACCATGCTAGTAATATCCTGTGGGGTATTTCCGTAGGCCCCGGCGTAGCTATTAACGTATCCGTCACAAACATTGACAAGCCTTACCCTGGACCAGTTAATATGTTTAGTTAAACGTTTAATAGTAATTACACAGGAACCCTGATAGCGAAGGATTGTAAATTTATGATCATTGGATTCGATTTATTTTACCGTTTTAAAGTAATAATAAACCCTTTTAAATGGGAATTAGACATTACGGTCAATCGTGAGGATTATTGAAATATTTAGGTCCAAGCAGGGTGAGGGACCAAACGCGGGTAAGGAAGCCGTCTTCCTAAGGACTGCTTATTGCAATTTAAGGTGCTCGTGGTGCGACACGAAGTACTCATGGTTTGGTGGGATAAATATGAGCATTAATGAGGTTTATAGCGCGATAATGAGGGTTGGCGGTGACGTGAGGCACCTGGTTGTGACTGGTGGTGAGCCACTCCTGTGGCTTCGTGAGTTAATCCCATTATTGAGTCTCTTGCATTCTCAGGGCTTCTTCATTGAGGTGGAAACAAATGGCACATTGAGGCCCGGTGAGCTCATTAAATATGTCGATGAGTTCAACGTATCCCCTAAACTATCTAATTCAAGGATTCCTGCTAGGCTTAGGATTAATGAATTGGTTATTAGGGACTTCGTGACTAGTGGTAAGGCCGTATTTAAGTTCGTAATTGATAAACCTGAGGATGCTAATGAGGTTCTTTGGTTCATGAACAAATTCAATATACCACACGATAGGGTATACTTAATGAGCCAGTGCACAACACGTGAAGAGTGCGTTGCTAAGGATGAGACCATTACGAAGCCGATGGCTGTAAAACTCGGTGTTAATTACACACCGAGGCTTCATATCCTTATGGGGTTTAAATAAAGACTTAAATATTCAGGTAACGCCTGGGTCAGGATGTGCACGATTGGTGGAGTATTAATATTTGGTGATAGGTTGGACGTAGATAGGGCCAGGAGGATTGAGGAGGTTTTGAGGATGGTCATTGTTAAGGGTGAGGAGAGGGGTCGTGACAGCTTTGGCATTGTTGCCCTGAGTAGAGATGGTGAATTGAATGTATTCAAGAGCAGGGAGAGGCCGAGCATCGCCGTGAATAGGATACCCAGTATCATTGGTGAGGATACCGTGGCTGTGATATTCAACAATAGGCTGAGCCGACCACGGAGTATGTGAGGGTTAAGATTGAGGACGATATACAGCCAATGATTGGTGAGCACGTGGTTGTGGCGCATAACGGCACAATAGCCAATGACAAGGAGTTAGAGACTAAGTTCAATCTGACCCGTAAGTCCAGGATTGACACCGCAATACTACCGCCACTACTCGAAAGACTATGGGACGGATCACTGAATGGGCTTAGGGACGTGTTGGTTAACCACGTTGTCGGTAGCTATGCATTGGCAATAATGGATACGCACAGGCCTGGCAGGGTTTGGCTCGCCACGAACTTTAAGCCACTGTACATGGCCTGGTATAGCGACTTAAAGGCCCTATTCTTCGCAAGCCTAGATGACTACTTAATTGACGACTCTAACAAACCCATTTGGGACACGCCAGTGATTAGGCGCGTCGAGCCCTACACCGTAGTGGAAATTGGGATTGACGGTACCTGGTCCACAGTATCGTTGAGGAATGAGGAGCAGGGTAGGAGGAAGAGGGTCCTCGTAATAGCCAGCGGCGGTCTTGACTCAACCACGGCAGCCACGTACCTGCTTAGGCAGGGCTATGAGGTAACGCTCCTTCACTTTAACTACGGACATAGGGCCGAGACCCAGGAGGATAGGGCTATTAAGAGGATTGCCGAGTTCCTCGGCGTCCCACTACTTGAGGTCAACATGGACTTCTTCAAGATCGTTAGGCACTCGCCACTTCTGGGTGATGGGGAGATTAACCGTGTTGATGAGGGTAGGGAGGGTGCCGAGTTTGCCCATGAGTGGGTTCCAGCTAGGAACTTCGTATTCATAGCCCTTGCCACGGCCATCGCTGAGGCTTACGGCTTTGATTACATAGCCACCGGGATTAACCTGGAGGAGGCTGGCGCTTACCCCGATAATGAGATGGAGTTCATTAGGCTCCTTAACAGGGTTATGCCCTACGCCGTTGGTCCTAATAAGCATGTGGAGTTGATAATGCCTGTGGGGCACCTGGTTAAGCATGAGATTGTGAAGCTCGGTCTCGAAGTTGGAGCACCACTTCACCTAACCTGGAGTTGCTACGACAATGGTGAGAAGCACTGCGGTAGGTGTGGGCCCTGCTATATGAGGAGGTGGGCATTTAGGATAAACGGTGTCAGGGACCCCGTGGAGTACGACCTACCAAGCGAAGTCGAGGAGGAATTCTGGAAGGGTACGAGGCCGTACGAAATCCCTAAAAGGCTGAGCGGCACAACATAGTACTCCTATTCAATAGCATTCCTGTTCTAGACTTAACCAGTATTTGGACTAAGAATGTTAAATTATTCGCCAGCGATAAATCAACATAATGGAAATAAAACGTATACCTAAAAAGGACTGATGAAACAATCCTTAATTGAAACCATGACGCCATAAAAAAATCAAAAGGATGAATTAATTTGGCATTTCATAATAAATGATGGATGGTATAATTAATTATTACATGGATGATTTATACCGCTTGGCCCTGACTATTCTGTATATCGCAATTATCATTAGTGTAATTACCGCGGTAAATACTACGTAGATGAGGATTTCATACCTTAGTATGGTGCTTACCAAGCCTATCCTATTGATGTCGCCATTCACTATGGCCTGCGTTAATAAGTACCTTGATAATTGGGCAAGTGGGTCGTAGGACCTTGATGATGATTGGTAATCACTGACTACTTCGTTTACCAATCCCCAATTACCACTTTTTATGGCGTTGGCTATTGTGGTGTTTAGGAATGGTGGGTTTCCCAATTCATTAAGTATCTCCTCGGCTTCGAAGTATGTTGGCGGTATAACATACGCATTAATTTCAGACTCATTAGTAATGCCTAGGTACTCGATGCTCAGCATGATTGTAATCGGCCCTAAGGCCTGCGGTGTGAATGTGTTTGAACCATTAATGAGAACCGTTGCTGGAACCCTTGAGCCGTTATTGAATGTTGCGTATGCGGTTATTGTCTCGTTAAGCAGTAACGGGTAGCCATCGTAGTAACCAATTGTGTTGTTTATCCATAGGTTTAGGTCATCCCAATAACTAACCGCCTCACTTGTCAGTATATATGATGATGCATTAATGCTTAACTTACATTCCTCATTGAATGCCATGCTTAATGATGCATTTGCCGTAACCACCATCGTCTCATTAATGCAACCATTGAGTGTGACATTTATGGGGAGGCTTATTGGTGGGTAATCATTGAGTGTTATGTTTATTGTCTCATAACGACCAATAAGCACCAGCGGCTCAGCCTGTATGCTTAATCCGAGCAACTCCACGCTGGCTGCCGTGATGTTGCTAGATGACCATGTGCCAAGTTCTACATCGATTACATAAATGCTTGGCATCATTGGTTTAACGAGTACGTTAACTAGGCTTGACCTGCCTGGTGGTAAGTTGATGATCATTGATGAGTATAATGACCCGTTTATGTACACGTTTAATGGGCCTTCGTAAGCGAGTGTTGGTGGCATCGTGATATTAATGGTGACGCTTATTACGTGTGGGTACGCCGTTATTGCAGGTGATTCAAGGCTTATTGATGGTGTTGGTCTTGAAATCGTTATATTATTGAACCCAGTGTTTATAACCAGAACGCCCTCACTTATGGGTAGGGTATAATTGACCTCTATCGTTGAATTGCTCAGTACGTGGTTGAAAACCACGTATTGATAAGGACCAGTTACGCTTAGATCTACCGTCACATACTCAGTGGTGCCCGTCACATTCCATAGATAATCAATTACGGTAATTCTCGGTGGTACAATACCTAGGCTCGTGGTGATTGATGAATTGCTTATTGTAAGCGTTAGTTTATTGCCCGTGTACGTTAAGTTCAACACGCCCCAGATGAATTTGGCCTTACCGCATTGCACCGTGGCGCTGCCCACGTAATTGTTATTCACGTAGAACTCACCGCTATAGGTTACGGGATATCCTGGGCAGGTTGTTGGGCTGTAGATCCCTATCGTTGCGTTGACTAAGACCCAGTGTGGTGCGATGGTTATGATGCTCGGAATCAAGTCTATGGTTGGCGGTGTTATGTTTATTATGAGTACTGTTATAGTGTACGTGCTGTAATTAACGTAAACCGCACCGCTTAGGCCAGCTACCACAGACTGAATTGAGCTTATCCCACTAACGTATGCATTGATTACCGTGTAATTACCATTTATGTAATACGTAGCATCAGAGATATCCACTTGGGCTGGCACCACGTTATAGCCGAGTGTTATTGCCGTGCTTGGGCTATTGTATAGGTAAATATCGCCCTGCCCGCTCGTCACAGTGCTATTGGTGAAGAAATAAACCTTGACCGTGTTTGTGCCTGGGTTTAATGTCACGGTTTCATTACCTGGTTGGAAATAGATCATTGGTTTGAAGGGGTTCGTTGGACTTGGTGGTGATGAGACAATTACATCGGTTATGAGAATCACATTGTTGGGATTATTTATTGAAAACACTAAATAACCGAAGCTATCACTCGTTAGGTATAGTGTGGATGATGTTATTAGTGATATTGTTGGTTGCGTAAGGGTTACCTGAGCAAGTGCGGCTGAGTTATCGTACGTCACATTGACCGTGTAGGTACCCCAGGTAATTCCCGTCAACGTGATACTCGCATAACCATTACTTGCGCTGATCGCTGTGCCATTGACGTATATTGTACCCGTAACTGGGGCTGTCCCATATGTAACGTAGAGTTCTAGGGTCAGTGACCCCCTCATGACGTTGTAGGTTCCACTAACTATTTTAACCATCATACCTGGGGTATAGCTTATTGTCAATGTAACGGTTTCGCTATTGGTCGTTGGGTTGACCACAGCCATGTATAGGGTGGTGTTTGTTACCGAGAATGCTGAATTAAGCTCTATATTACTAATGACCGAACCACCACTCGCGGTAATCTCTATGGTGCCCGTGGCGGGTAGCTGAACTTCGTAGTACTCCGCGCTTAGTCCCTGTAGACTAATGCTAAATGAGTAGGTGTTACCGCTCACGCTTATTGTTTGGAAACTTGGGTAGTATGTTGTACCGCATAGGTCCTGGCCATGGACTATGGAGAGTAAGTATTGGATGTAGTAATTATCGAGCCATGAATTAACGATGGCGCTTCCCGCGAATACGTTCTGCTCTATTGTGGCTGGTTCAATCCCGTTAGCGACCAGCCAGTAAATAAAGGCTGAGTAGTAGTACATGTTTATTATAGGTTTTCCTGAGTAGTCGTATGGGTCATACTCATACTGGTTGTATTGAAAGTAGTCCTGGGCTATTGGGCATTGATTCGTGTAATAGCTTGCCGTGCCCTCAGCATCAGCCTCGATGTACCAGGGATAATTCTGCGGCATCGTTGTGTATTGCAAATACGCTAATTGCGATACATGAACTAACTCATGGTATGCCGTGTGCTCTAGCCATTCTTGATTTAGGCCAGCGCTTATGTTTATCTCAACAATGCAGGCGTTAATTATTTGGCCCGTGCTTGGGTTATACTCATAATACCACTCAGTCACGCCAGCCTCACTGGCCTGCTCAGCCTGAGAAACCACATATACTGTGTACTGATTTCCACTGCATGGCGGTGCCATCTTCATGCCAAGACCCGTATATGTGGAGTATCCCTGCTCTAGGTAGTTGTCTAGTTCTTGGTCGTAGGCTTGACCGGCATTTGCCAGGTCATAAATCACAAAGTGTGTACTATTTACGGCAGGAGCCTGAGCCTTAACGGCTAGTGGTATGATAATCATAATTATTAAGGCTATGATTATATACCTCCTTAATAGTGAGCGTGTGAATTTACTCCAGAAACTCACACCCACTATACTACCCATATTTATTGATAAAAAGTTAGTATTTTTAGGGTTTATTAAAACTTTCAATTCAATAACAAAAATAACACTTTTTTAAATCGCGAAGCGCTAACGAAGTTGGTGTTTAACGTAAAGGGCAGTATTATGAGAATTGCAGATATACTGAGGAACTCGTTTAATGAGGTACTCATAACGGGCTCCTACCTAATGAATAGGGTATTCAATGTAAAGGTGAATCCTGAGGGTACGATTAACGAAGCCGAAGTCCTCTCAAGCATGTTTAGGGATGTCGCAGTATTAATCGATGACGTCGGCTTCCTAAACTCCCTAGGATCCCTAAGCACCACTAGAATTAGGGGCTCACTCGCAGTGTTCGTCTACGACATCCACGACGTAAGGCCCTTCTGTAACTTGGTGGGTTTACCATGCCTAGAGCCTTGGGATCAGGAGAGCCTAATTAGGGCTGTTGGGGAAAGCCGTGATTATAGTGAGTCCTTTGAGCTACCATACGTAGTGAGGTTAGGTCCTTGGTTAAATGTGATTGAGGATGTTCAGGACATTAAGGTTAGGCGTAGAGAACCCACGTTTAATAAGAATTGGGGCGAACCAATGCGTTGGGGCTCAATCGCCTGCTAGGTAATATACGTAGGGAGGTTCCTGGGGAGGTTAGGGTTAGGTCCCGCGATAACATAACCATTATTGGGAAGGGTGATGGCGTGTTAGTATCAGGTTCCGCCTGGCCATTTATTAAGAGCCATATTGATAAATTTAGTGGCTATTCAATAGTGTTATCGTTGTACATAAATCCATTGCCCAGGGATTCCATAAACGTAAAGTACGTTGTTGACCCAGGGGATTACCTGACTAGGGAGGTTAATGCTGATGGGCTTATGATGGAGGATCTTAATAAGTGGTATGGTGACTTAATCAATAGTGCCATTCAGCAACTCTTTTTTTCGAGGGGCAGGAGACCCATTGATGATTATTGAGTGGCTCCTTTCGAAGCATAAGGAGCTAGGGGAAGCGCCGATAGTGGTGGTTGACCCATCGTATATACACTTAATCAGTACTGAAGGATTAACGCCAAGTTACGACATGCTACCGACATTCTTCGAACCGAGAAGTTTTGACCAGTTAATTGACTTCGTGACTAACCCATTAATGGCGTTATTGGCATTTCTAAGGGCTGGTTATGGTTATGGCAGGTTAATAGCCGTGGTTAACCCATGTTCATTAGTGAGCCAGGGGGATTTGCTTCGTGATATTACCGATGGTAATTACCTCGTCATAATCCCATTAATTGGGAGCGAGTGCGATGAGGTCATCAATACCCTATCTCGGTTTGGTGTTCATTACCAGGTTATAAATTACGACCCAGGTAATCCCCTAAACTCATTACGGGACCTCTTAGGCATTGCTAATTCACGTGGTATTATCATATTACGTATTTTAATGGATTCCCTAGGTAAGTACGTGTTTAAGGTGGTTGATGAGTACTGCGATAATTGCGGTGACTGCCTAAGGATTAACTGCCCTGCCATTCAATTAGATAAGAAGCCAGTTATTAATGCCAATGCATGTGTTGGTTGCGGGATTTGCCAATTAGTATGTTTGCGAGGTGCAATAGTTGAGATTAAGGTTTCATGAAAAATGTTTAAATATCGTGCATATAGTTTTACGTAAATTATATAGCATATATAGTAATTTTTTTCACTACACTTGCTATATAGCAAGTATACCCTTCACACCATATAAGTATTTAAACCCTCCATAGATGCTGAAAAATGTATGATGGGAATGAAAACAATAATTAGGAACATGAGGATATTACCAAAGTGGATAAGGAGATTGGCAGTTGGTAATGATTACTCAATGAATAATACGGAGACAAATACCACTATTGACCAATACGATGCTAAGAACACGTCTCATTTAATGGTTGTACCAACGCCATACGCCTTACCAATAGTAATACCAATATATGCCAATGAGAGGGTCGTAAGGGAATTAGTTAAAGATCATTACTACATATTGCCATAAAAGCATAGAACCTAAACTCTTTTAAGCCTTGATGATTATTAAGCCTTTGTGATGAGACGACGGTCTCTTGAGCAAGTGATGAATGGGTAAATAACTGATTCACTTAATTTCATAATATTTTAAAAATCGGTATAACCCCATGAACATGAAGGGGATTCTCATTGCGTAATGTAAGAAGAAACATTAGGTACTACGTGACAGGTAACGTGGGGATACTACTGCTTACCTGGTTCCTTTACGCAATTGGTAATGCCATAACAATACCGTACTTCTCGATCTACCTAAAGATGTTAGGTGCCAACTCTGTGGATATCGGCTTAGCGTACTCAATTGCTATAATAATGCAGTTGATCACAATAATACCTGGTGGGTACTTAACCGATACATTGGGACGGAGACTATCGATAGTTGTGGGGACTTGGTTGATTACGGTAACGTCATTCCTAATGGTCATAGCACCCAATTGGCAATTACTCACGGTATTCTACGCATTAAACATGGCCGCAGCGTTTTACCAACCCGCATTACTCGCAATCCTCATGGATTCACTGCCTCAGGACAAGTACGCCAGCGGTATATTAATTACCTCAGTACTACCCCAAATACCCTGGTTGGTCTTGCCCCCTCTCGGTGGCTTTTTAATCAATAAGTACGGTCTGCTCGGCATTAGACTTGCGTATTTAATCTCCTCGATAATCTCCGTGGTTGTTGCGGTAATTAGGCAATTCACAATTAAGGAGACCCTGGGGAATAGGGTTGGTAAGGTAACCCTTAGGGAACTCCTGCACTCATACAATCAACTAACTAGTATTGCCAATTTACCTGGCGATTTACTGATGATTTACGTATCGGCATTGTTAATATCCATTGCCGTAATGCCCATTAACACCTTACTACCCATATACGTAATCTACAAATTAGGACTTGCCACAGTCTATTGGGGTTACTTAGTATCCCTTTCGTACGCCGCTTACATCGTGATAGGGATATTCTTAACATTCTATGTTGATAGGTATAGGAGTAAATTGTTTGTCTTGGGCACGATAATTAGCGCGGTGGGTAGCGCAATAGGGTTGGTTAAAGGTGTATACCCAGTCGTGGGTTACCTACTCATGCTTCAGGTTGGTGTTCAGTTAGTTATTACGGCAATACAGAGTGAGTTGGGTAGTAGGATTGGGGTCGATAGGAGGGGTTACGGGATGAGCCTATTAATTGTGTTTCAATTGATTGGGCAGACAATCGGCAGTTACCTGACTGGTGAGTTCTATAGAATTAGTACGGAGTCCCTATTCCTAATGCCGTTGATCCTATCATTGGGTTTAATAGCGATTCATTTAAGTAGGGCTCGCCGTAATGTTTAGTGATGAGCAATGATACTATTGATAGGTTGAGCCTACTCATTAGGGGTATTGACGCACTCATAGCCGGCTAATATTAGATTTGGTGATATCCATATTCTATACATTTTCCATGATAGCACTCACGGGATTACTTATTCACTTGTCGCCAGTATTTACATACGTGGGTAATGCGGTGGAATCAATAATTACGTTAGCCCTATACATGATCATATTTAGGTGGGGATTCGGTCTACTGGTTAAGGCTGACCCTAAGGATTATGATATTGGGTTGGTTGGTGTATTCATCATTGCCTTCGCATCCCTGTTGTCCCTGTTGATGAACATCATGGCCGCAATTAGGGTTCATCAATTAATTGTTAATTTAATTGACGCGGTAGGGGTTGTTGAGGGTACGATTGGTCAGGTCATGATTATTATTTCGCTTTATAGGCTGGGTTATTACAGTAATATTCTTAGACGCTCATCGATCTTCCTAATGCTTGGTTTTGCATTAGTATACCTAGGAACCATTGCCGTGGTTCTCCATAATTACCTGGCTGGTAGTGACTTATTACTCACTGGGGCATTCATAGCCGTGCCTAGTTACATCCTGGTAATTTGGGGACTCAATGATGCGCGTAGAACCATAACTAATTTAATTATTGAACTCGGTAAGCCCGGTGGCTCGGGACTGTTCGGTGGAAGAACTTAATTTTCTAAACCCACTCATCACTACTTGTGGTTACCGTAAAGGCGCCGGGCAAGGTGATATTGTATGGGGAACATGCTGTCGTTTATGGCGAGCCGGCCCTGGCAATGGCTATTAGTAAGTATGTCTACGTCACGGCAAGGGCCAGGAGTGATAATAGGATCAACATAAATGCTAGGGATTTGAAGTTGGCGGGCATTTCCGTAACTATTAATGAGAACGGTGATGTAATAGCAGGACTGATTACGGCGCGGTAATCTCCGCATTGAGTTATGTTAAGAGAGCTGTTGAACTTGCCATGGAGTATGTCGATAAGAAATCGGGTATTGACCTGGAGATACGGTCCGAAATGCCCGTGGGTGCTGGGTTGGGTACGTCGGCTGCTGTGGCCGTCGCAACAATATATGCATACATAAGGGAATTGGGTTATGACATTGATAAGCGAGAGTTAGCACGCCTGGCGTGGCAGGTTGAGAGGGATGTTCAGGGCTCCGCAAGCCCTACGGACACAACCATGGCAACCTTCGGCGGTATAATGTATGTGAGGCCCGAGGGTAATAATGCGGTAATGGAGCCAGTAAGGCCCGGTATTAATGTACCATTGATTATTGGGTACGTGCCTAGGGTGAGCACGACGAAGGACTTGGTGGCTATGGTTAGGAGGAAGTATGAGGCAATGAGAGACGTGATAGAGCCGATAATAAGGTCAATAGGCACAATCACCAAAAGAGGTAGGGAGGCCCTGGAGAAGGGTGATCTAGAGTTAATGGGCGCTCTAATGAATATTAATCACGGATTACTCGACGCGCTCGGTGTATCAACTAAGCAATTGAATGAGTTGGTTTATGCAGCCAGGAGTGCTGGTGCCCTCGGCTCGAAGTTGACGGGTGCCGGCGGTGGTGGGTGCATGATAGCGCTATCTGATAGGGTTGAGGTTGAGAAGGCCATAGAGCTCACGGGAGGATCTGTGTTGAAGGCCGTGCTTGATGTTAATGGCGTTACCGTCGTTAGTAATGATTAATTGGCTTATTATGAATAAAAGTGTTTATTAAGGGTACTTGCTATCGATTACATAGCGATAAGCGGAATGCAAGTAGGCAGTATTTACATACCAGATACATCGGTGTTCTTGGATGGAAGCCTAAAGGAGGCAATATTGAGGGGTAGCATCAAGGGCAGATTATTGATTCATACTGAGATAATTAGGAAGTTCGAGAGCGAGGCCAGGGCTGGCGGTGCATTGGGTTGGCTTGGTATTAGGGAGTTGAACTACATAACGGACTCAATAAATAAGCTGGGCCTTGAGGATGTAAGGATTGAGTACGTATCAGTACTTCCTAAATCAATACCGAGACCTGACCAGCACTCGGTTGATGAGATTGTTAGGGAGTTAGCGAGGGAATTGGGTGCAACCCTGGTGACTAGTGATGAGATGAATTATGAGATCTCAAAGGCCATGGGCATTGAGACCCTATTCATCGGTCAACATAAGGATAGCTGGAGATTGAGAAGTTCTTCGATAATGACACAATGTCTGTTCACCTGAAGGAGGCTCAATACCATACGCCAAGAAGGGTAGGCCAGGTAATTGGCAGTTAGTGCCCCTCGGCAATGAACCACTTAGTAGGGAGTATCTTGAGAGGATGGTTAGGGAGTTAATATCGGCATCACTAATGGCTGATAGTAGTACTAGGATTGAGATCAGGAGGGAGAACTCATTGATAATTCAGCACGGTGAGTATAGGATCGTTGTTGCACTACCCCCCGTGTCTGATGGTATTGAGATAACTGCCGTTAAGCCATTGATTAAGAGGAGACTTGAGGAGTACTCACTTCATCCTAAGGTTCTTGATAGGCTAAGTAGGCAGGCTGAAGGAATACTAATTGCTGGTCCGCCAGGGGCTGGTAAGACGACCTTCGCCCAGGCATTGGCTGAGTACTACATGAGCCTTGGTAAGATTGTTAAGACCGTGGAGTCGCCGAGAGACATGATACTTCCCAATGAGATAACGCAAATATCGAAGACGTACGCATCATCTGAGGAAATACATGACCTACTACTGTTATCTAGGCCTGACTTCACGATATTTGACGAGATGAGGGATACTGCGGACTTCCAATTATACATAGACCTTAGGCTGGCTGGCGTTGGTATGGTTGGTGTCGTCCATGCGACAAGCCCTATAGACGCGATACAGAGGTTTATAGGTAGGACCGAGCTTGGAATGCTCCCGTCCATAATAGACACGGTACTCTTCATGAAGGATGGCGAGGTTCAGAAGGTGTATAGCCTTGAGCTCACGGTTAAGGTACCTGAGGGCATGAGTGAGGAGGATCTCGCAAGGCCTGTGGTTATTGTTAAGGACTTCATAAACGACACGGTTGAGTATGAGATCTATGTGTTTGGTGAGGAGATATTCGTAACGCCGATAAGTAAGTCGCGTAGGGTTAGCCAGGCCGTTGGTGATAAGAGGTTGATTAGTAGGATTATTAGGGTTTTGAGGAAGTACGTGCCCCCTGAGGAGGTGTCGATAATTAAGGGTGAGGATGGGTCAATAATAATTCAAGTACCTGATGCATATATAGGCGTAGTTATTTCCAAGGGCTTACCTAAACTCGAGAATATTAGGAAGAAGTTCAATGTTCAACTCAAGGTAAGGCCGAAGGAACATTGACGAAACGCAACATATATAAGTACTCTTATAACAATTGTCAGGATAATATGAATTCAATGAAGAGACAGGTTACTTCAGACTCGGATACTTACTCTAACTCTAATTATTATGATTATTATGGAAATTACCAATCAAGTAATTACTATAACGATACGACGGCATATTATCAATATCCCTACAATACGCAAACCGTTCAGTATCCGCAGGATCAATACCCATACTACTACTATTACTATGAAGACAAGGCACTAACCGGGATTAACTACCTGGACACATACATACTAGGTGGTGGGTTCAAGAGAGGTGAGGTCTACCTAATAGCTGGTGAGGCTGGTACTGGGAAGACTATATTTAGCCTAACATTCCTAAGGACGGGCGCCGAACTTGGCGAGGTGGGCATGTACGTGACCGTCGATGAACCATCAGAGGACGTTAAGAGGGGTGTCCGTGATGCCCTTGGCTGGGACCTTGATACATATGAAAAAAAGCGGTAAGTTAATCATGGCTGATTTCAGGACTTACTTCAGGATTTATGCACGTGATGAGAAGATAACCCTTGACCCAAGGGACTTGGCTAAGATGATTATTGAACAGGTTAAGAAGTATGATGTTAAGAGACTCGTCATTGACCCAATCGCGCCGTTAATAATAATGAGTCACCAGGACGTTATTTGGATTAGGGAGTACCTTAGGGAGTTGGTGTTTCAGCTTAAGAGGCTTAAGGACGTGACCACGGTAATGACGTCAGAGATACCCACCGGTGAGGAGAATAAGCTCAGCAGGTTTGGCGTTGAGGAGTACCTGGCCAGTGGTGTGATCATGCTTTCCCTCAGGGAATTACCACTATTTAATAACGGCCTTGGCTGCTTGGTCAGAATAATGTTCATTAGGAAAATGAGGTGGATGCCCATTAGGCCAATAAAGCTCATATATGAGATAAAGGAGCCTGGTGGAATTTACGTAATTGGGCCTCTGAATGACGAGAACACACTCAATTATTACAGGAGTTACTGCAGCAGTCAGCAGTACCCGCAGAACTATTACGGTTATTACTACCCACAGCAGTACTACACGTCTCAGTATTACGAATCGCAGCAATACCCGCAATAATTATTTAAAGGATTAGGTAAAGGAACAAGATTGCAGTGGCACCGAACCCATTAATTGAGGCCTTCACGAATTTGGTTAATAGGATTAGAGGGTTGAATTACATAGATGAGACAACGCTTAAGGAGGTTCTGAGGGAGATCCAGAGGATACTGCTTAAGGCTGACGTTAGTGCTGACGTTGTCCTATCAATAACGAAGGCTATCGAGGAGAGGTTCAGGCAAGATAAGCCTCCCCAGGGAATCACGAGTAAGGAGTTTCTGATATACCTGCTATATCAGGAGTTGGTTAAGGCACTTGGTGGTGAAGAGACGCCCAACGTAAACATTAGCAAGAGACCTTATAACTAATGCTAATTGGCGTTGAGGGTAGTGGCAAGACAACATCAGCGGCTAAGCTGGCCAGGTTTTACATTAAGCGAAACCTAAGGGTTGGGCTTATCGAGACTGATACGTATAGGCCAGGTGCGTATCACCAGCTTAAGCAATTAGCCGAGAAGGTCAATGCCCTGTTCTATGGTGAGGAGAATTCAAAGGATCCAATAGCCATACTTAGGCATGGCCTTGAGTACATGCAGAGGAATAAGGTGGACTTAATAATAATTGATACGGCAGGTAGGCATAGGAATGAGGAGGAGTTGCTGAGGGAGGCTAAGGCAATTTATGATGAAGCTAAGCCCGACGAGATCATGCTCGTGATAGACGCAACAATTGGTAGGCAGGCCGCCGCCCAGACGGAGGCGTTCATGAAGTACGTGCCGATACACAGCGTTTTCCTAACGAAGATGGATAGTACGGCAAAGGCAGGCGGTGCGTTGACCTCGGTTATAAAGAGTGGTGCGAGGATTAAGTTCATAGGCGTTGGTGAGGATGTTGATGAGGTCGAGGTCTTTGACGCCAATAAGTACGTATCGAGGCTCCTGGGTATGGGTGACCTTGAGTCATTAATCGAGAGGATAAGGGCCATTGAGGAGGAGAGTAAGATCATGGAGGAGATAGAGGAGGGCAAGATAAACCTACTGACCATTAAGAGACAGATTGACTCATTAATGAAGCTCGGACCCCTCAGTAAGATCCTGGAGCTACTACCAACGAGTATGTTGCCAATGCAGTATAGGGCCGTGATGCTTGATGAGGAGAAGATGAGTAATGCCCAGGAAATGCTTAGGAGGTGGAGGTACATACTTGATTCCATGACGAAGAATGAGTTACTAAACCCGGACATTATTAATGCATCGAGAATACGCAGGATAGCCAAGGGTGCTGGAGTAACTCCAAAGGATGTTAAGGAACTACTGAATTACTACCAGTTAATGAAGAGAATGGTTAATCAAATAAAGAAGTCACGTAGAAGGCTAGGTAGCTAGTCGGTGGGTAGCGCTATAATTGAATTAGTGGTATGTACAATTCCCTCTCGGTTAAGCCACCGTGCTGACCCTTAAGGGTTAGTAATTCCTCATTGTCCGGCTTATACAGGTAAATGAGGGATGACCCACTATTGGGTATGAAGATCACGTCACCAACCCTATCAACCATTTCACTGGACACCTCACCAAATAAGCCTATGCTGACTGCGTTATCCTTACTTATGAAGCGCCCAGTTACGTTATACCTACTGAGTAATGAGGTTAATTCATCAATACTTGCCTTATCATTAAGCTTCAGATATATGGCCCTGGCATCGCCGTAGGGAGGCACGTTTAGGAATTTCATTAATCCCTGAACATCATTAGCCTTGGTGTTGATCTTAACGTTGTCATGTCCGTGGTCGGCCGTTATTAATACCGTGGAATCCTCCATGTACTTCTTAGCCATCCTAATCACGGAATCCACAGTCTCCCTAATTACGACGCTACACTCCTCGGAGTCAGGCCCATACTTATGGGCTGCGGAGTCCACCGTGGTTATGTATATATGCACAAAACCAACCTTATAGTCACTTAGGAACTTTGATGCATTTATTATTGCGTCGTACAGTGTAACGTATTCGACAATCTCGGCACCTGCATAGGTTATCCTAGACAAACCACCAGATAAGCCCTTGGGAACGTAAACCCTATTCCTTATGCCCATATTGCTTAACTCCTCAAATATCGTTGACTTTATTGGGAAGAGCTTTCTCAAGTCGTAACCCATCTTATGGAGTCCATCCCTCTCACCAATCACTGGACCCATTGACAGTGTATTGACTATGGTCCCAATCTCCTTAATGTAGACGTTAGGGCCCAGGACACCGTGCTGCCCAGGGCTTAGGCCTGTGAATAAGGTTGTCAATACAGTGGATGTCGTCGTTGGGAATACGGAGGTTATTCTATATAGCCTACTCACTGGTAATGAATCGCCCATGCTACTTATTAGGTCCTTATAGCCAAGCCCATCAATTAGTATTAAGACTACACGATCACTAAGGTCAAGGTCAAGCCTTAACTTAGGTCCCCTGGGCACTGCACCGAAATGTGATAGTAATGTGTTGGCTAGGTTTTGAATACTGGCGCCTGAGTAATCAGGCACTACAAATTCGCTCATTAACTTAACTCATCAATTCTTTATTTTTAATAATTCTTTATGGGTAGCATTGAGTAATAGTTTAGATACTGACCTTAATCCTGTACCTAGTCCTGCCCCTAACCACCGTCAAATCAAAAACCCTATTACCCTCAATAAACTTCCTCGCCAGGTGAACCTTCAGCTGGACTATGCTCGATAATTCCTCGTCATCAATGGCGGTAATTACGTCACCCTGCCTAAGACCGGCATCATCAGCTGGCGACCCAGGTAAGACCCCCACCACTAATACTCCCTTCTCCACGGGCAGCCTGAAGTACCTAGCCATGGGCTTACTGAGGTCAACCCCGTATATACCTAGCCTCGGCCTAACGACCCTGCCAAACCTTAGGATCTCCTCAATCGTTAGCTTAACCAGGTTTATCGGTACTGCAAACCCAATTCCCTGGGCGCCGGCTATTATTGCGGTATTCATACCGACAACCTCACCATCGAGGTTAAGTAGGGGACCGCCTGAATTGCCTGGGTTTATTGCTGCGTCTGTCTGTATCAAACCCTCGAGAACACCCACTGGAGTCCTTATACTCCTACCGATCGCTGAAACAACGCCTAACGTGACCGTCGGCTCACCAAGTAAGCCAAGTGGGTATCCTATGGCTATCACCATCTGCCAACCTTGAGCTTATCGGAATCACCGAGTTTCACTGACTTAACGGACCTAGCGCCCTCAACCCTAATTAATGCAGTATCAAACTCCGGATCCCTACCTAGCAATTCACCCTCATACTCATCACCATCTGGCGTAACCACAACTAATTCCGTTGCGTCCTGCACCACGTGGTTTGCCGTGACCACGTGCTTATTATCCACGAAGAACCCCGTACCAAGACCCCTGACCGGCGTTGCGTTTAACCATTCATCAACCATTAACCTCGTCGTTATAATGCTCACGACTGAAGACCTCATCTCATTAACTATGTCTATAATCCTTGATTCCACGTCCTTACTCACAACTAATTTAGCGCGCTCTCAGTGTATTAAACATTACGGTGATAGAAAGGATTTATTTATCCCAGCCCTAAGGCGTTAATGAGGAATGCGCAGGTATGTGCATTATGCGGTAGGGAGACCGACATATTAATTGAGGGTTTATGCCCAGACTGCTATAGGAAGACGCACCCACTCGTTAGGGTTAAGAGGGATTTCGTCGGCATCGTTAGGTGCCCAAGCTGCGGCGCAATGCTCTACAGGGGTAGGTGGGTTAGGGACCCAAGGGTCATTGAGAAGTTAATACTTGAGTCGCTGGAGTACATGGGCAGGGTCACTAATACCTCCATTGAAACCCTGAGTTTAAGGCCGGGACTAAACACTGCCGTGGTTAGGGTTAGGGGCTCGGTTCACGATCTCATTAGCGATTATGATGAGGAGGTGCAGGTCAAGGTTAGGTATAGCGAGGAGTTATGCCCGAGGTGTAGGGACATGGTTAATGAGAGGGAGAGAGCCGTAGTTCAGGTTAGGAGCGTCATCCCAATGAGTGGTCAGTTGAAGAAGTTGATAATTGACATGGTTAGGAAGGAGACAATTAGGATGAGAGGAGTGGCTTCCTTAAGGTTGAGGATGTGGGTGAGGGCTTCGATATTAAGTTATCAGACCAGGGCTTGGCGAGGACCATAGCCTATAAAATACATAAGGCAATGCTAGTAGGGTAACCGAGAGCCAGAGTGTGGTTAGGGGGCGTGGTGATAAGGTGGTTACCAAATTGAACATTAGCGTTGTCTTAGTCCCTCTCACTCGCGGTTCAATAATCATTTACTCAAACAAGCCTTACTACGTACTTTCCTACTCACAGAGTACGTTTAGGTTAATGGAGTTGAGCAGTAGGGAGGTTGTTAATGTTAGGTTGAGTGATATTATTAGGGGTAACGTGACTGTGCCGAGTTATGAGGCTAGGTGCGTTGAAAACCAGGGCTTGAAGGCCCTTGAGATCGTGATCGGCAGTGATAGGTATGTACTGAATGGCATGTGTTAATGGTGAAGGTTGGGTTTATAAAGGTATGAGATTTATTATCGAGGATGCCTAAGGAGAATCAGCAGGGAGGCAAGGTTAGGTTGCCTGGGGAGGGTGAAATGCTTGCTAAGGTCATTGAATTAGTCGGTGATGATAGGGCAAAGGCTATTTGCCAGGATGGTAAAGTTAGGCTTGTTAGGATACCGGGTAAGTATAGGAAGAAGATGTGGCTTAGGGTTGGTGACTACATACTGGTTGCGCCCTGGGACTTTGAACCAAATAGGGCGGATTTGATATATAAGTACGAGAAGAACGAGGTAAACGAACTAAGACAAAGCGGTTACGCCGATGTTTTAAACCAATTAGATGAGTTAGCTGGTTAATTACTTCAAGCCAAGCCTCTTAATGAGCTCCCTGGCTATCTCCTCAGGACCTCCCTCAATGAATTGGCGTAGGCGTTCACGGGGCCTTAACTCCTTTAGCTCCGTGACCGCTGTTAATGAACCCTTGAAGCCCACCTCATCCTCGGTAAGCCCAAGGTCCTTGATGCCCCATACCGTAGTCTTAAACTGGCTCTGGGCCCACTGTAGTCTCTCAAAGTCTGGGAATCTCGCGTGTTAACGCCCAACTCCACGGATATTACTGCGGGCATTCTGACCTTAACGATTTCGTAACCACCCTTAATAGTTCTCTTCACAATTATTGAGTCCTCAGTCACGTCAACAACTTGGGAGACATAGGTAACGATAGGTATGCCCAACCACTCAGCAATGCCAGGAGGTACCTGACCCGTTGATCCATCCTCACTCTCCTCACCAGTAATGACGAGTGAGTAATCACCTATTTTCCTAATGGCGGCCGCAAGGGCCTTAGACGTTACGAAGGCATCCGAACCGCCCAAGGCCCTATCACTTATTAGACTGCGTCATCGGCGCCCATGGCAATGCCCATCTTTATGAATTGATCCCAAAATGGTGGGCCCATTGATAGGATTATTACCCTGCCTCCATACTTCTCCTTGAGTTGTAATGCTAGTTCGAGTGCGTTCTTATCGGCTGGGTTTATCTCATTCGTCGCCTTGGACCTGTCAACGGTCTTGGTGACTGGGTCAAACCTTATCTCCTCGGGCTTTGGCGTTACCTTCATCGTGACTATTATATTCCTGAGGGAAACCATCACTTACCACCCCTCAACTCCTTTATCAATGCCTTAAGCACGTCAAATAAGTCAGCCACCACGCAGTAATCACAGTTTTCAAAAATCGGCGCCTCCCTATCTGTATTAACCGCCACTATCGTGCCACAATCCCTAATGCCATAGACGAAGTGCGGAGCGCCACTTGCACCAAACACGAACACGGTCTTAGCCCTCAACGAGACACCCGTGGTACCTATTTGGTAATCCCTGGGCATTATACCCATATCCGCAAGCGGCCTCGTAACACCCACAGCCGCGCCTATTAAATTGGCGAACTCCCTAATTAGTTCTAGGTCGCCACCAGTCCCAAGCCCTGCCACAACGACCCTCTCAGCCCTTGATAGGTCGGGCATTGGCGAGGTCTTCTTCTCCACCAATTCAATCCTGCGCTTCCTTACTAAATCCTCGGGGATTGACTCCATTATCACCGAAGCCTCCTTATCACTTGGTTTCGCCTCATAGGTGCCTGGACTCACGGTAGCCATCTCAGGCTTACCTCCCGTACAAACCACAGTAGCGACTATGTTACCACCAAAGCCAGGTACTGCGGTGACTAATTTCCTATCCTTCTCATCGATATCCACCATGATAACATGAGCACTAAGGCAGGTCCTAAACCTCACGGCTAACCTACCCGCCAAATCCCTGGAATTCCTAGTGGCAGGCAGCAGTAGGTACCTGGCCTATACTTATTAATTAGGTAAGCCATGACCTCCGTATAGGCATCACTATTGTAATGCCTAAGGTCGGGGTGATCAACAACGATTAGCTTATCGGCACCGTACCTGGAGGATTCCTTAATCAAGCTGCCTAACTCATGACCTAGTAATATGCCGAGGACCTCCTCATTAAACTTCCTACCTAATTCACCGGCTCTCGTTAAAATCTCAAGCGATGATCTCTCCAGCTCACCATTATCCTGCTCAATGAATACCGAGATTCCCCTCCACTCACTCATACCTAATCACCCATCACACTATCTAGGAATTCCACCAGGTCCATCACCTTTAAGTTCGTCCTCATCACCTTATTCGCATCCTCAAGCATCCTGAAGCAGTAAGTACATGCTGTGAGGACTACGGATGCTCCCGTATCAACAGCCTCCTTCAACCTACGCTTTGACAACTCAGTCGACACCCTGGTCTCAAGGCTATACCCCCACCACCAGCACCACAACAGAGTGACTTCTCCCTCGAGTGCGCCATCTCGACAAGCCTAACGCCAGGTATTGACGTGATAACTCTCCTGGGCTCCTCAATAACCCTCTGGTGCTTTGATAGGTAGCATGGGTCGTGATACGTCACGGTGATGTCAACCTTCTTATCAACCTTTAACTTACCACTACGTATTAGCCCATCGAGTAATTCAACGTAGTGAACAACCCTAACGCCCTTAAGGTACTTCTTTAGCGAATACTCGCAGTGAGGTGATAACGTAACTATTATTGGCGCCTTAACACTGCTCATTATTGAGTCCCTCAGTTTAGTCGTGTACTCCTCATAGAACGCCCTATTGCCTGTGTGCATTATTATATCGCCGCAGCAGGATAGGCCCGTGTACATACCAACCTTAAGGCCCGCCTTTGTAAGCACCCTGATCAGGGCCTTAATGTGTCTCTGAAGCCTTGGGTCGCCAACCGATAGGCAGCATGGGTATATCACCACGTCTGGATTCTCATTATTAATTAATCCACTGAACTGCGCCAGGAACCTCCTCTTATCAGTGACTGTGTAACCCCATGGGTTCTGGTTCTCATATATCTTCCAGAGTATTTCGTTGATCTTCGTTGGAAATACCTTAGACTTCATGGCCATCGTCCTAATGACCTCCACAAGGTTAACAATCTCGACATTATTAGGGCATAGGGCTTGGCAGGTACCACAGGTCACGCAATTCCAAATGACCTTGAAGTCATTTGGATCAACAACACCAAGTTGAGCCTTCTTGACCATGAGCCTTATGTTATACGTCTCATCGGTTATTGGGCAGTAGGTACTGCAGGTGCCGCATTGATAGCAGAGACTTAGCGTGGGTACTAGCTTAAGTAATTCCTCCCTAAGACCAAAGTTTACGGTGACCGGCATGCCCATCACCTCAACTGCTTGATTCTTTGCTTTGTCATTTCGATCTCCTCCTTAGTCACCGACTTAACCACCCTCTCAGCCTCCTTCATAGCCTCAACAAGATCAACAACATCGGGTGCGCCAAACAACCTAAGCTGGAACCTCTCCTCCCTAACGCCTATGTTCTTCAACCTCTTCTTCCAGTTTTCGAACCTCCTCACGGTGTTATAATTCGCCGTTATGTAGTGGCAGTCACCAAGCCTACAACCCGTCACGAATACACCGGCAGCACCAAGCTCAAAGGCACGCTTAACATGCTTCCAGGATAGTCTAGAACTACACTGAAGCCTGATTATCCTGGCGTATGGCGGATATTGCATCTTGAATATACCGGCATTATCCGCAGCCCAGTATGAGCAGTAGGCGCATGTGAACATAATCACCTTCTTCTCAGGCTCCTCAGCCAAAGCAGCCTCTATCTGAGCCATAATTGCGTCATCACTTAATGCATCAAGTGTTATGGCATCCTGCGGACACTCAGCCACACATGCACCACAGCCCTGGCAGGCAGCCGGTATGTGCTCAATCCACTTACCCGGCACACCCCTAATGGCGCCGTATGGGCAAGCCTTGATGCATAGACACACTTAGTGCACTTGGCCCAGTCGAACTTCGGTATAAACGGCTCCTTGGTGACATAGCCCTGGGCAAGCATCATGAGCGCCCTAGACGCTGCCGCGTAACCCTCGGCAATTGTCTCAGCCACGTTCTTTGGACCCCTCGCTGCGCCTGCTATGAATATTCCAGGGGTCATGGTGTCCACGGGACCAAGCTTCGGGTGAGCCTCCATCAAGAAGCCCTCCTGATCCTTAGAGAGCCTTAGGATTTTGGATACCTCATCCGTATCCTCACTGGGTATAAGCCCTATGTTGAGGACTATGTTATCGAACGGTATTTCAGCATCATCGCCCAGCTCAACATCATGGACTATTAGCTTATCGCTATCCATCTTAATGGCCTCCGTTAACTCAGCTTCCTAGGTATCCTAATGAAGAGAACACCCGCATCCCTAGCCTTCTTGTATAGGTCCTCAACCTCGGGATCAACACCCATTATATCCCTGTATATCAAAACCACGTTCTTACCCTGATTCCTCAATTCAATGGCCTTACTCAAACCCACTGCACAGCAATACCTTGAACACCCTCTACCACTTGCCCTTGAACCTACACAGTTTATTATCGCCACGTTCTTACCATCGACGGTCTTCCCATTCTCGAGGTCAAGTGTCGTTAATACCCTGGGGTCCTTACCGTAATTAAACTCTGTCGGTATGTACGGCTTAGCACCCGTCGCCACAATTATGGCGCCCACATCAAGCTCAACACCATTGCTGAGAACCACGTGGAAGTTGCCGGTGAACCCAGAGACGTCCTTAATCGTCGTTCCAAGCATGAACTTAACACCAACCTCCCTGGCCTCCTCAACCATCCTATCAAGCAGCTTCCTAGCCTCAATACCCTCAGGCTCAAGCCTATTTAAACGCCTAAGCATGCCACCACACTCATCCGCCTTCTCAACGAGTATAGTCTCAATACCGGCGCCAGCAAGTCCCGTGGCCGCTGCGAGTCCTGCAGGACCGCAACCAACAACTAACGCCCTCTTAATTACTGGCAGCTTTATCGTCTGTAGAGGCACCATGTGGTGAACCTTGGCTACGGCCATTCTTATCATGTCCTTTGCCTTCTCTGTGGCTACCTTCCTATCGTTGTGGACCCAGGTGTCCAGGTTCCTAATGTTGGTCATCTCAACGAGGTACGGGTTAAGCCCAGCCCTCTTGGCTGCGTCCTGGAAGAACCTTAAATGCGTGACTGGGGAGCACGATGCCACGACAACCCTATTCAACTTCTTCTCCTTAATAACCTCAGTTATCCTGTCCAGTGATGACTTTGCACATGCGAATTGTAGATCCTCAGCGTGGACCACATCGGGCATTTGTTTCGCAGCCTCTACTAGTGCCGGCACGTCAGCCACGCCAGCTATGTTCGTGCCGCAGTGGCATACGAATACCCCAACCCTAATTGGGTATGGCTCTATGGTCTCCTCATACTTCTCCTCCTCAATAACTCCGGGACTAGCGTACCTAATAGCCTGTATTGCTGCTGCCAGTCCGGCGACTACGGACTCAGAAATATCCCTAGGACCACTCGCTGATCCGGCCACGAAGATCCCAGACCTAGTTGTTAGTGTTGGGTTAGTGGGGTCAGTCTTTACAAAGCCGGCCCTATTCAATGAAATGTTCAGTATCTTACTTAACTTGCCCATGTCACTTACGGGCTTTACAGAGGGTGCCAGTACGACCATGTCGTACTCATTAGTTACGACCTTCTTATTCCTCGTATCCTCAAACCTAACGATTATCTTACCATTCCTTTCACTAACAATTTCCGGCCTACCCCAAATAATGTTTATACCCTCCTTGAGTGCCCTATCGAAGAAGCTCTCAAAGCCCTTACCGTAGGTCCTGACGTCGTTCATGTACATTATTGTGACGTTCTTAATACCGTGGAGTACCTTGGCATATATACCCTGCTTAAGCAGGTATGTACAGCAGAACCCGGAACAATAATCATTATATTTATTATTCCTAGAGCCAACACAGGATACAAGCAATATATTCTCAGGTTCCTCACCAGTGCTCGGCTTAATAACGATGCCGCCTGAGGGTCCTGATGCATTGACGAGCCTCTCGAACTCGAGCGATGAAACAATGTCCATGTGCTTACCATAGCCGTACTCCCCAAGTATGTCACCCTTCTCTAACTCAAAGCCTGTCGATACAATTACAGCGGCGACATCACGCTCTATGACCTTGGGCATCATTGTATATATTATGGCATTCCTATCACAAGCCTTCGCGCACCTATCACATGGGAAGTAATTTGGCGGTTTATTTAGGCAGTGATCAATATCGAGCATGTATATGCCGGGCTCCGCCTGTGGGAAGGGTAGGTATATTGCCTTCCTAGCGCCAATACCTGCCTCAAACTCGCTAGGGACAATTACGGGACAAACCTCCTCACATTGACCACACTTAGTGCAATCATCGGTCACGTACCTGGGCTTAACGAGGATCCTAGCCTTAAAATCACCTGGGGAGCCCGTTAGATCAAGTAATTCTGCGGGCGCCAGTAATTCGATGTATGGGTGCCTAGCAACGTCGCTTATCAATGGTCCTTCTATGCATATTGAGCAGTCGAGTGTTGGAAATGTCTTATCAAGCATCGCCATCTTACCTCCAATGGCTGGAGACTTCTCAACCAACGTAACCCTATAACCCATGTTAGCCAAAGCCAAGGCAGCCTCGATACCGGCGATACCACCGCCTAGGATAAGTATTCTATTTGTTGGCATTAAATCACCTCAACCCCTGTAAGTACTTCCTGCCATAGTCAAGCCCTGCCTGGAATGCCTTTATGTTCATTTCCTGAATAGACGCATCGAGCTTGCCAGCCCTCCTGGTCATGTTCTTAATGGCATTGATTATGTACTCCTCCTTCAGTAATGGCTCGAGAACCGAGGTTATAACACCTACAAGGACCACATTCATTGCTAATCTCCTACCTGTTACCTTCTCGGCTATCTCCGTCGCGGGTACTGAAATCACTAGGTAATCATTTGTGTTTGGAATTGATGGCTTATAGATCGTACTCTCATAAATAAATACGCCACCCTTACGGAGGCTCTTAAATTCCAGGTTGAATGCCTGCAGCGTGGTTGCGAGGAATATATCAGCTTCATCAATGAGTGGGTAATCAACCATCTCCTTAGCTATTATAAGGTCAGCCCTTGACCAACCACCTCTCTGCTCAGGGCTATACGTTATTGTTAATATCGAGTCAAGACCGCCCATTGCAGCTGCCATACCTAGGAGTCTTCCAGCAAAGACTATGCCGTGGCCGCCGAGCCCCATGAGCCTGACGCGTATCTGATCGAGCTGTTGTTGCATATTCTTCTATTGATAAATAATTATGAAACCTTAATAAATCTTATTCTAATTTGACAAAAGTTATTTTAAATTACACATAATAATAAGAAAAAAAAGTTTGAAGTCTATGATAATTATCCATATGATACAGGTCTCTCTCTTTTCACAAAATTTCCCAGGATAATCTTCTTCATACTAAAATCAATGTCCAAGTCAGCCAGGTTAGCGTTATGGTCAATTACTGGTCTCTCCTTTAGTATCTTCATTAAATCAACTGCGTCGCCCATGGCATTCCTATCAGTATAGATTATACAGGGTGATAATACCTCAATAACGGCGAAGCCCTTGACCTTAAACATTTCCAGGAGAGATTGATAAAGCTCATTCTGATGAAGAACAGTCCATCTCGCCACATACGAGGCACCAGCGGCATACGCCAGTAATGGCACGTTGAATGGATTCTCGTAGTGCCCGTATGGCGATGTCGTTGTCTTAGCACCCTTCGGTGTGGTTGGGCTGTATTGACCGCCAGTCATTCCGTAGATGAAGTTATTTACTATTATTACGTTAATGTCATCATTCCTCCTGGCCGCATGTATGAAGTGATTACCGCCAATAGCCAGTATATCACCGTCACCTCCAACAACGGTTACCTCAAGCTCTGGGTTCGCCATCTTCAAACCAACGGCGAAGGGTATGGCCCTGCATGAGTCACGTGATACGCATCTAGCTTAAGATACCCACCAATTCTGCCCGTGCAGCCTATCCCTGTGACTATCACATGCTTCTCAATTGGTATACCCGAATTCTTAATGGCCCTCGCCAACAACTTAAGTAATATTCCCAATCCGCAGCCTGGGCACCAAATGTGCGGTAACCTATCGACCCTAATCAAGTCCTTGATATCCTCATAAGACTTAGGCAGCTCAACCTTAACTCCCGTGGTTGTTACCTCAGCCTCTACACTCATCCTTCGATCACCTTCCTCACGTTATTTACCACATAGTCAGGATCCGGAATATAACCAGGGGCATACGGTATGTGTTCCACGAGAACCCCCCTCGAGAACTCCTTAACCACGTGGTACATCTTACCCATGTTAACCTCGACGGTTATGAACTTCTGAACACCCCTAGAGACCAGGTTCTCCACCACCCAGCCTGGGAATGGCCATGCAGTCTTTGGCCTAAGCATGCCAACCCTATAGCCCTGTGCCCTCAACACCTTTATTGCCCTCCTCACTGAGCCTGATGTTGAGCCGTAAGATACGATTACGTACTCCGCATCATCGAGCATGTACTCCTCCCACTCAGCTATCTCCTTCTCATTCTCCCTAATCTTACGCACAAGTCTCGTCACAAGCTTGAATGACGCATCCCTATCGGTGGTTGGGTAACCCTTATCCGTGTGCGTTAATGACTCATTGTTAGCTCTATAGCCCATGCCTGCTATTGCCATTGGTGGGACCAAGTACCTACTGTCATAGGGCAAATACTGGTCAGGGGGTACCGTGGGCTTTGGTCTCTCGACTATCTCAATCTCATCAAACTCGGGAACCCTAACCCTACCATACATATGCCCAACCAATTGGTCCGAGAGCACAATAGCCACGACCCTATACTTCTCAGCCATGTTAAACGCCTTAATTGTGAAGTCAAAGGCCTCCTGCGGATTAGCCGGTAGGTAGGCCACTATCTCGTAATCACCGTGGGAGCCATACTTAGCTTGTAGTATATCGCCCTGCCCTAGTAATGTTGGTATTCCGGTCGATGGGCCGGCCTCATAACATCGACGATTACCGCCGGTATTTCAAGCATCGAGCCAAGCCCAATTTCCTCCTGCATTAGTGAGAAGCCGGGACCTGATGTTGCGGTCATGGACTTAACACCAGCGGCTGATGCTCCAAGCACCGCCATTATACTGCCTATCTCGTCCTCCATCTGTATGAACTTACCACCAACCTGTGGCAACCTATACGACATGTACTCCGCTATTTCATTCGACGGCGTTATTGGGTAGCCAGCGTAAAACCTACAACCAGCTGTTATTGCACCTTCAGCGACTGCCGTATTGCCATCTAGGAAGTGAATCCCCGGTCTCAATAGTTTATCAAGGTCCTTCTTGTAGAACTCAGCCACCGTGGGCATGCCTGCTCACCCCGTAGTACTTATCATACGTTATGTACTCCTCGGAGACCACGGTAATTGCAAAGTCAGGGCATACCTTTTCACACATCCTACAAGCAACACAATCAAGTTCCTTACCAGGCTTAACAACTGGGTAGTGATAACCCTTGGAATTGACGTCCTTAGACTCCTCGAGAACACCATTAGGGCAGAACTCGATACAGAACCTGCAGTCCTTGCAAAGGTCAATATTAACAACGATCTTACCAATCGGCCTCTTCACCTTATGGAGATTAACGAGCCTACGCATGAACCAGGTCTCGTCTTGCTGAAGTAAAGCCATATTTCCTGAATTATTATTCATTAGAAACATTTTTAAATCTTTTTTTCTTCTTCAATCGTACAATACCTATTGATTTTAACCTTTTGCATGCATTTTAATTCACCTTTATTTATTGAATTCATTAGAATATTTTCCATGAAAGTAAGCAAAACGATCTTTACGAACCAAACTGGTATATAAAGACTGCAGTAATTCATTACCCTAGTGAGTGGTCACGATATTGATAGGATTATCAGGGAGAGGGTAGAGAGTAGGAGGTTTAGGATAAAAGATATTGACCAATTGAAGACTGTTGATGACGTATTTAATCAATATACCATAGATGCCCTAAGGGAATTAATGAATAGGCGCGTTATTGATGAGGTTTATGGACCAGTGGCCCAGGGTAAGGAGGCCAAGGTAATATGGGCAAGGGCGCCTGATGGCATTGACATTGCGTTGAAGATATTCTACACATCCACGGCACAGTTCATTAGGGGCAGGTATAAGTACTTGCTTGGCGATCCGCGGTTTACCGGTGTTAAGATTAGTAATACGAGGAAGCTCATTGAGTATTGGTGCAGGAAGGAGTTCAGTAACTTAAGCGATGCGTACAATGCAGGTGTTAGGGTTCCTAAACCAATAACCTTTAATAGGAATATCCTGGTCATGGAGTTCATAAGCTATAAGGGAGTTAGCGGCGTGCCGGCGCCGCTGATTAAGGATGAGCCGCCGGAGGATCCTGAGTCTGCTTACCTAACGATAATTAAATACGTGGAAAGGGCATTTATTTTAGGTAGGATAATTCATGCGGACTTGAGTGAATTTAACATCGTTAATACCGGCGATGAGTTAGTAATAATTGATTGGGGCAGTGCTGTAAAGGCTAATCACCCGAATGCTATCGAGTTCCTGCTTAGGGATGTTGAGAACGTTAATAGGTACTTCAGTAAGGAGCTACATGTCGAGGTTTTTGATAGTAAGGCGTTGCTCAATGCCTTACTGCGTAGGTATGAGAGTGGGGGCCAAGTGATGAGTGATGAGGATGGATGGTTATTAATAGGTGGTAAGAGGATAATCGATGAGGCGGCGACTCAATGAACATTTTAGATTAAGGTTTAATCGTAATACTTAGGCAGTAGCTTAATATAATGCTCATTCCACGTAGTACTAGGTATTAATGACACTCCCAATACCACCCGAGCCCAGGGACATTAAGGATAGGATAATCAAGAGGAGGAGCGTGTGCACGGGGTCTGGCTGTGACTCCTTTTCCGTATGGTTTGGTAATGAGGTTGCGAGGTACTTATGGGATCATTGGGGTAGGGAGTTAACTAGGATAGGCATTAACTGGCAGAGGTTCCTCTCAATTCTAAGCAACCATACACAGGAACTAATCGACTGGGCCATTAGAAACACGCTTACCTGGAATGACCTAATGAGAATACTTGCCAACGATTTATCACCAAGCACGGAGGTAACGACCACCAGCAAGAGGGGTGGAATACTTGATTACCTAGGCTGAGCAACCTGGGCCTTACTACCCCTTTCGCCCTGTTTTACCAATGATTCACTAATTATACGCACCAACTCGCATATTTCCTCGCAAATACTTGATGGCGTTATCCCTGCGTACACGTACTCAATAATCATTAGGGGCGCCGCATGAGTATTAACCCAGAACTCAGCGAAGAGTCTCTCACCCTTATCCACTAGGTGAACTTCCATGCTATGATTATCACTAAACCTAATCATGTACCTTGACCCATCAACGAATGACTGCCTCTCCACTGAACTTACGTTGCAAGTCCTCATCAGTAGGTCAGCAACTACACCGGCTATGCGCATAATCATTAACCCTCCCCAGCGCCTATTTTTAAAATCATGCTGTTCCGCAACCACGTAATACGGATATTATAGGAAGAAAACCTTTATTTTATGACAATTACGTCGTCATCATCGTCTGAATTAGGTTTAAACATCATAATGAAGAATTTATACAATGACGATAATTTATTATTAAGTAAATCCTCAATTAACTGCCACGACATGGTCAGTAAACCAGCATCATAGAGAGCAAGCCCAAAGCCAAGGTAATGATCACCAACTAATTGCGGATCCGAGATAGTGAGCCCTAGACCCGCATAGTGTATTATTGATATGTATGTGAAGTACATCAGCGCTATCATGAAAAACGTAATGTAGGTTATCATGAGCGCCTTAGCCTTGGATGACATCCTGCCAAAGTTACCCCTCAATTGCTTAATCATTGTTATGGATGATATGACTAGCATTGAAAGCATGAACATGAACACCGGCGTTATCACAAGTATTGTTAAGTCCGCAGTTCCATAAATCCACAACTCAGTTAATACATAGTCCACAGCAATAGCCATAGCTAAAGCGGACACTAACGACATTATGTATACGTACCTCACGTAGTCCTGTATACCCCCTGTATTAACTGACATATTACTCAAACAATATCAATGTAATATCAATATTTAATACTAACAATTAAGATTGTTCGTTGGTAACGAATGTTTATTAAGGGGTTTAGTTAATGTGATGGGAATTAAATGGAGAGGCAGCCATTAGTAATATACCGAAGGCATGCCCAAACTGTGGAGGGGACATAACATCGGATAGGCTGGCCTCCGGATTACCGTGCCATAAATGCTTACCTGACATTCCAAAGAGGGTGGCGAGCACTATTGAGGTATTGAATATGTTGGAGAAGCTTGGCACCATAAATAGGTTAAGGTCATTAGCGAACATGGTCAATGAGTATAACGAGTTTGCCGACATGTTCAAGAAAATAATTGGAACAAACATGTGGGGTGCCCAGAGGCTTTGGGCTAGGAGGATCATTAAGGGTAAGAGCTTCGCAATAGTTGCGCCAACGGGAAGCGGAAAGACAACCTTTGGCATGGTTGCATCGTTATACGTGGTCCTAAAGAGGAAGGGAAAGGTGTTAATTGTTGTTCCAACATCGACTTTGGCTTATGACGTTCATAGGAGACTGAGCAATTATGCGGCTAAGATTGGTGCCGATGTTAGGGTAGTCATGGCATCCTCAATACTCTCCAAGCAGGAGTTGGCTGAGGCTATGAAGGCTGTTGAGGAGGGTAACTTCGACATATTGATAATAACCAATGCCTTCCTACCGAGGCACATGGACCTACTCAGTAAGTATAGGTTTTCACTGATTTTCGTTGATGATGTCGATAGCGTCCTGAAGGCGTCAAGTAAGAATATCGATAGGCTATTACTATTGCTTGGCATTAGTGAGGAGGCTCTCCGTAAGGCCTTGACCGTGGTCGACCTAATGAAGAAGCTAAGGAAAGCCGTTAGGTTTAGGGCTAGTGAGGAGGAGATTAATAAGCTTAGGGAGAATATTAAGGAATTGAACGCTGAATTAACGAACTACACTAGGAATAACAACATCGGCATACTAATAGCGTCTGGAGCATTAACGAAGATGAGGAGGACCGCCAGGCTATTCCTATTCAGGGAGTTCCTCGGCTTCGAGACTGGTGGCAGGGCTGAGGGACTTAGGAATGTGGTTGATGTTTACGTGAAACCCAAAGGCTCGCTAATAGATACGACCGTTGATATAGTAAAGAAATTGGGTGGTGGGGGTATAATCTACGTACCGCCCGACCTGAGGGATGTCATTGATGAATTAAATGAGGCATTAAATAATAATGGTATTAAGTCAGCGCCCTACATAAAACCCAGTAAGTCATTACTTAATGACTTCGTTGAGGGTAAGGTCGATGTGTTAATCGGACTTGCCACGTCTAGGTCATCCCTGGTTAGGGGTATTGATTTACCACAGAGGATTGCGTATGTTGTCTTTGTGGGTGTTCCACGCATGAGGTTTAGGCTTAGGCTTGAGGAGTTCACGCCAATGAGGTACTTAATGTTCCTATTCACCATTAGGAATGTCGTCCCTCAATACCTGAGGAATGACATTGATAGGGTCATTGCAAGGCTCAGGAACTTAACAGCGCTAAATCAAGAGCAAATAAACAATTTACTAAGGGCCATTGAGGAGAATAGGGAGCTGAGTGGATTCGACAAGTACGCGGCTGAGGTAATCAGGGAGTCTGTAGACTTGGTAAATAAGTTATTAAGCGATCCTAATATTAGGAGGGCAATAGAACAGTCCAACGAGGTTGGCCTTGAGTATAGGGGTTATGAACTTTACGTGATTATTCCCGACGTAACTACATATATCCAGGGTAGTGGTAGGACTTCGAGGCTTTACGTTGGTGGTGTTTCCCAGGGCTTGTCAGTACTGATAGTAGATGATGAGAAGGTGTTTAATGGCTTAATTAGGAATTTAAGGTATAGGCTTGAGGACGTTAGGATCCAGGATATCAGTGAGGTCAATATTGATGATTTAATGAGAAGGATTAGGGAGGAGAGGGAGTTGATTAGGAATATAATGCTTGGGAAGATACCAAGTCAATTCCTCGAAAAGGATCCGTTAAGGACTGCATTCGTAATCGTTGAATCGCCGACCAAGGCAAGGACGATTGCGAGCTTCTTCGGAGTGCCCACTAGGAGGGAGGTTGGCCCATTGATTATTTACGAAGCAACCCTGGGTAACCTATACCTATTGATAACGGCCACTAAGGGCCACATGTGGGACCTAATACCGGCGAGCCCAACCGATGTTAAGGAGCTAATGCCAGCTAAGAGTGGGGAAGGTCATTGATTATTACGGAATACTCAGAGTTAGTAACAACTTCGTGCCTATTTACGGAACAATAAAGAGGTGCCCTGTTGGTGGTGAGACATATACTGAGGATGTAGACACATGTAAGATCCACGGTGTTAAGCTCATCGACGCAATGGATATTGTGAATGCGATAAGGGACATAGCCACGGAGTCGACCAGGTAATGATTGGCACGGACCAGATGCCGAGGGCGAGAAGATTGCTTGGGACGTCTACATGATGCTTAGGCCCTACGTGAGCAATATCGCTAGGATTGAGTTCCACGAGGTCACTAAGAAGGCCATTATTGATGCTATTACGAATCCGAGAACGATAAGCCTTAGCATGGTTAGTGCGCAGTTGGTGAGGAGGATTGAGGATAGGTGGATTGGGTTTGGCCTTAGCCAGATTGTGCAGGAGAAGTTTGGTAGGAAGACCCTGTCAGCCGGTAGAGTCCAGACACCCGTCCTTGGTTGGATAATTGAGAGGTATGACGAGAGTAGGAGAGATAAGGTGTACTCAGTGACCGTGACATTAAGTAATGGCGTAAAGCTAAGGTTAAACATACCGCCAGATAAGGAGGAGTTGATAAAGGCCCTTAAGGCAATTCATAGGAATAAGCAGGCAGAGGTTGAGGTTAAGATTGAGGTGACTAAGGTTGGTGAGGAAGAGGAGGAGTTGAATCCAGCCCCACCATACACGACAGATGCCCTACTTAGGGACTCGGCTAACATACTTGGTTTAAGTGTTGAGCAGACAATGGCAATCGCCCAGGAGTTATTTGAGTCCGGGCTTATAACGTACCACAGGACAGACAGTACCAGAGTATCGACAGTGGGTATTGGCATTGCCAAGGAGTACATAAGCGAGAGGGTTGGCAGTGATTACTTCGTTGGTAGGGCCTGGGGTGGTAAGGAGATTGGGGCTCATGAGTGCATAAGACCGACAAGGCCCATTGATAGTGATGACTTAAGGAACCTACTCAACACGGGCCTGCTTCAGCTTACGATTAGGATTACGGCGAATCACCTCAGGGTTTACGACTTAATATTTAGGAGGTTCATGGCGAGTCAAATGAGGAGTGCCAGGGTTTTAAAGGAGAAGTTGAAAATAAGCATTTACCTTAATGGTGCGAATGTGCATGAGGAGGAGGTGGAAAGGGTGTCTAAGATATTGGAGCCGGGATTCACGAAGATTTGGGGCTATATTGAGGGTAGGGAGTATCAGGAGCTTACGCCTGGCGAGTATGGCGTGTCCAGTGTCGATTATATTAAGAAGGTGAGTAGGACACCACCGCTTAGGGAGGGTGATATAATTGCGATGATGAAGGAGAGGGGCATTGGTAGGCCGAGTACCTATGCTAAGATTGTCGATGTGATATTGAAGAGGCGCTATGCCTTAGTTGTTGGTAGGAGGACTAGGTACGTGGTGCCCACAAACCTTGGACGCCAGGTCTATGAGTACTTAACCGAGGAGAGGAAGGAGTTTAGCGACTTAGTTAGTGAGGAGAGGACTAGGATTGTTGAGAAGCACATGGATGATGTTGAAGTTGGTGAGAGGGATTACATGGATGTGCTTAATGAGTTATTTAATGAGGCGATGAGTAAGGGTATACTTAAGGAGAACGTTATTAATCAAACTTAACCGCATGAACCAGTCTTACAATATGGGTCATCGGTCTCCCCAAGCTCCTCCCTCATCTCCTCCTCAATGCTCTCACTACCATTACCCTTAATCCTAACCAACTTATCCTTAAGTGCTGACAGGGATGTATAGCTGGCCTTGGCCTCGATCTTGGGCTTAGTCTCCACCTTAACCTCCTTAACCTCAACCGTAGGCTTAGCCTCGGCGCCCTTAACGCCCGTGTATATTACCTGTACAGACTTGCTCTTATCCCTATACACCGTTATTCCAAAGGCATCAAGTAGCCATGCAAGCCTATATGCCTGCTCAACATCCTCCATAGGCGTATTGCTCGGCATGTTAATCGTCTTACTCACGCCAGAATCATTCCACCTCGCCCAAGTCACTTGCATGTACACATGCCACTTCCAGTGAATCTCATGAGCCGTCCTAAGCAGTTCAGCCAATGGGTGACCACTTGGCAATATCCCATACTCTTCGACAAACTTCCTCGTAGATTCATCAAGTGTCTTCGTCTGCATCAGCAGCTTAAGTGCCGTGTAATTATACTCAATTAGCTTCCCAATTGATAAGTTCCTAATGTAAGCAATTGCGAAGAGAGGTTCAATGCTTGAGTTAACACCGGCGATTAGGCTTCTTGAACCCTCAGGTGCTATGCTCATTATTGAACCATTCCTAATACCTATCATACTTACATCTATCGATAAATCACTATCCAACGCCCTATACCCCTTAAGTACAGTCGTTGAGCCATCAATGATAACCTTAACCCTTGGGTCAGCATAACCAGCATCAAGAGTCCTCATGTACTCGTCGACCGCCTCCTTATCGATGGTGCTCGAGAACTTCTCAAGCCTCTCCCTATGCTTTGTCCACGGCAATATACCCTCGGCCCAATCACTATGCTTATACGCTGGGTATACACCTTCTCCTTAGCCAACTCAACGCTGGCCCTAACGGCCATCCTAGCTATGAAGCTCGCCAACTCGTTCGAGACGCTAACGCCTGCGGTGAGTCATACTTAAGCCCAAGGGCTATTAATGTATCGGCAAGTCCATTAGCGCCGAGACCAATCCTCCTCGTCTCGAGAACCCTCTTCCTAAGTCTCTCATGCGGTAGCTTATTAACATCAATAACATCATCGAGAAACCTAACCGCTAACTGAACATCCCTAGCCAGGGAATCCCAGTCAATCTTACCATCATGTACATACTTAACCAAGTTAATACTGCCGAGGTTACAACTCTCGAAGTCATAGAGTGACTCCTCACTACATGGATTGGTGGCGTTTATTACCTCGCCAGGTAACTTCTCATTATTTATATAATTGGCCAGATCCCTGTTCCACAGCCCCGGGTCTCCGCTGTCCCAGGCTGACCTGACTATCTTGTCCCACAACTCCCTGGCGTTCACCCTCCTCCAAATCCTAACCCTACCAGCCTTTATGGCCTCCACACATGACTCGTAGCACCTAACGAACTCCTCACCCCACGTCTTGTATAGGCATGGGCACTCCCTCGGGTTTATCAGGTACACGTTCTCGCCCTTTAGTGCCCTCTGCATGAAGTAGTCGTCAATGGTGACGCTTATGTTGAAGTTCTGCAACTGCACGTCCTTAAGCTCCCCACTCTTCGAGGTTATGAACTTCTCAATGTCAGGGTGCCACCAGAAGAGCATCCCCATCTGGGCACCACGCCTCTTACCACCCTGCTTAATCGTGTCAACCAAGGTGTCGAACAACCTCATGAAGCTCAGGGGCCCAGAGGCAATGCCCGTGGTACTCCTGACAATGTCGCCCTCAGGCCTAAGCTTACCGAAGTTATAACCAACACCACCGCCTGATTGGAATATTAGGGCTGCGAGCCTCAGTGCATCCATTATGCCGAAGTTGCACTCAGGGTCCTCTCTATTCGTGTCACTCTCCCTGGATAGGCAGTCGTCAATGGGCACGACGAAGCATGCCGAGAGCTGGCCAAGCCTAGTCATTGCATTGTAGAGTGTTGGTGAGTTTGGCATGAACCTTAACTGACTCATGAGGTCGTAGAAGCGCCTAGCCCATGTTATTGGGTCACCACCGTACCTTAGCTCGGCGTATGCCACGCCCATTGCAGTCCTCATCCAGAGGTACTGCGGTGCCTCGAAGAATGTCCCATCAAGCCTCTTGAGTAGGTACCTACTCATCAAGGTCCTAACGCCGTTGTATGTTAGTAGTAAGTCCCTGCTTGGATCAAGGTACTTTGCGAGCTCATCAATGTGCTGGGCGTACCAGGCACTCATTTCAGAGTCCCAAATCCTAAGTTCAAGCCCAGTCCTGAACCAAGCCTTGAAGCCCTCCCTATACGTATCCTCGAACCTAGCCCTGCCCTCATCAACAGCCTTAACGATGTCCTTACCCCAGACCTGCTTGTAAACACTCCAGAGTAGGTAATTCCTAGCAGCATCATGCCACCTGAGGTCGTCGGTCACTAGGTTAAGCATGATTAACTGAACCCTATCTGATAACTCACTACTTGGTACGGTGCCCTTAATATCGAGGGCGTTAATCACTAGGTCAGGGTCTGGAACGCCGGCGAGTTTTAGAGAGCGGACTAGCTTATCCCTTGAGAAGTCCTCTGTATTTCCATTCCTCTTCAAGACCCTTATCCCAATCACCTTGCTTATTGCTTCAGTACTCAATTGCACACAGGAAATTTAAATTACTTTATTAGAAAGGAATTGGATAAAATAAGTCAGCACGAACTCAAGTGAAGGGATATATATTGCTTTCACCCACCTCTACTGTAAGAACCAAAGCCCAAAAAGCAATTTATCTCCAGACCTTATAATGCTCAATAGCCATGTACCTAATCGTTGCATGCCCAAGGTGTGGAAATTACTCCGTCACCCGCGATACAGTTAAGACACATCAATGCCCGTATTGCGGCTATGTAATGCGTATCGAGGAAGCATCAATAATTGCAAAGGCCAAGAATGGTAGGGAGGCTAGGGAAATCCTTTTGAAATTGAAAACACCCAGGGAATTAAGGAGTAAACGTTAACGCACCAGGTCCGGTGTTATGAACCAATTAATGACCCAACCACCCTCAACCCTACTAAGCCTCAAAACACCAGAGTACCTAAACTCGACAACCTTAACGTCCAGATTACCCACAATTAGCAATGAGACCAGGCGGCTGAGATGTGGTAGGTGACCAACCATCATTAGGTCATGGTCAAGGCTTGAGATCCTTTCGAACCAAATCCTCGGGTCATCATTTGGGTTTAAACCATCAACCTCCCTAACATTACTAACACCCAGGTACCTTGCCAGGATCTCCGCAGTCTGCCTAGCCCTAGCCTTACCGCTATGCACGATCTCTGCAACGCTAATGCCAAGCCACTGAGTACTTAGCCACTCTCTCCGTCTCAGAAACACCCTCAGGAGTCAACCTCCTCTCTGGGTCAACCTTCTCGTCAAATGCCTTACCATGCTGAACAAGGTATAGACTAACCATAGCGCATCATTAATGCGCAACCCAGCACCTTAAATTTAATCTTAAAGCCGTAATTTAAGGCCATACCTCATGGATTAATCAAATTGAACGTAATTAAGATTAAATAAATAACATTAGTAAAAGCAAAATAACTGAACTTAACCCATCCTCACTATCTTAGTGGTTTCATTCACCATCCTTTCAATATAAGGGCAATCTGACACTTACAGCGTTCGAATCCAGTTTTTCTTCGTGAAGTCCCCACGCATGTAGGACCCATGCCTTATCCCAGGCTGTTACGAACCATTCGCCTAGTTTCTCGCTTATTTTCTCAACGGCCTTCTCGAGTTCTGTCACGGTCCACCTACCCCTCTCATTGACCTTGAACAATACATCCTCAAGGTTATAGTGCTGGGCTAGGCCCTTAACGCACTCCTTAGCCGCCTTATAAAGCTTCTCGCTAGCCTGCACATGGCCTCTATCGATTAATCCCTACCCTCATTTAGGTACTTAACCGAAAGCTCAACCCTAGTCTCAACAACCATATTCGGACCCAAGTCTATGACCCTTATTAACGCGTCGAGTATTACATCCTCAAGATTAAGCCCCTCCACCTCAATCCCTCAATTATTAGCTTGGTAACACGAGCTCCTCGGTCATTGATTACTAATGATTGCCTAGAAATATATACCTTCGCATTTATGCGTTGAATATCGTGAGGAATTAACAGGTATGTGCTTACCATCGTTATGGTTAGTAATGGTTTACCAAGATTAAGACGTGGCTTGGTGCGGCCGCCGGGATTCGAACCCGGGTTCTGCGGCTATCCACGCACATGCTCGGAAGGCCGCCATCCTAGACCAGGCTAGACTACGGCCGCGGTTGAGTAATTCATTGCCCTTACTTAAAAGCGTTTTCCATCATCCACGGGATAAGGATTTTTAAGCGAGACCATTAACCGCACTTAATGACTGTACCTAGGGTTAGGACCTACGTACCTGGACTTGACGAGATATTGTATGGCGGTATTCCAGAGAGGAGTGTTGTCCTTGTTTCTGGCGGGCCTGGCACTGGTAAGTCAATACTCGGTAAGCAATTCCTATACAACGGCCTTGCAGGAATGAGCCCGGCGTCTTCGTGGCACTGGAGGAACACCCAGTGGCTGTTAGACGTAGTTTCCGTCACTTTAATTGGGATATCACGAAGTTCGAGAAGGAGGGTAAGTTCGCAATTGTTGATGCGTTCACGGCGGGTATCGGCTCTGCATCTCAGAGGGAGAAGTACGTGGTTAAGGATATCGACAATGTCCACGAGCTCGTCGACGTGCTGAGACAAGCGATTAAGGATACGGGTGCCAAGAGGGTTACCATAGACTCGGTAAGCACGTTATACCTAACCAAGCCATCAATAGCTAGGTCAACGGTCATGTTATTAAAGAGGATCATAGCAGGGCTAGGCACGACAGCCCTCTTCATAAGCCAGGTATCGGTTGGTGAACGCGGCTTTGGCGGGCCTGGTGTTGAGCATGCGGTTGATGGTATCATTAGGCTTGACCTTGATGAGATTGATGGTAAGTTATACAGGTCAATAATCATCTGGAAGATGAGGGATACGAAGATATCCATGGTTAGGCACCCAATGGATATAACGGACGAGGGAGTCGTCATTTATTGGGACAAGTACCTGAAACTAACGGCAACCTCAGCATCAGTACAGCCACTGCCTAAGGAGGAGGTTGAGGAAATGAGGAAGGCGGTTGAGGAAACCGAGAAGGCCGTTAAGGAGACTAAGACTGCGACCCGTGAGACTGAGGAAGAAGAGGAAGAATAAAATATTATTGATTATTAGCTCACCCTTAAATCCCTGGCATGGAATATCACGAACTCAACTCCTTCAGTGCGTCATTAAGCAGTTTCTTGACCCTTTCTATCTTCTCCTTTAGTTTACTCACGTCCTCGGTGGTTACGGCACCTGCCAACTCGCTTGGTAATTCAATCTTAAAACCCTCCTTAGAAAGCCTCTCATAGGCCTTTAACACGAGTTGCCCTGCCTTAGTCTCACCCCTAAGGTGCTTACGTATTGTGGCTTCCGTCACGCCAATCTCATCGGCTATCTGCGATATGGGCATGCCCGCCTTATCCCTAGCAAACGCGGCGGCAGCCGTGTATAAACTGTCAACCCAGGTAAGTCTCTCATGCGGATTCTTAAGCGTCTCAAGGGTCTCCTGAGAGAATAAGGACATGACAAGCAGTGCACTCTCGAGCTTCCTAATGTCCTCCTTACCCATCGGCTTGAGTGGTATCTCTGACATGAGTTATCAAAATGATTTAGGTCAAGGGTTTATTTTTAAGATTAACCAATTAGGTATTAAATAAATTTCTTAAATTTAACTCATGCCCTTTGAATAATTATTGCGTAACCCTGACCACCACCAACGCATGCCGTGGCCAACCCATACTCCTTACCAGTCAATTGCAGCTGCCTTGCCAGGGTACCGACCAGCCTAGCGCCAGTAGCGCCGAGTGGGTGGCCGATGGCTATGGCGCCTCCCCTAAGATTGACCCTATTCTCATCAATGCCTAATTCCTTAATTGCGTTTAGTGTAACCACGGCAAACGCCTCATTTATTTCCCAAAGGTCTATATCCTCAACCTTAAGCCCAGCCTTGGCTAACGCCTTCCTCGATGCGGGTACTGGGCCCTCGCCCATTATTGATGGATCAACGGCAGCCCAACCAAGCGACACAACCCTGGCCAACGGCTTTATGCCAAGCTCCTTAACCATCCTACCCGACATCAGTACCACCAACGATGCGCCAGAGTTAAGAGGTGCTGAGTTACCGGCGGTTATCACACCGCCAGGCTTGAAGGCAGATGGTAACTTCGCCAGGGCTTCCAGTGATGTGTTTGGCCTAACGCTTAGGTCCCTATCAACCACTATCTTCTGCCCATCCTTGACAACCTCGATTGGCAATATCTCATCCTTGAAATAACCCTCCTCATAAGCCTTCGTGGCGAGCATGTGGCTCCTGTACGACCACCTATCCATCTCCTCCCTACTTATCTTCTTGAGAGCTGCCAACTTCTCGGCAGTAAGCCCCATCACGTACCCAGTGGCCATGTCGTACATCGCATACTCAGGGTTAGTGGCTAACTCCAGGTGCGGCACTATGTATGGGTTGTTATACATGGGGACCCTCGACATGTGCTCATAACCCCCAGCAAACACTATGTCAGCCTGCCCAGTCCAAATCTCCATGGTACCAATGCCAATTGCGTCAAATGACGAGGCACACTGCATGTCAACGGCCATGGCAGGTATCGTGACTGGGAACTTAGCGAGGAATACCGGTATCCTACCACCCATGCTCCAGTTATCACCACCCTGCAGGGCATTACCAACTATCACGTGGTCTATCTGCTCAGGCTTTATACCAAGGTCCTGAACAGCCTTGACAAGTAATTTCGAGAAGAGCGTTGGCCCAGTTATGTCATAGAACACGTCGAATTTTGGGTCTTCCCTCTTAACCCTGGAGAACGCAGTCCTCTTAAAATAGACTATGTATGCCTCCCTATCCTCACCCATCCCTATCAAGCCCATTAATATGCAGTGATTAATAATGCTTGTTAAAATATAGGTTATATAGTAAGACACGTTGACGCGCATTACTTAAGAGGCAAATGCTGGCCAGGGTTCGCAAGGACCATATCGTGGAAGGGTGGCTATCCTGCGGTCCTCAATGAAGGGCACTCCTTAAGTATTCATCGATAGCCCTCATTATATCACCAGGGTCAGCCCTACCCCTCAACTCCCTCATCAACACATTCATTAGCTTATTCTTATCGGTTATCCCGAGCTTCGGCGCCCTCTCCATGACGTACCTCCTAACCTCATCAAAGCCCATCCTCCTGAGACCCAGCTTATTGATCACGTCATTAATCGGCTTATCAGGCTCCTTACTCCAGGCAGCTATTATGTCTGGTATGGCCTCCTTCGTTATCACGCCCTGGGCTAGCTCATTAAATATGGCCTTAAGGTGGTCCTCAGTTATTACCGAAACATCAACGCCATCCCTCTGGAGGGACTTCATGGTATTGACTATCGTGTTGGCTATCAACGTCGCCGAGACCCTGCCCTGAAACTCACCTATTAAGTAATCAATTAAGTCATAAAACGACGACTTAATAACCTGCATCGCCAACTCCCTACTCATGCCATAACCAACATACCTACTCACCCTGGACTCAATGGGCTCCGGTATTAACGCCCTAGCCCTGGCCAACATGTCCTCGGTAATCCTAATGGGCCTAAGGTCAGTCTCAGTACATCCTCGCAGCGCCAGGCCTAGGCTCATGAACCTAGTCGTACCATCTGGATTAGCCGCCCTAGTCTCCTCAGGAACACCATGAAGCGCCTCCCTAATCCTATCAACAATCACATCCACAGCATCCACCAAGTCCCTATCCGAGGTGCCGGCCAAGAGTATGAACGAGTCAACACCGAGCCTCGAGGACACCTTGGAAACCTCCTCAGCAGTTATTCCATAGCCAGGCAACTCATCACTATGGATCAACCCTGACAAGCTCGTCCAAACCCTAACCCTATCCGCCAACTCAGTGCCAAACCTCCTATTCGGCTGAACCTCCCTACCCAGTATACCCTTTAGGCCCGGCGTCTTTATGGCAATGACCCTACCGCCACCATCAATGACCTTCCTTATTATGTTCGACTTAGTTGCCGAGAATATGTCCGTTACATCAACGAAGTCCTTAACAAACCAATCCTCCTTAACACCCCTCTTAATTAGCTCATCACGGATGGCTAGCAGGTTTAGTTGGCGTTGAACCTCATACTCAATGACCTTGGGTATCAGGCTTAGGTCGGGTACGCCCTTAATCTCCGTCTTCGCACCACCCTCGATAGACACGTTGACGTCCTGCCTAACAGTGCCGAGACCCCTCTTCGCCTTACCCGTCATCTTAATGCTATGACCAATGTAGTAGCAACCTCCATAACCTCCTGCGGGCTGTAGGTCAGGATTCCCGTGGATATCTCAATGAGCGGTATGCCGAGCCTATCAAGCCTATAAACAACTGTGTCACCCTTCTCCTCAATCTTCCTAGCCGCATCCTCCTCAAGGGCTATGGTCTGTATTGGAACCTTATAATCAAAGAACTTGGCCAACCCATCATGGGCGATCAACATCGTCCTCTGAAAGCCCGAGGTGTTCGAGCCGTCGATTACGGTCTTCCTCATCACGTAAACCTCATCAAATATCTTGGCATTAAACATCATGGCAACGGCAAGGGCAACCTCGAGAGACTCGGGGTCAGGGTCGTGCGGCGGTTCCTCATCGAGCTCCACTAGGCATGTTGTGTCGTAGTAACCCTCGTAGATGAAGGTCCTGTGCTTCCTAAACTCCCAAATAGCCGCAGGGTCAACCTCACCAAGCTCACTCATGCTCGGCCTCAACCTCCTAACAACCTGAAGTGGGGCTCGTCATTCCTAACAATGGGTGGGCAATTACAGAATAGCTTCCTACCCGTGTTCAACTGCACGTGAATCTCCAAACCGACCTTAAGCCCAACAGCCCTATAATCAATCGGCATACTCAGCCGTAACATCGTCATACCTAAATTAATTTATTTTGCCCTAGGTGTAGCCCGTTAATCATGAAGAATTGAAACATCAACACGACCATTAATGTAACCATAATCCCTATCATGCCTAATCACCCACTACCCGCACCACTTACCTGCGATGCTGGTGGTAAGTTTAATATCATGTAGAATGATGGCGCATACCCAGTAATGAACGGACTCACACTAGTTAAAACTCCCTGATTTAATACCTGCGGTAGCTGGCTTATTGGACTTGTAACGTTCACTACATATATCACCGGCTCCTCAGTTACGTACCTGCCCTCCACATAAAGCTGCCTCGCCGATAATACGGCATTCGACACCCCAAAGCTGCCAATCCAATCATTCACTACCATTAACTCAACCTCAGCACCCTCACTGGTTACTCTACACGATGGTAATGCATAGGGTACCGCCGAGTATATGGCCACGGTTATTGCGTCCCCATCCGTCAGATTAATCGTTGGGAAGCCAATACTAATAACGGTGTTAACTACGAACTTACCCGTGCTGTTGGTGGCCCTGAGGTATTGCCATAAGTTCATGGGCTTATTATCGTAGATATAGGGTTGGTTAACTGCGAAGATTAGGCTATTAATTGGTAACGACGTTGCCTGAAGCATGACTAACCTACCATTCACGTAAATGCCGATAATCATCACACCACTTGAATTTTGCAATCTCGAGAAGTCGCTCAGAGTCTCATTAATAATGCTGGCCGGGAATGAAATGTAAACGCCAATACCATTAATACTAACGTTACCATGAACCTGATAATGAAGAACAACTATCGAACTATTGGATATAATGACGTCATCATTGTAACAAGCGAGACTGCCAAAACTAATATAGCTGGGAATCGGGGTTACAGGGCGGGAAGATCCATGCGTATTATTAGTTACATTAGTTTTAGTCACATTTACCAATACTAAACCATTATTGCTAGCTGTACTATTAATTATATACACATGCCTAACATAATTACTGGTTACATGTATATGCAAAACAACGAGTAACGAAGCAACCGCCACAATAACCATAGCGATTACTAATACTACCTTCATCCTGAATTCCATAGTCATCAATTAGGCATTAATATTGGACTTTTTATTACTTCGGGTGTTCATAAAAGGTGAGCCGAGTAATGCTTAGGCATTGTTGGATGTTAAATGCATGCTTGATGCCGTAATATCATAGTTACTGATGGCTTAGTGAGGAGTATTAATATTCAAAAATAGGGTATGATAAATGATCAAGCGAGGGTAATTAGGCCCACGTCGGCTAAATCCGCTGCATGCAGGGTGAAGTTTTATTAACCCATTAATGACTTAGGACTAGGTTATGGTACCACCATTGAGGAAAATAAGCGATTATGTGTGGGAGATACCAAAGGGATACAAACCATGCATGAAGGTGCCAGCCAGGATATTCGCAGACGAGACACTACTTGAGAAAATGAAGACCGACATGACACTTGAGCAGGCAGCCAACGTTGCCTGCCTACCCGGCATTTACAAGTACAGCATAGCCCTACCAGATGCTCATCAGGGCTATGGATTCCCAGTGGGTGGTGTGGCTGCCATGGATATGGAAAACGGTGTGGTGAGTCCTGGAGGCATTGGTTATGATATTAACTGCGGCGTTAGGCTCCTTAGGACCAACCTGACGGAGAAGGACGTTAGGCCAAAGCTCAGGGAGTTAGTGGACACGATATTCAAGTTGGTCCCTGCAGGTGTTGGTGAGACTGGGCTCCTAAGGCTATCCTTTGGCGACCTTGATAAGGTGCTTGATGAGGGTGTTGATTGGGCGTTGAGTAAGGGCTATGGGTGGGGCGATGATAAGAACTTCATTGAGGAGTTTGGGCATTACGAGGGTGCTGACTCGAGCAAGGTTAGTCAGAGGGCTAAGGAGAGGGGTAAGGATGAGCTTGGGACTACGGGCAGTGGTAATCACTTCATTGAGATTCAAGTCGTTAATAAGATATTCGACCCAGAACTGGCTAAGAGACTTGGTATTGAGCAGGAGGGGCAGGTAATGGTCCTAATACACACGGGTAGTAGGGGCCTTGGTCACCAAGTCGCCACTGACTACATAAGGGTTGCTGAGAATAAGTTGAAGCAGTGGGGATTATTCCTACCGGACAGGGAGTTGGCATCAATGCCCCTAAACACCAGGGAGGCCCAGGACTACCTAGCAGCCATGAAGGCAGCCGCCAACTACGCATGGACTAATAGGCAGATAATAACGCACTGGGTCAGGGAGGCCTTCAGGAGGGTCTTTGGCAAGGACCCAGACAAGCTCGGTCTCGAGATCGTCTATGACGTTGCCCACAACATTGCCAAGATCGAGGATCACGTAATCGATGATGAGGGTCACGTCAGGAGGGTTCTCGTGCATAGGAAGGGAGCCACAAGGTCATTCCCAGCGGGTAGGCCCGAGATACCACCTAAGTACAGGGACATTGGGCAGCCGGTTTTAATACCGGGTAGTATGGGCACTGCGTCCTACGTACTCATTGGACTACCAACATCATTCCAGGTAACCTTCGGCACAGCACCACACGGCGCAGGCAGGACACTGAGTAGGTCAGCAGCCGTCAGAATGCTACCGCCGAACAAGGTCAGGGGAGCACTGGAGAGTAGGGGCATAATCGTTAGGTCGGCTGAGAGCGAGATAATATCCGAGGAGGCTCCCGAGCTTATAAGAACGTTGACAAGGTCGCCGAGGTTGCCGAGCTAACGGGCATGGCCAAGAGGGTCTCGAGGCACGTACCAATAGGCGTCGTTAAGGGATAAGTAAAAATCAATCCATTACCCACAAACCACGTTTAACCATACCGTGCGGCAAATCTTTAAAAAGGCACTCGTTTATTAACCTGCGTAATGAGTAGCGATCAAGGAATTACACTATCCAAGGAGACGGTTACTTACCAAGTTGGTGGTGTAACGATAATTGAGGAGTGTCCAAGGGATTTGAAGACCCTTGATGGAGAACCCATTAAGTTATTTGGTAAGTGGACCTTTGAGAACGTGGTTGTTAGGGATCCAGCCTTAGGAGGTACCTATGCCTAAAGCCCATGTACCTGCCGCACACGAGTGGTAGGTATCAGAAGAGGAAGTTTGGTAAGGCTAGGATACCGGCCATAGAGAGGTTGATGAACCAATTAATGCACCCGGCAGGAATGCTGGTAAGAAGCATAAGGCGTATAACATCGTTAAGAGGGCCTTCGAAATGATACACCTAAAGACCGGGCAAAACCCAATACAGGTCTTCGTTGACGCAATAGTGAATGCCGCACCGAGGGAGGAGATCACGAGGGTCGTCTACGGAGGTATTGCCTACCCAGTCTCCGTGGATGTATCGCCACTGAGGAGGCTTGACCTAGCCATTAGGTGGATAACCGAGGGAGCGAGGCAGTGCTCCTTCAACAATCCAAAGCCAATTGAGGAGTGCCTGGCCGATGAGATCATAGCTGCGGCCCAGAATGACCAGAAGTCATATGCCATTAGGAAGAAGGACGAGATGGAGAGGGTAGCCGCAAGCGCAAGGTAAGCCCCATCACCAAAACTAATACCCAACACAGCATCATAATAATACTTATCAACTACCCCCAACCAACCAGGAGGAATACTTATTTAACCAGGTCTAGTTCATTAATACCGTAATGTCAATCGCAGAATTAATATGGGTTGAGAAGTACCGCCCAGCGAGGATTGACGACATTATCGACCAGGAGGAGGTTAAGGACAGGATCAAGCAATTCCTGAAGACAGGCAACATGCCCCACATGCTATTCTACGGACCACCAGGCACTGGCAAAACAACGATGGCCCTGGCAATAGCCCACGAATTATACGGCGACGCATGGCGCGAAAACGTATTGGAGCTTAATGCGAGTGATGAGAGGGGTATAACCACGATTAGGGAGAGGGTTAAGGAATTCGCAAGGACAGCACCAATGGGCAAGGCACCCTACAAGTTAATCATACTCGACGAAGCAGACAACATGACTTCCGACGCACAGCAGGCCCTGAGGAGGATGATGGAGATGTACGCAGGGGTCACCAGGTTCATACTAATTGCGAACTACGTGTCCAGGATTATAGACCCAATACAGTCCAGGTGCGCCATGTTCAGATTCTCACCACTACCCAAGGACGCAGTCCTAAACAGACTCAGGGAAATCGCCTCGAGGGAAGGCGTGAAAATAACAGACGAAGCCCTAGAAGCCATCTGGGACGTAAGCCAGGGAGACATGAGGAAAGCCATAAACACGCTACAGGCAGCCGCCGCCACAGCGAAGGAGATAACGCCAGAGGTCATCTACAAGACAGTGGGCTACATAGAGCCTAAGGACATAATCGACCTAGTAAACACGGCATTCAGCGGAGACTTCATGAAGGCCAGGGACAAGTTGAGGATGCTAATGTATGAGCACGGCGTGTCAGGCACGGAGATCCTCAGGGCAATACAGAGACAAATAATGAGCGGAGCCATCAACGTACCAGACGAGGCTAAGGTCGAGATAGCCGAGACGGCAGCAGACATAGACTACAGATTAACCGAGGGCTCAGACGAGGAAATACAACTAACAGCCTTCCTAGCAAAACTAATGCTAATAGGCAAAAAAACACGGGTTAGGGGCAAGGGAAACAACTACGACTAGGGAGACCAAAACGACAACAACCAGGAGAAGAACAACGACATAAAACAACGAAAGGCTTATAACTCCAATACAATAATAAAAACAGGGCCCAGGGAAGGGTCAGCCCAAGGACAGTTCATCAAGGGTCAGTGGTTTGGACCATCATCACACCCTGGGCCCGACTTCACAACTCTAATTCTCCAAGCAATTATAAAGACACCAACCGCTAAAAACGCCCATTGGACCCGTAATATCTAACTATGATAAAAACACGCGAGGTAAAAGCAGCATAGCCCAATGTATAACCTCCTCTTATCGTGCCTAGCGTAAGAAAAACTAAAGGATCATTAAATAACAGTAGAAAAGAGCATCTAGCCGCCTTAATGAAAATAAGTAAAGGCCCAATCAATGATGAGGAATAGGACGCTCACCAACAACCTCCGCAACCACATAACCAAACCCCAAAGCCACACCCTTACCAATCCATATTACGGACAAATCCCCAATCCCCTCATTAATGATATGACACCTCATATAGGAACTTTAGCTTCTTATTGTTATTACAGTGGCTTATCCACGGCCACTCGCCTGAATATCTCGTTTTAGTTTCTTATTGTTGTTACTGGATGCGTACATGATGTCAAGATATTAGATATATAGTCAAAGATAGGGAAGATTTAGGGTGTCTAGGGACTTATTGTAATTTTTATGTTATTTGCTTCATGCGTTGGTGTTTTGTTAATTTGGGCTTGACGTAGGATGGATACGGTAAATGAGTTTTTGGATTATTTGAGGATTAAATGAATAGGGCTAGTCCAATGACCGTTGTTAACTGTTCATCCCTGTATATTGGTATTGCGTTTTCGTAGGTTGAGACTAGCCTAGCCATCTCTGGGAAATCGCTGCCCCAGTCCGTGCATTCTCTCGTGAGCATCACCACGTAAGAGTTTTCGAATTCCCTCATTCGACTCATTGGTACGGACATGCCCTGTCTCTGTAGGATGAGTCTCGGGCTTAGACTCCTGCTGAAGTCGTTAAATGTCATAAAGTCGCACTTAACACTACCTATCTTTCGCTCGCTTGGGATAATAGCGGGCATTTCCTTCAATGGGTTCTTCGTGAAACAGTGATTGTAGTGATCGTACGCGAAGTTTCGTAACATCGAGAATAACTCATCTTCTCCACCCTCACACCAACGTCCCCTTAAACCGCCTGGTCTATAGGCGAAGACGTAGAAGTACTCGTCGTATGATGGCCTTAAAATTTCGTGAATGGGCTTACCATTTATTAAAGCTTCGTTACTGGGATACCATTGCCTAGCAAGTGAATAAACGTGTTCACCCTGTGAAACTGCGTAGGTTAATGTGAATACCCTCATCATTATGTCATACCTTATCCTTGAAAAGAATATTTCATCGAGTTTATCATAAATTCTCTCCCTATATATCTTTCTGATTAAATCGAGGAATTCCTCATAACTCACGTCCTTACCTTTAACGCTGCTTAACTCATGTATTGCCTTTGCTCCAGCCTCGATGAACACGTGAACTTCGGCAGCTCCATTCCCATGCCTACCAAACCTCCCGAACCTCTGTATTAGTTTCCGCGTCATGCGCGTGGATGAAGCCTTTATCGAGGTCTATGTCAATACCAAAGGACATAGCCTGATTCCCTATTATGAACTTCTCCCTATCCAATCCCTTCTCAACCTTTCTACAATTTCCGTAGGCTATGTCAAGACCCCAAACCACGGCTGCATCCTTAACCCTCCTGCATAATTCAGCTATGTAATAAATTCTGTCCAGTATGACCGCAGTCCTTACCTCCCCACCCTCCTGCACGTAATTCACTAACTCCTCCTGAGGATTATGGGTAGATAGATGAAATACAACGTGTGTTGCCTTTCTGATCCTGCTGCCTTTATCCACGGTTTTAACCTCTATAGCCTTATCAACGCTTATTGGTACTGGCGTTGCTGATGAGAACACGACACTCTTATTGCTCTTAATCACACTATTGTATTTCTCGAACATCTCAATTAAGGCTAGCATTGACTTTCTCGCTAACCCTGAATATAGATGGAACTCATCTATGAACCAATACCCATTGAAGGCTCTCGCAAAGTCATTATATAATTCCCTAACCTCACTCCTCAAGCCGCCCAACACCCTCACCGCATCGTCGAAGTCATACTTAAGCGCAGCCTCGATGATTCGTGACGCAGTGTACTGCCTATTCATCGCGGTTATGATCATGTAGGGATACTCAGGGACTGTGAGGACTATTGGTATTACCGAGGGCGGGTAATCACTTGGTATATCTCCCTGCCAACAATCGTCCTCTGCCGTAACGATGCCTCTCCTACTCTCGCTGGTCACCACGTAGATGTTCAATTCAATGCTTCCCTTATTCTCACCATTAATGACTATATCGCCGATAAATCGATTCTCATACTGCCTAAGCCCCATTTTTCTCAATGTCTCGCATATACTTCTTGCCTGGTCATAAACCAGGGCCTTTGATGGGTAGATTCCAACGACTGGGTAGTGCTGCGCCTCTAGGCGGGATTTTATTGCCGCAAGTATTAGCGTGAACGTCTTACCGGAGCCCGTTGGTGCCCTTAACAGGATCCTCCTATATTTCCCTAAGGAGTTGAATAACTCCTCCTGGAACCTCCTTAGCCTGATTCCGTTGATTATCGCATCCCCCTCCTCGATGTACGCCTCCTTCACTGTGAATGATATGCCTGTCAACCCACTCTTCATTTCAATCCCCCCACCTTATGGGTAGGCAAACCTCAACCTTATCCTTATTAATCGTGCCTCGAATCACGGTGCACTCCTCCAACTCGGCCCAGCCTATCAGCCTTCCTCGATGTTTGGTGTTTCCAAGACCTTTGAAAATGACCTTAGTTCAAAGCCGAAGAACTTGGCATCGTTATAGTTTATTGGGATGGATGTTACCCTATTACGTTCTATCCTCACTCCCTCAACCCTCACCTCATCATAATCAACCCTAAATATGCCCCACCTCTTCTTGCCGATTCTTACCCACTCCGGTAGCTTGACCTTGCCTTGAACAACCACGTAGGTTTTAAACTCACTACCTGGCATGAATGCGGCATAGCTCGTTAGCCTGGGGAATACGTTCTTAGTTGGCGACCTGGTGGGGATTACGTAACTCCAGGACTCGGCTGAAAGTAGGAATGATGATACCACAAGTTTGGTGGGTATTAAGGGGAATACGTAGAAGGAATCCCTTCCGTTCTTAAAATCCTCTAATAATTTCCTAATACTCGTGTATTGCAAGCCCCTTCGTGTTGGCGTCCTCCTCATCCTCTCCTCATAATCTAAGTAATGCAGCGATGGGAAAACGAAGTAGGTCTCTGATGGCTTTCCCATTAAACCGTACATAACGGGGTAATTATGAATGTAGGGTGACGGAGATATGTAGGAACCCATCGCTTCCCCAGCAGTTATCATGGGTCTGATCTCTGAGGAAAATATTAATATACCATGGAGTTTGAAGTAGGCCCTGTATAGTTTCATTATCGATCACTCTGCCCCAATGAAGGCCTCAATGCTCTTCTTGAAGTTTAGACCATCTCTCCAGGCCTCGGCTATTATCTCATGCTTATTCTTACCCACGGTCTCGATAATCCTCTTTGCAAAATCCTCTGAGGTAAATACACGGCACTCACTGCTGAATTGTTTAACGTGGTCGTTGATTATCCTCACAACCTCACTAACATTATCGAGACCCTTAACCCTTCCAAAGACTTCATAGCCTGATGAGACCTCATGATCGCACAGGGCTATTGCTGGGATTATTATCTTGACCTTACCAAAATCACTCTTGACGCCGCCAATCCTCGTTGTAACCGCCAGGCTATATAGGGCCAAGGCAAATTCTGCCGGTGATAGTCCTTAAGCGCGATCTTTCCCACGAATAGCGTGCCCTCCCTTATCAGGGAAAGCCTAAAGAGGGCGCCAGTTCTTTCACCCTCAGCCTGTATGTAGGTCGTGTGTGTAACCTCATCAACGGCATTAAAGGTTCTAATCACCACGCTCCTGCTCTCAGGCGTCGTTGCTAGGTATATGTCTCCCTCAACCCTACTCTTTAAGTTATACCTCTCGCCCTCACCTACTGCGAAGCCGAACACCATGCAATTGGGGCATTCCCTGCAAAGACCGCCCATTTTTTTCCTCCGTACTTTCCCTACCCCTACTCTTCTTTACGGTGATGGTCGGCCTTAACGAGCAGTGCCACTGGTAATTCTCACCCTTTCCAAGTATTTCATTAATTTCCTTCCTATGGATGTCGTAGTCACTTCTTAATATCTCTAACATTTGTCTCCTCCAGGCAGAGACCAGCTTCTCATGCAGTATCATTGGGTATTTATCGCCGTCTATCGTGGCCAGCGTCACGTCCTCGCCGCCTTCGTGCCTAATTACCAACTCACCCTCGGCTTGTATTACCACGAATACGTTCGCCACCCTACCCCTGGGCACCGCGTTTTCCTTATTGGGTTGACTAAGGTCTGCAAAGTACCTACTGATCTCCTCAAAGCTCTTTAAGCCAAACACCTGCTAATACGTCCCTCCCACTCATGACTTATCACCTTGGGTGACTATTTTATAAGCAATATATAGCCAGTTTGAGAGGGTGTTGGCTATTGAAATTGCTAAGCTCCTATCCGCCTTCTCCTCAATCTCATATAAGGACTCGAATAAGTCCTCTAAGGCTGAGTATACCTTCGCCCTCTGCACATCATTTAGTGAGTATTTATTCTCAAGTGACGAAATCGCCGCGTTTATTGAGACGCCAATTCTATCATCCTTATCATGTATTATGGTTGAGGTTCTGAAGAACATATCCACGCCATCCCTCAGGAATCCCACTACATCGTACTTAGTCACGTCCTGGCTCCTAACCACCTCTCTCAATACGTGGGCGATCGTGTAAATGGAAGATCTGATGGTTTTACCCATCTCACTCACCCTCCCGGCAACATCCAATATGTATCTAAGTAATTTAAGGTTTCGAAAAAAACCTGGCATCAAGCTCAATGGGGGTTCCAATACCCATACCCACGCTTAAGATGCCGAGGGATGGATCCACGGTGGAGTAGAGGTCGGCTTCATTAACCATACTATTCAAGTTATTGTCCAACTCATCCTTGCTGACGCTCACGCTCCTAATCACGAGGTACTTAGCCGAGTATGCGGATAAGGCGTAGAGCATATTTAGGTTGGTCTTAAATTTGAGCGGATTTATGAAGCATAATTATATGCCGATGTTACTGAAACAACATAATTCTGTGTTGAGGGTATTTCATAAATGCTTGAGGATATTGCCACTGGGGAGGTTAGGAATACTATTGAAATCATGTGCGCATATGGCAATAACTTATTCAGTTCACTCTTACTTAATCTCGTGGACCTCGATAATTTAGACTCAATTACCTCCGATGCCTTGATCAGGACCTTCGATGAGAAGAAACCTGGTAAAACCCTTGGTGAATTTGGATTGAAGCCCCCACCCATCCTCTTGAATGCGCTGTAATAATTCTCATCCTCATCAATACTGTAATTAATATCCACCTGCTCAAAATCTATAATCTCAAGGAGACTTACAGGCACGCCTGGCTGGAACGTAATGATGAAGTACGGAGGCTTAGCCACGCTCTTTAATGCGTTGGCTTCATAAGTACAGATCGGGCACACCCTCAGTTCATCTCTTATATCGTCAATATTCTCCAACCCCCTCTCCCTAGGTACCCAAATCTCGGACTTACCGCCTAATTCAGTGGCATATTGGACAAACCTTACGGAACCTTCTGAGTATATGGGCATACCACAGACCACGCAGTAATTCTTCGGCTTCTCATTGATGGGTGGTAGGTCATCAATCACGTCCCCACTAAATGAGTGTTTCACATAGTATTGAAGCGTCTTATCAATGCCCTGGGCATTCAATGGGTACCTAGCCTGCAATAGCTCAAGTATTTTACCCAGCATCTCCCTCGCCCTCTGTAGATCAAGGCTCTCCAGGTATTCCAGTGATCCCTCACTAATTCCTAGTCCTCTCCTTATGTAATCTTTATCGCTCTTACTAAACTTATGTACGAAATACATTAGGACACCATACGGTATTTCATCCCCGAGCTCCTTAATGATACTTCTAGCCACCTCAAGCTTTGCTGCATTATCTAGGTTGCCGACAATGTCCTCGAAGGGCTTACATACCTTTGTAGGTAGGAATTCATTGACTTGTCTCATTTTTCCGTCGTCCTTATAAATGGCCGATTTAACGTCTATGTTCATTTCCCTGAATAGTTTAATCTTACTGTTTAGGCACCTCCTTATTTCCTCAACCTTACTTTCTACTTCCTCCTTTGATGATGTGAATACCCTTTTATTAAGTACGTCTGCGATTTTACTTAGCGGTATTGGCGGTGCATCCCGCCTACGTAGGAATACTAGCCCGTCAGGGTAGGATATTAGTGGGTAGTACCCTGGGCCATTAATTACCTCGTTTAGTAAATCCCTTGATGCTATTAGGGTGAATAAACGAAATGTTGCGGAGATGCGGCCTAGCCTTAGCCCAAAGTTCTCAAGGGCCCTTACCGCATCCTGGTACGCACGTGAGCTTACGTGTTTAAAGACATCATTGACGCTATTTATCTCACTTATCATGAGCATGTCGGCTAACTTAATCGATACCCAAAGGGGTAGGTGCTGATTATCTGGTAATGAGCCCTCAGCCATTGCGGCTATCCCATGAAGGAACTCCTCACGGCCACCAAGGCCCAGTTTGTTCATTATTTCCCTCGCACCCTCCTCCTTACCCTCAAGCTTATTCCAATCATGCAGGAAACCGCCATAGAAACATAATTCCTCATATGGCATCCCATAGTTATCCGCCAACTTACTAAGTAATTGCCTACCTACATCGCTCTCGTTATATATTGCCCTACAAATGTCGAGAGATAAGACACCTACAGAGACTGCGTGGAATATATATGACTGCGGCGATCTCTTCTTAGCCTCTCTAACCCCTTGCTTAAACGTCACTGACCTCAACGCACTAGAGACCAGGTCAACCTCCTTACTGCCTACGTAAGCCATCATTAGTATGTTAATAGTATCCCTTTATAAGCTTTATCACTTAATCTCATGTTCGTGATATTTTGGCGATAATGTAGAAAAAGGTTTATATTTATTTATGAGTACATGAATATTAATGACCACCCTGGTATTCAACGTGGGATTCTCCTCGGAGTACGTAATAAAGGCCTTAACGCGTAGGGGCGTGAATGATGTGTCCAAGGTGATCCTCGTTACGGCCATGCCTAAGGATGAATTTTCCAGGAGGAGGAATGAGGATGCCATGGGCGCGATCTTGAAGTACCTGGACATTGTTGGGATTAGGGACGTTAAGGTAATTAGCGTTAATGTGGATGTACCATTTGATAGTGTACTGCTGCAGATATCGAGTATGGGGGGATTTGATGGTTACGTGGAATTTTACCTAATAGGTGGAATGCGTATACTGCTCCTGGCACTATATTACCTGGCACTTATCTTAAGTAAGATTAGGAGGGTTAGGGTTTACGCATTCGATGAGAACATGCAAAATTTCTATGAGTTACCTGTATCAATCCCCAGGATACCGACGCAGGAACAATTGAAATTACTTGAATTATTAACGACAAAGTTGAGTCTAAGCGACATAACCAGGATTATGGATAAGTCAGAGTCAACCATAGTGAGCCAACTCAATGCCCTGGGTGAGTTGGTAAGTTGCGAAAGAATTGGTAGGAGGACCAAGTTATGCGAGACAACGATAATGGGTAAGGTAATACTGAACCTAATGAGGTGATTAAGTGCCGCTAATTAAACTAAAAATCTACGTCTCGCACTTCGTGACCAAGGACTTCACCGGGAAGTTCGTGAAAACCATATTAATGAATGCCAACCCGGAGCTACAGAGCATTTTTGAAGGTAAGGATCAACCAACGCCCAAGCCCATTAGGATCACGCCACTACTTAATGAAGGTGATGAAAAGCCAGTCTACCCCAGGATAATCATTACTAGGTTTGGCGAGAGTTCAGGAAGGCCTAGGCAGGAGCCTAAGCCAATAAGTGTTGGCGGCGCTATAACGTGTACATTGGTTATAGGGAACCCCTGGAGTTACAGATTGCCCTAGCAGTCTCGAGATTAACCAGTGGTTTAGAGTTTGATTACGGGTCCTCCAGGGTTAAGGTTAAGCTCATTGAGTATGAGAGAATCGATACCACAGCCCCAGAGGACTTTAATAGTGTTAGGGTTTACTTCATAACCCCAGCCCTCTTTGTTGACCCATTCGCTAAGATATCCCTAGCCGAAAGTCGTGATAAGGCCAGGAGGTTCATACCGCACCCGGCCGTGGTCTTTTCAGTAAATGTTTACGACATATTTAAGGATGAGTACGTCAGAAACATAATCAGGCTTTCCTACGCACTCGTGGAGTCGCACACCATCCTCAATACTGTGACCAAGACCTGGTACTACTATGATGGGAAATGGTTACCTGGGGTCATAGGTTATGCAAAGTACTTCCTGCGGAGAAACACGCCCGAGAGGGCTAAGAGGGCTATTAGAGAAATACTAAGGGATGCCATGGAGATGGGCGTAGGGTCAGGTAGGGCGGCGGGTTTTGGTTTTGTAAAAATAAAGTTTGGATAAACTTTAAATAAGAATAATTTAAACTGATAATTTACTGATAATCCTATGATACTGATTGTTAAGAACGCCAACATTAGGAGGAAGGGTTCCGACTTGATTATTAATTGGGGCGATAATATGGTGAGACAAGTATCTACACTAGACCTAGAACTACTCATTATCGTTGGGAATAACGTGAGTCTCTCCTCAGAGGTCATAAACTTCCTCTCATCATTGAACATACCCATTTTAATTCATGGAAGGAGGACAGACACTATTCTAGTTACGCCATTCACAAACACGATAAGTGAGATTAGGAGGAAGTATTACGCATTGGATGAGGATTCTAGGCTATTGTTGGCGAGGAAGTTCATTGAGGGTAAAATCCGCGGCATACTTAATGTGGCTAAGTACTTCTCCTACATAGATAAGGTGGTGGTGAATGAATTCGAGGTAAGGCTTAAGGCTAGGGATAGGAAGTCGTTAATACTCGAGGAGGCTGAACTCAGTAAAATGGCGTGGGAGGAATTGAGAAAATTCATGCCCAAGGAATTCCCAGGCAGGAAGCTAGGGTGATGACCCAATAAATAGGGCGTTGGACTACGCATACGCAATAATATACACACTCTCAACACACGCTCTAATAGCCTCGGGACTAGACCCCTACGCAGGCTTATTACACGTGGACCAGCCAGGTAGGCCATCGCTTGTTTACGACTTCTCGGAGATGTTTAAGCCCGTTGCCATTCATACCGTGATTGCAGTGTCAAGGAGAAGTAAGTTGTCCCTGGACAGCGAGGGTTATCTCAGGAAGGACGGGCTTGAATTAATAACGAAGCACCTATACACCATACTGCATAAGAAGAAGGGTAAGAGAACAGTGAGGGGAGAAATCTATAGTAAGGCCAATGACCTAAGGAAGTTCGTGGTCGAGTCCATCGACTTTCAACCATTCATTTATAAACCATAGGGACATACATTCCTGTAGAGACAGGATTTACAGAAGGGATTCCTCAACCCCTCAACCTCGCCCTTCAATACCTCAGCCAACTCATTAGATAAGTACTCAAGAAACCCGGAGTTTGGTATTACCAGGTAGCCCACCTCATCACCACCTCCCGTCGTAGGGACTATCAGGGTTGCACAGCCCGTATTCTCCCTCATGCACATGTATGCGTAGATCACGGCCCTACCCAGGATGTGCCTAATATTCTGCCTAGTAATTGTGAATTCAATAACTACGTTATTAATTATTGCGTCGGGTATGCCCACGATCCTAACCCACTCCCCTGCATAGAAGTAAAGCTCCATCCTTCTCCTCTCGCCAAACCTAACATCACCCTCCCTCCTCTCATACTCCATCCTAGGATCCTCCAAAGCCTTAACCCTCTCAATCGCAAATCTACTCCGTAACCTACAAACCAGTAAGTCATCAAATATCCTCGCCGGCAAAGACAACCTGTACCTCGTATCCCGATACCTTATTTTTGGTGACGATAAGTGTTCTTTCAAAGTCAACGTTCTGGACTGGTATGAAAGCCACGATATCTCCCTCTCCAATAATTCTACTAATCTTCTCTGATAGGAAATTGATCCTGTTCCAAGAAATTCTTCCTGCATAGGTTGATCTGGATATAAATGATAGACCGTAACGCCGTAATAATCGCCGAACCTTTCCACGTACCTTCTCATCAGAAATGTCATAAGAAACTACAACATACATGCAACAACACCCACTTAATAAACTATAAATTCCTTACCTCCACGACCCCTTACTCGTTAAATGAGTTTACTTCCTCGTTTTCGACCCATCATTCTGCTTCTCGTAAATCCGCCGTTAAATGAGTTATGGAGTTTCTACGATATTTAATGCCCAGAAATGCTTATAAATCGTTGAGTGGGGCGTAGGTGCGGCGAACAGCCACGATCCAGTAACAACAATAAGAAACTAAAATCCAATCAAGTATTGTTCCCCATAGTACTTGGTCAAGGTAACAACAATAAGAAACTAAAATAATAATCTCCGTGTTTGTCTGATTACTCATTACGTATGTAACAACAATAAGAAACTAAAATATTTCTCAATTACACCACTACCAAGTGCATCATTGTAACAACAATAAGAAACTAAAATATGGGTGATTTAGCATGACGACCTTGAGGGAATTGTAACAACAATAAGAAACTAAAATTAGGCCTATGATTATCGTGGGCTTGGTCTATCGTGTAACAACAATAAGAAACTAAAATTTACATGGCCCTCAGAGAGCAGATTAGGAAAGGCGGTAACAACAATAAGAAACTAAAATTCGAAAGAGTTGGAGCCGTTGAATGACATAGTTTCTGTAACAACAATAAGAAACTAAAATATTAATCCAGATTCGTGGTCTACACGAAGGATAAAGCTGTAACAACAATAAGAAACTAAAATCCTACGCCTGTGGTTGGGTAGACCGCGATGTTGCCGGTAACAACAATAAGAAACTAAAATGGATGTGTAGCCTCACCACAGCCATCTTGCTTAGGTGTAACAACAATAAGAAACTAAAATCCAGCGATAACCCTTGTTCAGCAGCAACAGGAACAGAGTAACAACAATAAGAAACTAAAATCTATCGTCGTCTCACATACACGTTCGTCCCAATAGGGGTAACAACAATAAGAAACTAAAATAGTACCAGGCGTTGAAGACTAACTACACGAGCCTGCAGGTAACAACAATAAGAAACTAAAATACACAAATACCGTGAGTAGGGCTATGCCAATCAAGATGTAACAACAATAAGAAACTAAAATTATTGACCTATATGACGTGGCTGACTTATTATTACGTAACAACAATAAGAAACTAAAATTGTACTCAGTCCAAGGCCCAACATTAGGCATCAAGTAACAACAATAAGAAACTAAAATAGTGATTAGCGAGGTCAGTAGTGGCTCATTCATCCAGTAACAACAATAAGAAACTAAAATTCTTCGTGGTGGATTGAATTATCGTATTCTTGGCTTAGTTGATTTGTTGTAGTACTTTGTTTTTGTTTGGAAACGTTTATTTAGTTACTTGCCCTTGTTTTTCTGTAATGTCTAGTAGAGTGCCTTGGGTTGAGAAGTATAGGCCTAGGAGGCTTAATGATGTTGTTGATCAGGAGGAGGCTAAGAGGGCTTTGCTTGATTGGATTAATGCTTGGGAGAAGGGTAGGCCTGGTAAGAAGGCTGTGTTGCTTGCTGGTCCTCCTGGTGTTGGTAAGACGACGCTTGCCTATGCCCTGGCTAATGAGAGGGGTTATGAGGTTCTTGAGTTGAATGCCAGTGATGTTAGGACTGGTGAGAGGATTAGGCAGGTCATTGGTGGTTCCATGAGGATGGGTTCGTTGTTTGGTTTTAGGGGTAGGATCATACTCTTTGATGAGGTTGATGGGCTTAATGTTAGGGAGGATCGCGGTGGCTTGGCTGCCATTGTGGAGTTGATTAGGGAGTCCACCTGGCCCATCATAATGACGGCTAACAATCCCTGGGACCCGAAGTTTAGGGAGTTGAGGGATGAGGCTGAGGTCATTCAGCTTAAGCCGTTGAGTGAGGGTGACATAATGACTATACTGAGGAGGATTTGCAATGCCGAGGGCATTAAGTGTGAGGAGGATGCTCTGAAGCTCATTGCCGAGGCATCGGGCGGTGATGTTAGGGCTGCGATTAATGACCTTCAGGCTGCTGCGGAGGGTAAGAGGGTCCTTACCAGGGATGATGTTGCGGTTACGGAGAGGGCCCACCAATTCGACATGTTCAAGGTCCTTGATAGGGTGTTCCATGCGAGGAGGTTTGAGGATGCTAGGTCCGTAACCTTCCTACCGAGTTTCGACTGGGAGAGTTATTACCCATGGGCCCTGGACAATATACCCACGGTGTATGCGAAGTCCCCTGAGGCCGTTAGTGATGCTCTCGATAACCTATCCCTATCCGACGTGGTTAGGGGTAGGATTGTTAAGACCCAGGAGTGGGAGTTGATGCCTTACATGCTTGAGTTAATGACCGCGGGCGTTGCGTTGGTGCGTAATAAGCCTGGGCTTGCCAGGTTCGTTAGGCTCTCATTCCCTGAGAGGATTAGGTTGTTGGCGAGTACCAAGGAGGTTAGGCAGATTAGGGATGCGCTGATCAATAGGCTTAAGGTCGAGCTCCACGTGAGTAGCTCCGAGGTTTCGCTCTACTACATGCCGCTACTAAGGTTGATGGCTACGAGCGACGTATTCAAGAAGAAATTACTTGAGCGGTTGATGAAGGTCATGGGCTACTCCCTGGAGAGTGTTGAGAAGGCGTTGGGTATCGAGGGGGTGGGAGCCAGTGGTGAGGGTGAGGGGGCTCAACGTAGGTCGTCGAAGAGATCCAGGGGGTAATTACGTAGTTACCATGGATCTGGAAACCTACGAATTGCTCAAGCAATTGATTAATAGGCTCGGCCTCTCGGTGGAGACTGTGGGTAACGTCGTGATTGTTAGGGATAAGTCGTGGAGCCGTATAAGGAGGCTCGTGAATTCTGCCCGTGAGTTGGGCATTAGTGTGTATGAGGATTGATGTCCTGCTCCCTACTTCTCGCCTCGCCGTGTAATCCGTGGGTTAGGCGTATTGTTAGGTATGACTTGTCGAGGCCCCTCATTATTATTATGAACCTAATGACTATTATCGTTATTGCCGTGGTGAGGATTGCGACCTCACTACCGAGTAGTGAGTTGAATGCTAGGTATATCAGGCCACCCACCGCTGCCAGGGTTGCGTAGATGTCCTGTCTAAATATTATGGGCACCTCATTGGCCAGGACATCCCTAACCACGCCGCCGCCCGCCGCTGTGACGGCTGCCAGGAGCATCACGCCCAGCACATTTAGGTGATGCTCAACAGCTACCTCGGCCCCAATTGCCGCGAAGGTCCCCAGCCAATGGCGTCTGCGTACATTAGGGCGTTTCTATACCTGGATATGCATGGGTAGAATACGTAGGCCGCCAGTGAGGCGAGTGCGGCGGTGATTGGGTATGGCAGGTATGCTATGTTCACGGGTGGGAATACTCCGACAAGCACGTCCCTAATCACACCTCCTGCCAGGGCTACGGAGGAGCCTAGGACTATCCCGCCGAGGATGTCTAGGTTCTTCTCATAGGCCTTGAAGGCGCCTGAGGCTGCGAAGGCTATTATCCCGATATAATTAAATAGGTTTATCAATAGGTCTACGAAACCCACGGTAGGCAAGGTACGTATTAAGGTATTTAATCCTAACTACCCCATTAGCGTGTTAATTTCAATGGGCCATGCCCAAACCTTAATTAGGAATGCCCCTATGTATTAGTCGTGCTTAATACCGTTGAGGAAGCCCTTAAGGAGGCATTGACCAGACCCTGCAATAAGTTGGTCTACAAACGCGAATTACCACCCAACCAGAGGGTCATCCCCAAGTTCATAATCTACGACGTCTATGATCCTCCCGAGAATATCGACCTACTTAACTATAAGTTGAAGGTTACGGGACTCGTTGAGAATAGGGTCGAGATCCCATATATCGACCTAATCACTAAGGCACCCTGCATAGACCTAACCACTGACTTCCACTGCGTCACGGGCTGGTCGGTATTGAACGTGACCTGGAGAGGGGTGCCGACTAGGTATATAATGGACATGGCTAAGCCGAGGGGTGGTTATGTAATGGCCGTTGGAGCTGATGGGTATACCACGAACTTACCGCTAAGTGCCCTGCTTGAGGAGACCACGATAATAGCCTACGCAATGAACGGTAAGGTACTGCCCAGGGAACATGGCTTTCCACTGAGGCTCGTGGTGCCGTCTCGCTACGGTTGGAAGTCCGCGAAGTACGTTAATGAGTTGGTAATTATGGATGAGGATGAGCCCGGCTATTGGGAGTTGCTTGGTTATCATGAGAATGGTGATCCATGGCTTGAGGAGAGGTTTCGCACGGGCCCAGCGACCATGAGAAGGAGGGTTAGGGTGTTGAGGTGATTCTCGTGGGTGGTCCACGGTACGTTAGTGTTAGTGATTGTTTGCTCTGCGCCCTTGAGTCGAGATTCAGCGAGTTGAGGAGGTTGGGCATTAGTGATGTTAGGGTCTTCGCTGACCTTGGTAAGGCGGTTATGGACCTGGCTTCCCTCGGTAGGGCTGCTGTATTCATTGAGTCCTTTAATAGCATGGTGAGGATGATTGGTAATGCCGATCCTCATGCTGATGAGAAGGCAATGCTCGAGAGAGTTGCCAGTGAGTTGATTGGTAGGTTGAGGCTCGGTGATGATGTTCTTGATTACGTGAGACTCGCAGCCTCGGCTAACTCTGTGGATATACATGAGGGTTATGACTTTAGGGTTGAGGATTTCGTGGATAGGATACTTGAGGAGCCGATTTGGCTTGGTACGGACCCAGCCAGCCTAAGGAGTAGGCTTGGTAATGTGAGGTCTGTGGCTTACCTCGTTGATAATGCTGGTGAGTTTCAATTTGACCTACTCCTAATTAGGAAGTTATCCTCAATGGGTGTCGATGTCGTGGTGTATGCGAGGAGTAGGCCGTATGAGGTTGATGTTACCTACGACTACGTCGCTAGTTTAGCAAGGAATTTCAGGGTTAGGGCATTACCTGGTAATTACTCGGCCTTTTGGTACGGCGATGTGGTTAATGAATTGGCTGGTTATGACTTGGTTATTTCCAAGGGCCTTGATAACCTGGAGACCTTTATGGAGAGGAAGCCGGGGCTTGATAACGTATTATTCCTATTTAGGCTAAGTGCCCGTTAATAGCTAGGCTGTTTAATGTCGAGAGGAATAAACCGGTCATATCAATGGGACTGAGTATTTAAGTGTCTCTTTATCCCTACCACCAGCCGTAGCCGCTTATTGCGTTTGTTCCACCGTTAATTACTATGAAGAATGGTATCCATAAACCATTACTTAGGTAAAGCCTTCCACTCAATGTGGGTATGTACGTAATTATTGAACGCCCAATACAGTTCACGGTCGTTCCCTGCGGAATCACGACACTACCCGACCCACTTAAACTCGACACACCAGTGATTACGCCATTACTGGCTGTTAACCCCAGCTCTAGGGTTCCCTGGGAGTTGGCGAGAACCTCTATGTTGCTTGAGAACGTGCATGTTAATTCCCCAATGCTGAACCCACTTATGTATAGGTTTTCCTGGGTTGGGTTTGTTATGTTAATGATCAATTCAGCATTCCCATTAGCGCTTATTGACAATTTACCGCTGGTGCTGGGCATCGTGATTGTTGAGTTGATCATCGGTATGTAGGTGTGTGGTGGTGTTGGTGCTATGCCTAGGCAGCCAGCGATTAGTGATGGTGTAGAATTAATTATACTGTTTAAGTATTCATTTATTAGTGCTTGAGCTTCCATCGGCGTTATCGTCCCGTTAAGCATCGCCTTAAGTATTGAGGTTATATTACCCACTATACTGCTGTTAAGTTTAACGTAGCACAGCATGGGTACTGTACCAACAATTCCATGCTGCTTCGCCAGGTTCCAAATGGTGTAGTTTATGTATGATAAGTAATTCCTGGTCGAGTTCATGGCCCAGACTGCGTAGTACGTCTCCCTCTCATAATTGTGAATCCTTGTCTCGCACTTACTCAGTACCTGCCCTATTAACGTAACATTACCACTACTGAAGGCATTAACTAGCTCAGACCTACACTGAAGGTACTGATTGAGTAAGTACGGCGTTAAATTAGATAGTCCAGCGCTGTTCAATTCCCTAGTTATGTTGATAAACCTCGTAATTACCGTCTGT
>NZ_BBDM01000003.1 GCF_001316245.1 Vulcanisaeta sp. JCM 14467 | reverse complement strand
GCCTGAGACTGCGAGGTTAGCCTGGATTCGCTTATTCAGGGGCTTAGGGGCTTTATTGAGTCTAGTGATAAGTATGTTGATGAGATTAATAACATGATAATACAGAGGAAGAGGTCCCTCGTCGTTGACTTCCACGACCTATTAATCAGCAATAAGGACTTGGCGGACATGCTCCTGGAGAGGCCTCAGCTCATTATTCAGGCTGGTTCCGAGGCCGTTAGGCAGGCAATAACCGAGAGGGACCCGGAGCTGGCTAAGTCTGTTAGGAACTTCTACATGAGGTTTAAGAGGCTCCCCGAGTCCCTGCCTATTAGGAGGTTGAGGAGTGAGGTCCTGGGTAAGTTGATAATGGTTGAGGGTATAATAACTAGGCAGACACCGCCTAAGCACTACCTCAGGAAGTCAGTGTTCAGATGCTCGCAGTGCGGTTACGAGATTGAGATCCCGCAGCCGACTACGGGCTTTGTCCAACCGCCCAAGCGCTGCCCCAAGTGTGGTGCGTTGAATAGCATGATCTTCGTTGAGGAGAGAAGCGAGTTCATTGATTGGCAGAAGATCATTGTTCAGGAGAAGCCTGAGGAGCTGCCGCCTGGCCAGCTGCCGAGGAGTATTGAGGCTATACTGCTTGATGACTTGGTGGACACGGTTAAGCCCGGCGACAGGGTCTACCTAGTAGGCATCATGAACCTGGACCTAGCCGACCTCAAGAAGGGTAAGCCGCCCGTGGTCTCGAGCTTCATGGAGGTTAACTACGTGGAGAGCCAACAAAGGGAGCTTGTGGAGATCGAGATCACGCCTGAGGATGAGAAGAAGATACTGGAGCTTTCTAAGATGGCTGACGTCAGGGAGAGGATCATAAAGTCCATAGCACCCTCAATATACGGCATGGAGGACATTAAGGAATCCATAGCCTGCCTACTCTTCGGCGGCGTGCCCAAGGTCTACCCGGATGGCATTAGGGTTAGGGGTGACATACACATACTCCTCGTCGGCGACCCAGGCATGGCCAAGACCCAGCTGCTCAGATTCGTGACCAAGATAGCGCCTAGGGCGGTGTACACGACTGGTAAGGGCAGCTCTGCTGCCGGCCTAACCGCGGCTGTTGTTCGTGAAAAGGACACTGGCGAGTTCTACCTCGAGGCTGGGGCGTTGGTACTTGCGGATACTGGCGTGGCGGTTATCGACGAGATAGATAAGATGGATACCAAGGATAGGGTAGCCATTCACGAGGCCCTCGAGCAACAGACCGTGTCAATAGCCAAGCTGGTATAGTGGCCACATTAAACGCCAGGTGCAGCGTGTTGGCTGCTGCCAACCCAGCCTTCGGTAGGTATCTGCCAAATAGGACTGTTGCCGAGAACGTGGACCTACCGGTGACGCTACTCTCAAGGTTCGACCTAATATTCATCATTAGGGACGAACCGAACCTGGATAGGGATAAGGCAATTGCTGAGCACATAACCACACTACACGCCGGTGAGGTTCCTGAGGCTTTGCTGAAATAATACCGCCGGACCTGCTTAGGAAGTACATTGCCTATGCCAGGAAGCACGTTAAGCCTGTCCTTACTCCGGAGGCTAGGGAGAGGATCGTGCAGTTTTACGTGCAAATGAGGGCTAAGTCCAGGGAGCCAGACTCACCAATTGCAATCACGGCTAGGCAATTGGAGGCCCTTATCAGGCTTGCCGAGGCCGAGGCTAAGATGAGGCTTAGCCCTGTGGTTGAGGCTGAGGATGCTGATAGGGCCATTAGGCTCTTCATGAAGTATCTGAGTAGTGTTGGTATTGATGTTGAGTCTGGGAAGATCGACATAGACATAATAATGACTGGGAAGCCAAAGTCAACTCAGGAGAGGATGGCGTTAATAATGAACCTACTGGCCCAGCTTGAGGAGTCGAGTGGTGGTAAGCCCGTTAGGATTGAGGACCTATATAAGGAGGCTGAGGCTGCTGGTCTCGATAGGCAGGCCGTGGATAAGGCAATAAACATGCTACTTAAGTCCGGCGACATTTACATGCCGAAGCCTGGCTACGTTAAGAGGTACTCATTTAAATTCGGGCTTTATATTCATGGTAAGAAATGCTTATATTCATGGAAGGGAAAATCCGGCGTTGTGATTGATAGGTTAAATGCAATAATTACTGGGCTTAGAAATGCCGTGACGCTCACGGTGGAGAGACTTACCGAGAGATTGAGGGAATTAAATATTGAGGTCCCAAATGAGGAGACAATCGGCGACTGGGGTTGGAGCGTTATTTCCAAGGCCATGGAGGCCGGGATTATAAGCCTAAGTGATGCCGACATCGACGCTATGTATTACGTGTTTAGGAGATGTGCCATACTTGAGGAGATGGTTAGGGAGACTTTGGCTAGACCTGGGGAGGTTGATGAGAATTTCGTGAATAATTTAATGGATGATTTCAGGGAAAATGTGGAGGCATTGGCACGGGTTAGAGAGAGGATTAATCAATTGCTTTCATAAGTCTATATATACTATTTATCATTGTTTATAAACCGGAGTCTACGTAAATTACGTATCGAGCGTGTTATTTTTAATGTACTTAGGAAAGCATTGCTTTAAAAGTACAATGATAATCATTAGTTGGTTAAAATGTCTGTTCAAGCTCCAAGCATATACACGATAGAGATCATCTATAGGGGCATACACCAGAGACACCTGGCTAGGAATCTGTCCAGGGGCATTGTGTATGCGGCTAGGATAGCAGGTAATGCAGCATTGTCCTATCAGAGGTATGGTGATGATCCGGAGAGGGATGGTGTGCCTGCTAAGTACTTCGTTGTCGTGGCCAAGAGCGCTAATGAGGAGATCCTCGATGCGGAGGCTGCCAGGGTTGAGCCTGACTATGTGGATGTCTCGATAGTGCTTGATGACACGATCCTTAAGGGTGTTGAGTCCTGGGCTTGGCAGGGTATTCAACCCGTTCACCTGAAGCTGAAGCCCGGCGGATTGTTGGTGGTGGTTTCTAAGAGGAGCCTGATGAATTGATTAAGTTCATACCTACCAGGGATTCACCATACACGTTAGTGGTTGTTTATGGTGAGAGGAGTATTGGCGACTTCTGGACATTCCCAGATGACGGTACTGTGGAGAGGGTCCTTGGCGCAATCGCAGGGTAGCACCAGACATACTCACCCTTGATGATGTGAAGAGGTATTTAGGTAACCTTGACAAGCCTGAGGAGAGGGTTAACAGGGCCCTGGAGGCGTATCAATCATTGACTAAGTTGAGGGAGGTTAAGCCGGGTGAGGGATTGCCGTATAAGTATGAACCACCGCACCTACCTGGTTGGAAGGACATGATGATTGGAGGCGCAATACCTGGCTTAAAGCCGAACCAGAGGAACCCGTACTTTACGGGTGGTACTGCTAAGCATTATAGGCCGGTCATAAACTTCGATAAATGTATTAAGTGCAGCCTATGTTGGGAGTACTGCCCTGACTCGGTATTTGACGTGACGCCAGACGGCTACTTCAACCCAGCCCTAGCCTACTGTAAGGGCTGTGGTATTTGCGCTGAGGTTTGTCCGGTGCCTGACACGATAATTATGGTTGATGAGATGGAGTTTGAGGATGGGTATGGGAAGTTCCTTGACGAGTACAGGGCTTGGAAGGAGAATAGGGAGGCTTATAGGAAGTGGTTTGAGTCATTATTACCGAAGGCACAGGTAATAAGTGTGAGGAAGAGGTGAGAGGCATGTCCGTCTCCGCACTCGAGACAAAACGCCTCGAGGCAGTGCTCAAGGGCGATGAGGAGGTTGAGGTTGTTGGCACTGGAACGGACGCGGTGGCCTACGCATTAATGCTTGCCGATGTTGACGTTACATCAGCATACCCGATAAGGCCCTATGGAGGCGTAATGCAGACCGTGGCCAGGTTAATAGCTGACGGTTACATGAAGGCCGAGTACATAGTGGCTGCCCACGAGCATGACCAGTTCGAGATTGTTAAGCATGCCTCAGCGGTTGGAGCCAGGACCTTCGTTGGCAGTAGTGGTGTTGGTTGGCTGCTGGCTATTGAGGCTATCGTGGCCATTAGCACCGATAGGTACCCAGTGGTCGCATTAATAGGTAATAGGGCTCTGGATGACCCAGGAGCCTATGGCGTGGAGCATAATGACGCGTTGATGGTTAGGGACGTGGGCTGGCTCCTGGTATGGGTTGACACGGCTCAAGAGGCCTTGGACACGACGTTGATCGCGTATAGGGTTGCCGAGGACCCAAGGGTCATGCTACCAGTCGGTATTTCAATGGATGGGGCATTCCTAACGCATAGTGAGCACGTGTTTAAGATACCACCGAAGAAAAAGGTCCAGCAATTCCTACCACCATACGACCTAGGCAATAGGAAGCTGCACCCAAGCAATGTCATTAGCGTTGCGCCCCAGGTCAATGAGGACTGGGTTACCGAGATTAGGAAGCAGATGGATGAAGCCATGAAGAATGCAAGGAAGGTTATTGAGGAGGCCTATAGGGACTTCGCAAAGATATTCGGCAGGGACTATGGAAACCCATTCGTTGAGCCATACATGGTTGAGGACGCGGACGTGGTAATGGTTGGTATGGGCACTGTATCTAAGCCGATTAAGGAGGCCGTCAGGAGATTGAGGGCTAAGGGTGAGAGGGTTGGTTTCCTGAGGATTAGGTGGTTTAGGCCATTCCCGACGGAGGACATAATACGATACCTAAGCGGTGTTAAGGTCGTGGCCGTGGTTGATAGGGACTACTCATTCGGTTCGCCATTTGACGGTGGTGCCGTGTTTACGGAAATCAGGAGTGCACTGTATGAGACTGATCATAGGCCACTCATGATGAACTTCATCGGTGGTCTTGGTGGTAGGGAGATTACCTATAATGATGCGATTAATATGTTCAATATGGCCTTGGAGGCTGCTAGAAAAAGTAAGGTTGAGCAGAGGGTGATTTGGTATGGAGTTAGAGAGTAAAATGGGAAAAGAAGAAAAATTTATAAGGGAGAGGTGGGGGTGATCTGGTGTGACAATCTCGATTAAGCTCGCCCGAACAGTCAAGGACCTATTAATGATGGCCCAGACTGAGTATTTCGACTCTGGTCACAGGACTTGCCAGGGCTGTGAGTCTGCAATGGTTCTTAGGTGGGTTGCCAAGGCGGCTGGCCCTAACACGATTGTCATCGGAGCCACGGGCTGTATGTACGTAGCTAACACGACGTATTACACAACGGCCTGGGCACTACCCTGGATACACACTCAATTATCCGGTACGGGCTCAGCCGTTGTTGGCACGGCGGCAGCACTTAAGGCGCTCATGGAGAAGGGCAAGCTACCCAATGAGAAGATTAACGTGATAGGCATATGCGGAGACCTGGGCTGTGCAGATGCTGGGCTCTCCGAGGTTTCGAATGCGATGACGCACACGAAGTATAACTTCCTAATACTCATGTACGATAATGAATCCAGCGCAAACACGGATATACAGGAAACAACGATGACACCATTCGGAGCACTAACAACCTTTAGCCCAAGCGGTAAGCAGGTCAGGATCATGAAGTATAGGTGGAAGAAGAATATGGCGGCGATGATGGCTGTTGGGCATCCGGAGGTTAGGTATGTGGCAACGGCAATAGCCTCAGACCCAATAGACCTGTACAACAAGGTAAAGAAGGCTCTAGAGATTGGCGGACCCACGTTCATACACACCTTAGACCCATGCCCCAAGGGCTGGGGCTACGACCCTAAGTACAGCCATGAAATAGGTAAGCTAGCGGTGGAGACAGGCATATGGCCTCTATTCGAGATAGAGGATGGGAAGTTCAGGCTAACAAGCACCAGCGCCAGGATAGCCAGCGGCGAGATTAAGAGGAAGCCCGTCAAGGAGTACATAAGGAGACAGTCAAGGTTTAAGCACTTGACAGATGGGGATATTGAGTATATACAGAGGAAGGTTGATGAGATGTGGGAGAAGTGGTTAATTCCAGGACTAATACCGCTAACGAAGGAGCTTCCTTACCCAGAGGTAACTAAGGCGAGCACTAAATAATTACGGAATATACATCAACTTAAAATCAAAGTATTTCTCAATTATATTGTCATTTAACCAATGAATTTAAATATATTATTAAAAATTATCATTTCTTTTAAAAATATTTAGAATATATTTTAATTTATAAATTCCTTATTTCATGATATATCAATAATTATAATCACTAATATTTGCTTCATTTTAATGCATTAATGAATATATTTTTTAGCCATGTTTATAAATATCTAAAGTGGTTAATTAATAGTATGGGGGGTAGTCCTCAGTTAACTGATAAGCAGATACTTGGCTTTAGTAGGTGGTTCGCCTTTATTGGTGCCTTCCTGGCAATGTTCATGATTAGTCCGTATGAGTATGCCTTTAGTGCCTTCTCCCATGATGTTACTCAATTCTTCCACATAAGTTCTGTGTTTTTAGGCACGGTGTTCACGGTCAATATATTCCTGGAGTCTGTGTTTGGTTGGCCGGCTGGCTTCATTAGGGATAGGTATGGGCCTTGGCTCCTGCAGCTGATTGCAGCATTTCTCGTTGGTGTTGGTTACTTTGCTGCAATATTTGGTTTACCATCCTATTGCTTTGGGTTTACGCAATAATTGGCGGCATTGGAGCTGGCATTGTCTATAATAATAGCGTTACCGTAGCTAATAAGTGGTTCCCTGACCATAGGGCCACCGTGGCTGGCACAATATCGGCTGGGTTTAGCTGGGGCTCAATACCAATAATATTGTTAATTGGTATCCTGCCCAAGATACACCCAATTGCCGTATTTAAGTCAATAATGCTTGGTTTAGCTGTGACGTCATTCGTGATAATACTGATCTCCGCCTTCCTAATGAGAAGAGACCCGCCAAAGGGTTGGAAGCCACCAACCTACAACCCGCAGTCCTCCAGGTCGAAGTTGATACGCGCCACTGATTACCAATTTACATTCTCTGAAACCGTTAGGACTTGGCAGTTCTGGATATTAGTCATAACATTCCTCCTGGTGGCCTCTGAGGGCTTAACAATCGTGTCTAAGGCCGTTCAATACGGCCTCTACTTCCACTTTACCCTAGTAATTGCCGTAGCCGCGGCTCTGGGCTCCTCAATAATGGCTGGACTTGGTAAGTTCATAACGGGCGTTGTTTCTGATGCAATTGGTGTTATTAAGACATTAATACTATTCTACGCACTGTCGGGTGTCTTCACGTTATTAAGCATACTATTTGGAGTTTTACATAATGAGATTGGTTTCGTAGTCTCAGTAGCGTTAGCGATACTGACCTGGGCGTCGATATATACCGTTAACCCAGCAGCCGTTGGCTACTTCTATGGTGAGGTGGCCTCAGGCAATAACTATGGCCTCCTATACGCAATTGCCAAGGGTAGTGGGGCCATCTATGGTGGTGTACTTACGGCGATAATGATAACGGCACTTGGATGGATAAACACGATGATCGTATCTGGCCTCTTCGGCATAATAGCCGCATTACTAGCAATACCACTGCTCTGGAAGATACCGAAACCTCCAAAGAAACAGTAATCATTTCGTAGAAAATTTTCATTTAAAATTATCATTAGTACATACTTTTATTCAATTATTTCAATATATTTACTGTAATTATTCTTGTAATGATCGGTTAAGTATAAAATATTATTTAGGTTATATTTATTAAATATTTATACATATGTATCTTTATGGGGATAACTAAAGAAATAATTACTGAGCTAGAGAAGATTGTTGATAGTGATAATGTTATCATTGATGATGCTGAGCTTATGGTTTATGAGGCTGATGGTTCCTTCGTATATACGGCTAGGCCTGACGTGGTGGTCTTTCCTAGGTCTACTGAGGAGGTTGCCAGGGTTGTTAGGGTTGCTTGGGAGAATAGGATTCCGATTGTTGGTCGTGGATCTGGTACGAGTCTCAGTGGTGGTGCCCTGCCTATTGAGGGTGGTATTGTTGTTTCCCTTACCAAAATGAATAGAATCCTCGAGCTTGATGTTGAGAATGAGGCTGCCACGGTTGAGGCTGGGGTAATTAATCTATGGGTCAGTGATGCCTTGGCTAGGCTTAATTATCAGTACCCAATAGACCTCGGCTACTACTTCCCGGCTGACCCAGGTAGTCAGAGGTTTCTACGATAGGTGGTAATATTAGTCATAATGCTGGTGGTGTTAAGTGCTTCAAGTATGGGGTTACGGTTAATAATGTGCGTGGGTTAAAGGTAGTACTACCCAATGGTGAGGTTAGGTTCTTTGGTGGTAAGGTTGTTGAGAGCCCTGGCTATGACGTTGTTGGTATCATAAGTGGTTCTGAGGGTACCATGGCCATAGTCACCGAGGCTGTTCTTAGGATTGTGGGTAATTATGAGTCCGTGAAGACCATACTGGCTGCATTCAACTCCGTGGAGGATGCGGGCACGGCGGTTTCTAAGATCATCAGCGCCGGGATTAGGCCCGTTGCCCTTGAGTTCATGGATAAAATAGCCGTTAATGCCATCGAGGCTGGCCCGTGGGGTGGTGGGTTGCCTACCGATGCCGAGGCGATATTACTCATTGATGTTGAGGGTTCCGAGCCAGGCGCAAGTGCTGAGGCGGGTAGGATAATCGAGATGCTGAAGTCCTTGGGCGCGTACATGGTTAAGCTCGCTAGGGATAGGGCTGAGGCTAACAGGTGGTGGAACGCGAGGAAGCAAGCCTTTGGGGCTATGGGTTTTGTGGGTCCAAACTACATAACTGGTGATGGGACTATACCGAGGAAGAAATTGCCGGAGGCCCTGCGTAGGATTAGGGAGATTGGGAATAAGTATGGCTTTAGGATTGCCAATGTATTCCATGCTGGTGATGGGAACCTGCACCCATTGATACTCTATGATGAGAGGAGACCCGGCGAGAGGGAGAGGGCATTGCAGGCTGAGGATGAGATACTTAGGATGTGCGTTGAGATTGGCGGCACCATAACGGGTGAGCATGGCGTTGGGTATTACAAGAAGCACCTTATTGGGTTGCTCTATACTGATTATGAATTGAATGTTATGAAGGGCATAAAGTCCGTATTCGACCCATTGGGCATTATGAACCCTGGAAAAATCTTCCCAAGGTGATTATATGATCCTCGAGACGATACTTAAGGGTATTGAGAAGGAGGTTAGTAACGACGCAATTAAGGAACCAACAAGTAAGTATGTGGTTGATGGATTAATGCCCAAGGTCGTGCTATACCCGAGGGATGTTAATGAGCTTAGCATAATGATGAGGGGCATAAGTAGGGAGAGACTCGGCGTAATACCCATGGTTAATGGCTCCAAGACCTTCATAGGCAATATACCTAAAGCCTACGACGTAGCCCTCGACCTAAGCCGCGTGCATAGGGTCATAGAGCCTGACCCAGAAGAGATGGTTGGTGTCTATGGCGTTAGTGCGTCATTTAATGAGGTTCAGGAGGTATTAAGAAGGGTAAGTAGGAGACTGCCCATTGACCCACCACTTTCGGGTCGTTCAAGCATTGGTGGTGTATTCTCATGTAATTTATTTGGTCCGTTGGCTTACACGTTTATGACCACGAGGGACATAACCCTTAGGGTTAGGGCTGTAATGCCTGATGGGACTGTCGTTAGGTGGGGCACGGGAATGATTAAGGACGTGGCTGGTTACAACGTGAAGAGGCTCTTCATTGGTTCCTGTGGCTCCCTGGGGATTATTTATGAGGTTATGTCCAGGATTGCCGCAATACCCGACGTAATCGCCGTTGCCAAGTTGAATAGGGAGCTTGACCTGCTCATTATGAGGAGGTTGAAGCCCTATGGCGCGATAGTCGTTAATGGTACCATGTACCTTAGGTTTGAGGGTGTTAAGGAGGAGGTGGAGTATCGCCTGAGCAAATTGGGCGAGGTTTCGGGTTTTGATGTCTTTTATGGCGGTGAGGCTGAGGAGTTATGGTATAGGCTTACCTCCATGGATGAGTTATTTGATAATTACAGTGTCGTAATTAAGTTAGTGATGCCGCAGGCAAGACTGAGGGATGCCCTGGATGGATTACCAAGTGGTTACCTGGTTAAGATGCCCATGATTGGTGAGGCCTACTTAGGCGTTAATAATATTGACGTTAATACATTGAGCACCATTAGGAGTAGGATCAATGATTTGGGTGGTTACTTAATAATTTTGAAGGCACCACCCGAACTTAAGCGTGGCATTGATGTTTGGGGTCTTAACCAGAACCTTGACATAATGTCTAAGCTGAAATCCGTGTTCGACCCATTAGGTATAATGAGCCCTGGGAGGTTCGTGGGTGGTCTTTAATGAGTGGCGGTGATGAGTTGTATAAGAGGTTTATTGAGGAGGGTCTCAACGAGGCCTATAAGTGCGTACACTGTGGCTTCTGCCTACCAACATGCCCGACGTATAGGGCTACCTGGAATGAGACGGATAGCCCAAGGGGCAGGATATACTTAATCAAGGCATTACTGACAGGTAAGTTACAGCCCACGGAGACCCTGCTAAGGCACCTAGATGCCTGCGTGATATGCAGGAGGTGCGAGACTGCGTGCCCATCTGGCGTTCAGTATAGTAAGGTTCTTGATGCGGCATATGCTTACCTGGGTGATAAATTAACGAATTATGGATATCCATGGCATATAAGGACTGGATTTAAACTCATTGAGAACCCGACCATTATAAAACTCGCCCTATCATTATCCAACTCATTACCTGGAATACCAAGGCACATGAGGGGATTCGCCAGGTCCAGGGATAGGGAGAGACTCGATGACGTGCTTGGTAGGGTGTTTAGGGTGCCGAGGAATAAGCCCGTTAGGGTAGGGTGCTCCTGTTCGTAACGACTCATGTGTTGCCTGGCAATCACACACGCACTCGATCTACGCCACAATTAGGGTCCTCACGTGGAATGGATTTGAGGTGGTTGTACCCAGGGAATTCAGGTGCTGTGGTGCGCCGTATATGCACATGGGGAAGTTCGATAAGGCACTTGAGTTAGCTAGGCATAACATCGATGTATTGAGTAGGTATGAAAAGACGTATGGGATAGACTACGTGGTTGTGCCTGACTCAGGTGGTTGTCAGGCCCAGTGGCTTGAGTACGAGAGACTACTTAATATGAAGCTGAACCTTAGGCAAAGTGTTCTGAACACGCTCCAACTACTTGATAAGGTTGGTCTCGTTGGTGAGCTCGGCCCAGTTAAGATGAGGGTGTCAATACAGCACAGCTGTCACCTCATGAATGTAGCCAAGGCCCATGACGCGGTGCTCCGCGTAATTAGCAAGATTCCAGGTCTGGAAATTAGTGGCTTAGACACTGCGGACATATGCTGTGGGGCTGGCATGATGTACCCAGATAGGCACCCAGACATTGCAGGGGAAATAACCAGGCAGAAGATCGAGGATTTAATGCGCCATAAGCCCGACGCTCTAGTACTAGAGAGCGTGACCTGCAAGGCTCATTGGGCTAATATTGTTAGGGATAATAACCTGGGTATAAGGTTGATATACCCAACGGAATTACTCGATGCATCCTATACATTCGGTGGGAATTCAGGATATGAGGATATCATGGGGAGGAGTATGGTCTTTAAATAACAATTCATTGAGGCGATGATCATTTAGTAATAGGCTCATTTGCCGACTAAGTTAATGGTGGTTACAGTTATAAATAGGTACTATATTTATCGTCGATGTCAATATGCGTCAGGAGTCCAGCCTCTATAGCTAATCTAGGGCCTGGATTCGACATACTATCCATGGCAATCACAGAGCCGTATGACGTGGTCTGCGTTAAGTTGACTCATGGTGGAGATGATAGTGTTAGGTTCATTGGTGAATACTCTCATTACCTGCCCAGTAATTTTAGGTCCACGACAATGCATCCCGTCGTTGAGGAGTTCCGGAGGATCCTCGGCATTAACTTTAACGTACATGTCACTATATGGAAGGGCATTAAACCGGCGAGTGGCTTGGGTAGTAGTGGTGCCGATGCTGCTGCCATAGCCTACGCCCTGAATAAGCTACTCAATGCGGGTCTTAACCATAAGTCGCTGATTAGGATTGCGGCGCTTGGCGAGACTGCGGCGGCCGGCGTGCCGCATATGGATAATGTCGCTGCCTCCCTACTTGGTGGCTTGGTAATCATTAACCGGTGACTGGGGATTTCGTTAAGGTTGACCTACCCAGTAATTACTGGGTCTCTGTGGTTATTGCAGGTAGTAAGCCGAGCACCAGGGAGATGCGTAAGTTACTGCCCAATGCCGTGGGCATGAATGACCTCAAGAATAACTCCGCATATGCGTCGATGCTTGTCTACTCATTAATCACTGGGAATAGGGAGGTGCTGAGCAGGGCATTGATGGGTGATTCCATTGTTGAGCCCGTGAGGTCTAGGCTATACCCACACTATAACGTAGTTAAGGAGGCATTACTCAAGGCTGGGGCTATCGGCGTCACCCTGGCAGGCGCCGGCCCATCACTCTTCGGCATATTTGATTTTGAGCCAGACAGGGAGAGCATTAGTGGCTTACTTGAGGCTCGCGGTTTGAGGGATTACGTATTAATTATTACGCGGCCAAGTAATGTTGGTGTTCATGAGGTGCCTTACGAAGACCTTAATACTTAATATGTATATCGTGTTTATGCCTCGGGATGAACGTCATAGTAATTGGTGGGGGAGTTATAGGGACTGTGCTGACTCACCTACTTTCATTAAGGGGTGTTAGTGTTACATTGGTTAATTCTGATTTTCAAAGACCTAGGTTCCCGCTTATTCACTCGAAGCTCCTGAGGTTTCCTGAGGATATTAAATTGGCGAGGATTAGCGAGGACGTGTACGTGGGATTGTCTAGGGAGTTGGGTATTAATGTCCTGAGGCCCATGAAGTCCATCACCGTAATTCCGGCGGTGTGCTATAACGATATGCTTGGTATAATGGGTATGTGGCATGAGGCTGGTGCTGAAACTCACGTGGTGAGTAGTATTGACGAGTATGGACTTAAGAGAGCTAATGACCAGGAGATGTACATTCTCAGTACTAATGGCGACAACCTGGTTAACTACCATTACTAATGGGTAAGGTCCATGAGATAAAGGGCGTCAACTACATCAGGGGTGAAGCCGCTATTAGGCTTGGTAATCATGAGGTTAGGGTTTTAGTGAGTGGTAATGAGTTGCGTGGGGATTACGTAATCCTTGCCTCTGGGGCTTGGAACTCCATAATAACCAGGGGTACCGGATTAAGGGTGCCATTACTTCCATATAAATGCCAAGCAGCTGCCTTCATGGGCAGGGGGATTAGTAATGTCATTGTTTATGACTATGTACTTGACATTTACATGAGACCCCTCGGCTCAGTAATAGATAATGCGTTGAGTAGGCTGGGGCTCTCAATAATTGTTGCTGGCGATGGCAACTCCAGAATAACCGAGCCAGGCAGGGAGGCGGGAGTTGACCGCGAATTCATCAGTGAAATTAGGGGTAAAGTCAGGTCTAGGGTTGGCGAGGTCCTGCTCGTCGGCTCTAGGTTTGGTTATTGCGAGGTTACGCCTGACATGAGACCCCTCGTTGGTACTCTTGGGTTAGATAGCTTGTTATTGATTGGTGGGTTTAATGGTTATGGAGCAGAGGTGGGGCCTGCCCTAGCCTCGGCTGTTGTTGATTACGTGCTTAGTGGTTCCTGGCCTGACTACGCGAGGCCTTACCTCATTGATAGGTTTGGTAATGATTGGCCGAGTACCTGGGACATCAGTGTTGAGGCCCATGAACTCTGTGTTTAGTACAGCCTAAACTCTTTATTAGTCCTGCTGAGAATTATTGCTTGGTTGATTAACGTTGCGTATCGCTGACCTGCCAATTCCAGACGTATTAAGGGACTTCATAGCCAGGGAGAGGGGTATTCAGGAACTTTACCCACCGCAGGAGGAGGCTGTACGTAGGGGCTTGTTTGATGGTAGGAATATCGTCATGTGCACGAGCACGGCGACCGGGAAGACACTGATGGCTGAGCTCGTGATGATAAATGCCGTACTTACCAGGAGCGTTAAGGCCGTACTAGCCGTCCCACTGAGGGCCCTTGCCTATGAGAAGGCTAGGGACTTAAGGGTTTATGAGAGACTTGGTGTTAGGATTGCAGTCACCACCGGTGAGTATGATAAGGAGGATGCATGGCTCATGAATTATGACATCGTGGTTACAACGTACGAGAAACTCGACAGCCTACTTAGGCATAGAGCCGAGTGGCTTAGGCAGGTTGGTGTCTTGGTTATTGATGAAATTCATTATATCGATGATGATAAGAGGGGGCCAACAATAGAGTCGATAATCGCTAAGGTAAAGACACTCGGCCTCAACACCCAGATACTTGCCCTGTCAGCAACCGTCGGTAATGCCGAGGAAATTGCCAATTACCTCGACGCTGAGCTTGTAGCGTCGGATTGGAGACCAGTTAGGCTTAGGGAGGGTGTTTACTATGATGGCGTTATTTACTATGCCGACGGGTCCAGGGCCTTGATCAAGGACCTGGGCAACCCAGTACTATCGCTTGTGATGGATACCATAGTTAATGGCGGCCAGGCACTCGTATTCACAAACTCAAGGTCGAACACCGTTAAGCTTGCCCAGCAGATAGCCCATTACATATGTAATTATGGGATGAAGCTCATAGAGCCAGGCACGCTCGCTAAAATCTCCAACTCAATAATTGAGACGTCTCAATCAAAGCTACTTGGCGAGGAGTTGGCCAGGATTGTTAAGTGCGGTGTTGCCTTTCATCATGCTGGGCTTGACATGGATACGAGGTCCATCGTCGAGTCCTCCTTTAGGGATAGACTGATTAAGGTTGTTGTGGCTACGACTACGCTTGCCGCAGGCGTTAATTTACCGGCTAGGAGAGTCATCATACATGAGTATAGAAGGTATGAGCCAGGCATTGGCATGGAGGAGCTACCCGTCATGGAGTATAAACAGATGGCAGGTAGGGCCGGTAGGCCTGGGCTAGACCCATATGGTGAGGCCGTGCTCATTGCAAGGAGTGAGGATGAGGTTGATTACCTAATTAGGAACTACATAAATGCCAGGGTTGAGGATGTAAAGTCCAAGTTCCTGACAGACAAGAACCTGGCCACGCACATACTCTCGGCAATAGCCAGCGGCTACGCATCAAGTATTGACGACATCATGAGGTTCATATCATCAACCTGGGCTACGTCCAGGGTGACTTCGATAAGAATGAATTCCTTAGGGACCTACTTAGGAGGAAGGTTGATGACTTGATTAACTTTCTAGTCGAGTCGGGATTTCTCGAGAGGATGGATAGTAATGTTGCGGCTACGGCACTTGGCTCACTACTGAATAACCTTTACCTGGACCCGTACACTGCGAATACTTACATACGCGGTCTCAGGGCTAGGGATGAGACAAATGACTTGGGTTATACGCACTTAATCGTTCAATCACCCGAGGTCCCCAGACTCAGGGTTAGGAGGAATGAATTCGATGATTACCTGGAACTCGTGCTCGATAACTGGGACTACCTACTGATTAAGCCTCCAATTAGTAGGGATGAGATTGAGAATGGGGAGTTCGAGGATGAGGAGTTGGAGGACTACTTGTCGACTGTGAAGACCGCCGTGATGCTCCTGGATTGGGCTAACGAGGTTTCTGAGGATGAGCTTTACAAGAATTATGATGTCGGTCCTGGCGACTTGAGGGTGTACAGTGACTTAATGGATTGGCTCGCCAGTGCAGTGGCTAGGCTAGCGGGTGCCCTTAACATGAGAAGACATGAGGAGATGTTGAACATACTTAGGTGGAGGTTGACGTATGGTGTTAGGGATGAGTTGATAGAGCTTGTGGTTAACCTGGAGGGTGTTGGTAGGGCGAGGGCTAGGGCTTTGTATAATTCTGGTTTTAGGAACATTGAGGACATAGCCAATGCGGACCCAAGGGCTATAAGCGTGATTAGGGGCTTCGGTGATAAGCTTGCCCGCTCAATAGTTGAACAAGCACGGAAGTTAATTAGTGAGGGTAGGGTGGCTAGGGCTCCAACAGTGAATAGGGAGGATGGTGTTAGGCAGGGCTATACGAGGAAGAGGGGCTCACTACTTGATTACCTTTGATTTTGATATCGGAAATGAAATACTTATATATTTATCACCACAGACCTAGCATGTTGATGATTAACAAGGCTGTAATCACCGCAGCTGGACTTGGTACTAGAATGAGGAATATGACACTAATAATGCCCAAGGCGCTACTGCCCCTGATACGTAGGAATGAGGCACCAATGTTAATTCCAATAATTGACCTAATAATGGCTAGGCTCCAGGAGGTTGGCGTTTCCAAGTTCATAATCGTCGTTGGCAGGAATGGTAAACCATTGATTGATTATTTAATGGATAAATTATTCACAGACTCACTCAAGGCCCAAATTTCATTCACATTCCAGGAGAGACCCCTGGGCTTTGGCGATGCCGTGCTTAGGGCTGAGGACTTCATTAATAATGAACCATTCTTCGTGCATGCCGATGACGGCATCCTAACAAATGGGTACTCAGAGGGCGTTAAATTATACAACGAATTAAGACCTGATGCAATTTTATTCCTCAGGAGAGTTAGCAACCCGAGTAGGTATGGCATTGCCGTCGTCAAGGATGAGGGGAATTACAATGGCTACGGCTTGGTCAGGGTATTAAGCGTTGAGGAGAAACCGAGAAATCCCAAGTCCAACATTGCCATATCCGCAGTCTACATATTTAATAAGAGGATATTTGAGGGACTTAGATTGGCTAGGGCTAATGGCGAGCTTGAGTTAACTTATGGCATTGAGAATGTAATTAATGGTGGTGGTGAGGTTTATGGATTATTACTTAGTGACGATTCCTGGCTCAGTGTTGGCGATCCCGAGAGCTACCTCAGCACCATTAATCGTACATTTAATTCACATGGAGGAGACTAACATTTATAATTGACCGGGCTTCACACTTACGGAACTTATGCTTGTAAACATTATCGTGAGTAGGAACAGGATTTCTGGAGAGATAAGAACCGGGATTAGACTAAGGCTTGAAAACCCACCGCCAAGTGTTGATTATAGGGTCATTAATGAACCAGTTGGCCTATCGCCATCATCCAACGACTTCTACATAACCAGGGACACAACCACTAAGTGGTTCCTTAAGGCATTGATAGAACCCATCTACTCACTCAAATTAAGGGGAATAACCCATGCATTCTTCCTAAACCTATACATACCACGTACACCGTGGGTTCAGGAAATGGACCAACCAATATTCAACCTATTCGAGAAGTACCTGGGCAAATCAAGGAGAAGCTCGTTATATGAACTCGCCCTAAAGACCTTTAGGTACCTATTCAATAGGGATAACGTGATCATGATTACCTGGACCCAATGGAGCAGGGAGGGGCTTGAGGAGGAGGGATTCAATGACGTTAGGGTTGTGCCACCACCAATGAGGACTAGCCTTAGGAGGATTGATGATGAGGTTACCGTGGGCTTCATAGGCGTTGAATACAAAAGAAAGGGTGGCGACATTGCGGAGGATGTGATGTCAAAGCTACCAAGACGCATTAGGAAGGTTTACGTTGCAGGAGCCAAGGAGGGTTGAGGGCATTGAGTACCGCGAACCAATGAGGAGGGATGAATTACTCAGGCTGATGGCTGAGTTCGACGTACTCCTCTTCCCAACCAGGGGCGAGGCCTTTGGATTCACGGCACTCGAGGCAATGAGCATGGGCATACCAGTCGTTGCGTCCAACGTGGATTCCGTGCCTGAGGTAGTGAGTGATGGTGGGATAATATGCGAGGTCAATGACGTCAAGTGCTTCCTGGACAGTGTTAAGGAACTCATTAGCTCGCCAGACTATGCCATGGAGCTTGGGGCCAGGGCAAAGGCCATAGTCGCCAGGAGACACTCGCCAAGCGTTGTTGGTAAGGAATTATTAGCAATATATAATGAGTTAAGTGAGTGATGAACCTGCTTATTGAGCAGGCAATTAGCGTATTAATGGACCTAATCAGGATAGGGACGGTAGCACCGCCCGGCGAGAATTACTTGGAACTCGTCACCTACCTGGATAAATTACTAACTAGTTACGGGTTGGGCACGAGGGTTATCGAGGTCCCTAAATCCGTAGTTAAGGAATACTACCCCGAGTACGCCGACCACCCAAGATACATACTGCTGGCAGAGTTGTGTAACACCAGGGACAAGAAGATTCACTTCAACGCTCACTATGACGTAGTCCCTGGAGGAAGCGGTTGGTTGATTACAGAACCCTTTAAACCGGTATTCATCAATGGCAGGGTGTACGGTAGGGGCGCGTCCGACGATAAGGGCGGTGCAGCAGCCCTGGTGCTTTTGGCGAAGCGGTTAGGCGAGTTGAGGGATTTCCACGGTTGCGTGGAATTTTCCTTCACACCCGATGAGGAGCTTGGCGGTATAACGGGCGTTGGCTACCTAATTAACCAAATACCAAAGCCGGACTACGCAATAGTTGCCGAGCCAACCGAGCTCGACACGGTGTGGGTTGGGAGTATGGGAATACTCCAGCTGGACATCGTAGTTAGGGGTTTCCCAAGCCACGCCTCACAACCGTGGCATGGGGTTAATGCCTTTGAGGATGCCGTTAAAATCGCCTACTCATTAATTAATGAGTTAAAGCCCAAGATTGAGAATAGACAATTCATGGGTGAAAAGGCGGCGATAACGCTTGGCGGGCTTGTTAGGGGTGGTGATGCCCGTAACCTGGTGCCCAACTACTTCCAATTCTCAATAGACAGGAGGATCCTACCAAGTGAGGACATTAATCAAGCCCTCAATGAAATAACAAACCACATAAATGGGTTAGGCAGGATCCTTGAATCGGCAATAGAAATCCACGTGGTGAATAGAATAGAACCCGCAATGAATAACGACTCAAAACTACTAAACAAACTAACAAATGCAATAGTCAAGGTTCTAGGAATAAACCCGAGGGTGGCTATATCAAGAACGCCAGTCGACACCCGCTACCTACAAGGAATAGGCGTGGACGCATTAACCTACGGGCCAGGTAACGTAACAAGTGCCCACGGCCCCGATGAGTACGTCGAAATCAACGACATAATCAGGTCCGTTGACGTCTACTTACGATTAATCAGGAATACCTACAACGATGCGTGAATCAACGACCACTCATTAACACCAACACGCCCTACCCACCCAGCGCAAAACGCAATGGCACTAAACCAACAACATACATAGCAGAAAGCTACTAAAACGCATACGAAACCGTGTTATTAGGGGTCCACTTAGTGTAGGGTGATATTTAATCAACTGCTAATGGGTTCTAACTTAGATTATGTTGAGTCAGTTAGGTGAGGATTGTGGAAATCAGCTAAGGCCCACTTTACACCATCGTATGGAAATCTATAATATGGGTTTTAAGGAGATATTATCTTCAGAAGATATTATTTTCTTCTTCTCCTCAACGCAATAATAGCGGCTACCGCTACCAAGGCTACTATGATGACTACTATCCCTGCTATTAGTGCTGTTGAAGTAGCAGTGGTGATAGCAGGTATAATAGTATTCACCGAAGTATTTGTAGTAGTTGTGGTGCCCTTAGTTGTAGTAGTAGTTGGTGCTGTTGCAACGACAGATACTGTGTTAGATCCAAAGCATGTAACATATAAGTGGCCGTTACTCGGATCATAAACCATTTCAACCGGTTGTGATCCAACAGTAATTGTGCCTATTACGGTATTTGTTGTGGGATTAATGACAGATATTGAATCTGAACCAAAATCTGCAACGTATATGTATCCGTTACTTGGATCGTAAACTATACCCTTTGGTTCTGATCCAGCAGGTAGAGATATTGTGGCTATTACAGTGTTGTTTGCTGGATTGATAACATAAACAGTATTAAGTCCATAGCCCGTAACGTATATGTATCCGTTACTCGGATCATAGGCTACCCCCCATGGACTTGCTCCAGGTCCGAGAGGTATTGTGGCTATTACCTGGCCTATGTTTGATGGGTCTTTGGCTTCAGCGCCCTCAAATGCTATGGCTGATGCTGTGAGTAGCGTGAGGATTACTAGTACGATTACTAGTATTATGGATAGCCTAACGGAAAACACTCTACTCAACCACATACATGAACTATGCAAAAACAAATTATTTTAAGTTTTACGCCATGGTATAAGAAGCTTTAGTTTATAAGGTAGTGATTGTGAGTTCAATTAAATGAACTTATGCTTAACAGAAATTAAGATGTAATTAGCAGGCAACCTCTAGAGAAGGAGTGTATGTAAAGTTTGCCTTTTCAGCAAATATACCCTGTACTCACGGTATGAGTGGCCGTTCGCCTTGGTGGGGTTTCCCACCGTCGGATTCATTGCGGTATCTTCAATGCTTATTAACTTAACATTCCTCTCCTCGGTCTCTTTAACAGTCTCAGGTGGAAGTACCTTAAGGCGACTAAGGATTGAAGGGTAGGAGGCCTTAACCGCATCATCCCAGCGGCCACAGCCCTTGTGGCCCCTTAATATGTTTCCCTCAACCCTGGGTATGGGTGGGACATTCATTCAATCATAACGATCATGTAGCTTAAATCAAATTTTTCCACACCACATAACGTATGTGGCTTAACTAAACCCTTATTAATTACTGTAGTAACGCCAGTTACTGTAGTGACCACAGTTGCTCTTCGGTCTCTATCCCAAGGAGGATAGGAGGGAATTGTTTGGAAGGGATGCTGAGGTGGAGTATGTCATAAGGCAGGTTCTCTCGGGGAATTGGGTAGTGATTGGTGGTCAGAGGGAGATTGGTAAGACGAGCTTGATGAAGGTCGTGATTAATGAGCTTAAGAGGGATTACGGCTTCAGGGGAATCTACATAAACTTAAGGGGAGTCAGGGGTTTAGATTCGCTACTAAACCTAATCATAGCGGAGTTGAATAGAAGTAGGGTGCAGTTGGACCTTAGGATTAGCGTCAACTTCATGGTAGGTTCGGCGGGAATTGAATTGAGGAGAAATGTTAAGGCCACTAATAGCCTAATAGAGCTGCTTAACTCCATACAGGATAACTTCGTTATAGGCCTTGATGAGGTTCAGGAATTATCTAAGGCCAGTAGGCAATTCCTAGATGTACTAGGTAATGTGTTTTCATCAAACCCAAGGGTTAGGTTCATCTTCAGCGGCTCCTACATAGGGGTCACTAAAATCTTGATTAATCCCTCATCCTCATCCCCACTTCACGGTAGGCCACCAGCAGTCCTGAATCTCAAGCCCTTTAATGATGAATTATCTAGGGAATTCCTGAGAAGAGGTATGGAGGAGCTTGGTGTTGAGTTTAACAGGGTTAATGAGGTTGTTGAGAGGCTTGATGGAATAGTGGGCTGGTTAACCCTCTTCGGGAATCTATACGCAGTAAGGAGGTTGGGTTATGAGGAAGCGCTGAAGCTCACGTTGGATGAGGGGAGGAAAATAATGATGGATGAGTTCAAGCACTTCCTAGAGAATAAATCCAATAAGCAACTATACCTCGCAATAATGGATACGGTTAAGGTGGTGAACAGGTGGAGGGATATTAAAAGGGGTGTTGAAATAAGAATGGGCAAGGTTGATGACAAGGAATTAGGCCTGGCCCTTGAAGCATTAGTCAACAGTAATTTCATAGTTAAAAAGGAGAGGGGTGAATACAGCATCGCTGATCCCATATTAAAAGAAATAGATTATAGCAATATATGGGCCAAGGGTGTGTAAATTATTACCCTCGTCATAGTACTCGATGAACCATCGGCCATTACTGTTAATTATGAATGCATAGAGTGCGTCCACCTCAATGTATGAGATGTGTGGGATAAGAATGAAGTAAGTCACGAGGGTGATGGCTATGACGATTATGGCAATCACACTAACTTATAATTGGTTTCTTGAACCTCAAGACTATGGGACTTGTAACGAGCACGTGTATCCTAGGGATGGTTAGTATTTTTGCTTAAAGCTGAGTAAGTATTATGGATTTAAAGGATTCTTCTTGATCATGTGAATAATTGCAATGGAACACAAGGTATTGGCTGGGCATTTATTAATTATTAAACATTGCGGAACCGTATAAATCGCATCCTAAATGTGCATTTGATGCAAAGTTTAAAGTAATCCTTACCTAAAAGGATTCTTGTGCTTAGTGGATTTAGAGTAATTAGTAATCAGGTGGGTAGGGTTGTGCTGAGGGATGGAACAATCCTACGCCTGAGGACTGCTATTGTTGAGGTTCATAAGGTTAGTGAACAAACACCATTTGGCGCCTATTTACTAGTCCTCGTTACGACCGGTATTGGCGTTGAAAGTGTTCCTGATGAAGTCATGAAAGCTGTGAGCGATAAACCATTACTTAAATTTGACTACTTCCCCATGGATGGCTGGGAGCCCATTGATATTGAAAGGCAGGAACCGGCCTATGAGGAGGCTGAGGTGGTGATCAATAATGAGAAATACCTGGTTCATGCCGAGGTTGAGGCTTCCATGTGCTCAAGGAACCTAAGCTATAAGGATTTATTTAACCGACCACTATACTATGTGAACTGGGTTGTGAAGCCAAGCTGGAGGAGGGTGGGGTAATATGAGTCTAGTTTTTGTTAAGAATAGGAGGAAGGAAGTACTAATAGGCTCTAGTAGTTCACCTACACTATTAATTTCCTCATCGTCGACGATTCACATCCCACTGCTTCCATTGGTCATACAGGGGATAATGACGCTAAGCGGAACAATGGGCGAATTAAGGGGTGGCGCCGCTTCCTCTACCATTACCATCCCCACTCTAGGTAAGCACCTAATTAAGCTGGAATTATCAAGATTAATGACGTATACGCGTACTTTAATGGCCGACTTAGAGACGTATAAGATGCTTGTGAAATTGGCAGGAGACAGGAAAGATATCCTTCATATCATCTGGCTAATCCCCATGCCTTTTGATACATTGAACGATGAGTATAAGAATCTTGGGCTTGAGCTCTTTAAATTAGCCATATATAGGATGATGTGTTTGTCGTAATACTCGACGCTACAAAATTCCATGTTACTGTAATGAATATAATGAATACCTTCGAGATTAGTGAATTACCAGCCTTAATTATTTCAGAGAAGCCTATAGATATTGAAAGGCCAAATGTTAGAGACACGATAGTTCTTAAGAAGGGTGCTATTGATAGGTTGATTGAGCGTGGTAAGGTCCAGGACTTCCTGGTGAATTTGCCCATCTGGCTGCCCAGGGTAATTTAAGGAGTAGGGCTAGGCTCGAGGGTGTGGTGAAACCCTGCTCGGGGATTTATGGGATACGATCAAGGACTTAATTAAGTTCAACATATAGGCGTTTAGGTATTGCCCAGGGCAATGATCATACTCATCACGCACCATGCATATTAATAAATGGAACCTAGTAGAACTAAGTAAAACCTGCCTTTACTAAGCTCAGGCTTAAATTTCCAATGCACGTAATTCGCATAAGCGCATGACACGTGAATCCCATGACCACGTAATCACTACAATCTTCATTATTGTTGAATCCCACGTCTTTGCCCTTAACGTGCAGTGCTGCGTTGAAGGTTGGTTATATTGCTCACGTCGTTGGTAATATCAGTGTATTTGTAGAATGATGAGTGGTTGTAACGTTGGATGGTGGGTAAATATTTTTATACCGCATTGTTCACGTTGGTCTTGTTATGGCTAGGATTGATTGGAGCATTACCGCTGAGGACATCATCAGGAGGGTTAGGGAGGTTTATGGGGCTAGCATTACTGAGGACCAGGTCGTTAAGGCCCTTGGTTATGAGTATAGGATTAGTTGGAAGAAGGCTGTTGAGGTTGCTAGGTTCATTAGGGGATTCACCATTAAGCAGGCTGAGGACTACCTGAACAAGGTCATTAAGTTAGAGATGCCGATACCAGTTAGGAGGTTCACGAAGAAGCAGGCACACCACACAACGCCCTGGGAGGGCTGGCCAGTGGCTAAGTGGCCCGTTAAGGTGGCTAAGGCTTACCTAGAGGTCCTTAAGAACCTGGAGAATAATGCGAGTTATAGGGGTTTGAATGTCGATAACGTGGTTATCATCCACGCAGCTGTCCATAAGGGTCGTAAGATTAGGAATTACATGCCAAGGGCCTTTGGCAGGTCAACGCCCTGGTTCCAGGACACGGTGACTATCGAGCTGGCCGGGGCCGAGATACCTGAGGAGAACGTGCCAAAGAGACTTAAGTTAAGGCCAAGGCCCTACTGACGCTTTCTCAGGAAGACTACTGAGTACTTGATTCCTAACTTCCTGAGGAATTTTATTAGCATGGTGTCGTCGGTGATTACGAGTGGGTTCTTATCCTTAAGCCTTAGGGCTAGGACTATTAGTGATACGTCGGTGTCGCTAAGTAGTTTCGGTATGTGGTAACTCCTCCTGGCGAGTGCTATCTCGTCGGCGCTAATCTCGTAAACGCTTATGTTCAGTATCTCTGGCACGGCAATGGCCCTTACGTCCCTCAACTCATTAATCACGTAATTAGTCGTTACTAGGTTGCCCATGCCCATTAATGGGCGTAAATCCCTCATGTGGAGTATCGCCGATGTATCGAGTATTACCGTACCTCCCTGGCTCATGGTATGAATAACCTCCTAAATAATTTATCATACATCCTGTACTGGCGAGTCCTAACGAACCTAACCTTCTTATCACTCGGCACAATACGTATCTCGGCACCCCTCTGTGCGACAATACCGTCACAGAGTATGTGAGCCACCTCACTCGTTAGTACCTTAATGGGTATTTCGTATGGATGTACAATGGGTACTAGGGCCCTTGAGAATGGGGCGAGGGGCACTACTAACTTCACGGCTAACCTACTATCAACGACGGGTCCACCAGCCGCCAGTGCATATGCCGTGGAGCCCGTGGGCGTTGCTATTATTACGCCATCCATCCTAGCCCTCATGATCTCCTCACCCCCATCCTCAACAACAGTCACATTTATTAAATGCCCTGGATCAACACCCTTAACAAGGACCTCATTCAATGCCGTACACTCAAAGTTCATGGCCGCTGCTTCAACGTGAGTCTCTCCTCAATTGTGTACTCACCCTTAACCAACTTATCAAGTACCTGGGGCAACTCCCTGGCGCTAACATCACTTAGGTAATTAACCCTGCCAGTCCCTATGTGGAGTATTGGAGCATCCATGGAATTTCCAATCTCATGTATAAACCTAAGGACGGTCCCATCACCGCCAATCACCATGGCGATGTTGACGTCCCGAGAACCATCCCACTTCGGTATTCCGAGATTCTTAACCTCCACATCCCTGGCGGCAACCACCTCAACTCCATTACCGCTAAGCCTATTGATTATTAACTTCGCTAATGCGTAATCCTCGTACTTGCCAATGTACATCATTACCCTCATTAATACTCAGGTTAATGCATAATCAAGTGAATTAATAAGTAATTTCTTAGGGAATTACTCGATAGAAAACCTTTTATTAGCTCTAGCTATGTCGATTTGTATGTCAACGAAGCCAACGGAGGCAGGTTCCGTGAAGGAGGGTAGCTACATAATGATTGATGGGGAGCCATGCAAGGTGGTTGAGGTTGAGAAGTCAAAGACTGGTAAGCATGGTAGTGCAAAGGTCAGGATTGTGGGTATTGGTGTCTTTGACAATGTTAAGAGGACGTTGATTGTGCCGGCTGATGCGCAGGTTGAGGTGCCGATTATTGAGAAGTTCGTTGCTCAGGTTGTGGCTAAGGTTGGTGATTCTTGGCAGTTGATGGACCTTAGGAATTACAGCACCTTTGAGGTTGGTCAGGACCAGATGGAGGAGGAGGTTAAGGGTAGGATTGAGCCTGGTGTTGAGGTTGAGGTTTGGGATATTGCTGGGCGGAGGAAGATAATTAGGGTTAGGTAATGCCCGTCAAAACTAGCCAACGAAGATCCTGTACTGATCAGCACCCTGTAATTCCCTCAATATCCTATCGATAATTAACTTCTCCGGGTCGATACCAATCCTACTCTTTATATCCTCAAAGGACTGGAAGGGCTTCTTCCTCCTCTCCTCGAGAATCTGCCAAAGGGTCTTCTTACCAATGCCCCTAAGCAGCTCTAGGCTATGCATCTTGAGGGTTATTGGACCAGCCTTATTGAAGAAATCAACGAACCTACCCTCCTGAACCTTAACAATCCTGGCAACGACCTCCGGAAGCGCATTCTTAGCCTCGTTGGTAAGTTCGTCATAGCTTATCCTCCTGACAATCTTATTCACCTTATCCCTAGTACCACTGCCAATGTAAACCCTCTCGCCAACCTCGGCCGTAACATTTGGTTTTAGGGTTAACTCGAGAAGTGTGAAGAATTGCTCCCCAATGGCTTGTACGTAGGCCTCATTCCTGGGAAATCCCTTCTTTATCAGGGATGGGTCCTTAATGAGCATCTGCTCTGGGGGTATTATGTCGAGTATGTATGCGTAGTCCTCCCTCTTAACCATTAGGGACACCCTTAGGATGCCTTGGCACTCTTTAGTAGGTTCAGAATCTCTTCAACATCCTTATCACTGAACTCCCTCTTTTCGGCACCAAGCAATACCCTAAGCTCCTCGGCGGTCTGAGGCATTAGGTTAACTATCTGAATCGCCGTTAATTTCGCCAACCCAAACCTCTTCATGAGCTCTGAAACCAACTCCCTTGCCTTGTCCGGACCCACCTTGGAGAATTTCCTGAGGTAATCCAGGGTATTGTTGACGGTTTCATCGGTAATCCCGGGATTAGCATTGATTACCTTCTCCTCGAGAATCCTGAGTGCCTCGGGCATGGAGATATCCTCAGAATTAATGATACGCTTAACCACAGTAAATTCCCAATAAAAATCCCTATTTAAGGATTTGGTAAGTACTAGCCCGTTAATGAGGGAATGCTTAAATACTCCATAGTGCGGTAGTGCCTAGGGTCGATCATGCACCGAACACACGGCCTACGCTACAAGTCGAGGAAGCTACTGACCAAGAAGCCTAGGGAGAAGGGTAGACCAGGTATTTCCAGGTGGCTCTATGAGTACAGGGTAGGCGATAAGGTAGTCATTGACATAGACCCAACATTCATAACCACCGCACCACACAGGAGGTATCAGGGTAAGGTGGGTACGATTATCGGCAAGAGGGGCAAGGCTTACGAGATTGAGATATACGTCGGTGGTAAGAGGAAGGTCATCATAACCACGCCAGACCACATAGTGCCCTTCAAGACCCAGCCAAGCGAGACCAAGGCGCCCGCATCATGATCAATCACTTATGTTAAGTATATCAACCTCCACAGGCCTAACACTGAATCCCAGCGTGCCGGCGATGCTCGGCTCCACATTACCGTAGCCGCCATGCACGAAACCCCTAATGTATAGGTTACCCTGGCACCTAATCAGGAACTCCACAAGCCTATCCCCAACGACCCTACCGTCAAGCTCATAAACCATGCTAACCCTCCTCCTAACCCTACGACCACGCCTAAACAACTGAACCACCTGCCTATTCCTGAAGTAATCATGCAATGACTTAATACTCCCGTCAGTTATTGAATTGGCTGTGATGGCCAGTACCCTGTACGTAATTACGTAATCCCTAACCCTAGCCTTCATTTTATCCACAGCGGAGGCCCTAACCCTGGATAAATTATCGAGCACAACATCATAATTCGAATCCCTGAGTAATGGGTAAACATCATTAATGTCAGGTCTTTTAGCCGGCTTAACCACCTGCAGTATTACTGGTCTGCCATTACCGAGGACCCTGACACCCACCGGATCCTCACCACCGGCATGTATAATTACGTCCCTAGCCCCATATGCCTGAACCACCTTATCAATCGGCCACCTTCCCTGCCCCTCCCTATTAATCAGCCTATGAACCTTCCTATACCTCGCTGATACGTATATTGGCATTACCTGAACCTCCACGGAGCCCGTGCTAACGTCTATGACTGCCTCCACGTCAGGATCCTCCCTACTGAATGGCACGCCCAGGATCGCCGAAACCCTCTTACCCAACTCCCTATTTATCTCACGCTTAATGGACTCAGCACTCGATATGCTAAACTCAGTGGTTATGCTTAGCTCCCTATTCAGGATATCAAGCGGCACCTTACTACCCAACCTAAATGACCTGAATTCAATACCAAGAGACCTTAGGCTATTCGCGATCGTAATAGCCCACTCATCAAGCCTATTAAAAATGATGCCGCCGCACACGTAGCACTTGGCTGGCGATGCATTAATCCCCATGTTACTTAGGAATTTTATACTTGGTTCGTGACCACTCATTGCCAGGGCCTTTATATCATTGAGCAACTCATCGCTCAAACCCTCGCTCAGTATCCTCTCGTGAATCCTCATTAGTAAGTAATCCTTGATTGCCTTACCCCTCTCCTCATTACTAAGCCCAGTACCGAGTCTCGCGAATAGCCTGCCAAGGCAGTGGTCACAGAGTGGATACTTCCTCAGTATGTCCATTGCCCTTTCAATGCTCATATGGCGTATTACCTGACATAGTAAGCATATTAAAGTATGTATTTAGGAGTACTCCCGTGGACCCATACTTAATTGGCGCCTTCATAAATGAGTGCTCCGTGAAGTGGAGGAGTATTGAGGGTTTCTCCGACGCCGTTGACTATGCCCGATCACTGGAGCCAGGGATTGCCGTGACTAATGACTCAGTGAATGCAGTGAGCAATTTATGTGACGAGATAAAGAAGGTTTTGCAGAAACCAATCAGGTTATTAACGTTCCTAAACATTAATGACTGGGTTAAACTGCTTAGGGGTCTTTATGACTTCTATGGGGAGTTAATCGACCCAGAGCCAGGGCTCGACATGCCCAACCTGGTTCTTAGTATCAGGATACCGAGTAAATCCTTTGGACTTACGCTAAGGATTATACTAAAGCTATTGGGTATTAATGGTAGTGTATTCCCGAGCAGTAATGGGAGGCTTTACCTGGTTATTCATGAGAGGGATTCGATAGCTAGGTTCATTAAGACAGTGAGGCCCCACCTGGACCCTGAATTGAACATAGCCCTGAGGGATAAGTGGAGTAGGCATTACTCTGTCTTTGGTGAGCCAATAGTGATTATTAGGGGTGGTGATCAGTCGGTTTAGGCGTCTTCACTGGTCTGCGTGGGTTCAACTCATCATATGACTTATATTTAGGCTAGCTACACAGTAATAAGTCTTAGCATGATGAGGCTTATCGGGCTTAATGGGTGCTGAGGCGTGTGAGGCTGATCATATTGGGTAGTCAAAGTTGGTCTCCGCCTGCCTGAGTGGTGGGCACTTACTATCCTTCTCGCTAATTATCACGTTCTCCCTAATGGGCCATGGAATCCCAATCTCTGGGTCATTCCAGGCAACACACCTCTCATGCTGGGGACTATACTCCTTAGTCTGTAGGTATAGGAATAATGTGTCATCCTCAAGGGCTTGAAAGCCGTGGGCGAAGCCGGGCGGTATCCATAGGAGCCTTGGGTTGTCAGCAGAGAGCTCGACCATCACGTACTTACCAAACCAGGGAGAACCCCTCCTGACGTCCACTGCAACGTCAACCACGCGACCCCTGATCACAGTGACGAGCTTGCCCTGCTCCATGGGCTTCAATTGATAGTGAAGTCCACGGACGACACCACGCCTCGATCTGCTTAGGCTTACCTGGACGAAGTCGTAAGTCACACCACCAGCTAGGAAGTCAGTCCTCTTATAAAGCTCTGCGAAGAAGCCCCTGGCGTCTGGGAATACAACGGGCTCCACGAGTATTACATCGGGTATTTCAAGTCTTACGAAGTTCTTAAATGGCATGATTAAGGCATAATAATGTAATTAATAAGGAATACCTAGGTTCTCTGCTAAACAGAGTGATCTCTGAGAATTGGTTAATAAACACGTCATTAATTGTCCCACATAATGAATGCCGTAATTAAACCCGAGATCGTGGTAACGCTTAATGGTGAAGGAATTGGCATGATACCAGGTTACGACAATGAGTACGTATTAATGAGGGAGAGAGACTTCGACGTGATACTCGATGGTACAAACCTCGAAATAATGCTCGCCATAATAGGTGGGCATAACAGCTTCACGCAGATCATGAGGAGGACGAACCTACAGAGGGGTAAATTATCTAGGCATTTAAGGAGGTTACTAAACTCGGGCTGGGTGATTAAGAGCGGTAATAAGTACTTACCGAGTGGACGCATTTATGCCGTGTATGAGGTTAAGGACGTTGATGGCGAAATTGCACTGAGTATATTAACGGGCAAGGGCGCATTCATAGACCCATTCCACGGCCTTATAATCATTAACGGCGAGCCACTGAGTAATTACTGCTCGACCTGCCCACTTAGGCAGGCCTGCGTTAATAATGTTAAATCCCTGGCGCGCAAGTACGGTGTTGAGCTGAGGGGTGCCGAGCCCAGTGAGGCTTATGTGGAGTTGTTTAGGGAGCTTATTAGGAGGGATTTACTTAGGAAACTTAAGGGTGGTTGGAGGATTATTGTTATGAGGTAGGTTGGGAGATATGTTTATATTTTTCTAGAATTGAATAATAATTGCAATGGAGGAGGTTAACAATGCCTTAAATAAGACTGTTAAGGAATTCCTAAGCGGTAATGATATCATAAGCGGTGTATACATAGCGTCACTCGATGGACTCCTGGTTGCTCATGCCTCGAGGATTAACGTCGACCCAGACCGCGTAGCTGCAATGATTGCATCACTCAGCGCGGTGGGTGATAGGGTTAGCAAGGAGTTGCTTGATGAGGATTCTAGGCACGTAATTGTTCAGGCAGGTGCGGGTTACATAGTGATTAAGAGGTTTAGGGACTTTACGATCGGCGTTTTAGTGAAGCGTGGTGATGATTCAACAATAGGCTTAACAATGCTTGAGTTGGAGAGACTTATAACGATCATCCAAAAACAGGTGAAGTAATGAACCACAGGCGAGGTAAGCTTTACTAATGCGTTAAATTGGTTATAGGTTATGAGGGTTTTCACGAGGGAGATTACGATACAAAGTAGGAGGCGTAGGGAGGTCATTAACATAACAGACCACGTGGAGGGATTCGTCAGGGAGTCAGGCATTACGAATGGGATTGTGCTGGTCTTCCTACCACACGCCACCTCAGCCCTATTTGCCAATGAGGATGAACCAAGGATAAGGAGGGACTATGAGAACTTGTTTGAGAGGTTGGTACCAGCCAACGGTGATTATCACCACAATGAGATTGACAATAACGCGGATGCCCACTTACTGACGTCAATATTCAAGCAATTCTATGTGTTACCGATAGTAAATGGCGAGCTTGTGCGTGGTACGTGGCAGGAGGTCTTCCTGGCAGAGTTTGATGGACCAAGGAGTAGGAGGGTAGTGCTCGTGGCTATTGGTGAGTAAAATACAATAAGTTACAGATTTTTGTTAAAACTAAATCCGTACCTCGCCCTCAACTCCCTGTAATTCTCGAGGGGTTCCGTGTAAGCCACTAGGTGCTCAGCCACGTAAATCGGTGCGCCAAGCCTTACGGCTATCGCTGTGGCATCACTCGGCCTAGCATCTAGTTGGAATGTCTCGTTTGTCCTATTATCCTTAACAAATATTGTGGCTAGGTAAACGCCGTCAATCATAGCGTCAATGGTTACCTTCTCAATGGTTACATCAAGCCTATTAATTAAGTCGACCAGCAAGTCATGGGTTAATGGTCTATGGAAGGTTACGAGACCAAGGGCCTTCTTAATCGAGAAGGATGCCGTCACATCAATCCTAATGGGTAGTACCCTATCCTCCCACTCCTCGGTTGTGAAGAGCATCACCGCAACGCCCTCCTCCGGAATCTCAATTACATCCAGGAGATCAGCCTTTAAGTACTTTGAATTTCCTGAACTCTCCTCCCTAACCATTACACTAATGTTAAACAACCCCTTTATTTACTTATTCACCCTTAGCATTAATCCCAAACTCAGACAGCGGAACCTCCCTCTCACTCCAACTACCCATGTCCCTAACCTTAACAAAGCCCTGAGAAACCTCCTTTGGGCCAACTATTATGAAGTACTTAACGTTGATCTTCGAAGCATACTCAAGGGCACTCCTGAGACTCTTCTCACCCGTGTCGAGGATAACCTTGTTGCCGCGAGACCTAAGGTTACCAGCGAGTTTATAACCAAGCGATAGGTAATTCCTGTCATTACCGAGGACGTACACGTAATAATCAATTTGCGGAGTAACACGCTTAAGTGCCCCCCTCTGCTCGAGAACCTCCAGTAATCTCTCAATGCCCATTGCAAATCCTGAGGCTGGCATTGGCTTGCCGCTGTAAATCTCTATTAGGTTATCATACCTACCGCCACCACCCACGGACAACTTATAATCTGGAACATACATCTCGAAGACAATGCCCGTGTAATAATCAAGACCCCTCACAATGCCCATGTCAAGGTCCATGTAATTACGGACACCATACATGTCAAGAAGGTCTATTAACTCACTGTAGTATTTTATGAACTCATCACTCACGCCGAATTCCCTAAACGAATCAACGGCCTTGTCAATACTCTCACTGGTGTTAGCAAGCCTAAGAACCTCCTGGCAATGTCGTTGCTAAGCCCAAGGTCCCTCAACATTTTTAGTAATTCATCATCGGGAACCTTACCCCTCTTATCCATGATCCTAAGAACATTGGGCCTAAGCTCATTGGAGATTCCCAACTTGCCCAGTAATTGGTCAACCACCCTCCTGTCATTTATCCTAACCCTGAAATCACCAATACCAATGGCCCTAAGCGCCTCAACACCAACGGCTAAAACCTCAGCATCAGCCCTAACGCTTGATGAGCCGATGAATTCAATACCGAATTGGTGAAACTCCCTATACCTACCGTGCTGAGGCTCGTCATAACGCCAAACCTTCGTTATGTAGTACCACCTGATAGGCTTCGGCACGTCAACCCTGTAGGAGACCACCCTGGCCACGGGCACGGTCATGTCAAACCTAAGCCCAACCTCCCTACCAGCCTTATCCTTGAAGTAGTAGATCTCGTTAATCACGTCCTCACCAGCCTTAGCCCTGAGTATCTCGTAGTGCTCCAGGGCAGGCGTCTCGACCCTTAGGTAGCCGAAGGACTCGGCAACCCTAGCCAACTTATCAAAGACCTGCAACATTGGGTAGTACTCCTCAGGCGTTAAGTCTCTCATTCCCCTGACAGGCCTTAGGTCCTTATCGTCAAATACCACAGATCACCGATATATAGGTTAAATAAAAATTTTCGTTTCATAACGAGGACATTACAAGCGCTAGGAAATTTACGTGAGTTAGCACGTACATTAATAGGCCAAGGGTTATGGGGATTATGAAGGGTATGTGGTATGAAGTCAACACCGGCGTATCTATGTCAATCCTTCCCTGGGACAACCACTCAATCAGTAATTCCCTAGGGTCGTCAACATCTAGGCCAAGTTTAATCACTGGTTGGAACCCGTCACTAGTGAGTACCTGGCTATCGCATAATTATTGGGGTTTCTGAAAATTCTGTACGCAGGCACGCACATGAGGGATGTGATGTATACTATCCTGCCTAACCCACTAACCTGGAGAGAGCCTCGCAGTTGCTGCCGTACCTAATATTCTGAATCACGTTATACGGTATGTATATTACTAGGGCAATTATTAATGAGTTGATTAGTACTGACAACGGTGTGATGCTTATTACGGTTAGCGCAGGGCTAGCCATGGGTAATGTGGGTATTGAGGCTGATATGAAGGCTATGGACTTAGAGTCAGCACCACCCATGGCCCTAAGCCAATACACAGCCAATGCGAATATCGAACCAGCAATAACACCAATTACGTATAGGGTTAGGAGACCCAATCTAATGGCTGCGTAAAGACCGAGCGGTATACATATTATTGAGCCTACGATCCACGTCCAATCACTAATCTCCCTAGTCCTCAAGTCCTGCACCGACGCAACCACCTGGGTTATCATGACTATTAGGTAATCCACGGTGAGTAGCGCATATGGGCTTATCATGGGTTCTAAAGAGGCTGTGAAAAATGGGCTATTAAGACTATTGCTTGGCGAGTTCTGTATGGGTAATAAATTAAAAGGTTCCCTGGGACTACAATTACTATGTCGAGGAGAGTTGCAATCATAGGGGTTGGCTGGTACGGGTTTAGGCCCGTGGTTGAGGAGGCATCGTTTAGGGAGATGATGTTCGAGGCAGCAGCACGCGCCTATGAGGATGCCGGTGGTATAAACCCAAGGACTGACGTTGACGCCTTCGCAAGCTGCCAGGAGGATTTCTGGGAGGGCATAGCCATAGCCGATGAATTCGCACCTGAGCCCATTGGCGGTACCTTAAAGCCCGTTTTCACAACACCGGGTGACGGACTCCAATGCGTGGCTAATGCATACATGATGATTAAGACTGGGCAATTCGACGTAGTGACTGTTGAGTCCCATGCGAAGCCAAGCGACATTATTAACATGCACGACGTAATGCTCTTCGCAATGGACCCAATAACGGTTAGGGCGATAAATACGCCCAACTACCACGCCCTAGCCGCCATGGAGGCACAGGCATACATGAACCGCTATAACGTGCCCCGGGAAGCCCTGGCGTATGTGGTTGTTAAGGATAAGAGGAACGCCCTCTATAACGAAAGGGCTAGTTACGGCGCCAACCTAACGATTGATGAAGTCCTCAACGCGCCCTACGCCGTGTCACCACTAACTAAGCTGGATATTGCGCCCTTCGCCGATGCTGCGGTTGTTGTCGTTCTTGCGAGCGAGGATGTGGCGAGGAGGTACACGGACACGCCAGTGTGGGTTGATGGCATTCACTGGATTACCGAGGATCCGTCCCTTGAATTCCATAACTGGGAATTCCCTGTCCACACAATGAAGGCTGCGGAGGCGGCTTACAAGATGGCTGGTATTCAGGACCCAATTAAGGAGTTACACTTTGCAGAGGTTGATAATAGGTATTCCTTTAAGGAGTTACAATTCATAGAGGCCCTCAAGCTGGCTTCACCTGGCGAGGCACACAAGTTACTCTTAGAGGGCGCCTTTGACAGGGATGGCCTATTCCCAGTAAACCCAAGCGGTGGAGCGCTCGGTGAGGGTGTTCCGCTTGAGGTTCATGGGCTCGCCAGGCTGGTTGATGCTGTGCTTCAGTTGAGGGGTGAGGCTGGTAGGATACAGTTGAGTAGGGCCGAGAAGGCTGTTGTTCATTCATGGCGTGGTGTACCGACAACCACGAGTGCTGTTGCGGTGATTAGTAGGTGATTGGTAATGCTTAAGAACCAGGTCATGGGGTGGTAATTCATGAGTAGGAATATCTACGTCAAGCACAGGCCGGCAGTAATTGGTGCTGGGTTAACATTGTTCAGGAGGAGGATGCTCGAGACTCCAAAGGAACTCGCATGGATAGCAGCGAAGCAGGCACTTGATGAGGCTGGGTTGACGCTTAAGGACATTGACTGCGTCGTCATAGGCTCAGCGCCAGACACCTTCGATGGGGTTCACATGAAGGGTGAGTACCTGGCTGACGGCGCTGGCGGTGTTGGGAAGCCAACAATGAGGGTCTTCGTTGGTGGTGCTACCGGCGTGATGGTACCAATAGCGGCTTGGTGGCACGTGGCCAGTGGGCACTGCAAGACAGTGCTTGCTGTTGCCGAGGAGAAGATGAGCAGTGCCGACATACCACATCCGCAGGCAGTGTTTAGGTACATTTGGGATCCTGTGACTGAGGTACCACTCCAGCCTAACCTCATATGGATATTCGCAATGGAAATGCACAGGTACATGTATAAGTGCGGCGTTAAGAAGGAGGACATAGCCCTAGTCAGCGTCAAGAATAAGCGCAACGCCCTAGACCACCCGGCAGCGCAGGTAGCGGCGAACATAACCGTGGATGACGTACTAAAGAGCGAGGTCCTTGTATGGCCCGTCCAACTACTCGACATATCACCAGTCAGCGACGGGGCCGCAGCATTCGTTGTCGCTAGCGAGGATGTCGCCAGGAGGCAAACCGACACTCCGGTATGGATCGACGGCGTTGGTTGGGCGCTAGACACAACATCCTGGACGAATAGGGACCTGGCGTTTCCCGAGTACGCAAATGTAGCCGCCCAAATGGCCTATAGAATGGCGGGCATAACCAATCCTAGAAGGGAGATTGACGTAGCCGAGGTCTACGACCCATTCGACTACAAGGAACTACATCACATGGAGGGACTCGGACTTGCCAAGAAGTGTGAGGCGCCGAAACTCACGAAGGAGGGCGTCACGCAAAGGACGGTGACCTACCAATAAACCCAAGCGGTGGATTACTGGGCGTCGGCAATCCAATAGCCGCTGCCGGAACTATGAAGGTTGCCGAGATCTACTGGCAGTTGGCAGGTAAGGCAGGTAAGAGGCAGGTTAAGAAGCCCGTGTACACAGGCCTAGCCCATGCGTGGGGAGACCTAATGCAGGCAAGTACCGTGGTCATAATGAGGGTTTAAACCACCTTAAATTCAGAAAGCAACTTCTTAACTTCCTCCCTCTCACGCTCAAGCCTCTCATCAAACCTAAAGTAACGGTCGAGACCAAGCAACCACTCAACGACCTCCAACACATCACCCTCAACCTCCCTAGGCTCACTATAATTAACGAAGTTAGGGTCAAAGCCATTGTACGAGAACCTATGTAGTGATAGGGCAATCCTCACGACATTCTCCACGTCAATACCAATCCTCCTCAAATCCCTGGCAATCCTGATCAAGCCCGTGGTGGGTGCTGAGTAACCAACGTTCTCATACCAAAACCTATCCCTATCGCCCAGCCCCTCCAGTAGCTTACCAAGATTACTAATCACCAAGGCACTCACGGCAGACTTAACGCTCATGAACGCCGTAGCAATTTTTATATGTTTGTATATGTCTTCTTGAGGATCGCCATGGAGGAGTTTCTTAGTCCTCGTGATGCTTGTAAAATAGTTGGTGTGTCATACATCACGTTATGGAGATGGATACGTGAAGGTAGGGTGAGGGCTGTTCGTAGTCCTAGTGGTCGTTACTTGATTCCTCGTAGTGAAATAGAGAGATTGAGAGGTGAGGAGAAGAGAGTAGAGAGAATTAGAGCTGTTATCTATGCCCGTGTAAGTTCTAGTAAGCAGAAAGAGCAGGGAGACCTGGATAGACAGGTGGAGTTACTTAAGAAGTACGCTGATGAGAGGGGATACACCGTAGTAGACGTTATAACGGATGTGGGTAGCGGGTTGGAAGAGGAGCGGGGTGGGTTGAAGAGGCTACTAAAGATGGTTGCTGATAAGAGGGTAGACGTGGTTCTCATAATGTATCGTGATAGACTAACAAGATTTGGTTATGAATACCTGCAATTCTTCTTCGAGAGACATGGGGTAAGAATAGAGGAGGTGCTCCAAGAAGAGGAGGAGCCATTGGAAGAGCTTATAGAGGATTTCCTAGCAATAATAGCCTCATTCGCTGGAAAAATATACGGTAAACGAAGCCGCAAAGTGAAGAAGCTGGTAGAACACAACAAAAGGTTCCTACAGGAAACGCTACCAGTAAACATAGAGGAAATACTAGAGGAGAAACAATAAGTTTATATACACTCATATTCACAATACTAATCGGCTTCCAATGAGGGGGTTAACCGCTCAGATAGTCAGGGTGGTTCCCCGAGGAGAGTACCTGCTAACTCTCAAGGCGCAGGGTACTTTAATGGAAGGCTCTATTGAGGAGCTGAGAGAAGAACTATACCTTACAAGGAGAGCAACACAATACATTATAGATGCGTTATGGGAGCTTGATAAATTACCAACGGTAAACCAGCTTCATCAAATGTTCTACAACATGCTTAGAAGTCAAGGATTTAGGGCGCACCAAGCTAAGCAAATATACAAGTACGCGCTAGCAGTAGTTAAGTCGGCTAGGGAGAATGGAGGTAGTAAACCTATCCTGAGGAAGTTATCAGCAAGACTAGACAAATACGATGCCACTGTTGATTTGGAGAACATGACTGTTTTAGCCAGAATGAGGAATAGAGTATTCAGGATAAGGCTACTACACAATAAAGAGTACATAGGAAAGTTCATTGGTAGGGAGTGGTATGAGGTAATCATATCAATTGATGAGCAAGGAAGAATATGGGTCTCAATACCATTCGGATGGGAATATGACCCGTATGAAACAAAAAGACTGATTTCCCTAGATATCAACTTGAAGAAGATAGTGATTTATAATGGTAGAAACATTAGAAGAGTTGACACTAGGTTTATTGAGGCATTGCATCTCAAGCATCTTGCTGAAGGTGTTCAGAAGAGACATAGCTATGCTTGGAGAAGGAATGGGAAATGGTTAGATATTATCAGAACACTTCATAGGAGAAGCAGAAACATAGTAATAGATTGGTGTAGGAAGTTTGCTAAGTACATCGTGCTGAAAGCTAAGAAACTTGGATATGCAATAGTTCTTGAAGACTTAGAGAAGTTGTGGTTTAAAGCATCGCAAAAGTCCTCCAACTTGTCAGACAAGTTATCAAGGTTTGCTTATCGTAAATTACAACAAGCAATAATTACCAAGGCTATAGAGTACAACGTACCAGTAGCATTTGTGAATCCTAGAAATACTTCATCTACCTGCAAGATGTGGAGCTAGACTGGTCTATAATCATAGACTAGCGATTTGTAGAGACTGTGGATTCATAGCTGATAGAGATGTAGTTGGAGCCATGAATATCTATCTTAAAGCGTTTCAAACTCTAGCCCCGTGCCCAGGGTCACGGGGCACCCACCCGATGACCAATGAAACCCGAGCGAAGTGGGCCTCTTAAAGATGAACCAATGATAACCACAGACACACAAAGAGGCGAACCCTTAGACGCGGCATTCTGAAGTAAACCCCTCCTCAGCATCTCCAGAGCCAGCCTACCCTCGATCAAGCTATCATAGACCTTGGCATAGACATAAGCCTCGGGATCCTTCCTATAGTCCAGGAAACCCTCCACAAATTAAGTGACTTAGCAATCGATATAAAAGCGCTTATCCTCCGCAATCAGAGGATGTATTGCGTCTCAGTTTTAACGCTTATTCATTACTTGCACAAATTAAGGCCCGTAATAGCAAGGAATAAAAGGGTAACGTAATTACATGACAGTAAATTATGGCGATAGTAGCCGTTGACGTTGGTGGCACATTCACGGACTTCGTGGTTCTCAGGGATGACGGTACCATATATTCAATCAAGGTCCTGAGCACACCAAGGAGTCCTGAGGTCGCCGTGCTTGAGGGCTTAAGGAAAATCAAGGAGCCCATTTCCGAGGTCCTGCACGCAACCACGATCGGCACCAATACATTGCTTGGGCAGGTTGGTCTCGAGATACCCAGGGTAGCCCTATTCACAACGAAGGGTTTTAGGGACGTTATCGAGATTGGCCGCCAGAATAGGCCTAGGCTTTACGACCTATTCTTCGATAAGCCGAGGCCCCTGGTCCCTAGGGAGCTTAGGTTTGAGGTTGACGAGAGGGTTTTGGCTGATGGAACTGTGGTTAAGCGTGTTGATCCAGGTGAGGTTGAGGGGTATGCCGTTAAGGCTAGGTCAATGGGTGTTGTTAGTGTTGCTGTTTCATACCTACACTCATACATTAACCCAGTCAATGAGGAGGTCACTGGCGATGTGCTTAGGAAGTACTTCAGGTACGTAAGCCTATCGAGCAGGGTTGCCCCTGAGCCCAGGGAGTATGAGAGGACTTCAACCGCCGTGGTCAATGCTGTCCTCATGCCGATAGTTAGCGAGTACATATCCAGATTCTCTGAGGGACTCAGGGAGCTCGGTATTGGCAGGTTCTACATAATGTCAAGCGCAGGTGGCTTAGTAGACGCTGCTGAGGCTATGGAGAGGCCCGTGCAGTTGATCGAGTCAGGCCCTGCCGCGGGCGCCGTGGCTGCCGCTGAATTCTCGAAGCTAATAGGTATCGAGAACGTGATTGGGCTTGACATGGGTGGCACGACGGCCAAGGCATCATCAATACTTAAGCACGAGCCTGAGGTCACCACTGAGTATGAGGTTGGTGGTGAGGTTCACCACGGCAGGTTGATCAAGGGTAGTGGTTACCCGGTTAGGTTCCCGTTCATCGACTTGGCTGAGGTTTCGAGTGGTGGTGGGACGATTATTTGGCGTGATGAGGCTGGAGCCTTAGGGTTGGACCAATTAGTGCTGGTGCTGACCCTGGACCCATATGCTACGGTAGGGGTGGTACAGAGCCAACACTCACTGATGCGAATGTGGTCCTTGGTAGGATTGGTGAGTACCTGCTTGGTGGTGAGATGAGGCTCAATAGGGATGCTGCGGTTAAGGGCTTGTCTAGGCTTGGTAATCCGATTAATACAGCGCTCGAGGCCATTAGGCTTGCCGTCCTCGAGATGGCCAGGGCAGTTAGGCTCGTGACTGTTGAGAGGGGTCTCGACCCGAGGGACTTCACGCTGATGGCATTTGGCGGTGCAGGTCCTCAATTTGCGCCATACATAGCCGAGGAGTTGGGCGTTAGCACGGTCATTGTGCCGCCCGAGCCAGGCGCCTTTAGTGCCCTCGGGCTTTTGATGGCTGATGAGAGGTTTGAGGCAAGGGCGTCATTCCCAAGGGATCTCGAGGATGGTTTCAAAAGGCTTGAGGATGAGTTGCTCGGTAGGTTGGGTAGGGTTGATTACTTCCTTAGGTATGCCGATGTTAGGTACGTTGGGCAGGGCTGGGAGTTGACTATACCCGTCGGTAAGCCCGCGAGTATTGAGGAGGTCGAGAGGGCATTTAATGATAGGCACTATGCCACGTATGGATTCAAGCTGAGTAAGCCTATCGAGGTTGTTACCATCAGGGTATTTGCCGTAATAACTAGGGTTAAGCCAGGTTCAAGGCTCCAAAGACCGAGGGTGAGGCAAGGCCTAGGAGCTTCAGGAAGGTCTTCTTCGATGACTGGATTGAGACGCCTATTTACTGGCGTGAGGACATACCGATGAACCAGGTTATTAATGGACCAGCCATAATCGAGGAATACGGGTCAACGATCGTGGTCCCACCGAGATGGAAGGCCACGGTTGGGATGTACGGAGAGGTAAAGATGACGCATTAAGGTCATTCAATGAATTGCAATAGAAACTGATAATTGCGTAACTCAGGTATTCATAATCCTCAGCCAGAAGCCCTTAAGGGCATCTTCTTAACTTATGATAAAACTGTTAATATTTATTAATAAGGCTGTTATTGAGGCGGCTAATGATTAATTATTGGGATGACCTACAGACCATTAGGAGGAAGAGGCCGTTGATTCACCACTTAATGAACTACGTGGTAATGAATGATGCGGCCAACGTTACCCTAGCCGTAGGTGCATCACCAATAATGGCGCACGCCAGGGAGGAAGTTGAGGAGTTGGCGTCTAAGGCCGATGCCGTGTACATAAACATTGGCACGCTCGATGATAGATGGATAGAGTCCTTCATACTGGCTGGAAAGGCCGCCAGTAAGAACAACGTTCCGGTGCTCCTAGACCCTGTCGGTGCAGGCGCCACCAGGCTTAGGACAGAGACCGTGCTCAGGATACTCAATGAAGTGGAGGTCAGTGTGCTTAAAGGTAATGGTGGCGAAATGATGGCGCTAGCCGGTGTAACTGGTATGATTAAAGGCGTAGACTCACTTGGTGAGGCTAGCCTTGATATTGCAGAGAAATTGGCTAGAGAGTACGGGGTCACGGCAGTGATCACGGGCCCCAGGGACTACGTATCAGACGGCAAGAGGGGCGCCATAGTTAGCAATGGCACGCCAATGCTCCAGTACATAACGGGCAGTGGCTGCATGGTCGGCTCGGTAATAGCCAGCTTCATGGCCGTCAATAGGGACTTCCTAGTAGCATCGGTGGAGGGTCTCGTCACGTTCGAGATAGCAGCTGAGAAGGCCGAGAAGAGATCCACCGGTCCAGCCTCGCTTAAGGTGAACCTAATTGACGAGCTATATAACATGAAGCCCGGCGATTACGAAATGGCCAGGGTAGAACTCAAGGAGTAATGAACCAGCAGTCTCGGGAATTCCTTAAAACACAGTAAACCCGCCACTAAATTAATGAGAGCCGTCGTCGTTTACGAGAAGGGTAAGTACGAGGTACGCGATATCCCAACGCCAAGACTCAACGATGGCGATGTACTGATAAAAATAAGCTATGCAGCACTATGCTATAGGGACCTATTGCAACTAGTCGGCTATTATCCACGCATGAAATACCCTGTGGTACTGGGTCATGAGGCGGTGGGCGTGGTTGTTGAGTCTAGGGATCCGAGGTTTAAGCCGGGTGATAGGGTTGTTCCGCTTCTTCATGAGCCTGATGGTGTTTGTGAGTTTTGTGTGAGGGGTCTTGACTCGTATTGCGTGAATGCGCATAGTTATGGTGAGGATGTTGATGGTTTCTTCGCCGAGTACGCCAGGGTGTCTGGTAATGCGTTGGTTAAGGTCCCGAGTGGTGTTCCCGATGAGTTGGCTGCCTTCACGCCCTGTGTGGTTGCCATGGTCTACAAGGGCCTCAGGAGGGCTGGTTTAGTGAGTGGTGAGACCGTGGTCGTAACCGGAGCCAGCGGTGGTGTTGGCATCCACGCAGTCCAGCTTGCCAGGGCGTTAGGTGCTAGGGTTATTGCTGTGACTAGATCACCGGAGAAGGCTGGGTTCATTAGGCAGTTTGCGGATGAGGTGGTTACTGAGTCGAAATTTAGTAAAGCTGTTAAGGACTTGACTAATGGCGTTGGTGCTGACATTGTTATTGAGGCTGTGGGTACGCCAACCCTCGAGGAGTCGTTGAGGAGTTTGCGCAGTGGTGGTAGGGTGGTTGTTATTGGTAATGTGAATCCTGACGAGACGTACCAACTTAGGCTTGGTTATATAATACTGAAGGACGTAATGTTGATTGGTAACGTGCGTTCCAACAGGTCTGACGTGGCCGAGACATTTAGGATATTGAGTAGGGGCTTGGTTAAGCCAGTTATTGCTGCTACCTATTCGTTGGATAGGTTTGGTGATGCATTGGAGTTTATGAGGAATAGTTCTAGGATTGGTAAGGTACTTATTAAGCCTTAATTCATTAATTCATTCGAATAATTCCGCATCTCATTGAATTGGTCACGTAGATTTAGGTTTGCGCGACCAATACATATTCTACAATGGGAGAAGACTTAATAAATAGGTCTCAGAGGGCTTAATGTAATGCCTACGGACATAATGTGGGTTATCGGTGGACCGCAGGGTGGCGGTATTGACACTGGCGCTAACGTCTTCATGAGGGCTGTGGCAAGGGCTGGGTATTACGTAATTGGTGATAGGGAGTACTTCTCAAACATTAAGGGTAGGCATAGCTACTTCATGGTTAGGGTTAGTGATGAGCCGAGGGGAGGCTTGTTAAGCCCCATAGACATGCTGGTTGCCCTAGACGCAGAGTCGGTGTTCACGCACTTCCAGGATGTTAAGCGTGGTGGTTACGTAATTGTTGATACATCAACATTTAACACGAGGCTCGACCAACTGCAGTACATGGAGGATGAGTTTAAGGAGAGACTCAGGGAATTCTTTAGTAAGGCTGGTATTGAACCAACGGTTAAGGGTGTCATTAACTACCTAAGGGGTAATGGCATTAATGTACTAACTATACACTACGCAGACCTACTCCAGGAGGTTAAGAAGAGACTTCATGATATCGACTTACCATCATTGATTAGCAGGTACTCAAACGTCGTGATGACTGCGTACTCAACGGCAATAATGGGCCTACCCATTGATTACGTGTTTAAGGGCCTTGAGGATGTGTTCACGGGGAGGAGGGGTAAATTACTCGAGTATAACAAGGCCATTGTTGAGGTGGTTTATGACTATGCCAAGCCGATTAAGACAAATATATCGCTACCGCCGATAAAGCGGGATGTTAGGGCTATAATTGTTAATGGTAATGAGGCCGTGGCTATTGGCAAGATACTTGGTGGGCTCAGGTTCCAGACGTATTATCCAATAACGCCTGCTGCTGACGAGTCCTTCTTCATAGAGGCTCACAACATAGTTAGCCTGGATCCAGTGACTGAGGAGGCTAAAGCCTGGAGAAGGCGGGCATCGTGGTTGTTCAGACCGAAGATGAGATATCGGCAATAAACATGGCCATTGGCGCAGGCATAGCGGGTACCAGGGCGGCGACCGCGACCTCAGGTCCTGGGCTTAGCCTAATGGTTGAGGGCACTGGGTTCGCGGGGATGAATGAGGTCCCTGTCGTGATAACGCATTACCAGAGGGCTGGACCGAGCACTGGTATGGCGACGAGGAATAGCCAGTCAGACCTAAGGTTCGTGATGCATATGGGCCATGGCGAATTCCCAAGGATAGTCATTTCATCTGGCGACCATAAAGAGGCTATTGAGGATGCATTCAAAGCCCTTAACTGCTGAGAGGTACCAGATGCCTGTATTTCACCTAGTCGATAAGACCCTAGCCAACTCGTACTCAACGGTTATTTGGGACTTTGATAAGAAGTCGCTCAAGATTGATAGGGGCTTAATCGTGACGAAGGACGAGAATGACTATAGGAGGTTTAGGATCACGAAGGACGGGGTATCGCCAAGGTCAATACCGGGGCTAGGACCAATATTCTGGTTAACAGGCGATGAGCATGATGAGGTCGGTCACATAACCGAGGACCCAGTCACGAGGACAGAGATGTATGAGAAGAGGATGAGGAAGCTTGAACTTGCGGATAGGGAAATACCACTAACGGATAAGGCGAGGCTTTATGGGCCTGAGGATGCCGATATAACGCTTGTTGGCTGGGGATCAACAAAGGGCGTCCTAATCGACGTAATGAACATGCTGAGTAAGGAGGGCTATAGGGTTAACTTCCTGCAGCTCAAGATGTTCGTACCATTCCCAAGCGACTTCGTAAAGAGCGTGTTAGGCAAGGGCCAGTTAATAATTGATGTTGAGTCTAACTACGATGCGCAGGCCGCAGGCGTGATTAGGGAGAGGACTGGAATTGAGGTTAGGCATAAGGTTGTTAAGGTGACTGGCAGGCCCATATTCGTTGACGAGGTTTATGAGGCGGTTAAGAAGATATTGAAGGATCATGATGAGAAAATAATACTAATGAAGGGACCCTAATTCCTAAAACATAAAATCATAAACCACGCATTAAGTTTCACTATCTAAAATATTTATACAGGCACCCTATACATAACTGTATGAAGGCGGTCACCGTAATACCTGGAATACCCGAGTCCCTGAGACCCATGGACGTACCCAAGCCAAGCCCTGGTAAAGGCAGGTACTGCTCAAGCCCATTAGTTGGTGTTTGTGGCACGGATAAGGAGATTATCGAGGTAGGTATGGCAAGGCACCTGAGGGAAGCCAATACCTAATCCTGGGTCACGAAGCCGTGGCCGAAGTGGCTGAGCTAGGCGATGGGGTGGATAATGTCGGCGTGGGTGACATAGTCGTACCAACAGTGAGGAGACCATTGAACTGCGACTTACCAGTGGACTTCTGCCCAGTCGGCCACTACCTGGAGCATGGTATCTGGGGACTACACGGCCACGCCGCGGAGTACTCAGTCACTGATGCTAAGTACCTGGTTAGGGCTCCCAAGGAAATAGTTGACATCGCAGTCCTCACGGAACCACTCTCAGTGGTTGAGAAGGGCATTGACATGGCCATGAGGATTGGGCAGGCTAGGTTTGACTGGAAGCCAAGGAGCGCATTAATACTTGGCGCAGGACCCGTCGGGCTCCTGGCAACCATGGTGCTTAGGCTAATGGGGTTAAGCACAGTGACAATAGCGACAAGGCCGCCAGACAGCCTTAAGGCCAAGCTCGTTAGGGAGCTTGGCGGTACATACATAGACTCTGCCGTTGAGCAGATAAGCGGTGAATTCGACATAGTCGTTGAGGCAACCGGCGCCACGCAGGTGATCAATGAGGGGTTAAGGCACATCGCACCAAATGGCGTCTACGTACTACTCGGCGTATACCCAAGCGGTGGCTCCCTAAACAATCTCGGTGAGTTAATGACCAACGTCGTACTCAATAACAAGGTCATAATAGGCTCGGTAAACGCCGGGATCAAGCACTTCGAAATGGCCCTGGAGCACCTGAGGAGGGCTAAGGAGGAATTCAACAACTGGCCGGCCAAACTAATAACCAAGAGGGCAAGCCTTGACAACTACCAGGAAGCATACACATGGACCCACGACGACATAAAGACAGTACTCGAAATAACACCCACATAGACTAAGACCTACAACCCAGGGAACTGCCAATACCCAAACCATCATAGAGCAATCTACAACCTCTAAGCATCTCCTTAACGACAGGGTCACCAACCTCATCAATGCTCAAAACGAGCAAATCAAGGAATAAGCCTCAGGCTTAAGCGAACGCAGCCTCGAAACCTCATCATGCACATTAACAACCTGCCTAAGTACAACGGCCACGTCATAATCACTACTGGGTAGGTAATCGCCACGAGCCCTGGACCCAAAGAGGACAATCGTGCTCTCGGGCACCTCCCTAACCAACCTACTCACGTACTCCCTAAGGAGCTCATCACCCTTACTTAAGTAGCTAGACAGGGTCCTTAGAAATTGACCTAATGAATCCAACGATTCTCCTAGCATACTCAACACACCTACTTGCTGTATCCCCATTATAAACCCTAGGCTTCCTACCAGGGTAACGGGACAACGTGTACTCGCCACTGAGGGCGTCAGCATAGACGTATAATTCCACGGGGACATCAACACCCAACGATTTAATAACCCTAAGCAACTCAGCCAAGTCATGGGTAAATGGATACGTACCAGTCCTCGCAAGTAGGTAGCCCTTTAGATAAAGCTCAGCGGCTTGTTGGGCCTCGAAGCACGATAGCCAGTACAAGCCGTCTCTAACGTGGTTCTCCGCATCCCTGAGGAAGGCATCGCCTTTCTCGACCCACTCGCTGGGTAGATTCATGAACCTAACTAAATTTTACTGAGGCCCTGATGCCTTAAATAATTAAACTGACCTATGCCTGTTTATATATTCTTTCAATTTATTAATAAGTGCCAGGGCCCTGCTCCTACGCAGGTCAAAGCCCTCCTTATCGAGGAAACCATGGTAAAAAATTGGCGTGAAGCTTCTCCACGGAATCAAACAAAACCCTTAGCTCATCATCACGAAGCTCACCGGCCAATCGCTCAACGATCACGGCGTAATCCCTATGACTATAGTGCTCCCAACCCCCAACTCACCTATGACATTCAACAACGCCGCAACCGCGCCCCAATACTTCTCGCTAGCTAGCACGAGGTTGTTAACTGCATACTCCCTATCGGCCTCATTAAGAAGCTCCTCACGGATCCTAAGGTATAAATCAACCCTACCCCTAGGTCCAAGCCTTTCCTCCTAGCAATCTCATTAATCAACTCCATTAAGTCCTGCACAGGGTGTTACTGCGCAGGTAAAGATTAATTTAACCCGTTAATGAAATAAGCATTGGATGGAGATACCCGAGGAACTAATCAAGGCGGCTGAGGAGAGGGGCATTGACGTGATAGACCTAATAATAAACGCCATTGGCAGGAATGACCCATCAGCCAGCATCCGGATCAGGCTAGAGCTAGCCGATAAGTACCTTAATGAGACCAGGGAATACATGAATAAGGGCGATGCCGTACAAGCCTCTGAAAAACTGTACAAAGCAACTGAGGAATGCATCAAGGCCCTCGCTGAGAAGTACGGCACGCAGGAGTACCAACAAGCCATTAAGGAGGGTAGATGGTTCACGGAATATTTACAGAAGGCGAGCAACACCCTAGCCTCAATACTCGGTGATTGGGTAGCAATCGGCTGGGCGGCCGGCTATGTACTCCACGTGTGGGGCTTCCACGAAGCAAAATTAAGCGTGAACGACCTAACGAATTACCTAAAGCTCGTTGAAAACCTCGTAATAAACACCAGGAAGGCCCTCGAGACCCAAGGGGTTTAATAAGCCACGCATTAAATTAATAGCGTTGGCGTCATGGAGATTACGAAGCCCTGGATAGACGCGAGGAAGTACCAGGAGGATAGGTTTAGGGAGCGATCTACGAAGCCGAGCTGGCCGAGAGGTTCCTACAGAATGGCCTACTCAGGAACGCTGCAGGCAAGGCCTTCCAAGCCGTTAAGGCCTACGTGGCTGGGCTGGCCGTTGACTACAGGGATGAACTAGCCAAGCACTACAGGGGCGTTAGGAGTTGTCGCCAACCAAGGTGGTTGATAGGGTTGATTGGTTGATAGCCGTAATGCCGAGCTCGAGACTCAGGGAAGTGGCATCGATGATAGGTGATAAGGAGTTAAGGCTTTACGTCGAGATAGCCCTAAACCTACACGAATTCCAGTATAATGGCTTAGACAGGGATAGTGAGGTATCGAGGTACACAAGCGAGGAATTAGTGAGGAAGGACATAATCGAGGTTGTAAACTTCATAAGGGATAGGTTGAGGAATAGGATCAAGCAATCCTAACCTTAAACATTAAGGAGGCACGGCAATACTCACCTGCCTAGTAACTGCGTGGATAATTGATAAATGCGCATACAGTCGTTTCATCACCGCTTGATCATGAGAATCCTCACCACGCCCTGGTCCAAGTTACACTACAGTCTAGGGCAGAGCCTTACTAAAGCTGTATAATGCCGAGGAAGCGCTATAACGTGCGTCCCTAAAATGCTTTATCTTACTTTAATTAATGCATTAATACCTTCTCAGCCTCCCTAACCATCTTCTCGACCTCATCAATGTAGCCTGTTATGGCGTCGACCGTCAGTTTGGCTTCGTGGAATCCCATGTCGTAGATGAGGAATGCGCTGGCCCATCCGATCGACACCCAGTGGCCTAGCTTATTTGATAGTGTGGTTACTGCCTTGATCAATAGGTCTATGTGCCACCTGCCCTCCCTGACTGCTTGCTGGTGCTCTGGCGTGTTGTACTTCTCGGCCAAGGCCTTGATTACGTTCTCTGCAGCCCTGTACGCCCTCTCACTGGCCTGCACTGCATCACCCCTACCCATGTACCCCCTAGCCTCGCTTAGGTAAACCTTTGCCAATTCAAGCCTCAGCTTCACTACTTCTGTTGGGTCACCACTCACGTTCCTGATGGCGTTTATTATTAGGTCCTCAACGTTTATTCCGCGTTCCACGGCCATCCTAATTAACCTCTCCATAACCAAGGCTTAAATCATTTTATTAGCTTAAAGGCATTATGCATGAGAGGCTTTCAATTCGGCTTTAATAGTATGCCGTTGGCGATGCTGCAAAGAGCATTTAAGGGCTTATTCCCAATTCATTCTTGGTAATGATTGACTGCCAAGCTGTCATTAATGACGTGAGGACTAGGCTCAGCAGGTTAGTGGGTAGTAGTTTCGTGGCTGTGCTCCTCTTTGGCTCCCTGGCTCGTTGTGAGGCTGATGATCGTAGTGACGTTGATTTACTCGTGCTACACACCGGTTTGAACAAGATCGACCGTGTTAGGCGTAGGAGGGCTGTTTACCTGGCCGTTAGCGCCCTACTTCATGACTACCCATTGACCATTATCGACATGGACATTAACGAATTCCTCAACCCAGGTATTATCACGCCGTTATTATTAAATATCTATTGGGACGCCGTGGTCCTCCTGGACAGGACGGGCAAATTAAGCGAATTCCTGGAACGGGTCAGGCGTAGAATAATTGAGAGTGGCCTCAAGAGGGTTAAAGATGGCAGGGCCTACTATTGGTATTGCCGAAGCCCCTGGAGAGGGTTAGGATAATATGATTGACCCAATGAACGAGGTTAAGTATCGATATGAATTGGCTAACGAGCACTTAAGTAGGGCTGAGAGATACTTCTCGCTTGAGGACTGGGCCGGCTGTGTACATTATTCGCAATTAGCTGTTGAGAATTTTGCGAAGGCCGTTATTGCGGTTTATCAAGTACCAACATGGAGTCATGATCCATCGAATCAATTAATGGGTCTCATAAACCAAGTGCCGGGTAGTGTTAGGGAGCTTATCATTGAATTGGCTAGGATGAGCCATGAGTTGGCTGCCGAGCATGCACGCTCAACTTATGGTGAGCCGACGGCCGGCTTGACTCCTGGCATGATTTATAACCGTGAGGTTGCCGCTAGGGCTTTGTCTATGGCGCGTAGGGCTAGGGACATAGTGACTAATGTATTTAGTGCACTTGGTATTACGGTTTAATGACCGGGCTTGTAATTCGGTAGTAGTCCTCCGTGGCCCATTGCGGCTATTTCCTCCCTACTCGGTATCAGATCGGCCATGAGCCTCGGCAGGAGTATGTCCAGGGCGTTGTAGTCGCTGTAGTATATCCCTCCGGCTGATACTGCGAGTATTGGCGTGTCGTCAAGTACCGCAACCATGGTCATTGTCGTTGGCTTTATCGGTATGCCGTAGGCAATTACCCTGGCCCCAAGCTCCTCACGGCTATTGGCGTCTTGTCCGTTGGGTCCACGGACATGCCTCCCGTGATCACCACGGCCTCGGCGCCGTTCCTAATGGCCTCCCTGACTGCGTTCATTATCTTATCCTCGTCATCAGGCACTATGGTATTGAACACTACTTCCCACCCGTACTTATCAGCCCTGGCCTTAATCACTGGGTAGTAAAGGTCCCTCTTCCTTCCCTGGTATATCTCGGTACCCGTAATGACAACGCCAAGTCTCCTCCTACGAAACGGCACCACACTAACCAAGTTCCTAAACCTCAGCAACCTCTCAACCTCACCCCTCCTCATACTAAGCGGTATCACATCAACGACGCCGACCAACTCATCCTTAACGACACCACTCATGCCCTGCCTAGTAATTAATAGGACATCACCGCTTAGGTTCAACTCAGTCAAGCCGTTAACGTCAACCCTAAGCACGCCATTAGCACCGGCCATGATCCATGCCGAGCCCTGCCTAGCCTGCCTAACATAAGTGTTCTCCCCAGCTACAGCTCTGGCCACGGTCTCGGCGATCTCCCACTCATACATTAAATCGCTTGATTCCTCATCACCCTCAACCCACACGAAGTAAACCCCAGAGTCCTTCAACCTCTCCACATCCTCCCTAGTTATTACATGGCCCCTGGGCAGCAGTACCATGGCCCCGTCCTTACCAACATACGTGGTATCGTAACCAAGCACCTGGCCGACGGCATCATCAACCCTAACAAGCCTCACATAGTGAGGCAATTAAATGCGTCCAAATAAGGATTTTCGCATTGAACAGGTTATAGGCAATGATTATTAAGCATTAAGTTGCGTAGTAATTCCCTGTATGGAGAGACTTAGGGTTGGTTTCATAGGGCTTGGTATTATGGGTAGTGCCATGGCCATGAATATCCACAAGGCTGGCTTCCCATTGATTGTTTATAATAGGACGAGGTCTAAGACCGAGCCCTTCGCAAAACTGGGTGTACCAGTTGCTGATAGCCCTAGGGAGGTTGCCGAGAAGTCTGACGTTGTCATTGACATGGTTACTGATGCGCCGGACGTGGAGGAGGTGTTGCTTGGGCCTAACGGTGTTGTTCACGGGGCCCACCCAGGCCTAATCGTAATTGACATGAGCACAAACTCCCCGGAGCACGCCAAGTACTTCGCCAGAGAATTGAGTAAGTACGGCATTGAGTTCCTGGACGCACCAGTCACTGGCGGTGACATCGGAGCCAGGCAGGGGACGCTGACAATAATGGTTGGTGGTAAGTATGAGGTCTTCCAACGCGTTAAGCCGATCCTCGAGGCCATGGGCAAGACAATAATATACGCGGGTGACGTTGGTAATGGCAGATGCTTAAGCTCCTCAACCAAATAGTTGTCGGTATTGACATGCTCGCTGTGGCCGAGGCCATGGCACTCGCGAAGAAGGCTGGCATCGACATGGAGAAGTTATTCACCGTACTATCCACGGGGGCTGCGAACTCCTTCACGGTGCAGTACTACATGCCAAAGATGATGAGGGGTGACTTCGAGCCAGGCTTCAGGGCAGCCCACCTGAGGAAGGACCTCAGGTACGCCCTAGAAACAGCAAACAAACTAAACGTACCACTACCAGGCACAGCACTAACACTACAACTATACAACGCCCTAGTCGCCAAGGGACTAGGCGAGAAGGGGACCCAGGCCCTGCTAAAGCTATACTACGAAATGGCAAACATCAGTGATTGAGTAGGTTTATAAGGGCCGTTGCTCTATTAAACACTGAAATGGGCATTGTCAAGGTTAGGTTTAAGGTCTATAACCCAGCGGACATGAGTAGATACGTTGAGGTTGACGGCATTGTGGATACCGGCGCGGTTTACTCCGTGATATCGGCATCACTCCTAGACTCAATAGGAATTAAGCCACTCGAGAGGAGGAGATTCCTAGCCTTCGGCGGTTACGTCGAGAGGGACGTTGGTGCTGCAATTGTTGAGGTCATGGGTAGGAGGGGCGCGGTGACCGTGATCTTCGGTGAGGAGAGGGATGTCAATGTTCTTGGGGTCACGGCATTGGAGGCATTGGGTCTCGAGGTTGATGTCGTTAGGGGGACGCTTAAGGAGACTGAGCAATTACTGCTTTAATTTAAAAATGGATTTAATTGGAATTGTTAAAATGATGGTATTATCTTATGTATTACAAATTCCCTAAACCCAAGTAACTCGGCCCTGGTTGGTTTACCCCTGGCTACGTCGATTATTAGCTTGAAGAGTCTTTCGCCTGCCTGCTCAATGGTTTCTTGACCCAGCGTCACGGTGCTTGCGTCGAAGTCTATGTTCTCGCGCATTTTCTTGGCAGTGTATGGGTTTGCGGTGACCTTAATCACTGGGGTTATTGGATTGCCCGTGGGTGTTCCACGCCCGGTTGTGAATACTACGAGTGTGGCGCCGCCAGCCACCATGCCGACCACGGACATTATGTCATAGCCTGGCGTGTCCATGATCCAGAGACCCTTACCCCTAACCTCCTCCGCATAATCGACGAAGCCCTGTATCGGTCTCGAACCACCCTTAATTATTGCCCCAAGGGACTTCTCCTCAATTGTCGATAGGCCGCCGGCTATATTTCCTGGGGATGGTTGCGTCCCAACTAGGTCAACGCCGTAGGACGCGGCTAGGTTAATCCACTTTTTAACTGCCTTAATTATTTTGTCACCAACCTCCCTAGACACGGCTCTCCTGGCGAGGATCTCCTCCGCACCAATCATTTCAGGGGTTTCGGAAAGTATTACCGTACCCCCCAAATCAACTAGCTTATCAGATGCGTAACCAACCACGGGATTTGCCGCTAGCCCTGAGGTTGCGTCTGAGCCACCACACTCAACACCCATGACCAGGTTCGATATGTCAACCTCCTCAGGCCTCTGCGAAAGTACCTCCTCAGCCATCCTCCTGAGCAACGTGACGCCCCTCTCAATTGCGGCAGGAGTTCCACCATCAACCTCCTGAACCACCACCTTCTCCACGGGCTTACCCGTCTTCTCAATCTCCCTCACCAATTCATCAGCCTGTATCTGCTCACAGCCAAGGCCGACAACGAGGACACCACCAACGTTTGGATTCTTCGCCATGCCTATTAAGGTCCTCTTGGTGATCTCGAGGTCAGGCTCAAGCTGCCCACAGCCGAATGGGTTCTCAATCGCCACAGCGCCCTGTACCTGGTCCGCGATCCTACGTGCAACAAAGCTTGAGCATATGACCGTCGACATCACGAGTAGGTAATTCCTAATGCCAACCTTGCCATCAGGCCTTACGTAACCAAGTATTGTGGGTCTACTCACGGTTTACCACCCCTACAGACGCTGTATACAGCCGTCAAACTCTCCACATTGTGAACATGGACATGCTCACCAACCTTAATATCCCTCTTGGCCCTGCCAATAACGTGTCCGTACTTAATCACATAATCGCACATGTGTATATCCCTAATAGCGAACTTATGGCCGAAGGGTATATCATCAAGTAATTTAACAACGAGTTTTGAATTACCAATAACTAACTCGACAATCTCACCAGCCTTTAGGTCTTTAAGGGCAACAGCGACATTATCATCTGAGCTAAGCATTATGGCATACCTCTCCTGTAAAGATTCTACTCCCATTAACTATGATTCGCTGAGCTGGATTTAAACGCTTCATCTAACCTAGATTAATTGATTTATCTTAATATTTATGGAGAAATAATGTATTTATGAATATTTATAAAATTATGATCTTATATTTAATAATATAGAGTAAGTATACTTTTAACACCCTAATTTTTAAAAAGAGAGCAAAAATACCAAAATGTGACGTCTCGCCTGGGTATTTCTAGGTCTGCGTTAATAGCGATAGTGGTTGTTGTGGTGGTTGTAGTGGTTGTAGGCGCTGTGTTGGTTGGTATTACTCAACGGTTAGTCATAAGCCGAGTGCACCATCCCCAACAGCACCAACCACGGTCGAATTCTTGACGTGGTGGGGCCCTGAAGACCCTCAGGGATTAACTTGGGTTGCCGGTAACTTCTCGAAGTACTACCCAGGCTACTCTGTCGAGTACTACTCAATACCTGGTGCCGGTGGTACAAACGCTAAGTATGTGATATTAGGTATGTTGGAGGCAGGCAAACCACCGGCGAGCTTCCAAGCGCACTTCGCGCCTGAGGTTTTGTCTTACGTTGAGATAATGCCTCACGGACCGGCGGACTTTGTGAATTTCACACCAATTGCCATACAAACGGGTTTACTCAGTAAGGGCGTGACTGAGGCTGTACTTGCTGGTATGTTTAATGGAACAATGTTTGCACTACCAACTAACGTACATAGGGGTGGCATGCTCTACTTCAATCCTCAGGTTTTGGCTGAGTATGGTTTGCCTATCCCGACTACTGTTGAGCAGCTTGCCAATGAGACGCTTTACCTTGCTTCCCATGGTATGTCGTGTGTTTGGATTATCCCGGGTGGTGATGGTGGTTGGGATCAGCTTAACCTTTGGGAGTATATATTCCTTGGCCTTGCCGGTGAGAAGTATGGGCCTGCCACGGCTGCCCAGTTGATGAATGAGTTCCTATATGGAGTACTGAACCTTAATGACCCAGCAATAGCCAGCCTGATAAATGAGACGAATTACTACTACCTACTATTCACGAAGTATGATTGCCCAGGATGGCAAACAATGACGTGGTCATCAGGCCTAGCTACATAATACAGGGCAAGGCAGCATTCCAAGTAAACGGCAATTGGATAACTGAGTATGCATACATTTGGTATCACACAATTACATACCCAGCAATACCACCATACACAAGCTGGACAAACATAACACTAATGGAGGAGCCATTTCCAGGAACGCAGGCGTATACGTACTAGTCATAGACTCAGTTGCCGTACCTGCCTACGCCAATCCATATGAAGATGCAGCCATTAAACTAGCAGAGTTTTGGGACTCGTATGTAGGTATGATGATTTGGACCTCAAGCGGTAAGGGTGTGATAATTTGGAGCAATGGTACTGACTTCTACCCAACACCGGCCCAGTGGTTTGACTATGAGCAATTATTATCAACACCGTCTAGTCAATTTACCATTGCTCCCAGTGATGGTGGTTTGTTTGATGATGTGTTTAGTAATTTGAATTCTCAGGTTTTGAATTTGCAGCAGGTTGGTGAGAGTTACATACCGACGTTCATGAGCGCCCTGGTCTCGGCTGAGCAGTCCACGTATAATGAGTGGATGGCCGCTGTCAAGCTAGGCCTAGCTACATGGCTACCCAGGACACCCATTCGCCAACTACCTACCACCATGGGTCAACCCAACAACCTACCACTACCAACCATACACACCCTGGTGGCAAACAAGCAGCTAACACAACAACCACACCCAATTAAACTTAAAAATAAACATACTTTATTTCTTATCAATGTCAAGGCAATCACTAATAATGGCAATACCCACATTATTCTTTGGGGGAATCATCGTATTCCTATTGATATGGAACTTCATAATATCACTTCAGAACTGGTCATTGTTTAATCCATTTCCAAAGTTCGCCGGGTTATCATCATACCTATACCTATTCACTCAGAATTATTTCTACGCATCAATAGATCATACAATACTTTTCACGGTTGGTCTCGTGGCAATAGGCAATGTACTTGGCTTGTTACTCGCAGCCCTACTCTATTTCCTGCCTAATAACACTCAACGAGCCATATATTTATCAATATTTATTTATCCAATAGCGGTGCCGCCAACGGCAGCCGCATTAGTTTGGTTATGGCTGTTTAATCCAACAATAGGCATAGACTGGTTATTGACGAAGTTCCACTTACCATCAATACCTTGGTTTGCAACGCCATTGAATACCCAATTAGCCCTGGTATTGGTTGAGGTATGGGCATATACGGGCTTATCCATACTCTTTTATTTGGCCTCATTTTTGAGTGTGGATAAGTCCATAATCGAGGCTGCGAGACTAGATGGGGCGTCAAGCATTAACTTATTATTCAGAGTATTATTGCCGAATTCGATGAATGGATTTATAATATCCACGGCATTACTATTCCTTTTTTTCGCTTAGGATATTCGATATCCCATTCATAATGAGCGGGTCAGCAACGAGCCCAACATTAATGACATTAGTAACGTATATTTACTACCTATATGCCTATTCCGAGTACTTCTCAGCGGCGGCTGCGCTGGCTACGCTTGTGGCTGCGATTGCAGCTATTGTGATAATACCATATGCATTACTTGGACTTAAGAGGTGGGTCTTTAGGAGGTGAGGGGTATGAGGGGTAAGTACGTTGTTAGGGTAATTAAGTATGCAATACTTCAGTTGGTGGTTGCCATATTCATCATATTATGGTTAACCCCACTATATGCAATGCTTGTTGGCGGCTTTAAGCCAAATATGGAGGCTGCATCAGCACCGATCTTATTACCACCCAGTCAGTTCTCAACGGAGGCTTATTACTTTGACTGGTTTGGTTTTGGTACATTAATCGGGCTTGAGTTCCCCATGATACGCCAATTAATAATTACCGTCCCAGTTGCCCTAGCTTCAGTAATTTTCGGCAGCATGGTGCTTACTTCTTTTATATGCAAATGGAAAGGAGACCCTGGGTTAGTAATGTTGGCTTTTCAATAATATCATTGGCCACATTTTTACCAGCCGAGACATTAACTGTGCCATTGATTGAGTTAACATCATCGTTAGGAATTTACCAAACTTATTGGGGACTTGCCTTTGTTTACTTTATCTTCTATTTACCAATGTCGGCACTGCTAATGTCGATATTCTTACCTGTCGTACCCAACTACTTAATAGAGAGTGCTAGGCTTGATGGTGCTCGTGACTGGTCAATATTCTGGCACGTAGTATTTCCATTGGTCCTACCTGGGTTCCTATCAACATTAATATTCGTATTCCTCATGGTTTGGCAGGACTTCTTCACACCATTAATAATAGCCACAAAGCCGAGCCTATACATGCTACCGGTAGCCGCTAGGCAGTACGTTGGGGGTTACGCAATACTTTACAATAGGTCATTCGCGGCTGGAGTCATAACATCATTGATACCGCTTATCATATTCGCCTTCTTAGGTAGATACTTCATTAGGGGACTAGCAGCACTTGGTGGCGGTGCTAAGGGTATTTAATGGGTAAGGGGTTGAAGGTTTACCAATTAAAATTAGGTAGAAACATTTTACCCACGAAAAATTTAAAGTAAAGTGCTAACATAGAAATTAGTACTATGGTCACGGTTAGATTAGAAGAGCTGACGAAGTACTTCAGAAAGGGGAAGAACGTAATTAAGGCCGTAGATCATGTAACGTATAAAATAGGTGATGGCATAGCTTCGGCATTCTTGGCCCAAGCGGTCATGGTAAAACAACGCTATTAAGATTAATTGCTGGTCTTGAAGTACCCACAGATGGTTATGTGTATTTTGATGATGAAATCACGTCAGCACCAGGTAGGATTGTTATTGAGCCGGAGAGGAGGAATGTCGCCATGGTCTTTCAAAACTGGGCCTTGTACCCCAACATGACTGTTTATGATAATATAGCATTCCCATTAAAAATGGCTAAAGTGAGTAAGCACGAGATAGATAAGAGGGTTAGGGAGATCGCTGAGGAACTCGAGCTTACACGAGTCCTTAACCACTACCCAAAGGAGCTATCAGGTGGTCAAATGCAAAGGACTGCGTTAGCAAGAGCGTTGGTGAAGAACCCCAGGATTTTGCTCTTAGATGAACCATTTAGTAATTTAGATGCTGCATTGAGAGATAGCGCAAGGGCCTTGGTGAGGAGAATACAGAGGGAACGTAAGTTAACGACGATAATAGTATCCCACGATCCTGCTGACATATTCTCAATAGCCGACGTGGCTGGCGTAATAATAAATGGAAAGTTTGCCCAAATAGGGAGTCCAGCCGATATTTATAATACACCGGTCACAACACTAATAGCAGCACTTAGTGGCGATATAAACCTACTTTCCGCTAAGGTGGTTGAGGATACCGCACTCATAGCTAATTTAAGGATACCGTTAAGTAAGGGGTTAATAAAGGATAATGAAGTCATAATCGGATTAAGACAGATGAGATGAAATTGGTCACGGAGCCGCAGGATATACGTGGATTCATAAACATTGGTAAGGTAAGGGTTAAGGTCTCAAGCTACACATTGGGCGTCTTTAGAATAGTGGTATCTCCGGTATCTGATGAGAGTGTGGACATTATAGTGGTGTCAGACGAGCCCATTGAACCAGGGAGAGAGACCTACCTGCTTATTAGGCCTGATAAGATAAAAATCTTCAATAAAGAAGAGAAATTAATATACCCAGAATTAAAGAATACGGTATAACCCTGCCCAAAATGCAGAGAAACAGAGTCTTAATTATCACAGGCAATCCTGGGTTCACACCAATTGATAGGCAGGAATTAATGAATAAACTACGATTAGAGAGGCTCAGGATAATCAATGTAAGAATAGCAAATGATCACGTGGAAATAGATCTATACATCGATGATATAACCATAGAGAAGATAAAGTCTCTTGGTTTCGTTATTAAAGAATTGATAAACATAGAAGGAGAGAGTAACAACGAAGGATATAACGAGGAATATGCCGTAAGAAGATACATTGAGCTATTTAATAAGGAGAGATTTTGGGAAGCTCATGAGGTCTTAGAGAAGATTTGGCATAGAAATAGGAATGAAGGAATACGAGGATTAATAATACTGGCTGCAGCCTTCGTAAAGATTCAGGAAAACAACCCAGGAGCCTTCAAGAGACTCATGATGACTGCGAAGGAGCTAATCATGAATAATGAGATACCCTGGATAAACAGGGAAAACATACTGAGGAAGATAAATGATGCCCTAGCCACGATGAGACCGTTTAAAATAGATGAATCTGACATAAAACGAGCCTAAAGCCAAAAAAACTTTAAATCCGGCAAAAGCACAGTAAAATTCGCGGCCGTAGTCTAGCCTGGTCTAGGATGGCGGCCTGCCGAGCCGCAGAACCCGGGTTCGAATCCCGGCGGCCGCACCAAATTACGTTCTATTCTTCGATAACAATAACCGTGACCGTTTCTATGCCCGTTAGTGATCCTTTCATAAGGCTTATAAACATGCCAGGTAATAATGTTGAATAATATGGCTAAACATAGCCCAATAATCATTGATAGAGTCCATGAGGAGTGAGTGCTTGATGCATATGGGAAATGCCAATGTTAGGTTTGCTTCTCTTTTGGTTTTCTATTTCTTGTATAGGTTTGTGGATGTGGGTTTTAGGTCTATAATCGTGTATTACGCCTACGCCACAGTGCACAGCGTATATGGCTCCGCGTTGGCTGTGGCCATGGCTACCCTGGGTTCTGGCGTGGGTTTGTTGATTGTTGGGCTTTACGCACTTTACGTCATAAGGCCTCAAGTGCTTATGTTAGTGTTTATGGCATTCCGTGGCGTGTTAATATTAACCCTCATGTTCCTCGATTCAACTGCTGATCACCTAACTGTACTCCTGGCCATGTTACTTACGTACTCGGTGGCGCTGTGGATTGAGAGAAGTATCCTGGGTGGTATTGCCGTGGAGAACGTGCCAAGCATTGCCAGAGCTTAACGCCCTTAACCTTGTATTTCAACTCGGCGGTTTAGCAATGACGGCCTTACTGGCGGTATTCCTCAGGATTGGCACCATGGCGTTTGGCGTACTCGCCCTGCTCCAGTTCGCGCTAATGACCATTCTAGGATCACTACTGCTCAGTAGGAGGGTTGGGCTTAAGGTTACCATACCGAGGAGAGCATCATCCAGGACCGCCTTCAGCGGTGACGCTGTGACGCTCTACGTCATGACGTTCATCCACAACATATCAATATCAATATTGCTGTCGATAGCCCCATCCTTCGGGGCCTTACTATATGCAGTGTTCTACGTGGTCTCGGAGGTCTCGGCAATTGCTGGAAGGGTGATCTTCATGGTCATAGGCGATAGGGTCGTGCTCTCCGGCAGGTTATTCCTATACGGCACACTCCTCGGGCTCGCACTCACGTTGATAGCTACATTTATAGGGAGCCGTTGGCCATGATTATTGGCATTACCTCCCTAAACGCCTTAAGTGCCGCTGGCACCGTGTTTACGGGCAACGCCCTGAGGTACGTATTGGCGGATGCGATATACAATGCGAGGACCCTGTCAACGGCATCATCCCTATTCGGAGCCCTGTACGGCTCACTAACCCTACTGACTCCAACGCCGGCAGCTGTCCTCATCGTGACATTCCTGGCAATAGCATTGACATTCCCAGCCTTGCATCGTAAGGTGATGAGGATGGGTATGGAGATAATGCGCAGGAAGGAATCACAAAGCTAAGTACAAGGAAGAAGGGGAAGAACATACAGACGAATCAAGTATCATAATCATGCGAAGGCTAAAAATAATTAATACGGAATATTATCGTAAATCAAGGGATAAACCAGAAGAATAAAATAGGGATTCATCTCCCGTGGCAAGAGCCAATGGGGCTCCGTCACGGGAATCCTCCCCTGGTCTGTTCAGTATCTTTTGCTTCGCCATTGTTTAAAAACCTATTTCTTTTTAAATATTGATTAAGGGTTAAATGGTGGATTGTGTATATGTGCTTATTTGTGTATGTTGATGAGTCTGGTCAGCCGGATCAGCTTAATCGTGGATCTTATGTTTTAGTTTCCGTGATTATTAATGAGATGGATGTGAATTACATATCTAATCTAATCAAATAAGTGACTTCATTAATGCCTTGCCGAAGAAGTACGGCGTTAGTGGCGTGGTGGAGATTCACACGATCGATGTTGTCACGGGTTCTAATAAGTGGCGTGGAGTTAGTAAGGATGTTAGGGCCCAGGATTTAATGACTTCGCCGAATTAATCTCTGGACTGAACTTCCTGCTTAATATAGTGGTTGTGAAGGCGGTGGGTAATATAAGGGTGAATAGGCCCAATGTAATAAGGAGGTACGCAATAATGAACTTAATCGAGCGAGTATTCATGACTAAATCATTATACCCTGATCAATCTAGGGCCGTTATGGTGATCGACTCATTGGGAGGCGTCCTAAATGATAGGGTTAGGGATGATATTGAGTATGCCATTAAAAATTCACGAGCTAGGCCGACCTATAGATTGCTCAAGGCATTTGAATCCTCCGTGGAGGAGCCTCCCCTACAATTGGCTGATTATGTTGCGTATGTGGTGAGGAGGGTGTTTAAGGGGCAGCTTCGGCATGGTGCGTTTAACTTCGGGAGGGCGTTCCAATTGTTTGAGGGTAGGGTTAGGAGGTGTCCGGGTAAGGATACGTACCATGGTTGTGGGCTTAAGGTGTGGGAGTTAAGGTGAGCATTATTTATTACGCATCTTCCCCGTTAATTCGCTCCTAGGGTTTACATACGCCGTGGGTTGTTTAGTTTTTATTCCCTGTTTATTTCTTAGTTTAATGCTTGTTGAGGCTTCTGGTGAGGATGTTCCCTACGCCTTTAGGAGGTTTGTTGGTGAGGCTTCTAGGTTGCTTGCTGAGTTTGAGGGTTTGGTTGGTATGCCCGTGTTGCCTATCATCATGTCCCCGTATAGGTTTATTGATCGTGGGGTTGTCGATGCGGTTTACTCGGCCGTTAGGGGCTTAAGTTTTAAGGACCTCGCCGTGGTCCTTAACTCAGCTGATGGCGACGTTGATGAGGCCTACCTACTGGCTAGGTATTTGCAGGGCGTCGTTAGTGGTAGGCTCATAATCTACGTGCTTAGGCTTGCGAAGAGTGCGGCTTCGCTCGTGGCCCTCTCGGGTGATGAGCTTGTCATGACGCCAATAGCCGAACTCGGCCCCAATAGACCCAGCGATTTACTATGCTAGGGCTAGGAGGTTTGTGCCGATACAGTCGATCATCGAGTCCTTTAATAAGGTTCTTGAGATGTTGAGGAGAGGTGAGTTGCCTGATAGGGTTATTTCTGAGTTGTTGGATAGGCTCCCCATTGTTGAGATTGGTGATTATGCTAGGGCTCTTGAGCATAATGTTGATTTGTTGGTTAGGGTTTTGACGGCTAGGATGTTTAGGGGTGATGTTGATAGGGCTAGGGAGGTTGCGAGGAGGTTTACTGGGTTTAAGCAGCATAGTGCTGCGATAACGGTTAATGACCTAACGGAGATGGGAGTCAAGGTCAGGGTTGCTGGGGGTCGTGAGGAGGAGGTTTTGTGGAGGCTTTATGAGTTGTTTGTGGTGGATGTTGTTAGGACTGAGGAGTTGTTGTCTCCGCCGGATGCTGGCTAGGAGATAAACATTAGGCTTGGTAGGGGAGTATTAATAGCCAGGGTACCAATACCAAAGGAAACCGAGGAAGGTGAGTGATTTTAATAATGACCGTGAACCAGCACCTAAATCCCTAGTGAGCCCCTGATTATATTCAGTAGCTCGTTGATCCTTGCCTCATTCCCAAGCATTAATTCGTCAATTACCGTGGCCCCAGCCTTCATTAAATCGTCCTTAACGTCGTCATTGACGCTATCGTGGGTAACCACGGTGATCCTCGGTCTATCCCTGAGTAGGCACTTATACATGCATACCTGCTTGATTGCCACGCTCAACGTCTCGTACTCGCTCAGTACACCCCTGCCGCGGGTCTTCGAGATTCTGAGCTTCGTCTCTATTATGAGTGGTATTTTTTCGAAGTACTGCCAGGTAAGGGGCATCCTAAATGGCGCGTAACATTCAAGCTCGACCTTTTCACCGCAATTAGTCATCATTAGCATGATGTCGGGTGCCGTATGAACCCTACTCCAACTAACACCGCATTTACTCAGGCACTCGGGGATCCACTTTGGTATGCATGGGTTTTTCTCAATATCGACTATCTTAGCTACGTGCGTGACTATATCCGCCTGGTAAAGAATGTGCACGCACTTATTGCCGAAGCTAAATGTTATGACCGGTAGGTAGAGCCATCGTTCATAAATACTAGCCTTATCATTAAGCGGTTTACCACCGGCATCGCATAAGGCCCTAATCACTTTCGATAATACCCAAAGCTCGTAGGACTTAGTGATTCTTTGGTGAAATGCGTTGAGTCTGGAGTTCTCGAATGGGAATATCATTGCGTGCAGGTACTCGAGGGCGGGATTCTCAACTATTGAGCCTGCGACATCACCTTTAATAGACCACTTGAGACCACATTGGTTTAGGTTGTTTCTGAATTCATCAATGAGCTTGAGCACCATGTCGAGGTAGAGTTTGTCGTAGGCGCCCTCATTACCGAAGTACCTGAACTTAAGCTTCCCATCCCAAACATATTTTACGAGATCATTCTCGTTTATGTTGACAGGCTCTATTACCTTATTAAGCTCATTACTCTCGGTAATTCCCTCACGGACCTTAAATAACGTTATTATTGGTTCGCTATGTCTCCTTGTAAATGATACTTCGAAGCCGATCTTGCCGGCTATGACGTTGGCGGGTACTTCCCAGCAAACCTCATTATCATGTGCCTTAACAACCCTTGAGCCTGGTAGTTGTGATACGTGGAGCACTTCGTCATTAATTATGAAGTAAACGAATCTTGAAGACCTGCCTAAAGTACAGCCCCTCCCACGGACGCCCTTAACGCGGCTGTCTTCAACGATTACCTCGCATCTCCCTGTACCATAGGTCTCGCAGACGGTAATGACGGGTAAGGACATTAAAGTAGGATTATTTTGGGCTTTTAAATTTTATATATGATATGTGGGTTTCAAAATGAATTAAACTTGATTATATCTGTTTCTTTCATTTCTTATTTTTATTTAGTTCCGCATTAATCGTGAATTAAATTAAAGGTCGTAAATTTAGGCGTAGGTTAATCATGGTATGCTAAATATAATGGCTGAATCGTGCTTATTGGTTTTTAAGGGCTTTTGCCCCTTATTGTTGTTCTATGTCTGTCGTGGTTGACTTTGTTCAGGAGTGTAGGCGCGCGGTGGTTAGTGGTGGTTCCCTAAGTGTTAGGGAGTTGTTGGGTGAGGTTAGGGCTGGTGATGCTACTCACGTGTTTGTTAATGGCATGTTGGTTAGGGATTTTGGCGTGAATTTGCGTGCTGGTGATAGGGTGGTTGTTGTTAGGGAGTCAATACCTGGCAGGTGTAGTGTTTGTGGTAAGAGTGCCTTTGTCAGGATTCCGTATGCCAGGCTGACGCTTTGTAGGGAGCACTTCCTTGAGTTTGTTAGGAGGAGGGTTGGTAAGGTCGTTGAGGAGTACAGTCTCATTAGGAGTGGCGATACGGTCATGGCGTCGGTGTCGGGTGGTAAGGATAGTACCGCGATGCTCCACATACTGTCGGAGCTCAGGAAGAGTCTTAAATTCGACTTGGTGGCGCTGCATATTGATCAGGGATTGCCGGGCTATTCTGAGCTGGCTAGGCTTGCAGTTGAGGAGTTGTCGAAGATGAGTGGGGTTCCCCTGGTCATGATTACGTATAGGGAGTTATTCAACATGAACTTCCCAGACCTGGTTCGCCGTAATAGGTTCGGTAGGCCTCCGTGCTCGATATGCGGCTTAACACGTAGGTACATCTACAATGCAGCTGCGGTTGAGCTTAGGGCTTCCTCAGTGGCCACTGGTCATCATGCGGATGACCTAGCGGCGTATGCATTGAAGGCCTTGCTTATTCATGATTATGGCTCGTTAGTTAAGCTTGTGCCGAGGACGGAGACCATGGAGAGTGGTGTGGCCCATATAAGGCCTTTGTACGAGACCTACGAGAGGGAGACACTGCTATACTCAATAGCCGCGGAGTTGCCCTTCGTTGCCCAGCCCTGCCCTTACAAGCCGAGGAATGTGCTGGAGGATAGATTGAAGGACATGCTTAATGAGCTTGAGAGGAAGCACCCAGGTATTAAGTTGGGCTTCCTGAAGGGCATTGTTAAGAATATTGACTCCTTCAGGACTATGGCTAGGGCAAGTGGTTCAGGGATTGGCGAGGTTCATTTATGTAAGGTATGTGGGTTGCCAGCGAGTGGAGATGTTTGTGCCTTTGATAGGTTCACGCAACGTGTCCTTGGGTCGGCATTGGGCCCGCATACCAGGGAGGTCGTTAGGGTGAGGATAAGAGGCCTGGGCACAGGCTTTTAATAGTAATGCGCATAGCGTCACTGCGTGAGGATACTCGACATTACGCGCGATGATGTGCCTAAGGACCCATTGATACTCGTGCCCATCGGGTCAATCGAGCAACACGGACCCCACCTACCCTGGGTACGGACTCCATAATCGCCAATTACATTGCCAGTGAGGTTGAACGTAGAATGCCGGACAGGGTCCTGCTTTACCCATTAATTGCCGTTGGGGCTTCAATGGAGCACGTGGGCTTCATAGGCACGACGTGGGTTCGCTTTGAGAGCCTAGTTCATTACCTCCTTGACTTCGTCGAGAGTGTATCTGCGTGGAATCCAGTTGGCGTTGTGTTTGTTAATGGTCATGGCGGTAACGTGGATGCCCTGAACATGGTTGTTAAGGAGTGGAATTACTCAAGGACTAGGCCCAGGGTTTATCATTACTACGTATATAATAGGAGGGTTGTTAATTACATAACGAGTTACTTCCCATCCTTTGGGCATGCCGATGCTGTTGAGACCTCGTTGATCGCTGCAATAAGTAGGGACCTCGTTAGATGGGATAGGATTATCGACGTGGATGTTAGGGGCGATATTAATGTCTTTAGGACTATGGAGGTCAGTGGAACTGGTATTGTTGGTTCGTTACGTAGGGACTTGGTAAAGCCTGAGGTTGGTTCTGAAATACTCAAGTTCATCATTAATGACTTGCTTAAGCAGGTTCGTGATGTTTATGGAATTGAAATTGGCAGTGAAGGTAGTAATGCGTGAATGTGGTGTAATCATTATACCCAGCAATACATTTCTAACATCCACATATTAAATATGGCTTAATCAGCGGAGTAATTGATGACGGGGTTAATCGAGAAGTTCCTGAAGATATTCGCTAGGAGGGGTAGGTCAATAATACTGGCTTATGACCACGGCATTGAGCATGGACCAACGGACTTCCTGGACAACCCAGACTCGGCTGATCCAGGGTACATACTTAAGCTTGCACGTGAGGCTGGATTTGATGGTGTGGTCTTCCAGAGGGGTATTGCGGAGAAGTACTATGATGGTAGTGTGCCGCTTATTGTTAAGTTGAATGGTAAGACGAACCTATACAATGGCGAGCCGATATCGGTGGCTAACTGCACTGTTGAGGAGGCCGTTAGCCTAGGCGCCTCTGCCGTGGGCTACACAATATACCCGGGCAGTGGCTATGAGTGGAAGATGTTTGAGGAGCTCGCAAGGATTAAGAGGGATGCTGTTAGGTTTGATATACCGTTGATTGTTTGGTCGTACCCGAGGGGTGGTAAGGTGACGAATGAGACCGCGCCAGAAATAGTGGCTTACGCCGCCAGGGTTGCCCTCGAGCTTGGTGCCGACGCCATGAAGATCAAGTATACTGGCGACCCAAAAACCTTCGCCTGGGCCGTAAAGGTGGCCGGCAAGGTCCCTGTACTAATGTCTGGTGGTCCTAAGACTAAGACTGAGGAGGAGTTCCTGAGGCAGGTGGAGGGTGTCCTCGAGGCCGGGGCCATTGGTATTGCAGTTGGTAGGAATGTGTGGCAGAGGAGGGATGCCCTAAAGTTCGCTAGGGTGCTTGCGGAGATGGTTTATGAGGGTAAGAAGGTGACGGAGGTCCTGGGTGAGGTTAGATGAGGATTGGGATTCTCACAGGTGGCGGCGACGCGCCTGGGCTTAACATAGCCGTGTATACACTGACCAAGCTGCTGGAGAGGAGGCATGAGGTTTATGCGATATTTCATGGTTGGAGGGGTATCCTGGATAGGGAGGTTAGGAGGGTTACGTCTAAGGACTTAATAGACCTCGCATTCACGGGTGGTACATTCATTAGGACCTCGAGGACTAACCCATTTAAGGATGAGGCCAGGGCCGAGGCCTTCGCCAGGAATCTCAGGGAGCTTGGCCTAGACGTTATCGTGGCTATCGGCGGTGATGATACTCTGAGCGCGGCTGCCCAGACGCAGGCTAGGGGCTTGGCTAATGTGTTGGTGTTCCGAAGACAATAGATAATGATGTGTATGGCACGGACTATACCATCGGCTTTGACACGGCTGTGAATGAGGCAATTAGGGTTACCGAGTCCTTTAAGACTACATTGATCTCCCACGAGAGAGTTGGGGTTGTGGAGGTCATGGGTAGGGAGGCTGGTTGGATCGCCCTATTCACCGGGTTAGCCACCATGGCGGATTTCGTGTTAATACCGGAGAAGCCCGTTGATTGGAACGTAGTCGCTAACAGGGTTAGGGAGATTTACAGGGATAGGAGGTGGGCCTTGGTCATCGTCTCCGAGGGTATTAAGGAGTATGGTGGTCCTAAGGATGAGTTCGGCCACTCGAGACTTGGTGGTGTTGGTAATGAGCTTGCCCAGTACATAGAGAAGGTCACGGGATTCGAGACTAGGGCCGTAATACCAGGCCACATAATCAGGGGTGCATCGCCGACTGCTTTTGATAGGGTTCTCGCAGTTAGGTTCGCCACGGAGGCCTTCAACGCGATTGAGGAGGGTGACTTTGGTAAGATGACGGCGTATAGGGTGGTGACATAATTAGGGTTCCAATAACTGAGGTCTTGGGCAAGAATAGGCTTGTTAATGGTTATTGGATGAGGCTTTACGAGACATACTGGGGTTAAGACTACATTACCATTAAATTTTTCAATTACTTTAACTTAGGCACACTGCCTCTTTCTCATTATGTACGTCCTTAGGTACTCCGCGTGGCTCCAAACCAGTGGTGTTACTGACGTGGGTAATCCCCTGAATGGGTCAACCTGCTCGGGCAGTAGATTCGTGGGTGTCTTAACCCTATTAACCCATGACATGAGCTCCCTGGCCCTTTGGCAATCACCCTTAGCCATGTAGTACTGGGCGACCCAGAGCGTGGTTATTATCCACGGGTTGCCGGGTATCCCGCTGTAATCCCCTGGAACCCTCTGGTAGTAGTCATTCTCATAGCGGGCGATACCACCTATCGTCCTCACCCAGAGCTTGCTCATGATGACTTTGACGCTGCTCTCGAGCATTGGTTCGTAAACGTCAAACACGTTGAAGAGGAATACGCCCATTATGCTTGAGTCCACGGTCTTATCCGTATTCACCACCTTACCGTCATCGATGCTGACCGACCTATAGAACACGCCCCTCTCCCTATCGAATAGGTAGTTCCTAATTGCCTCACGAACCTCCACAGCGGCCTCCTCCCACCTACTGGCGTTTTCATACTCACCAAGCATCTTAGCCAGGTTACTTGCGGCGATTAGCCTGCGTACACTGAGGCAGCCGTGTACGTGTGGACGCCGAGTCTCTCCTCCATAGGTCGTAGGACTCAAGGGGTAGTTTCAACTTCTCATCCCGGAAGTTCACCATGAAGTTTGCGGCCCTCGTTATCACATCATAAACCTCCCTAAGTAAATCGTAATCCCTAATCCTCTGAAAGTAATGCCAGAAGGCATAGATCACCGTGCCGTCTCATCCTCCTGAATATTCAGCGACTTCCTACTCCTCGCCGTCCACGGGTGCCAGGTGGAGCCCCAGGTACCACTTGGGTTATACTTCTGGAACAGGAAACCCTCACCACCAAAGAGCTTGAACACTAGGGAGTAGAAGCGCTTGGTGAAGGTGTAGTAACCAGCCATGTCCAGGGCCATGGCCGCGAAGGCAGCATCCCTCGGCCATAGGTAGCCGTATGTGTCCAGGTTGAACTTAATGATTGACGTGTCCAGGGAGGCTGGTATTGAACCGTTAACACCAACGTGGCCGAGCAATACAACGATGCTTTGGGCAGCTAGCTCATCATCGCCGTACTCGGAGGCCACGTTGCTCCAGTAATTCACTGACCTGCGGAAGTAGGTCTCCACGTTATTCTTATCCCTAAGCTCTATTATCAACCTCATAACCCTCTCATAACTATCGCCAGCCACTATGAAGTAGTAGAACTCGGGGCTTGCTATGGAGACTGCAGAAGCCACGGAGCCCTGGGCAATCGGGTTCTTACTAAGTACGCCGTCCTCACAGTCAGGGAGAACCACGTTGAGGTCCCTCCTACCCGTGGTATACTCATATATTGGGTTTGTGGATGCTATCCCGAACCACGTGGTCCCCTTGTAATGAAACACCGCGTCTAGTGATGGGTCGTAGAATGCCGTATCGCCTGCCTCGTAATCATTCAGTTTAAAGTCGTGATAGAAGATAACCCTGACGAAGCCAGGCCCCTTAATCGACACGTGCCTAACAAGTATGGGCTGCGGTATTAGCACGGTGTCCTCCATGCGTATGTCAAGTCCATCCCACTGGGCGTGGAGCTCGGCTTTCGAACCACTTAATTTAATCTCCTTATTGCCGATGCTCTCCAGCCACGTGAACCTACCATCATGCCAGATACCAATCTTGAACTTACCGCCGAAGGAGTGATGGTGATGCTGACCAAGTAATGGGTAGTAAATGTCCCTTATGTAGTAATTCTCGTCATATAACACCGCAAATGAGCCGTTGCTGAGGAATACTGTCCTCATATACATGCAGAAATAGGTTGGGGAAATAATAAGTATTATCCACGGGCCTGATTTAATTAAAAATTAGTTAAGCCTGAACATAAGTCTAAATACTTATTTAAGGCATTATTAGACCTGGAAATTAGTGGTGGTGCATGGACCACGTTAGGGTGCCTGTGAGGCTCATTAATGGCGATAGGGTGGTTACTGTTGACGCGTTAGTGGATACTGGTTCCACCATAATGGTTATTACGAGGTATGTTGCTAATGCACTGGGCTTAAACCTTGGTAAGGTGAGTGTGGAGTTGGTTGATGGTAGTGGTCGAGTCGTTGATTATATAGCTGTCGAGGTGGAGTTGATGGGCAGGAGGCGCCGGTGATTGCGGCGATTGTTGAGGGCGGGAGGTCCTCATAGGTGTTGAGGTACTTGAGAGACTTGGTCTCGCCATTGACCTGGTCAGTGGTAGGCTTTATGAGACGAGGAGGTTTGTAACGAGGATTTAGTGTTGAGAACCGTGTTAATAATTGGTTGTCAATTCTTGGATTTGGAGAGTCGCCGCAGGTATAGAATCACGGCGACTCTGCCTGCCCAAAATAATTTTACTGCATTAGTTTGTCCCTGTCGATGTACCAATACGTCTTATTACCGACATCACTAACCACAACGCCTAGTTTACTGAGTTCATTCCTGATTTCGTCGGCGACATCAAACATTTTCTTAGCCCTTAATTGGGACCTTACCTTAATTAACGTACTTATTAGCGAGACCAGTGTTGGTGGTAGTCTTGTCCTGTTTAGGATGCCGAGTATGTTGGCTAGGTCGCTGAATGCGGTTAGTGCATTGGTTAGGGCGTTTCTTGAGTAGTGTTGTGTGTTGTAGATTACTGTGGATGTTATGTACCTGGCGAAGTCCATTAGTGTTGCTACGGCACCACTAGTGTTGATGTCATTATTTAGTGAGTTCTCGAAGGAACTTACAAACTCATTAACCCTACTTAATAACTCGGCGTCCTTATCACCCGTGTCAGAGGCTTCGTTTATGGCTTCCGTCAGCATGTCATGTGCTGCGTATATACTCATTAGTGAGTTCCTGACCTGGTCTAGGGCGTCTGGGTCGAAGTCCATGGGCTTCCTGTACTGGGTCATGGAGTAGTAAAGCCTAAGTACCTCACCGTCGTATTTCCTGAGTACGTCCATTATCGGTATTATGTTGCCGAGGGACTTACTCATCTTCTGCCCCTTGATTGTGACCAGGCCCACGTGTATCCAGTACCTAGCGAAGTAGTCAATGCCGAAGTAGACCCTGGCAATGGCAATCTCATTCTCGTGATGCGGGAATATTAAGTCCTGCCCACCACCATGTATGTCGAAGGGTACGCCGAGGTACTTACTAGACATTACGACACACTCCAGGTGCCAGCCGGGCCTGCCAGGGCTCCATGGGCTATTCCACCAGGGTTCACCCTCACTCCAGGACTTCCATAGGGCGAAGTCCAGTGGGTTCCTCTTACCTGGCTCTGGTTCTACCCTGGCACCTGCTATTAAATCCTCAATCTTCTGTCCCGAAAACTCGCCGTACCTAGCACTTTGGTTATGTCGAAGTACACGGAGCCATCTGGGCTTACGTAGGCAGGTTCTTACTTACCAATTCCTGGATCCACTTCAGCATGTCGTTTATGTTCTCAGTGACCCTGGGGTAAGCGTAGGCCTTCTTAATATATAGCTTATCCATTGCGTCGAAGAACTCCTTAATGTATCTGCTGGGTACCTCATACCACTTATTGATAAGGTCACTACCAAACTCCTGCCGGGCCCTGTTAATTATCTTATCATCAATGTCTGTGAAGTTAGTCACAAACCTAACCTCGACACCCAGGTACTCGAGGTACCTTCTGAATATGTCGTAGAACACGAAGGTCCTGGCATGCCCGACATGCATTGAATCGTACGGCGTTAAACCACACACGTATATCCTGCCAGGCCGGGCCGAAGTAATGTTATTCTCTCAAGACTCTTTGTGGCGGTGTTGTAGGCTATTATTGGTAATTCCTTCGAATTTGCGTACATGCCCTTGCTGGGCAAATGATGATCACCAGGCACAGTTATTACAAGGATTAATAAACATAACTTGGTAAGGAAAAATTATTTTTACCTAAATAAAGTAATGACTAATGCAAATGAGCGCTGAGGAGTTAACAGTGCTACTAATGCTTAAGAGGTACGGAAGAATGTAGGTACTCACTAAGCGCCGTTTCTGGCATGGGGGAGGGTGTCGTGAGGCGTGTACTCAATGAGCTTAGGAGTCAGGGGGCTATCAGGGTCATGAAGGGTGGAGCCGAGTTAACGAGCAGGGGTGAGGAGCTGCTTAACAATTTACTGCGCGGATTGGGTATTGATGAGATAAGGGAGGTTACGAAATTCTCCCAGGTATTTAAGTGCGAATGTAAGAGGTGCTACGTATCGGTGATAAGCCGCAGTATTAATGAGGATTCCATTGTAAGGCTTAGGGATATTGCCATAAAGAATGGCTCTGATGCAGTGTTATTCCTCAAATTCGTGTGCCCACAAAATAGGTTCCTAATACTTAAGCTCAATAGTTACCTTGATGAGTTATCACAGGAGGCTGCCGAGGAATTGAGTAAACTAGGTAGTATTTCATGTAATAAGTATACGATTATCCTATGCGGAGGTGAGAATTATCAATTGATAAGGTCGTTAATAAACGTAGTAATTAGCATTTAAGGCTTTCAAGCTATGTAGTGACCGTTATCCTCTGAGGCTCGTACTGCTTAATAAGGTTCTCAATGGCATTTATCAACTCCTGCTCATAATCAATGAACTTCTTATACTCCTCATTCCTAACCTCCATCCTAAGCCTAGCCAACCTCTTAACAATGTCCAACTCCCTAAGCGCCGAGGCAGGTACTCCGTGGTTAATAGCCTCAAGACCCTTCCTGTAGAATGTTATGATAAGCCTAAGCAACCAGTACTGCTTGAGTGGTAGAGACCTAACATCGACTGGGTGATACGCATCCTGCTTCAGGAAGCCCTCCCTAATCAGGAATGCCGCGTTTAGTAGGTGCTTCTCCTGCTCACTAAGTGCCTCTGTGCCGAGTATCCTCACGACCTCCTGAAGCTCAGCCTCCCTGGTCAATATCCTGACTGCCTCATCCCTAAGATCCCTCCAGTCAGGGGCCACATTCTTCTGATACCACTCAGCCACAGTGTCAACATACCTACTGAAGCCCATCAACCAATTAATGGCTGGGTAATGCCTCGAGTAAGCAAGCTTTGCATCCAACGGCCAGAAGGCGCCTATGAACCTCAGGGTGTGGCTTGTTACGGGCTCCGTGAAGTCACCACCAGGTGGCGATACCGATGCCGCAATGGTGACCGAGCCAAGCCTATTGCCCTTACCCAGTGTCACAACCCTACCAGCTCTCGTAAAACTCAGCCAACCTAGTCGGTAGGTACGCTGGGAATCCCTCCTCACTGGGCATCTCACCAATACGCAATGCAACCTCCCTCATGGCCTCAGCCACCTGCTCGTTGAGTCTGCCATTAGGAATGAGTCATATCCCTGGTCCCTGAAGTACTCGGCTATTGTGACGCCCATGTAGATGCTGGCCTCCCTGGCGGCTACGGGCATGTTTGAGGTATTGACTATGATCGTGGTCCTCTCCATCAAGGGCCTACCGGTGTTTGGATCAACGAGCTTAAGCAATCCCTGCAGGGCATCTGCAGCCTCATTACCACGCTCACCACAGAGCACTGGGAATACCAACCTAGCCTCGCTGTACATCGCTAATGTCCTTATAGTGACTGTCTTACCACTGCCGAATGGTCCAGGTATTGCGGCAGCGCCTCCAATGGCTATTGGGAATAATGTATCAATTGTCCTAATGCCAGTTATTAATGGCTCAACTGGAGGCAGCTTCTCCCTGAATGGCCTCGGTCTCCTCACGGGCCATTTATGCCACATCTTAACCTTCACAGTGCCCTCCTTAGTCTCCACCTCGGCGATAACATCATCAATCGTGTACTCACCCTCAGGGGCTATGTACTTAACGACGCCGCCAGTCCTATAAATCGGTGGGTAGAGTATCCTATGCTCAACAAGCGGCGTCTCCGGCACAACGCCCAGTATATCGCCAACCTCAACCTCATCACCAACCTTAACCTTGGGTATCCACTTCCACTTCCTCTTGAAGTCCAGCGGTGGTGCCTTCTCATAATTAATGCCCCTTGCAACGAAGGGCCTCTTCGTTAGATCAAATATTAGTGGTAATGGCCTCTGAACACCATCATAAACCCTATTGAGTATACCAGGACCTAACCACGCACTTAACGGTTCACCAGTCCTAATAACGGGCTCTCCAGCCTTAAGCCGGTGGTCTCCTCATAAACCTGAATAAACGCCATGTCACCCTGAATCCTGACAACCTCACCAAATAGGCCGAGCTCACCAACGAAGACCAACTCATAAAGTAGTGCACCAGGTAGTTCGGCTTTAACCACTGGTCCACTTATGTAGACAATCCTACCCTTGCCTGATGACACGGCATGCGCTAGATTCTACATATTTAAAATTAATTCTACATTACCAATGGTTTCAACCGGATGATGCCAAATTAGCCAGCAAAGTCTTTATTTGATGCTCCATGAGCCTGAGCCTGGAATCAAGTGTTGCATCAACCCTAATCGACCCATCGGCCGAGGCAACTATCGCACCTAGTATGTCCTCATCCATGGTATTTATGGTTGCATTGAGCCCAAGTTCCGTTGATATCTCCCTGGCTAAATCCTCATCGACCTTACTCACGGTTATTACTAATTCCCGTGAGCCTATTATCGACATTGCCCATACTATTGAATTCTTGAGGAACTTCTTATAATCGTCTGTGCCCCTCATGGAGCTAATTCTCTCCTTAATCCTCCTAACAACCTCGGCATATGCATCCTCGAGTATTTTCAACCTCTCCCTCTTCCCCTTCATCATCTCATCATAAAGCCTGTACTCCCTCTCCATATTCAACTCCTTATCAACATTCTCAAGGGTGCTCGAGTACTTATCGATGACTGCCTTAACACCGTCAAGGAGCTCGGCCTCAGCCTAAGCCTAACGTTGTTACTCCACTCATTAATCTCATTCTGAAGCCGTGTAATGATGCCATTAATTAGTCGTTCGGTAAGTTCCTGCTCAGACACGTGTCAGGGTTATTTTACGAATTTAAAAATTTTCCTTTCCCTCCCTTAAGAATTAGTTTACGCCCGTTAACCAGGTATGTGCAGTTATTAATGTTTACATAGAACCAGCAATCCTCCTTAATAATAACCTTAATGGACCCCGTTAAGGTTAAAACCTTAACGGTCTTAGCAGTCTCCTCAATGACTATGCCACTGACGCCGCTTAAGGACTTATTCCTGCAATTAACGGTTTCTATAAACTTGAATAACAATGGCTTACTCATTCACTTGCCTTAATGGTCTTCCTCGCCTCCTCATTCATTATGGTTAATATCCTGGCAATAGCCTTCTAATGGCCCTAACCCTGCCAGGGTTGTCCAGGGTACCACGCTCCCTCTGGGTCTGCAACTTAAGTAGCTCGCTCCTCAGGTCATTGAATAGCTTCGCCCTATCCTCAGGCTTCATATTCCTAATGGTCTTCGCATTAAGTCTCTGTCTGCTCGCCACCTTCACCACCCTCTACCTGCTGTGTCTGGGCCTCGGCAGTGACCTCCCTGCTTGGTGGCTTTATCTGGAACTGATCACTAAACCTAATTGGTGGTGTTATCCTAACCTCAATACCGTATATGCCAGGCTTAAGCAGTACCTGTCCCACAAACCTCTGAACTTTAGTCTTTGCATCAAATCCATTCTTATAAATGACACCGTACACGTACTTCTCAAACCTAGCCCTCTCACTGGTTAGCTTGCCACTAATCGTGATCTCAGCGCCCTTTGCACCTCCATCCATTATCTGCCTAATGGCTATCATACCAGCCTCCTGAACTTAACACCCTTTGTCATTGCCCACGCAATCCTATTCGCAATGATCTTTGGATTAAGCTCTGGGTTCTGTATTGGGGTCACGTCAATTATTGGGTTCTCAACCTCAAGCTTCTTGCTGAGTAGCTCCGTTAATTCCTTAACGATTACACCCTTCCTACCAATTATCCTATTTGGTCTCTCGGCATAGATTATTATCCTAGTACCGAGCGGTGTCTTGAGCACGTCAGAATCAACATAGCCCTGCTTAGCCAGTTTGTAGTTTAGGAATTCCTTAATCATCCACTCCTTAATCTTGTCCTGCAGTATCTTCTTATATACGGGAATCCTACGCTGCGCTTGGCTCATTCAGATAAACCAACAACCCTATGCCTATTTAAGATTTTTGTCACCCATTCATGTCTATACAGGCTCAAACCCAACAATATCCGTTATGGACCCCCTCCTCTCACTCTCCGGCTTGAACACGGGCCTTACCTTAAGCCCAACCCTGACGTTACCTGGCTCAACATTGATTATGTAATGCACGAGACCACCAGTGACGCCGGGAAACTCTATGAAGCCTATGATCACCGGCTTTGGTAATTTATTGCCGTATGAATCCTCATAAACCACGGTATAAGTCCTGAGAATACCCACGGGCGCTATCTCCACCAACTCCTTAATCTCCGCGAAGTCATACTGGCAGAAGGCTTGGGAGGCATTAATAACCTGCCACACACAGGCACTTACCGGCGAGTAGTTTACCGGCCTGAGTCCCTCGAGGAACTTTGTGCCTATTGGACCTGCGGTGTACCTATAGCCCTGCTCAATTGTGTGAAGCCAGTGCCTAATGTCCCTATTCACGTTTATCTTCTCGAAGGACATGCTCATCACCTCACCGGCTCAAAGCACTCAATATCAAGTACTGACCCAGTCCTTTGATTAGCTGGCTTCCACCGGGCCTTAACTCTCATACCAAATACTTTCATTGACTTGACATCCTCAGGATCAACGCATAGGTAATGCATTATCCCAGGGAACCTATGCTCACTGAATTCTTTACCTGGCACGTCAAGCTTAATCACACCAACAACCTTAGGCTCTTTGAGGGGTTCCCTCGTACCACTTATGTAGCTAATCACGGCCGTGATTACCGTACCCTCATCCTTAACCTCAACCCAGCCATCAACTGGTTTGAAGCAGTATGGGCAGTACATCTTTGGTGGGACAAAGACCTGCCCACACCTACTGCAGTATGTGCCGTAAATCTTACCATTTCTTAAACCCTCAAGGAACTTTGAATAAGCCGTGCCGGCGGTTACGTTGTACTGAAACGGCCTTGTCCACTCCTCATGTGGGTAGTTCTTAATATCGCTCTCTTTAATTGGTGTACCTCCTACCATAGCCTAAGTAATTAATAGGCTGTATTTAAGAATCACCCTACTACAAAGTCCTTATAAACAACTATGATGTTAGTAATACGGTGATGATGAGGCATTTGTCTGATCAGTGATTGACGCCGGAAATGCTGATCAATGACCTAGGAGGATCCTTCTTACATAATTAATGGCGTCATTTCGAACATTAACAACCCTAATGGGCAACTCGCTAACTCCAACCTTCTTAATCATCACGATAGTCGCCATAACGCCAGCAATCATGCTGGCATTACCGCCAATCCCAGCCTTAACCCTAGGTACTAGCGTTGATAATTCCTGATCAAGTTCCACAGTATCTGTATCATTAAGAAAATCATTGCTTCTTAAGTAGTTAATGAACCATGAGTACACATTATCAAGTATTAACTCCCTCTTAATGCCATACTTAGTGCCTAAGTCATTGGCAATACCGTAAGGATCCAGCAGGAACACAATACTATTTATTGGTAATCCCCTCTTAATTACGTTGATTATGCATGAGACCTTACTACTCATTTCCCTAGTCATGTCCACGGTAGTTGGGTAACAACGCAGGAATAACTCGGAGTATGCATTATCAATTTCACTTGACGAGCCGGCCACATAACCCACGGTGCCTAGGTCCCACCTAGCATTGCAAGGCCTATGACCCTAGCCACCACATTGGTTAGGTGTTAGAACTTAAAAAGTGAGAGGGTTAGAGTTTCACGACTATGAGCGCTGTGGCTAAGGCATTGACTAAGGTGGTTGTCTGCCCACTATGCGATTACATGGGTGGGGACGTTAATAAGGTAGTTGATGCAATAGCCAAGGCCATACCAAGGCCCAAGTTAAAATGCCCAAAGTGTGGAGCTGAGGTTGATGCTAATTCCTTCGTTACACACATGCGTAAGCACGGCAGGGTTGGTGGTAAAACAATAACATGCGATATATGTGGCGCGAAGCTGAATGGCGAGGGCGCATTCCTTAGGCACATTAAGGAGCACTTAATAGTTTCGGTTAGGCGTAATGGGATGGACGTTTATTACTGCCTAGTGTGTGGTCAGGAATTCATCACGAAGAATTCGGCAATCACACATCTGCTTAAGAAGCATAGTTTTGAGTGATTGTGCGTGAGCTTACTTTGGGATTTTATAATCACGTTATTAATTATTTGGCCCCCATACGTTGCCAACGCAACGCCTGTTGTGGCTGGTAAATTGTTTAGGCGTAGGACGCCTATAGATTTTGGTAGGAATTTCATTGATGGGAGGAGGATCTTTGGTGATGGTAAGACGTACGAGGGCTTCATTACGGGGTTACTTGCCGGTTTTGTGATTGGTGAGTTGACGTACATTATCGTGACTAAAACCGTGAACATAGCCCTGGAATTACCAGCGCCATTAACCGTGTTCATAATGTGTCTCGCAGCGTTATTAGGCGACCTAACCGGGGCATTCATCAAGAGGAGACTTGGGCTACCCCGCGGTGCGCCGGCGCCGTTACTTGACCAGCTTGACTTCCTACTTGCTGCATTACTGGCCCTGTGGCTGGTTCAACCAGGTGTTTTAAGGGTTATTTACGTGATCATTGCTGTATTGATTACACCACCGATACACCTGGCAACGAACACCGTGGCTTATTTGCTTGGGCTTAAGAGGGAGCCGTGGTGATTATGTAATTAACTTTATAAATTCATTATAGTGCCTAGTGACGTGCGTGCAGTAGTCCTTGGTGATGAGCACACGGTATACACCTTTAGGTTGCTTGGATTTGAGGGCAGGGTGGTTGGTGAGAGCGAGAATGTATTATCGATAATTAAGGAGCTTAGTATTGAGGAGGGCGTCGGCGTGATATTAATAACGAGCAACCTAGTGGACAGTGTTAGGGAGGACTTCGAAAAGATGAGGATGAAGATGAGGAAGCCACTGCTCATTGAAATACCGTCACTCAAGGAAATAAAGCTTAAGGAGGTGAATTACCTGGCAATTTTAAGGAGCGTCCTTGGAATTTAATAAATCGACTTGAGCAGTGCAAATAGTAAATACGCAACTATCGTGATTGCCATAGCCACAAGGACAATGACCTAAACCTCCCCATGTAATTGGCATTCCTTAGGAGCCTTACGCAAATATATGTGAGTAACCCATCAGTCATGGCGACACCCATTGAAAGGGCTAATCCATAGACTTCCCTAATTGCAAGAATTATTATTAGTGGTGATATGAGGACTGCGGCCAGCGTAAATACTACCGCAGTTATTAATGCGGTCTTAACACCATAAACATTAGCCACAGTCCTAACGCCAGCCCTTACATCGCCAGCAACGTCAATAGCACCCTTAACCAGCTCCCTACCCATCGTGGCGAGGAAGGACACGGTAAAGAGGAGGTAAGGTAAGTTGAGTGTTGGTGGTGTTGAGGAGGTGGCGTACAATCCATATAGGAATGTTAGTGATGACGTTATGGCCACAAACACATTATTCACTATTACGACTCTCTTCAACCCATAGTTATATGAGAAGCCGAGTACTATCGCCGTAATCAGTATTAAAATGCTCCAAACCATTAGGTAGTGAAGCACCACACCAAGTATGTTGAGCGCCACGGCGATAATTACGGATATCAATGATAACGCCCAAGCCTCACTAATCGACGCCTCACCACGCACCAGGGGCGCATCCGGCCTGTTTATCCTATCCTCCTCAATGTTATAGATATCATTAGTTGCGAAGAGGAAGATCTCGGTGAGTAGCGATGAGAGGAAGAGGAGTACCATGGCTATTGCATTCCTGCCGCCAGCGGTCACGTATGATGCAATGACTATTAGGCTTGTTAATACTCCATGCTCAATCCTAGAAAGCCTGATAAATGCCCTCAGGTCCACGGGACGCGCTAGTGAGACCCATTATTAAGTTAGACCGTATTTAGGTTTTAAAATGAGGGTGAGTAAACATAGGGTATTCCAAACATTTCTGCAACGTCCTTATCGAGTGCTGCGACATCCTCAGTACTGACCTCCTTAATATCGTACTTACCCAATGCCGACACTAACATCTGCATCTCCTCCTTAACAGCCTCTATGTAATTCGCCACACCCTTCTCGCCCTTAACCATGGCCGCTATTAGGAATGGCCTAGCCATATATGCACCACTGGCTCCAAGGGCCATGGCCTTAACCACGTGGGAACCATTGTAGAGCCTGCCAGCGAGTAGTAATGACGTGTCCGTTATGCCCAGCTTCCTAGCGTCGTGAATCTTCTTAAGGGCAACCAATGTTGGGTATCCCAGGTCCTTCATGGCCACTGACGGCGCCATGCCCGTGCCACCCTCCTTACCATCAATAACCACTGCATGAGCGCCCTCCTCATGAGCTATGCTAATGACCCTATCAACGTCCCTGTAGGACCTAGCTTAATCCAAATCCTCGCCCTTGGGTATGCGGTCTTCATGAACCTAATCATGCCCCTTAGTATGTCCTCCGTGTACGTGCCTGGCACTGAATACCTCGTTATGAACTTATCCTTAACCTTCTCAGGGTCGATCTCGAAGTGGTACTTAGCCTTCAGCCTAATGGCTTCCTCCCTCGGTATCTTAATCACGCCACCAAGCCCAGGCTTAGCCCCCTGGCCCATCTTAATCTCGAAGCCAATAAGCCCCTCCTCGATGTACGGCTCCACATCCTTATCACTATACACCTTATTCCAGAGCTCGTCATACGCATCCTCCACGTTCTGCTGTATGATGACCCCACCATACTTATCAACATTGGTCAGGTAGGCCATGAGTCTCTCCTTAAAGCTTGGGTGACCCCTCGTGTACCTCCTTGAGTAACCCCTAACCGTGGCCGCATTCTCGCCTATGCCCATGATTATACCGGCTTTAGCGGCTGCCCTGGCTATTTCAAGGCTAAACTTGCTGGCTATTGCCGTGGAGCCCATTGAACCAACGATGATGGGCATCGAAACCTTAAAACCACCAAGCTGGCCCTCCAGGTTCACGTCCATGAACGTGGGTTCCGAAGAAGCTCAGCCATCTTCTCAAGCCTCCTTGGCGTGAAGGCTGGCGGCAGTAGTATCACTGAGTTATCAAGGTCTTGAAGCGTGGGAAGCCCCTCCTATCGTATATTCCCGAGCCAAGTACTGCAGAGCCGTAGGTCGCCACCTCACCAAATGGGTAAACCGCATCACGACCCCTGAGAGCCTTAAGCGCTATTTCATCAAATGGGTAATCATCAATGAACTCCCTGAGACCCCTAACCAAAGCCCAATACGCCCTAAACCTAACGAGTAATTTCGCGAAATCAAGAATCATCGACCACACAGTGAATATGTGCTTAAATACTTGTCCGTCAATATAACAAGCACATCCATGCACATATAGTTAAAGCAACATTACATCCTTCTGCGGAATACGGTATTCAATGACATTGTATATACGCATATTATTGGCAAAATTAATTGGATTAAAATGATTAAATCCTTTAAAGTAACTAAGCATTCAGTGTTATGGCATTAACTATTGAGGAGATTAAGCAGCAGGGTGCTAAATTAAGGAAGGTTCTTGGTTTAATGACGTGGCCCGTAGGTATTAGGTTCTGTGTTAAGGGCGAGGATTGCCGCGTCGCGGATTTCAAGAGGCCGTATAGGGACCTTGGGATTAGGGTTGCCTTCTGCCAGGCCATTAACATAGCCAGGACCTATGGTTGGAAGTTGGCAATTGGAATTGAGGATTCATACTGCATGATCGGCGCAGAGGCCCTCGGATTGACGGGGGAAGACCCTGGACTACATAGATAGGGATATTCCACAATGGCACACGTCAGATAAGGAAGCAATGAATAGGATAGTGGAGGTACTTCACTCAAGGTTTCTCGAACCAGGCTCGGTAAACCTCGTACTGATATCGCCACTGGATAGAATTGATTTCGAACCTCACGTGGTAGTAATCTACGGCTTACCAGCCCAAATAGCAACTATAGCCAAAGCCTTTATTTGGCATGGCGTTATGCCCAGCGAGATTACTTACATAGGCCTGGCCTCATGTACCTTAATACCATACTCACATAAGACTGGCAAGGTTCAGGTAAATATTCCCGGAACTGGGGAGCTCATACTTGGGAGGACGGAGAGCCATGAAATAAGTATTATAATCCCGGCCAAATACCTCGACCTAATTATTCCAGGTATAAATGCCGTGAGAAGGATTCACCCATATCCATTGGCCAAGTTCTCCCTTTACGAGCCAAGGGTTCCCAAGTGGTATGAGGAGTTGACATTTGACTATTATAAAAATACTATTGGTTAGGTATTTCATAATTAATAATTATAAATGCTTCAATAAATCTTATGTTAATGTTTATTGCGGTAATGCTTAAAAAGTAATTTTGTAAGTATTTATTTATGGCGGTGAATCAAAAGTTCTATTCCTTAGATAGAATAAGGCGAATGGCTATTGAGCTTCTGAGAATCCAGCCAGGTTCTGGGCTGACAAGGCTGAGTACCTGACCTGGTTCGAGAAGCCGAAGTCCATATTTGAGGGTAGGGCTCCCGACGTTTATTGGTTTAGGGGTGGCTACCTAAACATTAGTTATAATGCGGTTGATAGGCACATACCGGTAGGGCGAATAGGGTTGCGTTTTACTACGAGAGTGAGAGAGGTGATAGTAGGGTCGTTAGTTATTGGGACCTTTACAGGGAAGTGAATAGGACTGCTTACGTACTCAAGGAGCTAGGCGTCAAGAAGGGTGATACGGTCTCAATGATGATGCCCAACATACCCGAGGCTGTTTACTTCGGTCTTGCAGTGCATAGCTGGGCGCCACCCTGGTTATTCATTATGCTGGATTGAGTGAGGAAACCCTCGCCTATAGGCTTCAGGATTGCGGTTCAAAGGTGTTCATAGTAGCCTCCAAGGGGTTCAGGGCTGGTGATGAGGTTAGGATGAAGGACTTGGTGGATAGGACACTTGAGAAATATCAGACGCCCGTGGAGAAGGTCCTGGTTGTTTCAAGGGGCTTTTCAGACCTCAACCTAAAGCAGGGTAGGGACCTCGTGTATGAGGATATTGCACCAAAGGGTAAGGTCTATGTCGAGCCAGTCCCTGTCGAGGCCAATGAGCCGGCGACCATATACTATACGTCGGGCACCACGGGTAGGCCTAAGGGCCTATGGCAGAGTAATGGTGGTTACCCAGTAGGCCTTAACTGGACCTTTAGGGCTATTTTCAACCCACAGGATACTGATGTTTGGTGGACTATAAGCGAGTTGGGGTGGCCCGTGTGGCCCATGGCCAACCTATACACAATACCCGTGATGGGGTTGACCGGGCTATTGTTTGAGGGCTTCGTGGGTTATAAGAGAGATTTATTCGCAAGGATAATCGAGAAGTACAGGGTCTCCCTGATCTGGAGTAGTACGACCACGCTATACACAATAAGGAGTATTGGTGAGGATGCGTTGAAGGGTGATTTATCGAGCCTCAGGATGATACTGAACACCGGTGAAACACTGAATCCGGGGGTTGCCGAGTGGTACATACAGCAGTTGCCAAACACGGTGATTGCCGATGCCTATTGGATGACTGAGCACCTAATACCGATTGCCGCCACGCCCTATGGCCTTGGTGAGATACCGTTTAAGCCTGGTTCGGCCGGTATTCAATTCCCAGGCAGTAAGTGCTCGTGGTTGATGATGATGGTAACCCACTACCGCCAGGGCAAAGGGGCTACATAGTCATTGCCATTCCAAACCCCGCAATGGCTAAGATGTGGAATGACCCGAATTATGAGAGACTCGTGAAGACTTACTGGAGTAGGTTCCCAGGCTACTTCTATACTGGTGATTATGGGTTCTACGACTCAGACGGTTACTTATACGTACTGGGCAGGGCTGACGACATACTGAGCATTGCTGGTGAGAGATTCGGGACCATGGATATAGAGGGTGTCCTAGCCAGGCATAAGGCAGTTGCTGAGGCGGCGGTGGTTGGTGCACCAGCACCTGGCGGTGGTGAAAGGGTTTTAGCATTTGTAGTGCTGAAGTCTGGAGAGACACCCTCTGAGGTGTTGATTAATGATATTAAGGAATTTGCCAGGGCATCAGGTACTAGGTTGATGATGTGATCATAGTGAGGAGGTTACCAAAGACTAAGTCGGGCAAGATAATGAGGAGGTTACTAAGGGCGTTGGTAAGGAATGAGCCTTATGGCGACATATCCACGCTTGACGACGTCAGGACACTTGATGACATAAAGGCTGCCCTAATCGAACGTGGCTACATAAAGCAGTGATGGGCATGGTTTCAGAATTGAATTATCCGTATCAAAACCCCATAGACGCATTACTTGATTATTCACGGAGCCGCCCAAACGATGTATTCCTCATCGATGAGCAGGGCATCTCGTTAACATATGGCGACTTATACGACAAGGCTACTAGGCTTGCAGGTTCACTTAGCAGACTTGGTGTTGGTCATGGGGATAGGGTTGCCATAGTCATGAGCAATAGCGTGGAGGCTGTGATATCGTTATTTGCCGTCTGGATGCTTGGCGCCGCCACAGTCATCATAGATCCACTGACGATATCCGAGGATCTTGATTATCAATTAGGTGATTCATCGCCTAAGGTAGTTATTGCGGATAGATCCGTAATTGAGAGAGAATCCGCAGTTTTATCAAAGTATAGGGTCATTGGCGTTAATGCAGTTGGGCAGGGAATAATGAGCTTCCAAGACCTACTAAGCAGTGGTCCTTAACGGGCTTTAAACCAACCGAAGCTAGGAGTGATGATGTTGGCTTGATTTATTATTACGCAGGTATTGCAGGTAGAACGATGCAGGTCTGGCACACATATTTCAGTCTCTACTCCGGGCCATACGCATTTGGCGAGGCTATTGGCTTAACCCAAGCGATTCAGTGCTTGTGGCCGCCCAGCTGGCCCACATACTTGGTCTCACCGAGCTCATGTCAGGATTTGTGAGGGGTGCTAAAGCAGTCATTACTAGGCACTTTGATGCGATGGGTACGCCGGAATTGATACGTAAGTATGGTATAACCGTGTTCGCGGGTGTACCGCTAATGTTCGACCAAATACTCAATAATAAGGATCTCGACCCTAGCACATTGTCATCACTTAGGTTGGCCCTTTCGGCGGCAGCGCCACTACCGCCATCAACACAACTCGGGTTTTATCAAAGGTTCGGTATACCACTTGTTCAGTTCTACGGATTAACCGAGGCATACGTGCTAACGGTACAGCCGGTTAAGTACAGGGACGTAACGGGCACGGTGGGCTCAGCAATACCCGGCGCGGAATTGAAAATCGTGGACCCGAATGACCCATCTAAGGAACTCGGCGTGGGTATGTCGGTGAATTGGCGGCAAGGGCTCCCTGGACCATGAAGGGCTACTCAGACCCAGAGGACACGAGGAGGGCCTATTACAATGGCTGGTTATTGACTGGTGACTTAATGGTGATGGACGAAAGGGGCCTACTGTACTTCAGGGGTGTTAAGAAGAGGATGATTAAGTATAAGGGTTATCCAATATTCCCAAGGGATTTGGAAATAATTTTAATGAGACATCCAGCCGTTAAGGAGGCCTACGTAACTGGTGAGCAGGCTGAGGACCCAAGCATTGGTCAATTACCCGTTGCCTATGTAGTGTTGCATGATGAGTATAGGGGTAAGGCGTCTGATAGGGAATTAATGGATTTCGTCAATTCCCGGGTGGCGTTTTATAAGAAGCTTAGGAAGGTGTATTTCGTGGATACATTACCTATTAAGTAGTTCTGCGTTAAATTGCTATTTAAAATAGAAAAATTATTGGCTTCCAGATAATCGTACCTATATCATCGGGAACCCTATAACCAGGCAATTTACTGAGGGCATTCTTGAATTCATCGCTCCTCAGCATGTTTAGAAATGCCTTAACGCTGTCCTTCTCAAGTCTATCAATTGGTACTGCAAAGTCGTAACTCTCCCAACCAAGTGGTATGAAGTCGAGCCCGTACATTGCAGCCGCAGCCCTAATACCAACACCAGTATCTGCCTTACCCTGGGCCACCGCGGCAGCTACAGCCGTGTGTGTCTTGACCTCGTAGTAGTAGCCATTAACCTTCCTTACTAACTCCTCGAACTTAACGCCCATTTTAGCCGCTATCTCCTTCAGCTTTAGGTCCAATAGGAACCTGGTCCCTGCACCCTTATTCCTATTGACAATCCTTACGTCACTCCTGAGCAGGTCCTCAATACTCCTAATGTTCTTTGGGTTTCCCCTGGGCACTATGAGGCCCTGCTCCCTGAAGTAGCCCCTAATGAGGACTGCGTTGTTGACACTGTACTTAATCATGTACGGAATGTTGTACTGTCCAGTCTCCTCATCAACCAGGTGCAGACCAGCCACATCAGCCTCGCCACGCTTAACAGCGTAGAGCCCACCCATTGAGCCGACATTAATCACCCTAGCCCTGACGAAACCGGGGAGCATTGGTATTAGTACGTCAAGCCCCAGGTCATGACTACCAATTATGTATAGGTTAGCTGGCATGTACTGATGTGTGAATAGTGCTACCTCAACCTCATCACCACTATCCAGGTACTCCACGGTCTCTGGAATCGCTATGTAACCATCAGCGAAGGCAAGCGTACTTATGGCACCGGACTCAGCAGGTAATGGGTAGGCCACTACTCCGTGGCCCGTGTCAACCAGGCTCACTGTATAACGCCCTCCTACCCTTAGCCCCATCAGCCCTAATGGCAAGTCTCGCTTGATCTTAACCTCATCAACACCTGTGCACAGCATTTTCGCCAGTATTGGCTTGACTATTATGTTGAATATCATCAATGCCGAACTTGGGTAGCCCGGCAGCCCAATGACGAGCTTACCATCCCTTGAAACAGCCACAACGGTGGGCTTTCCCGGCTTCACCTTAAGGCCATGAATTATTATGCCCGGAGGACCAATTTCGTCGAGAACCCTGTACGTCAGGTCCGCAAGCCCCGCCGAGGTCCCACCTGATAGTAGTACCAGGTCGCCCATGCTTAATGCCCTATTCACGGCACTTCTCATTTCATTAATATCATCCCTGACGATACCCATGATGATGGGCTCGGCACCCATTGACCTAGCGGCGTGGGCTATCGTGTATGTGTTTATGTCGTAAATCTTGCCACGACCCAATTCCCTACCTGGACTTACCAATTCATTACCCGTGGATATAATCGCAACCCTAGGTCTCCTAAACACCTCGACCTTATCAATACCCACAGCCGCGAGCAAACCAACCTCTCTCTCCCTAATCACCGTGCACCTCCTGAGTATTAACTCGCCCATCATTACGTCAGAGCCTACGGACATTACGTTCTCGCCAGGCGTGACTGAGCGATATATCACTAATTCATCACCACTGCGTTTCGTGTATTCGACCATGACCACGGCATTGGCGCCAGGCGGCATTGGGGCTCCAGTTGCTATCTCAACGGCCTCGCCAGAATTAACCTGCGGCAATTCCTCGGCCCCAGTCTCCACATTACCAATGACCTTTAATCTAATTGGGTTTAACTCATCAGCGCCGAATGTATCCTCAGCCCTCACGGCGAAGCATCCATTGTAGCTCTATCAAATGGTGGTACATCAATCCTCGAGTATATGTCCCTAGCTAATACCCTGCCATAACTATCCTCGATACTTACCGTTTCCGTACCCAATGGCTCAACCTTAACCGTGCTGAATATCTTATTCAACGCCTCCTCGGGCGTTAGCAATTCATGAAATATGACCCTTTTACCCGCCTCGGACATCGTACGTAATTAGACGCAGTACCTTAAATAAATTAATAGGTCGTTAAAGCCAATTTACTATGCAGTAATTGCATTGTGAGATTAGTATTTAAGTCCAGTTTTTACCTACCGTAATGATGAGGAGGTTGGTGAAGACATGGTTAGTGCTCATGCTGGCATTCTCGGCAGTGGGTTTGTTTGCATCATCAGTGGTAATATACACGTATTACTACCTACATGAATTACCGCCATTCTGTACGTCATTTAAATCACCGTTTCCGGGGGTGACCATTGATTGTGAAAGGGTACTCTCGAGTAGGTACTCAGACATAGGTGGCGTACCGCTGGACCTACTGGCCGCGATTTGGTTTATTGCTAACATAATCCTCGTCTTAATATACGACCTAGGCCCTCAAAGACCGGCCTCGCTGGCACTTAATACGTTATTTTATTGGAGGTTCATAGGCATTGCCGTGGTCCCGTACTTAATATTTGTTGAGACGTACCTACTCCATGCGTTGTGTATGTATTGTACGATAATGCATGTAATGATAGTAATAGACTTCGTGGTAATAACGGTATTCTTCATTAAAGTAAGGAAGTTATCCGGCACGACTATTCATTAGTATGCTAGGCAGGGCTGTTAATAATTCCTTAATGCTTTTGAAGGAGTATGTGGGCCTTATATTCGATAGGTCAATACCCCACACATCCAATACGTAACTCAATCTCTTCTCCCAATCACCAATAAACACGGTCATCAACAAACTTCGCCGGGTAGTAAACATCGAAGAGTGGATTATCACCAATCATTACCTGGGCGCCATCAAAGAACTCGCGGCAATTCTTGGGGCAGCCGATGATGTCTGGCGTCCTGATACTATCGATGAACTTCGAGAAGCCCAACTCCTCAATGACCACTGACTGATACTTATACAACCCATTTGTGGCTATGACGACCCTATGCCCCAAATCCCTAATCACCCTAAGTAGCTCGAAGGCCCCATCGAAGGGTTTAAAACCACGTACGTATTTAACCAAGGTCTCATTCACGTCTATGTTCATGGGCACGCCAAACCTATGAGCAACCTCAGTGAATATGTAGTCCCAGTCGAAGGCCCTCACGGTGAAACCCTTCAGTAACTCCCTGTTCAGGTTCTTGGCTGCCCTATATATGGTGACCCAGTCAACGTTTACCTTACTGGCTATTTGCATGCTAATATCCTGGAATACCGGGTCCCACGCCTCGAGGGGTAGTAGTGTGCCGTCCAGGTCAATTAAAATAAGCATGGATCCTTGGTAGTTACCAGTCTTTAAGAATCATATCCCTTGGTTTCATACTGTTTCACAGTAATTGAACGTATTTTTCAGGAGGATTCCTTATTAGGTAAAATAGTTTATAGAATAACAATGTATACGAGGAATAAGGAAGTAATAGACATGAGGGTAATAACCCTGGTTGTAACGTTAATACTAGTACTGGTGTTGACCGTGACAATGACCGCAAACCCACTGCTGGCTCAAACAACTAACTCCACAACTAGCGTTAATGCGACGACCTCAGTCAATGCAACGACTACAACAGCCAGCAATGTAACAATGACTAATGCAACCACATGCCCACCTGGACTACTAACGGCAGTACAGGCCAACCTGTACATAGACGACATGTGGTTAATGAGAATCGGCACAAACATGAGTGGGGTCAACGCCACGTCGCTCATAGCCATTAATGCCACGGGCCTTAATGAGACGGAAATAAATGGCACATTCACGGGATTCAACATAACAGGCTTTAACCTGACGCCTACAACTCTCCAGAACATTACCAATTACCTCGTAAGTAAGGGTGAGTGCTTGCTAGCCCTTCAGTTCCTGGTACACCTTAGGCACCAGTTAGTCCATGCTTATATACTTGAGAAACACGCTGAGATCTGGAATAAAACACTAACCTTCAGACTAATGCTGCTCAACGAAACAATAACAAGACTCGAACAACAGGGATTACTAAACAGCACACAGGCAAGCGAAATATACAGTCTACTGAGACAGCTAAAGCAGGCATTAGTCAGTGGTAACTACTCCGAGGCAGAGACACTACTTAGTGAATATAAGTCATTATTAAGTAATATAACTAGTCAGTACTATGAGGAGCAGAAGATTGGCTTTGCGAATAGGGTTGATCATGAGCTTGAGCACTACGTAAAGCAGATAATAAAGGGCTCAACAACACTCAATGAAACCCTAACGCAACTGGCAATGCTCGACCACGAATTAGGCATGCTCACGAACATCACGGGGCTCAACATAACGAGTGTTAAGGAGTTGCACGAAATGTTTAAGGAATTGATGGCAATATACCCATTAATACAGGGTAATGAGACTGCACAGGAGCAGTTATTGGCGATGCTTAAGCATGGTAAGGGATTCAGTGATTGGCTTAATGAAACGCAACAGTTTGGTCAGGAGGCGAAGGGCTGGCAAGTACACGGAAAGGGTCAGGGCAAGGGACAGGGAGGACAACAGCATGGGAAGGGGCAGCATAATCAGGGAAATGGAGGACAACAGGGCTCGCAGGGAGGGCGGGGCAAGGGTGCAGGTTAATGAGGACGTCTTGATCATGGCTTCTGTTAAATTTTTAATTAATTTCGTTAATATTTCTGTTTTCATTCTATCTCTCTTTTTAATTAATACGCGAATCAATAAATTTTTTAAATCAATAAGCACTAATTGAAATTAATGGTGTTAACAGCAATAATCACCATATTAATATACCTATTGGGTAATGGCTCATTGGTAAGTATAAACGTAACCACTATGCAAAGCACGGCTTTATTAAACATTACATTACCCGTAAAGCCCCTGGAGCCGACAGGACCAATAGTTGTGCAAAATTCGAGTGGTTCGGCAATACCTGCAATACTCATAGGGAATCACTTAATAATACCTGTCTTTGGTAATGGCTCATTCATAATCAAGTACATACCCTACGTAGCTCAAACACCCAGTGGCTACCTGGTCATTAATGTCTCATCGCCATACACCGTAAACCTCTTCGTAGGCAATAACGTGCTAATAACGGAATTACCAATAAGTTCAATAGTGAACTTCACTAAGGTAAGTAATGGCATAATACTACAAATTGCGCCTGGCAATTACTCAATAGGTTTCATGCCGGAACTATCAGTGACCACCGTAACGAATAAAACCACAACCATGCCAACAAGCGTGAGCAACACCAGCACCACAACCGCAATCACAAATACATCAACTACCTCAGAAATAACGAAGACCTCACCCAACCTGGGATTAACGCCTTACTACGTGGTTTTCATCGTTATTGCAGCCGTAGCCGCAATACTCGCTTACTCATTTGTGACTAGGCATAGAGGTGCTGAGGCTAGCCCGGTAATTGTTGAGGGGTTGAACCCAACCGATAGGGAGGTCCTTAAGGCATTGATTGATATGGGTGGTGAGGCTTATCAGGCAGATCTCCAGAGGAGACTGAACATACCCAAGGCAACGCTTTGGAGGGCGATCAGGAGGTTGGAGAATTCTGGTTATGTCCAGGTCATTAAGGAGGGTAGGGTTAACAAGATTAAACTAGTCAAGAAGCCCAAGCTTGATTAATCCTCCCTGAGAATCAGCACTCCATGATCATTCCTAGACCTGAGGCTGTCCAACGCCTCGGTTGCGAGCTTCATGGCGGTTCTGCCACTATGTGCAATACCAACACCTATCCTCGCATTTATCAGGTTGGCCAATGGCCTGAGGTCTGCCTCATTAATCGTGGGCTTTACTATCGACACTATATTATCACCACCCAAATAAAGCGTGATGCCACCGTACGGCGCTAGGTAAAGCCTTACCTGGTTAACCACGCCCCAAACATACTCATACAATTGATAACTGGATGTCCACTCAGTACTGGTTGTCGAGTCGATAAGGTCTATGTGGGCAATAGCCGCATAACCATCATCACCACCCCCAATCAATGACTCGCCAGGGGAAGCCTTCATCACGAGCCTGAAGGCCTCCCTCTCGGCAATCCTTGGGTTGATATCCGCGTATGTACCGCCAGATAGGGGTACCGGGCTGTATTCACTCAGTTTCTTAATTATTCTCGTTAATTCATAATTATTCAAGCCATTGGTTATTGCGAATAGGTAATCATACCTAAGCGGGTGAGCCCAGGCATTAAGTCTTGAAAACACATTAATCAATTCACCATGTAATTGGGCTTGAACGCGTTGGATTATGTGCTCCCTATCTGGACCGAGCGTCTCAGTCCATTCTCTATAACCAATTAGCCTAATTATTGTTACCTGAACCAAAGGTTTAACACCGAGTGCGGGCTTAAACCTTTAGTTTAAAAACATAACCCCTTAAATGAGCGGGAATGCTTAAAATAATGTGATTGAATAGTGAATTAATGAGCCTTAAAGTCATTACATTCGACGTCTACAACACGCTGATCAACTACGGTAAGGAGTTAATAGAGGAGATAGCCATGAACATAACCAAGTACCTCAAGTCACGGGATATTGAGGTTCATTTTGACCATGTTTACGAGATCTACACAGGCCTTGATAGGGAGATCAGGCTTAGGAGAGTTGTTGAGATGGCCTATGTACCACCCATGGATAACGTGAGGACATTCCTGGAGAGACTAACCCGTAAGTATGGGATTGAGCTTAATGAGAGAATGGTAATGGACGTGGCTAACATAATAGCGAATACACTACTCGAGTCGAACAACGTGAGACCCAGTGAGGACGCCCAGTACGTGTTAATGGAGATGAAGAGTGATGGATTCATGATTGGGGTTATTTCAAACGTAATATTCTGGAGCAGCACAGTTTCCAGGAGATTACTTGATAAGTTCGGCTTGAGTAAGTTCATTGATGTCCAGGTTTACGCCGACGAGGTTGGTAGGGCCAAGCCTCACCCAGCCATTTTCGAGCGAGCATACTCACTGCTAACCCACGGTGCCGAGCCCGACATCGCCATACACGTTGGTGATGGATTCAAGGAGGACCTACTCGGCGCAATACTCGATGATATAATCGGCGTCTACATAGATAGGGCGGGGACACTAATCAGTGGTGGGAGCCCAGCAGAGCTAATTAGGTGTAGGGCGTATGCAGTTAAGAGGCTCAAGGAGGTATTGTTGGTGCCCCACCTGGTGTCTGGTTGTTCATAATACCTGATGAAGAAAATAATTTAATTAGTGAAGTCAGGGTGAGAGGGCGTGGTAATACCGTTTAAGTGTATGCCGAACTGTGGCTACTGTTGCACAATATCGCCAGTTACCGTGTTCCCACACGAGGTGATAATCCTCACCAGACTAGCCGAGGAACTGGATGTTAGGGACCTAACGTTTAAGCCAGGCTACGTAATAACCGACGTAAAGAACGGCGTCAGGGTCGCCCTATCATACCTAATGCAACTAAACAGCGAGGGCATATGCCCATTCCTGAACAAGGACGACAAAACCTGCAAAGTACACTCACTCTACAAGCCACTAACCTGCAGGTCATTCCCATACCTACCCAGGGTGATCAGGTACGTGATAGACCCAGAGCTAAAACTCGTCGACTTCACGGTGGAATTCGTGGTATCAACCCTATGCCCAGTCATTAGGAACAACTACACGCAGGACGAGCTGGAGGCAATGATAAACAACGTAAACATAGCCATCAAGGTAATGCCCAAGGAAGTGGCGGCTGCCGAGGAGGCAATAAGGGCCAGGAAACTATACGCCAACACACTAACCGCACTATGGAGGGCAGGGTACATAGAGCTAAGGAGTAGCGAGGGAAACAACACAAACTGGCCAATAATAAACGCCTTCGAATACATAAGGCAATTCATACCCCACATAACCCTAGACCAATTCACACCAAACATAACACAGGTACTAAGGAAGACAAACCCATAACCAACACCCACCATTGAAACCCCAACACATAGCGAATATTAGACAATAAGCACCCACAGCCATACCACTTTCAACAATCCATTGAAAATCCTCCAGCCAATGCAACCCATCGAGTTCACGGCAGTCTTCGAGGAAATCCTTTCAATATTCTATTGAAATCCTCTCCACTACTGTGGCATAACAGGTGGTGTAAGACGAAACTGACTTTCAATATTCTATTGAAATCCTCGAGCAAGGCGTGATACTCGGCTTCAGTAATGCCCAGTACTCCTTTCAATATTCTATTGAAATCCTCGGACGGCAGAGCGCGAGGTGGGTTCGTCCATCGTTGTTTATAGGCTTTCAATATTCTATTGAAATCCTCATAGGATAAAGGTACCACGTGAGGTCAGGGATTACGTTAAGGCCCTTTCAATATTCTATTGAAATCCTCACATAGACAGGTGTAATCTACAGGGCAACTGGGTGCAGTGACTTTCAATATTCTATTGAAATCCTCTTTGGCACGATATCACACTTGGTAACGCACCAAAACCAAAACTTTCAATATTCTATTGAAATCCTCGTAGGTACTGGAATGCGGTACAGAGGCTTAATACAGGCCTTTCAATATTCTATTGAAATCCTCCCATTTAAAAGAAAGCTTGGTGTGGCTCCTGTATGACCACTAACTTTCAATATTCTATTGAAATCCTCATTTCGCTCGCACCAACTCACTCAGTAGTAGTGTTGATTTGGTCTTTCAATATTCTATTGAAATCCTCATTTGAAGAGGGTTTTTCAATACCAATCATGATTTGTGAAACTTTCAATATTCTATTGAAATCCTCCGTCAATATTGTTGATTACATTAATTACGTGGTTCATGTTCTTTCAATATTCTATTGAAATCCTCGCTAAGAATGTGTGGGCATTGAACCCTGCCCCACTAACCAGGTACTTTCAATATTCTATTGAAATCCTCTGTTTCGCTACTTTATCTAGGGTTTTATAAATTTTTCTCTTTCGTATTTAGGCGCCATTGGAACATCTTTCTACTCCTAATCTTTACGAGCCGTGTTTGTTCTTACGATCTGCATTAGAAATTGAATTCTTGTTCCAACGGTATTTCAACCTCTCAAAACCGTGCCTGTTCTAATGATGCTTTATCCATTGTAAAATGGAGAGAGCACGATACCGTGCACACTAAATATCCTTCAATGCATGGTTTCGATCATGCTTAATTCGTTGTTCATGCATGTGCTTAATCCCTTAATTAGGTGCGTGGGAGTGGGCATTGGTGGGGAAGTAATCGTTTAGGTTGTGAGGCACTTATTGCCATTGATTGGTCGTGTTCGTGGTTGAGTGGGTTCTTGGTGTGTTTGTGCTGTATGTGTTGGGTGGCTGCTGTGGTTGTTATTCGATATCGGTTTAGAGAAAGATTTATATTTGGGGCGTGAACCACTGAGTTGATCGTTATGGAAACGGCTATTAAGGCCATAAACCTGACGAAGCGTTATGGGAACTTCACGGCCGTTGACCACATAAACTTCGAGGTCTATTACGGGGAGGTCTTCGCATTCCTTGGTCCAAACGGTGCGGGTAAGACCACAACAATCAAGATGCTAACCACAGTGACGAGACCAACAGAGGGTACGGCGATAGTTGGTGGTTACGATGTGATTAAGCAACCGGCTAAGGTTAGGGAGATAATCGGCGTTACTCCTCAGGAATATACTAGTGATGAGGATTTGACGGGTTGGGAGAATCTAATGCTTGTTGCTGCTTTATATGGAATACCGAAGAAGGAGGCCAAGGAGAGAGCTGCTGAGTTGCTTGATCTGGTGGAGTTGTCATACGCTGCCGATAGGAAGGTTGAGACATACTCTGGCGGTATGAGGAGGAGGTTGGAGATCGCAATGGGCCTAATAAATAGGCCTATCATCCTCTTCCTTGACGAGCCAACTCTCGGCCTTGATGCTCAGACAAGGGCGGCCATTTGGGATTACGTGTATAGGCTTAGGAAGCAGTATGGCACGACAATATTCATGACAACGCATTACCTGGAAGAGGCGGATAGGTATGCGGAGAGGATTGCCATTATTGACCACGGTAAAATACTCGCCATTGGTACGCCTAAGGAACTTAAGGAGAAGGTTGGTGGTGATGTAATAACTATTGAGGTTAGTGGCGATGTTAACCTGGCTAGGAAGGTGATTGAGGGTATTGAGGGTGTTACTGGGGTTTCTGTGGATGGTAATACAATAACCTTTAAGGTGAGGAATGGTAATACGGCAGCACCAATAATCCTTGAGGCCCTTAATAAGCTTAGTATTAGGGCTACGAGTATAACAATTAAGGAACCAACGATGGATGAAGTTTTCCTGGAGTTCACGGGTAGGAGGCTTAGGGATGAGGAGGGTAGTTCCGAGGATTTCATGAGGTTTATGAGGACGATTGCGAGGGCCAGGAGGTGATGGGAATGAGCACCAGACTACACCCACTTCATGGGCTTTGGTCCTTAACGAATAGGGAGTTGGCCAAGTGGTATAAGGTGCCCGTCATACTCATAATCTCGCTAATACAGCCGATCGTTTGGCTTGCCTTCTTTGGGAAGTCCATGAACTTCGCAACCATGTTTACGAATGGACTTAACATTCCTGGGTTGAACATACCTAAGCAGGTCATTGATGAGGTAGCGGCTGAGGTCCTCAAGGCGAACTTCGGCACTACTGACTACTTCTCATTCCTAGCTGTGGGGATGCTCTCCTTCATAACCCTGTTCACGTCATTGCAGAGTGGTATGAGTATTGTGTGGGATAGGAGACTCGGTGTCCTGAGCAAGTTACTAACTACGCCTGTGCCCAGGGGCAACATTATAATGGCCAAGGTGCTGAACTCCATGATTAGGTCCCTGGTTCAGTCAACCATAGTGTTGATAATAGCGATAATGCTTGGTATGAAGCTGAACCCAAGCCTAAACCCACTGGACGTACTAGGCGCCTACGCCGCACTTGCCCTGATGTCCATGGGCTTCGCATCCCTATTCGTAACCCTGGCCCTAAGGTCAACATCATGGGAGAGCCAAATGGCGATAATGAACCTACTAAACATGCCACTAATGTTCGCAAGTAACTCCTTCTACCCAGTCAAGTCAATGCCCTGGTGGTTAAAGCCTATCGCGCTCATTAACCCATTAACATACGTTAACGATATTAATAGGCAATTATTACTTGGCATAACGGGGCAGAGCCTAGTGCTTGATTATGCATATTTAATAGCCTTCGCGGTTATATTCTCAGCCATAGGAGTAGTACTTTCGTGGAGGTACTTGTCCGAGGCATGATTTAAACAGGGAACGCAAAACTCACAACACGCCCATTCCTTTTGAGGTCACTTCGTTATTAATCCCAATCTGGCTTACTATCAATGAAATAATATGTAATCTTTACCTCGAGTACGTCCCCATGTACTCGGCGGTCCCGATTATACTATTCTTGATTATCCTCAGTACTTCGTCCTTCGACGCCCTCTGTTTAATGTTGGGTACCGCATTCAATGCGTATAATCTAAAGAAGTACCTATGAGGCTTGTGCCCCCTTGGTGGGCATGGTCCGCCATAGCCAACCCTACCGAAGTCGTTTATACCCTGAACCCCGATGCCCTCAACGACGGGCGTCTTTGGCACGTTCTCGGGGAGTTCGGTCCTATCTGGCGGAATGTTGTATAGTACCCAGTGTGTGAATACGCCTATTGGTGCGTCTGGATCCTCCATTATTAGGACTAGGGACTTTGTGCCAGCCGGCGTGTTTGACCATTGGAGCGGTGGGCTTATGTCGACATCATCGCACGTGTACTTCCTGGGTATTCTCTCACCGTACTTAAAGGCGGGGCTTGTGAGTGTGAATGACATACTGAGTATTAACCTATACCAAAGTTATTAAGTGTTATGTTAGTCCTCATTTAATGCGTTAAATAGCGCATTAATTTAATAGGGCTTAATTATATAGTTTATTGATGGTTAAGGTAAATCTACGTAGTCAGGAGAGGTACGGCGGTGTCTTAAATGCCCCGCATAGGGCTTTCCTCAGGTCCATAGGCTTCTCTGACGAGGACATTGGTAAGCCCTTGGTAGCCGTGGTCGCTGCGTGGAGTGAGGCTGGCCCGTGCAATATACACACGCTTCAGTTGGCGGTCCACGTTAAGGAGGGTGTGCGTAGGCTGGCGGTTCACCACTAACTGTGCCCACGATAGTCGTTAATGATAATATTGGCATGGGTACTGAGGGCATGAGGTATAGCCTAGTGAGTAGGGAGGTCATTGCGGACACTATAGAGGCGCAGATTAATGCCCACGCATTCGACGGCTTTGTTGGTATTGGTGGTTGTGATAAGACGACGCCGGGAATACTAATGGCAATGGCAAGGCTAAACATACCCGCCGTGTACCTGTACGGCGGAACTGCGGAGCCTGGCTTTTACGGTAATCTAAAGCTCACTATCGAGGATGTTCATGAGGCAGTGGGCGCGTACCTGGCGGGTAAGATCACCGAGGATGAGCTCTACGAAATAGAGAGGAGGGCCCACCCAACCTATGGAACATGCGCCGGCATGTTTACGGCGAATACCATGGCGGCCATGGCAGAGGCGTTGGGTATGGCCCTGCCAGGGAGCGCCTCGCCACCAGCCACGTCGGCCAGGAGGGTCATGTATGCCGTGGAGAGCGGCGTCGCATTAATGAATGCCATGGAGCTCGGTATAAAGCCTAGGGATGTCATGACATACGAGGCCTTCGAGAACGCAATAACGGTACTAATGGCGATGGGCGGCTCAACAAACGCCATACTACACCTACTGGCCATTGCATATGAGGCTGGCGTTAAGTTGATGCTGGATGACTTTGATAGGATATCGAGGAGGACACCGTACATTGCGAGTTTAAGGCCTGGTGGTGACTACGTGATGGCTGACCTTGACGTAGTTGGTGGGGTTCCACTGGTCATGCTTAAGCTCCTGAAGGCTGGGTTGCTTAATGGTAAGGTACTCACAATAACAGGTAAGACGCTGGAGGAGAACCTGAGAGATTATAAGTTCCCCAATGTACCGCATGAACACATCGTTAGGGATGTTAGTAATCCAATAAAGCCCTGGGGTGGTATCAGGATACTCAGGGGTTCATTAGCCCCTGAGGGTGCGGTCATTAAGGTTGCGGCTACGGAATTAATGAGGCTTGAGGGTAGGGCAAGGCCATTCAATAGTGAGGAGGAGGCGTTCCAGGCGATTAGGAGGGGTGAGATTAAGCCGGGTGATGTTGCGGTGATTAGGTACGAGGGTCCCAAGGGTGGTCCAGGAATGCCAGAGATGCTTAGGGTAACTGCGGCAATAGTTGGGGCTGGGCTGGGTAAGGATGTTGCGTTGGTAACGGATGGTAGGTTCAGCGGTGCGACGCGAGGGTTCATGGTTGGTCATGTAGCCCCTGAGGCAGCCGTAGGCGGGCCAATAGCGGTTGTTGAGGATGGGGATAGGATACTAATCGATGTAGAGAATGGACGACTTGACCTACTCGTGCCTGAGGAGGAGATTAAGAGGAGGTTGAAGAATTGGCAGCCACCGCCACCGAGGTACACGAGAGGCTTACTGGCTAAGTACGCGTCGTTAGTCACGTCTGCATCCATGGGCGCCGTGACACTACCAAGGCCTTAATGCCGCATTAATTGCTTGATCACATTCTCAATACCCTCATTCTTAATCACCCAGTGATTGAACCTTATTATTACCTTAATCACGTCATCACCATCATCAAGTCTGGCAATGCCGTTGTAGGCAAGTTGCTTATTGAACCTTAGGTATAGCTTACCGTCCTCAAACCTACTATTGATGGTAACAAGCACTATCTCCCTATCAAGTTGATCTATGATGCCGAATATGTACTTAGCGATCTCCAGGGCCTCATCACCCTTAAATTGCACCTTCACGGTGCTAATATCATTGCCAAAGTGTCCCTGACCCTCACTCTTCATTATATTAGCGCCGTCCCTATACTGCGGAGGTATTAAATTGAGTAGTGCCCTCACGACCTTGAGCTCGCTCTCGGTTGCGTGAATGTGCGTGACTATTTCGACATGGCTTACCAGGTTCATTGCACGGTTATTGCGGCTTACCCCTTAATATTCCTTAGTTAGGACTATCTTGGGCACCTTGCAGTGAACTGAATTCCTTAATTCCTTTAGCTCATCACTGCTTATGCCGTCTGTCCAGGCCTCCGTGACCATGTACATATCCTCATCCTTAACACCCCTAATCATCGCACACATGTGTAGTGCGCAGACCCTAACGTAAACATACTTAGCGTGGAGAACCTCCTTAAGCTCATTGGCAAGCCTAACAGTGAACCTCTCCTGAAGCATGGGCCTTGCGGCAAGCCACTTAACGTACCTAGCCACCTTGCTCAACCCAGGCACCTCACTATTCAATGGTTCGTAGACTACGGTGACCGTACCCATAACAGGCAATAGGTGATGCTCACACAGCGACACAAACTCAATGTCATTGATCGATATACGCCCAACGTACTTATTACCCTCCATTGGGAAGAACTTAATCGAGGGTGGAGACTCCCTTAAGCCGTATGTCAACTCAAGTAGTGCGTTTAGGAACCTACGAGGCGTCTCCCTTAATCCTGGCCTACCTGGGTCATCGCCGAGAAACTCTATGATCTTGCTTATGTACCTCTCCATCTCGCCTAATTCATCGTGAGTACTACGCACATAGCAAGGCGAATATACCTCTATTTAAGGAAAACACCCATGCTTATTGAAATTAGAAATAATCTCCCTAGTGAAACCTCCTTACTAATATAAATATCAACGCTATCAATACGGCAATGCTAATAATTAATGGGTAATAAATGCCATAATTCGTAATTACAACACCAACCACCCTGTGGCTCGCTGATTCATTACCCTGGATCGACGTCGTGTTTATTAACTGTAATAGGTATTGGGTGTTCACGATCGATGGCATGTTGATCACGAATGTCTCCTCCACAGTCACGTCAATACTAACATTAGTACTATTGATACTTAGGTAGTTTAGGTATTGCCTGGCTAAGGCCGTTAACACGGCCTTCTTAACCTCATCACTCATGATTGTACTCTCAATCTCGCCTTCATACCCACTTACCTGGGTCATGAAGGATAACGCCTTTGTTTGGTATGATGATAGGTTTATGTACGTAATTAGTAATTGATTGGTTAGACTGAGTAGTTCATTGTGAAGGATGTAGAGGTTCCTCGATATATTGATTATTAATGTCTCACTCTCGTTAGCAGCAGCTATTGCATAGTTAAGGCCTTGGGTAGCTTGATTAACCTGGTTCTGCGTTGTCGTAAGTTCGTTCTGGACTGTGCCGAGACCATTATATATTTGGGAAAGCGTTGTTAATGCATTCTCGATTTGATTTATTAACGTTATTGCATTATTTATTTCATTAATTAACGTGGTATTAGTAGTTGAATGCTCTATTTGGGTTAGGTCTTGCTTCAACGCGTTCAGGGAGTTAAGGTACTCCTGCTCATTACTCACTATTGGGCTAAGTAAACTCCTTAGTTGAGATACCACATTGGCCTCAGTACCAAGTACCTGACCACCCGCCGTGAGTGCTATCTTAAGCTCGATTAATTGCGCCTGGAGTAAGCTCTCGACCATTAGTGTTGAATTTATTATGTATGCTGATGCACCGAGTACCTGGGCAGTCTCATTGAGCAGGTTTATCAATTGTAGGAACTGCGCCGTGTAATTATTTGTGGTTCCGGAAGCACTCATTAGGGAGCCTGTGAAGTTCCTTAATTGATTGAGGGTATTGTTAAGGCTGTTAATGGCTTCATTTAGGGAATTAATTGATTCATTCAAGTCAATGCTCGCTTGGACAGTTATTGGATTAATCCTGACACTCTGCCATGGGCCATATTCTCAACAATCATGCCCAGCGATAATGAGGAAGAGTTTTCCGTATTGAATATCCAGTAATCAATTTCATAACCCAGTATGCTCTGGCTCAGTGTTGGTGTAATGTTATATTCATAGGATAGGCCGGACTGCCTTGTTAGTGCTATTGTTGTCATTATTGGGAATGGTAGGGAATTCGTGACATTCACTGAAAAATCCACCTTAGTACCGATGCCGCCATTAATTATCGTCGAATTTATGCCTGAACCATTAACGAGTATTTCGTAATTCACGGATGCCATTGGCAGTAGTGTGTAGACTGGCTGGAACCTCAGGGTGAGGACCTCTTGGGAGTATGGCTGTAGCGTGATTATCCAGGTTACCGTATTACCACTTATTAAGGCCGTTGATGGTGATACGAATACTATGTTTGAGTATGGCGGTACGGTCATTGATATATTGAGCGGGACTGGGTATGGTTCATTATTGTAGAGCGTTAATGCATATTCAACGTAGTAATTGGTGACTTGGTTATTTGGGCTTAGTTGGGTGACGTAATTGACCGTGAAGTACGCACTCACTGATTCACTGGCGTATGCTGTGGTCCCCATTAACGATAATGCCACGACCGTCAATATCGCCAGTGCCGCATACTTAATGTTCATCATAATGCGGATAGTTCACTTACTAATTAAACCTAATTCACTATGTAGACCCAATAAAACTATTTATTAGATCCCTCTTCCTCTCTACCTCACTTAAGTCCTGACCAAGCCTCCTCAACCTCCTCTCCTCAAGATCCAGTATCCTGAGGTAGGACTTAATGACAGCCGTCTTATCAACCCTCAACTTACTAAACTCCTCCTTAATCCTAACGAGGTCACTCTCACTCATTACCCTACCACCCCTGAGGTATATTATCCTACTACCGATTGACGCCACCTCCATATTGTGCGTCGCAATCACGAAGGTAACACCCATAGCACTATTCAACAACTTAATTAAGTCGAGTATTAGGTATGAGCTGGCTAGGTCTATGGAGCCCGTGGCTCATCCATTATTATGAATGACGGGTCATTAGCCAATGCCCTAGCAATGGCAACCCTCTGCTGCTGGCCACCGCTTAACTGACTCGGCCTATTATTGGCAAACTCACCAATGCCAACCAGCTCCAGGAGGAGTCTCGCCTTTTCCCTAGCCTCATCCTTCGTATACCTACCTGTCAAGAGCATTGGGAGCATCACATTCTCGAGCGCCGTTAATTGGGAGATCAGGTTATACTGCTGAAACACGAAGCCAAGCCTCTCAAGCCTAAACCTGGTTAGGTATTTCTCATCTGCGTCGGTAACGTCGACACCATCAATAATGACCCTACCACTGGTTGGCTTATCAAGCGTGCCCATTATATTCATTAACGTGGTCTTACCACTGCCGCTAGGTCCCATGACAATTGCAATCTCCCCCCTCCTTATCGATAGGTTCACGTTGATTAGCGCATCAACATAAACACTGCTGCTTAGGTAATACCTCTTGCTAATGTTAACAAGCTTAACAACCTCCTCATTACCCTTCACGTAGAATGGTATTTAATATGGGTTAAAATCCCTTATTGCGGATGATATCGAGGAAGGCACTGTCGATTGTGATAATCACGATTTGGTTAATTGCAATGATATACCTAGCCCAGCACTCATTAAATATATTTAACGTGCTGACGTACGACGAGTCACAGCTAATGCCGAGCAATATAGAACCCATTGTTGTTGATAACCTTGTCAATAAGTATATAGGAACCTCCAATGAGACCACGTTAGTAGTTGTAATTAAGTTAAGTGGTAATGAAACGATAAACATTAAGGATAGGCTAAACTATGTAAATAATATCGTCAAGAACATGGACTCACCCAATATAACAATCACCGACCTCCTGACAACCTATAACACTGTTTATACTATTTATAATGAAACCATAAGCAACATCACAGCAGAAATAATTAATAATGAGACAGGCACCGTATGGAACCTTTATTGGTCATTGAATAACGAGTGCTCATCAATAATACAACTAAACAAGGAGTATTACTCCATGGTCTATAATGTAAGTGACGAGGTTAGTGGCGAATTCAATGCAACTGTGGATTATGCCCAATTACTTTATTACGAAATCGAAAATTACTACTTAAGGAATTACCCAAACGCATCATTAAATACACTATTTAGCTTAACGACGAGGGATTACGAAATCAAATACGGTCAATATGACCAATTCATCAATGAATTAGCTAATGAAACCCTTACCCAATTAATAAGTAAGTTGGTAACAATCCATCACCAATAACTCTGGCGTCAATTAATATGACGGGGATTTTATTAACGAATTATGAAGAGTTAATACAGCAGGAGTACCCGGGAATGAGCATAAGCAACATAAGTGGTTATGTGTATAACCTGTTAATCAATAATGGCGTTAACGAAACCAATCTGAGGATCGCGGTTTTACTCGGACCAAACACAAACATAAAAATCCTAAAATTCCTACTAGTGCAGGAATACTTAAACAGTACACCGCAAATATTAGCGCCATACATTTACCAAATGGCATGTAATGGCAATTCATCCGTCGTAAACACCGTACTAAGTAACTTAAGAAGTAGCGTCACAAACGTATTAATTCAGGAACACCCACCACCAAGCATTCTCGACTTACCCGACAACCTAACCCAGGAGTTCCTAAATGGCACGTACACAGTGGCCTTCATATCATTACCAAGCAATTACGAGGATGAGGTTTACGACCTATTAATACGCAAGGATTGGGTATACCCAGTGAGCACGGATGTTATCCTGTACGAACTCGATAAAATAGTCACAAGCGACGTGAACATAATCGATAAGACCACCGCCGTGCTCGTGTTCGTGACAATGATAGCCATGTTGGGGACCTTGGTGGGCCCTATCATGTCATTGACAATACTCGGCCTAACATACGCATCATCACTTGGGCTCCTCTATGTCTGGGCAATACACTTCAAGCTTTACTACCTCACCGTGTACATGGTTGCCCCAATAATCTTTGGCATAGGCGTTGACTATAGCATGCTAATGCTCAGTAGGTATCTCGAGGAGAGGATTAAGGGGCATGACAGGGATGAGACATTAAGCATTGTTTTATCGCGCGTTAGACCAACAATCCTAGCGAGCGCGTCAGTTGTTGGGCTTGGGCTTGGTAGTTTTGCAGTCTCTAGGTATGGCTATATCCAGGACATTGGAATAGGTTTTATAATCGCCGTATCCCTTACCATACTCGCAACTGCGGTGGTACTGCCTGAAATAATGAGGATACTTGGCGATGGCGTGTTATGGCCCATGGGCTTGAGGGCTAAGTCTGTTGAGTTAAGGACAGCCTTCCTCTCGAGAATGGCTAGGTTTGCGGTTAATAGGCCGAAAACCATCATTGCCATATTCCTAGCAATAACGGCACTAGCCCTCGCATACCTACTACTGAATATAAGCATAACCACGGATCCAGTCCAGGTAATGCCAAACACACCTGCTAAGGTTGGGCTTACGTTGTTAATTAATTATTTCAGGAATTACGACTACTCAACGGCATACCTGGTGGTTTACGGCAATGAGACGGCCGCGATAGCGTTGCTCAACGCTGTTAAGGGCCAGGACTACGTAATCAACGCAGCCCTCGCATATAATGGCTCAGGTCTATACATAATAAAGGCTCTTGTGAACCAACAATCACTATCGGATAAGTTGATACCGATTTACATAAGTCTCAGGGAGATAGCCAATGAGATAGCTAGGGAGTACGGTGTTAAGGTACTCATTGGTGGTTCACCATCGTATAAGTACTACTTCGTGCTTGGTTTTGAGCGTGAGTACTACGGCTTCATACTATACTTAATGATAGCAATAAACATTGTCATACTCTCGGTATACATGAGGTCGGTGATGATACCACTGAGGCTCGTGGCAACCGTCCTCATGAGCATTACCTGGTCTCTAGCATTAACAATATTCGTGTTCCAGGGATTGATGGGGATAAAGACCTATTGGTTAATGCCCGTGATCCTGATATCACTATTATTAAGCGTGGGTACGGACTACGACCTATTTATAGTTAGTAGGTTTAGGGAGGAGGTCATTAATGGGTTTAGTGATAAGGAGGCCATTGTCAGGGCTGTGGAGTTCACGGGACCCGTAGTCACTGGCGCAGCGCTGGTGCTCGCCATGGCCTTCGCATCGCTGGCCCTATCGAGCATTTACATACTAAAGCAGGTGGCGCTTGCCGTGGCATCCTCAGTCATTATAGACTCATTCATCGTTAGACCCCTGCTTGTGCCAGCAATAATAGTGCTCCTCGGCAAATGGAATTGGTGGCCATTTAGCAATAGAGTAATTAAGCGCCCAGTCGCTGATTAATTGCATGGGTGGGGTTTACAGGGTTTATCTGCTGGTACGTAAGATTCAATGACGGGAGTAGATATAGGATACCGCTCAACATGATAATGAATGGCCTCGGAGGAATATATTCGTAATTAGGGTGCCGCAGGATGAGGTTGATTACGCAGCCGAGGAACTCATTAGGAAAGGGTTTAAGCCAACTATACTTGCCGTGAATAAGGGCGAGAGGTATAGCCTCGCCATGAGGGTTGAGCCACCCTGGGAAATACATACCAGGATATTTCCCGATGGCACAATAGAGTCGGAGGTCGAGGTTAGTAGGGATTACCTGCAGCACCTCATTGGGCCTAGGTTCAACGTGATTTATGAAGTTTATGATTTATTAAGGGGTCTTTCTAATGGTAGGAGGGTTTGCGTGAAACCATTGAATCGCTGCATTAGTGATGTAATTGAGAACATAGGGATTGAATTGAGAGCGCCTAAAGTCTTAATTCCCTGGAAGCCTATTGCGGTTATAATTTCACCAATGGTATTGATGCCAATTATAGGTAGATTTTCTGTTTCTCACTTTTTACCCCTGAATAATCATTAATTTTCACAATTAAGTTATGAAGTACTTTATTTAGAATTAATGCACAAATAACATCTTATCAATTAATTAAATATTTATATACTTCAATTTAATAAATATTATAATGGATAATCAAACGCCAAACCTAATAGTTGGCGCACCAGGTGCTGCAGATGTTAAGGAGATTGTTAGGTACATAGCCCGAATAATAACGACTGCTCTAGACGTAAAGCCAAGCGATTGCCTACTGAAGAATTATGGAACAATAACCCTAAACGCCTTACAGCAAACACTTAAGTTATTCCCCGAATTATCAGCTGAGATAAATGCATTGGCGAGCAAATTTACTCAAATACAGGAGGCCAGTAGGAACTCGTTGGGGTAAAGGACCCGGGACAGTACGCAGATGCTGTACTGACGATATTCACCACGTATAATGTTGACCCAGGAATATACGGAATTTTTGCAGCACTTCAGGCAATGGAAGCCGTGAAAATGTGCGGTGAATCTGATGCGAAATTCTTCCTGGTGAGGACACTATTGGCTAGTTCACTTCCGAATAATCTATATAGATTACTACTTGATTACCTCAGCCTAGATCATAACTTCCCAATAAACCTACTAAAGGCTTTACTAGAGACAACGCATTGATAAGGATCTAAATAAGTCAGTCAATGATCACGTTAAAAGCCATGGTTCATGATCACGTACCATCTAATAGACTTGATCGTACTCCTTTCTACTACTAAATGCTTTAATACCCCCTTTAGCACCATCGCCCTAATGAGCAACACTGGAGCCAGTACTGACGTTAAGGAGGAAGTGAAGAAGACAGCCCAATTAATCATAGTGAGCTTTAACATAAAACCAAGTGATTGCATGTTAAGGAATTATGACACAATAACGAAGAACGCAGTAACATGCTAATCAAGTTATTCCCTGAATTATCAAACGACATAAACGCATTAGTGAATAAATTCGCCGAGATCCAGGAAAATGTTAAAAAGCTCATAGGCTTGACGGACGTTAGCCAATACGCAGATAGCATATTGACGATATTCGCAGTATACCACGTTAATCCTGGTCTTTACGCAGTCTTCACCGCATTGCAGGCTATGGAGGCTATGAAGGTATGTGGTGAAGATGATGCAAAGTTTTTCCTAGCGAGAACAATACTGGCTGGTGCATTACCATTTGATTTATATATGATGCTCCTTGATTATTTAAATATGGATCGTAAATTCCCAGTAAATTTATTCAAGGCTTTACTTGAATCAACTAAATAATTTTCAAAGACTAAATTTAAATTTACTTATCATTTTTGATTAATTGAAATAGGTAAGACGGTGTTACCGGCGTCCTGCTAAGCCTGACCTTAACACCCGTCTTAACCCTTATCGCCTTCTCAAGAGCTAAAAAGGTGCTTGCCAAGGCACCTGTCGTTCCTGCCTCACCAACACCACGTAAACCACCGGGCAATATAGATGGGGTATTTAATCCGTTAGTTAGTACCTTATATACTACGTCAGGAGGACTTGGTAAGCCGTAATCAGCAAGTGTTGTATGTAGTGGTGTTCCATCATCACTGTAAATCGCGCCCTCCCACAGCACCTGGGCAATCCCCTGAAGCACACCACCATGTAACTGAGCCTCCACCTCCTCCTCAAGCAATGGCTTACCCACATTATACACTGCGTAGTAATCAATCACGTTGGCCATCAAAGTCTCCGGGTCAAAATCAACCACAGCAACATGAGCACCCGGTGCAAGTATTGCCATGCTTGGTTTATAATCAACCTCCTCCTCAACAACCACGCCCTTAGACCTCACGGCATCAATCAACGATAAGCCCATTGACGATAACCTCGAGGCAACCCTCTCGGCAAGCTCAGTAATGGCAGCCGCGACCACGGTCGCACTCCTACTACCGAATGTTCCAACACCATAATTAAGCGTTTCCGTATCACCAGGCACAACCTCGATGAGCTCCTCAGGCGTTCCAAAGACCTCAGAGGCGTACTTCCTAAATGCCGATTCATGAGCATGGCCCTGGGGTCTGGAGCCAATGATTAACCTTAACTTACCATTACCAATAACGGCCTTAACACCCTCACCACCAGGCGTACTTACGTATAAGGCGAATACCACGACTGATATGCCCTTACCCAGGTACTTGCTCCTAAACTCATAGTACCGCTTCGCGGCATCCTCAAGGACTGATTGGTAATTGGCAGGGTCGATAACGAGACCCAATGGCGTCCTATAGGTCTCACCGTCCTTAATTATATTCCTCCTCCTGACCTCTACAGGATCCATGCCAAGTTCATCAGCCAAATCATCCATCAAGGTTTCATGGATCAACGCAGCCTCGGGCCTACCAGCACCGCGGTATGGACCGGAGGGTGGCAGGTTCGTGAACACGCCGACAGCTCTAACCTTGGCAGCCATCATCCTGTATGGCCCAGTGGAGAGGTTGGCTATGAATATTGGTGATGATGCGTTTATCGTGAAGTTATAAGCACCTAGGTTAACGATGACTTCACCCTCAATACCCAGCACTGTGCCGTCTCTCTTGGCGTAGAGTCTCATCCTCGACTTAACGCCTCTACCCTGTGTGGCATTGTTTAGGTGCTCTGTCCTAGTCTCAACCCACTTAACGGGTCTCCTCAACTTCATAGAGGCTATCGCAGCAAGCACGTACTCCGGATAGGCAGGGGTCTTATTGCCGAAGGCGCCACCAACATTCTTTGGCGCCTTAACAACAATCTTATCAATTGGGAACCCAAGAACCTCGGCCAGGTCTGCCCTAACCCTAAATGTTGATTGTGTCGATGCGTAAACGAGGAGTTTGTCATCATTATAATAGGCAATGCATCCCTTGGGCTCCATTGGGTTAGCCACTAACCTGGCCTGCTCAATTTCCCTCTCAATAACCACATTGGCATCCTTAAACACGCTGGTGTCACCACCCTCAAGCGTAACGTCTAGGGATATGTTTGTACCAATCTCTGGGTGTATCACCTCCTCATTCTTCAATGCATCATCAATCGTAATCACAGGCCTTAATGGCTCATACTCAATCGAAACCTCATCGGATATATCCTCAAGTGAGTACCTGGATTCCGTGACAACAGCCGCTACGGGCTGCCCAACGAAGTTCACGGTATTGCTTGGTAGCACCGGCATCCTAACTATCCTGGCATTGGGTGTGGCGACCGCGGGCATTAGCAAATTGCCTATTGACTTAGCCGTGAGGAGGAGCAGCGCCTTATTACCCGGCTCTTCGATTCTCAATATCCTGGCCCTTGCGTATGGTGATCTAATCACGTACAGGTGAACCATGTTTTCAAGTTTTATATCGTCTAGGTACACCGAATTACCAAGCACTATGTCTAGGTGTTCCTTAATTGGCACGCACAGGCTTTGTGGTTCTTATTTTTAAGGTTTCAATCTCTTCAATTTTATAATAAATAGAAAGGTTTTTAAAGAAAGAAAGAGCAGTTTCGATTAATGGAGTCCAGTGTAGGTAAGGAGGTTGTGGATGCCTTGGAGGAGTTCATGGGCAGAGTATTTCCAGACATAGTAGGTGCCCTCGTGGTTAGGCGTGATGGTTTACCAGTAGCCTTCAGGGTAAGTGGTGAGTTTAATGCCAAGGTTGTGAGCGCCATGGTTGCCATAGCCAGAAGCACCATGGATAGGCTTGGTGCTGAACTAGGCCTGGGTGAACCTGTAATAAATATTGCGCAGTACTCAAAGAATACATTATTAATTGCACCGATAAGTAAGGATTTGATACTGACGGCAATAGCAAAGCAAGATCCAAACCTCGGATTGATACTACTTGAGATAGATAAGTTGAAGGATAAGCTAACGAAGATACTTATTGAATAAAAGCGATGAATATATTGAAGGCATATCATGTAATAATTATTTTTATTTTTATTTCTATATTTTTATTTTCATACCTGTAGCTATGATCATGATAATATACACACCTCGTCGTAGGTGACTGCCGTAGTGTAATAACCAAGTAGGGCTTGCCCAGTATAGGGCTGAGACTAGGAAGAATAGTTACGGCGTTGTTAGACCGAGACCCTTAGTTATGTATGGCGTGTACATGTTTGAGCGTAAAAGGCTATGTCGACCACGAGCCACCAAACCCATAGGAATATGGTGGTTGTCCACATCTTGTCGGTGAATAAGTCCTTAATTGACGGCTTCTTCGCAATGCCTGCATCGAATGTTGTCTCTCTGCCACTGGTCATCTTCCTAGTCACATCAGTAGTCCTCTCCTTAACCCTCCTGCCAAGTTGCTCCTGGAGCACAGCCCACCTTGGTGATTCAAGAATACCCATCCTAAGCAAAATAACCACCAAGCCCAGATGGCCTCACTACCTAGCATGAATCTCCATGCGAAGTCTGGATTTGTGTTTCCCTAGGTAACGGCTATTCCATACGCAATTAGGAACCCAACGACTGACCCAACGCCCCAGAAGCTATTCATTGAGGCAAGTGCAAAGCCCCTGCGCCTTGCTGGTGCGTACTCAGCAACCATGGTTGGTGATAGTGAGTAGTCACCGCCAACACCTATACCGAGTAAGAGTCAAACAATGAGTAATTCCCAGAAGTTTGTTATGAAGCAGATAAGGCGCCAAAGACCACGAAGAAGATCAAGTCATATATGTAAAAGCAGTCGCCTACCCACCCTATTGGCAATCGGCCCAAATATAACGGCGCCAAGGGCAACACCTATGAAGGCTGATGCGGCTAATAACCCGGTCTCGACGGGCGTCAACTTCCATTGTGGTACTAGATAGAGTAGGGCTGCACCTATGATTAACGTGTCGTAGGCGTCCACGAATTGCTCACATGGATGCCGTGAACCACGCAAGCCAGAAATACCTCCCAGGCTTCCTCAAAGGCATATCATCGAAGTTAACGCTATTCCCTTCAATTCCACTACTCATTATTACTCCAATATTAACATCCATTAATATGCATTACCTACGCACACCCAAGTAATTGCAAAAGCTCAGGCAGTGAATGAAACACAAAGTCAGGGCTTGAAACACCCTGTCCATAAATCCCGAAACTCACGGCACCACTTCTATCAATAATCCCCACATACATGCCTGCAGCCTTTGCACCAGGTACGTCAGTACTAACCCTATCACCAATATAGACAACCTCGTCCCCACTCATATCGAGGATTTGTAAAGCCCTAATGAATGGTTCAGGATGCGGCTTAACATGTGTTGTGTCATCACCCGCAACCACTATTAAATCAAATAAACCCTCAACACCATCCCTACGTATTCTATCCCTCTTAAGCCCTGGTTCACCATCCGTATTCGTCACTATACCAAGCCTAAACCCACACCTTCTCAACCTACTTAAAGTAGACATTACGTCAGGAAATAACCTACTCTTTAAGCGCCAGGAACTCCAATAAACCCTAACAAGTTCGTTGATGTAATCGTTATCTAGGTTAGTACCCAATATATTAGCCACTTTCATAAACCAAACCCTCCTATCAAATTGACCAATGGACTCCATCCTGGTCTCAACATCCTTAATTACCCTGAGTATGTGCTCTTGGTCAAGGTTAGTAGTTAGTGATAATTCACGGGCGATAACCTGCTTGGCGTAACTTCTTGCCTCGCTAACGTCCATTATTGTATCATCATAATCAAACAGTACCGCCTTAACATTAATCTCCTCATTAGGCACCATACGTGCTAACTAGTGTTAGTAGCATATAGGCTATATCCTTTATTGAGTCGAGCACGTCGTCAATCCCGAATATTAGGCTCATCACGCTCATGAACTCCACGTAGGTTAACTCCTTGGCGCTTGCGTATAATTTATCCAGGGCTGAGTCCTTTATATCATCGACCTCCTCCTCAAGCTTCTGTATCCCCATAACCATAACCCTAATGTCAGCAAAGCTCCTCTTATCGAGACTATTCAGTATGTCAAGGAGCACCTTCAGCGCCTCCTTACCAATCCTAAGCATCTCCAGGAATTCCTCGCTGAGGAATTTCCTAACAGGCTCGGTATTACATAGGTAGTACGTACGCCTCAGTTCCCTCGATAGTACGTGGATCCCGTCTAATATATCGTCTGATTTATTGAGTATTGCGTCCATTATCGATGCCGTGGTTATTGGGACCGCACCCTTAAGTACTGAGTCATTTACCTGCCTAACAATTTCATCACCCTCACGCTCAAGCGCCGCTATCTCCCTCATACCCTCAGAAACCTTGGTCTTACTGATGCTGTTATTCTCGACGGCGCTTAGCACCATTTCCTCAAGTATTGATAACGCCCTCTGACTAAGTTCGACGTGAGTAGCTAGCCTACCTAGGAATTCCTTCTCCCCAACGTATAGCGGCGATAGTATCCTACTCCAGAAATCCTTTATAAATCGAGACATTTCCCCGAGACATAAATGCGACTAAAGAGTTATATATAAACCAATTCCTTAGTGATTTATACGTGATGATAATGAACCCAGCAGAACCGTGATGCCGGCGCGCCGCTGCTGATCACATCCTCGCAATAACTAGGTAGAACTTACCAATTTGCTTACATATCGCGGGTACCTGCCCAATCCTTAATGCGGCTATGCATGGTTCGCCACCACCAATCTTGGTGCCTATGTCAAGTAGGTACTTATCATCAACCTTAGCCTTACTAATACCGCTACCATCCACGGGGTATACTGCTAGGAAGTCATGTCCCATGTACTTGAATTGCATCTCCATGCCATAAACCTCGTAATAATGCGTACCACCAGGTAGCTCTACCTCCCTAATCCTTAACCTGGTGATCACGGGGTTGCCCTGAGTATCTGTGGTTTTATAAACAACGTACGCGCCATCCCTCTCAAACATTGCCCAATCCCTACCTGCCAGGTAGACAATTGCATGTACATTGATGGGCACGGTGACAACTCGGGTCACGGTATATATTGCCTGGACAACATCGTTAAGACTAAGCATGGTTATCCCCTTACCGGCTTTATCCTATTGCCTTTTTAACCTTAACTTCTCCCAGTGTAGAAGGTCTCAACGCAGGAAGTAATTCTCATACTCCTTAACGTACTGAACACTCTCCCTAACGCTTAGGAATAATCTCTTAACATACTCAATATCCTCCTTAGTAATCTCCTTACGCCCAATCTCCTGAGCCCTCAACTGGGCGGGTGCCAACAATTGTATTGCGTACCTAAGGCTCTCCTCAGTACCTATCTTAGTCAACTCCTCAAGCGCGTCATTAGCCAACGAGACCTTCTCCTCCCTAGCCCTAATCTTTATTATCTCCCTAACCTCATCGGCCGTGTATGGCTTCGTCCTAATTATAATGAGCCTATCAAGCATGTCGAGCGGTACGCCGTGTGGTGACTCTATGTCCGTGCCCCTAATCTTCGTTATACCCTATTAGTTGCCAATATGATTATTGGGCTTAACTCACTCTCCATGGCCCTGCTTAGGTATGCCCAAGTCTCTATATCAAGCATGTGGGCATCATCTATGAACAGCACACCAGGCACGAGCTCGCCCTTCCCATCATTTATTAACTTCATCACGAACTCATCAACCGCCTTCCTAACCTCATTGGGTATCTCACGCTCCTCGGTTGCGAAGCCGAATATCATGGCGCTGAGCAGGCCCTGCTGCCTAGCCTGGTATATGTCCAGGTCATTGAGCGTGAAGAACCTGGTTATCTCCTTCTCCTTATACACGGGCCCCTTGGGGACCTCTATCTTCTTCTTCACGTAAATATCGTAGGTCTCACCACCCTCGCCCTTACCCTGCACAAACACCCTGCCAGTCTCCTCATCAATCCAAATAACATCGCCCTCCTCAACACCAAGCTCAATCAATTGCTCGGCAATCTCCGCCGGGACTCTGAGTCTCTTCTCCTCATCCTTAGTGGCCAGTGTTATTGTGGCACTCCTTGGTATTTGGGCATATGGGTTGTATGGGTGCCTACCGTACTGAATATCGAGACTCTTAACCACGCCCTCATAAACCCTACGCCACTCCCTAATCCTAACACCGATGGCACTCCTAAGAGCCCTCGTGAGGAATTCTGTCTTCTTAACCTCCACACTATAGACCTCAGCAGCACTTATTTGAACAAACGGCGTGTCCGGTCCAAGCTCCCTGGCAATACCTATCGCTAATGCTGTTTTACCAGTGCCCGGTGGCCCAACGATTAGGACACCCTTACCACCGAACTTACCCGCCCTAATCATCTTAACCACGTAGTAAGCGGCCTCCCTAGCCTCGACCTGCCCCACGAAGCCATCCGCCGAGAACTGGACCTTACCATCCCTAACGCCCAATCCCTTAATATGGCTATGCATCCCAACCCTCTCGAAGGTTGGCTTCACCTCCTCAATCTTTATCTGAGACATCGTAATTAGCGGAGATGATACCACCCTTTAAACCTTATCAACGCAGAGTTAACAAGGCAGGTAAATAATACTGCGTGGGTTACCTTCCCACGTGGATTAGCATTGTCTCGTCATTGACTGGTACATGGACGTTTTCAATTCCGTACTTAACCTTCAACCTCTCGAGGAATTGAAGAGCCTTTATGGCCTCGGTGTGGACAAGCAATATCCTAGTGTCTGGACTGAAGTGATTAATGAATGTCTCAAGCTCAGCCCGGCCGGCGTGGGAGCTGAAGTCAAACCAGTAGAGCTTGGCCTCGAGCACGACCTCGCTCTTGTCAATGAATGCCCTGCCCCTCGTCAACAACTCAAAGCCTGGCGTGTCAGGTGCTTGGTAGCTGGGTAGTATTACGGCGTTCCTCCTATCTCTAGCAAGCTTCTTTAGGTAATAAACCGATGCGCCACCCTTAAGCATGCCAGCCGGTGAGACTATGATCACGGGCTCCTTCATCAAGGACTTCCTCTGGTAATCCGTGGTCACCTCGAGACTATTCTCCACAGCCTTAAGGTAAAGCTCTGGGTTAGCCAGGTAATGTGGGTACTTAGCCACTATCTGATTCGCTACCCTGGCGAGCCCATCAATTATTATTGAGTAATCAATCCCATTCTTATAAAGCGTTATCAAAATCTCCTGAGCTACCAATGGTTAACACGGGAATTAAAACGGAACCGCCGTTCTCAACCGTCTCCTTAACGACCCTAATGAACTCCCTCTCAACCTCCTCCCTGGGTGGGTGCGTGTTGGCTACGTATGTGCCTCCATAATGACGACATCCACATCCCTAGGCACATTATTAATGTCGGCACCACGCAGTAGGTTTGATGGAGCTAGGTTGAAGTCTCCCGTGAATAACACCCTCGCACCATTAATCTCGAGAAGCGTCAACATACTGCCCGGCACGTGACCCGCATTTATTATTGATGCCCTAACGTCCCTCGTTACGTCGACGTCCTCGCCGTACGTCACGGGTATTGCATGCTCAAGCACGGCCTTGATCTCCTCATCCTCATAGGGCAAGTAGTAACCGCTTAGCTTAATGGCATCCTTAAACATTATGTCAGCAAGCTCGAGGGTCAGCGGCGTGGCGTATACTGGTGGCGGGGAGCTCACGTATAGGCTTGGCAATGCGCCGCAGTGGTCCAGGTGTGCGTGGCTTAGGAACACAGCTGCAATGTCCCTAGGCCTCACGTGACCAGGCATTACGGGCCTATCATTCTCGTCAAAGTTAACTCCGTAATCAAAGAGGAAACCCCTATCAGAATTGGCGTCCTTAACGAAAATAGCCATCCTACCAACCTCGCCTCCACCGCCCAAGACCCTAATCATTAAATCAGTCATTTACCCACATAACCATTGAATAACTGGTTTATGTACTTTATTGGCAAAACTACAATTATTACCTATTCACGCCTCCACCATTATTATTAATGCCTAGGGACTCCTCAAACTCCCTCATCACCCTGGCTTGCCAGGCTTCAACTCAACCTCGCCAAGTCTCCATAGGCGTAGTAGTGAGTTCATGGTGCATATTGGGTCCATGGACCAAACATCACCATTAAGCACCTCAGCCCTAACCCTACAGCCACCGCAGTACCTAAGGTATGGGCACCTCATGCATGGTGAGTCCCCATAATTCCTCTCCCTAAGCCTAATCACGAGCTCGGTATTCACCTTGGGCCTAAGCCAAATCTCCGTCAACCTCTCCCTCCTTACATTACCCATTGGCCTATCATTGAAGAATTGGCATGGGTAAACATCACCGTTTGGGTATATCGACATCACCTTCCTACCAGCGCTACACGCACCCATCCTACTCACAAGCCTCAACTTACTCATGAACTCACCCTCATCATTACTAGCCAATAACGCCGCAACAACACCGTCGGCTGGGTTATCAACAGTGAGTATCTCCACGTCTGGGTACTTCCTGGCCATATCCATCAACCTAATCAGGAACCTAAGCAACTGGTCAGGACTCGGTAGCAAATTGATGACGCCCCTACCCCTACCACTGGGCACTAGGTGGTAGAAGGCTACCCTGGAAATGCCAAGCTTATGGGCTAGCTCAACGACCTCGGGCGCATGGTCAATGTTTAGCTTTGTGACTGTTGTCCTAATGCCCACTGGTATGCCCACCTCCATCACATTCTTAATGCCCCTAATCGCTAAGTCCCAGGCGCCGAGGACTCCCCTTATCTTGTCGTGGACATCGGGTATTGGTGAGTCAATGCTTATCCCCACGTATTGAACATTCAACTCCTTAAGCTTAGCCGCCCAATCCCTCGTGATTAACGTACCGTTAGTGCTCAGGGATACCTTAATGCCATAATCATAAGCCCTCCTCATAATCTTCGTAATATCCTCCCTAACTAAAGGCTCACCACCACTAATAATGAGCAATGGCGTTCTTAATTCGTGGGCATCATCAACAACTCTAAGGGCTTCCTCGGTCGTCAACTCATCCCTAGATAAGCCCTGAATCGCGTTTATGTAGCAGTGAATGCACTTTAGATTGCATCTGTATGTGATGTTCCAGAAGATTAACGGCCTGCTAATGTCCGTGAACTCCCTATCACTCCTTACATAATCATGGCCCTTAATGGACAGGCTAACAGTGCCGCTACCTGCCACTAAATTCGTGATGTTAATCATCCAATTGGGCGTTTCTTCTTACTAGTATTTAATCTTGCCCAAGCATGTATTGCAAAATAACACCTGGGAGGTAAGTTATTAAATGAGGCTATTGAGCCCCCACGTAATGCATAGGTGGCCCCTTGAGGAGAAGCCCTTATTGGTATTCTACGAAACCACGAAGGCGTGTCCACTCGCATGTAGGCACTGCAGGGCAAATGCATTGCTTAAGCCATTACCTACCGAGTTAAGCACTGAGGAGGCCAAGAGGTTCATTGAGGACTTAACAGGGTTTGGGAAGCCATACCCAGTGCTTATACTCACGGGCGGTGACCCACTGACTAGGGATGACATTTTCGAGCTAATTGACCACGCAAGGTCCCTGGGCATCCCAGTTGCCCTATCGCCGGCCGTATCAACGAAGCTGCTTAGCGATGATGTACTAAGGGAATTGAAAGGCCGTGTTAATTCCGTGTCAATAAGCCTCGATGGCGCGAACCCCGAGACCCATAACTACATCAGGAGGACTGCGTTGGAGAGGATTGACGTCTTCAGGACAACGCTTGAAGTCTTCAATAAGTTAAGGAGTTATGGTATTGAGTTCCAGGTTAATACAGCGGTGATGAAGTTAAACGTCCATGAGCTGCCCCAGGTATTTAAGATTGTTAAGGACAGCGGCGCCAATGCGTGGGAGGTCTTCTTCCTAATACGCGTGGGCAGGGGTATGGAGCTTGAGCCATTAGATCCCTGGGAGACTGAGGATGTTGTTCAATTCCTATACGACGCATCACTGTATGGTTTACCCATAAGGACTGTGGAAGCACCATTCTTTAGAAGGGTCATTATGCAGAGAGGTGCGGGTGTTAAGTACGTCGGCGGTAAGCTTTACCAGGAATTAACGGCTAGACTCAGGGAGTTAATGGGTGAGCCACCAAGCAATGCCAAAAAGCCCAGCTTCACACCGACTAGGGATGGCTACGGCATAATATTCGTCTCAAGCGATGGCTGGATATACCCAAGCGGATTCCTACCCCTTACCCTCGGTAACGTTAGGAAGGACAACATAGTGAAGGTATATAGGGAACACCCAGTGCTAAGGACGATAAGGGCTGCCGAGTTCCATGGGAAGTGCGGCGTGTGTGAGTTTAGGAGCATATGCGGTGGTTCAAGGGCCAGGGCATACACAGAGCTTGGCGACCCACTTGGCTCAGACCCAGCATGTGTCTATGAACCTACTGCGAAATGACCCTGTTAAACAGCTCCTTAACACCAAACCTACTAAGTACCTCATTTATCCACTCCCACCTAAGGCTATTCCTCACGTTGACGTTAGCCATTAACTCCCTAATAATGCCTACATACCATGGAATATCCGCATTAACTATGGTCGACACTACGAGGTCCTCAATGGACGCGTAAGGCACACTCCCTATGAGGATTGCACGTGAGGAGATTCCAGGAACAAGGGACCTCTCAATAACCACGGAGCCACCTAGGGCCTGCTTAACCATTTCATAATTCCCATAAACCATCACATCGACAACCTCCGGAACATTAAAAACACCCAACCTCCCACCAATAACCCTCAACAGGCTCGCTAACCCACATGCGTGGTCTACGTTCAACTCAACAAGCCTCCAATGAACATCGTAGCAGGTAAGGCCCATGGCCGCCAACCCTACTCACTGCACCCACTTATTATCTCCTCATCACTAAAGCCAAGACTCCTTAACACCCTCAATGGGCTTAGGTTGAGGAATACCACATCCTCATTACTCAGATCAACGGCTGTTATAGACCCCGTACCAATACGTAACCTGTAAATATTACTTAGTGGTAACCCTGTAATTAATGCTACGATCGTCGCAATGGGGTGCCAATGACTCACCGCTATCACTGACTTCTCATTAATGCTCCTAGCGAAGTTTAGGAAATCCGTGACCCTACTAACCACGGACTCCATGGACTCACCACCAGGTGGGTGATACTTAACTGGGTCCTTCCTGTAATTATCGAATGGAACCTCACTTATCTTCTTGAGCTCCCACTCACCCATGTCAATCTCCCTTAACCTATCATCAACCTGTAATTACGATTAATACAATTGGCTGTCTGGCGTGCACGCAGTAATGGTGATGTGAATACAGGCCCATGAACACCCATTCTGCGTAGGAGTAACGCGGCCGCTGCGGCTTCCAGCCTTCCCCTATCCGTTAGTGGGTTATCGTTGTAATTCCTAGAATGCAATACCCCAAGCGCATTTAATTGGGCCTCACCATGCCTAACTAGGTATAATATCACGTTAGTGATTACGGTGAAGCAAGGTAATAAAGCATTACTAAGCCTTAATAATCACATCGGGCCAATAGTTATCGAGAACCTCGACACGGCCGTCTAACCTAATCACAACATTACTCTCAAGCCTAACACCAAACCTGCCCGGCAGGTAAATGCCAGGCTCAATAGTGAATGCGCTACCCCTGGGCAGTGGCTTGCCGTATGACTGGCTTATGAATGGCTCCTCATGAACCTCAAGCCCAATCCCATGACCCGTCCTATGAATGAAGTACTGCCCATAACCACCCTCAGTAATTACCCTCCTAGCTATCGAATCAACGTAAGAACCCGTGACGCCCTCCCTAATGCTAGCTATGGCCTCATCATGGGCCCTCCTAACAAGGTCATAAACACGCCAGAACTCGCTGGGTGGATCACCAATTACCAATGTCCTCGTTAAGTCACCGTAATAGTCGTTATATGTTGCGGTAACGTCGATGACGATTACGTCCCCAACCTCAATCCTCCTCCTGGAAGGCATCCAGTGGGGTATTACTGAGTTGGGGCCGGATTGAACAAGCACGTCCTTTGGCTCGGCACCAGCATCACTAATGGCGCTGCTAACTAGCTTGGCAATCTCCGTCTCTGTCATCCCTGGCTTAATGGACTCACGGGCAGCCTTATCCCATTCTCAATAGCCCTGACCGCACGCTCAATACTTCTTAGCTCATCATCATCCTTACTAATCCTCATTGACATCAATAAATCATCAACAGGGTAATCATTAAACTCACCAATTACCTTACGCATTGTCCATAGGTAGTTAAGCGTAGCCCTACCCTCAAGGCCCACCCTCCTCACGACGCCGCAGTTATTAGTAACGAATGCCCTAATTGCGCCTAATGGACCCTCTTCATCGCCATAGACGATGTATGGCAGGCCAGTGGCTCTGGCCTTACCTTCATCAAGTCTCGGCAGTATCAAGGCGTATGCACCATTATTCATGCAAATAATTAACGCGCCAAACCTCTCAAAAGTCTCGATATAGGAACCAACTAGGTACCTAAAGTTGGGTCCAGGGACTATAACCGCCAAATCCACAGAAAGCCTACCCAACTCATTAATGAGCTTGTTAATCCTACTACTCAGCACGGACAAGGGAAATAGTGGGCATTAATTAATTGTTTTCCTTACGCAGTATCAGCAGAGGCCGCTCACATCATTTGCTCAGTACCCGTAGAGTCATCATAAGAACCTTAGTAGTTTTAAGTAAGAATCGTTTAAAACCCTAAACACTTCTACTACCTACTGCTGTGTTGACTGTAGTGCAGCCATGGTTCTCAACCTCTCTATGATGTTCAGGAGAAGCGGCGTCTTCTCCCTCTCAACGACTATGTAAATGTCATTGTCATACCTAAGCACATGCTTAGCAGTTATTTGATTAGACTTCATAACCTGCACTAGGAAAGTCACAATACCAACCGGCGCCTTCTCAGCGAACATAATCCTAACCATGCCATACTCCTCAATCTTAGTCTGCGTACAGACGTTTGCTAAATACATTAGGGGCGCTATAACGTGCATTTTATTACCATCATTGAGTATTATGAATTGAACCTTAGCCGCCGCCAGCAAGTCCCTAAGTTTTGCCACCTTATCCATGTTCTCCTCCGTCAATAATATCTCGACCTCCCCCATCCCACTATACGTAATTATCTCCGCCATACTCAACGCCTTAACAATGTCCGGGTACTCATTAACCAACTTATAATTCATAGACATTCTCTCCAAAGCCTTGACTATCGTAAATACCTTAGTGTCCTTACCGACCATTGAGTCGACCAGGGGCTTAATACTCCTCGCAAGTGCCGATAAATTAACTAAGCCGCTCGACAGTAACGTGACGTAGAGCGGATTCTCCTCAATAATTATCCTAACGGCTTGCTGAATACTTAAGCTCCGAGACACAATTACTATTTGAGAAAAAGAATTAATATTTCTTACTTAAAAATGCGCCATATGTCCGAAATTAGCACATAGCATTGACCAGGGTGTAATTATTTAAATGGGTAAGTACTGGTAAATGAGTAATAATGTTTATTAATCCGTAAGCACGCCTACTAACGATGCTGCCCCTAGAATTACTACTGGCGATAGTAATACCAATTGTGGGGCTGGCCCTAGCTGGTATAACGCATCGTCAGTACTTAGGATACAGCCAGGTAAGAAGGAGTTGACGGAGATAAACATGCTGATTGCAGAGGGAGGTAAGACATTCCTAATGAGGGAGTACAAGACCATACTACCAACCGGTGTTGTGCTGACCATACTGATATGGTATGCTTACTATGTTATATTCCACAGTGGCTTAATGGCTGGGCTTGCCGCCCTATCCTTCGCCCTAGGCGCCATCGGTAGTGCTGCGGCTGGTTACATAGGCATGTACGTAACCACCAGAAGCGCGGCTAAGACGGCTTGGATGGGTAAGTACGGCATGGGACCAGCTTGAGTACGTCGTTTAAGGCAGGTACCGTGATGGGATTATCGCTGGCAAGCATAGCCCTGCTAGTCGTCACGATACTCTACATGGCCTACTCCTCAGTACTACCAACACCGTTGTGGGCAGAGGCGCTGGCGCCTGTGGCATTTGGCGCGAGCCTAATATCGCTGTTCATAAGGGTAGCTGGAGGCATATACACGAAGGCGGCCGACTGGGGCGCCGACATAGTTGGTAAGGTCGAGGCTGGCATACCAGAAGATGACCCGAGAAACCCAGGCGTCATTGCTGATAACGTGGGCGACAACGTGGGTGATTGTGCGGGCATGGCTAGCGATGTGTATGAGAGTTTCGTCGTCGTACTCGCAGGCGCATTATTACTCGCCGCAGTATTCAAACTAGCCCCAAGTCTTGTCAGGCTATCTATTATGCTAGCCACGTTAACACTCATCGGAACACTAGTGGGTGTCCAAGTGGTTAGGGGTGAGGTGAGGGGTAAGGACTTGGCTGCGGCGGCCATGGGCAAGCTAAACCTGGCCTTGTACACCACGATAATAGTGGCTGCCATCCTCGTAGCCATATACTCATTCATAACATTCCCACTGATGGAGGCCGTGGCCATATTCGTGGCTGACCTACTGGGCATGATAACGGCAATAGTCGTGCTATTCGCCACGGAGTACTTCACCCACTACACATTCCCACCGGTTAGGAATATCGCCCGCCAAGCCGTATTATCGGCATCAAACGTCATAGTGGCTGGATACTCATACGGCTTACTAAGCGCAATACCAACAATATTCATGGTTGTCGCAGCGCTGGGCATCTCATACGTGCTTGGCTCAATGTTCATACCACCCTACGGCATTGAGGGTGGCATATTCGGCACGGCAGTGGCCTCGGTGGGACTACTGAGCCTGGCCGGCATAGTCATTTCCCTGGACTCCTACGGGCCAGTCAGTGACAACGCTAATGGCCTCGTGGAGATGACGGGCATGGAGGAGGTGAGGGATGTCACGGACCCACTGGACGCAATTGGCAATACCTTCAAGGCCACGACCAAGGGCTACGCAATAGCCAGTGCAGGGTTGGCGGCTTTAATACTGTTCATCGGCTTCATATACGAGGTCGTGGAGAGGATGGGAATCCCGCTAACCCAAGCCTTTAGTGAACTCATGGTTATTGACCCAAGGATAATAATCGGAGCCCTAATCGGTGTGGCCCTCGTTTACTTCTTCTCAAGCCAGACCCTAGCCTCGGTGGGTAGGGCAGCTGGTGAACTTGTTGAGGAAATTAGGAGACAGTTCAGGACGAAGAAAATACTGGAGGGGTTAGAGAAGCCTGACTACAACAGGGCCATCGACATAGTGACGAGGCACGCCCTAAGGAACTTCCTAGTGCCCGGCCTATCAGCGTCATAGTGCCAATAATCGTTGGGCTAGCCCTGGGCTGGATTGGATTGGTCGGCACAATATTCGGCGTAATACTCGCGGGCTTCCCAAGGGCGTTACTAATGGCTAACGCAGGCGGTGCCTGGGATAATGCGAAGAAGTACATAGAGATCGAGGGTATCGAGGTTAATGGGCAGAGGTTTGGTAAGAAGAGTGAGCCGCATAAGAATGCCGTGGTTGGCGACGTTGTTGGCGACCATTCAAGGACACCACAGGGCCCTCACTAAACCCGCTGATTAAGGTCGTAAACACAGTCTCCATAGTCTTCGCACCAGTAATAGCCATGGTCAGTCTGATAAACCCGGCGGCATTTTCATTAATAATGCACCTAATCTCAATACTAATAGTGTGATTAAGAAATCCTAACTTAAAACATGCCATAAAAATATACCTTCTATCAATTATTAAATTTACATATAAATTATTTTCATAGCCATTATTGCCTAGGGAGATTTCCCGAATTTATTGTTCAGTATTTATAATTATTGTTAATGATTAATCAATAGAAAAAGTATTAATAATGATCGATATAATAAAATTTATAAAAGCTAGAGATCAATAAAATTATGATGGGTTCTCTTGGTAAGTACGTGCTAACCTTTGAAGAGGCGGATCCTGATGATGTTAAACTCATAGGTGGTAAGGCGTCTAGTCTCGTCCTAATGACCAGGCTTGGCCTACCGGTTCCTCCCGGCATTATAATAACTACTAAGGCCTGTAGGGAGTATTATGACAAAGGCGAGAAACTGCCCGAGGGTTTGATGGATGAGGTTGCCAGGGGTATTAAGTACCTTGAGGATAAGACAGGGTATAAACTAGGCGATCCTGATAATCCATTACTCGTCAGTGTAAGGTCTGGTGCTGCCGTTTCAATGCCTGGCATGATGGATACAGTCCTAAACGTGGGCCTTAATGATAGGACTGTCCATGGGCTCGCCAAGAGGATTAATAATGAGCATGGGGCTTACGACGCTTATAGGAGGTTCCTGGCAATGTTTGGTAGGATAGTCCTTGGGATACCCGAGGAGGAGTTCAACAAGCCCCTTGAGGAGATTAAGCGGAAGTACGGTGTTAAGGAGGACCCGGAGATACCACTCGAAGGGCTTAAGGAGCTCGTGGAGATTTACAAGCAAATATACATTAAGAGGTTCGGCAAGGTGTTTGATGATCCATGGGAGCAGTTGAGACTCTCGATAGAGGCTGTGTTTAAGTCGTGGAACTCACCGAGGGCCAGGTTCTATAGGGAGGCAAATAAGATAACGCCAGACATAGCTGATTGCACGGCAACGGCAATCGTGACCATGGTCTTCGGAAACGCGGACTGGAGGTCGGCCACTGGTGTGGTCTTCTCGAGGGACCCAGCCACGGGTGAGAATAAGCTCTATGGCGAGTATCTACCGTATGCCCAGGGTGAGGATGTGGTGGCTGGTATAAGGACGCCAAAGCCCATTGAGAAGCTTAAGGAGGAGATGCCCGAGGTCTATGAGCAGTTGTACAATGGCGTTAAGCTAATCGAGAGGACTAAGAAGGAGGTTCAGGACGTGGAGTTCACTATCGAGAAGGGAAAGCTATGGTTCCTGCAGACCAGGAATGCGAAGATGAATCCGCTTGCCGTGCTTAAGACGAGGGTTGACATGTACAAGGAGGGCTTGATAACGAAGGAGGAGGCAATAATGGGTGTTAAGCCCGAGTACATATTGCAAATGCTCTACCCGAGGATTGATGAGGCGAAGGCAGGTAAGCCACTGACTAAGGGCATACCAGCATCGCCAGGTGCAGTCAGCGGTCAGGCAGTGTTCGACCCAGACAGAGCCGTGGAGTGGTCAAAGGCTGGTAAGCAGGTTATCCTGGTTAGGGAGGAAACAAAGCCCGATGACGTTCACGGTTTCTACGCATCAGTGGGCGTATTAACGAGTAGGGGTGGCGCAACTAGCCACGCGGCCGTTGTGGCTAGGGCAATCGGTAGGCCCGCAGTTGTTGGTGCTGAGGCTCTGCAGATAGATTATAACACTAGGACTGCCAGGGTTGGTGATGTCGTTATTAAGGAGGGTGATTGGATAACGATTGATGGGTTCACGGGCAATGTCTACGTTGGTAAGGTACCAACGATAGAGCCTAAGTTACCGCCTGAGTTCTTCGAGTTCCTCGACATGGCTGACTCAGTATCGGTCTTTGAGGTTAGGGCTAACGCGGACACGCCTGATGATGCCACAATAGCCAGGAGGTTTGGCGCCAAGGGCATTGGATTGCTAAGGACCGAGAGGATGTTTAGGGCACCTGGCAGGCTTGACTTGTTCAGGAAGGTAATACTCTCGGACAACCCAAGCGAGAGGAAGGAGTTGCTTGACCAATTGGCGGAGATGATGAAGAGGGACTTCCTCGAGATATTCGAGATAATGGAGGGATACCCAGTAACCGTTAGGCTCTTCGATCCGCCGCTGCATGAGTTTCTACCAAACTTCGAGGAGTTGGTTACCGAGGTTACTAGGGCCAGGGCATTGGGTAAGCCAGACCCTGAGAAGGAGAGGTTGTTGGCCAGGGTTAAGGCCTTGATGGAGGCGAACCCAATGATGGGCCATAGAGGCGTTAGGGTCGGCGTAACATACCCAGAGATATACGCGGCTCAGGTGAAGGCAATACTATCAGCAGCCCTTGAGCTGAAGAGGAAGGGTAAGCATATTGAGCTTCAGATAATGATACCGCAGGTGGCCGAGGTTAGGGAGCTCGAGATAATAATAAACAACGTGGTTAAGCCCACGGCGGAGGAGGTGTTTAAGCTTACGGTGATAGGATTGACTTCAAGATTGGCACGATGATGGAAACCGTCAGGTCATGCCTAACAGCAGATAGGATAGCTAAGATCGTGGACTTCATGAGCTTTGGAACAAACGACCTAACTCAGGCCGTGTTCAGCTTTAGTAGGGATGATGTGGAGAATAAGTTCATGAGTAAGTACCTCGAACTCGGTATTCTGCCCTATGACCCATTCGTAACCATTGACGAGGATGGCGTGGCGAAACTCATGAAGCTAGCCATAGACGCTGCTAGGTCGGTGAAGCCCAATATAGAGATCGGCATATGCGGCGAGCATGGTGGTGACCCAGACTCAATAAAGATATTGGCCAAGGTAGTCGGTAGGGGACTCAACTACTTCAGCGCATCACCGTACAGAGTACCCGTGGCCAGGCTTGTGGCAGCTCAAGAATCGCTGAAGATACTTGGTAGAGCACCAAAGATACACATATACTAAGTAGTTTGGGCATTGACGAGTATTTAAAATATTCTAAAAATTAACGTAATATCCTATTACTACATTATGAGAGCTAAATAAGAATATTAATGTTATGTTTGTCTATTTACCACCATCAATTGTCATTAATTTTCATTAATATGTCATATTTTTGAACTAAAAAAGTTTAAAAAAGGACTAGTTGACTTCGGTGATGTATGACGACCGTAATAACACCCATACAGTACGTACTATCAGTCATATCAGGAGTGCTGGTTGGCTTCTCACTTGGGCTGATTGGTGGTGGCGGTAGTATATTAGCCGTCCCGCTGTTCCTATACTTCGTTGGGCTTGATACAATACCTGACGCGGCGCACATAGCCATTGGAACGACTGCGCTTGCGGTTGGCTTAACGCTACATAAACTCCTACATGCACCTGAGGAAGAAGAATGTGGCGCCCAAGGTCGGCGGCATATTTGCCGGTGTTGGCCTTGTGGGCTCATTAATAGGGGCCTACCTGGGCCACATAACCCCAGGCACTGACCTATTGACTTACTTCGCAATTGCAATGATTGCCTTAGGCATATACATGGCCATCAGGAGGGAGTCATCGAGGGCAGGTACTGTGGATGAGGTTAATCACGTGATTGATGCTTTCCAGAGGTGCAAGAACTTAACGCTATCCACAATACTTAAGGTGCTGTCTTCGGCTTTATTGTTGGGCTAGTCAGTGGCTACTTCGGCATTGGTGGTGGCTTTCTAATAGTGCCTAGTTTGATGTTCTCGGCAGGACTCTGCATAACCAGGGCCATTGGCACGAGCTTAATAAGCGTTGGCACCTTCGGCGTTGCAAGTGGTGCCGAGTACTGGTTCTACGGTGATGTACTAGTACTAATAGCCCTACTGTACGTCGCTGGTGGCGTTGCTGGCGGCTATGCCGGCACGAGCATTGCCGTTAAGGCACCGAAGAGGACCTTGAGAATTGCCTATGGCGTAATAATCGTGCTCGTGGGCATATACATGCTAATGAGGATATACCACGTACTGCCCTAATCAACTCAAACCACGCCTTTAATAATCGTTTACATCTTATTGTTGTTTCATTACCATCCTATATTATTAATAGTTAGATAGGAGGAATAAGGTATTTAATTGTCCCTATTAGCTCCGTATCAATGAGGAGGATAAGTTATGATAAGCTTATGAACTTCATCAGGGGCAATCCTGTATACGAGGTTAGGAGGATGCAAATACCGTTGAGGTACTATTTCATGCACCAAGCGAGGAGGAGGCTGCGGGCACTGAGGACTTAACCGATGAGGAGTCAAGGCCTGTGATTAGAATAGTATTTGCGAAGGTTGGTGATGAGTTAATACCGAGGGAGGCTTGGATTGAGAGGGGTAGTGCGGTTCAAAGGATGAGCATTGATGAGCTTGATACCTGGCTTGAGTTTATCGATATGTACTCCTGACATTTACTAAGCGAATTAAAATTAGGTTTTTAAGAACCTCAATCCCTCTTTTCATGTGAATTTAATAAGGATTGGCATTGTGCTAATGATCATTGGAGCCACGGTATTACTAATAGCTTATTCGTTCCTGCCCAAGATATACAACGTGATGGTGAATACCCTGAGCAACATGACGATAAGCGTTGACGTATACTCAAAATACTTAATACCAATCTACATAAACAATTCTGCATACATGGTGGTTCTTCTCAATAATTCATACCCATTAACCATATACGTATTTGACCAATTCGGCCATGTACTAAATCCGCTGAGTTATAAGCAGGTGCGTAATACCTACCTAATAGCGTTTCAAATACCTGAACATGGTAATTACTCATTGGTCTTATTTAACGACAACTCAAGGCCGCTTAATGTATCGGTCCTAATAACGGTGGTTTCCCAATACATGATCAGTAATGCGCTGGTAATAAGTGTAATAATGGATCTGGGAATCATCATGTTCATCATTGGGGCAGCACTCATTGCGATTAACGCATTATTTATCGCTAGGTATAGGCTTCTCAAGACGAGGTAAAAAGCTTAAAAGATAGTGATCATCACGTGATTAGTGTGAGCACCGATGAGCGTGGCATACCTGGTACTGGACGTTCTCGGAGCGGTGGCTCTGAATGAGAATGGTGATGTGATAGCCAAGGTTCTCTACGAGGGTAGTACGGACGAGATAGCAAATAAGATGAATAAGCTTGAGACTGGTGAACCAATTGATGAGGTCGTAAGGATAATAAACGAACTCAAGAGCAAGGGCATTACCAAGGTCATTGTCGAGAATAGGGAACTTGCCAGGAACCTAACCAACATGGTCTCGGGAGTTGAGATTAGGTCTGAATTACCGAGCAAGGCAGGTATGATGTATAGGAATAACATTAGTAGGTATGTTAAGGAGGTCTTTGGACTCACGGAGGAGGAGTACCTGGCCAGGGTTTATGAGATAACCACCGTGCAGACAAGGCATAAGCTCAGGCAGGTTGCCGAGAAGAGGGACTTATTCATAGCCCAGGCCATAAGTTCCGTGGACGACCTTGACAAGATACTCAACCTAATCAGCTCGAGGGTTAGGGAGTGGTATGGACTACACTTCCCTGAGCTTGAGGACTTGGTTAAGGACCACAGGGAGTACATGACGCTGGTTACGGAGTTGGGCCACAGGAGTAACTTCACCGTTGATAACCTAACAAAGCTCGGCTTATCGCAGGATAGGGCCAGGAGGATTGCCGAGGTGGCTAGTAAGAGCGTTGGCGCGGAGATGGCTGATTGGGACCTGGAGCCAATAAGGACTTACGCGAAGTTATACATACAATTGTCAGACCTGAGGGGTAAGTTGTCCCAGTACATCGATGAGGCTATGGTGGAGGTAGCGCCAAACATTAGGGAGTTGGTCGGCCCACTACTTGGCGCTAGGTTGATAATGCTAGCGGGAGGCCTAATGAGGCTTGCACTGCTCCCAGCATCGACAATACAGGTACTTGGTGCCGAGAAGGCCCTGTTTAGGGCGTTGAGGACTGGCGGTAAGCCGCCTAAGCACGGCGTCATATTCCAATTCCCAGAGATCTTCAGAGCTCCAAGGTGGCAGCGCGGTAAGATTGCCAGGGCATTGGCGGCTAAGTTGGCTATAGCGGCTAAGGCCGATGCATTCACCGGAAACTTCATCGCCCCAAGGCTTAAGGAGGACCTAATGAAGAGGATACAGGAGGTTAAGACGCTGTATGCCAAGCCACCACCAAGGAAGCCCGAGGCTAAGGCAGCCAGGAAGGCCGTTGAGAGGAAGGGCGCCGAGAAGAAGGCTGAGGAGAAGAGGGCTCGTGAGAAGAGGGGTGGACGTAGATAAGGGGACATTAAGGTTTATAATCCCTTAAAAACACGTATTCCCGATGTCTTCATTAATACAGGTTGTTGGTGTTAAGGAGCACGAGAAGTTTAAGGGTGTCTACTGGGTGTCGTTTGAGGATGGAACTGAGAGGTTGGCAACCATTAACTTAACACCGGGTAGGAGGGTTTATGGCGAGCAATTGGTTCAGTGGGAAGGTAGGGAGTACAGGATTTGGAATCCGTATAGGTCGAAGCTGGCGGCTGCTATTATGAATGGGCTTAAGGTAATGCCGATAGCGGAGGGGACGAGGATACTCTACCTAGGTGCTGCCAGCGGCACCACGGTGAGTCACGTTAGTGATATAGTTGGTAATAAGGGCATTGTCTACTCCGTGGAGTTCTCACCAAGGGTTTTCAGGGAGTTCATGGAGAAGCTCGTGGACCAAGGTAGGAGGAATGTAATACCAATACTGGCGGATGCCAGGTACCCAGAGCAGTACGTACACATTGTTAAGTCAGTCGACGTGGCCTACATAGACATTGCCCAGCCATTCCAGGCAAAGATACTGGCCGACAACGCCGACGTCTACGTAAGGAACCATGGCTACGTAATGTTGGTTATAAAGGCCATGAGCATTGACGTGACTAAGGAACCGAGTGAGACGTTTAAGAGGGAGATTGACGTGCTTAAGGATAGGGGTTATGAAATACTGGACATGGTTCATCTGGAACCGTATGATACAGCCCACGCAATGGTCATTGGTAGGAAGACCTCGTGAAGATAATCATTAGTTATGCAAAAGAGATTTAAATAAAATAGTATGTATTATCATAAAGGTAATGAGTAATGAACTCATAACGCGCGTATTGAGCTTGGCGGCGAGTAGGAAGGCTAAGGTACTGTTTGTTGGGGATTCGTCACTATCCTATGATGCAATAATTAGGATACCCAATTATAGGAATAATGAGGAGGGTAAGTTCATTGTTAAGATTAGGGAAGATGCAGAGAGGGTGAGTAGGGAAGTTATAATAGACCTTATTGTGCTATCGAGAGTTTCGAACTCGACGCCAATAATCGTAGGCGTTAATTACGGTGATGAGGAGATGACAGACGGCGTAGCGTATAAGATACATGGAATATACGCTGTGAGTATTAGGACGTTCAAGAGAATCTTGGATAACGAGGGGGTTAAGTTCGTGAAGGATAAGGGCATTGTGAGGGCTAGTGTGAAGGGTCAATTACTCAGGAGGTTGAGGGAGGATAGGGGTATGAGCCTTGGTGATCTGGCGAAGATCCTAGGTGTCACTAGGAGGACGGTGTATGAGTATGAGAGAGAGTCGATGGAGCTTCGGAGAGGACTGCCAGAGTGCTCGTTAATATATTCAGTGAGGATGTACTGAGTGATGTTGATTTAAGGCCTAGGGATGAGGAGGTTATTGATAAGGTTAGGGAGAGGGAGGAGATGGTTGATGATGATGTTAAGGAATTGCTCTCAACATTCAAGCTATACTCATTGATGAGGGCTCACACAAAGATTGCCGCGCACTCACCGAGTGAGTCGTACCTGGTTGAGGATAAGAGGAGGGTTAGTAATGAGGTCATTAGTGTTGCCAGGGTTCTCGGTGTTGGGTTGGCCTTAATAGAGTCTGATAAGCACGATGTTGAGTTCCTGGAGTCCAGGAATTAGTCAGTGAGTGGTAAAATATGGGTGAGTATCCTAGGGTGGAGGTTAGGGAGGGCTTAGCATCAATAATCGTCCCAGACCTGTCCAAGTACGTCGTTGGTAATAGGCCTGAGCCAGCTCACGCACCTGTGTTTTATAACCCTAGGATGGAGGTTAATAGGTCGTTATCAATTGCGATCATTAATGGGTACGTAAACTACGTGGGTAGGACCGGGATCACAATATGTGAGCCACTCTCTGGGTCTGGGGTTAGGGCTGTTAGGTATGCCAGGGAGGTCAATGGTGTATTGAGGGTTGTGGCTAATGACATTTCTGAGAGGGCTTACGAACTAATAAAACTGAATGTGGATAGGAATGGACTTAATGATGTGGTGAATGTGTATAGGGATGACGCAAACAACCTACTACTGAGGATTGCACGTGAGGGTGGTTGTGACGTGATAGATATTGATCCATTTGGGTCGCCACAACCATTCATAGAGAATAGTCTCAGGGCGATTAGGGACCAGGGATTACTATGCGTAACGGCAACCGACGTGGGCGTGTTGTCTGGTAAGTACTATTAAGTGCGTTAGGCGTTATGGGGCATTACCACAGAAGTTCCCCTTTAGGTTTGAGGTTGGTATTAGGATATTAATATCGACAATTGCACGCTATGCGCTATCCATGGATTATGGAGTACAACCACTGGTGTCGTTCCTCGACGGCCATTACTACAGGGTCTGCCTATTAATTCTTAAGGATAGGGCCTACGCCCTGGAGACTTTCAGGAACCTTGGGTATGCCTATTATAGGCAGGGCACACTTCAGAGGGGCTTCATTGCTGGGTACCCAATACCAGCCAGTTCCAGGTATAGGTTGGCTGGTCCATTATGGATTGGTAATTTATGGGATGCCGAGTTCCTAATGAACCACTTCATGAGGAATGTTAGGGATTACTTCAGCGATAGGGCTAGGGAAGTCAGTAAGTTAATTGTTGATGAGTCACTTGGCCCTAACATACCCTATGCATTAACCACGGAAATCAGTAGGGACTTGGGGCGTGAATTGCCTATCAATGACGTGATAGGCGTGATAAGGGGGCTTGGTTATCAAGCCGTAAGGTCCCACTTCCACATTAAGGGATTTAGGACGAACGCCGATCTCCTTAGGGTTAGGGAGGTCATTATGGGTAAATAAAAATAAGCCAGTGGGTGCTTCAGCGCACGTGCTGGTAATAGTGATAACCGGCTTACCTGGTTCAGGGAAGACAATAGCCTCGGATGTGGCTAAAGAGTTAGGCCTTCCTGTGGTTACTATGGGTGATGTGATTAGGGATGAGACTGCTAAGAGTGGTATTTCCTCCTCAGCAGCATCGGTAATCCTAAGGCTGAGGGGTGGTACTAGGGCAATTGCTTATAAGACCCTTGAGAAGGTACCTAAGCAATCAAATGTGGTTGTTATTGATGGGGCTAGAAGTATCAGGGAGGTCGAAGCAATTGAGGAGCATTATCGACGAAGGCCGTGTTGATATACATCGTTGCTCCATGGAGGTTAAGGTTTGAGAGACTACTGAGGAGGGGTAGGCCTGACGACCCGAAGACAGTTGAGGACTTCCTAATGAGGGATCTCAGGGAGTTGAGGTATGGACTTGGCGACTTAATAGCTAGGGCTGATTACATACTTGTCAATGACACCTCAATGGAGGAGTTTAGGGAGAAGGTTCGGGGAGTGCTTACGTCAATAATGGCCCAGGTTAAGTGAGTAGGGTTACTTGGCGATTGACTTTTGACGCTCAGCCAAGTTCCTTAGGGCTGTTAATAGTTCATCAATTGAACTATTAACAATAGCCAATGGTATACGCTCCCTCCTAGCAATCTCAATGCCTAGGTAATCAGGCCTATCCACACCATGCATAACCACTATTGCAGGCCTTAAACTGGTGAATGCAAGCATGGACTTAATGGCGATCATTGGCGACCTGCCATACCTAACGTTGATGAAGACCGCGGCCCTCTGCGTGGTACTTCCATAAAGCTTTAGGTACTCGTGGGACGGCACGTCAAGGACTAACTTAAGGCTGTCGACAACGGTATACCCATGAATGTCGACGTAGCCTCAGGCCCAACGGCCAGCGTGGCGCCTATGGCCTTAACAAACTCGTTTAACTCGATGGGCACGTCAAAATCCCTCATATCAAGTATGGCCTCCCAAAACCTCTCGCCACCAAGCTGCCTACTGAGTATGTACAGTCTCTGCCCACCCCTCTCAAGCTCGTAATCAACCAACGCCTTAACAACCCTCTTAATGAATTGGGAACCGGGCGACTTCCTACGCCCAGACTCATAATCACTAATCACGCTTGGCGAGGTGCCTAGCCTGGCGGCAAGCTCGGCCTGGGACATCTCGAAGAACTCACGCCACTTCCTAATGCCCTTACCAGGGTTGTCCGAGAGCACTATGTCGCCGGCTATCCTAATCATAATGTCTGTGATAAAACCCTCATACTCAACCATTAATAAATAGACAAAAGCCTAGTATTTATGCATTTACCGTTAAATGCACGGCATGGCCATGCGGAGCCTATTAACTATTTCGTTTTATTCTTTTCCAAGGAAGAACTTATAAAGATATAATTATTCATAACTAAGCGTGTCCTCTCAGCAGGTCAGTAGTACATTACAGCCGGCAACCACTATGGAGAAGGTAACCATAACAAAACCACCACTCAGCTCCCCCATTAGGCGCACCTACACGTTTAGGGTTAAGAGGTATGATCCGGAAAAGGGTAGGTATTATTGGCGTGAGTATAAGATTGAACTAACAAATCACGAAACGGTGCTCGATGGATTACTAAAGATCAAGTGGTACCAAGATGCGACGTTATCCTTTAGGTATAGCTGTAGGATGGGTATATGCGGCTCCTGCGGTATGATAATAAATGGCGTGCCTAGACTTGCCTGTGAGACAAAGCCGTACGACTTAGGTACCGACGTGATTACCGTCGAACCACTTAGCAACTTTGAACCAATAAAGGACTTGGCGGCGGACTTCAGTGAGTTCTTTAGGAAGCATAGGTCCGTTAAGCCTGGCTCATTAGGAAGGATGAGACTGAGCAATTCGAGAAACTCGAGTCCTACTACCCACAGACTGAGGAGCAGCTCAGTGAGTACTTGGAGTTCGCCTACTGCATTAAGTGCGGGCTGTGCTACTCGGCATGTCCAATGGTTTTCCTAAACAGGGACTACCTAGGACCGCAGGCCCTAGCCCAAGCATACAGGTGGAGCGCGGATAATAGGGATGAGGGTGCAGTGCTGAGACTTAAGGTCGTTGATGGTGAGAATGGTGTTTGGTCCTGCCACTACAGCGGCACATGCAGTAAGGTTTGCCCCAAGGACGTTGACCCAGCCCTGGCGATAAACCTTTTGAAGAACTGGCTATTAACCAGTAAGCGTAAGAGGTGATGGGGATGGCACAGCAGAAACAGGTTAAGAGGGTCCCACCAAAGTGGTCTCTTTGGTTTAGGGGCTTGATGAGTGGTTACTGATTTTCCAGAAGATCAGTGGCGCAATACTTGTACTTTACTTAATTGGACATACTTTAGTAATATCCACGGCACTTGGTTTTGGTCATCCATCACAGTTAACGTGGAATACAATAATAGGTACTATAGAGGGGCCGGCAATCTATGGGCATATTCATGTTGGTACAGTAATTGAGTACTTAATAGCACTATTAGCGGCTGTTCACGGAGCTAACGGATTCAGATTAATACTAACTCAGTATTTCGGCGTTGGCCTTCCAAAACCAGAGAGACACACATTCCCAAGGGCTGTGCCATCAACCAAGAAGCCTGGACAAGCATGGCTTAAGTACATAGCCGTGATAGTCATAATAATATTCCTCATACTAGCAACGCTAGTAGCCTTCATATGGTGATGAACATGGTGAACGCATCCACATTAAGAAAGTGGCAATACCTCCTTGGTATTGTGCTTATTGTTGTTGTTGGGATACACCTAGCCTTTAGGTGGCCAAGTTATGAGGAATCAATAACCTACTCAGCAGCAATAAGCCATATAGAGGCCTGGGACTTCGCATATGCGGCGGTTCTATACATATTGCTATATGCTGCGCTAACGCATGGTCTCATAGGCTTCAGGACATTACTCCTTGAGTTATGGCATTGGAGGTATGCCAGGGTAACTGTGGATGTAGTATTAATAGTGATAGGGGTTGCAGTGGCTGTAATAGGTACAATCGCACTAACTGGCGCGATACTAACCCTCATCCACTAATAATTGCTCAGGCTCCCAATAACTCAAAACCTCCTTAAACACATCCTTCATGGCACCCCCATCAATGTTATTACCTCCATTAATCAATAAGGCAGCCACTATGCCTGTAATAAGTGTTAGCACGTCCCTCCTCGTTAAGTAACCCATGTTACCAATCCTAAACACCTTACCCCTAACCTCATCCATCCCGTCAGAGATTGCTACACCAAGCCTATACATAGTCTTCCTGAACCAATCAGGGCTCACACCAGTTGGGTACTTGAAGGATAGTACTGTTGTTGACCTATAGTAGTCATTACTTATGTACGGCTCAAGACCTGCCTTCGTAAGTGCATTGATTATCGCCTTACCCCTCTCTATGTGCCACCTAATCCAATTCTCGAGACCAACCTCCCTAATTATACCAACGCCTCCCTAATTGCGAATAGGTAATTAACAGCTGGTGTGAATGGCGTCTCAAATTTCTCACCGAACTTCCTCATCAACTTAATGTCGAAGTAAATGCTCGGGTGATTCACGGATTCCGCCTTACGGTATGCTTCGCTCGAGGACACGGCAATGAACGACATGACCGGTGGGGCGGCAAGGCACTTCTGGCTACTTGATACGGCCACGTCAATACCCCAGGAATCAACCTCAAAGTAGTCACCGCCAAGGGCAGACACATTATCAACGAGAACCAGCGCGCCGTAGGACTTAACCCACTTGGCTACCTTCGGTAGGTCCCTAAAGACGAGGCCCGGGCTTGTGTCGTTGTATACCGTGGCGAATACGTCAATTTGCTTAATCCCCATTGACTCAACCCTAGCCCTCAAGTCCTCATAGGTCGGCGCCCTATCCCAGCCATAATCAATCTCAACCACCTCAGCACCAACCCTCCTTAGGTGATTAACGAGCCTCCTACTGAAGCTTCCGAAGACCGGCACTAATACAGTGTCGCCAGACTTCACGAAGTTCAGCACCATAGTCTCAACGGCGCCTGTACCACTCGCTGTTATTGGGTATACATCACCATTAGTCCGAAAGACGTACTTGAGACCATCAACAACGTCCCTATAAAGCCTATGGAAGTGGGGTGATCTATGATCAACAACTCTCATTAATGCCTTCATAACCCTAGGCGGTATTTGCGAGGGTCCTGGGACGACGAGGAGTGGGTCTGGCGCCAGGTCTAGGTCCACGCCTGCGTAGTTAGTGGGTTTGCTATTTAAGCTTTATTTATTAAATATATAAACCACACTATACCCCAATATAGCCCATATACACAAGGCGGCGGAACCCAACATTAATAAATGCAGTTCCAAAATAATGCCGTGTTAATAACAAGAATTAGCATTAAGGGTTTTTACGGGATAAACACAAGCATTGAATTGGGGCCATTAACAATAATTACAGGGCCTCCCGGCTCAGGTAAGTCAATGATTATTGAGTTAGTATGGAGGATTCTCAGGGGTGTTAGGGATAGGTTGTTCCTCGAGGATTTGGTTAGGATTGGTGATGCTAGGGTTGACATAACCATTGCCCTGGACGATAGAGTTAGGAAGAGGCTTGAGGAGGTTGGTTATCAGGGCGATTCAGTGACAATAAGCGTTGGCTTTGATGATGGGTATACTGGCGTGGTTAGGGTTGGTGATAGGGAGGTCATCGTCACGGAGTTTAGGAATGGTGTTAGTAGGGTTAAGTACCCATTGGATGTTGAGGTTGCTGATGCATCAACCTTGCTAAACCCAGATGGTTTATCGCCTAAGGAGCAGGCGCTTCAATTAGTGGGTAGTGCGTCTGAGGATTATGAGTCAGCACTATCGGTAGTTAGGGCGCTTAGGGATTACCTACTCTCCGTGGGTATTTACAGGATTGGACCATACATAGACTTTAGGGGCCGCGTGAGGAGTGCCGATTCATCACACACGGACTTCATCGGCGAGCACGGCGAGCACGTAGTCGAAATCCTCTCCCAACTATTCACGGACCGAGGAGGGACACTGACGTGAGATTCCTAAGGAGGATCCTCAGTGAGCTTGGTTTTAGGAATTTCAGGGCTGGTTGGTATAATGGTGAACTGGTCCTTTCCTACGTCGATAGGAGGGGCCTCGTGCACATTGGCGATGAACTCCCATGCCATATGAAGACAATACTAGCATTAGTAACACAGTTGATAGTGGCTAGGAAACCATCATTAATATTTTTCGAAAATACTGATTACTGCCTAAGTGAGGGTCTTGGGAATACCGTGACTAAACTACTGAGTAATTACATCGATAGTAGGCAGTTGATCATGGAGGTTAGGAATAAGTGGTTTATTGAGGAGTTGAAGATGCCGCACGTAGTGCTTCATAACATGGGTTAACACTGTATGCCAGCTGCCTTAATGAGGTCCTTAAGCACATCCCTAATCCTACTCTTATCGGTCTCACTGAGTGTGTCCCAATTATCAATTATGTACCTGGCCAGGGACACGAAGTCGTTAACCGCCGCCGTGGTCTTATCAATATTGGGCAGGCCAATGAATGCCTTACCGCTCTCCGTGATTTCGTAATACTTCTTCGTACCCTCAACCTTAGCCACCTTAATCAAGCCATCAGCCTCAAGCTCCTCGAGGGCTGGGTAGACAGAGCCTGGACTCGGTCTCCAGAAGCCCATGGACAACCTCTCAATCTCATCAATGATCTGGGCACCGGTCATTGGTCCACGGCTACTGAGTAGGTAAAGTATTAAGTACTTAAGGCCCCTTCTCTTTATGAACCACTGTGGCGGTGGCCCGAAGTGGTGATGCTCGTGATGCATTAATTATCGGATTCAATAGCAGTGGGGATTTATTTAACTTATCTCGCAAAATCCTGGACTGAATTATATGGGTAGTATAACCAGCGGTGCCAGGGGCCACGGTGGGTATGGGTGGAGGTACGGCTTAATAGACATGAGCTCAAACATGAACCACTGGGTACTCCAGGGGAGTTAATTGAGTTAATTAGGGAGTGTGTCAATAATGGCTGCTACTCACATTACCCAACGGAGCTTGGCGATGAGTTAAGGGAGGCTCTATCGACCTTCGAGGGTGTCGAGCCCGGCATTACATACGTGTTTAATGGAGCCACCGAGGCCCTGCAATTACTGTTCATGAACCTAAGGCCAAGGCGCGTGGTAATACCAGTACCGAATTATAGCGATTACCTACGCCTAGGCAGGCTGGTTAATTCTGAGGTTAGGCTTATTGAGTATTGGGGGCGTGATGACCTGGCGAACCTCATAATTAATGAGGCCGGGCCGGGTACTGTGGTTATTCTTTCAAACCCAAATTCCCCAATAGGTTACTTAATTGGGCGTGATCAATTACTCGTAATTGCCGAGGAGTTGGGTAGGCGCGGTAGTGTGTTGATTGTTGATGAATCCTTCATGGACTTCGTGGGGGATAATCAATCATTAATTAGGGATGTGCAGCAGTATGATAATGTGTATGTTGTTAAGTCCTACACGAAGTTCCTAGCAATACCGGGGCTCAGGGTTGGCGCCGTATATACGAGGAATGATATTGGGGAGTTGGTGCCGACCTGGCCCGTGAACTCAATAGCTGAATACGCAGTCTCTAGATACATGAGGAGAGCCCATGAGTTCAGGAGACTAACCATTAAGTACGTCGAGGAAGAGAGGGACAGATTGGTGAACTCGTTAAGGGAGCTTGGCATAAGCGTTTATGAATCAAGGACTCATTACTTCATGATAAGGCATGAGCCGTGGCTTGGTGAAGAATTATTAAAACACGGCGTACTCATAAGGGACTTGTCAAATATACCACCGTTAATGAAAGGCTACTTTAGAGTTAGCATTAAATCGAAAGAAATTGATGACTCATTTCTTGATATATTGCTAAAATTAAAAAAGAGTAAAAATAATTTTAATTTTTAAATATCAAAGCAGGGGGCAGGAATGAATTACATTAATTCCTGCGGTGTTAATTTGCTTGATATCTTTACTTTAAGAGCCTTGATTATTACATATACTATGAACATTACTACTAGATTTAGTACTAATCCTATGAAGCCCACGTAAATATTATAAAACCAGGGTAGTAATGAGGAGGAGAATTTTACCGTTGCTAAGCCGTAAGTTACGAAAGCCGTGCCAACGGCCCAACCAGCCGCAACGCTATATTTATCCAAGTCGTACCAATACATTGATAGTATTATTGCTGGTAATGTTTGTAATAACCATGCATAGGAGAAGGTTAATAAATAGAATATCAACCCACTAGCCGCTGGCGTTATCGCAAATATTAATGATGCTATTATCATTATAAATACCGAGACTCTACCCCAAAATACCTGTTGCCTTTCCGTGGCCCTCCTATTTATAAAGTCCACATATATATTCCTGGTTATTAGATTTGCGGCACCAAGGCTTTGCAAGCCGGCAGGTACCATACTGCCTATTACAATGGCTGCAAATGCCAGTACAACGAAGTATGATGGGAAGTACGCGCTAATTACTGATGGAAATGCAAGACTTGAAACGCCATGGGGCACTAAGTTCTTAGCTAGGGCTACTAAGCCCATGACAGCTAGTAATATAAGCCACACTTGATATAGTGGTAGGAAGACCGAATTCTTTTTAATTATATCCTCACCCTTAGAACCAAGTAGGCCAACTAGTAAATTTGGAAATAATAACCATGATATACCACTGGCAAATGCCAATGTTATATAACCAAGTATTAAATTGCTTGGTATTAAATAATGTCTAGGACCAACTTCACTAAATATTGGTCCAAACCCGGCAAACTTTATACCTAAAGCAATTATTATTGTTAAAATAACAGCCCAAATCAGGGCATCCTTAATTAATGAACTCAGGGCTGGACCCCTAAGCCCACTTACCGCCACGAACGCCGCAACTATTATGTAAGCTATTATATAGCTTGGAATCACCGGGAATCCCATGGCATCAAGGACATACCTAATACCAACTATCTGTAGGGCTATATAGGGCAGCATCGCTATTATGCCAGTTAACGATATCAATAGCGATAAAATCCTACTATCAAACCTATCCCTCACATAATCTCCGGCTGTTATGTAGCCTTTTCGCTTTGCAATCCTGTAGAACTTAGTGGCTACAATATATAGGAATGGGTACGATATCGAGCCATAAACCACGGCATATAGTATAAAACCACCAAGCGCATAAGCACTACCTGGTATTGCAACTAGAGTATACGCAGTATATATGTCAGCACCCATTAAGAACCAGACAATTACTGTGCCAAACTTCATACCTCCGATGCTCCATTCCGATATTTTTGAGAAGTCAGGTGCTCTCCATTTAGTGCCTAGGAATCCGGCAACTACAGTTAAACCAACTAATACGAAGAATATCGTATAATCTACTATCGTGAACATCATGACTTACCACCTTTATCAATGAACTTATACACTATATATGTTATGATGGGTTGAATAAAAACCCAAGCAAACAAATACCACCATAGGAAAGGCCATCCACCGATTTGAGGGTCTGGCCTATTATATAATGGCGCAAGAAACACTATGAACAACCAAGGCACAATCATAAGCAATATAACCTTGATTATATTCTCTCTGTTAATTTTTAATGTCATCAAGATAATTAAAAAAATAATCTAATTTATAAATTTTTCTCAGTAATTTTTATAAAGAATGCATGTTTAATTAAGAAATAATTAACTTAAGAAGAGTAGTGTTATTTAATTATTTATTTTATTTTTTATGCCATATTCGCCTTTATTACTCTTAACGCATTTTCGTATGCTATTTTTCTTATGTCTTTGTCCGTCAATCTCCTTTCCATTAGTTTTTGTAGTAATGTCTGGGTTTTGTCTATTAATTCGAAGCCTTGTGGCGGCGGTATTCCGAGTAGTCCCATGAAGTCCGTACCAATTGCTAATATGTCGGGTCCGAACCTCTCATAGACGTACATGAAATGCTTTATTAAGTCATCAATAGTTGGTCTTGATTTCCTGGAGATTATCGAACCTATTGCTGATAATCCAATAACACCACCGTTTCTCTTTAAGGCCTCAAGAACCTCATCATCTACGTTTCTGGGTGTATCAACTAGAGCCTTAATATTGGCGTGGCTTATTATAACAGGTTTCTTGGCGATCGCCAAGACTTCTAGGGTAGTTCTCTTACATGCATGAGCTAAGTCAATTATTATGCCGAGCTTCCACGCCGTATTTACTAATTCCTCACCTTCAGGTGTTAATCCGTAATCCTTCCTTGACATACAGCCAAAGCCGTACTTATTGTTATAGTTCCAGGTAATCCCAAGACTTCTAAGTCCAAGTTTACGGAGAAGGACTAAGTCGTAAGGATCCTCAATACCGTCAGCACCTTCTAGGTGTAGTAGGAATCCCACCTTGCCTTCTTCATTAAATACTCTCTCAATATCATCGTAACTTTCAACAATAGAAATTACTTTGTAGGTCTCAGCCATCTTGTAATAAACCTCGAAGTGCTCAATAATGAGGGATTGCGGGGATCTAAACTTAGTGACTGGAACCCAAACACCGTACAGCTCTTGAAGAGATCTCGACAATTCCGGGTTAAAGGTCTCTATGCTCGGTGCTATTGACGCAAAGACCAGCTTAACACCACCCCTCAAGTACTTAGGTATATCGACATCGCGGTTGGGTATATCAACATTAAAGTCACTAAGTGGCTCACCGCCACCGTGGAGTATGAAGTATAGAGAAACATCCTCATGTAAGTCGATAATAGGAATAGCCATAACTTTATCCCCTTATTTGCCTATAACTAGTTTTTTTACTTCCTTAGGGTAATGGCTTTAAAACTGGGTTTGCTTGCTTAGATTGATGTCTCAGGATTTGAGGTCTGGGTTAGTTGAGCTTACTTCACGTCTTATTCAGTTTCCCAGTGTTAATCCGCCTGGCTATACGGTTAATATTGCTTCCTTCATTAGGGATTGGTTGGGTAATTTAGGCTTCTCGAGTGAGTTTAGGGAGTATGCTAAGGATAAGCCCAACGTGATTGCCAAGTCGGTAGGGGTAGGCCCGTGCTCATACTTAATGGGCACATGGATGTTGTGCCTCCCGGTGATGAGTCCAGGTGGGCTTACTCACCGTTTTCCGGCAAGGTGGTTGAGGGTAGGATTTATGGCAGGGGCGCCACGGACATGAAGGGTGGGTTAGCCGTAATAATGATGGTATTCACAGAACTAGCCCCAATAATCGAGAAGCGGGGCTCAGGGACACTAATACTCTCAGCAACAGCAGATGAGGAGACCGGCGGTCATCCAGGTGTTGAGGCCTTGGTGAGGGATGGCGTATTAATTGGTGATGCAGCCATTGTTGCCGAGCCTCGGGAAGCCATAGGTACTACATTGGTGAGAAGGGTCTCTGCCAGGTTAAGCTTGTCACAAGGGGTAGGCCTGCCCACGGTAGCTTACCAATCCTCGGCGATAACGCCATAATGAGACTCGTGAGGGCGATTGGTAAGGCTGAGGAGTTGATTAATGAGTTTAACAGGGGTATTAAGTTACCGAGTGAGTTGATGGATGCCATTAGGAATTCAGCTGAGGTCTACCTTGAAGCCGCGAGGGCGAGTGGGCTTAATCTGACGCTTAGTGATTTTGAGAGGGTTGTTGGTACTGTGTCCTTTAATCCAGGGGTTGTTAGGGGTGGTTCGAAGATAAACATGGTCCCTGACTACGCGGAGTTAGAGCTTGATATGAGGGTCCCGCCAGGTGTTTCGCCAAGCCAAGTAATTAATTACTTGAGGAGTGGGTTGAGTGGTGCTGCGGATGTTGAGGTTTTGGACACGAGCGAACCTAATTACACGAGTCCCAATGAGTCAATTGCCAGGCTCGTGCATGAGGGTATTGAGAGGGTCCTCGGCACGACACCAAAGCCAATAATAGTGACTGGGGCTACTGACGGCAGGTACTTTAGGCTAGGGGTATACCGACTGTTGTTTATGGACCTGGGGAGCTGGCGATGGCCCATGCATACAATGAGTACGTGACTGTTGATGACCTATTTAGGACCCATGACGTGATGGTCTACGTGGTTAGGAGATTCTTTGGGATTGAGGGGTAGCGCAATTGTTAAGTAGTTAAATGCCATGCCTAAATTATGCCGACGAAATTCCTCTACTGGTGGGATTCGTACAAGAGGGAGTTTGACGCGACTGTGGTTAGGATTGACGGTAATAGGGTTTGGCTTGACCAGACACTGTTCCACCCAAGGTCAGGCGGCGTGGCTAATGATACCGGTAGGTTGGTTTGGCAGGGTGAGGAGTACGTGGTTAGGGAGGTTGTTAAGGAGGGTGAGGATGCTGTTCACATACTCGATAGGGAGCCCAGGTTTAGGGTTGGTGATACGGTGCACGAAATCATAGACTGGGATAGGAGGTATAGGTTGATGAGACTTCACACGGCAACGCACATAATAGCGGCATTAGCTTACAAGAAGTACAACGCCCTGGTGACTGGCGGTGAAATAACGCCCGAGTACGCTAGGGATGACTATAACCTAACACTGAGTGGTGATGCGCTTAGGAAGGCGTTTCAGGACTTAATTGCAGAGGCCAATGAAGTGGTTAAGAGGGGTATTCCCGTGAAGATCTACTTCCTGAAGAGGGAGGAGGCCCTGAAGATACCCGGCATTGTTAAGCTTGCCGAGAGGGAGCCACCGCCTGGTGAGGAGTGGAGGATTGTGGAGATTGAGGGTATTGATGTGCAAGCTGATGGTGGTCCTCACGTGGCTAATACGAGGGAGATTGGGGAGATTGTGTTCTTGAAGTCCGAGAGTAGGGGTAAGGATAAGAAGAGGGTTTACTACACGGTTAAGCCCTAATTTTAAATGGCTGTTGGTGATCTCAGCCCTTACCTGCTCTCCTGGACCTACTCCTCTTAACCTCCATTGAGGACTTTACGTAATCAACCATAGCATAGACTGGACCAACCTCCTCTGTGAAGCCTCTCCTGGACCATAGGTCCGCTGACCTAATTAGGTCCTCACTGGCGCCGCTAAGTATGTCCATTAACCTAGTCGTGGCCAGGCCCCTGGACCTAAATAGGTTAATGACCCATTGATTAATCAGGGCCCTGGCTGCATTAACCGTGGCCTTAAGCGCACTTGACACGAAGGACTTGTCCAGGGGCTTTACGAAATATACGGCAACCCTGGCATTGCCGTAGAGCATTGAGTTGAGCTCATCAACAAGCGATACATCTGGTAGTAGGTATGTTGAGTTGTCTATCCTTGGGCATAGCATTAACGTAGCCCTCTCCTTAATGTCTGAGTAAATGTGTGTCTCATAACCAGGTATGTCAAAGGACCACACAACGAGGTCATCCCTATTACCGGTGATTACGAAGCTATGAAGCACATGGTTAATCCTAGGGGCGCCACTCACGTGAACATCCCTAATGTCATTGGGCTCCTTGTACTTACCTTCGAAGGGTATTGACGACATCCCACTCGTCACACCAAACACCACATACATCAAGGCTATTGTGAAACCAGGGTTTATAAGCTTTACTCTAATGAAGAATAGAAATAATGTCATTAATTATGTCAAATTAACTAATAATTCATAAATAACAGGACAGGTTTAGTTAATTTTTCCGTGCTTTGGATGGGAAGAGTCGCCGCAGGTATAAAGTTACGTGCCCGTTCAGAAGTGGGGTGACCTACGTTGTATGGTTTTAAGGCGGACTGATCTATTGTCGCCTGTGGCGAGGCTCGAGCAGTTAATTAATGAGGCTATTCGCCGTGGCATTGACGTAATCGACTTACTATCCAAGGCACTGGATCTAGACCCTGAGGAGAGGGCCGTGGCTCATCTGGAGTTGGCTGAAAAGTTTCTTAATGAGGGTGTGGGCTTGGTTGATAAGGACCCAGCTCAGGCAAGTGAGAAGTTGTATAAGGCTGCCGAGGAGGCTGTTAAGGCCTTGGCGATAACCCTCGGCCTTGATTAGGCGAGGATGGCCCTTGAGCAGGATAGGTGGACGGCAGCACTGTTATTCAATGCCGTTGACTCAATAAGCAATAAACTCAGTAATGAGGATGTCAGGCTATGGTGGAGGGCCGCCTGGTTCCTACACGTAGAGGGGTTCCACGAATCGAGATTGAACGCTGAGCAGGTGAGGAGGGATTTGAAGTACGTAGAAGCCTTGTGAAACTGGCAAGGGAACATGTGCAAGTGATTTAGGGATTGAAAGCTAGATCATCGCATTGATTGCCGTGCCCTGTATTTTGTGTGTTGCCGTGCTTTGGGTTTGGAGAGTCGCCGTAGTTATAGGCCTGCGGCGAGTCTGCCTGCAAGTTTGGGGGGTCATTGAATAACCTGGCACGGCACTACCTTAGTTATGCCGTGGCTTCGTCGTGAGTCATTACGTACAGCTCATCGAGTGCCTCGCTCATTAGTGCTTCGAATACTCCATCAGCGTCCTCAAGCACTACGACGCCCCTCTCCATTATTGATAGCCTAAACCCTGGGTCGACATCGGTGAGTGGCACTACATCGACTGGCATGCCCAGGGCCTCCTCGAGCCTAGCCCCAAGGCTTAGGAGCTTGTTTAGGTTGAGTCCCCTGCCGTATATGGCAATGTCTATGTCCCTGAACTCGCCGAGCTCCACGAAACTACCGAATAGTATGCCGAGGGCGACCCCGAACTCCCTGAGCACGTCCCTAATCCTCAATATGACTAACTCCCTCTCCCTATCGCTAAGCGAGTAATACGTGTACCCCTCACTGAATCCCATAGCGTGCCCTCAACCTGTTAATGAGACTTAGCAGGCTTTTAAAGTTGGACTTAATGCCCTGGTATATCAAGTAGTCATCGATGACCCAATACCTATGGACGAGCAGGTTCCTAAACCTTAGCAGCCTGACTAAGTCCTCATACTCATCAACCGTAACCAAGCCCCCATCCCTCAAAATAGCCAACGCATTCACCGGCGTCCTAGGCCTGGCGCCAAGGTCCCTACGGGCCACGTGGACGACTAAAGCCATCACCACCTCCGCAATTACAACCAACTCATAACGAATAGCCAACCTCTCCTCATCACTCAACTCATATACGGCTTAGCAGCGATCCTATCGATCTCATTCACGGCATCCTCAACATCCCTAATCAAGGCCCCGACAAAATCCCTAGAAACACCCACCGCCAATCAATACTCCCCAATCACTTTTAAATTCACCCAATCACTAATGAAGGGCACGATCCAGGCAAGTGATAACTACCGTATTTTGGACTTGTAGAGTCGCCGCAGGTATAGAATTACGGCGACTCTGCCCGTCTAAAGCATGGTCGCTATCTCAGTACCTGCCTTGCCATTACTCGGTAGATGGGTAGCGATGCCAAGCTCCGCGTTCTTGGGCACCCTAACTTGAGCTTTGAACCACAAACTGGGCGTATTGCGCTGTACAGTGCCCCATTTAGGCTATTCTAGAATTAATTTTTCGTTATACTCTAATCAATTAGTCGTGAATGTAACTCAAGAGGGCATTAAATAAGGCTTTTTCACGAGTATGAGTAAATGTGGGACTTACGTGTGCGATTCACGGGTGTAGTAAGAAGCGATGAAAGTGCGCATTATAGTGACGTCTAATCCCATTAGTCAGTTAGTTTGCTGGAGATAAAATTTAAATTATATTCTATACAATGCTAATTACCATGACACAGCAAAAGCCATCTGAAGCCATAAACTACCTTAAGTCAGGGGCAACGTATTTTATTATCGGTTCAGTACTCTTACTTATATCATTTCTCCCATTTATATCATACATACTAATTAGCCCGCTAATTAGCCCGATTACATCGCCACCCCCGTTACTTCATAGTACTATACCTCATACTATACTTCCTATACTTTTTACTTTAATGAACTTGCGACCCTATTCTTTTATTATCGCTTGGGTTTCACTCTTCGGTTTTGAGCGCTGGTACAGCAGGACAGAAAAAGGGCTTAAAATGTTAAGGTTACCCGGATATAACGTAGGTTTAGGTATTCTGGGTAGCTTATTAATGGAAATCGGACTATACGTATGGGTGTTTTTAACAGGTGTTTCATTTTTAGTCTTTTTAGCAAACTATAATATATATTCCTCCTCGAACTTTTCCAATATGATATTCTGGTTCTCTGACGGGGGGTTAATAATTGCAATTATAGGCTCTATATTTATAGCAATAATCTACGCTAGATTAGGCGATGTTTTTCGCGATTCGTTGACTAAGGTAGGGGGATGGTTAGCCTTTTCAGCGCTAACTTTCAACTTGATTTATGACGTAGTTCGTTTCTTTATATTTTCTAATATAACATATCAGGAGTATTTAAAAATAGCACCAGACATAGCAGCACTAGACATATTAAGCGGCATAATATTAGTAGTACCATTCGTGTTAGTTTACTTAGGATTTAGAAAGGCTGAAAAGCTAACGATTTACGGACAAGTGCAGATCCCTCAATATTCCGTAAGCCCAGAGATAGAAGGATTAAAGAAGTTAAGGACAGCAAATATTATCATGATAATAGCTGCGATAACGGCCTCATGGCTCTACGTTCTCTTGTTCAGTGAATTAAGTCTAGCGGGTTTAGCGGGTGTAAGTAGCATAGTCGGTACAATAGTCGCAATTGTAGCGAGCGGACTTACAGTAGGGCAAGTGGCTATGTTAATGATGATGAGGGGTTTTGGAGACCTAAAATCACTCTACCCTAAGTTAGGAATAGGGAGAACTGGCTCTATCATAACATATGTAGGCTTTATCTTATTCATATTTTTCTTTATCATCGCAGAACTGCTAGCAGCATGGACATATATAATAAGCTTCATAGGGTATGTCCTACTCGGCATAGGATTTTACAGAATCGGAAACACTTATAACTCTGGTATAGTAAAAGCGGGTGGGATCCTTTTTATATTTATCCCGGTCATAGGTCATATTAAACATAATAGGACTTCACAGCATAATAGGGAGGCTCACGAGGGGTTCACAAGGCTAGCGCATTTATAAAGGAGGGAGACTAACTATTTTACTGTAGATCTAACATCAAATTTCATCCAACACAACCAGGTGACCAACGTAAATATTGCACAGTATTATCCCGATTATGCCGAGTACCATTAGAATTAAATTCACTCAACTACAAAAAGTGAAAGCGAACAAGACGCAAACAAAATCACGGCCAAAACCAACAACGGCAAGCCCTGGAGCAATAATAAGTCAAACACTGGACAAGAAGACCCGCCGTAATTCTATACTTACGGCGACTCTCCAAACCCAAAGCACGGCAACGCTAAAAACACAGGGCACGGTCGATCAACGGAAGGGTTATTAACCCGTTATTACTATTCTCATTAGGTTAACGTGGTTAGTAGGGATGAGATTAGGAGGATTGTGCTTGAGTTGATCAGGACTGATGAGGAGTTCCGCCTAGCCATTGCTGGAGCCCTTGGACTAGACGCAATACTGAGCGAGCTCAGGGCACTTAGGCAGGACTTCAATGCATTGCTTGGTAGGGCGATTAGTATTGAGGAGACGCTGAAGAGGCATGAGGAGATATTGCAGGAGCACACGAGGATGGTAAGACTCTCCAAAGCCACTCGGCAAGGCTCGATGCATTGACTAGGGATGTTCAGGAGATTAAGGGGACGCTTAGCCAAATGAGGGAAACCATTAACCAGATGAATAGGACCCTGCAGAAGCTCACCTACAGCATTGAGGATGAGGCAATAGACGTGGTCTCCTGGAAGTTGAGGGAGAGGTTGGGGGTCAACGTTAGGTTGGGTAGGTTGGTGATTACCGAGGGTGGTAGGGAGGTCCTTGAGTTGAATATCTACGGCGTCACGGACGACCTATGCGTGGTTGGTGACGCTACCCTAGACCTTAGGGTCAATAAGGTCAGGGAATTAATCAAGGCTATTGATGAATTGAGGAGTAGGTACCCGCAGTACCTTAGGCCCAGGGTCATTAAGGTCCTCTACTGCATGAGGTATGTCCCAGAGGCCATTGATGAGGCGAGGAAAAACGGTGTTTGGGTGCTTACCTGGAGGGAGGAGTTAACGCCATTAGTCATGTAATCCACCGTGCATAAAGTACTGCCGGTAATACGCCCTTATCCTCACTAGTGCGTTAATGGGTATTCTACGCCTGTAAAGATGGGAGGATTATTTCACGAAAAGTGGGAAAATACCATGCTTTTTACGATGCCAACTCCCCTGAGGATACCTCAAGTGGTTTGCCCTTCGGCTCCTTTATGAAGATTACCGTGAAGACTATGCCGATTACCGCCACCACGACTAGGGCGAGTAGTAGGTTCGACATTATCTGGAGCTTAACGGCCTCACTTAGTGAGTTGTTCGTTATTGGGAAGAGCAGCGGTATCAACAGTGCCGCCAGGGTAGCGCCTAGCTTACCACTGCCGGCGGCTATTCCGTGGCCCGTTGTTCTAAACCTCGTTGGGAATACCTCGGTCGGTATTATGAATGTGGTCACGTTTGGACCAACGTTGGTGAAGAACTGGGCTAGTCCATATAGGGCTAGGATTGCCGTGGGTAGTACTAAGCTGTTCCTCAGCATTAATGCCGTTATTAGGTAGGCTATGGCAACCATTGAGAAGCCCATTATTTGCATGGACTTCCTACCCATCCTATCCACTAGGAAGGCTGCAACGTAGTATCCCGGGACCAGGAAGGCGAGGACCACGTACAACTGAACGTATATGCCAGCCAATGGGTTATTCGCTAAGCCCATTGCCGAGGTTACGAATGGTCCGAATATGTTCATGCCGTAGAAGAACACGTCAAGCATGAACCAGGGTATTGCAGTGCCCAGTATTGCTGGGAGGTACTTAATGAAGTTGCTTCTGAATCCATTACTCACGTTGTTCACGCCGTTTATCTCCACGTCCTGCCTAAGCACGTCCTTAATAGCCCTCTTGGCACCCTCAACATTGCCCTTAACGAAGTACTCAAACCTCGGTGTCTCATGAACCCTACGCCTGAAATAAATGACCAGGGCAGGCATCACTGCGCCGAAGCCAAGTATTATCCTCCAGGCAATGTCTGGGTTTACCTTTGCATGCAGTAAGCCGAGGCCGAGTAGGGCGGCCGTTACTATTCCCCAGCCCTGCATTGAGAAGACCCCAGCCACGAATAAGCCCCTACTCCTTGCTGGTGCGTACTCACTCATCAACGTGGCGCTTATTGGGTAGTCACCACCAACACCGAGACCCAGTATGAACCTTGTTATCCAGAGCATTGTTGGGTTTATTGAGAATGCTGAGGCTATGGCGCCAGCCGTTAGTAATGCCGCCTCTACGCCGTATATGTACTTCCTACCGAATATGTCCCCAACCCTGCCGAATATGAATGGCCCAATGACTGCACCGAAGAGGGCTGCGGATGATATTAGGCTTATCTCCGAGGCGGTTAACGACCAGACCTGCTTTAGGAAGACTAGGGCTATTGATATTGCGAAGAGGTCATAAGCATCTGCGAAGAAACCTGCGCCGGATATGAATAGGAGCTTTAAGTGCCCTGGCGTTGGTTTCGACCAGTCAAGTGGTTCAAACGGTGTCTTACTCGACATCATGTAGCGTGGAGCAAAAGCCTTAATAGGGCTTTTGTCAGTAAAGTAATAACCATATTTATGAGTAAGTATGCCTATATATCGGCGTAAAGCCCGCCGGGCAAATTTTTATTAATACTACTGCTCACGCCTATTCGATGCCTGTAATAGACCTATCGCAGGTTGACCTGAAGTCATTAACGCCGGATCAGGTGGATTGGAGGAAGTTCGTATTACCCGCGGACCACCCAATGAGGGTTATTAGGATTGAGAAGGTTGTTGCCAACATAGGTGTTGGTCAGAGTGGTGAGAGGCTTGAGAAGGCGGCCAAGGTCCTTGAGGAGTTGACTATGCAGGAGCCGAGTTATAGGCTTGCCAAGAAGTCAATTAAGGACTGGAACATAAGGAGGGGCGAGCCAATAGGCGTCGCAGTGACGCTTAGGAGGAATAAGGCCGTTTGGTTCCTACTTAGGGCGTTGGCTGCCGTGGACTTCACGTTAAAGGAGAGCTCATTCGATGACTGGGGCAACGTGGCCTCGGGATTAGGGAGCACATAATGATACCGGGCACGAAGTACGACCCAGCCGTGGGTGTGTGGGGCCTTAACGTGGTCACGGTACTGGCAAGGCCCGGGGCTCAGGGTCATGTATAGGAGGAGGGCTAGGCACGACGTTGGTAGGGAGCAGAGGGTTAACAGGCTGAGGCCGTGAAATTCTTCCAGGAGGTCCTCGGTGTGAAAATAATAAAGTGATTTTTAATTTTAATTAGAAAATTAGAAAATATGTATTATGGATATATTTATTTTCAATTCAAGTTCATTAATCCTTCCATCCACTTCTCAATGGTGAGAAATAATGGTTGCTTAATGCTTAAAGAGAATCGTCATTATTTTTATTGCCGTGATTGGCTGTGCTGTGGGTAATGGTATTAGTCTCATGGACTTAGCGGATAGGTTTGGCACACCACTCATTGTTTACGACCTTGGTAAGGTTGAGGAGAATTATAAGGCCATTAGGGATAATCTTGGCGCCAGGGTCCTCTACTCAATAAAGGCTAACCCCAACCTGGCAATACTGACCTTCCTGAGGAAGCTTGGTTCAGGGGCTGACGCGGCCTCACCTGGCGAGATATTCCTAGCCCTAAAGGCCGGTTTTGAGCCAGGCGATATATTGTACACGGGGGCCTTTAGGTCCCTTGATGATATTAAGTACGGTATTGAGGCAGGTGTCTTATTCAATTTTGACTCTAGGAGGGAGTTTGAGAGGGCGTTGTCCCTTGGTTATAGGCCCAGGACTGTCTTCTTCAGGGTAGATCTGGGCTACGGCAGGGGCTTTGCACCGGGTGTTGTGTTGGCTGGTGAGGAGAGTAAGTTCGGCATGTTCCTGGAGGATGCCATTGACGCGTATAGACTTGCTAAGTCAGTTGGTGTTGAGGAGTTTGGTATACATGCCATGATGGGCAGTAATGTACTTGATCCCGACTACTTCATTAGGATTGCCGAGCTTCTTAAGGAGTATGCCGAGACCATAGAGTATAGGGTTGGCATCAAGATTACCTACTTTGACATGGGCGGCGGCTTTGGAATACCGTATAGACCTGACGAGAAGCCCCTCGACTTAAATAGACTAAGGATTCTCAGGAGCTTCTTCCCCGGCGAGTTGTGGGTTGAGCCTGGCAGGTTCATTGTTGGTAATGCCGGCTACCTGGTGACCAGGGTCACCGAGGTTAAGAGGAAGGGCAGTAAGACGTATGTCGGCGTTGACGTTGGTATGAACGTATTAATTAGGCCCATGCTATACGGCGCTTACCACCACGTAATTACATGCAATGACAGTGGGGAGAGGGAGGTTGTTGATGTTGTTGGGCCTATCTGTGAGAATACCGATAAGTTGGCAGTCAATAGGGAGTTGCCGAGGGTTAATGAGGGCGACATACTCGTAATACTTAACGCGGGTGCTTACGTATACTCAATGAGCAGTAACTATAATGGTAGGCCCAGGCCAGCCGAGGTTGTTGTTTATGGGAATGAGTATGCGGTGGCTAGGTTTAGGGAGCCCCTGGAATCCCTGGTTGCTGGGCAGGTTGTTCCTGGCTTTATTTAAGCTACTTATTGCTATTTATTTATCAGCATAACTTTGCTTAAATAGGCCTTACATCCCAGTACCCTGTGTCTACGTGGGACGAATTAATTAAGGCGGTTGGTCCAGTAAGTAGTATTAGGGATTTGTTTCTTAAGGCTAGGTCGGCTGGTCTCAATGTTGCTGAGTTAATGAATAATTACCTACGCAGTGAGCCGTTATTCAATTTCATTGGCCTTGAATTCGTGGAGGTTGGTGATGGCTTTGTGAGGGCTGTCTTCCCCTACAAGCGTGAGATACTTAGGAAGGGTGGCATGGTGCATGGCGGCGTCATAATGACAGTCATAGACACGGTCCTCGGTACCGCAGTCATGACGGTTAATGATGGTGTTGACCAATATACTGCGGAGCTCAAGGTTCATTTTCTCGAGCCGTTGATAAATGGACCATTCACGGTTGAGGGTAGGGTGATAAGGCTGGTAGGCACCTGGCCGTTGCAGAGGCCCACGTGTACGATGCAAATAGGAAATTATGCGCAGTTGGAATTGGTACCTGGTTTATGGTGCGAAATAATAAGCAGGGAACAATGGCCACAGGAAATTCCTAACACTTATTAACCTTCGGATTTAAGGCTCACTAATGTTTAGAGTTCTTGACCTAACGAGGCTCTACCCAGGCGGTGTGACAACTAGGTTATTGGCTGACCTTGGTTTTGACGTTATTAAGGTCGAGGATACCGAGGTCGCGACTACCTGAGGAGGATATCGCCGAAACTCTTTGAGTGGTTGAACGCGGGTAAGAGGAGTATTGCCATTAACCTGAAGATGAGTGAGGGCAGGGAGTTATTCCATAGGCTGGTTAGGAGTAGTCATGTGGTTATCGAGGGTTTTAGGCCAGGCGTTGCGAGGAAACTCGGCATTGATTACGAGACGCTTAAGAACATTAACGATAAAATCGTTTACTGCTCGATAAATGGTTATGGAGAGAACGGGCCATACTCGGGCCTTCCAAACCATGACATAAACACCGTGGGTGTCGCAGGTCTGTTGGACCCAGACTTATTTGATGATGGAGTACCTAAACCACTTACTGTACAAGTCGCTGACGTTGGCTCAGCCCTACTATGCGTCATTGGTGTCCTAAACCTACTGCTGAGGGGTGTTGGTGGTAGGGTCGAGGTATCGATGATGGAAGCCGCACTGCTCTTCAATACCCTCAACATGGCCATGACCTACGAGGGGTCGGAACCAAGCCTAACGGGTAAGTACCCGTTCTACAACGTCTACAGGTGTAGGGATGGATACATAACCGTTGGCGCCATTGAGGATAAGTTCTGGCAAGGCCTTTGCAGGGCATTAGGTCGTGAGGACTTAATTGGCAGACAATTCGATAAGGGCGCCGTAGATGAACTGAGCAGGGAGTTCAGTAAGTACACAGTTGCTGAAGCCTTAAAACTCCTCTGGAGCCATGACGTGCCTGCGGCTCCTGTTAACTCCATAAAGAGTCTTGGGAAAGATCTCCAATTAATTGCGAGGGGCTTTAATGGTAGGGACTTCCTAAACCCACTACTAATAAATGGCGCTAGACCAGGGAGACAGGGCAGGGCGCCAAGGCTTGGTGAGAATACTGTGGAGATCCTGATGGAGATTGGACTATCACGTGATGAGATAGATAAGTTGGCTGAACGGGGCGTGATCATTAAATGAATAGTAACTGCGGCTCGGGTAGTAAGCCCCTTTCATACCCCATCTCGAGTAATGTCCTGATTGCCTTCTCACCATCAATGCCCATATCCATTGTGTAGTCATTCACGTACATCCTAACGAACTTGTCAGTATCGCTCATGTCCAAACCCCTCGAGAACTCCATGGCATGTACCAGGGCCTCCTCCCTATGACTCATGGCGTACCTAATGGACTCCAGTAATGCATCCTTAACCGCCTTAGCCACTTCGACGCCCAGGGACGCCTTAACAACGTCTAGGCCGAGTGGTGTTGGTAATTTCGTCTCCTCATACCACCACTCACCAAGGTCGATTATCTTCCTTAGCCCATACCTCTCATACGTTATTTGGCCCTCGTGTATCAAGGCACCTGCATCAACGACTCCAGCCCTTACGGCATCCATAATCTTGTCAAAGGGTATTTCCACGGTCTTAACATTGGGCATTGCAACCTGACCAGTAGTGTTGCCGTGGTGTAAGTGCCGGGTACGGCAATTAACTCGGGCTTTGCGGTATTACCCACAACCACCGGGCCATACCTAAGCCCCATGGATGCACCAACCCTCAGTATGTAGTACCTACTGCCTATGTAGGCCATGGCGTGGTACTCACTGCCGTTACGTCGATCCTACCGTGAATTGCTATTTTATTTAGCGTCTCGATATCCACGAGGAACTCCCTAACCGTGAATGGCGCCTTAACGAGATCCCTCTTCAGGGCGTAGAACATGAACGCATCGTCTGGGTCTGGGCTATGCCCGATTATTAATTCCATCGTGATGATTCAGGTATATCATAGTATTAAGTTTTATTGCCTAGGAATTGTAGGCAGTTATTTATGCCGAATATCCTCAATTCTTCATTAATGCCCATGACAACCCTATCATCAACCCTATACTTAATGGCACTGAAGTACTGTCTAATCAAATCCCTGGACACACCAACCCTGTTCGCGGTATATTGAATAACGGGCTCTGGATCCCTCTCAAACAGCTCGAGAGACCTCTCAATCGCATTAACCACGGCATTGAGTTCATGATCATCGTAATTCCTAGCAACGACCATAACCGCGTAGACAAGCGGTAACCCAACCCTCTCCCTCCATAACTCACCCACGTCAACTATGTATGGGTAACCCGCATCAACCATCCTCAGCGCGTCATCCCCAATAACCAATACGGCACCAAACTCCTTCAACGCACCGTATGGGTCGTTAACCACCCTAAAGTCGATGCCCAACAACTTCCTGACAGCCATGGCATTAACGCTCGTATCACTAACAGCGGCATAACCAACGCCATAGCCCCTGAATAGTCTAGCCGATATTACGGGGCCATCACTGTAAATGGCGAATCTAGGGACTACGTAGAGTAAGTCACAGTTATGCGCAGCGTATGTCAGCGGCACAAAGCCGATGCTAGCCTTACCCTCTAGTAATAGCCTTATTGACTCATTATTACCGGCCCATATTGGGTCAAGCCCTGAGTAATAGAAGAGCGGGTCAGAATGCGCATACTTCAGACGGACAACGACCATTACCACCAACCCTAGGTACCGCTAACTTCGGCAATTATCCTATGAAATGTATCCCTCAGGAACAGCCTCAACCCAGCCTCACGAGCTATGTGTGCCAGCTCGCCCAGTGTCACGGACTCCCTGGAGCCCGCCTGCCTAAGTACCTGCTCATTAATCATCGTGCCCACGAGGTCATTAGCACCAGCCATCAATAGTGTTGATGCCAACCTCTTACCAGTCGAAACCCAGTAAGCGCTATCCTCCTTATTGAGTCCCCAAGTATAAGTCTCGAGATTGCCACAACCTTAATATCGTACTCCGCCGGCGCAGGCCCCTTAACAATGCCCTCCTTGAACAGCCTTGTGTTCCATGGGACGAACTTTATCGGTATAAACATCAGTATGCCGTGGGTTTTCTCCTGAACCTCCTTAATCGCGAAGACATGCTCAACTATGTGGCTTGGCTTCTCAATATGGCCATAGAGCATTGTGGCATTACTCATGAGACCGACCTTATGGGCCTCTTCCTGAATCCTAAGCCAAGTCTCAGCGTTGAACTTGTACGGAGTTATTACCCTCCTAACCTCCTCATTAAGTATCTCAGCACCGCCTCCACTAAGTGCATCAAGTCCAGCATCCTTGAATCTCTCGAGAACCTCCTTCGTACTCATCCTCCATACCCTGGCGTAGAAGTCCACCTCCGCCGCCGTGGGCCCCTTAATAACTACGTCAGGCGCCACCCTCTTAACAGACCTGAAAACCTCCTCGAAGTACTCAATGCCCAGGTCCGGGTTGAAGCCACCATTTATGTGCAGCTCTGTCACTCCAAAGCGTGCCTTGGCCTCGAGCACGCCCTTCGCAATCTCCTCAGGCGTCCTAACATAGGCCTCTGGGTGCCCCTTGGGCCTGTAGAAGGCGCATATTGGGCATTGGGCCACGCATATGTTTGAGTAATTAATGACTACGTTATTTACCACAGTAGCCGTGTCCCCGGTTATCTTCCGCGTAAGCTCATTAGCCGCCCTTGCCAGGACCTTAAAATCGCACTCCCTCATGAACTCCTCGGCATCAGACTTAGTAATGCCGTTAATTACGGCATTTCGAAGGTCATCTATTGTACACATGACAAATAACAAACGCTAAATCCCTTATTAAACATTGATCTCCAATTCCACTTCAAATCCCACTTCATCGCATGATACGTCCCACCTAATGAGGAAATCAATGCATGGATTTAGTAGGGAATACCGCAATAACTTAAATAGTGTCCATCAGCAATGATTGTGTGGCCGACAATTGGAGTCCAGCGATTGAGAGGGCTATTTACGGGGATGAACTCGGTCCACGGGACATTGAGGAATTGTTTAAGGCGGACCTTTGGGAGCTTGGGTTGGCAGCCGAGTACCTGACTAGGAGGTACTTCGGTAATGTTGTCACCTTCATACCAAACATGATACTCAACTACACCAACGTATGCGTGATAGCATGCAGGTTCTGCGCCTTCTATAGGCCGCCGAATCACCCTGAGGCCTACACATTGAGTGTTGAGGATGCCGTACGTAGGGTTGCGGCCGTTGATAGGGAGTTTGGTATTAGGCAGGTACTTGTCCAGGGTGGCATAAACCCCGAACTAAACATTGAGTACTACGAGGAGTTATTCAAAGCCTTAAAGGCTAAGCTACCCCACGTGGCTATTCACGGCTTGAGCCCGATAGAGGTTGATTACCTGGCCAGGAAGCATAGGATGAGTTATGGCGAGGTCCTTGATAGGCTTAGGGCTGCCGGGATGGATACACTGGCTGGTGGCGGTGGTGAGATACTCGTTGATAGGGTGAGGAGGGTCATTGCACCGCATAAGATCGATACCGAGACCTGGCTAAATATAATGGAGGTAGCCCACAGGATGGGTATCATGAGTAATGCAACCATGATGTACGGCCACGTGGAGACAATAAGTGACTGGGCGGAGCACCTATACAGGATTATACAGCTACAGAGGAGGACGCATGGGTTCCTATCATTCACGGCATGGAACTTCGAGCCGGGCAATAGCGAGTTGACGAGGGAGGTACCATACCCACTAACCTCAGCCACATTACTCAGGGTGGTCGCAGTGGCTAGGCTCGTATTCAAGAACGAATTACCGAACATACAGTCAAGCTGGCTCACGAATGGCTCGAGGTTGCCCAACTAGCCCTTAAGTTTGGCGCCAACGACTTCGGTGGGACCCTGTATGAGGAGAGGGTGATACCGGCCACAGGCTTAAGATGCCGGTACTAACCAAGGAATCAATAATAAGCATGATAAGGAGCCTAGGCCTAACACCCGCCGAGAGGGATAATTGGTATAGGGTGGTTAGGGTGTATAATTAGGCGGAAAGCTTTAAGGGAAATACTCCGTGTATTAATCAGGGCTGCATGAGCCTTGTTTACGTGGATGCCGTGGTTAAGCATGGAGATAAGTCCATGCCAGTGAAGTTACTCGTGGACTTAGGCGCCATATACACGATCCTGAAGAGAGATGTTTGGGAGTACCTGGGTCTAAGGCCTATTCAGGAGGTGGAGTTTGTCCTCGCCGATGGCACGGTAATTAAGCGCTGGGTTTCCGAGGCCGTGATTGAGCTAAAGGGCTATGGCGAGAGACACACGCCTGTCGTGCTTGGCGAGAGTGAGGATGAGAACCTACTGGGCACCGTGACCCTTGAGGAGTTTAGGCTCGTCCTCGACCCATTCAGAAGGGAATTACGCCCAGCGAGGATGCTGATGAAGGCGCTCATTGAGCGGCGTAGGGCTTAAATTCATGCATTCACCCGAATTGCTAATGGGTGGTAGTGCCGTAATTACGGTTAGGGTTCCGAGGGAGTTGAAGGAGGCCATGGATAGGTATTCGGCAATGGTTAACTGGAGTGAGGAGATTAGGAACTTCATAGTGAGGAGGATTGCCGAGCTTAGGCGGGAGGAGGTATTAAATAAATTGAATAGTATCATTGATAGATTACCTGAATCACTGCCAGGCTCGGTATCATCCTCGTGAGGGAGGATCGAGATAGTCACTAACGCGTTTATGCTTCATGATGCTGATGCGAATAACCTCTGACTTGTCATTTTAGATTTACTTATTGTAATAAAGCTAATTAATTAGTGGCTTTACCTCGACCATGTATGTGGAGGAGGGTGTCCATACTGGTTAAGGTCTTTGAGAGGAGGAACTCGGTAATAACCTGGGTCGATGGTAAGCCAATACTCATTGTCAAGTACGGCGACAACTACTACGGAATGCATGCCGTGTGCGCCCACATGGGCTGCGCCCTACTGACTGACGTCAACGGCTACATAGCCACATGCCCAGCCCACCTGGCGAAGTACGACGTTAGGACCGGCGAGATGATCGAGAAACCCCAGGTGAGACCAGACACACCCTGTGAGTACGCGGACATAAAGACACCACTACCGACATACAGGGTTAGGGTCACCCAGGACGGCTTCCTAGAAGTCGACGTTTAAGGGCAACAAACCACTCATAAAAATTACCTGGGCAGGGTTATATAACACCCATTTTCTTCACAAACTTAGCAAGTTTGGCGTTAAATGTTGCCAACGGCTTATTCTCAGCAAGTACGTGGGCTAGTATTACCATGTCATTATAATTCCTAACCCCTACCGTATGGGCCAGGTTAATGGCATTAAGTATCTAATCGCCATATTCACAGAGTATCTCAGCCTTATCGCTATTCACATACTGCATTATGTAGTCTATACGGTCCTCAAGCCCATGCCCTCTAAGGAACCAAATAAGCTCATGAACCACAATTGGTGGTATAAGCCACTTCTCTGGTGAATCCATGAGCTTGCTGGCCTCATTATGAAATTCAGATTCTGTGAATAAATCGAGTATTATCACGTTAGTATCGATTATTGCCTCCACGATCCACGACACCCCTCTCAATACCGGTCTCAATATCCTCAAGCGTTAATTTCCTACCAAATATAAGCTTCCTCCTCTCGTTAGACGGCTTCCTAAAAACAATCTTATCACCCTCAACATAAACCAGCAATACATCGCCAACCCTTATCCCAAGCCGCTCCTTAATACCCGCGGGTATCGTGACCTGAAAATTCCTAGCAACCTTAACCCGCTCTATTCTACTATTTAATTTACTAGACCATTTAAGTATCTACTATCGAAAATAACATCACTTAGTCAGGGAAGAACATGCCATTCTTTGTATTTAGCACTCCTTTATTATCTAAAGCGTCTTTTATTGCCCTTAATATATTGATGGCATTTCCAAGCTCATGCCCTAGCCACCTTGACCTCACAATGCCAATACCATGGTGATGGCTTATGGACCCACCATCCCTTAGCGTGATCTCCATGGCCCTACTCCACAACTCCCAATAGGTATTTACATCAGGCTTGAACAATACTGTGAAGTATATGCATGCACCGTTAATGTACAAGTGCGATATATGCGCCATGACCCCCACAACCCCATTAACCCTGAATAGGGATTCCCTAAAATCCCTATATAATTGATTAATCCTGGACCAGGTAGTTGATACCTCTATCGTGTCAAACCACAACCCGTACCTCCTAACCATCTCGATCTCCTCCTCAACATTAAACCTAGTCCTTAACCAATCCTCAAAGTACCTACTCCCCACGTACTCCCCACCATGACCCTTAACAATCTCATCAGCCCTCCTCCATAGTGCCTTTACTAAGTCATCGTAATAACCCTCAAAGCTAATTATTAATAGTGGCTTATCAACGCCAAACCTCAGTGTTGCCTCATTGCCATCGTATAGCCTGGCAACGGCTGGGGTGATCCTCTTAATCATTAATTCCCTGAGCGATTCAATGCCCTGCTCGAATGAGTCAAACCTATACGCGCCGTAGATTGTTGATGTTGGTAATGGCACAATCCTGAGCACGGCCTTCGTAATGATGCCAAGCATACCCTCCGAACCAATAAATAGGTACTTAAGTGATGGACCTGTGGATGCGCGTGGAACATTATTACTCCTTAACCAGGTCACCTCACCATTGGGTAAAACAACCTCTAGGTTTACCACGATATCCTCTATATTACCGTACAACGTGCTATACTGGCCCGAACTCATTGTAGCGATTAAGCCACCAATTGTTGCGTAATTAAATGATTGAGGAATATGCCTAAGGCTATAACCCATCTCATTCAGCTTACCCTCAACATCCCTCAACCTAGCACCCGCCTCAACTGTTATCAATAGGTCACGCCCATCAATACTTATTATTTTGTTTAGTCTCGACATGTCAATAATTATTGAGTCAGCACTGTACGATGCACCTGTTACGCTGGAACCACCACCATAAACAACCACGGGCACCACGTCATTACCCCCATTAATGATCCTTAGGGCTGTTGACACATCATTCACACTGCTGGGAATAATTACGGCAAGGGGTCTCGGTAATTCCTCATTAAATACCTGCTCACGCATCATCAATAGCGGCCAAAAATCCCTGGAGTACCTCCTTAATACGTCAGTGCTTGTTATTACCTTGCTGGGCCCAAGGGCATTGACCAACTTATTAATCACGTCCTGCATTTCATCCCCTCAACAATCTTCCTAACAACATCCCTACTTAATGATAATCTCTCCTCGCCGGGATTAATATGCAACTCGACATTTACGTGAATACCCCTAGCAATATCGTTTAATGACCAATCACCCTTAAACACCTTCAGCAATGCCGCGACACCCCTCGCCGTCGCCTCCACATCCCTCTGTCTCTCGACAACGGTATTCAATGCCGTGGCCAGTAACCTGAGGAATAGCACGCTCCTTGATAAACCGCCATCAACCCTAACAACATTAACCCTCGAGTATGCCTTAATCTTATCGAAGATAAGGCCTATTAATTGGACGATACCCTCAATGGTAGCCCTCACGAAAGATTCCCTCGTGGTATTTAGCGTTAAGCCATCAATAAAGCCCCTGGCGCATGGCCTTGGCGGTACATTAACACCGGCGAGTGCTGGTACAACCACTATGCCCTGGGTATTAACATTAACTAAGCTGTCCAATTCCTGTGGTGAGGATAGTAATCCAAGCTTGACCAACCAATCAATTACCGAACCGGTGGCGGGCAGGAAACCCTCAACTCCATAAAACACGTTGCCTCCATACTTAAGAATGAGGAGTGGCAATAAGCCATCACCAATAAGCCTAAACCTGTCGATGACCGCGTCCACGAATGAGCCTGTACCATTCGTGACCTTACCACAACCAATGCCTAAACAACCCTCGCCAACCATCGCCGCCTGCTGATCAGCAATTAGGACCCCAACCCTAATTCCATTGACTTCCCCAAATTCATTAATATTGTCAACAACGACAGGCCCCACCTCCCTGGGTATCCCAAGTAATTCGTACACAGCGTCAATCCTCCTAAAATTACCTGGATGCCACAGCCCCGTCAACGCCTCATTACTTGCGTCATTAATGTACCTATTACTAACGAGGTACGCCAGGTATGAACTCAACGTGCCGATGAAAACCTCGCCCTTCCTCACACGTTCGATTAGGTCCCGCTTATTCCTTAACAGCCAAAGTATCTGCATAACAGGTGATGTTGGTATTAGGATGCTGCTCAATAACGGTAAATGCCTCATGAATGAGTATGGTAATTTATTAACGATTCCCAAGCCCCTCCTGTCCAGCCACGTAATCACGTTTATGAGGGGATTACCTGACCTATCCCATGCAAGTATTGATGCCCTGTACGTGGAGATTCCAAGGTACTTAATGCCCCTATCCCTGGCTACATTAATTAGGTGATTAAACGCTGATTTAAGCGCGTTCGCGTCTTGCTCGACTTGGTAATCACCGGGAAATATCATTGGTACGTTCACGGTCTCCGAATACCTCTGGTTAAGCTCCTCATCATATACTATGAGCTTGATGTTCGTGGTACCAACATCAATAACCCCAAGACTCATGAAACCACCCTCCTAATACTCACCCTATCAACATCCGGTAATTCAATTACTGAAGCATCACCACTAATTACGTACTCCCTATCATTAACCATGACCCTACACCCCCTGCATTGGATTATTACCCTACGCACATCCCTACTAACCCTACTACCTGGGTAAACAGGTAAATCACTATCTATTAACACGAACTCATTAGACACGCTTGCCAGCTCCTTAGCCATTATCCTACCACTCTCAATTACAATGCCCGGATCATACGTCTCAATAACCGCTTGCCCAACAGCCCTAAGGCTTGGGAATGGCTTGAATGGCTTAAACATGGATATCACCAGGGTATCCGCAGCAATCCACTCATTATTCACCAAGACCTTCTCAACCCTACCACGGCCCCTAACATACCTAACCCTACCAATGACAACCTCGAAACCTCCATGTACACCTTCAACGCCAAACTCCGTGGGTGATACGACCTTTACATTAGCACCACGCTTCATCAATTCCCTCGCCAACGATAATGCGTATGTATTATCTCCATAAATTACTACGTTTTTACCAGGCAATAAGCCGTAATGCAGCATATCCAGTACCGCATGGTGGGGGTATATACCCGCAGGCCTCTCGCCGTAAATACCCAACTCCGGCATGGTCATAACCCTAAATCCCGTGGCTGTAATCGCATTATTACTGAGTCTCCTATAGCCACCCCTCCACACTACGTACACATCATTACCTATCTTAACCGCGGCGGTATTTACTCGAACGCCTACGTAACTCAATAATTCACTAGTGATCCTCCCAACTTCAGGGGTTAATGCGTGAATACCGCCAACATAGTCCCTATACTCAATGACCTCCACCTCAACACCTAACCTATGTAGTTCCACCGCCAGTGAAAGCCCTGCCAGACCCGCGCCAATTACCGTGTAACCAACCATGAATCACCACCCGACTTCGTCAACTCTGTTGGGTCAATACCAAGCTCCTCTGAGATAACCTTAATCGCTCTACCGAGGCACATGCCCTGGCAAATACCCATGCCCAACCCAGTCCTGAAAATAACACCGTCTAGAGTCCTTGCACCACGCCTAATCGCCTCGCGAATATCAGCCCTAGTAACACCCATGCATGGGCAGACAACATCACCCTGGCCATCACTAATCATCCCTCCCTCACTGATAATGTCCCTACTCATCACCATGGATCAACCTCCTTAATAACCTCCTTGGGCGTGAGCACGGCACCGGCATCCCTGAGCATCTCCACAACCCTCTTAGCTATTGCCGGCGCTGATGTCAACCCAGGCGACTCAATACCCACTAGATGTATTACATGCCTAGTCGATTTACTGTACATTATTATGAAGTCATCACCCTCGGGTATCGGCCTAACACCCGCATAGGCCCTTATTGGCGTGAAGCCCTATTCCTCAGCAAACCACTGAATTTTCTAATTAGGACCCCAACATCATCCTCATTAACAGACCTATCACCCCTATCACCAATTGATAGGCTTGGCCCCCATATTGTCGTGCCGAACACCGTGGGTATAATGGCGCCACCCTTGGTCTTTGGGTTCGGTATTAACTGGAGAGGAGCCACAATATTCCTCGTCTGCTCGCCCCAGAATACGAGCATGGCGCCCTTACCAAACCCAAGCCTATACTCATCACCAAACAACCTCGCAACATCCGCTGAGTAAAGCCCAGCCGCGTTGATCACGTATCGAGTCCTATACACGCCCTTACTCGTAACCAGCACAACCTCATCCTCCAACACCTTAGCCCCAGTAACCTCGGTACTCAGGGCAAAGTCAACACCATTTAACCTACAGAAGTTATATAGCTGCGATACTAGTTCGAAGGAGTTTATGACGCCATAACCCTCGACCTCGACGGCGCCAAGGCCATTAACATTCGGCTCACTCCTGCGTAATCCCCGTGGTCCGAGGATCCTAACCCTAAAGCCACGCTTACCATATACACGATTGAGTATTAACCACACGGCGGGTAGCGCAATTAGTTGAATAGGGTTCCTAGCCACCAGTAATGCACTCAACCTCCTAATCCTAACATGAAGCCTCCTGGCAATGCCATCATACAGCTTATTACCATCAACGGCCAATTTACTCCTCAATGAATTGAACGGCGGCTGAACAACGTGTATAACGCCAGCGTGCCCCTTTGAAACACCGAAGCCAGGCTCAACCTCCCTATCAATAACAAGCACCTTAACCTTATAATGGGCAAGTTCATACGCAATGAACAAACCAACAACGCCAGAGCCTATTATGGCAACGTCATAGCTCATGAAACAACACCCAGCCTAAGATTCCTCGTTAGTGCCACGAACCACACGGCGGTTAGGGCAAGGCCTACTAACTCTGTCGGTAGCAGTAATGTCGATAAGCCTGGCTGGTAAAGCTTTATGTATGTAAACGCAATGATTAGAATAATTACGTAGGTAAGTAACCCAGTCAAAATAGAATACGCCAAACCCCTGGACCAGGCGCCATCACCCACGTATAGCCTTAGAAATAATAGCTCAATTAACATCGTAGGTGCCGCAGACAGTAATCCATAAATTAGCAACGGCTCAACACTCATTAGGAAGGACTGGAGTGTTTGGACGTAAATGAGTACGTATAGGAGAGCTGGAATTATAACCGAGAGAGTGACCAACATGTACTGGCCATACCTAACCCGTATGAGGACAAAGCCAATTATTGAGAAGAGTATTAGACCGATGAGGTAGCCCATGAGGAGCGGCGGCGCCTCACCGGTATTACCTACGTAGTTAAGGAAGCCGGTTGTTAGGGTTGTTAAACCAATAATTGACGCCGTGACCACAGAGCCACTAATGGTGCTAAGCATCTTCATAGGTAATGGCTTAATGACCTCCCTACTCACGGGTAATAATGACGTTACTGCCAGGTCTATGATTAGGGCTATTATTAACCATAGGAATAATGGCGTGTAAATAATTGGCACGTACATAACGTCCATACTCACGTACACTGACGAGCCCAACTCCGCAAGCGTTATATTGCTAAAGCCATACCTTGAGTATGGAAGTTCATTTAGCGGTATCTGTAGTGGTAGTGGGAATAGGTTTGATAAATCCCCGTAATTTGATGCGTTGGGCAGTGAGTATACGTTGCTTATCAACGGAAAGCCCTGCGACTCATTAAATATTATTGGTCTCCTACTCATGTTAAAGTAGAAGAAGTCAAGGGGTATGTTACTATTTAGTACATACTCGTTTAGGGCAGGTAATCCCCAGTTATAATCAATGAAGGCTATTAATGACGCATGGGTTAGTAGGGTGTGTGATACGTAATCCTCCTTTGCGTAGGGCGATATAACTATTAAGGGAACCCTCACGCCCAGCGGTTCGCCATTTATTATTGGTGGGGGTACGTGGTCGTAATAGCCACCGAATTCATCCCAGGTTATGAAGATCACCGTTGAGTTCCATATTGGGCTCTCCTCAACCGTATTTATTATGTAAAGTAGCCACGCCTCCCCATACAATATGTTGTTTGGTGGTCCCATGTCATTTATTGGGTTTGGCATTACCCATGAAACCGCAGGTAATGAACCATTCAGAACCTCGCTTATGAAGTCACCCCAGGTCTGTATGTGCGATGAATACTTATTAATGCCGTAGAAGTACTTAATGTCGAGGAGACTTGATGGTTCCCTAGGGTCTATGTAGTAGCCCCAACTCACGTGGTACTGGCATAACTCCGCAAATATACTCTCCTGAATGGGTATATAAGGTGGTGGGCCATAATCATCTATTACGGGCGAGTATGCGGCGTATAGGAAGAGGTGGTTTGGAGCGCTCTCGGAGAGGTATGGCGTGAAGTAGTTATCTGCGAGTCCATATTCCTCGGCTAAATCCCAAAGGGGCGCCACTTGAACGATTGTGTAGTAGTAAAGCGATTGTGGACCCGAACCCCATAACCAACCATTCATTTTCCCATAATTCCAGTCGGCATGGTATGGTATATAACCCTCAGCGGGATCCTTCGTATAATAAATCCCCATGGCACTGGCCGCAGGTAACTGGGTATTTTACCATGGTGAGTAGGTTATTAGGTATTGCCAACTTCATAGCTAATGAATTATTTAGCATACCATTGGTTGGGTATACACCGAAGAAATTATCAAAGCTATGGTTCTCCAGGAATATTATGATCACGTGCTTAATCGGTGTCCTAGTACTTAATTGAGAAGCCGGTAGGGTCTGGCATTGCGGTACCGTAGAAATTAGGTTATTGTCCTGGTAAATACCATAGATAAAAAGCCCAAGCAGTACTATGGATAGGATGATTGCAATTATAATTATCATAGTGAACTGTAGCCCATACCTACCAATTAACATGGTATTGACAATTTCATTTATTTATCATTTAAACACTAATAATACATACTTATACATATGAATAGGTGTATTATATTTAATTTATTTACCTCGTGGTCTCCAATCATATAAGTACCCACCACTTATTATCGCCAGGACTGAGCCCCAGGTCAAGCCACCAACAGCCAGTATCCACATTAGTATGCCCAGGAAAACCATTATGATGCCCAACACTCTGCAGATCTCAGGCCTTGGGTAGAGGAGTGGTACTAACGATAGTATTAGGGTTACTCCACCAAGTATGAATGCATTTATTAATGATGTACTCACGAATAGGACTCTAAAGTACATTACTGGCATTAGGAGAAGCATCAATGCCGAAAGAATACCTAGGTAAATACCCCAGAAGGGTACCCTACCCCTGAGCGAGCGCCATTTATCCCTAATGAAGTAGCCAATGAGCGGTGGCACCAGTATTGCGAGCACGATGAATGGCGTCAGGGGTAGCGCAAAGAGCAGGGCCATCATTACAATGAGGTATGGTGGTGGTTTAATCACGGCTAGAATGACCGAACTCACGTACATGAACAGCGCATACACAATTATTAATGACACAAACGTGCCAAGGCCCATTTTCCTAATCACGTTTAAGTCACAATTATTCTCCTCCATAATAACCACGGGTATCACACCAATGAATATTACGGTTAAGAAGATGGCCAGGGTAAGGACTATCAACGAAAAGCTAAGCAATGACGGCCTAATCCAGAAGTAAAACCAGGTAGCTAGATTTACGGCAAATAACGCAGGTAGAATAATAGCCTTACGCCTCCACATGCTAACGAGCCCGAGACCAAACCTCGTGAAGAAATCCACAAATAACTAATGCAAGGCATCTCTTTAAGGTTAATCCATATATAACCTTTATAGATTACTAGAAATTATTGAAAAACATAAATAATAATTTTGATAAAAATAAAACGAATAGTATCAAACCTCAGCTTAGTCCATCAGCCGGCACGCTATTGTACGTAGTCACACCAGAAGAGCTGCAAGCTATCACCGCTGGTGTTACTGTAACACTCAATCCACTGTATGATAGGCTACCAACGCTGACGTAATATACATATAGCGTTAATCCATTCATTGTGCCACTACTAATCGTCTGGTTAACAACATACGGCAGTCCAGCTGCTATTATGTTAACGCCGCTTAAACTACCCGATGTTGATGTTAGGTTAATTGCGTATAGGAATATGTTACTCATGCTTGCCGAACTCATGCCTAGGGATGCCGTGATTTGTACGGTAGTTGATGGACAATTAGGCATGAGTGGATTTGGTAGTGATACTGTGACGGTCTTACTAATGACTTGACCCTTGGGCGCATTTAGCGAACCCACTGACTGGGCAATCACAGGCGCATACTCATTAGGTTGAGCTGATGTTGAGTAAACCCAACCATACATCAATATATTGCTGAGTTGCGCCGTTGGGAAGTAGATTTCGACGGGGCCAGGTATGTCGGCATCAAATGCGGTATCAAGTACTGATGCTGCAATTAGTAGGGCTATTACGAGACCTAAGCCTAACGCCATTATCTTCCAATTCATACTGAGCATTCTTCTCAATTTAGTTCTAAAATTTTGCCTATAAATATGGCATATATTTGTAGTGATAAAAATTGCTTGAGTAAAATATTCAGTTTCTAATTAATTTTCTTTTAATAAATTAGCATATACCTTAATCGAGGCGTAGTTTATTGATGATACATTAATGTAGTATGCGTAGATCTTCACATTATAAAGCGGTAGTAACTCTGAGGCTATTGTCGAGAGAATTGATAGTAGTGCAACATTTTGTGGGGTTATTGTAATTGTAATTGGCACTATTATGTAAACCGTGGCCGTTATGTTCGCCGCGAATATAGTTATATCGCTTATACTTGCACTACTCATGGTAAGTGTTATGTTGTAGCTAGGGCTCATGCCTATCACAATTTGCCCCTTGGGCATTTGAAGACTCCCCGCCTTGTAAATTACCACGGGTTTTCCATCATAGTTACCTGCCGCAAATGATATGAAACCCGAGGCCTTAACCACGGGCGCCTCTATATATATTATTGGGTCACCCTTAATCACCGGGTTCTTCTGATACATTGTATAGGTATTTCCTGGTTTTGCCGTTGGTAGCTCGGTATAGATGAGAAGTGCTGTTAATATTATTCCAAGAATAATAATGAATATGCTTTTTCTGTGCATGGTCTTATTATTTGTTATTTGAAAAGTTATTAAAGCCTTTATAATTTATATACTATATTTTAATTAATATGATTTCTATATACTATATATTAAGTTATCCCCAGGTAAGTTTCCATTCCTTAACCCTCTTGGTAATTCCAAGTTCCATATCGCCCTCGATGTAAAAGCCTGCAATTACTCCAGTTCACCTTAATGTCATTAAGTAGGTCGAAGGGTGTACCGCCTAGCTTAACCCTGGCCTCTCCAGTCCATATTTGTGGGCTTTCCCTTGGCGTGAATGTGAACTTCGCATACCACTGTATTAATTGGGCAGTGCCTGGTGTTCCGTCGGGCAGTGGTGGTAATGTCCTTATTGAGAGTAGGGGTAGGGTGACCGTGTTATCAGCCTAGCATTAATGCCTTGAAGGTATCCAGCTGCTCAAGGCCCAATCTATTGCTTATTGCAACCTCAACCCTCATTAACTCACCACCCCTATCCAGCGTACCTATTACTAACCCATAATCATTAATCACCAGCTTAATATCACCGAGCTTCTTAGGTGCGCCGGCTAACTCCCTACCTGCCGCCATTCCTGCGTCGTTCGTTACGTAGATATACGGTATGTAGTACGCAAACTCAACACCCTCGGGCAGTAATGGATCCACTGACTTAGGGTCAACATTAGCCAGCACCAGGGCAACCCTAACCCTGCTATAATTGATCCTTGTTGTGGCGGTTGATGATGGGTATAATGGCGCATTTAGTGGTATTCCGAACCCCTTTTCACCACCCTTTAGAACCATATACTTGATTTATGTAAATTTCATTTTAAGCATTGTTACTATTTATAATTTATTATAGTTTATAAACTATAGTTTAGTATAATGTCATCAGCAGCATCAAGGCTCAGCGCCTCAACCGTACCATCCTCAATGAGTAATGCCCTGGCATCCCTAAACAACTTCTCAATAATAAACTCCCTACTAAGCCCGTAGCGCCGAATATCTGTAGTGCGTCATGCGCAACCTCAAAGGCTATTTTCTTCGCATATACCTGGGCAGCCTTGGCATACCTGGGCGGTGAGGTGAAGGACTGCTCAACGAAGACCTTGGTGTATACGTAGTCCATGACCTTCCTACGTAATACCTAGCGGTCTCCACCTTCTCAAACATCTCGTAAATCTTCAACTTAATGTTCTTATGCTCAATGAGGGGCTCACCACCCTGCACCCTAGTCCTCGCATACCTAAGGGCTTCCTCAAAGGCGGCCCTGGCAAGGCCCACGGAGTAGGCACCCATGTTAACACTGGTTAGGTTAAGTAATTGGTCCGAGAAGACCTCGTAGAATGGCGGTTGAGCGATTACGTAATCATCGGGTACACGCACATTATCAAAGTACACAGGGCCCTGCGGGCAATCCCTATTGCCAAGCATATCAACAGGCTCGCCCTTCCTAACACCCTTCAGATTAAGTGGTACTATTACGAATGCGCCATCCCTCAGGCTCTTACCATCCTTCAACTGCGCATGGAGACCCATGTGGGTGCATATTGGCGCCGCCGAAACCTAGGCCGACTTCTGCCCATTTATGACACACCCATTACCATCACGCTCAATAACCACGTTACCCCTACCGAGGGACTCAACATCCCTATCCCTGAAGGCAAGTGTGTAGTCACTACCGTGCTCAGGCTCAGTCACTCCCCAACAACCAATGTACCTAGCCTCTGTATCCTCAAGCCAAGGCTTAACAAGTTCATCCTTAACTCTCTCCGAGCCAAACAACGCTGCTATTGTGAATGGTATTGCATCAACGCCGATAAGTGTTGCGAAGCCAAGGCTTGCCCAACCAAGCTCCTCATCAATTATATACCTCTGTAGATTCGTTAAACCAAGACCACCATGCTCCCTTGGCAGGTGAATCTTATGTAACCCCATCTTCTTCATCTCCCTAATAGCGTCATACAATGGCGAACCTGGCGCAACCCTATCCCTAGGCTCCATCCTATCAACCTTAATGGATAACGGCCTAAGGACCTCCTCAGCAAACCTATGCATGTTCTTCCTTATTAACTCATCATCACTGTCTAATCTATCAAGGTCTAGATAACTCATCATAAACTTATTATAGTTGTAGGTATTTTAAACGTAACTACTATATACTATATATTAATTTATTAATTATAATATATAGCATTTATATAAATAAACCTCTAATATAATTGAATATGTACTAATAATGTATGGCAAGCGAGGGCTTTGTATATCCAAGTCCACAGTGGGCTGAGGCCTTTTGCAAGGCAATAAATGAGAATCAGGAGTATAGGGAGGCGGCCAAGGATTGGAAGTGGGATGTGGCCTTTGTTGCGACTGAGATACCGGATAATGTGGCTGATAAATTGTCAGAAATCCTTGGACTACCCAAGCCGAGGGATCTCGGTGTTAAGGTTAATTCCGGCGCAATAAAGCTTGTGCTTAGGAATGGTACGTGCCAGGGCAGTGAGTTTTACATTGATTTACCGACTAACTTACCGCCTAATGTGAGTGTGCCCGCCAATGTTAAGATTGGTAAGGTGGATGCCGACTTCATACTGGAGGCCACGTACTCCTTCTGGAAGGACATAATCACGGGTAAGGCAGACCCAGTCGCCGCATTGCTCTCTAGGAAGATAAAGGTGAAGAAGGGTAGCTTCCTAACCCTAATACAGTATTCATCGGCCGCCGTGAAGCTTGCAAACACCACGAGGAATGTACCAACAAAATTCGTAGACTAACCACCAAATATAGTCTCTATTCTTCAAAATTATCCTGGTTATTTACGTAATCAATACGAAGTAAATTATCGGTATTTGTATATTCTAAATATAAGTTAAAACTAATAATCCGTGAAGTAATAAGGCAAGGTATGAAAGCAGCAACATACAAGGGACCAAATAAGCCATACCTGGAGATTAAGGAGGTATCAACACCAAAGCCAGGCCCCGGCGAAATACTCGTTAGGGTTGCCGCGACCGGCATATGCCACAGTGATATACACCTATTCAAGGGTGATTTCGGACCTGTTATGCCAGGTTTCATACCTGGGCATGAAATCTCAGGTTGGGTTGAGGACTTTGGGCCCGACGTTAAGAACCCATGGGGTTTAAAGAAGGGTGACCCAGTCATTGTCTCCTGGATAGTCCCAGACGGCATTTGCAAGTACTGCGCCAGTGGTAAGGAGAACTACTGCCCGGCAGCGGCGGGTAGGATGCCGGGCCTCGTCGGGCTTAATGGCGGCCATGCAGAGTACCTAACAGTGCCTGAGATAGCCGTTATACCGCTTGAGAAGGGTGTTGATATTTACTACGCAGCACCGATAGCCTGCGCCTACGGCACCGCCTACCACGCCCTCAGGGAGGCGGGTGTCGGTCCTGGCACCAGCCTAGTTGTAATCGGCGTCGGTGGTGTTGGGCTGTCTGCGGTTCAGTTAGCCAGTGCCATGGGTGCATACCCAATAATCGCAGTCGACATTAGGGACTACGCGCTGGATAAGGCCAAAGAGCTCGGTGCAACCCACGTCATAAACTCAACAAAGGAGGACCCAATAAGCAGGATAAGGGAGATACTACCAGACGGCGCTGACGTGGTTCACGAGGCAAGGCCAGAGCCGGACCTCAAGCTCTCCATGGAGGTTGTGGCTAGGGCCGGTACGATAGTGGTTACAGGCCTCGGAGGGCCTAAGTCCTACTTCAGCGTTAATGTACTGCCGTTCGTGGTGAATGGCATCAGGATAATTGGTAGCCTTGGCTATAGGCCTAGGCTTGACCTGCCCGAGATAATTAAGTTGGTGGCTTCAGGTAAGGTTGACGTTAAGAAGCTCGTTAGCCACACATACGTGCCTGAGCAGATAAATGAGGCCTATGAAAACCTCGAGAAGGGACTCCACGCAAGGGCTATTGTTAAGTGGGGCTGAGTTTACTATTTTTAACCTGCTTTTAAATACGCAAAATGATTATTTCCTACCGAATAATGCCATTAATTGCCTAGTTATTGGTGTTGGTACTGCGTCAGGGTTTACTAATACGTCTGCAATGCATGGTTTACTAACTCCATATATGCACTTCTCAAGCCCGTCCTCAAGCTCCTTCTTATCGCTGATCCTGACACAATCAATGCCTAGGGACTCTGCGAATTTACAGAAGTCCATGGGGTACGTGTGCGATGCGTAGACCTTACCACCATAGAGAAGTCTCTGCTGCAGCTTCAGAACTCCCTGAGCCCTATCATTGAATATCACGAATGCAACCTTAAGATTTAACTCGGCCGCTGTCGCGATTTCCATGCCTGTCATGAAGAATGCGGCATCACCCGTGGTAGCCACCACGGTGGCCTCCGGCCTAGCCACCTTGGCGCCGATCGCCGCCGGTATTGCGAAGCCCAGTGACGTGAATCCGGCCGGGTTGAAATAGGTTCTTGGCTTGTAGACAGGTAATTCGAACATTGCAACTTGATTACCACCCGCGTCGCACGTGACAACGGCCTTCCCCTCACGCATGTCATTATCGATCACGTGGGCGAGGGCTTTAACCAAGTCGCTTGGGTTTATCCTGGACTCGTCATAACCGAGCTCCCTCAATTGCGTATTACCGACAGATGCCCTAACCTCATTAATCAGCTTAACACCCCTATCCCTGCCCGGCCCCTGCCCCTGACCCTATCATAGAGTGCATTTAGGAATTCCAACGCATCTGATACTATTGCCATGTCGGTCTTGTAGTTCCTGCCCATGTCATTGGGGTCAACATTAACGTGGATCAACCTACCCCTTATCGGCAACGACCACATGCCAGTACCCAACTCGCTAAACCTAGTGCCTATCGCGAGTACCACATCGGCATTCTCAACGAGCTTCACGGCAACGGTATCCCCAAAGTAACCCGCCGCCAAGCCGCCATGCAGTGGGTGGTCGAAGGGTATTGCTCCCTTACCCATGACTGAAGTAACCACTGGGGCGCCCAACTCCTCGGCAACCTTGATGAGGGCATCACTTGCATTTGCGGCTATTACGCCACCGCCAACGTAGATCACGGGCCTCTCGGCATTGAGTAACTCCTTGGCTGCCGCATCCACTAGGCCTGGGTCGGGCTTAATCCTCGTGGGCTCCTCCCTAACATAGCCAATCCACTCAGTCTCACTCTCAATAACGTCCCTAGGCAACTCCACATAGACTGGGCCAGGCCTACCCTCCCTAGCCACCCTGAAGGCCCTCGCCAATACCTGGGTATTTCCCTGGGGTCCTCAACCCTAACCGCGTACTTAGTGAATGATTTGAAAATATTTAATTGTGCATTTACGTCCCTAAACTCGTGGTAGTAACCCCTACCAGCCGTCCTTATTGGCGTTAAGCCGGCAAGTGCTACAATAGGCACGCCCTCGACAGATGCCTGGGCAAGTGGCGTGACTAGGCCTGTGGCGCCTGGGCCTGCTGTGACTATTACGACGCCGACCCTACCACTAGCCCTTGCATAGCCATCGGCCATGAACCCCATGCTTGGTTCGAATCGGCCAAGCACGTGTTTTATCCTATCACGGTAGTCATGAAGCGCCGCGTATAGGCCCAGTACGTGGGTTCCAGGTAAGCCGAATACCGTATCCACGCCCTCCTCAATGAGGGATTTAGCGATTGCTTCACCGCCGGTTACCATAACCACCCTCACCTCTTAAATGCCATTAATGCGTCCCTAACACCCTTAGCCACGTATAATGTGTACCTCTTCACCGACTCCCGCGTGACCCCCGCAATGTGACTAGTTATGAATAGGTTCGGCACCTCACCCCTCCTAAATGCCCTAAGTAACGGTGACGTCTCCTCGGTTGGTGGTTCACCAGTGAGAACATCTGTTGCGTAGCCGGCTATTTTGCCGCTTTTCAAGCCCTCTAGGATTGCATTCTCATCAACAACCTCACCCCTCGCCGTATTAACGATGTAAACACCATCCTTCATGAGGCCAACCTCCCTCCTATCGATTAATCTCCTGCTCTCTCTGGTCAACGACGTGTGTATTGTTATGAAGTCTGACTGCCTGAGTAAATCGTCAAGATTCTCAACTTGTGGCATTAACCTCGGTGAACCTCTCCCTATCCACAAACGGGTCATAAGCTAGAACCCTCATTCTAAAGGCGTTGGCTATTGATGCAACGTAGGAGCCAATCCTCCCAAGTCCGATAATGCCCAGGGTCTTACCGAATAACTCAATACCCGGTGTTAATAGTGAGCCCCACTCACCATTCCTAACCCTGCCCATGTTCTCGGGAATCCTCTTAACCATCATTAATAATAAGCCGAAGGTGAACTCGGCGACGCTATATGTCGAAGCACCAGCGGCGCTGACGACCTTAATACCCTTACTCTCCGCATACTCAACGTCGATGTGGTCGGTACCTACTGATGCCGTACCAATGACCTTAAGGTTCCTGCCTGCATCAATTATGTCCCTAGTGACCCTATGCCAGACACTGACGATGACTGCGTCATAATCACGTACGGCCTCCCTCAATTGTTCCGTGGTCATTGGTCTAACATCAACATCACCAACCTCACTGAGCCATTTCATTGCTTGAGGACCTACGTCCGGATCCACGAGTGGTATCGTGACTAAAATCCTCATATAGTTATTAAATTAGAAATCACGTGGTAATAAATATACCCATTATTTATAATATAGGAATAATGATTTAGTTTTAATTAATGTGTGTAAGCCTATATACTTGATTATCACTATTTGCTACGTGCGGTGTTTATTAAGTCTACAAGTGTTGCCGCATCTAGTATGTTACCTACCACTTTAAGCGCTCCTGAGAAGTATGCCTGCATTGCGTCGAGCTGGCCCTTAATCATCTTCAGCAGGTTATCCTTATTCACCTGTATTGTGGCTGTTGGTGATCGATGAGTACCCTTATTGAACTTCACAGTGCCGCCACCAACCTCAACATAGAACGGTTCGTAGCCCTCCCCAGTAAATTGAAACACCTTAACGGGCCCACTAAGTTTGCTGGTGATTTTTGGTAAGGCTTGCTCCGTCATTGACTTGAGAAGTTCAAAGGGATCCTCAGACATATTAATCGAAAAATATCACTTAATTTCTTAATTTTAAGTAATGTTGCTATTTATACTATATATTCATCACTCGCCCTTAAACTCGGGCCTCCTCCTCATTGCAAATGCCATAACACCCTCCTGGGCATCCTTCGTATTAACCGCCATGCTGAAGAACGCGGCCTCAAGCATCATACCTATATCAACCGGCACCTGCGTGCCGAAGTTTATCGCGTACTTCGCATACGTCAGGGCTATTGGTGGGCCCTGGGCCAGCCTCATGGCGAAGGACCTGACCTCCTCCTCAAACTTCTCCCTAGGCACAACCCTATTAACAAGGCCGATCCTATATGCTTCATCAGCCTTAATCCTATCGCCAAGCATTATCAATTCCTTAGCCCTACCAAGGCCGACATACCTAATCAACTTCTGCGTGCCTCCAGCGCCCGGTATTATGCCGAGGTTAATCTCTGGCTGGCCAAGCTCGGACCTGTCAGTGGCTATCCTGAAGTCACAGGCCATGGCAATCTCCAAGCCACCGCCAAGGGCGTAGCGTCAATGGCGGCTATAACGGGCTTGGGAAACCTCTCAATCTTGTTAACTGCCTCCTGGAACTTCCTATTGTATATGAAGAAGTAGTATGTGTGTAGTGGTCCCTGAAACGATGTAACATCAGCACCGGCTGAGAATGCCCTGTCACCTGCCCCCCTGATTATTACGACCCTAACCTCCCTATCATCCCAAAGCATGTCAAGTACCTTGCTTATTTCATCAAGCATTGTTAGGGTTAGGGTATTAAGTCTCTGCGGCCTATTCAGTATGATCCAGGCAAGCGGTGGTTCCTTCTTAAATATTATTTCCTTGAACTCTGTTACGCCGACAGCACCATACTCATAGAATCCCCTACCACTCTTCTGACCGAGCCTACCCTCCTGAACCATCTGCGTCAGTAATGGGTCTGGCTTGAATAATTCATAGCCATACTTAGAGTATAACTGATTAAGTGCCTCAACAACCTTATCAATGCCGTACTCATCGGCATACTCAAAGACTCCCTTCGGCCAACCGAGGCCGAGCTTAACGCCCTTGTCAATGTCGTCCCTTGAGGCAATGCCCTGCCTAAGGAGCCAGGCAGCCATGTTTATGGCAGGCGCAAATATCTGCACTAAGTCAACCTTCTCACCAGCCTCCCTCGGTATGTTAGCCCTCTCGTATGGGCCACCCTTGTACTCATAGAACCCACGGCCACTCTTCTGACCAAGCCAACCCTTCTTGTACAGGTCCTCAATTAATGGACATGGAACCCTAAGTAATGGATCCCTTATGGCAACTGCCATGCCAACCATGTAACCAACGTCTATCCCCGTGAAGTCCTGAAGCTCGAAAATCCCCATGGGCAGCCCAGCCCTGTACTTAACCGCTGAGTCGATCTCAACAATTGAGTACACGTTATTTGCCGCCAATAAACACGCAGCGGAGTTAAGTGCTACTAATATTCTATTAACCACGAAGCCGGGCACATCCTTATTAACCATTATTGGCTCCTTACCGAGACTCTTGACGAAGTCGTAAGCCCTCTTGGCAACCTCATCACTTGTTTGCGCGCCCCTGATTACCTCAACGAGGGGCATTAAAACCGGTGGATTGAAGAAGTGAATCCCAACGACCCTCTCGGGCCTCTTTGTGGCACTTGCTATTTCCGTTATTGGCAGGCTACTCGTGTTTGTTGCCAGTATTGCATGGGGCGGCGCGTTTGCGTCTGCCTCTGCAAAGACCTGCTTCTTTAGGTCTAGATTCTCCGGTACGGCCTCAATCATTATGTCGGCGTTCTTAACGGCCTCCGCTATGGATAGTGAGGTCTTTATTCGACCCATGACCTCGCCAACCTTCTCCTTACTAATCGTACCCCTCTCAGCCAACTTATCAAGGCTCCACTTAATCCTCTCCAACGCCTTATTTAACAAGTCCTGCGATACATCAACCATTACAACCTCATAACCTGCCAGAGCGGACACCTCGGCTATTCCATGACCCATTGTGCCGGATCCTATAACCGCAACCTTCCTGATCTGCGTACTCATCATTCCTAACTTTCTGGTCTAAGTTATTAAGTGCGATTTCAATTTACTCAAATTACTTGCATCGAGGCAATATATAATGAATATAGTGATAATGACCAAGCAATAGTGAACAGAGGGGCATTACTATTTAAGGCGTTTTTCGAAATATATGGGGAGTTATGAGGGGGGTGGCTATTGTTGGGGTTGGACATGCGAAGTTTGGGCGTAGGACTGATGTAAACCTTGGCGAGCTTGCCTGGGAGGCCGTTAAGGAGGCCCTTGAGGATGCAAGGCTTGATCAGAAGGATATTCAGTACTTCGTTGTTGGTAATGTTGGCGGTTGGAGCGCGGAGCCTTTGCCTGCGGTTGTCATTGGTGAGTACTGCGGCTTAAACCCAAAGGGTACTATGAGGGTTGAGGCGGCATGCGCCACTGGTAGCGCTGCCCTTTACAATGCCTACTTAGCCGTGGCCTCAGGAATGGCTGACATAGCCATGGCCATAGGCGTGGAGAAGATGTACGAGTCGCCAACACCAACAGTGGTTGAGTTCATCGGTAGGGCAGGCAATTATTTCTGGGAGTTCGAGAACTTCGGCCTGACATTCCCTGGCTATTACGCACTTTACATGACTGCATACATGAATAGGTTTAGGGCCACTGAGGAGGATTTCTGCAGGGTGGCGGTTAAGAATCATTACTACGGCTCCATGAACCCCAAGGCCCAGTTCTACGGGTTGAGGATAACCGTTGATCAATGCCTAAAGTCCAGATACGTTGCGTGGCCCATAAAGCTCTATGACTCAAGCCCAATAACTGACGGCGCAGCCGCCGTAATACTAGTTAGTGAGGAATTAGCTAGGAAGATAACGGATACACCTGTGTGGATTAGGTCGGTTGGCGTTGCCACGGGCACTGCAAACCTAAGTAGAAGGTCTGACTTTATAGGGCTTGACGCTGCTTACCAGGCTGCTGAGCAGGCATTTAAGAGGGTTGGTATTGAGCATAGGGATACCTGGAGGTACTTCGATGTTGCCGATGTTCATGACTGCTTCACAATAGCCGAGGTTATGGCCTATGAGGACCTGGGCTTCGTTGAGAGAGGCATGGGCATTCAATTGGTTAGGAATGAGCAGACGTATAAGGGTGGTTTAATACCAGTTAACCTGGACGGTGGGTTGAAGGCTAAGGGGCACCCAATAGGGGCCACTGGCGTTAGTATGGCCGTTGAGATGACCAAGCAGTTGAGACAGAGTGTTGAGCCTAGGGATAGGCAGGCCGATATCCATGTTGGTTGGGCATTAGCGCATAATGTCGGCGGTACTGGTCATTATGCCTATGTCACGTTATATTCATTGGATAAGGATGGATCACCGAAGGTGAAGCCTAAGAGGTGATGGGGATGTCCGTGGAGGCTAGGTATGAGGAGTTTTGGAGGCAATCCATTAAGCAATTGAATGAGGTTGTCAAGGCCACTGGACTACCCATAGCGCCTGATGAGAAGGGGCAGTACAACCTTTGGTATGATGTTAGGGAGTTGAGACTTAGGTTCTCAATAAGTGTTGAGAGGATTAAGAGGTTCTTCGAGGGATTGAAAGAGGGCAAAATATACGCGACCAGGTGCAGGAGGTGTGGTAGGTATTACTTCCCACCACAGATTGATTGCCCGTACTGTAAGACTAGCGACATGGATTGGGTCGAGATTAGTGGTGAGGGTGAATTGCTCACTTACACTATGATAAATACGAAGCCACTGACGTACTCCCACTACCCTGACTACATAGTCGCCATTGCCAGGATGAGGGAGGGATTTAACGTGCTGGCTTGGTTGAGGGTTAATGACCCCGAGAAGGTTAGGGTTGGCATGAAGGTCAAGTTGCAAGTAACTAGGAGGGAGCCTGAGGGTTACTTAACGTATGAGTTTGTGCCAGCCGAGCAGTAGGTGGTGTTGAATGTATAAGTACGTACTTATTGATGATAGGGGACCCATAACAATATTCACACTCAATAGACCAGAGAGGCTCAATGCATTAAGCCCAGAGTTAAGCTGAGTTGTTGGATGCCCTACGTAGGTTCAATAATGACCCAAGTAAGAGGGTCGGCATAATAACTGGCGCAGGTAGGGCCTTTTCGGCCGGTGCCGACATATCCATTAAACCAAGCGGCCCTGGTGCAATTAATCTCGAGGATGAACTCAGGAACTCCTTCCACTTAATCCTGAGGGAGATAAGGTTTAGTGATAAGATATTCATTGCGGCAGTTAATGACGTGGCGGCAGGCGCGGGTATTAGTATAGCCCTAGCATGCGACTTTGCCTTCGCCTCGAGGAATGCCAGGTTCGTAATGGCCTTCCAAAACATCGGCCTAATGCCGGATACCGGTTTGACACTCATGATGCTAGGTTGGCCGGCGCCAAGGCGCTTAGGTACTTGCTCATTGGTGGTGAGTTTACCGCTGAGGAGGCCGAGGCCATGGGCCTCGTTAAGGTTGTTGATGACCCATTGGGTGAGGCTATTAAGCTTGCTAATGAGGTGGTTCAGGGGCCGTTTAAGGCTTATTCATACGGTAAGAGACTGATTAATGAGGCCTTGTTTAAGGATCTTGATCAATTCCTGGCCACGGAGGCTAAGTTACAGGGTGAGTTGGGTAACACGCAGGACTTTGTGGAGGGCGTCTCTGCATTTCTTGAGAAGAGGAGACCCAGGTTTGTTGGTTATTAGTCACTATATGTATATAAAAACGGCATTCGTCTAATATTTACTCGGTGTTTATAAGTTAAAATATGACGCATTATTTAAAAATAGGCAAGTATTTTTATTTCTATTAATGGCAGAGTATTACTTCGTTGATTTTCACGTACATCCGGCTGTGGAGCTCAAAAAAATTGAGGGATAAACTTCATAATGCCGGTGCCGTCGCATCAACGCTCTACCCAATCGATGTCGACCCAACACTCAGCCTAACGCTTAATGGCTTGTATAGGTTGGCTAGGGACTTGGGTATGTATGTTGATGTTAAGTCCGTGGTTAGGGAGGTCTATGACTTGATTAGTAAGTGGCCTGAGTATATGTTTGATAATATGAAGCTTTGGTATGAGATCTTCAAGGAGGGGATGAGTGACTTCTTCATCCCATTCTCAAGCATTAACCAAGCTTCGGCAGTAAGTATGTTAAGCAGAAGATCAAGGAGCTGGAGCACCTGGGCCTAAGGGGTGTCTTTGTCTCGCCAACGCTCCAATTCTTTAACCCAGCCACAAGCCCAGCCTTCAAGCAGTTAATGGAGTATGCGGAGAAGAATAACGTGCTCATCATAATGCACCTTGGGATGCCCAGGGATGTTGATGAGAGAATAATAACGCATGTAATGCCTAAAAACCTCGTGGAGGTCCTTGATGAGTATAGGCCCTACATGGTGATAAGCGGGCTTGGTACACCACCCGAGAGGTTTAGCCTATGGGTTAGGGAGGTCCTCAGGGTTATGAGGAGGTATGACAATACGTACCTGAGCACCCCCGGAATCAATTGCTACCTGTTCAATGATGAATCGGCAAAGCCCATATTGAATACCCTGGGCCCTGACAGGGTCTTATTCGGCAGTGGTTATCCGTATAGGAGGTTCAGGGACTTGATTGGCGATATTAAGTGCGTTGAGGGTAGTAATGAGGTTGGTGGTGTTGATAAGGAGATGATAATGATGAATAACGCCATCGAATTGTTTAAGTACCACGGCTTCAAAATAAATGAATACCTAAGTACCTAGGGTTATTGGGTTACCATGCCCGGGATAAATAACCCTGGGTTTCAGGCTAAGTAACTTATTGAAACTCCTTACCGCTTCATCCATGTCAAGCGTGAAACTCCTCGGCGGCAATGCCGGTTTACCACCATGCTCAACAACCGCGTCCCCAGTGAATAATAAGCCATCCTTGTAATAGGCGGTGCTACCCGGCGTATGTCCTGGCGCATATACTGCTCTGTAACCCCCAATTATGTCACCATCATTGACCTTAACATCCACACTCACGGGCTTAACCCTCATGATTGCGAAAATGAGTGATTGAAGAGCTCCAGCGGACCTCGGTTTCTCCCTACCCTCAACCACGCCGGAGTCAGGTATTGATGCAACTACCTTACAGTTAAATGCCTTAACAATATCATGGGCATACCTAATGTGGTCAACGTGGTAATGCGTTATGAATAGGTACTTAACATCAATGCCGTGTTCTCTGGCGATTCTCATCACATCACTTGCCTTCACACCAGCATCTATTAGCACGCCATCACTCGTTAAGTAACTATTCGACATACCTCTTATTACGAAGACCTCCATCACAACTCACAACCCTGATTATCTTGACTATATTTTTAACTCACATTTTCAAGGGATTAAGGGCCAAGGGTTATTTGAAACCTCTCCCTAAGCACCTTCTTATCCACCTTGCCAGTGCTCGTCTTTGGCAATTCAGACTCAACAATTATTACCTTGTCTGGTATCCACCACTTAGGCATTTTACCCTCATTAACCAAGCCCATTAGGTATTTCTTGATGTCGTCTTCCGTAACCCTCTGGCCAGGCTTGGGCACAACAATTGCCACGGGCCTCTCACCCCACTTCGAATGCGGAGCTCCGATTACTGCTACTTCGTAAACTGCTGGGTGTGTGCTTATTAAGTCCTCAAGCCTTGTGCTCGATATCCACTCACCACCACTCTTGATAACGTCCTTAGCCCTATCCATAATCCATACATAGCCCTCGCTATCCCAAACCGCTATGTCATCAGTGTGGAACCAACCATCACGCCATGCATTCTTCGTCTTTTCAGGATCATTCAAGTACTCCCTAGTTATCCAGGGAGCCCTAACCACTAATTCACCCATTGTCTTACCATCCCTAGGCACTTCCCTGCCCTGCTCATCAACAACCTTTATGTCCACAAGTGGTATTGGCAAACCGGCACTAAGGATCAGGTTCCTCTTTTTGTCTTCTGGCCAATCTTTCATCTTGGGCTTCTCCATTGACAATAGGATGACTGGCGCGGTCTCTGTTAAGCCAAAGCCCTGAACACGTGTATGCCCCTCCTCCTAGCCTCCTTGAGTAAGCCCCTGGGTAGCGCCGAGCCGCCGACTATGAACTTCAGCTTGCTTAGGTCGTACTTGGGCGAGTCTGGGTGGTATAGTAGGTTGTATAGTATTGTGGGTACGCCATTAGCTATTGTCACACCCTCATCATTGATCAACTTAAGGACCCAGCCCCACTCGAATCTCCCTGGATAGACCTGCTTAATGCCGGTGAGCGTCGCTATGTACGGCAGTCCCCAGGCATGCACGTGAACATGGGCACCAGGGGCATTGCCACGTCATAGATATTGGCGTTTATTGGTGGCGTAGTTATTGACAGGGCAACGGACATGGCGTGGAGCACCAACTGCCTATGCGTGAAGTACGTGCCCTTGGGCCTCCCTGTTGTTCCTGATGTGAACATCATCGTGGCCACGGTATTCTCACTAAGCTCCTGGAAGTTGTAGGGCCTTGCTCCTTCATTAAGTCCTCATACCAATAAACCTCAGCCCCATCAAAGCTAACCTCACCATGCTCGACCTTATCGCTCATTATCACGACTTTCTTAATCGTCTTCACGAGGGATACCGCAACCCTTGCGAGGGGTATGAAGTCCTCATTTATGAAAAGTACCTCGTCCTGGGCCTGGAGTAGCGTGTATATTATGTCCTCGGGAGCCAGCAACACATTTACCGTATGCAGTACGGCACCATACATGGGCACTCCAAAGTAAAGCTCGTAGTGCCTAATGGTGTTCCAATCAAGGACCGCAACCTTACTACCGAACTTACCAGCTCGCCAGGCCTTACGCCCAACTCCTCGAGAACTGAACCAAGCCTCTGTATTCTATCCCACTCATTGGCATAGTTTGACCTTATTATTGGTCCGTTGGGTGGTGCATAAACAATCTCGGTGTCTGGGTACACTAGGGCTGCCTTACGTATTAACTTATCCAGCGTTAATTGGTAATCATAATATTGAGAACTCATGTCATTCTAAGCTATTAACTAAATGAAATAAAGTATTGCCCATATATTGACTATATACCTATTTACGTGAGACTAAGTAGTAATTAATAAAGCTACCAATCCTAATAATTCCACTCCTAATGATGGTAAAGCCCACGCTGGAGACCTCACCCTCCAACTCACCCTCCCTATAAAGCCTGTAGTACCTGGGAATATCCCTATTAAGGCCGTGACTCCAGGTAATGAAGCCCTCACAATCATTAATTGGTCTCAACCTCCTGACCGTGGCCTCATTACAACCCCACACGGTTGCCACGAATAGGCCTCCCGACTTTAATACTTCGTATATGTCGCGTAGTGCATCACCTATTAGGGACTTGGGTATGTGGTGTAGCGTGGCTATTGAGATCACGAGGTCTACGAATCCACGCCTCATTGGCACGTACGTTGCTGAGCAATTAATCCAGTCAATTGGCTCGTGCGACGCCCTTATCATACCAAGACTCAAGTCACAACCAATGTAAAAAGCCCTGCCTAGAAATGACTTGGTAACCCTCAGGTTACCGCCAACCCCGGCACCCACGTCAAGCACTACTGATGGACTCGACCCACGGATTAAGTCCCCAATGTCATTAAGTAATTTCCTAGCCAACAACCCCTCCTCCCTAGTTTCCGCGTAAATCCTCGAAATGGTGTCATAAACCGCCATTAAGTCCCTTAAACGCTCCACAATGGAGTTCTCGGTGAGGAGCTATAAAATTAATTCTCCAGAGATGCAGAAGACTTATTACAGCCTTAAACCATATTATGGTGAGTTAGGATGCAGGAACTACCTAAGCCCTGGTTCGACCTGGAGGGCTACAAGAGGGCTAGGCTCCTCGAGGCTAAGTACGAGGCAGAGTTGGCGCTTAAGTTCCTCGAGACTGGGCTTTACAGGAACGCGGCTGGCAAGGCGTTCCAGGCGGTTAAGGCGTTGTTGGCTGCCCTAGCCGTGGATCATAGGGATAGGTTGGCTCAGAAGTATATGGGTACGGTGAAGCTCAGGGGTGGTAAAACCCTCGATAGGGTTGATTGGTTAATAGCCGTAATGCCCACGAACCACATGCTTGGGTTATCTGCGATGATCAGCGATGACATTCATTACCTAACTGCAATAGCGCTTTACCTACATCAGTATCAGTATAATGGGCCTGACAGGGAGGGCTTGTTGAGCCAGTATAGGAATGATGATGAGGCTAAGGAGGACATATTGCTGGTGGTTAATGGCGTTAATAAGATTTTAAGTAAAATAGGTATTTAGGAGATTGATTTAACCACTGGCCATGCTTCGAATTGAATGGTTATCGCCAGGTTTGATGATAGCGGCACCTCGGCGTGGAATGAGTCGTAGGGTGTCTCCGTATAGTTTATGGCCGTGCCATTAACGTAAATACCCTCGAGAGTGTACCCATAGATTGGCCACGCGATTATGAATAACGTGGTATTCATCGGCACCAGTAATGATTGTGTTGTTGGTCCATTAATGATTAATGATTGGCTTGTTGCAAAGCCCGGCGTACTAAGTATCGCTATAACGCCTCCACCGCTGGTTACGTTTATCGTGGCGTTGATATGTGGAACGCACTCAATGGTTATGTACTCATAATTGGCACCCTCAGACAGCGTTATATTACTTGATGGTTCATATGTGATTAATGGGTACTCACAACCTGATAGTGATGTGACGTTAAATGTCACAGTGGTACCTGGCTCACCAACATAGGCGGGCCCGAAGACTTGGAAACCGCTTCCCTGGTAATATGCGTACCAACCATTGGACGCATTTGCGTATATGACCCAGTTGGCATAGCTGGGTGCCGTGATGTTTATGAAAAGGTATGATGGTGGTGGCGGTGTTGCCGTCGATGATTGAGTAGCTGGCACGTACATGCTCATGGATAGTGCGTAATGAGTAAGTAGTACTGTGATTGAGGGTATTGCTGCAAATAGTATGTACTTCTTTCAGGTCATATTTCAATCAATATATCCTAATAAGGTACTTTTTAAAGGATATCTTTTACATATATCTAATGATGCCGTAGGCATATCCTCCACATTCTTGTTGTGAATAACAATCATTAATGCGTGGTCATATGCTGTGGGAAGTTTACACTCATTAAATGACAAACTTTAATCGTTAGTATCATCAGTATCCCGACCCTGCCTTAGCCACGGTAATTCATTAAGCTCAAGCCACCTACCATACTTAATGATGCTCAGCATGTTCCACATTATGAGCCCCGCCACAATGTGCTTACAGACCTCGCCCCTAATTACCGAGGCCTCACAGGTGCATTTTGCGCCGTATGGGCCAACGGACACGTAGTAATACGTGTTATCCCTGGTCTCCGATGGTACCTTAAGCCTAACGCCACCTATCGCCTTACCATCATCCCTAACGTCAATTATCTCCGAGCGCTGTGCCAGCTTATACGAGTCCAGGACCTTATCAACCCTCCAATTAAGTTTACCGGCTAACTCCAGTAACCATTCCTTCAACCTCCTACTCAACTGCGGCGTTAACTCCTCAGTCAAAATTAATCACCGACTGATTCTACGGTGAGTTTCGAAATTGGCTTAAATTAATCTTTCTAGCCCATGAATAGGTATTACACATTTAATGATTAATCGCTAATTCGAGATAGAGCTCATCAATTACTGAGTTCCAATCAAATATTAATGAACCATCAATGTTCCTAAGCGCCCTCCTGGCCGCATCACGTAGCTTCCAACTAACTCTGAGACCACACCTAATGCAGTAAACACTGACGTTCTTACTATCCTCCTCCATGAACAACGCACCACCACACCTTGGACAGTCAAGGTTTAGTCTAATCCTCATCAACTTCACGCTAAGTAAACGCCTATTTAACCCCTCCTAACACACTAACTAATTAGAACAGCAAAACTTTCACCTAACTCCCAACGACTCAAGGAAGCCCCTGACGAATTCGGCATTCCTACTAACGACCACGCTAAACCTCCTATCACCACTCACCAACTCACTACCCAACTCACCACCACTCAGCGTATACGTGCTGACCTTCATGGCCCTGGCAACCACGTAGGCGCCGGCTATATCAAATATCCTAAGCCTATTCCTAAGGTCCATGAAGGCCAGGAACCTGCCCATGGATGCCATGACCATCTCAAGGCTCGCCGCGCCAAGGCTCCTAATCTTAAACCTACCAAACCTATCATAGACAGCCCTAAGCCCCTTCAGCAACCCCTCATTGGCGTCAGGCTCCAGGTAAAGCGACACTACTGGCCTATCAATATCCTCACTAAGGTCGCCCAGGTCGTCGCCCTTAAAATCAACGCCTCCCGAACCACCGTAGTAAATGGCGTCCTTGGCTACGTAGTAAATAACGCCGTCGGTTAGATCGCCGAACCTGAGGATACCGCTATACTTACCAGCGGCAATCGATACTGAGTAGAATGGTATCCCAAGCACAAAGTTCAGTGAGCCATCTAGTGGATCAACCACGAATGCATGCTCAGGATCGCCATCACCGACCTTAACGACCCCCCTCTCCTCCGTGATAATCACAGCCCTCAACCCCTCCTCCTCAACGCCCCTAATAATCACGTCCTCAGCCTCCAGGTCAATCCTCCTGGAAACGTCTGTCGCGCCCCTCTTCATTATTTGCCTATAGCCAATGTCATTGGCCTTAGACCTAATGAGTGAGCCAGCCCTGGTGGCTAGGTCCTTAATGAGTGATTCCAGGTTAACCTCCACGTTGGTTAACCCTCGATTGCTTTATTTAAAAATCCTACCTAGCCCCTAACTAGGAAGTAATTCTTCAACTTACTATCCTCAATGATTAAGTAAGCCATCCTGAGCACACCCTCAGAGTACTCACTACCCGCATTAATCACGGGAACCCTAACGCCATTATTACTCCTGACGTAATCAACGCCAGGCGCCTCGTGTATATGCCCATGAAGCCCCATTAACGGTGAGTACTCCTCAATCAACGCCCTAACCGACTTACTACCCACGTGGGTCCTAAGGACCTCACCACCCCTGACCACGGGCTTAAAGTCCTTGGTCAATTGATATGCCTGATCAATGAGTGTGTTGTATGGTGGGTCGTGAATCACCATGATAAGCCTATTAAGTCTTGACTGGTCAACCTCCCTAATCAACTTCTCAACCCTAGCCCTAAGCTCCTCCTCACTAACCTCCCTGGGCGTGTTCCAGGGCGTTGGCGTTGAGTAGCCAAAGCCAAGGAAGTAGTAACCGTTGAATTCAACCACGTCCTCATCAATTGGCACCAGCACGTCTGAGGCTTGCTTCTTCACGTAATCCGCAACCTCTGGGTAATCATCATTGCCGGGCATTACGAGCAGCTTAACCCCAGTCTCCCTATACCTATTGACCACCTTGCCCAGGTCCTCCTCGAGCGCGTTAATCATGAGCTTCACGAACGTCTCCCTAACCCTATCCCTATTGTTGGCTAGCTCCTCATAACCAGTCCTGTCAATGATGAATGGGTAGTAGCCCCTACTCCTCAATTCCTTAATTACCTTATCAAGGTCCTTATCACCCACTGCCTTAACATCGCCAAAGACATTAACCACATACTTACTAACGCCAGAACCAAGGCTGAAGGAACCATCCTCCCTAACAATGGCACAAGGGCCTTACCAGTGAGGTCGCCTGCGAAGACCACCACATCCGCCTTATAGAACTTAATGGCATTGGACAACTTACCAAAGGCCACGCTTGAACCATGCAGGTCCGATACGAGTAAAACCCTCAACCTACCCACAAAGGGGTTCGTTTTAAACAATATTTAAACCTAACCCATTAAAACATGAGAAATACAGGCTAATTCATTTAAACAAATAATTAAACACGGAAACAAAGAAATTATTAACTGGTAGTACCACCAGTAACTGGTGGTGGTACCAGTGCTCTTCGACCTAAAGCCCAAGGAGAGACTCGAGGAGCTTTATGACTTTAGGGATGAGATTGATCGGTTAATGACTTGTTACAGGGATGGTAGGATGGCATTAATACTGGGCCTTAGGAGGATGGGCAAGTCGAGTCTATTGAGGAGTTTCCTGAATGGTTATGGTATACCGCACATACTGATTGACGCTAGGAGGATTGTGGTTAATGAGGGTAGGATGAACATTAGGGGGTTCATGAACGAACTCTCGCAGGCGTTGACGGAATTCCTAAGGCGTAGGTCTGGCATTAGGGATAGGTTATTAGACGTGTTGCGTAACATTGATGGAGTCTCCATAGGCACGTCCCCACTTAGCGTATCAATATCCTGGCGTAGGGGCAGGACCGTGTTGACGGCATTGCTGGATGCGGTGAACAGGATTGCGGAGGGGTTGGGTGAGAAGGTCGTCCTGGCGATTGATGAGGTTCAGGAGTTGAGGGCCCTGGGCCTTAACATACCCATGCTCCTTGCTTACATCTATGATAACCTGGGCAGTATCGTGGCCATACTAACGGGCTCCCAGGTGGGCATGGTGTATGATACGCTGAGGCTTGACGACCCAAAGTCGCCACTATACGGTAGGGCCGTGGTTGAGGTTAGGCTTAGGAGGTTGAGTGAGGAGGAGTCCATGGACTTCCTGAGGAGGGGTTTTGAGCAGTATGGCATTCACGTCGATGATGGGGTGCTCAGGTCGGCAGTGAATAGGCTTGATGGGATAATTGGGTGGTTGACGCTGTTTGGTTGGAATTATGTCCATGGTAATAGGGACCTGGACTCAATAATTGACACGGCTGCTAGGCAGGAGGTTGAGGAGTTGAGGTCATTCATAACCAAGTCCAGGGCCGAGGCTAGGTATAGGGCCATTCTTAGGTTTGTTGCTGAGGGGCTGAGGAGGTGGTCGGAGATTAAGAGGGCTGTTGAAGCTGAGGAGGGGATCACGGTGGATAGTCACAACTTCACTGATTTACTGACGCACCTGGTTAAGATGGGCATACTGGAGAAGCAGGGAGATACCTATAGGGTGGCCGACCCAGTAATGGAGTACGCCATTAGGAAGTACCTGCGCCCATAGCACCCTGGTCAGTGATTAACGGTTAATAAGGGGATACAGCTCTGCAAATTTGGAGTTAATACATGGTCACTAGCCTGATAGACGCCATGAGGTCCATGGACGTAGACTTCGGCGTAATTGCGGGTAACCCAATCAGGGTTGGGTTTAGGGATAGGGAGGGTGAGGCTAGTGAACTTCTCAGGGCCTTTAGGTTTGATGGTGTCAGGATCATCTATGGACCACTGGGTTGCGGCAAATCCACGCTATTGAACATCCTGGGCAGGTCAATTAATCACCTTAGGGAGACTGAACCGAATGCTACCATTAGGATTGGCGAGACCAACGTGAGTGTTGAGGACGTGTTCTACCTATACATTAATTATGAGAAGTATAGTGTTGAGTTAACGGCGCCCTATCTAACCACGGATAGGAGGTCCAGGGTGTTAAACGCATTAATGGAGCTCATTGACTCGATAGCTGTTGGGAGTGGTATCGCCAGCATCTCCGGGATTTATGACCTACTAAACAAATTAGTGACCGAGTTCAGTATGGACTTAAGCAATAAGTGGGTCTTCATAATCCATGACGAGGTTGATAAGGCCTATGCAACGCTTGTGAATAGGGCTGGGGTTGGTAATGATTACGGCGGCCTTGAGGGCGTGGTAGCCAGCTACGCAGGTCTCTTCGAGAACTTCAGGGATGAGTTATACAGTAGGTCAGGGGCTAGGCATGTGGTTGTGGTATTCTCAATGAGCGACCAAGCGGCGGTTAAGGTCACAGGGAAATTGAGGGGCAAGGGATTACTCACTCAATACTTGCTATGGAACCTGCCCAGGGAATCATTCATAGACGTAGTTAATGAATTAATGACTAAGGTGCCGCCCAACACCCCCGTGGATCATGAGTTACTGTGGAAATTACTCGGTGGTAACCTGAGGGCATTGACCGCGTTAGCAATTGTTTATTCCTGGGACGTCAGTAAGTGGCTCGGGGCTGAGGTGATTAATGGATTGGTTAATGGCTTAATTAGGCAGTTGATCGGCCATGGAAGGGCTTACGAGGACGAGGAACAATTCATACATAGCCTAAGGAGGGTTAGTGCTGAGCCAGACGCAGTGGAGGGCATAATCAACGCCGGTAATGCCGCGTATAGGTCTAACGTGTTGATTGAGATCTCAGGCCAATCCATATCGCAACTGCCCAGGGAGCCCTGGATCGGTAGATACGTGGCCTATCAATTACCTGCATATTACTGGGCGTTAAGGTCCATGGCCAGTAGGGGCTCAATAAACGTGGAGCCAATCGACGTTATTAGGGAGATAGGCTAGCAGTCCCAACGCCTCAAGCCACCCATTAATGGTGGTATTCCCAACGTAGGGTTTAATAGGCACTGGTGCCCCACCAGTTACTGGTATGCCACCAGTTTACTGCGGCTTCTTCGACACGAGACCCAAGGCCAGTAGGGACTTTGTGTTTGGGAGGGATGACGTCATTAATGAGCTTGAGCGATTATTGAATAATGGCTTCTGGCCTGTGATCCTTGGCCCTAGGAGGGTTGGTAAGACCACGGTAATGAGGGTCGTGATTAATGAACTTGGTGGCATTTACATTGACGCATCCACGGCAATGGGGCTCAGAGGCCTTGGCCTTAGGCTCGTTGATGAGGTTAGGAGACTGAACATTAGAGTCAGGCTCAACCTGGCGGTGCTTCAATTAGATATTGAGAGAAAGCCAGCGGCCACCATTGAGCGCTTAATTAAGGAGTTGGGCGACGTGATCATCGGTATTGACGAGGTCCAGAACATAATAAGCCCGAGACTCCCCGCACTACTCTCAGTGGCTTATAACGAGTCCAGTGTTAGGTTCATCTTCAGCGGCTCATTAGTGGGCACCACGCGGTTAATAATGAGGAGCCCAGAGTCCCTGGGTAGGCCCCTGATTAGGTTTGAGCTAAAGCCGTTCATCAGGGAGCAGTCCATGGAGTTCCTACGACTCGGCTCCAGGAACTGCGGTATTGGCATTAGTGATGCGAGATTGAGGATGCCGTGAGCAAGTTTGACGGCATTGTTGGGTGGTTAACCTACTACGGGAGCCTCAGGTCGAGCAGCATGGACCACGTGAGAGCCATGGAGACCCTAGAGGGTATTGCCAGGGAGGTCATTAAGGACGAGTTAAGTAAGTTGAGTAAGTACGAGGCAGTCACCTATAGGGCCTTGGCCACGTTGGGCAGGGCTAGGTGGGTCGAAATTAAGAGACTCGCCGAATCCCTAATGGGCCGCTCTATCGATGATAAGACATTCACCACGGCCCTAAAGGCCCTGGTTAACATGTACATGGTTAGGGAGGTTGAACACGGCATTTACGAGGTCGTTGATGGGTACATGGCCAGGTTAGTCCGTGAGTACGGCATTTAACCTCAGTCATCACTAGATACACTGGCCTTTACTGCGTATGCTATTACGCCCGTTGCCCAGGCAATCATCAACCCAACACCAACACCCCTAAGGTATTGACTCTTCACGACATAGGATATTAAGAGGAATACCACGCTTAGGACAAACTCGAATATTACTAAAACAATGTCAAGGCGCCTCAACAATCTAACCCTCCATCCAGGATGCATGATTATCTACTTGGCTTGACCTCCCTATCCAACTCCCTAATTAATTCATTGAGCACCTGATCCCTATTAAACCTAGTTAATTCAATGACTTTAAACCCATGCCTACTAACGAAGGAGGCCACGGGCTTATTGGTTTTGTAGGCCATGTATATAGTACCCAGGAAATGAACCCTATCAACCACCTCCTCAAGCGCCTTAAGAAACTCGCCATGTAGAAGCTCCATTTTGCCGATCTCGTCAATGACCGCCAAAGAGCCGGGAGTTGCCGCCTTAATGGATGGTATACCAATTTCCTCCATGGCCCTCAGATTAACGTTGTACCTACCAACCATTGGACCGCCCCTGAATAGACTTACGTGAGCCAGCCATGCCTCCCTGCCGCTGTTTACATCAACGATTCTAAACCCGATTCTTGAGCCTCCCTCCCTGACCTCCGTGGTTATGAATCCGTAGACCCCCACGCCCAATGACCTGGCGTGCTCTATTAATCGCTTGATGAGTGTGGTTTTCCCCACGCCTGGTGGGCCCGTTATTAGTACCCTTAGCATTGCCCTGGTAGTTAATGGGAGAAGATTAATTAATGCCTTGCGTCTACGTCATGTGGTTGAGGAGGAGATTAGGAAGGTCGTGGCTTCGGGTAGGTCTTCAATAGCCATTACTATCCCTAAGAAGTGGGTTTCGGCGTTGGGTATTGATGTTGGCTCCTACGTATTACTTAGGTTCATGGGCGACCACGTGGCCGTTGTGCCGTTGGGCCGCTCCATGCGTGATTCTGGCATTAGTAATGTGGTTGATGTTGATAGGGATAACCCTGACTACGTGCTTAGGAAGTTGATAACCCAGTACCTTAGGGGTGTTGATGAGGTTAGGGTCAGGTTTAATGGGTATACGGGTATTAAGGGCGTGGTTAAGGACATGGTTAGGGAGAGGATTTCTGGGGCTGAGGTCATTGAGGAGGGTAGTGACTACGTGGTTTTTAGGTTCGTCACGCCAACACCTGAGGTGCCAATTAAGAGGTTGTTAAATAGGATGGTGCTCACCGTCCTCGGCATGCTTAAGGACTCACTCGACATGCTACGCGGATCCGTGGTTGAGCCGGAGGACATAATTGATAGGGATAACGAGGTTGATAGGCTTTACCTACTCATTGAGAGGTTGGTCATGATGGGGATCACGGATCAGTCAGTTCTGTCGAAACTCGGCGCAGGCAATTCCAGGGAGTTGGTTAATTCCCTAATGGTCTCCAAATCAATAGAGAGGGCTGGTGATCACGCCTGGAGGATTGCCCAGATAATTGGTGAGGCAAGTAGGATGTGTTGTAAGCTTGGTGAGCTCCCGATAGTGGATAGTATTGTTGAGCTTGGGCTCAATTCCACGGACATACTTAGGGAGCCGTAATGGCCTTCATAAACGGCGACATCAATGATGCGATGGAGGTTCTGGACAGGAGGGTGGTAATGAGGAGCAAGAGCCTTGATGTTATTAAGTCGATATACGGTAGTGGGCTTCACGTTGATATTGGTGGCAGGTTGATGATGATTGTGGAGAGTATTAGGAGGGTTTCCGAGTATAGCTATGACATTGCGGAGATAACCCTCGACACTTATGGATGATCATTATGTCGTCAATACCAATATTTAACAGGTATGCCAGGGATTATGACAATTGGTACGTAAAGCACACAGACACGGCGGAGTCTGAGGTTAAGGCCGTGTCAATGCTCATACCTAGGGGTCTCGGGATTGAGGTTGGTGTTGGTAGTGGCTTCTTCGCGGGTAGGTTAGGCATACCGATTGGTCTTGAGCCTGCCCTGGCAATGGCTGAGTTAGCCAGGGATAGGGGTGTCGATGTTATGGTTGGTGTTGGAGAGTCCATGCCTCTTAGGGATTCGTCATTTGATTACGCAGTCATAATAGTGACCATATGCTTCCTAGACGACCCAAGGAAGACCCTTGCCGAGACCCTTAGGATACTTAAGCCAGGTGGTAAGTTAATCACCTGCATCGTGCCTAGAAATAGCGAGTACGGTAAGTACTACGTGGAGTTGGGCAGGAGAGGTCATAGGTTCTACTCGGTGGCTCACTTCTACACAGTGGGTGAGGTTAAGGACGTGCTTGAGTCGCTCGGCTTCTCCGTGAGTGATAAGGCTGTTGCGGTATTATCGAGAGGTGTTGGCGATTATTACGAGGATCCACAGGTGGTTACGTTGGAGGAGGCTGAGAGGTTTGGGTTTGCGTGCATTGAGCTGTGCGTAAATAAATTACTACTTCACCAGTACCTTACTCATTGCCAATGACCTTATGACCTCCGCATCGCGCGTGAACTCACTTGGTAGTGAGTCAATGAATTGGGAGACGACCTCATGTATGATTAAGTCGGTGACCTCATCCTTACTTATACCCCTGAGTCTCAGGTAATTAACCTGGTCCTCATCTGGCGATGCATCTGCCGCGCTGTGTCTCGCGCCATTCACGTCGCCAGTATCAACCATTATTATGGGCACGGATGCTGCGTGGGCCCCCTCATTCATTACGAAGACCTTACCCTCAACACTCGTGTCACTCCACCTGGCCGTCTCGATTATCCTGCCCAGGGCCCTATGTATTATGAAGGACTTGTCCCTGGCTATGCCGAGGACCCTTGAGTAGCTCGTGCCGTACTCACCAGTGTGTATTGCATTTACCTGGTAATCAATCCTTGATGTTCCATAACCAACCTCAAGCCCTAGATGATTTAGGCTACTCCTCACTCCCTGCATTAGGTAGTCCTCTCTATGGTGGTTCATGGAGCCTCCCATGATTAGGGTCCTCGCTGTTACCGATGACTCATCAGCGGCAATCACCTTGATTAGGGTGTACGCCGGCACTTGCTCATGAACACCCGTGATTAGTAGGTTCAACCTCGAGTTCCTGCCCAGGTAAATCTCCACGGTGGTTGATGGGCAACCGCCAGCGCCGAGCATGAATATGCTTAATGAGGCGTTGACCCCATCATTAATGAGTACCGTGTAGTGAGTTGGCAGTAGTACTTGCCTTGATAATGAGGATGCAACCCCAATCCTAAGAGGCTCCCTTAAGACGTCATTAACCTCCACGTATACTCCAGTGACTAAGTTGCTACGTGCCTCGCCAAGGCCTTGGATTCGGAAATATCTATTGATTTGAATAGTAATTTACCAAATTCCTCACCAAACTCGTTAATATTCATGGCAGTAACGCCACTTGGCACCTTCGTAATACTCACGCTACCGTTTATTGACGCGACGTTTAATTCGTAGGGAATCTCCAGTGGCTGTGGCTTGGTTAGGTCCTCGGGGCTTGGGTCGGCGCAGTGATCAAAGACTGTCCAGTCAGTGTAATACTTGACTGAGGGTGAATCCCTGATTTGTTGGTAAGGTATTTTCTGGGCCAGCTCCCTCGCCCTTAGCCTTAACTCATCAAGCCACTTACCCATTAGTGATCACCCAGTTTATGGCTCTCCCTTTTAAATCATCCTACCTTAGATAACTTGCTGAATTCGAGCTCGATGACCCTGTTCAGGGTCATTGCATACTCCGTGGGCAGCCTAACGGTTATGTCCTGTATGAAGCCGAGAACCACTAGGCTCCTGGCGGTGCCTCATCGAAGCCCCTACTACGCAGGTAAAACAGTTTGTCCTCACTGATCCTGCCCGTGTATGCTTCATGCGTCACGGTTGCCGTCTCCTCAAAGACTTGGTCATGAGGTATTGTGTAGGCCCTTGACTTATCGTCCAGTATCAACGAATCGCAGGACACGAAGGACTTGGCATACCTAGCACCCTCCCTAACATAAACAAGACCCCTGTAGACCACAGTTCCTCCATTAATGCTCACGCTCTTATTCACAATCTTGCTTGATGTCCTTGGCGCGTCATGGTATGCCTTGGCCCCATTCTCCTTCCAGAACGGACCGTTGGCTATTGTGACACCTATTATGCTCGTCCTCGCACCCTCACCCTTAAGCACGGTACTTGGGTATGTATAGCTAACCTTACTGCCCAGGCTACCCTCCATCCACTCGACAGTCGCGTTCTCCATGGCTACGGCCCTCTTATTATTGAAGTTTATTATGTTCCTACTCCAATTCTGTATTGTGTCAATCCTCAAGTGCGCATTCCTAGCTGCGTAACCCTCAACCATACCATCGTGGAAGCTAAACCCCTTATACACAGGGGCTGCGCAGCCCTCAAGCCACTCAACACTTGCACCCTCGTCAGCAATTATCAATGAGTGCTCGAACTGACCCTCGCCAGAGCTACCTATTAGGAAGAAAGACTCGATCGGCATGTCAAGCTTAACACCTGGCGGCACATAAACGAATGTACCACCACTCCACAACGCAACGTGTAATGCGGCGAACTTGTGCTCGCCCGGTGGGAATACCCTAGCGAAGTACTGCTTAACAATGTCCGGGTATTTCTTAACGGCCTCATCCATCGTGGTCACAATGGCGCCCTTCTCCTCAAGATACTTCTTAACGTGTAGGTAAACAACCTCCGAATCAAACTGGCCAAGTAATCCAGCTAAAACCTTAGCCTCTAGTTCGGGCATTCCCAAGGCCTCGTAGTACCTCCTAATCTCCTTGGGCACGTCATCCCAGGACTTAGCTCTTTCGACGCTAGGCTTTGCATAGAGGACTAGGGACTCAAGGTCAATCTCCTCCTTAATCGGCAACCACTTAGCTCGGGCAGCTTCTCGAACATTTCCAGAGCCTAAGCCTAAGCCTCCTCATCCAGTCCGGTTCGCCCTTAATCCTACTCAATTCCTCAACCATGTCCTTCGTAATCCTACCTTAATCACAGCCTCCCAGGGGACGAACTCCATCTCCGGACCGAGCAATTCCTCAACAGAGCTTTTCTCAATAACGGTCTTCAATGACTCTGCCGAATTGCTGCTCATCAGTGTCACCGAGCTTCCCTACTGTGGCTATTTAAAAACCAGTCCCCGGCAATAACTTATAATGAACTACCCAACACCGCCCATCCTCGAGAGCTCCAGCTCGATCGCCCTATTGAATATGGACACGTACTCAACGGGTAGGTTAACCATTATATCGTGGAAGTAACCAAGGACTATTAAACTGCGCGCCTCCTCCTCGCTTAAACCTCTGCTACGTAGGTAGAATAATTTATCCTCACCAATCCTACCCGTATAGGCCTCGTGGGTGACCGTGGCAGTATCCTCAAAGACCTGCTCGTGCGGTATTGTGTATGCCTTTGACTTATCATCAAGGATGAGTGACTCACAACTTACGGATGACTTGGCATACCTAGCACCCTCCCTAACATAAACAAGGCCCCTATACACTGACGTACCGCCATTAAGGCTCACACCCTTACTCACGACCTTACTATATGTGTGCGGTGCACTGTGGAAGACCTTGGCACCCTCCTCCTTCCACGTTGGCCCGTTGGCTAGGGCCACGCTTGTCACAGTGGTTCTCGAGTTAATGCCCTTGAGGACGCTCATTGGGTATACTATCGTAACCTTACCACCCAGGGAACCGCTCAACCAATCAACGCTTGCGTTTTCCTCGATAATGGCCCTGTTATTGCCGAAGTAAATAACGTCCTTGCTCCAATTCTTCAGGTCAACAAGCCTAACCCTGGCGCCTCTATGTACGTAGGCCTCGGTCATCCCATCGTGCAGACTAAGCCCCGTGAAGACGGGCGCTGCGCAGGCAACTATGAACTCGGCATTGGCATTCTCACCGACAACGATTAATGAATGCTCAAACTGACCAACACCAGCACTGCTTATCAGGATTACTAATTCAATGGGCATCTTAACATGGACACCAGGCGTACGTAAACAAAAACGCCACCACCCCAAAGGGCTATGTTCAATGACGCGAACTTATACTCCGGCGGGAATACCCTAGCGAAGTACTGCTTAACAATGTCCGGGTATTTCTTAACGGCCTCATCCATGCTCATTGCAATAATGCCGGCCTTCTCAAGATCCTTCTTAGTATTTTCATAAACAACACCACCATCTACCTGCCCAATAACCCCAGCTAGCACCTTCGCCTCGAGCTCGGGTATTCTCAATGTCTCATAATACTCCCTTAATTCCCTGGGTAATTCATCCCATGACCTAGCCCTCTCCACACTTGGCTTAGCGTAAAGGACCAAGGACTCGAGGTCAATATTACCCTCAAGCGGTAGCCAATTTGGCCAGGGCTGTTTCTCGAACATTTCCAGAGCCCTAAGCCTAAGCCTCCTCATCCAATCAGGCTCATTCCTAATTTTGCTTATTTCCTCAATGACATCCCTCGTGATCCTGCCCCTAATCTCCACCTCCCACTTAATTGGTTTTGCACGGCCCAATATGCTTGAGTACTCCTCGGTCTTCGCAACCTCGAGCCTAATGCCGTCCCTACTCATGCTATTCTTTAGAATACTTACTTAATTGTTATTAAGCTTTCTAATGATAAGCCCACATAGACACTGCCGAAAAGTTTTTTAATCAGTGTCACAAGAGCTACGTGACCAATAATGACAAGGCTTGAGGTAATTAACCTAAGCGTTGAGGTTGATGGTAAGAGGATACTAAACAACGTTAACCTAACCGTTGAGTCTGGCGAGGTCGTAGCCATAATGGGCCCAAACGGCAGTGGAAAAACCACGCTCTTCCTAACAATTGCCGGCCACCCCAAGTATAACGTGGTTAGTGGCGATATTAGGCTTGATGGTGAATCAATACTGAAGCTATACCCTGAGGAGAGGGTTCAGAAGGGAATACTACTCGCCCTACAAAGTCCAACTCCAGTCCCTGAGGTTAGACTCTCAACACTAATAACGGCAATGCTCAATAAGAAGGCTGGTAAGCGAATAACGGACCCACCACAGCCACAGATCGTTGCCGAGATGACAAAGTTAACTGCTGAGCTTGGTTTAAAGTCTGAGCACCTATCGAGGGGTGTTCATGCAGGTTTCAGCGGCGGTGAGTCTAAGAGGGCTGAGATGCTTCAACTCCTCATGTACAAGCCCAAGGTGGCTATGCTCGACGAGCCTGACTCGGGCCTTGATGTTGATGGCATTGCCATAATAGGTAGGTCAATAGCGAGGCTTGCCAAGGAGGGCACGGCAATACTCGTCACGACACACCACGCGGAGATATTGCACTATGTTAAGCCAACCAGGGTAATAGTAATGGCTAGGGGCTCCGTGGTTCATGTCGGTGGTGAGGAGGTTGTTAAGATGATTGAATCTATGGGCTATGAGAGGTTCTTTAGGGAAGTGGTTAAGTTAGGCGCGTGATTACCGCGGTAAATAACTTTAATTTCGGGTTAATAATTACTCATTAATGGGCGTCTCTAAGGTCGACTTATTAATTAGGGCTAGGGCCTACGTGAGGGGTAGCGTTAAGGAGACCTACATAGGCATTACGGGCAGTGAAATATCATACGTGGGTAACGAGCCCATTGAGACGGGGAACAAACTCGAATTACCAAGCCAGTACCTCCTACTTCCAGGTTTCGTGGATATTCACGTTCATTTCAGGGACTTCGAACTATCCTACAAGGAGGACGCCATCAGCGGGACACAGGCTGCACTAGCTGGTGGTTACGTGGCCGTTGGCGACATGCCAAACACAAGACCTCCAATAAAGACTGTCGAGTTGCTGAGGAGGAAGATCGATGAATTTAGTAGGAAAACAAACCTACACATCAGGCATTACTTCGGCGCTCCCCAAGACCCATCAGTACTTAAGGATGCGCTAAGCAATGGAGCCTATGCCGTTGGTGAGGTACTTCCTGAGGAGGTTCTTGAGTATGGTGGTGATCAATATCTCGAGTCCCTATTCAGGGAGGCAGCTAGGGTTGGGATACCAGTAATAATGCATTGCGAGGACCCATTAATCATTAATCAATACAGTGGCCCAAGGGGCTTTGAACATCATAACGTAATTAGGAACCCAAAGGCTGAGTTGGCCTGTATTCACAACATTATTAAGTTGGTGTATAGGTACGGCACCAGGGTCCACGTAACGCACCTAACCCTTCCCCAATCAATTAATGCAATTAGGCTGAGTGGGCTCGACATAACCTTCGACGTAACCCCACACCACATGCTCCTGAGCCAGGAGGAATGCCTTGCCAGGCTGAGAAGCCGGGTTACTGCAAGGTTAATCCACCACTTAGGGACGAGGTCACGAGGAGGGAGTTACTGACAATGTTCGTTAGGGGCGAGATACCAATAGTGGCCAGTGACCATGCACCACACGCAGATTGGGAGAAGGATAAGTCATACGACGACGCGCCACCTGGTATTGTTGGTCTCGAGACTACGGCACCCTTATTACTCACGCTGTGGCGTCGTGGGTTTGTTGACCTTGGAACCGTGATGAGGGCCATCCAGGAGAGACCAGCCAAGTTCCTTGGACTCACAGCTGGGATTAGGCAGGGCTCATGCGCAGACCTGGCAATAGTAAACACCAAGGCCAGGCATAGGATAGAACCTGAGAAGTTTAGGTCAAAGGCTAAGTTCTCACCATTTAAGGGCTTTGAGGTCGATGTTGCCGTAGTAGCGACAATACTCCACGGCAGGTTAGCATACCTCAGTGAGGAGTACATTGATGATGCCACTAGGAAATCGTTGGAGAGTTTATTGGCGCATTAATCCGTAGCAATACATAAATTAAAATCATTTATCATGAATTAACTGCCTCGTATCAATCTCCCTAACTTACGGGCCTTATATTGAGAATTTCAACGTCATCCAACGGCATTATCCCGTACTTGTCCCTGACCTCCCCTGGTATTGTGAATTGCCTACTAGCCGTATGCCTAGTCCTGAGTAAAAGCACACCACTCAGTGTGATTACCCTATCATTGTGCCTAATGGTTATGTCAGCATACCTAGCCCACTCAATACCAAGCATTCTAACGAGCTTCGCCGGTAATAGTACCTGGTTATTAATGTATATCTTTGTTTTGTATGGAAGCCCATTGACGGGCTTGGGGCCTGGCATTTAAGCCCTAAATTCAATCCCTAAATAAAAGGCCTTCGTTAAAGATGCCAAAGAGAGATTGATGGATTAAGTCAATATATTTGGGGAATAGATTGTAGATAATATCAATTTCTAATCCTAAATAATTCATTTTTATTGCCTCCATATGGATACCCATGGTGAGTACTCCCTCCTGTATATGGCTATTTTCCTCACCACCTCAGCAACCTCAGTCCTCATCATGTCCTTATACAACCTCGTTCTCACAGTAACCACGCCAAACCTCTGGTCACTACCACCCTCAACATCCAACACCTCACTCACAGCATGGAGAGTATCTCCATGAAACACGGGTACCTTCAACCTAGGCTCAGTAATCCCAAGGTCCGCCGCAATATTCATAGTCAAGTCCATTGATGATAAGCCACAGGCAAGACCAACAATGAACGACCCCTGCACAACGGGCCTACCATAATCGTGGTAAAGCATGTACTCCTCATCAAAGTGCAAGGTCGCCGTGTTCATTGATAATACTGTGCTTAACACATTGTCAAACTCATAAACAGTCCTACCAAGCCTATGAACAATAACCTCGCCAGGTCTGAAGTCCTCAAGGAATCTACCTAGCCAAGGCTCGTGACCCAATTGCATGGTTGAGATTAATGAGTAGTCAATGGGTCTCGAACCACCGACTGGCTTAATCTCAACCTTACTAACCGGTTCATTCCTTAAGAACTTGAGCCATGGGGACTCATCACGCTTGTATACCAGGTTGCTCCTCCTAACCTCATAAACCAACTCACCTCTTTGATTATACGCCCTATGAACCCAGGTCACAATACCCACATTAGGCCTGCTCCTGGACCCGCGCTTATCCACCACCTCAGACTCAACACATATCGTGTCCCCTGGATACACCGGTTTTACCAATTTCTCATAGTCAATGCCCAGGAAGGCCATGGTATTTATACTCGTGTCCCTAGTGGCAATGCCAATTACTAGGATAGTAAGAACCTTGGGTTCATTACAATACCGCCAAAGTCAGTCCTGGAGCGTACTCACGGTCCAGGTAAAGCGGTGTGTAATCTAGGGTTAATGAGGACCAGAGGACGTTGTCGAAGAACTCCACAGTCCTACAGGGCCTATGCCTAACCACTGAACCAACGACGAAGTCCTCGAAGAACGGGCCAAAATAACCAGAGGAAACCATCACTTAATTCATGCGGAACTATTATTCAGTGTTATGCTGCGGCAATTCCTCATCACAATAGGGATTTTGTGATTGAGACTATCATTGATATGCCGAAGTAGGCTATGGCGATCGCCAGCGCAATAAGCAAGGCCCTGTATACCGAAACCCTTACCCTACTCATGGAGCCAAGTGACGCGATTAACGTCAGCCACGCATAGTCAAGCCACACGTGCGAAGCTACAGTACCCCTATACCCACTAGGTACATTGATTGGAATGCCTCCATTATCAATGGCGTGCCAACACCAATCCACCACGCGATGAAGTACGGGTTGAATAGGGACAGGGCGGCGCCGGTCGCTATTGCCGAGCCATACCTCGGCGCATCATTTACATTAAAGCTGCCCCTCAGGGCATCCCTCAGCGTTAGGTAGGCGAAGAAGAGTAGGAAGGCACCGCCTATTATGCCGAAGGCGTGTTTACGGTGGGTATTTGAAACACGTAGTGTAGTCCATACGCTATTGCGAGCACTAACGGGAATTCCACGATCATGTGCCCAACAGCCTCATTAAAGCCCGCTCTCCAACCTGCGCGTGCACCGAGACTAGCCGCTGACGCGGTTAGTGGACCCGGCGCAAGCGCTCCCGAAGCGCTTATCACAATCACCCTAACTATAAAGTCGGGACCAAGCACTAATTAGATTAGGTAGTCCCTGCTTTTAAGTATTTAGTCTCTATTCGTCCTAACGCTCATCCCTTAAAGACCCTACTCAATATTTCGTTAAACTCCTCATCAGGACCCCTCGGCATGAGCTTACCCCTCAACTCACGCAACTCCTCGAGAATTATCTTCCTCTCTATCGAGTCTATGAGAAGCCTAGTGGATATCACGGCATCTGGGTTCACGGACACGTAGTCAATGCCGGCCCTAACGAGGAACTCCGTAATCTCTGGGTAAACCGATGGCGCCTGCCCACATATGCCCACGCTCTTATTCATTGCATGGGCCCTCCTAATTATCTCGTACATAGCCCTCAGTACCGCCGGCTCCCTCTCATCAAAGTACCTCGGGTTTTGCCTAACCAGTATGTCGTTATCCCTATCCACGCCCATGACTAACTGCGTGAGGTCATTACTACCTATTGAGAAGCCATCAACGTACTTTGCAAAGTCCTCGACTAGTAGGGCTATGCTCGGTATCTCGGCCATGGCATACACCTTGAAGTCCCTATCCCTCTCGAGACCCTCATCACTGAGTATCTCCATGAACTTCTCCAACTCCCATGGAGCCCTGACGAATGGCGCCATTACGTGGACATTCGTCAGGTTCATCTCCTCCCTAACCTTCTTAATCGCCTTAACCTCAAGCCTGAAGGCCTTCTCATAATCCCTGCTTATGTACCTGGAAACACCCCTCCAACCAAGCATTGGATTCCTCTCCTCGGGCTCGAACTTCTCACCACCCGTCAACTGCCTATACTCATTACTCTTAAAGTCGCTGAACCTAACAATTACGGGCCTCGGGTATATTGCCTTGGCAACATACGCCACGCCCTCAGCAAGCCTATTCACGAACTTCTCCTCATTACCAATACTGACCAGGTAGAGTGGATGGTCGCCGATGTAGCTTGATAGTACGAACTCGATCCTCATGAGACCAATGCCATCGAAGGGCAGGTCCTTATACTCATCAATCTTCTCAGGCACGCCAAGGTTCATGTAAACCCCAGTCGCGGTCCTTATTGACCTGTAAATGTGGAGTATTATCTCATTACCGCTGGGTGCCGCCACCTGCACCTCCTTAGCCACCTTCGCCTTACCCACAAGCTCCTCAACCTCACCCTCATAAACCACGCCGTGAATCGCATCCACCGTGTATACCTCGCCGTCCTTAAGCACCTTGGTCGCATTCCCAGTCCCAACAATGGCCGGTATACCCAACTCCCTTGACACTATGGCCGCGTGGCTCGTCATACCACCCTCATCGGTTATTATTGCCGAGGCAATTTTCATGTATGGGACCCAGTCAGGGTTCGTTATCCTTGTCACCAGTATGTCGCCCTTACCCATCTTAGCCCTGGCCTCCTCAGGTGTTAGGCAAATCCTGACCCTACCCACGGCAATTCCCGGGCTGGCCGCAATGCCCTTGACCACGGCTCTGCCAATAGCCGCGTCGGTCTCAGTAACTGCCTTAGCCTTACTGGTGCTATGCACGGTCTCGGGCCTCATCTGAACTACGTATATGCTTCCAGAGTCTGAATCGAGGGTCCACTCAACGTCCAGTGGATAGCCAATGCGCTTCTCAAGCTCAATACCAATCCTCGCCAGGGCCAGAACCTCCTCATCACTTAATGAAGGCTTCTCCACAAGGTCTGTGGGGACCTCGACGACCTTCGTGAGCCCAGCATCATCCCTGATAATCATCACACTCTTTCTAGACACGGTCCTGTCCTTAATTACGAGTCTTTCCTTATCCACGACCCACCTGTCCGGCGTCACCATACCGCCAACCACAGCCTCGCCAAGTCCCCAGGAGGCCTCTATAACGACTTCATTACTATCGCCAGTCACTGGGTTTATCGTGAACATCACGCCAGCGGCCTTACTATTGACCAGCTTCTGAACCACCACGGCCATGTGAGCAACGTCATGCGGTATATCCTTCTCATCCCTATACGCCAACGCCCTGGCATTATACGTACTAGCCCACACGTGCTTGACGTATTTAATGACATTCTCAACACCCCTAACGTTTAGGTACGTGTCCTGTTGACCAGCGAAACTCGCGGTCCTCAGGTCCTCGGCACTGGCGCTGGACCTAACGGCCACCGCCACGGCATCGGTATTGAAGGGCTTGCTCAACTCGGTGTAAGCCCTAGCTATCTCGTCGTATAGATCCTTCGGTATTTCTGTATTGAGTATTAACTCCTTAATCCTCCTCTCCGCCTCCTCGTACTCCTCAGGCTTACCCTCACTAATGACCTCCTCAATTATGTTGAGAACCCTATCCCTAAGCTTACTCGCCGTCATGAAGTAGTCAAAGGCCTCTGTGGTTATTACGAAGCCTGGCGGTACGGGCACGCCCATCAGCATTAATCTGTTTAGGTTTGCGCCCTTACCGCCGAGTATTGATGGGTCTTTAACCTCTTCATTAAGCCATACTATGAATTTATAATTCGCCACGTGGGGTTCGTACCATGACGACTTAAATAATTTAGTAAGAATAAATAATTATTATAATTTTAAAAATCGACCTTTGTTAATCAATGCTCTGCCTAAGTAATGCTCAAGCCTAAGGATCTATATCGCTAGAGATGCAGTACTTGCGCCAATGGTTACGTCTTCCCAAGCTTATAGAGAATGAGGGAAGTCTTACTACTAATGTCGCACTTTAATGATGTATTGGGAATAGGATTATTTCGTAGCTTTTTACGTCATTTTCATCCATGCCTTAACAGCCCAGTTATTGGCTACGGCATTCATTAAGCATCATAGGTGGGCTTAGGAAAGTTTAAGGAAGTTCTTAAGAATGTCCTTACCAACAGGCGTACCAATGCTTTCTGGGTGGAATTGAACACCAAATATTGGGTAATCCCTATGCTGTATCGCCATCACCTCATTATCATCCTCCGAGACCGCCGTTACAATAAGCTCGCCAGGCACATCATCAATGACCAGGCTGTGGTACCTCATGCCCTCGAACCTATCTGGTAGTCCATGGAAGATCGGTGATGGTTTAATCACCTTAATCATGCTCGTCTTACCATGCTTAATAGTCCTAGCCCTCCTAACCCTAGCCCCAAAGACCACACCAATCAGTTGGTGGCCAAGGCAAACACCCAGGATTGGCACCCTACCCCTGAAGTACTGAATAACCTCCCTGGAAACACCCACATCCCTAGGATTAAGCGGGTTGCCAGGCCCCGGCGATATTATTATGCCATCAGGCCTTAGTCTCTCGATGACTCTGACCGTGACCTCATCATTCCTAAAGACCAGGGGCCTAGCCCCAAGCTCACCCACGTACTGGGCTATGTTGTAGGTGAAGGAGTCGTAATTATCTATTATGACCACCAGGTCCATTCACACCACCCCCATGGCAATCTTAAGGCTACCCAGCTTATGCTCCGTCTCCTGAAACTCAAGCTCGGGCACTGAGTCATACACAATACCGGCTCCAGCCTGTATCCTAGCCGTGCCACCCATTAGGAATAATGTCCTAATCATTATCGCAAACTCACCCCCACCACCATGCATCAACCCAATTACCCCCGCGTACGGACCCCTGGTCTCGCCCTCGTACTTCGCTATTAACTCCATGGCCCTGGGCTTGGGCGCACCACTCACGGTACCTGCGGGGAAGGTTGCGAATAGGGCGTCAACAATGTCATTGCCACGCTCCAGGACTCCCTCAACCCTCGAGACCAGGTGTTGGACGCTCTGGTACTTCTCAATGGCATACAGCTCCTTAACCCTCACAGTGCCGAACTTGCAGACCCTGCCGATGTCGTTTCTAGCTAGGTCAACTAGCATCACGTGCTCGGCCTTATCCTTAATGCTATTGATCAACTCCTCCTCAAGTCTCAAATCATCGATTGGTCCCTACCCCTCGGCCTAGTACCGGCTATTGGGTGCGTCTCAGCCTATCACCATCAACCTTAACCAGCAATTCTGGGCTGGTCCCAACTATGTACTTGTCCCTAAACCTGGCAATGTACATGTATGGTGATGGGTTTAGGTCCGCAAGTCTCATGTATAGGTGCATGGCATCACCCTTCACGGAATAGTCCTCATACCTAGACAGGACTATTTGGAAGATCTCACCATTCCTAATATCCTCGAGCGACGCCTCAACCCACCTAATGAAGTCCTCCCTCCTGGTACCACCAACCCTGCTAATCACCTCGAAATCATCGATATCCGTGGAGACGCCGCTGGGTAATTCACCCTTCACGTAGCCCCTACCAAGTAGGTTGTCGTAAATGACCACATTGCCTGGTATGAAGAACTCGGCAATGGGCCATTGAGGCTTCCTCAGGTAATTCCTTAGGTAAGGCTCCATGTGGACCACGGCCTCGTAGGATAAATAACCAAGAGCCAAGTCACCACTCTCAAACCTACCCAATCTCCTAACCAAACCCTTTAGCTCACCGTAAAGGTCACCATCCCAATCAACCACCAGGTGCTCCGAAGCGCCCCACGCAACTATCGTGTACCTAGACCTCTCTGGAAAGCCAGGACCACTCTCGAGGAGCACCACGAAGTCCTCACCGGACTTAAGTAGGTGGTTCGTGAGGTCCCTAGGCCTTGGCAGGTACTGTATTGGGACCTTCCTAACTGCCATGCCTAACCACCTCCGCAACCCTCCTCACTAACTCCTCATCCTTAACGCCCGGACCCCTCTCAACGCCTGAGCTGACGTCGATTAGGTATGGCCTATAACTCATCACGACAACCACATTGCTTGGGTTAATACCACCGGCAATACCGACCTTGGGTAATGAGCTTGCCCTCCTAATCACGTTAAGTGGTAGCTTGAGGCCATACTCATACCTATTAAAGCCCACCTTGGGCGCGTCTATGAGTACGTACTCAACATAATCGCTGGACGCGAGTTTGGCTGCCTTCTCAATTATTGATTCATCACCCACGTAGGTGAGTACTGGCGCCAGCCTAATCCCGAGACGGTTAAGTAGGTCTATGGCCTCACCATTGAGTTCAGGGTCTCCGTGATACTGGAGAACGTCGAAACCCAGGTCGCTGGCTAGTTTAATGGCCTCAGTAATCCCAAGACCCTCAACAACGCCGACGGTCTTAATGCCCTTGACAGACCTAATAATGTCCCTGGCAACATCCTTACTCACCAGCCTTGGCGTTGGGATTGATGAGTGTATTATCACGCCAATGTAGTCAGCATATTTACTAATCATGACTGCATCCCTATTGTTTGTGACCCCGCAAACCTTGAGTAGCGTCATGACCTGCTCACCCTGGCCAACTCATTGACGTAACTCCAGAAGCCATCATCTAGCCCTGACTCCACGTACTCAACACCATCCCTTGGATCCTTAACCACGCCAGCTACGTATAGGGTGTAGGCGGTGTTGGCGATTATGAAGTCCCTGGCAGCCCTGTCCTCGCCAGAAATGGCTCGCCTAACCTTCTCAATACTATCCAGTGGGCTTGAGACCCTAACCTCATCAATCCTATGCGTGCCAAGCCCAAGGTCCCTGGGCTCTATGGAGTACTTATCCACATCACCCCTCCTAACCTCAATGATCATGGTCCTACCGAATACCGATACCTCATCAATCCCTGGCTCACCGTGCACCAACACGGCATGTTCATAACCAAGTAATGCTGCTGCCTCCGCCATCCTCTCCATCAGTGATGCATCGGCAACGCCGATTAACTGTCTCGTTAGTAATGCAGGGTTTGCCAGTGGGCCGACTAGGTTGAATATTGTCCTAATGCCAAGCTTCTTCCTGATGGGCATCACATTCTTCATAGCTGGGTGGTACGCAGGTGCGAAGGCGAAGGTGAATCGGTGATTAACTGCCATCTCCGCGGCCTTATTTGGTTGTATGTTTATGTTGAAGCCCAGGGCCTCGAGGAAGTCCGCACTGCCCGATGTTGATGAGACGCTTCTATTACCGTGCTTAATCACGCGGGCTCCCAGGTAAGCCGCTATTAATGCGGCTGCCGTGGATACGTTAAGGGTTCCAAAACCATCACCTCCCGTGCCCGCCGTGTCCACGTACTTGCCCCTATCGTCTATTGGTATTTTAATGCAGAAGTCCCTGAGCGCCCTTGCAAAGCCCGCGATCTCGCTTGATGCCTCGCCCCTGACCCTAAGGCCCATTAGCACGGCGGCCGACAATGCATCGTCAATGCTTACGAGCATTCCCTTGGCAACCTCATACGCCTCATCAACACTTAAGGCGAGTCCCCTAGCTATCTTCTCAAGGATCTCCTTCACACCCATCACCCCACACTACTGTATGCATCAACATCGAGTAGGCCATGGCCCGATAGGTTGAAGAGTATGACCGAGTCCCTCGGCATTTTCCTGGCCTCATCAATCACGGCCTTAATGGCGTGGGCTGACTCAGGCGCTGGTATTATGCCCTCGGCCCTGGCGAAAAGCTAGCCGCCTCCATAATCTCCTCCTGCCCATAGGCCCTCGCCTCGACGAGACCCTCCCTAACCAGTAATGACAGGCTGGCGCTGCGCCGTGGTACCTAAGCCCAGCTGCGTGTGTTGGTGGTGGTACGTAGTCGTGACCCAGCGTCAACATCTTAACCATTGGCAGCAACCCTCCTGTGTCGGGGAAGTCATACATGTACCTGCCACTGGTCAGCTTAGGCGCCGCCTTCGACTCAACGGCCAGGAACCTAGTCCTCTCGAAACCCTCACCCCTCAACTTAGCACCAAGCATTGGGAATGAGAAGCCACTGAAGTTACTACCGCCACCCACACAACCAATGACCAGGTCGGGCTCCTCAGGCATTTGTTGGAGGACCTCCTGCCCAATGACGGTCTGGTGGAGTATTACGAAGCCAAGCACACTACCCGGTATGTACTTCCTACCCTCACCCATTAACGTGAACTCAATGGCCTCTGTAATGGCTAGACCAAGGCTACCTGGGTGGTCAGGCCTAGCCTTAAGCGCTCCCTGCCATACTTAGTCAACTCACTTGGGCTTGGGTAGACCTCGGCTCCGTAAGTCCTCATGAATAGGACCCTCTGCTTCTTATTGAAGTATGAGTTCCTCGTCATGAATACCGTGGCCTTAACACCCAATAAAGCAGCGGCCAGAGACACGGCTAAGCCCCACTGACCGGCGCCCGTCTCCGTAACCACCTCCTTGGCCCCATCCTTAATGGCGTAGTAGACCTGCGGTATTGCCGTGTTCAACTTATGGGAACCAGTCGGTAATGCGCCCTCGAACTTATAGTAAATCCTAACCCCGTTACCCAGTGCCTTCTCGAGACCGTAAGCCCTCCTGAAGGGTGTTGGCCTACCCATTCTCTCGTAAAGCTCCCTAACCTCATCGGGTATCGGCACGTACCTAAGCGGCGTGAATTCCTGGTCGATCAACTCACTGGGTAGTATCCTCATGAGGAGGGCGATCCTCGAGTCTGCCTCGTATGGATCGATCGGCGGTGGTAGTGGCTTTGGCAGGTCAACATTTATGTTATACCAGTAGTGCGGCACCATCATGGCAAACCACCCCTGAGCCTTGTCAGGAATTCCATGCATGACCTTTGATCACCCAACTTATCCACGAGTGCCGTGCCCACGACAACCGCGTCAGCCCCAGCACTGATTACAAACTTAACCATCTCCGGCGTGTTTATTGCGAAGCCAGCGACCAGGGTTACGCCATCAACCAACTTCCTAACCTCCCTAACATTCCTCTCTATGTAGAGCGGCAGCTTGATGCCCGTGGCCGCGTATAGGCCTAGGTAGATGAATAATGGCTCATACCTAACCAGCGCGCTAATTAACCTATGCGGCGTATTGCTTGAGACGAAGAACGTGGCCTAAGCGAGTAGTCTCTCATCACGTTCACGTAGGTCTCGAGCATGTCCAGGTGCTCGAACAATAAGTCGGGGAATAATACCGAGGATGCACCAACTTCACTAGCCGTTTCAGCAACTAGTCCCAGGTTATTTACGTAATCCTCCACGTAACCCATCAATATGGTTGGCACATCACCGTATTTAGCCACCTTAACGGCATCTAAGCCCTTGAGCTCAGCTTCAAAGTGAGTCCTCCTTATTACCGGCCCATCATACTTAGGATTTAACGTCGGTATACCAACCTCGAGGAAGTCTGAGACGCTTGATAGGCATTTCACTGTATCTAGGAAGGTTTCTTTATTTGGGTAGGTAGCCGTTATGTACGTGCCCAGGCCCGGCCTCCTTATGACCATTGGGGCATGGAATTCACCAATGGACCTACCAATGACCTCTTTAAAAGCTTTATGTACACCTCAATCATTAATAATTACCCTCGATCAACAAATATATACTTATCAGTGTTAATATATAGGTTAGGAAATACTTATATTTAGCCCCTCGACTTCCACGCCGTGGACTTCCTAAGCATTATTGGCGAGTTAACGAGGAAGCGCGTCGAGGCCCTTAGTCGATGCTAGGGCTCCAAGCATGGTTAAGGCAATCGAAAGGCGTAACTCAGAGGGTTACCTGGCACTCATCGCCGAGTACAAGAGGGCTAGCCCGAGCGGTGTCATTAGGCTTGACCTGGACCCATGGACATACTTCAACCACATAAGCCAGTACGCCACAGGCTTCAGCGTCCTTGTTGAGCCATTCTACTTCCTTGCTCGCCAATATTTGTGAAGGTTGCCCTAACCTACGGTAAGCCAGTGCTGTATAAGGACTTCGTGATTAGTAAGGAGCAGGTCAGGGAGGCCAGGGAATTAGGCGTGAGCTCAGTACTATTAATCAAGAGGCTCCTGGGTGATTCATTATGGGAGCTTGCGGATTACGCCATGAGCCTTGGGCTGGAGCCGCTTATTGAAGTTGATAATGAGGAAGATGCCGTGGAGGTCGTTAATACTAACCCAAACGTAATGCTTGGGATTAACTCCAGGGATTTAGGCAACCTATCCGTATCCCTGGATAGGGCCGTCTCGATTATTAGGGCAGTCAGGGGCAAGGCCGGCATAATCATTGCGGAGAGTGGTGTTAAGGGCATTGATGATGCCTCAAGACTTGCCAGGGAAGGAGCCAACGCGGTGCTAGTGGGTACGGCGTTAATGAGGAATATGGAATTGGCTAGGGGATTATCAAGCGTTGCCATTAAGTAACGCGTTGATTATTAGATTGACTACGTGCATTGCATAATCAGCGCCCGCCCTCCTTAACTCATTAAGGTTAATGCTCATGACCTCTCCGTTAACATCCCCCACATACTTCGTCACCAACTCCCTACTTGGGGCGTTCACAATTAACTTCTTGGCACTTAATGCCTCCCGGCCATCCTTAATCAGTCTAACGTCAAAGAACACGGCAATTTCGGGACTAGTCACAGGACCCCTAACGTGTATTGGCTCCTTCGAAACCCTAACATGCACCTTCGCAATGGTCTCCCTACGCTCCGGATCATACTCTGGGTAGGAAATCACGTAAAATCCCCGCTTGATCAGGCTTTGAACCAGTTGATCGGCCACTACGTGTATTCCATCCCCGCTTTTACCATAAAATATTATTTCATGTACCTCGGGCATACGATTTCACTGATATTCTAGATTTAATAAAAAAGGTTTGTATGAATTCTTAAGGAATTATAATTAAGAATTTCGTTAACAGTAGAAAACCCAGTTAACGTACACAGTAATTATGATGAATTAAGCATCTTAATCTCAGCACCAAGTCTCTCCAGGTCCCAGATAAAGGTTGGCCAGGACTTATTAACGCCCTCCCAGTTAATGATCGTGATCGGTTCCCTAGCCGCCAACGCACCGATTACACTCATCATCACGATCCTATGGTCATTCAAGGCATCAATCTCGCAACCACCCCTAACCTCACTGGTGCCCTCTATCTCAATAATCCCATTTGACTCATCAACACTCACGCCAGCGCCGAGACACCTTAGGACCGCAGCAATGCCCCTAAGCCTATTACTCTCCTTATAAGCCAGGTGCTCCACACCCGTAATCCTCGACCTACCACTAGCCCTAGCCAGTAATAGGACCAGCGGCATTACGATATCTGGCGAGTCACTTAGGTCTGCGTTTAATGGCTTGAGCTCTTTAATGGATGAGCCATTAACAATTACGGAGTCCTCAAGCTCCTTAATCTCCACACCAACCTCCCTGGTATACTTAATGAAGCGTACTCACTCTCTATGGCTTTGTCCCTATGCAAATTCGTTATTCTCAGATCCACGCCCACCAGCACTGAGAGTGTGATGTAGTACGCTGCCAATGAGTAGTCGCCGGGTATTATGAACTCCTCACCAACAGCCCTAAACTCCTGGGACCCACCCACGTAGATCGAGTCATCACTCCTCTCAACACTTATCCCGAAATCCCTGAGAACACTTATTGTTGCGTCTATGTATGGTCGTGACTTAACAGGCGGCTTTATACTCACCTCAATACCTCCCTCAGTCAGCGGCGCCAGGTATAGGAGGCTGATATGTATTGGGAACTCACCGAGCCGCTTATCATCACGTAACCACCGACCAACCTGCCACCCACGATCCTCACCATGCTACCTAACCTATCAACCCTGGCGTTCAGGTTTCTCAGTGCGTTTATTAATTCGTCAATGGGCCTACCAATAAGCGAACCCCTCGGCATTAGCAACGTCACTCCATCAATCCCTGAGTAAACACCAGTGAGCGTCCTAAACGTGAATCCACTCTCACCAACATCAATAACCCTAAACCTATCAAGGCCAACCCCACGCCTAACCCTCACATAATCACCCCTGATTTCAATCTCTGAAATGGGCTTGACACCCCTAATCATGGACCAGGTATCATCGCCCCAATTCAACTTCCTAAGGGTTACCCACACCCTAGATAGGGCTGAGGCAAGAAGGTACCTAAGTTAGGGCCTTGGATGGTGGAGCCTCAACAATGTTATCCCGAGCCCTAAATCCATTAATGACTAGCCTACTCATTCATCATCATTATCGTAATTAGATAAAAAGCTTTATGGCCTATGAATTAACGAGCTTTAGCGCCGCATCCATTATAGACTCCTCATCAAGCCCATAAAACCTAAGCAGCTCCTCCTCAGACCTACCCCAATGCCCATAACCATCAACACCCAGTATCCTAACCCTTGCAAAACCACTAACGAGCTCCGCAATTGCAGAGCCAAGGCCACCCCTTGGTGAGTGTTCCTCAACAACGACTATGTTGCCAACCCTACGGGCAATCCTAACAACGGCATCCCTATTAAGCGGCTTTATCGTTGGCACGTTGTAGACACCCATCTTAATGCCCATCTTCCTAAGCTCCAGGGCAGCCCTCACGGCGTTATGCAGCACGGGCCCGTAGCCCATGACAATCACGTCATCGCCATCAACCAACTCGTAAACCTCCCCAATCCTGAACTCGTAGTCCAGGTCCATGGTTATTGGTGGCGAGTAATCACGGCCGATCCTCACGTAGACGGGCCCATTATACTCAATGACCTTGGGTATCACCCTCTCCACATCCCACGCGTCCGCTGGCGCCACGACAACCATGTTACTGAGTGTCCTCATTAGGGCCACGTCCTCCAGGGCCTGGTGGCTCGGTCCATCAGCGAAGTCGCTAAGCCCTGCGTGGGTTGCGATGAGCTTTACGTTTAGGTTCATCCTGCCCAGGGAATTCCTTATCTGCTCCCAACCCCTCATCATGAACATTGCATAGGCCATTGCCACCGGCACGTAGCCGCCGAGAGCGAGACCAACGGCAACGCCGATTAGGTCCTGCTCAGAAATGCCCACGTTGAAGTACCTATTTGGGAATCTCTCGCCGAAGTACCTAGCCCTAGTGGACTCGCCAACGTCTGCCGTTACAACGACCAGTCTGTCATTATCCTCACCAAGCCTTGCCAATGTCGTGCCAAGGGCTTCCCTCATCGAGAATTGTGGCCTCGGCGGTGAGTTTAGGGTCTGCTTATGGGTATTCTCCAGGTTCTTAATGCCCCTGCCCCTCACCGTGCTTAGGAATATGACCGTCGGTCTACCCTTGACTTCACGAGCCTTACTAATTAGCCTAATTATGTCCTCATAGTCATGCCCATTTCCGTAGAGCACATTCCAACCAATGGCCTCGAAAACCCTCGCGTAGTTAATGGGCTTAATCGTGCTTGATGGACCATCCAGTTGGTAACCATTTAGGCTCACTATGGCTACTAGGTTGTCAAGGCCGTACTTAACCGCCGTCATCGCAGCCTCCCAGGCCTGGCCCTCATTCAACTCACCATCACCCATTAAGACATAAACGACACCATCACCACAGCCCCTAACCCTACTGGCCAGGGCAAGCCCAACACCCATGCTTAGGCCCTGCCCGAGCGAACCAGTCGTGGCGTCTATGTAGGGTAGGTCCAGGTTATCGGCGTGGGTCGATATGCTTGAGGATAATTGGTTAATCTCCATGAGCTATCCACGGGTATCAAGCCCTCAACAGCCAGTATCGCGTATAGTGCGGGCGCCACGTGACCAATACTCAGTATAAACCAATCCCTGCAATCACCATTGCTCCTCCTCATGACCCTAATGAGGACATTGATGATGTCTAAAGCCGCCAGTGACGAGCCCAGGTGTATGTATGGGAACTCCCTATCCAACTTAATCAGCAATTCCCTAGCCCTGTCCCTAACCTCAACAAGCCTATCCACGTCAATGGAAACCTTCGCTCCATCAATTACCATTGGAATTCCTGATATTCCATACGGAGCTGCAGGCGTTTAACAAATATTTAAGGATTATCCTAGCCTATATTATCTATATTCTCAATACGTAACACATAGAAAATCACGACAATAAGTACCTAGTACCAACTAGCCTAGTGACTAGGTAGTAACCCCAGGTACTCCTTATATAATCTATAAATGGACCCTCATCACCTGGCTTAAAGACCGCGTATATTGATGGGCCATTACCACTAACCCCAGACGCCAATGCCCCAAGCCTCATGGCGGCGCCTATGGTCTCTAAAGCCCTGTGATAACCCAGGGATTCGGCAACGAGTATTCCATTTATTGTTGCCACCCTCCATAAATCGCCGTTAAGTGCTATGCTGAATAACTCCCTGTAAATCCCTGACAGGCCCCTCAACCTATCGATGCCCTGTAAGTTCTTCCTATTGCCATAGCCCGTTATGACCACGGTCAGTGGTTCTATGTTCAATTGCCTAATAACCCTTAACGACTTATTATCCGTGAATACCACGCCACCCAGTATTGCCGCCGACGCATCATCGAATGCGCCGGTTATTGATGAGCCATGGGCTAGTAACCTCAGCCGCCAGCCTAGCCGACTCCAGCGGATCAACATCACCTCCCCTGAGTAGGCTTAACACGGCGTGGATCACACCCACTGCTACGGCACTATTACTCTTCAAACCACTGCCCTGGGGAACCTCACTATCAACCTCAACACAGATTTCATAATCAAAATTAAACCTGCCCCTTAGGTAATTAATGACGAATCTTATAAAATCACCCATTTCACAGAAGCCCTCCCTAGCCCTAACCCTTACCTTAAGGTCTATAGCCGCTGCGCCGCCTAGCCATGCAGGTACTGCATTCACTATAGATATGCCTCCATAGGTTATGTATTCACCGTACACCAAGCCCATGATCTATTTAGTATTAATTTATAGAAACAATGTTTTTAAAGTTCTAAGTATTAATACCTAGTAATGTCTACATGGGACAAACTACTGATGAGCAAACCCACGCTCGTATGCGCCATGCCATTGAGGAAGCCATCATTTTACTACCTACCCACATCCTGCGAGGCCGTGGAACTTAGGTTGATTACATGGAGAACCTAGCCCTGACGCGGGAGGTTAAGAAGGTCATTGAGGATTACGCATCCCACTACCCAACAATCGTCACAGTTAGGGAGCGCGGTGAGGGTGGTAACCGCAACGTTAGTCCCGAGGTTAAGTACGGCATCTTAGAGTTCGGTAAAAGCGTTGGTGCAGTGCCTGACGTAGAGGTTGATTTATTGATCAAGTACCCGGACGTGTATGGTGACATTGCCGAGGGATCGATACTGTCAAGACACGTGTTTAGTAAGGACGTGAATGCTTACGAACTTGCCCTAAGGGATCTCGATGTTGCGAGGAGGTTTAAGGCACTCGTGTATAAGGTATTCTCGATAAATGATGATGACTTCCTAAACCTACTCAGGCTAATCGGTATTGGTGATGTTCACGTGGCGGTGATACCGAGGAACCCAGCCTATAGGGCTGTGTCCATAATCCTGGGCTCAGCCTCATGTACTGCTCAGTGCGTGGCAGGACAGGGCCTGGGCAGCTGAGCATTGGCATGTGTAATAAGATTAAGTTACTTAAGAGTTCGTTATCATTGCTCAATAGGGAGTAAGGAGTTAAATCAATCCTTCACGCAACTTCCCAAGCACATCTCGCCAGGTCGGTGACTCAAAGGTCCAAGCCAAATCCTATCAGCCTCAATTGCCTGCCTAACCAGTATCTCAAGACCATCTATGAAGGGCACGGATTCCTCCATGGCATGCCTAGTGAGACTCGTAACACCACCTGGCTTATATGCCAGGTCCAGCACAAGCCCTGCCCCAACGTCTCTAGGTCTAATTGGGAATTCCTCGCCGACACCCAGTGGTGTTGCATTAATTAGTAATTGAACCTTAAGGCCAACATCTCGCTGAATACCGAGTGCCGTGCAATCAATTTTCCAGGAATTAATCAATGAGCATAGCTCACGACCGTGCTCCACCGTCCTATTCATGACGTAGACCCTACCACAGCCCAAGTCCCTAAGGGCTAGCGCTACCGCCCTGGCAACACCACCAGCGCCAATGATTAGGCATCACCACCCGAGTAACCACGCTCACTTAGGGCTTGCTTAATTGCCAGGTAATCAGTGTTGTAGCCAATCAACTCACCGTCCCTATTAACCACCGTATTCACACTACCAAGCTCCTTTGCCGGGCCAACGACCTCATCTATTAAATTGGCTATCGCGACCTTGTGCGGTATGGTCACGTTAAACCCACTTAGGGAGTCCCTGGCAAACTCCACGAAGTGACCCAACCTACCTGGTGATACCCTAAGCGGCACGTAGACTGCGTCAATCCTCAGCGCCCTAAATACGTAGTTGTGTATGTTTGGTGACAGTGTGTAATTGAGTGGGTAGCCAATCACGGCATAGACCTGCATTCCTCAATCACCAACCTAACTAACTCCCCAACACCCACCTTGACAAGGCTCCATTTACCCACATCAGTAACCACGGGTAGTTTAATGAAGTCACCACTCCTCTTCTTATCCCTAACCATGGCATTAACAAGGCCATTAACATCAATATCAACCTTATTGATTAAGTCAAACTTGGATAGGGCACTCAATAATATGTCAGGCACGTCCCTTGGCGTATAGCCAAGCCGAACACCAATACGTGACTCACAAATCATTCCCAGGGCCACGGCCTTACCATGGCTAACTGAGAAATTCGTCACAGCCTCAATGGCGTGGCCAACCGTGTGTCCATAGTTAAGCACGGCCCTGACCCCAGCCCTATCCAACTCATCAGCCTTGACAATCTCTGCCTTATCCCTCAACGACCTGTAAATCACCTCCTCAAGGATTACTCGGTCCTTACTCAATAACTCACCTGAGCGATTAATTACCTGGTCGAGTAAGTCCTTATCCAATGTTACGCCGTACTTAATGACCTCGGCAAACCCATCAATGTAATTGGGCGTGGGTAATGATTCGAGGAAGGATAGGTCGACAATCACATACCTGGGCTGCCTAATGACCCCAATTATGTTCTTAAGACCCAGGGCATTAACCCCGGTCTTACCGCCGAGGGATGCATCGACCATGGATAGCATGGTTGTTGGCGCATTGACATAATCAACACCTCTGAGGTATATCGACGCCGAGAAACCAACGACATCAAGGACGCTACCACCGCCAACCCCTATGAATAAGCCGTCTCTGTCGATACCGAGCTCATGGGCGCTCCTGACAATACTTAGCGCAGACTCAATACTCTTACCTTCCTCACCATCAACCACTGGAACCACGGGGCACTTCGTGCGAACTTTATCTACTATGCTCCTCGATACGAAGGCCACGCAGCCCGTGTAATTCCCCAAGACGCCCTCTATTGCCGCGCTGTGATCAACATTTATCAATACCCTGACCTCCCCATCGCGCGATTTATACGTGAACTCCCTCATAACGACCTACCAATCGCCCTAGCCACCTCCCTACCCTTAACCATCAACTCCCTAAACATGTCAAAGGTCAACTGCTGCTCAGCATCGGAAAGCGCCTCCCAGGGCCTTGGGTGAACCTCCACAAGTAGCATGTCGGCTCCAGCGGCTATTGCAGCCAGGGCCAGCGGTATCACCAGGTCCCTCCTACCTGCCGGGTGCGATGGATCAACGCAGATTGGTAGGTGCGTCAACTTCTTGGCAACGACAACGGCACCAAGGTCCAGGGTAAACCTGGTAGCATGCTCGAACGTCCTAATACCCCTCTCGCAAAGCACCACGTCCCCATTGCCCTCCAGTAGTATGTACTCAGCCGCCTGAAGCCACTCCTCAACCGTATTACCAAGGCCACGCTTGAGAAGCACGGGCTTGCCCGCCCTACCAACCTCCTTAAGTAGGTCGAAGTTTTGGGCATTCCTAGCACCTACCTGGAGCATGTCCACGTACTCAGCCACCGTCCTGACCATCCTCGTATCCATAACCTCCGAAACCACGGGCAAACCAACCTCATCTCCAACCCTCCTAAGTATCCTGAGCCCCTCAACGCCAAGCCCCTGGAAGCTGTATGGGCTAGTCCTAGGCTTAAAGGCACCACCCCTGAGCAATTTGGCCCCGGCTCCTTAACGGCTATTGCCGTATCCCTAACCTGCTCATAACTCTCCACGGCGCAGGGACCAGCCGCAACCACAACCTCACCGCCGCCAATCCTAACGCCATCAACATCAACGATCGTCCTATCTCTCCAGGCATTACTGACCAATTGGTACTTGGCCTTAACCTCAATAATCACAGCGTTTGGATCTATGGACTTAATGGCCCTATCATCAACCTTAGCGTCCGGCCAGGTGACTATTACGTCCTCACCATAAATCCTAACAATGTTGAACCTAGCCCCAGTCTTATCCAGCATGCTCGCTATGTCGTCAACCCTATCCCTAGACGCCCTGATTATCATTACCCACCACCCCGATACTACCCATCTCGAGCTCCCTAACAACCTCCTTTAATAAATCACCCAACTCACTAACCACAGCCCTCGAGTATGGGTTAAGCCTAAACAACTCACCACTGACCTCGGGCTGCTCAAGAACCCTCTCCAGGCCCTTAGCGTGTACCTAAGGCTGTGGGTAGCCAGTGGCGTGTCTAGGCCGATGCCAGCCCTCCTCATCGCCTTATAAAGCGTTAGCAACAGTACGTGGTGAATAACCTGGACATAAGCCATCAACCTATCATGCTCCTCAGGGCTCTCCAGAACCACGACATTGAAGCCCGCACTTGCAAAGAGCTCCCTGGCAATACCGAACCTATTACCGCTAGACCTGGACGGTATTAGGACCACGGTCTCACCAATCGGATTACTCAACTCCCCAAAGAGTGGGTGGATACTGACATAGTGAAAGCCAGACCTCAGGGACTCGTCCTCAATAAGCCTGAACATGGGCGTCTTAACGGAGAAGGCGTCCATGACGACGGAACCCCTAAACCTGCCTGAGTACCTACTTATTAGGTCCAGGGCTTCCTGTGTCGGCCTCATGGTTAATATGACAACGTCATTAGGAATCAAATCCTCACTGTGCCTCTGGATAGTCACGCTCGCCACCCTACCAAGGCCCTTGCCAATGTCCTACCAACCCTGCCACTACCAATTATCGTCACGCCAATGTCCAGCTTACCCGTTAATTGAGCCCCGGTAGACGCCCTAATCACCGCCTGGGCAATATCAACGGCCGTCTCAACGTCAACTCCGAACCTGCCAAGCCCCTCAACCCACCTGGCAATAACCTCCCTCTCCCTATCCCTATCCACGATCGGCATGCCAAGGCTCCTCTTAACCCTACCAATCTCAGCAGCAAGCCTAACACGCTCACCAATCAACCTAATCAACTCCTCATCAACAGAATCAATACCACGCCTCAACTCACTCAACATAACAACCACCAACGAACCAGCAATCACTACCCATAACTACACCAACACGCCAATGGTTTTTTACGAAGAACCTCACGAGTCTAGATATTCCATAGAGGTCCCAAGGCTATTAAGAGACTATATTTTTAAACATTTTCCGCCACTACTTACAGCATTAACGAAACACCTAAACCCAACCACGGCATCCCTCATTAACCTATCCGGCAATACATACCTATCACCCTCCCTAATGAATAATGAGTAGTCAAGCAACGCCTTAATCAAGGAGTCAACAATTGAATTATTCAATTCCCTACCCTCCAGGGCCTCAAGGGACCTCTTAATATCTGACCAACGACAACCATTCATGCAGGTCTCGAGGATCCTCACGTACCTACCCTCCGCAAGGTGCCTACCCTCACCAATGAAGTTACATACCTCCCTGCGAATTAAATTAACGGCCTCCCTCCTGGTCTCCCTCAACGCCTCGTCAAAGCCAGTCCTAAGGCCCTATAGCCGAAGTAGGTGAGCCAGCCCGGGTTACCACAAAGCTCCTCGTAAACCCGCTCGGCCACGCCAGGGTCGAGGTTAATGCCATGCTCCATGAAACCGCGCCTTAGGAATTCAATGGCCTGCTCCCTGGTGAAGGCTTGAGCGTTATGTCGATGTATGCTCTACCGAAGAGTGGCGACTCAGTATCATTCAACTTCAGAAATCTAGTGAACACCCTAAACTCAGACCCAGTTATGATGAGCGTCGTATTCCTAAGGTTGTCATAGGCGTAGGCAATCACGGGCAGTACGTTGAAGCCCTAGCCTTAACAAGCTCCTGGGCCTCATCAAAGACGATAATCGCCCTAAGACCCTCATCACCAGCCCACTCATCGATCGAGTCAAGCACATCAGCAAACATAACCCTGTCCTTACCCCAGGAGAGGCTAACCCTAGCCACTAATGCTAACTCCCCTGATCCTCGATAATATGCTCAGCAACCTCCTCGACCTAGACCTGGCGTTTATAGCATCCTCAAGCGCCTTGACAAAGTCCCTGTAACTCACGTAGCCGCTCTCCTCGAACCTCCTGAGGTCAATGTAGAAGTAGTTATTGGGCGCATACTCATTGAGCACGGCCTTAATCAGTGATGACTTACCAACCCTCCTCAGGCCAAAGACGATGATTAAAGGCTCGTTGAGGCTATCCCTAAGTCTCCTAACCTCATCATCCCTATCAAACAGGTCCTTAAGACTCTCCTTAATACGTATGTCAAATAGCAAGTTACCCCCACCTAACCAGATTACCCCCTCCCAACATTTTAAATTATCTCTTGACAACCCTCGGTATCAACCCAGCCCTCATTGCGTGGTCCACGAGGACTATCGCCGTCATAGCCTCCGCAGCCAGTATGGCCTTTGGCGCCGTCGATACGTCGTAACGCCCCTTGAAGGTTATGGTCGTCTCAACCATCCTCTCCAGGTCCACAGTCCTTTGGGCCTTCCTAATGCTCGGTGTCGGCTTAAAGGCCACCCTAAACCTGATTGGCTCGCCAATGCTCATGCCACCCAGGGTACCGCCGACCCTATTGGTCTCGAGTCTCGGCCTACCTCCCTAAGCACTATCTGGTCATTAGTCTCACTACCCCTCATCCTAGCTAGCCTAAACCCAAGCCCAAACTCCACACCAACGGCGCTGGGTATTGACATGACCGCCTTTGCCAGGTCAGCCTTCAACTTATCGAAGACAGGCTCACCAAGCCCCGGTGGGACCTCCGTAGTGAGCACCTCGCCAACCCCACCCACGCTGTCGCCCTCCTTAACCGCACTCACCAATACGTCTATGGCCTTTCTCATCGCCTCATCATCGACTATTGGCAGGGGCTTCTCCCAGGACTTAACCACATCCTCAAAGGTATAGTCCTCCCTAGAAATGGCAACACCACCAAGCTCCACAAGGTGGCTAGCCACGTCCACGTTAATCGTCTGCCTAAGCACCGCCTTAGCAATGGCACCAGCCACTATCCTAGCCACAGTCTCCCTACCACTAGCCCTACCACCACCCCTATGGTCATAGAACCTACCAAACTTAAGGTAATAAGCCAGGTCAGCATGGCCGGGCCTAGGCCTCATCCAAAGCTCCATGTAGTAATCCGAGACAGCCCTCCTATTCCAAACAACAACCGCTATCGGCGTACCCTCAGTAAACCCATCCTTAACGCCAGAAAGTATTTGAAACTCCTCATCCTCACACCTAGGGTTGAGGACAGGCAGGTGGCAGAACCGCCTCCTCTCGAGCTCCCTCCTAATCACAGACTCATCAAGGGCTATGCCAGCGGGAACACCATCAACCACAACACCAATGGCAGGCCCATGGGACTCCCCAAAGGTAACGACCCTAAACAAACGCCCAAAGACACTACCCATCAAAACAAGGCAGTATTTAGCCTATATAAACATTCAGGAGAGACGCAAGGAAACGATAAACATGAGCAAATAAACAATAAACCCACAGCACAAAACCTCTTCATACTAAATAGCTAAAATGTATCTTCAAATATAAGACATACTATTTAGTTAACATGTCTGCAATGTTAACTAAGTAAAAAGAGACCAGGGGAATAAACGTAGAGCCGGCAATCTAGCGGAACTCCGTGATCGAACACCACCGTGAAGTAAGTCTATGGATGGCCAAGGACTACTTGGAATACGACCGTCGACGAAGAGGCGCGGAGGTAGGCGGGCCAAATACCCTAACGCAGTAACTCGACCACAAACCTTAAAGTCCTACTAAGCGTTAATTCCCTCTCACCCATTTCACCACCGCACACGTACCTTACCCTTACGGTCTTTAGTTCCTCGCTCGTTATGATGTACGTCACATGGTACCTTGGCCTTAGTAAGTCAGTGCTCAGGGCCCTTACCTGCTTGGTGACCTCAACATCATTGTTAAGCACCTCGATGTGGTAGTCGCCAAGGCACTCCATGCTTAGGGCTGCTGCGTAAATCGGATATATCAACCTCGAGGACTCTCGGTGGAGGATGATGCTAACTGGTCCTGAAGCACGGTCAGTGCCTTATTAATTGTTTTGAGAGTTCTATGTTGGTATGTTTAGTGCTCAAGATGAGGCTATGGAATTTTGCACGGAGCTATTAAGGAGGAACCACTTCTGCATGGGCGTGAAGAGGGGTAAGAAGTACGTCTGCGGTGGTGAAGCCAATGAGGGTGCCGTGAGCGAGACCGTTGAGTTGTTAAGTGAAGCGATCGAGCGAATACGGCGCTGGCGTG
>NZ_BBDM01000002.1 GCF_001316245.1 Vulcanisaeta sp. JCM 14467 | reverse complement strand
GCTTAGTCCTTCTAGGCATTGTTTGATTGCCTCCTTTATTTCCGTGATTGTTTCGTGTTCGTTTAGGAGTTGTGTTATTACGTCGCTGATTGAGGTTTTGCGTAGTCTCGCTAAGTCCCTGAGTACCTGTATACATCCTCCCTAATGCTGATGCTCCTATACCTCATAACCTTTGTTGTGTTGGTGGTTAATAAGGTAGTCACGTTATGTGCGGTGCGTTTGCCCGTTACGTGCGTTGCGTGGGTTGTGGAGTTCACGTACGTGCCTCACCTGCGTTAGTTCACGTGAGTCGACACGTGAGTTTCGAGACCTTGGTTAATGGCCGTGGTGGTTGCCACCCTTTTAAGGGTGGCTTGGGTTATTAGTGGCATGTTGGTCCTTAGTGAGGGTTTGATTAGGAGGAGGCCCGTGTATGTCTATGCCTTTGATTCGAGTAGTCCAGTACCGGTGCCGCTGGGTGTTGTGGCTATGGTTAGGAGGGGTTCCGTGTTCATTGCATCCCCGAGGCCGCTGAGTGTTAATGTGCCTGAGGTGGGTGTTGGCCTTGAGGATGTGTTGTTGGTTGGTAGGGTTAGGAGGGAGCTTTGTTGGGATAGGTCCTTCCTCTGGCCTCCTGATGCGGTTGAGAACTTAATACCCCTCGTTAATTCCGGCTATGCGGTGATTATTGAGAGGATTGCCAAGCGCCTAATGTTGTGAGGATGTATGGTAGGGCCGTTAGTGAGGGGCTTATGAGGCTGACGTCGTGTTGAGTATCGAGTCCCAGGTAGCCGTTGCACCAACTGGTGGGTATTGTCCAGGTCCAGGGGTTCGGTAGGGGAAAGCCCTTCTGGCACTACCCGAGGCCGTGCCTCGCTGGGCGTTATTTGAATAGGGCATTGGCTGTGCTGGGTGCCAGGTGGTCTAGGGGGTTTCCATGCCCAGGAGGCAATCGGTGTCTGGGGAGGATGAATTGTCGAGGCTTGTGGAGCTCGGCTTCTCTGAGCAGTTCGTGAAGAGACTGAGGTCTGCGGGCATAAGGTCCTTGGCGCAGGTGACCCTCTTTAATGAGGAGGAGCTTGTGGAGTTGCTGTCCCTCTCGGATCCAGAGCCTGCTAGGCGGTTGATAGCCACGGTTAGGGAGCTCCTTGGCCTTGGTCCTAGGGGTAGGACGGGTAGGGAGGTTATTGAGGAGGTTAGTAGGATGCCGGTTGTTAGGACGGGTGTTGAGGGTCTCGATAATGCGGTTGGTGGGCTTAGGTTTGGTGCTAGTCATGAGTTTGCTGGTGAGTTTGGGGCTGGTAAGACTATTATGGCTTTGCAGGTGGCTGTTGCTGCGGCTGCGCAGCTTGGTGTTAGGGTTATATACATAGATACGGAGAGGACGTTGAGTCAGTACTTAACGTCGCAATTAATCAAGAATTTATGCAATCGCTTTGGAATTGATTATGATGGGTTCATCAATGAGCGCTTAATAGTGTATACCCCAGCCACTGTAGACGACCTAGAAACATCGATAAAGTCCAGCGTAACAGACCAAAGCCTTAACAATAATGCCAGGGTCATTATCGTGGACTCGATAACGGCCCTCTACAGGGCCCAGTTCCGTGGTAGGGAGAGGTTGGCGGAGAGGCAGCAACGCCTCCACTACGTGCTTGATTGGCTTAGGAGGTTGACCATTAGGCTGGGGTGTTGGTGGTCTACACTAATCAAGTAATGACATCTCCGACGGGCTTCATCGAGGTCAAGCTACCGGTCGGCGGGAATGTCCTCGCCCACACCGTGAATGCCAGGTGGCTGATGATGCGAGCCTCGAAAGCCAAGAACGAGGGAGTGCTGAGGGCACTCGACGTCCCTGGCCTACCACCAGGCTTCGAAACAAAATACACCATAGGCGATGACGGTCTTCATTAACTACTATTTTCATGGTAATTAAGTACTCCTTATTACGTTGGCTGGGGATTACGTAGTTGTGTAAATGCCCTTTAGCTTTAACGTTGAGTTATTATCGTCAATTTTTGTAAAAACAAAACCTTTTAAAGCGTGCATGAAATAATATGAATGAGCGGCGATCCACGTGATGGTAGGATAATCATCATTAATGAGGATGGCTTGTGTGTCGACTTAATGACTGGTGAGGTTATTGAGGCTGTTACCTCGTGGAGGGTACCGAGCTTTACCCAGCCCGGCGCGTTCACATGCCCAATGATGCGGATAATGGAATGATTAATAAGGTTAGGGATCCTAGGGCCCGCGCCATAGAGAGGTGGAGTGGGTTCATTAATGGTGTGAATGATGGGGAGGAGAGGGTGATGGAGGTGCTTGTAAATGGCGTGCTTGAGGTGTTCAGGAAGTATAATGCTCCAATTCATAGGCGTCAGGCTGAGGACATACTCAGGCTTGTCATGGGGAAGTGGCGTAGCACTCTGTGAGTATTCTGAGGGTCTTGGAATGCGTGTTGGACGTGAGGTGTAATAGGTACTTGGCGGAGAGGAGGTTGATTAAGGATGCCATTAGTGAGGTCCTCGGTTGTTCCTGGCTTGTTAAGCATTACATAGCTCAGGTAATGAGGAAGTGGGGTGTTGGTGGAATAGCCGTGGATGAGGTCTATGGGAACTACCTAATGCTGAGGAGGTGGGTTAGGAAGAGGGGCGGCGGGACCTCGGTTAAGATACTTGTGGAGATGGCCGTGATGTATACAGCCATGCAAGTTGATGAGAAAGCGGTGAGGAGAATTAGAAGTAGGAATAAGGCCTACATACTCAAGAAGTTAAGGTCGATCATGGGCTTAACGATACCCAATAAAGGATAAAGATAAGGATAATTATACTTATATCTCAATAAATCATAAGATAAGACTACGATAATGCAACGTGAGGGTTTGTGGGAATCCACGTTCGTGGTGCGGGGATTCGTGTTGCGAATCCTCGAACGTGGTACGGTCTCCCGGGGAGACCGTAGTACGAACGTAGTACGGAACTACGGTGATCCTGGGTATATTGTTCTAAGTAAAAATAAGTTTTGCATATTATCAAAGGATTTTGCATAAAGTTTTTTCTAAAAGAAAAACAGCTTTTAAAGGGGAGGCGCTAGTTGTACTGTATGGTTAATGATGCTGCTCAGGTTGCCCAGGCGATAGGGAGACTTGGTGTTTCGGTGCAGAGGAGGCGCGCCTTGAGGTTGGTGGATATTATCGCTAGTTATGCCATACCGAGTTGGCACCCCTGCCCCTGTAGCCACACGCATGAGGAGCGTGCAGTGGCTATGAAGCACATAGAGGATGTGGCGGAGTCGGGTGAGCGCCTCCTAATGCCCGTGCTTGTCGGTACAGTCGCGGGTAAGCCGGTTATATTTGCACCCACCTGCCTAATTGAGGCTGCCTTGGCCATGCGTAATCATTATGAGGGTGATGTTTTGAGGAGGGTTAGTGCTGAGGTTTGGGACCTCGGGGACTTTGGGGTGAGGACTTACCTAGCTAAGGCGTTGGCGGCATTGCTGTGTATCGTCTATATTGGTAGGAGGAGTAGTGAGGTTAATATGAGCTTCATAGAGGACTTCCTCAGGTATAAGGTCGTTGAGTTAGCGGGGGAATCTAAGGATGAGGCTATTAGGTTCATTGATAGGTTGGAGAGGAGGGTGGATATAGCCGATGTGGTTAGGGAATTGACTGAGATAATCGACCTTAGTGAGAAGACGATTTACAGGTACCTTCAGTCCATAGTTAATGAGGAGTTCGTGAGTGAGCTTAGGAGGTTAGTTGGCGTGTCTAATGACGTGTTGGAGACGATGGAGTCGGTTGGGAAGCCCCAGGATAGGCTTGGTGTTAAGGCTAGTTTCGCCTTGACAAGTATTTCCAGGGCCCTTAACATGAGTATGAACGATCTGAGGCCCTTAACCATAATTAGTGGCAGTAAGTTGGAGGGCTTGGCTAAGGTCGTAAACACCTTGGTCAGGGAGGGTAGGGGTGAGGAGGCGAGGGGCATCGTCGCTAAAGTGGAGGACTTAATTAACGAGGGCTTCTTCGACAGGGCCATTGAGTATATTGAGGAGGTAACGTCGGGTATCACCGAAAGCGCGCAGGACCAGCGGTTGGCTCAGGCAGCGTCCACGCAGGCAACCTCGACAATCGTAGAGGTTGAGCAGTCTGGCGGGCCTAATGAGGTTGAGGGTGATAGGGAGTTCCTAGTTAGGATCCCATGCGTTAAGGATGATTGTAGGCTGCTTAGGTCCTTGGCTAAGGCCACCGATAAGGTCGGTAAGTTCGCCGCCGTGATTAACTTACTCATCCTGTATGCCCGTGAGCTTGGTTACGGCGAGCTTGCCGAGTTGCTCGAGGGATTAGTAATGGTGGAGGGAGACTCGGTTATGGTAGATAGGGGGTTGGTGAGGGCTCTGGGTAATGTGTACACAGCCTATAGGAGGGGCGACTTGGCGGCCATGTGTGATGAGGTGAATAAACTGATAGTGAGGGTTTATGAGGGCTTGGATGCGCCCATCAGGGAGGCCCTTAGGTCAAGGGGTTTTGGTACGGGTGTGGACTGCAGTAGGTTGCCGAGTGCGGATGATATAGCTGAGGTTTCCCAAGTCTTAAAAGGTGGCGTCTAAAGATTTATCGTGAGCGTCTCACTACCCTCACTTAGCCTGCCGGGTGTGTTGGGACTGTCCTTCTTCGGTGGAAGCGCCGCCTTAATTGCTGTGCACGGTTACTTGAAATACGCCTATGGGCCCACCCCTGAGATAAGGCGTGAGGGTATGGATGAGCTTACGGACGTGTTGATAGGCGCTGTGACCCTGGGCGCCCTCTACGCACTCCTCATAGTGAACCCGATACTCCCCACAATAACCCACGACATAGCCTCGGCGATACCTGTGGGGAACTCCACGCTGGCCGCCAATCTACCTCCAACGAGCAACTCCACGGCACTCCTTCAATGGAGCTATATGGAGGCCGAGCATTACTTCTATAAATTAGCTGGATTCTATTCCTCATTCTGGGCAACTGTAATATCCCTATCATCAATTCCCTGGACAGCCCCGTTGCTGGTATGCGCAGCAGGCGACTTGGTATTTACAGACCATGGTTACCTATACGCTGGTGAATCTGGGCTTTCTGTACGCATTAAGTCTTGTGGCGTATAATGTTTGGTGGGCGTTGCCGCTGGGGATTGGGCTGATGATTATTAAGCAGACTAGGAGCGTTGGGGCGTTTATAGTCGTTTTCCTAACCGTGATTAGCATAGCAGCGCCACTCCTGACTGCATACACGGTGGCCGTGCTTAGGAGACCAATACATCAACTCAGCGTACTTAATCCTCAACTCATTATTACCAGCGGATACCCTTATGCAATGGTGATGCAGACGTATGATGTGACCCTCGATATAGCCCTAGCCTCACCTTGCCGCTTCATACGGTCTCTATAGGGTGTTTAATGAGGAGGTACTGGATATAATACCCATCTAGCCCCGCAAGCCTTTTAATTCATGCTACTAAGGCTATTGATGGGTACCTCCATACTACTCACTGTTGGACTGCATGTAATGCTTCAGACAAGTACAAGCTCTATAACGAACGCTGTGAACGAGGCCATGTCTGACATAAATAACATGATATTGGTGCCCGGATTTCAAGCCGCGTTAACGATTGGTGGTGCGGCGTTGCTATTTACCATATTCATGGTGATACTCAGGTTCATCGAGCACATGGTCCACCCCACTTCCTGGGGTAGGACAAGCGCCTTGACAGAGCTCATAAACCACTTCAAACAGATAGTTGGTGCGGCCATAGCTATTTGGCTAATAATCTTCCTAATATTCTTCTCAATCCCAATAATGTCTGGGCAGGTGCCAAACCCAACGGCAGCGGCTGAGGTGGCCGGCAAGATATTGGCCGCCATGTTTACTGTATTGGGTAAAGACCTCTCCTCAGTTCTCGGTAGTCTTGGCATCTAACGTTGATTAAAATAACGTAGTACTGTAAAATAAAACTTCCAGCTTTCCTGTCTGAAATAATCTTCCCGTAATGATCACGTTTAACAGTACGATACCGCGTATGAGGCTTTTAAAGTGATGAGCGTGAGTAATTGGTGATGGGTCTTGCTTATACCGAACTTCGTGCAGGTGACTTATTACAGCGGTACTAGAGGTGGTACTGGGAAGACTACCCTAGCCGTTAATACGGCGTTGGCGCTCCCCCAGTCGCTGGGTGGTAGGGTTGTGTTGGTGGATTTAGGCGTTGATAGTACGGACAGGGCCTCCAGGTTGCTTGGTGTTGATTCAAGTATTCCCGGCGCCACCGACTTCCTAATGGGAGATGTTAACGATGTGGACCAGATAATTGCGAGGTCTGCTTACCTGCCCAATAGCGTGTTCGTGGTACCACCTGGACGTTATAGGTCCTACCAGGTAATTTATACCGACGTAAGTGTGAGGAGGATTCTGGATAGGTGGCTTTACATGGTTAGTGCAATAGCGATGAGAACCAGGGCGAGGGCGATACTTGTTGATTTACCAGCGCAGCCGCCCCAGAACCTCCTAATACCCGTCCTCGTGGCGTCGCACATAATTAATTTGGTCATGGAGTACTCAAGCGATGTTGAGGATGTGCTTAGGGAAATTGATGATGAGTACGTGAAGGTTTTGGCAATTAAGGTCTCGAAGGTGGTCAATGTGATACTTAACAAGGCATTCCCTGGCGTGGATAATCAGGAAGCTAGGATAAGGAATTACGCACATGGTGGTGCCGTAATTACCGTGCCCATGGTACCCGAGGTGCACTTCGCAACGGCGGTTAAGCTTAAGCCGGCGATCCTCCTGGAGCCGAAGGGTCAACTGGGCGCGTTTAGGAAGGCTGTGGATAATGTGGTTAAGACAATAACTAGGCAGGTAAGGTCAATACTAGGCTAATTACATTCCAAGCCTTTTAAATGGGTCGTCCTAATATTATCGATGGTTAGGGGCCCAATAAACATCCTCGAGGACCTACTTAATAGGGGTAAGGATGGGAAGGAGCAGAGTACACCCTCCGTGCAGATTAACGACCAGTCAACGCTGCAACAACCGCCGTACCAGGAGCAACCGCAGTCTCCGTACGCCATCGTACTGGCTGAGTATGCTGAGTTCGAGAGGATGATAAACCAGGTTAAGAGTTGGAATGCCGTTCAAAGGGCTGTGTTCATGTACAACATGGGCTTCCCAGAGGCCCTGAGGCAGTTAAAGCCCGAGGATTGGGCGGTACTTATTGAGAAGCTCGGAACGACGTTTGCCGAGGCCTTTAGAAAATGGGCTGAAGTAACATGTTCATGCCAGCAGGGTGATAGGTAAAATGATTGAGGAAGAGGAGGCGAGTAAATCCACGAGGAAATTCCTTGACAAGCTCTGGAGGGCTTACCAGGAGGTTGGTGAGAGACGGTTTAAGGAGGTAAGGCTTAGGGATGTGCGTGATTACGGGATTAGGCAGGCGGAGAAGTTTGCCGCGAGGTGGGCGCCTAAGTGCGCGCCGCGGCTTAGGCCGTTCTGCTACGATGCCCTAAGGAGGTTAGCCCTATACTTCTCACCGGCCAGTATTGATAGGATCCTCAGGGAGGCGCAGGGAAGGGGACTTAGCATAGAGGTCGTCATTATTCTGGCTAGTCAATACAACCCGATTTACTATGATGATGGACTGATCAAGGAGTACATAGAGACTGGTAAGGTGGACCTTAACCAACTAGCCAGCATATTGATCTCTCAGGGCATTAGGTTATCACCGAATGACCTTAAGGTAATAATTGAGGGGACCGAGAAGAGGCGTGGGATTAGGTTTTCCTGGCTTCCAAGGAGGATTTAGTATCCTTTTAAGTGGTTATGCCGTCACCTACTGATGGTTAGTTTCAAAACCATAGTCAATTTATCAGCTGCTCTTGGCATTAATACTTGGAGCCATTTATCACCCATTAATCGTAACCCTGCTCCTCCTGCTCTTCAGTAAATCCTTCAGGGAGTGGCTCATAGGGCTTGCCCTAAGGCTCCTATATCCAAACCTAGCGCCTAGGCTTGCCCTGGGCGAGAATTACGTTTATGATGAGAAGAACAGGGTAATGCATAGGTTCTACGCCGCGGAGCCGCTATATGACATTTCTAGGATGACTGGTGAGCAGTATGTGGACTTAAATGAGGAGTTCATTGAGCGACTTAACCTCTCATCAAATGAGGCGTTTGCGTTTATACGTATTGGTAATGATAAATACGTAAGGCTCTCGAGGATTGTTAAGGGTGAGGGTGACCTCGGCGAATTCTCAGAGTGGCTTAGGGATAGGGAGAGCTTGCTCATGCAGTACTTCATCATAAGGCCCCTGGAGGGAGGAGACCTAACTAGATTAGTTGGCTTTCCCACTGAGCCTGGTAAGGTGAGGCTCATCATCTTCTTAGCCTTGGCATCCTTCATGCTCCTAGCAGTATTTGGCCCATGGGGCTTAGCCCCGGCGGTTGGTTTAGCCTACTTCTCGGTGAGGGAGTTGGGTAATTACTCGGTAATTAGGGGAGGGGCGCTTGAGGGCCTTAAGATGAGGTTGGTTAACTCGGCAAAGCTTTTCACAATGCCCTCTGATGGCGATTTGAGGTCAATAGCGTCTGCCAATGCGAATGTACTCCGTAATTATGCGTTAATTATAAGCGGCAACCCGGACTTTAGGGCCACGATTCACGCATTAGTTGCGAGGGAGTATAATAAATTCGTGGTTCAGGAGAGGGGTAAGTCCCTTTCAGCTGTGAGTAAGTGGCGTATAGCCATGGATAGCTTGACCAAAATGCCGAGATACCCATCAAGGTAATGATAGCATCTGATAGGCCGCTTGCCGATGTTAATATGGTCATGAGGTGGAGTGGTGATCTAATGCACCTCTGGGAGTTCCCAAGGATTAATGAGTTAAGCCGTGATGTTACGATAATCCCCATATTCCATGGAGGCAGGTTGGTTGTTGAGCATTCAAGGGCCAGGGTGAGACTTGGTAGGGATAGGGAGGGTAATGAGTTGGAGGTTGACTTGGATGCGCTGCCGAGTGGGCATATGCTCATTGTTGGACCAACTGGGATGGGGAAGACTTGGACTGTCTCGACAATACTGTATAGGTTGATGAACTCGGGAATTAGGGTAATGATAATAGACCCACATGGCGAATACTTAAGGATACCGAACATTGAACCTATAGACATAAGGAGGAGGTTCTTTAACTTCTTTGAGCTTAATGGGGTGACTAAGAACGAACGAATAAAGAGACTTATGGGTGAGTTATCGATATTGGGCATTAGGTCTGATGCCGTCCTCCCATTCCTCAAGGAATTGTATGATAAGGGGTATTACAAGGACCTCTTTAGGTCCATGAAATACTTGGTGGATTATGTGGATGATCCAACGGCTTCATTCACGTTTGAGAGAATCCTGGAGTATCTGGAGCATGCCGAGATTGTGCCGGTGAGTGAGTTGTTGGATAATAAGGCGCTCCTCTTCTCCCTGGTCAGGTCGAGTCCTGACATGATGTCCTTCCTAATGGGCGTTACGGCAGATCACGTGTACACGCATGTGATGAGCATGAACATTGGGGAGCAACTGCAGCAGTTGCTTGTGATTGATGAGGCGTACTACGTGTTGAATTCACCGCTAGCCGAACTACTGGCTAGGGGCGTTAGGAAATTTGGGTTGGGCACAGTATTCATAACACAGACACTCACTGGGGTGAGCAACGATGTTCTGCAGAACATACCCTTGATAATCGTGTTGGGCGGTAACGACGCATATGTCAAGGCTATTGCGCAGGAGCTGCAATTAACTAGCGAGGACGTTAGGTGGCTAACAACGGCACTACCACCACACATGAGGGGCTTAACCACGAAAGCCTTGGTGATTAATGGGCCTATTAAGAGACTTGGTGCAATAGAGCTTGAGCCATCACTTAAAGGGATAATGAGGCGGTTAGCATGAGGATGCCGAGCATGGTTAAGCCGGTATTAATCAGCGGGTTGTTAGACCTTAGGTGGGCGATGGAGTACCTGACCCACTTACCGCCAACCCTCCTGTAAATTCCATGTTCTGTTAGGGAGTCGAGCAACATATGGGCTGGTCCATTGATTAGGGCAATGGGTAGTAGGGTGGTTAAGGCATGGAGTAGCGTTAATGAATGAGTTAGATTAAGCAGGGCAATCAATAGAGGAGCTGGCAGGAAACCCCAGGCAATGCTCTTAGGCAGTGTGTGAGTTCTGGGTGTTCTTCTAATCAGAACCCTATTTCCTAGGATTACTTCCTCATGACCAAGCCCATCAATGAGTATGTTCCCGAGCACTGAGGTAAGGAGACTAAAGGCTATTGATGTTAGTGGCCTATGTGTCAGTGCGGTGGCTATGATCGACATTAGGCCTGCGTTAAAGATTATGTGAGTCCTGAGCAGCACGTTTAAGCCTTAGTATTCGATAAAAAGGTTTGGTGCAGTCGGCGTGTAATGCTTTTATCATCATTACACGGCTATTAACGTGGGGTCCGCATTACAGGTGCTGCTAAATCACTTACTGTTGATAGAGGGCCTATCAGTCGTAATCTTTGGGGTTTTGAGGAGGGGTATTGAGGTTAGGAGGTTACTATTTATCGGCTTAGCCTTAATAATCGCCTACTTCCTACCATCTCTCTTCCACTTAGCCCCAGGCTCGTATACGTATTACCAACTCTACGAGGATGTTGAGGGCATGATAGGGACTTGGTCCCTGATCCTTCAAATAGCCAATGCGTTTGGCCTGGGCATGGCCACAGCGATGGTGATACTCCAGATAGCCGAGACCATAGCGACAGGCGGTGCCGCAATACCCGTGCAGATTGTTCTGTTGGACATGAACATGGGATTCGTGGAAGACGCACTGCTTGGTCTCACGTTGACTGTCGTGCACGTTGCGCAGGTAATGATTGCGGTGCTCCACACCATAGCCTACCTGGCCTGGTTCTCGTATGCCGTGGCTCCAATAATTATGGGTATAGCCGTAGCCCTCATGATACCTGAGAAGACACGGCATGGAGGTACGGCTATATTTACCGTGACTCTCACAATACTCTTCATCACGGTATTGGCAGCGAATAGCCTTGGCATAATTGCCAAGGAGAGCCTGTTAAACAACACCATAGCAATAATGAGCTGGCTTAGGGAGCATAGCACAAACGCGACCCTTTGGGGCTACTTGGCGTTAAATGGGCCGTACCCATACCTAGTAAGTGGCGGTTTGTACCAGAGTAATTATGAAATAATTAAAGGCATACCCAATGGCGCACCTAACCAGGTACTCCATCAAGTGAGTACATTCGTTGCCTTTACCCCATCACTTACCCCCATTAACGCTCTTGGTTATCCCAGGATAAGTAATGTAACCTTTCTATGGCTCTCGATAAGGCCAAGCTACGAGTGTGTGGTCATTAAATACATCAATAGTAGTGAGGTTAAAGCCGAACCCTGCAGTCCCACAACTAACTATAACGATAATGCCACCTATCTCGAGATAATCAGCTTCGGCCCACCACCCTTCAACGTGGTGTCGGCGACCCTGAATGGGACGACTATGTATACGGGGGCTTGGGAGTGGGTGAGTGGGCCAAGCCACTACACGGTTAGGAACGGCAATAATACGGTCATGATAAGCTTCGAAATCAACGTACCACCAGAGTATTGCATTAATTACACAAGCCCAAGGACGCACATAGTGCATAGGGTCTGCTACCCAGGTACGGCGTCCGCGGTGCTTTGGTACTTCGCCTCGTCGGCTGAGGTCTTAAGTCTATCCAGTGTGGGTAACACCACCTACTGTACCTACGACTACGCCCAATCGCACCTGTATAGGGAAGTCAATATAGGGAGTGAGGAGGAGGCATTGGAGGCGCTTATTGGGAAGCTGAACCAGGAGATAAACATAAGTAGGGCCATCACGGGCAGCGGCAGTTTAATAAACATAACAATGCCTGAACCCGCACCAATTGGGTATAACCAGGGGGAGGTAGCCCTTAACTGCATTAATTACCTCAATAGGACTGTCACGATTAATGGGGTAATACTTGTAACGGGTGTTGTCAGTAATCCCTGGTATGCCCACGTACCACTGGGCCTTACGCCATCAACCAGTTGGATAATAAATTCCATAGTAGTTGGCGCCCAGCAAATATTGAGCGGTTGGTTTGACATTAAGGAATTGCTTAATTATATAGGGTTCTTCATACCGAGCCTTCTCGCAGAAGGTTGGGTAATATTCGGCATGGTTGATGCTGGGTTGTGGGCGCTTGGCTTTCCATCAATTCTCAGCCCTGCTTGGGCGTTGATGTATAACGTGGTCATGGACCTATCGTTAATCCTCTACATGAGGATTGCCGGTGTGAATTGGATGATGAGAAGGATTGCCAGGAGAGTCTCGGCATCCCTAAGAATGAGGCTGGAACGTTACGTGAAAGGGTTGGGCAAAGGATTATTGGGTTTGCCAATAGGCATCGAAGGTTCGCCAGGGCAATTAGGCCACTCGCACGCGCGCATGGTGCGGTTGTTAGTGCAATCTCACGGATTAGGAGGTGGGTGGTGAGGCATTCGGAGTACCTGAGGGATCCGGTTAATGCGGCATTGGTGTCAGCATTGGGAAGGGCTGAGGCAAGGCTTAGGCGTGCATCCGCTGACTATGCTAAATCAGGTAATCGCCTAAGGGCTAGGGCTGCCCTACTTGGTGCCTATACGGCTTGGGTCTTTAAGACCTACCCAAGGGCTAGGGCTCTTGGTGAGGAGGGGCGATTACATCAATTATTGTTACCCCACATGAGACTTGGTGTTTATAGATGGGATCCGTCAGAGCTTAAGCTGGCGGCCATCAAGAGAGTAGTTGCTGCGCTTAGGGGCGGTGGGCCGCTTAGGGAAAGGCTGGTTAGGGCTTGGGAGGTAAGGCCTAGGCCGTTGAGGTACCTAGGCGATGTAAGGATCGACCCCAGGGTTAAATCGAGTGGTAAGCCAGTAATACCTACTAGGTTGGTTACGGCATTTAGGGAGAGTACGGCTAAGGCTGCGGACTTAAGGGCTGCCCGTGGTGAGTTAGTCCATGCAATAGCGTCCTCTGAATATGTTAAGGACCTTGCCGGTAGTAATCAGCGATTATTCAATAGGCTTATTGAGTTGATGGTCCAGGCCCAAATCGACCCATCCCCGGCGACCAGTAGGAAGCTTCTAGCCCTCACCATGGCGCCATATGTGCAGCAGCTTCATAGTAAGGCGTTTAAGGAATTGGGCTCGGTTAGGGAGTTTACATCCAGTATTAGGGGCTTAATTAGCGGTGCCCACGACATCAATAAGAACCTCAGTGTGTTGGCGAAAATCCTAGGTGCTGAGGAGTACTTGGTTCGTAAGGCGTATGCTGGTACCTAAGTACTCACGTTAAGGAATTGGTTCAGAGACACATTAATGAGAGGGAGATTATAATCCAGGCCAGGGACCGAATTAGGGGTGGCCTGGGTAGGGTGTTGAATACTATTAAGAGTGCCGATGGTGTGATTAGTGTTGGCTTAATTAACGAATTAAGTAGGTACTTTAGGGGTAACCCAGGGGCTATTAGGGTGATTAATGAGTGGTACAGGGCCTACAGCGCCGGTATTGATGAATTAATTAAGCGTGGTGCATCGCCAGAGGATCTTAGGGCATACAATAGGGTCATGGGTAGGGAGCTCACGAGGGCCCTGGCACCCTATGCGGCTAGTGAATACAGGAGGGAGGCGCTGCAGATTGCTGGTGCTAGGGCTGTTAATGAGGCGAGGCCAATGGCTATGGCTGACTTAATGAGGGAGTTAAGGCCAGTTAGAACCCTTAAGAGCCTAGCTAAGGACTATAGGGAGTATAGGCATGTAATCCACGAGATGGGTGGGCTGTTGGTAAAGGGCGCCTCGGCATTGAAGGGTGGCGAGACATTTGGGGTTGCCCTTCCCAAGATTGCCAAGTTCGTGATGAGTGATTCATTCACCAATGCCGCTGCTAAGTACCACTTGATCACAACGGCGCATTCTAAAGTGGCTACGGAGAGGTTGGCGAGGGGAGGGATTCAGGGGATCTTCAACCTGGTAAGTGAGTCCTTCACGGCCCGTACACAACCACTCGTACTAATACTAAGCCGCTTGAGCGAATTAGGTATTGACTTAAACGAGGCGGTGGACTGGCGTAGAGTTTACGAAATATGTAATGATGGTTCAGGGGTTGATTGTAGGGTTGCCCTGAGGACCATTAGGGCTCTATACGAGCGCGGAATCCTTAGAAAGGTAGCCACTGTTGGGGCGGATAAGCAGGCATATGGCGTGCCTAGAGACGTCATAGCGGCGGCCTTCGTTGCAAGGCCTGACGATGTGGTTGCCGCTGAGTTTCAAAGGGCCTTCTGGAGTAGGGTGATTAGGGGCAGGGAGGCTTGGCACCCCGAGCCTGGCGAATACATAGGCGTTAGGTCCATAGGCGAGCAGGACCTACGTAGGTTGCTACAGGAATACGCATCGCCCAGGGTTGCCGTGAATATCCTTGACCAGGCTGATAGGTATGTCCTAGATAGGTTGGTTAGGTACGCCAGGGATATGGCTAATTCGTTGGGTGATTACATGAATTTCCTGCAGCATCAAATCGATTATTTGATGAGTGAGACCAATTCAATAATGAATAGCGATAAGCCGCAGCGTGATAAGGAGGCTGTCCTTAGGGAGATTGCCGCTAAGGTTGAGGGGTTGAGGAGCCTTAGAAATAGTGTTGCCAGTGTTAAGTCAGCCCTTGACCTAGTCCTCACCGTGGTAAGTTCGCCTAATATGGATGTGGGCACTAGGGTAGCCGTGTTTAGGGATGCCATGGAGCGATTGAGAAATGCCTTCACGACCTTCCTGAGTAATTATGAGGATAGGCTCAGGAACCTAGATGCCGGTGTCGGCCTATTAATTGCTAATTACCTCGAGGCTTTGGCAATCATCGAGGCTAACCTCTCGGGCTTTAGGCAGTTCATGAGTAATTCGTGACCTCAATGATTAGTAAATTTAAATAAATAATGATTTGAATTGGTTTTTGAATGTCGTCTGGTCAGGAGGGCTTCATTTTCGATTTAAGGCTTGTGGCTGCGTTATCGCTTGACCGTGCATTGCACCTGCTGTATGACCTATACAGCCCTGGCCTTGGGCCTAGGCTCTATGAGGAGCTTTACGAGTACTTAAGGGGTCTTGCCCTCATGGAGGTGGAGGTTGCCAGTAGGGAACTTACCAAGTATGTTGGCACTCCTGAGTTTGGGCGTAGGATTGAGGAGTTCAGTAGGGACCTCACGGCTAAGTTGGTGAGGGCTGGTGAGGAGTATCTTAGGGCGTATAGGGAGAGGTACATGGGTGATTTGAAGGTGGTTCTTAAGGGTATTGGCAGGGCCATGGTTAGCGATATATTGGAGTCCGGTAAGCCGTACATTGCGGAGCTTAGTCATGGGGAGTACGCTGAGCTCACCAGGACCTTGATGATGTTGTGGATAGGGAGGTTGAGGGGAGGATTGGGGATTTTAAGGACCTCGTTACTGGTGATATTTCGGCACTAATTAGGTGGGGTGGCCTCGATAAGCCCCTTCTCAGGAGGTTATACCTAACCTTCATGGTGTACGTGAGGGGCATTAGGAGGAGACAGTTAATCATTAGATCGGTAATCCTTATGGCCGTAACGGCTGTGCTAGTGGGCGTGCTGATACTCCTAGCCATGCACATCCTCATGATTTAGGTGGTGGGTGTGGGTGGGAGAGACGTTAGATCCATGGCGATGGATGCAATTATGATGGCACTACAGAGGCTGGAGAGGGAGTATCCTGAGGTCCTTAGGGATGGAGAGGTGTATCAGGAGGTTGTGGGTACGCTTGAGGATTCACTGCCCAGGGTTATGGAGTTTTTAAGTAGTGCCGTGAGACTTGGCCTCGATGTGGAGTTGGGCACGTACTTAATGGAGGTTGCCTCCAAGATTGCGGAGAGGGAGGCCATTGATAGGGTTAATGAGCACCTAATCTCGATTAGGCGTAGGAGGAGGTTTAGGAGGTTGGTCATTGGTTTAATTGCATGGTTGGGCGCGGTGGGTGGGTTGTGGTATGCCTTCACGGCATTGCCTGTGCCCGGCATTTTGAGGGTGACGGCATTATTACTGATGGTGCAGGTCCTCGTGCTGTGGCTGCTCTCATGACTCCCCTTTTAAGTGCCATAACCTAGTGATTGATGCTTAGGCTGATCCTGGGTAGGACGGATTATGTAGGCATTAATGCCGGCCTTACGTTTAAGCTCATTGAGGGGGTTAAACAGCTCGATGGTGTGCCTAATGTAAGGCTGGGCCCGCTGGTAGGGCTTTAGTGAATAGGGTCTTCCGTGAGCTGGGGCTTGACTGCGATGCAACGCATGCCGTGGATTTGAGGGGCGTGATTGAGGAGTGTAGTTATTTACCATCCTCGGTGAGGTTCATGGATAATTTTAATGCAGGTGAACTTAGTAAATCCCTAAACTCGATCCCACTACCAACGATAGAACCCACGAGTACGCTTATCGGCCTAGCCTGGCATCAACCCTAAGGGTAAACACCGAGTTCTACAGCGACCTGTGGCCTAGGTTAACGGATGCCTTGGCGCAACTCAAGGCCCTGGGCGTTGACATTGCCGTGCACTCAAGCGTCTTCGATACTAATAGGGTCTTCGTGTTTGACGAGGTTGTGAGGAGGTTTATTAGTTATCCCAGGGTCGACGGCATCGCTGAGTCGAACTTCAACAAAAGGATAGAGGTCATAAACAACAGCAATAGGCGGCTCATTGAGGAGAGGAATGCGCCAATAAGGCCCTACGCACTAGCGGAGCCGCGGGAGCCGATCATTGATGAGGGTATCCTCACGACCGTTGAGGCGTTGATTAAGGACCTGGGTGGTGTGGCGACGCTGAAGGCATTAAGCGATATGGTTGGTCAGGAGGCCGTGCTGAGGGCGATAGCGAGGGGTTACTTAACATATAATCCAGGCGATATGACCGTGAGGGTGACGATGAGGGCATTGAGTCTCTTAAACACGATACGACATGGAAGAGGTGATGGGGATGCGGTGGAGGGTTGAGAAGACCCAGCAGGTAGGGGCATTGGGTAAACCCACGCCTCAGGCGGGGTCCGGTGAGGTTGATATAAGGTTGATCATAAACAACCTGGCTAATTACCTATTCCACCTAATGGTCATGAATGAGACGCACTTAATAACCTTTGGTGCCATAGGCACGGGCAAGTCCACACTCATAAAGAACGCATTAATGAACGTGCCAAGCGGCTACACGGTGGTGGTCTTCGACATAATGGGTAATTACGAGGGCTTTACGGATTACCACGCACCGTACCCATTCAACCCAGTTAGCCACCTTGGCGACCTCGACGTGTTGGATGTCATTGAGGAGGCTATATCGATGAGGTTTCCTAAATTGCCGTATGCCATGACGCCCGCCATGGAGCAGGTCTTCATAAGCACATTGTCGAAACTGAGGAGTAGGGAATCCACGCAAAATGGGCGTGAGGGCCAAGGTGCGCAGCAAGGCGAGGCTTTAGAGGATGAGGTCTCTATATCGAGGGTCATAAGGCAAATAGATGAGGATATCGAGTCTGGGGCCTTGTCTAAGGAGGATGAGGTGAACTCGGCGAGGGGGTTAAAGCGTAGGCTCCTCTACTTTGACCACTGGGTCTTCAGGTCAACACACCCACTGATTAATAGGTTATTCAGGGGAGAGCTTAGGGGTAGGTCTGTGGGTATTAACTTGAGTTGGTTAAGCCCGATACAGCGTTGGTTCTACGTGCTATCATTCCTAGCCGCGGTAAATGCTGCTGGGGCCAGGAACATCATATTCGTCATAGATGAGGCGCATTTATACTTCAGGCTTGGCGAGAGCACGTTAACGGCGTCGGTGAGGATCGGCAGGAATTACAATAGGTACTTCGCACTCATCTCGCAATCGATTAACGATATTCCTGACGAGTTCATAAACATGAATAAGTTATTCGTGGAATTCCCCATAATGTACATGAGGGCTGAGAACATAATATTTGGCGAACCAAACCTCAAGGCGCATTACGGTAGGGATGCCTATTACGACCCAAGCAACATCCGCGAGCTCCCAACACCCCCACACTGGAAGCCGCTGACGGCACGCATACACCTCCACGTGACCAACCAACTGCTTTACCGTGAGCTTGGCGAGGCGTACTATAGGGTGTCCATAACGGTTAATCCCGAAGTACCACGTAGGGCTAACACAACGACGCTTACCAAGTGCGCCGAGCTGTCGGCATCGAGCCCGGCATAATTAGGGCTGGCGGCTTTGTTCATAAGAAGTATGCGAATGAGCTTTGGGAGGTTTGGCAGTGCGTAGGGAGACCGTGATGGCCTTAAATAAGCATTGATTAATCATGCTGACATGAGCGCGACCACCCTTAGGATGTACGCATTCTATGCGGAGCCGAGGGCGTTGATACTGGGTGGCACGGGCGGTCTTCGGCCAAGTCTCGCTGGTGATTGATGGGTGCAGGGTAGTTATAACTGAGGTTAGGGCGGGCGTGCTTGACCTGGCGGAACTACTGGGCAGGTACGTGGAGGCTATTGCGGGTGTTAAGGATGGTTGGAGGGTGGACCTCTACGCACTGCACATAGCATACCCAGCCAGGTACCTTGATTCGGTACTATACTTCATGAGGAGGTATGGGGTGCAGAGGAGGTTCCTAAGGATAGTGCTTGGGGATCCGAGGGTGGTCCCGATTAAGGCGGAGGGTATTGATGGTGTGGTGAGGAATGTGGCTTACCTACATGCGGTTAAGCACGTCATAGCGAGTACCGTGGGTAGCCCAGGCCCTGGTAGGATGTCGCCGACAATACATAGGGTGCTCCTTGAGTCGGGCTATAACGCTGATGAGGGGCTTGCGATGAGACGTGGAGGGGCCGTGCCATGTAAGGTTGAGTTGAGGTAATGCCCCTTGCCAATGCGTAGGGCATTGGTCAGTAGACCCCGATAATACCCCGCAGGGCGCCCAATGACTTGCCTTATAGAACCATTAATCCACTCAACATAACCCACACCTAGTTTGGGCATTTAATGACGCCACTGGTGAGGGCTGATTTAATAGCGCCTCTGCCTCACTGGTTTTAGCTCTAGCGGTGTTATGGATTTTATAATCACAACGTCCCCCTGCTTAATCCCCAACGCCTCCCTAACGCTCTTGGGTAGGGTGAATAGTCGGGCCGATGTTCGCTTAGCCCTCAGTAGTTTAACGCTTAGGGTAACCTCCCTACCGCCGTGTTCCATGATTACCATTGCGTAATCAAAGTTTGCCAATCCTAATGTCTTGATGAGGCTGGACGGTATGTATACCTGGTTATTACCGTAGACCGTGGCCATGTACGGGAGACCACGCCTAGCCCTCTTAATGCCATCACCACCCATACCAATTAAACGTGGTGCATGTCGTTAAAAGCCAAACCCATATTTATAACCCATTTATAACCTAGTAATATTGCTATAAAAACTATATTACTCCCACAAACCACATACTCAGTATGCCCAGGAGGGGTGAGGCGCGAGGGCTTGATGAGGACCTTGAGCTTAGGGCGATTAGGCTCGGCATTGTTGCCGTACCCACGAGTGTGAGGGAGTTGCGTAGTTACATAATGAGGGAGTGGTTGAGGGATAGGAGGGCTGGTAGGGTGGTTAGGATCGTCGCGCTGGCCTTAATGGTGGCCACGGTGGTTGGGGTTGGCGTGGCCCTATTGATTAATTACCTAATGCGCACGGCGCCCATGGAGACTACCGGCGTCCTAATCCTCATAATCCTCATAATAGCCTCGATAATCTACGGGAGCACCGAGTCCACGATTTTGGACCGAATCACGAGGTAGCCTAATAAAATGGCCGGGGCAGTAATGTGGAGTAATGAGTCCCCAACCAAACCACCTGGGGCCAGCCCAGGCGGAGGGTTGGGGATGATTCAAGGCGCGGCGGCCCCCACAAACGTCTCGGCGGTCCCTAAAGTATTCTCCTCCAAGGTGGTTCTATGTCCCTTAGGAGTGATCAGAGGGAGGTTGCCGAGAGGTTATTGCAATTGCTTCAGAGTAATGCCGCTGTTGGTTTAATGGCGCCTACTGGTTGGGGCAAGAGTTATACATTGGCATATGTTGCGAAAAGCATTGGCGGTAGGTGGTTATGGGGTACAAGTTTAGTTAGTGCAGAATATAGTGCTGCAGCCGCATTGAGGAGTTTCAACGTTAAGTACATACTGACGGCGGGGCGTGAGAAATTATGTTTGCTAGGTCTTAGTAATATTGATTTTAGGCTGAAAAACGCATGTATGCAATGCAGATATAATTATGTCGTTAAGGACCAAGGTATTATGGGGAGACTTGGCGATTACATCGATTTTGGCATGATTAAGGAGGTGGCCATGACCGCTGATTCATGTCCTTACTTATTGCAGGAGGAAGCCACAAGGAGGATGTTGCGTAATGAAAGAAACATTGTCGCGTTAATGCATTATCGGCGAATACCAAAGTATATCAGATGGGCCGACTTTATAGTCATTGATGAGGCCCACTCATTGACCTTGCCGCGTATTGTTAGGCTGCCTAGAAGACTCATTGAAATATTGTTGGATGAGTTAGGTATACGCGGTATCGATTGCAAGAATACCGAGGCCGTTAGGGTTGTTCTATCCGAGAACCTGCTAAACATCCTAAACATTGCAGAGGGCGGGGACTTGGATATTAACATTGATTTAGATGCTGTCGTCGATTTCATCGATTCGGCCATAACGTATTATGACGCATCATCCGATGAGCTGGTGGGTCTCCAGATGAGCGACTTAGGCGCTATTAATAATAAAAGGATTATCTACGTAAGCGCAACTCTGCCACCTACCATCTTATCGTCAATACCATCAGTGCGCGTGCCGCCGTCGACAATTATTAAAGTGAAGATTCCAAAAGATGCCGTGGACGTAACACTGGAGAACCTGCAGTACCGCCACAGGGAAAGAATTGCGAAACTGCTTAGGAGGTACTTAGATAATGAACCAACCGTGATTTTCACAACGTCAAGTAAGGATGTGGTATCACTCATAGAAGATGTTACTTACGAGGACGAAATCGGCGTAAACGTCTGCGAGAGACCACCGCCGATATTGGTTTTGAATTTCTATGGCAAATTCAGCGAAGGGTATCGCTTAACGTGCTATCGTAGGGCGATTTTATTAACGGTGCCTTTACTGCCTATTGATGTCTTAAGGCGTTTACGCATTAATGAGACGGATTTGATTGTGACCAAGACGGTGCAGGTAATCGGTAGGTTGCTACCGCAACCAGAGGAGCCTGACATTATAATGCTGGACAGGCGATTTTGGAAATACTGCAATACGCTGATGAACTACGGCATTCAATGCGTTGAGGATTAGCCGCGGGCTGACCACTTCACCCGGCATTGGCCGGGTGGGGTGGGATGAGGCCCGTGATGACGTATCCTAGCGCGGAGCCCTGAAGAGGATTAGAGCCGCCGAGGTTGACTGCCCCACCCGGCCGCCGAAAGTCTCCTTTAGTGATTAATAAACCCATCGCCCTCGTTGCCTTCGATGCGTTGATTGCCAAGGCCCGGGCTGACCCGCCTCAGCCAGCATGGGTGGGGTTGGCTGGGGTGGGGGTGAAGCCCGGGCGGTTTGATGACCACGGCACGAGCAGACCACTGAAGATGGGACGACGTGCTGACCTTGCCCGGGCCGACCCACCCCGGCCCCTAAAACCCATGCCGGCTGGGGATTAATAAGGTTATTGCCTTAGCCGCCTTTGATGTCTTTTAAGCCGTTATTGCCTTAGGGTTGGGTAATGAGCCCCTGAGGTATAGCGCCCGGGAATTGCCTGGGTGAGGTCCTCAGGGGTGATCCATTGGCGCGGCGGGCCCCCACCTACGGCTAAGTATAGGCCGAGGGCTGCGGCGTTGCTTGAGAGGTTCTTAAGGGAGGAGTTGCATAGGCACTTGAGGAATGTTAAGTACGTTAATGGTGAGTACAAGATTTACTATAGTGAGCTTAAGAGGTACTTTGAGGCGCATGGCTTGCCGGGCGCTGCGGCTCTCATTTCCTTGACCGCCAATGGGTATTTAGAGTACGTACTGCTTAAGCTCGGCTTTAGGGTTAGGAGGGGTAGGAAGTACATCGTGGTGATAGTTGATGGGCGAGAAGAAGGAGGATGAGTTGTTTTATATGTTGAAAAAGTACATTGATGAGAAGTTCCAGGGGTTGGTCGAGGAGTTGAGGGACGGTGTGGTGATGAAGGAGGATGTGAAGAGGATCGAGGACAATATCATGAAGAGGGTCCTCAAGCTCATAAATGCGAGCAGGAACGCAAATAGGGATGTCAATATTGAGCAGTTGAGGCAGGAGTTGGAGGAGAGGCTTTTGAGGGAGGTTACAGAGCATTATAGTGCGTTGAGGCGGGAGCTTGAGGGGTTGAGGGGTGAGGTTGAGGAGTTGAGGAGGGAGTTGGAGGCGTTGAGGTTTGCTCCCTGCTGCGATAAGGCGTGTGATGGGGTGGTTGAGCTATTAACCTACCTTGACCGGCGTAATCGAAGTCGGCGTAGGCTCTACGCCTTAATAGCGATTGCAGCTGCCGCCGCAGCCGGCATTACGCTAATAATCGTACATCTAGGGGCCATACCATTGCTGCTACTGCTCATGCTAGTCATAGCCGCAGTCATAAGGTCCACATCATGATGCAGTCTTATAAGGCGAGGACAAAAAAAACACTAGACACAATGAGCCCCCGACTAAACCACCCGGGAACAGCCCGGGCGGAAGGTTGGGGGTGATCCAAGCCTACTGTTAAAACGCCGCGACCGCCCCCTTGTGGAGAGTGCGTCTCAAACGATGATTCCGACATGTCGAGGCTAATCACTGCGTCTGTAGTAAGTACGTAGGGAGTGGTGGTGATAGTAATGGTTAATACTTGGAGCGAGGCAATTAGGTTGGCTGCGGTTTTGCTGAGGCGATTAAGGGGTTATAATGAGAAGTCTGTGAAACGATTCTTCACGAGGGATTGCTATCATTACACTGCCCCGGTCTCCGAGACTTGGCATTACGATAGGAGGATGGAGAAGTGTTTACGTACGTGGTACCTCAGGGCGATCATTACTGTGGCGTCCGTGATCCATCCATTCCTCAGGGCATACGGGACTAGAGTAATTGAGACCGTTGTTAATGAACTCGATGTATCCAGGATTGACGTTGAAAACGACCTAATCAGAGGCTTGGGCAGCTTAATCTATGAAAAGATAAACGGTTACATCACCAATAATAGCAGGGGCGCCGTAACGAGTAATGATCTTGTAATAGCCAGGATGCTGAGTAACGGTATTGGTGATTTACTATCGCAAATCTCAAGGATAGAGACGCTAATGAAAAATTGTAGGGATGGGGTCGTCAGCATTGGAGGTGAGGAGTTGGATTGCACTGACTTATGGTTGTACGCTGCCGAGCTTCACCAAGTGCTGAGTGAGCTTCAGAGATTAGCCAAGAAGTACAACGTGAGTGTCGAGTTAGATAGAAAGCCGTGGTGGCTTTGGCTCTAGCCGTTTAAACCCTGCCTGCTCCCTGGCCTTTCTTTCTCCCTCCCCCTTCCCTCTCGAGCCGGCGGCTCCCCTGGTTAGGGGGGCTCCCGGCGTGTGTGGCTGGGGCTGTGGGGCTTCGCGATCCCAAGCCCCCAAGCCGAGTGCCGAGGGCGCCGCCCCTGGGCTGGCAATGGGGCTAGGCGATCCCAAGCCAACCCAGGGAAACGGCAGGGAGAGGAAGGCCAGGGAACAGGCGGGGATAGGATGCGGAGTATATAAAGCTAAACGAGGAGTAGAAAGAGCTGGTGAAATTAAGGTATGCAGGGAAAATTAGCTAACCAACGCATGAGGAGGACGAAGCGGTAAGTATATAAATAGGCGAAGAAAAATACTAATAGTCTCCTTCCCATCTCCCTCACCTGTGGAGGGGCGCCTCGCCGGGTTGCCCGGTGGGGCGCCAACCCATTCTCACCCGATTCATCAATTCTCACCTTAATCCTCGGGTGGTGGGTGGTATGGCCCCACCGGGCAACCCGGCGATCCTGCCGGGAGGAGGACCTCGGTGGGGCGTCTCCTCCCAGGTGAGGGAGATGGGGAGGAGGAAAAACCAAAATACAAACTCCGTTCAAAATCAAAATCAGAGCCAGGGGGCAGGTGGGGTAATGCCCAATGGCCCACCGCCTGATAGGGTGGAAAGGGTCCGCCGCGCCATTAATACTAATACAGGCGGGGCGGAGTGGCCTGGGCGCCCCGGCCCACCGCAAACCCTCGATACTCTTGATGAGGAGAAGTTAAAGGAATTGTTGAAAAAGAACAGATTTTGTCGTGGAAGACAGAGACGCTGGAAATACGTTTGTGGTAGCAAGGAGATTAGTGAAGAGGAAAGGGGTAGGGCAGTTGAGTTGCTTGTTGAAACTGTTAGGCGATTGGTGCATTGGTACGTTTGGGATGTTTGGTGGGTCGGGAAGTATAGGAAGGAGTTGTTGGAGATTAAGAGCAGGGCGCAGTTACTGAACAAGTATGGTGATAAGACTGTAAACGGCTTAATGAGATTAATTGGGAAATTCGAGAAATATATTGAGCAATTGCAGGAGTATTGGCAAGAGGTGGGCTATGAAGTCAGGGGGATTATTAATGATCTCCTTAACGGAAGGGTCGAAGTCATAATCAGGAATGGTGAGGGAATAACCATATATGGGAAGCATTTGACGTTGGAAGCAAATAAGACAGCTAGTAGTATAACGGTTCAGATCGTGTTCAGGTTTAGAGGTATCACGATAAAGACGCCTGACGTGCTTGGAATGGTGATGAATAGGGAGGAGTATGCTAAATTCTTGCTGGCGTTGAGGTTGGGTTTCGCAGTTACTGATGAGTCAGTGTATTATGAGGGTAAGATACCACAGATGGTTACTACGCAAGTCTGGCAAGCAGTGCTTTGGTCGATTTTATACCCAGGCCATATTTACATGCTTGCGCATGGTATTCATGTGAACAAGAATGGTGTATCAATAGAGCTTGGATTGAGGGCTAAGAACTATCGCTCGCTCAAGGATAGAGCTCTTGAAATAGCTAAAGAGCTTGGTGAGGATGCGTTACCTGTGTTTTTATTTGCGGCAGTGCTCGGCGATGGCAGTGCTCTTATTGTGCATAAAGCCCGTGGTGGTGTTGAGCCCATAATCTGTATTGCTATATCGAGCTACGACTTTGATAAGTGGGAATCAATAGTCAATAGGTTGGGCATTAGGTGGTGGGCGCCTGAGACAAAAAAATTCCATAAATTCCATATACTACTACGACAATAATGCGATTGACCTTGCCAGGAGAATAATCAACTCACTGCCACATGCGCTACAAGACCTATTGGACGTCTTATCCTTTGGGAAGTGGTTGAATCTGAAGGAAATTGCAAGAATGGAGATGAAGTTTAGGAGAGGTGAGAATCAAATTGAGGTTGCGGGCATAAAATTCTCGGTGTATATTAGTGAGAAGGGCAGGGGCTTTGAATTAAGACATAAAGTTAAGAGCGAGACCGAGATTCACGAAATCATTAATAAGTTGAGAAGTGTTTACGGTGAGGATTTCATGGTGGGGATATACGAAAGCGGTAAGTATACGCTTATTAGGATTCCAGCATACATTGCTGAAAGGTATGATGATATAAAGAGGCGGGTTATATCCGTGTTATGTAAGAAGTTTATGAGGGCGAAAAATGAGGAGAAAAGACAGTATATAGCAACTGTATTAAGGCGTTTGGCACCCACAAAGGGGGCGGCCGCGGTGAGGAATGGACTTTAAAACAGGCTTTTCAAGCCGTCAATGATGTTGACGCATGCCGCCAATTTATTGTTGATGAGTGACCTGGCTATTTCAATGCCGACGTCCTTACTGGGTACCGTGACCAGCACCACTATGTACTCTTCCCCTCCCATAGTCACTACGTGGGTCACCGCCTAACCTACTAAAGTGTTATTGTCGTTAACACGCTCAGTAATTAATGCAATTATTGATAATGTTTTAAAGCGAGGGGCCTTGGCATTGTCTCAATGGAGTACGTAAGTCTTGGTAGGACTGGTCTTAGGATTTCGAGGGTTGGCCTTGGTGCGTGGCAGTTTGGTGGCGATGTCTGGGGTCCATATGAGTATGGTGTTGCCAGGGAGGTTATTGCGAAGGCTTATGAGCTTGGTATTAACTTCATAGATACGGCGGCGGTTTATGGGCGTGGGCGTAGTGAGGAGTTTGTGGGTAGGGCGATTAGGGAGTTGGGTATTAGGGAGCATGTCGTTATTGCCACTAAGATACCGGGGGATTGGCATAGGTATGATGACGTGCTTAAGGCGGCTAGGAGGAGCAGGGAGAGGGTTTAGGTCTGTTTGTTTTCTTCATTTCTTCATTTTGTTTTCCTCCCCTCTCTCGGGTTTCATTGTTCATTGGGGAGGCGCTTTGGGTTGACCCTGGCAACCCCGCACACGCCTGCACAGCCCTTAACCATATGTTCATGGCTCCGACAACATCCCTATCACCAATGAATCCGCAGTTTCTGCAAAATGCCAGTCTATGGATGTAGGTTAGCCTTGAACCGCACCTCGGGCATGTGGTTGATGTATTCCTTGGGTCCACGATGATCACTGGTACGTTGTGTTCAATCGCCTTTGCAATTACTGCATGTCGAAGCCTCCTATATGCGAATAGCGTTAACTTCCACCTGATGCCATCATCCTTACCATTTATCGAATCCCTTAAATGCTCCAAGTCCTCAAGGATGATCGCATGTTTATGTTTATAGGCCTTCGTGACTATTTCCTTAGCGAGCTTCCACGATGAGTCATTGATGATGTTCCTGGTCCTCCTATGAAGAGCCTTTATCCTACTCAGAATCCTCTCGTTATACCTCCACCTTTTAGGATACCTCCTCTGTAATTCCTCAGCCCTAGCCCTCTTGCTTAGGGCATCAATGAGCCTAGTCCTGTACCTCCTGATTTCAGTGCCGTTGTATGTCGTGACTGTCCTGAGGTTAATATCGATTGCCGTGAAACCCCTAGGGATATACGGTTGATACCTGGTCTCGAAGATGATACTAACGAATAGCCTCTTATTCTCGTACTTAACATGTACCTCCTTCCATCTTAAACCCAGAAACCTCTCAATGTACTCCCTCCTATGCCTAAGTCTCAGTACATACCATCTATCTCTCAGTATTATCCTTACAATTCCCTTATTCAGTTCCACCTTGGCGTCTTGGTAGTCGAGCCTTGCAGTGAATTTCCTTACTCGTGGTTTATTGCCGTTGTTGGACTTGGCTGATTTGACAATGGCTAGGGCGTTGTCGTAGATATCTTGGCCACGTGGGCCCTGAAACCATACTGCCTAAGCATTGGGTAGAACAGTTGATGCAATTGGCTCCTCTTGGGCAGTTTATCCAAGTCCCACAACGCATGCCTATGCATTGTCAATTCCCATAAAAGCTCATTAACATCTCCACAAACGACCTCGGCCTCCGCCTTTAACGCCTTGTAACGCGTACCCTCGGGAACCCGCCAAGCAAGGCGGATAAAACCCCTCATTGGTTACTCACTTTACCGGGCATTAGCACACAGATTTATAAGCCTTAGCATACTGATTATAACGTATGGTGGCGATATACGTGTTCGAGGGTAAGGTCGTAAAGACCGGCGAAAAATATCTCATATATCCACCAAAGGAGTATCAAGAGAAGCTCTCAAAATTGCACGGGAAGAAGGTAAAAGTAATAGTAATAGAAGAAAGCGAATAAAACAAAAACCACAAACGGCTTGGCGTTGGCGTCATTGACCTACTCCAGCTGCACTGGCCCGCCTGCTGGCATAATGTCCCCATCTGCGAGACCATGAGGGCCATGGAGAGGTTGGTTGAGGATGGCGTGATTAGGTACATTGGCGTGAGTAACTACCCACTTCAGCTCCTTGAGGCTGCCCGTGCGTGCCTTAGGAGGAGTGATATCGTTAGTTCCCAGAATAGGTATAACCTAATCGAGAGGGATGTGGAGAAGGAGTTGTTGCCATACCTGCAGCGTGAGGGTATCACGCTAATAGCCTGGAGTCCATTGGCGAAGGGTGCGGTCACTGGTAAGTATGGCCCGGAGAATAGGCCTAGGGTGATTTGAGGGAGAATGAGCCCGTGTTTTACCCTGACAATCTTAGGGAGATAAGTACGAAGTTGATACCGGTGATTAGGGAGTTGGCGGGTAAGTACGGTAAGACGACGGCACAAATAGCGCTTAACTGGCTTATAATGCATGATAATGTTGTTCCAATACCAGGGGCTAAGAGTGCTGCCCAGGTTGTTGAGAACGCTGGTGCGGCTGGGTGGAGGTTAAGTGAGGATGATTTTAGGAGACTGACCGAGGCGAGTAATTCCTTAGTTATAACGTATGTTACCTGGTAATCAATCATAGTTGATTAAAAACGGCAAATTTAGTTTTATTTAGGCTTGAATTGCTGGATTAATGTATGAGACTTCCCAAGGGGATTTATGGAATAACGGATACGAGCTACACAATAAAAAAACCACGTGGATGCAGCGAGGGCTTTTCTCGAGGGTGGTGTTCGTATTGTTCAGTATAGGCGTAAGGAGGGTAGTATTAGGGTCATGCTTGAGGAGGCTAGGACGATTAGGAGGCTTTGTAATGAGTATGGTGCGGTATTCATAGTCGATGATAGGGTTGACATTGCAATACTGAGCGATGCGGATGGCGTCCACGTGGGCCTTGATGATGCACCTGTTAATGAGATTAGGCGTAGGTTTGGTGGCTTAATAATTGGTGCCAGTGCGAGTACTATTGATGAGGCTGTGCAAGGTGAGAGGCTGGCGCGAACTACATTGGCGCCGGCTCCGTGTTCCCAAGCCCGACCAGGCTGATTATAGGGTAACGGGGCTTGATGGGTTGAGGGGTATTGTTAGGTCCGTGAGTATACCGGTCTATGCAATTGGTGGTATAACGCTTGAGAGTATACCCGCCATTAAGGCCGCTGGTGCCTGGGGTGCGGCCGTGATATCGGGTATACTGGCTGCTAAGGACCCTGTTAAGATGGCTAGGGCATTTGTTGAGGCTTGGGAAAATGCCTAGTTCTTTCTAGCTGTGTAATTCTATGCCTAGTATAAAGGATTTGCCTTGTAATATACACATAGTAATGCTTATTAATACTTGATATTTAGCAAATAAAACGTGGCAACTACTACACCTGAAATGAGCCGAAGTGAGGTTGCTAGGCATTACACTAATGCTATAGCAAAGCTTGTAATATACATAGTCGTGTATGTCGCGGTTGCTGCGGTGGTTCACTATATAATAACGTCAGTACTACCAGAACTGCCAATTAAAGTGAATGTTGAGCCGTATGAGGGTTATGTAAATGTATTACTGGCCCTTGCCTTCGGCTACCTAATAGTGTCTGCCTTTGCTGATGTTATTTATTGGGCGATGAGGTTTAGGTATGTTCATCCAACGGCTAGGGCCATGAGAAACGTATTCCTGTTAATCGGCATTGGTGCATTGGCTGCAAGCATCGCGGGCGCAGTTGGCGGTGGTGCTGCTGGTGTTGCTGTTGGTGGTTTCCTAGGCATTGTGATTGGTTTCGCAGTCCAGCAAGTCCTTGGGCAGGCGGTGGCCGGCTTGTTCCTGCTATTGGCTAGGCCATTTAGGATTCATGACCATGTTAATTTACTTGGTGAGGATGGTATTGTTAATGATGTTGCGATTTTGTTCACAGAGGTTGTTAAGAGTGATGGTAGTAAGGTCTTGATACCAAACAATGCTATAATTGGTAATAAGATATACATACTGCCCAAGCAGCAACCTCAGGCTCAGCAGCAACAGCAGAAGTAATCGTTGGGTTAAAATACAATATTAAATTTATTAATTGGTATTATTCCTCTATTTCCCGTGCCTTTACAGAGCCATGTTCAGATAGGCATTGTTGGTAAGCCTAATGTTGGTAAGTCCACATTCTTTGCCGCGGCGACAATGATTGATGTTAAGATTGCGCCATACCCATTCACCACCATTGAGCCCAACGTGGGTGTTGGCTATGTTAGGATACCCTGCGTCTGCAGGGACTTGGGTGTTAAGGATAACCCGAGGAACTCAATATGCATTGATGGTAATAGGTTCATACCAGTGGAGCTCATAGACGTTGCTGGCTTAGTGCCTGGTGCCTGGCAGGGTAGGGGCTTGGGCAATCAATTCCTCGACCACCTAAGGAGGGCTCCCGTACTAATCCACGTCGTCGACATGGCTGGCGCGACGGATGAGGAGGGTAGGCTGGTTAAGCCTGGCACTCACGATCCATTGGTTGATATCGAGTTTCTTGCTAATGAGGTTACCATGTGGATGGTTCAGATGCTTAGTAAGGATTGGGATAAGTTGGTTAGGCTTGTGGATTATGCTAAGAAGCCACTGCTCGACGTGCTTTATGACAGGTTTAGTGGGTTGGGCATAACCCAGGCGCAGATAAGTGATGCCCTCACAAAGCTCGACCTTGATAAGAAGCCGCTTAGTAGGTGGAGTGATGATGATATGAGGGGCTTCGTGTCAATGCTTAGGGAGTTGAGTAAGCCCATGGTTATTGCCGCGAATAAGATGGACATCCCAGAGGCTGAGGATAATTACAGAAGGGTTGTTAAGGAGGTCGGTAACAAGTACAGGGTCATACCCGTAAGCGCGGATTACGAATTAGCCTGAGGAGGGCGGCTAAGGCTAATCTAATTAAGTATGTGCCTGGTGATGACGACTTCGAGATAGTCTCGAGCAGTTTAACGAAGGCCCAGAGAGATGCCCTGGAGAGGATTAGGGACTTCATGCACAGGTGGGGTGGTACTGGCGTCATTAAGGCATTGAATACCGCCGTTTTCGATGTTCTCGGCATGATAGCGGTATACCCCGTGGCTGATGAGAGGAGGTTCACGGACACGGAGGGCAATGTACTGCCTGACGTATTATTACTGCCTAAAGACGCCACAGTGCTTGACCTGGCCAGGGCTATCCATAGCGAGATAGCCGAGAAGGCCGTTACGGGGGTTGACGCCATTACGGGTAAGAGGCTTGGTGTTAATTCGAAGCTTTGGCATAGGGCTGTGGTGAGGGTTTACGTGTCGAAGTGAGTGATCACATCCTCCTTAGCTTGGGTATTCCGAGTATGTCCATGGCATTGCCAAGCACTGTCCTCACAGCACTCACTAGGTTTATCCTAAACTCCCTAATGCCGGGTTCGGCATTGAGTACTGGGTACTTCTCGTAATAACTATTAAACACCAGGGACAACCTATTCACATACTCAATCATATTTTCAAGTCTCAATTCCTGGGCAGCCCTGGCAATAACCTCGGGATACTCACCGAGCAGTAGTATTAATTCCCTCTCCTCATTAACGATGTTGTCAGGTATCTGCGTAGTCCTGGGTATTTCGCTAGCCTTCTCGAGAATGCCGTTTGTCCTAACGTACGTATACTGTACGAAGGGTCCACTATTCTGTCTTAAATTCAGTACCTTATCCCATGAGAAGGTTAATGGCTTGCTAGGGCTCACTGAGAGGAATGAGTACCTAATTGCGCCAACAGCCACGGCCTCAGCCACCTTATCAGCCTCGCCAGGTGGGAACCTACTCCTCACTATCTCCATAACCCTATCCTTAGCCTCATTAAGCAGCTCATCTAGTGACACGTACACGCCCTTCCTGCCGCTCATCTTCATTCCGGCTAAATTAACCATCTCATAGGAATAATGAATTAACTTCTTAGCCAAATCGTAGTACCCCATGGCATGAAGCGCCAACCTAAGCTGGGCCTGCGGGTGAGCCTGCTCCGAGCCGATGACTCTGATTAACTTATCAAATTTGAAGTTGTCCCAGAACCATAGGGCGTAGGCAATATCTCTGGTTAGGTATAGGCTTGTTCCATCACTTCTGAGTAGGGTTGCCTTCGGTATGTACCTGGGCAGTTTTAATTCATCCCAAAGCCTAAGATCCTGGGCATACTTATCAGCCTGAACACCAATGCCCCATTGTCCCTCTCCATGTATTGCGGGACCTTCCTGAGCAATTCATTAACTACCCTGGAAACGCCACCATTATCAACCGCAACCTCGCTCTCGAAGTCCCACGAGTCGAAGCTAATGCCGAGCCTGTCAAGGGTTATCCTGAAGCCCTTTAGGACTATGTCCACGGCCTCCCTAATGACCTTCCTGACGAATTCATCACCATTCTCGTAGGACCTTGACCACTGCTTAACCATTAGTGGCAGGTCCTCAAACTTACTCAACCCCTTGAGCAAAGCCTCGGTGAGTTCTCTATCCCTCTCCATGAAGTTGTTAATTACTGAGACCCACTCATCCCTCTCGCTAATTAGTTTATTTGCGTCCTCATACTTACCCTCACTATTCAATTGTTCAATCTGCTTACTCAACCTCCTAACCTCACTAACTGCATAGGTCACTGAATAAATAATACCCATGATATCGTCAGGTTTCCAGCCACTGTTAATTTTATTAAGCACGAGGTCTCTGGCCACGTAATAACCAATGCCAACATAAGGCATTTGGTCACCGCAGTCATTAACGTAGAAATGAACCCTAACAGACGCACCGCAGAAACGGAGCAATCTAGCCAGCGAGTCGCCAAGTACCGCATTTCTGCCATGACCAATGTGCATGGGTTTAGCGGGGTTTGCGCTTGTATGTTCAATTATGTAATTACCTGTTGGGCACTTATCACTAATGCCGTACTTATCACCTAAGTTATTAATTGAAGATAGCACAATGTTTGCATAGTTCTTTGTATTTATATCAATATTTAAATAGCCATTAACCAATATAGCTTTATTTATTAACCTTAATTGAGGTGTTATCCTATTACTAACTATTTCATCAATATTCTTATGCTCCCTCACAATGCTATGCATCGGAATAGCTAAATAGCCGTATTGAGGTGGTGCCCTTATTACCTCATTAATGTACTTAGTCACGTCAATACCAACCTCAGTGCTTAGAAGCTCAAGGAGTCTCTGGACATCCTTAATCACTTCACCATATGGATTACTCATTCAAGATGTGGACCCGGTCTAGTTTATTAAATGTTTTAATGCTGTTGGTCACGTCCTGGTGTAAGGCTTATATAGCCGTATGATAGGCATAGCGCCGTGAGTTCAAGTAGGAGGAGGAAGAGTGAGGAGCGTTTTAGGAGGATTCTCGAGCATGAGTACATGCCTAAGGCTGAGATCGTGCCTAAGGAGGAGGTTAAGGAGATTCTCAAGCAATTGAATGCTAAGGTCTTCCAATTACCGTGGATTAGGGCGAGTGACCCATTAGTTAGGGCGATAGGTGCTAAGCCAGGTAATGTTATCAGGATTATTAGGAAGTCCGACACGGCTGGCGAGTTTGTCACGTACAGGTTCGTGGTTCCGGGCTAATGCACAAAGCAATTTAAATAAGTCCCTTTATGAAGAAGAAGGAGCATGATTATTCAGCCAATGGATGAGCATCCTGGAAAAAAGAGTTTAAATATTGAATATGCATGGGGTGATTAATCATGCCGATGAATAATCCTGGCATTGAGCCTGGTAAGGCACTGGATTCCGTGCCAATACCAATTCTAAGGTCTAAGAGGGCTTACACGGCATTCCCATCATCAGACGATAGGTGGGAGTTGGTTAGGGCATTCATTAGGGAGGGTGGTCTCGTTAGGCATCAGATTGATTCCTTCAATGACTTCGTGGAGAAGAAGTTGCAGGAGATTGTCAATGAGAATAACGTAATCGAGACCGAGGTTAAGGGCTTGTACATAAAGCTTGAGAGGATTGAGGTTGGTAAGCCGAGGGTTAGGGAGGCCGACGCTAGCGAGCACATTCTCTATCCAATGGAGGCTAGGCTTAGGAACCTCACCTACGCAGCACCGCTTTACTTAACAATGTCTCTATACGTAAATGACGAGGAGGTTGATAGGCAGAAGGTCTATATTGGCGACCTACCAATAATGGTTAGGTCCAAGTTCTGCAACTTATATGGGCTTAAGCGGCAGGAGTTGATCAGCAAGCTCGAGGATCCTGACGATCCAGGCGGTTACTTCATCATTAATGGTAGCGAGAGGGTTATTGTATCGCAGGAGGACTTGGCACCAAATAAGCCTTTCTACGACAAGGGTGATAAGGCGAGCATTACGCACGTGGCTAAGGTAATATCGATTGGGGCTGGGTACAAGACCACGGTGACTGTCGAGAGACATAAGGATGGCATTATATACGTCACGTTCCCAGCAATAGCTACTAGGATACCATTTCCAATAATAATGAGGGCTCTGGGTCTCGAGACTGATGAGGACATAGTACTTGCAGTCAGCGATGACCCTGACATACAGAATGAGTTATTGCCATCACTCCAATTCTCAGTTCAAATAGCGAGTACGGTTGATGACGCTCTGGACTTTATAGGCAGTAAAGTGGCCATTGGACAGCCAAGGGAGGTTAGGATTGAGAGGGCTAGGCAGGTGCTCGATAGGTACTTCCTACCACACCTAGGCACTACCGAGGAGACCAGGATAAAGAAGGCCCTAATGGTTGGGCAGATGGTTAAGGGCGTTATCGAGATGTACCTTGGGCGTAGGCAGCCTGATGATAAGGACCACATAGGCAACAAGAGGGTTAGGCTCGTTGGCGATTTAATGGCTCAGTTATTTAGGGCTGTGTTTAGGCAGGTTGTTCAGGACATTAGGCAGCAGTTGGAGAGGCATTACTCAAGGGGTAAGATACCGAGCCTAGTCACCCTGGTTAGGGCCGACATAATAACCGAGAGGATAAGGCACGCATTGGCCACAGGCAATTGGATAGGCGGCAGAACAGGAGTCTCGCAAATGCTCGATAGGACCAACCTGCTCTCAACCCTGAGCCACTTGAGGAGGGTCGTGTCCAACCTAAGCAGAACGCAGCCTCACTTTGAGGCAAGGGACCTACACCCAACCCAATGGGGTAGGCTTTGCGCCATTGAGACCCCGGAGGGTCAGAACTGCGGTTTGGTGAAGAACCTGGCATTACTCTCCACAATAACGGTTGGGGTTGATGAGAATGAGGTTGAGAAGATGCTCTACGACCTTGGCGTTGTGCCAATACTGAAGGCGAGGAGGGAGGGTGTTAAGGGTACTGAGGTTTATCTGAATGGCAGGTTAATAGGCATTCATACGGAGCCAGATAAGCTAGTGAGTACTATTAGGGAGATGAGGAGGAGGGGTCAGATTAGTCATGAGATCAATGTTGCAAGGATAAAGAATGAGTATCTTGACGAGGTGAGGGTTAATTGCGATGGTGGTAGGCTTAGGAGGCCAGTAATAATCATTGAGAATGGGAAGCCAAGGTTAAAGCCAGAGCATATTGAGAAGTTGAGGAAGGGTGAGTGGACCTGGAGTGACCTGATCAGTAATGGCATTGTTGAGTACCTGGATGGCGATGAGGAGGAGAATGCCCTAGTGGCGATTAATCCTGAGGAGGACATGAGCAGGTACACCCACATGGAAATAATACCATCAGTCATGATAGGCGCCGTGGCCTCAATAATACCATATGCAGAACATAACCAGTCACCTAGGAACATCTACGAGGCAGCAATGGCGAAGCAAAGCCTTGGATTCCCAGCGGCCAATTATAGGTTTAGGATGGATAGTAGGGGTCACCTGCTTATTTATCCCGAGAGGCCGCTGGTCATTACAAGGGGAATAGAGCTTAACGGCTATCTAGAGAGGCCGGCAGGGCAAAACGCCGTTGTTGCGTTACTGACGTACACGGGCTATAACATGGAGGATGCCATCATCCTAAATAAGACATCCATCGAGAGGGGTATGTATAGGAGCGTGTTCTTTAGGACGTATGAGACAGAGCAGATGAGGTACCCAGGCGGTGAGGAGGATAGGATAGAAATACCGTCGGCCGAGGTCAGGGGCTACAAGGGACCTGAGGCCTACGCTCACCTTGATGAGGATGGCATTGTGTCGCCTGAGGTATTCGTATCAAGTGGTGAGGTGCTAATAGGCAAGACATCACCACCGAGGTTCTACGGTGTTTACACAGAGACCGTGGTGCCCAGCGCCAGGAGGGATTCATCAATAACGGTTAGGCGTGGTGAGAAGGGCATCGTTGATAGCGTCGTTGTTACAGAGACTAATGAGGGCTATAACTCGTTAAGGTTAAGGTTAGGGAGTTAAGGATCCCAGAGCTCGGTGACAAGTTCGCCAGTAGGCATGGGCAGAAGGGTGTCATGGGCATGATGATACCAATGCAGGACATGCCATTTACGGAGAATGGGATAACCCCAGACATAATAGTTAACCCACACGCATTACCGAGTAGAATGACCGTTGGTCAATTACTTGAGTCAATGGCTGGTAAGGTAGCAGCGCTCAGGGGTGTGATGATTGATGCGACGCCGTTTGAGGGTATTACCGAGGAAGAGCTTAGGGACTTTCTCATTAGGTCTGGCTTTAGGTGGGATGGTAAGGAGGTCATGTATAGTGGGTTGACGGGTAGGAAGCTCGAGGCTGACATATTCATTGGTGTTGTCTATTACCAGAAGCTTCACCACATGGTTGCTGATAAGATACACGCCAGGGCGAGGGGCCCGGTGCAGATATTGACTAGGCAGCCTACGGAGGGTAGGTCTAGGGAGGGCGGTCTTAGGCTTGGTGAGATGGAGAGGGATGTCTTAATAGCTCATGGCGCAGCTGCCTACTTAGGGAGAGACTTGTTGAGTCCAGTGATAAGTACGTCATGTATATCTGTGAGGACTGCGGTATGGTTGCTTGGTACGACTCCAATAAGGGCAAGCCTGTGTGCCCAATACACGGTGATAAGGGTAGGATTGTGAGGGTTGTGGTGCCCTACGCCTTTAAGCTATTGCTTCAGGAATTAATGAGTCTCGGTATATACCCAAAGATTGAGACAGGTGATTTAATTGAGGAGAGGAGGGCCTGATAAGGTTTATTTAATGGTTCGTCAAGGGGGTGATGAGTAATGGCAACCCAGACAGAGAGGGTTTCCGTCAGGGAGGAGGAGATACCACTAAAAGCTATTAAGGCCATTAAGTTCTCGATATTATCACCAGACGTCATTAGGTCCATGTCGGTCATGGAGATAACCACATCAGAGACCTACGATGAGGCAGGTAGACCGATGGTTGGTGGATTAATGGATAGGAGACTCGGCGTTGTTGAGCCGGGCGCCAGGTGTGAGACCTGCGGTAACCCACCCGACAAGTGCCCTGGTCATTTTGGCAGGATTGAGCTTGCTAGACCCGTGATACACGTTGAGTATGCCAAGTATATACATGATCTGCTTAGAACAACGTGTAGGGAATGTGGCAGGATACTATTGACAGATGAGGAGATTGAGAAGTATAGCAAGAGGATGGCTAGGCTTAAGGTTAGGTGGAAGTTACTTGCTGATAGGCTTATTGAGAGGATTAGGAAGAAGGCCATGGAGAGGACAGTATGCCCGCACTGCGGTGCCAAGCAGTATAAGGTCAGGTTTGAGAGGCCGTACACGTTCTATGAAGAGAAGGAAAATGGCGTGCTCGAGAAGCTGGACCAATGAAGATTAGGGAGAGACTTGAGAAGATTCCGGACAGTGACCTGGAGCTATTGGGTTGGGATCCAAAGTTCGCAAGGCCCGAGTGGGCAGTCCTAACCGTATTACCAGTACCACCACCGCAAGTCAGGCCATCAATACAGCTAGAGACTGGTCAGAGGAGTGAGGATGACTTGACGCATAAGCTCGTGGACATTGTTAGGGTTAACGAGAAGCTTAGGACGGCGATAGACTCTGGCGCACCGAGTAGTGTTGTTGACCAGCTATGGGACCTACTCCAGTACCACGTAGCCACATACTTCAATAATGAATTACCAAACCTACCACCGGTCAAGCACAGGAGTGGTAGGCCGCTTAAGACCCTGGCTCAGAGACTTAAGGGTAAGGAGGGTAGGTTCAGGGGAAGCTTATCCGGTAAGAGGGTTGACTTCTCATCAAGGACGGTGATCAGTCCAGACCCTAATCTGAGCATTAATGAAGTCGGTGTGCCGATTGATGTAGCTAAGATACTGACCGTACCGATGACAGTCACCGAATGGAATATTGAGATGGCTAGGCAGTTAGTACTTAATGGTCCCGAGGTGTGGCCTGGCGCTAATTACGTGATTTACCCAGACGGTAGGAGGGTTGACCTTAGGTACTTCAGGGATAGGCGTGAGCTAGCCAATAAGTTAGCGCCAGGGTTCATAGTTGAGAGACATTTGGTGAATGGCGATATTGTATTGTTCAATAGGCAGCCAAGCCTGCACAGAATGTCGATGATGGGTCACATAGTGAGGGTACTGCCTGGCAGGACATTCAGGCTCCACTTGGCGGTTTGCCCACCATACAATGCCGACTTTGATGGGGATGAAATGAATCTACATGTGCCGCAGAATGAGGAGGCTAGGGCTGAGGCTAAGACGTTAATGCTTGTTCAGAACCACATAATAACGCCCAGGTACGGCGGCCCAATAATAGGCGCTAGGCAGGACTACATAACGGGTGGTTACCTACTGACTAGGAAGGACACACTCATAAACAAGGAATTGCTCATGTACCTACTGGGCGCGGCTAATTATGACGGTGAAATTGATGAGCCAGCCATAATGTACCCGAAGGAGCTCTGGACTGGTAAGCAGGTGGTATCAATGCTCCTCCCCAAGGACCTAAATTGGGTTCAGCCAACGGCAATTAAGGAGAGCTGTAAGGACCCATACAACTGCTACACGGATGAGTACATAGTAATTGTTAATGGCTACATGGCCGCCGGAGTCCTCGATAAGAAGTCCATTGGTGCTGAGCAGGTTGATTCACTTTGGCACGTGATAGTTAAGAGGTACGGTAATGACTATGCGAGGAGGTGGGTTGACTCGATGTTAAGGGCATTACTCAGGTTCCTGGATCTTAGGGGGTTCACAATGGGTGTTGACTCGTTGGATATGCCGAGAGAGAGTTATATGGAGCTTGGGAAGTTGTATGAGGATAGTGAGAAGAAGGTTCTTGATTACATACAGAGGTTCAGGGAGGGTAAGCTTGAGGCTGAGCCTGGCCTAACGATTGAGGAGACGTTGGAAAATGACATAACGATAGAGTTAAGCCGTGTTAGGGAGCAGCTGCCCGTGTTGTGGAGAAGTACATTGATAAGGATAGCGAGGCCTACATAATGGCGAAGACAGGCGCCAGGGGCAGCATAGTCAACATAACACAGATGGTGGCAATGATCGGCCAACAGACAATAAGGGGTGAACGCTTCAAGAGAGGATTCGCTGGAAGGACTACGGCACACTTTGAGCCTGGTGATCTAGGACCAATGGCTAAGGGATTCGTTAGGAACAACTTCAAGGTCGGATTAACACCACTTGAGTTCTTCTTCCACGCAGCAGGTGGTAGGGATGGCCTGGTTGATACGGCTGTTAGAACTGCCCAGAGCGGTTATATGCAGAGGAGACTCATTAATGCGTTGCAGGACATTTACGTGGCCTACGATGCACCGTTAGGAATGCCTCCGGTTCCATAATACAGACCAAGTATGCCGAGGATGGCATTGATGTTAGTAAGAGCGATCATGGCAGGCTTAACCTAAATGAAATATTTAGGAGGGCAGGCATAAGTAGGTGATGGGCATGGCCGAGGCAAAGAACGTGGTCTCACAAGAGGAATTGAATAACGTATTAGCCCAACTAGCCAATATACTGCCTCCTAGGATCATTGGTGAATTAAAGAATAAGCTCTTGGGTACGGAAATAACGAGGGAGCAATTAGCGAATTTAGTCAGGATACTCATTAATGAGTATTATAGAATGATGATTGATCCCGGGGAGGCGATAGGCATTGTCACTGCACAGTCAGTTGGTGAGCCAAGTACGCAGATGATCCTCAGGTCATTCCACTTCGCAGGGCTTAGGGAGTTCTCAATGGCACTGGGTCTCCCCAGGATGATCGAGCTTGTTGATGCCAGGAGGAAGCCATCAGTGCCCATGATGACTATATACCTAGACGAGGAGCATAGGAACGACCCAAACAAGGCCCAGGAGATTGCTTACAAGATTCAATTAACGACCATAGAGAATGTGGCTAAGAGTGTTGAGGTTGACTACATTAATTCGCAGATAACAATTGAGATTGATGAGGATGAGCTTAGGCAGAGGGGCTTGACCATGGAGGATGTTAGGAAGGTTGTGGAGAGGATTAAGGGTAAGGGTGCCCAGGTAGAGATTGAGGGTAATGTCATTAGGGTCACGCTTGAGGAGGCCGACATAATAAAACTCAGGAGGATTAGGGACAAGATAATGCAGACCAGGCTGACTGGCATTAAGAATGTTAAGAAGACCCTGGTTAGGTATAAGGATGGTGAGTGGATAATAGAGACTGAGGGTACGAACCTTGAGGCAGTCCTCACAATAGATGGTGTTGATTATAGGAGGACAATATCCAATGACATTCACGAGGTTGCCGAGGTGCTCGGCATAGAGGCTGCTAGGACTGTTATAATGAGGGAGTTGAAGAAGGTCCTTGATCAACAGGGTTTAGACACAGACATTAGGCATCTAATGCTTATCTCTGACGTAATGACCTGGACAGGTAGGGTTAGGCAGGTGGGTAGGCATGGCGTTGTTGGTGAGAAGGAGAGCCCGCTGGCTAGGGCCGCCTTTGAGGTAACGGTTAAGAACCTAGTCGAGGCTTCTATTAAGGGTGAGATAGAGAACTTCAGGGGCGTCGTTGAGAGTGTGCTTGCCGGTAAGTACATACCGATTGGTACTGGTATTGTTCAGTTACTAATGGAATTCGAGTAAAATATTACCCTAACCCATCGTTGGCATTAGGTTTAAATAGGGTCTTTTCAGGGCTGTCTTGAATGATTGATATCTCACGAGAACTCCAGGTAGCGTTGAACACAGGTAAGGTAACACTGGCTATAGGGAATCACTTAAGGCAATAATTGATGGATCGGCAAAACTAGTAATCTTAGCATCTAACGCGCCAGCCGACATAATGAACACTGTGCAGTACTATGCAAAGTTATCAAATGTGCCAGTATACGTGTTCCAAGGCTCGAGTTGGGACCTTGGCGCAGCGGTTAGGAAGCCCTTCAAAATCTCGACAATAGCCATAATTGACCCAGGAGAAAGCAATATATTGGCTCTAGTAGCACAACGTACTGGGTGATCGTCATGCCGAGCATTAGATTAACAGAGGAGGAAATTAGGTACGTGGCATTATTCGAAAAGATAACTGGAATAACACCAAGAGATACAGTAATCGACCCTCAATACAACAGGATAATATTCATAGTAGACAAGAACTTCGCACCACTCGCCGTCGGCAAGAACGGCATTAATATCAGGAAGCTCAAGGAGCTAACTGGTAAGGACGTTGAGGTTGTTGAATATGGAGAAACGCCGGAGGAACTCATTAAAAATAGCCTATACCCCGCCAGGGTACTTTCGGTGAAAATAACGAAGCTACCCAATAACGGTAGTATAGCAATAGCCACGGTACATAATGAGGATAAGGCAATAGCAATCGGTAAGCAGGGTAGGAACATCAATAGGGCTAAACTACTGGCTAAGCGGTACTTCGACATTGATAGGATAAAAATAGTGTCACCAGAACAAAGCCAGTGACGTGAGGAAAAAGTAAATAAGCACTTAAATTAACGGTGAAGGCGATGCCCGGTAAGAAATCGCCGCTCGGCATGTTCGCAGCCAGGGGATTAAGGGAGAGGAGGAAGAAGTTTAGGTGGAGCGACACATACTACAAGAGGAGGATGCTCGGGATAGCCAAGAAATTCGACCCACTAGAAGGAGCACCAATGGCCAGGGGAATAGTACTAGAGAAGGTCGGTGTAGAGGCTAGGAAGCCAAACGCAGCCGTTAGGAAGTGCGTCAGGGTCCAAATTACTAAGAATGGTAAGGTTGTCACGGCATTCGTGCCATGGGACGGAGGCCTAAACATAATAAATGAGCATGACGAGGTCATAATCGAGAGAATCGGCGGACCAGAAGGTAGGGCTTATGGTGACCTGCCAGGTGTCAGGTTCAGGGTCATAATGGTTAATGGCGTTAGTTTAAAGGCAATTCTTCAGGGGAAGAAGCAGAAACCCGTTAGGTAATTTTTAACAATACTCTTTAGGCTCTTTAGGATTATTACTACGGTTAATCGTTAATCCTCGGATCCCTGATCATCATTATCCTGACTGTTAGAAGCCGTGTAATTACCCTCATGCTCACCAACAGGCTTTATCGTTATTAATGGCCTATTAACAACGTTAGGCGGTCCCTTAGGATTGGGCTTAACCGTGTAATAAACTGTTATTGATACCGTGTAATTACCCGGCCCTAAATAAACGGTATACTCATCCCTATGCAGATTAAGCGTTATTGTCTGGTTACCAATGGCTATAACAACCGTAAAATTACTAAACACGTCATCCAAGCCCTCATGGTGAAGTTCGACCTTGAAATAGCCCGAGGAGTTAACGTATAAGTAGGCAGTTGCCTTAGTAGTGCCGCTCATACCTGGTGTCAGGTTACCGAGGTTTATATATGCAGCAACGGTGGTGTATGTTGGAGGTGGTGGCAGTATTAAGTGGTAGCTTAGGTATGCGAGTACGCCATTCATATTCGCTGCAACGGCCATGCCACTTAGTCCGGCGATAAACGCCAGTGCTATGACAAGCCAGGTCTTCATATTAAGAAGAGGAATTGATCGACAATTAATAAAAGTTGCGCAGCACAAGTATTTAAGGAAAAATGCTCGAACAAAGCCATTCAATGAACCTTAAAAATCCCAATCACGACCTCCAATATCTAGTCAGTACTAGGGTTATTGTGCATGTTGAGACGATTAGATAGTTGCTAACTAACGTAGTTAGGTATATGAGCAGGGGCACCTCATCAAGCTGTAGCCTACCTTTGATCACCAAGACAAATAAGCTCGCTGGTTAGAGTAAGTACGTGCGTCAAGGATACCACGAAGTTGACGACTCTAATCACGAAACCGTATGCACGAACCATTTCCATTAAATAAACTCAGCCTTTTAATGTATCCTCAACCCAGGAACTATAGGGTGGCTAACGCTCTTGATTTAGCGCTCGAGGAGAGTGAGGGTAAGACTGTAACCATGGTTGGTTACTTCCCGGGGTTTGCCGATAAATTTAGGAAGAGGGCTAGGAGGTTTTATATTCTTGAATTAAATCAAAATCTGCTTGATACGAGTAAAAATGTGTTATTTACCTTTGCAGCTGAAGAGGTTATTCCAAAGAGTGACATTGTAACCCTCACTGCCACAACCATAATAAATAAGAGTATTGAAAGATTATTACAACTTAGCAAATCGGTCTCCGCCAAGGTTTACTTAGTTGGTCCATCCTCTCCGACGTCTGATGTTCTCCTTGACTATGGTATAGACGTCATTGGCGGTGTTAGGGTTAAGGATGAGAAGAAGCTGGTTAGGGCTATTAAGAATGGCATTTTATACCCCTTCTCCGATTATATGAGGAGGGAAGTACTGGAGGAAATTGCGATAGGTATTTTTTTAAAGTGGCGCATTAGAATAGATGCATCTGATGTTCTCCCTTGAACCTGGAATAACCCCATTACCTATAGTAGTTGGCTACTTTATTATTGCAGCTATAATAGCAGTAATCATAATCAAGAAGAGCAAGAACAAGATGAGATTAATGGATTATGTGATGGCGGCCATAGGCGGTGCTATTGTTTCCATCGCAGACCACGTCATTGGAGATATGATTTATCTGCCTGCCCCAATTTACCCATTCATTAATCCCCCAGTTTGGTTTAGGATACTGGTCTTCTTCATCGTGGTGGGTGTAATAAGGAAGGTTGGGGCTGGGATGTTAAGCATGGGCGTTTTCGATATTGTCGGCGATTTAGTTCATTTCGGCTTTGTTGGGGAACCTCTATGGCTCATTGAGGATGTACTGACCTATGGGCTCATGGCTGACATCGCGATCTTCCTAACCCAGGGTAAAATATTCGGAATAGGCGAGAAGAAGAACCAGGTATTTTTTTGCCGCTTTTGAAGGGGCTTTGTTGGGCTTCGTAATGTCCTTCGTTCATCCATTCTTCACTTACGGTTTCATAGCCCCTATACTTTTCGGTTTTACACCGAACAAGGCTAGGGTGATGTTCCTCCTAATTTCTTACATTCCTGGTGATACGGTGATAGGCGCAATATCGGCATTAGTGGCTAATAGAATTGCTAATGTGATGAGGGGCGGAATATGAACTTCCTAGAAATTGATGGGTTAAAAATATCCTATAGTTCATTTTCCTTAAAGGTAGACTCTCTTAGGGTTAGGGAGGGTGAATCAGTTTTAATAACTGGTCGATCTGGCTCTGGGAAGTCCACCTTACTTAATGCGATCAATGGCATAATACCTCATGAGATTGAGGTTGAGGAGGAGGGTGAGGTTAGGGTATTCGGGATTGATGTTAGGAATTCAACAGTACAGCAAATTGCCAGTTACGTGGGAACCCTTCTACAGGATCCAGACTCCCAAATCCTTAATTATTACGTGATTGAGGAATTAGCCTTCGGTGCCGAGAACCTGAACATACCCAGGGAGGAAATACTATCCCGTATCAAGGAGGTATCTCAAATAGTCGGAATATCACATCTCCTAAATAGGGAAACCTCAAGACTATCAGGAGGCGAGAAACAGAGGGTTGTTTTGGGAAGTATTCTCGTAATGAATCCCAGGGCTTTAATCCTCGATGAACCAACATCAAGCATAGACCTAAGAGGAACCAGGGAAATCCTTACAGTATTAAGGGGATTAAGGAACAGGATGAGTATGATAATTGCCGAGCACAAGATAAATAGAGTACTAAACTTCGTCGATAGGGTCATAATATTAGATAATGGAAGGATTATCTACGACGTTAAGAGAGATGACATTAGGAAAATCAAGCTCGAGGACCTAGGGCTTGAGCCACTAAAGCTTACTTCGCCACCAGAGAAGAGGAGGAATGGTGAGGTAGTACTTGAGGCGAAGGTTAAGGTTACGAGTGGTGATAAAACCATAGTAGATACTGAAATTAAATTAAGGAAGGGAATTACCGCACTAATAGGCGATAATGGTAGCGGAAAATCCACACTCCTCAAGGCATTGGCTGGCATTCTGCCCTCAAACATGAAATTTCACGGAAGTATCAAGGTTGAAGGGAAGGATATCTCTAGACTTCCGGTGGAGAGGAGAGGCGAGATCATAGCATACTTACCACAGGAGGTTGATTTGATGTTCACCAAGAGAACAGTTAAGGAGGAGATATCTTACCCTGCGAAAGCTAGAAAGAAGTATAACGAGAAAGTAATCACGGAATTACTGAGACGGTTCAACCTACCCGAGGACCAAGACCCATTCCTTCTCTCAGTTGGACAGAAGAGAAGGGTTGCAATCTCATCTCTACTAGCCACCGGGGTTAAAGTCTTTCTCCTTGACGAACCTACCACAGGTCAGGACTGGTACAATAGGAAGATGCTTGGTGAGGAATTGAGGAGTATAGATGCGTGCTTCCTAGTCGTCACTCACGACCCATTATTCGTATATTACTATGCCGACATGGCCTATGAAATGGTTAATGGAAGGGTTATCCCTATTCCGCCGGAATACGTGATTAAATGGTGGTCACAGTGATCCTCCACGAAGTGGAAAGTTGGTTAATAGTTATTGGGTCCTCCATTTCCCCATTCTATATTCTTTACAAGATTGGATTTAGAGGGCTTGAAAAGTTAACAACATATGTTGAGGGTAGAACTCCATACCATAGACTTCACCCATTAACAAAACTATTGATAACCTTCATAATTACCATAATCTGTGCACAATCAATATGGTGGGTCGGCCTAATCGCCGGCCTAATCTCTCTCTACTTCTACTACACCCTCAGGAGGCTTAGGTTAATATTAACCTTCACATCCCTACAAATGATAGCTTCAGTCCTAGACTATTCCTACTTTGTCTCACCCACCTTAATAGAGAAGATTTTCGGAAACCACCTACTCGTTATCTGGACGTTTCCACCGTACTTCATCTATATGGGTTTTGACCCATACCTCACCCTTCAAGCCATAATCTACTCTCTCCAAGTGAGTATGAGGGTTTGGGGAATGCTCCTATATTCTGACTTAATCCTCCTCACAACAACCCCATCCCAAGTCGTGAGGTCCTTCCATAAACTGAGAGTCCCAATGCCCATCACCTTCGCAGTCACCGTAGCCCTAGTCTCCATCCCCAGGATCTTCGAGACGGCTGACACCATAATAAAGTTACAGTACATGAAGGGAGCTAGAAAGTGGAGGGCCGCATTCGAATCAATAATCCCACTCTTCATTTATGAGTTCAAGAAAGCAAAAACCGTAAGCATCTCCGCAGAGACAAGGGCCTTCATGGCCTACAAAAACAGAACATACATCAACGATATAGAATTTACACGAACTGACAAGCTAGTTTCTGCACTAATGCTATCCCTACTAATTATAGACACTTACCTAGTCATGATAGGACTAATCCCAGCAATTCCCTTCCACGCATAATCCAGTAAAGACGCAATGCCCAATGAATCCAATTAGTATTAATCCCAGCCATCCCACAACCACAAAACACCATGCAGAACAAATATGACGGCCAAAACGACGAATTAAACAACACCTAGATCCCACACAGCACAAGCATTTTTAAGCAAATTACCCAGCCATAACATAGTGATGTAAAGGTTTCCGGCCTGACAACTGATGAAATCACCCTTACTGAGCAATCCTAATCCTCATCACCTCGGGTAATACTTTTAAATCAATTCAATACATTTACGATATGCCTAATCCGTATTTGTATGTGGTGGTTGTTCTTGTGGTTGTCCTGGTGGTTGTTGGTGGTTACCTCGGCATGATGGTTAGTAACGAGGCGGCTAAGGCAACCGCACTGCAGGGCCAACTCAACGCCCTAAAGGCCAACTACACAATGCTCGAGTCGCAGTACACGCAATTACAAAGCCAATACAACCAACTACAATCACAGTATAACGGACTAGAGTCAAACTATACGGCGCTGCAGTCGCAATACAACCAATTAAAAATGAATTATACTGACGTAACAAGAGCAATATCGCTTTACGCATCCATGATAGGTCTCGCTGCCGGAATAATAACAGGGTCTACAGTAAATAGTACATTGAAAAAGTGGTCGCCACTCCTCGTGCTATTCACCAATAATCTAACTAACATAGGGGTGCCAGGCTTCGCCTATAATGCTTCCATGGTTAGGATTATTTGGACTAACTCACCATTTGGCTATGCAATTTATTATCTAGGGTCTTCACTGTTCAATTTATACCTCGGGAATCCGCTATCAAGTGCCGTGGCGATTAATGGCTATGCCGTGTATTCCTATAATGGTACGTTACTAACCTCATGCATGATAAGCCCAGCAATAACCATAAACGCAACCACGATTGTTTATGGAATGCTTATTCCAACAATTAACGAAACCTCCTACTCAACATATGTATTCGTAATGACACCAACAAGCGAATTACCTACTGAGGAGATCTCATTCTCAACAACCTGCACAGTCAATTACCAATTCCCAGCGAGTGTTACCCAACTACCCTACGGATACGTAGTACTCAACACGAGCGTCGGCAACGTGACAATATTATTAATACCAAATCCCTGATGGTGAATGAATAAAATAACTTCTTCTTTTTATTAGTAACTTTATCCGTGCGGATATCATGAGCATTACCATTATATTTCCAGAATACCTAACATTTAAGGCATTAATAGGGGTAAAAGCAAGACCTATCACTTAATGAGAATTTTAACACGACTTAAGCTCAATACCTACCCCATCTACATAATCGCTACAGTAACCACCATCATGCCAACAGCAATTCACCAGTAGTTGGACGGTTAGGGATTCTTAAAGTTAATGAAGCTTAATAATGAACAAATTAAGCCAGTCCTCAGTAAGCTGAACTACCAGAGCATTAAATAGAGTACTCTTCCTCAGGTTTTTCATGGCTATGCACTACACGAACACTGAGGAGGAGACCCAGGGCTATGAGAGCGGCCGCACTAAGTTCGCGGTTATGGGTCACGAAGGCTATCACGAGCACGGCAATGAGTACTGGGACCAGGACTGGCGCGAGCTCGAGAACCAAGATTAGGCAGCCCAACACGAAATCCAGCACATAATCCAACACCCTAATCATCACGATGAACCGAGTAAGCATATTAATAAAGGCATTATTTGGAAACAATGTTGTGATACTCTTCAATCTTCCCTTCAGCTACCTCTTTCAATACGACAAAATATCCAACACTAAGTTGAGCTTACCTGCCGTTAATAATAAATAGGGCTTATTAATATGCGTTAAGTATTATTAAGGGATTTAATTATCAATTGTAAGCCAGGTCTGATTTAAGGGTTAGTTGATCTGTAGTCCCTCAATTCCTCATCAAACACCCTACTGAAGACGTTGAATGCCTCATCACCGTAAAGACAAATTATGATCCTCCTCACACTCCTAAGCCCAGGCGCCTCCCTCCTAATAGCCCTAGCCATCACCCTGGCGGCTTGATCGTAGGGGCACCCAAAGATGCCCGTGCTAATTGCCGGGAAGGCTATGCTGGTTAGGTTCAGTTCCTCAGCCTTCCTGAGTGAGTTTGTTACTGCGTCATCGAGCTTCTCGATTGGCTCGATCCCGCACCTCGGCCCTACTGCATGGATCACGTACTTCGCCTTCAACCTACCTGCACTGGTCACTGCAACGCCACCGACGGGCACGGGGCCGTACTTCCTAACACTCACGGGACTCCTCCTGAATAACCCAACCACCCCTCCTAACAATGGCCCCCGCAACCCCACCACCATGCTCAAGGTATGAATTAGCAGCATTAACAATGGCGTCAGCCTCAACCTCGGTTATATCACCCTTAATAAGCTCCACAATAACGCCATTAGGGAATTTGAAGCTCGGCATAGGTTAGAATTACTTAACAGCCCTTTAATGCTTAATCGGTATGAGGGCCTGAATAATTACTACCTCGGCCCTGCCCACCCTTACTTCACCATTGATTGTTACGGATATTTTTGAAAGACTTAATGACTGGTTAGGTACAGTTACTGGGTAGGTAGCCAGTGCTATTTGACTCCAAGCCAGGCAGGAGTTTTGAGAATTTCCTGAAGGGTAGGGAGGAGGCTAGGGAGGGTTATGAGGTCGATGATAAGAAGGTGACGGAATTACTCCAAAACCTGGTGGATGCTTCATTCCTAACAAAGGAAAACGACCTATATAAACCGAGTGACCCACTAATAGCCAGGGCATTTTAATAGTACATCATGACCCCTGAAACTTAAGTATTATTAGTATTATTAAAGTATCGGCTTAACAATCTTATCCAAATAGTGGTACCTTAGTACGCTTTGGCGGCTTGGGCACCGCCAACCACAGGCTCCTGATATGAATGCCAGGATTAACACAATCAGTAGTGCGTGCTCCAGGGCACCAACCTCGCCGTAGATTGGCACGTAGTACTGGGCCAGTAAGCCGGTTAGTAGTGAGCCGAGTACGTTACCTCCGGTAACTGCTCCATTCCAAACAATCGATGTAGCCCAACTAACCTGTTCTCTTGGGAATAGGTCACCAAGTACTGCCATGATTAGTGGGAAGTTACTGAGTACGAATAGCATGGCGAAGAATGCGAGGACTAGGTTGCCCGTGTATATGAAGGCTATGAATAGTATGGCGAAGGCGAACGTGGAGAATGACGCCATGAACCTCCTACCAACCCTATCACTAAGCCAACCAAGTATTGGCTGACCTATTATGGCTGAGGCGAGTAGTATCGATAGTACCTCGCCGTAGGTTATACTTAACCTAATCCCGAGCACCCTATTTATGTATATGCCCAGGAACGTCTGTATACCCTGACCAGCCGTATTCCTTAACAACGTTATTATAAACAATAATACTATTAACATTATTGAAGCCTTAAGTGTTGTCGGCGCATTTGGTGGGTCGTCCTTATTACTACCCCTCTTATACGCCTTAACATCGAATTTGTAAATACCGTATAATAACACTGCAATGCCCACGACAAACGTCACAAATGCCAATATCCATAGGTTAAAGACGGCACTTACAGTGCCCGCGAAAACAAGAACCGAACCAATAAGTGGGTAAAGCGTCCTGCCGAGACTTCCAAAGGCTCCATTAATACCAAGTGCCGAGCCTGCCGTCCCACCATACGTAGCTGACAATAATGCACTACCAATTGGGTGATAGTAGCTGCCCCGACTCCAGCTAGCACCACGCCTACGTAGACCAAGTATAGGTTATGGATTAGGAAGCCTATTGAGGCAAGCCCAATAGCGAATGCCCATAGGAACATGCCCAGGGCCATGGCCTTCATGTGCCCGCCAAGCCACTTAATGCTGAGTGGGACCAGTGGGCTTGCTATTGCGGAGATTGCGGCGTATAGGCTGAAAGTAGGCCTATTATTGCGTAGTTAACGCCCATTTGGTTGAGTACCGGTAGTATTATGCCTGGTATTAACCACATGTTGCCATCATTTATGAAGTGACCAATTGATGTTAATCCAAGTATTGTCACTCTATCCCTACTTTTCTCCACCTGGGTCATTAACGTTAGGGCTACCCTAATGCTTTTTAAACCAATCGCGTTTAATAAGAATTTAGTGTGCAATTAGCAGGCGCGAAATGCACATAAATCAAGCAGAGCGTTAAGGGAGACGATGGCGAAGGTAGTCTTCTTAATAATGAGTGACGACATAAAGATGGACCTGGCATTAACAATGGCGGCAAACACAGTTGGGACAAATAGGTATGAGGACTTCAAGGTCATCTTCTGGGGGCCAGCCCAGGAAAGATTACTCAGGCTCGAGGGACCTGCCAAGGAGAACTTCGAGAAGTTGTTGAAGGCAGGCGCAATTGATAGCGCGTGCATTAACTACGCCAGGAACAAGGGCATTGACCAACAACTAACGAAGATAGGGCTCAAACTAAACCCAGCCGGCGACAGGGTGGCGTACTACATAAACAATGGTTATCAAGTCCTGGTATTTTAAAACCGAAACAATCAACCCCCAACACTACTCAAACCCTCCTCAATTTGCCAACATTCTTCAGGCTTATCGTGCCAAGCCTATTACCGCCCTGGTCATAGATATAGACCTTACCATTCTCCTCATCACGCACAAGCTTATGCTTACCACTACATATTGGGTAAGTGTCGCTTAACAGTATATGCAGATCCATACAGATTCACCACTCGGTGTTTCATACCCATAAAGTCCTTGGCCGTGTGATATTACCCTCACGATGACCTCATAGGTATTGTGTCTTTACAGGAGTTATTACTAAGTCCAGTTATATGCGTGAAGTATTACATGATATAAGTCATGATTAATATCAAGTCTTTACTAATTAATAACGGCATTATCACATAATGAATCCCTCAAGGTTAGGTAACTCGATTGGCGTTAGGTACTGGATCCTTATGGATGCAATCCTGTTACCGAGGTCGCATGAGCTTAGTGGGTCTAGACCATGTAGGAGTCCCGCTATGTATGCTGCGTTGAATGCGTCGCCGGCGCCTATTGTCGTGATTACGTTATTCACGTTGTATGGTTTGCAGTGGCTACGTTGCCGTTATACACCAATACGGCGCCCCTATCTCCTAGCTTAACCACAGCGTTGACATTGTTGTCCCTCGCTAACTTGGTTAGGATCGATATGTCATTAAATAGTCTCCTCACCTCCTCCTCATTCATGAATACCGTATTCGACTGTTTAATCAGGTCTATAATTAATTCATTATTGCCAATGGCAGGTCCGACATCTAGGAACACTGGGATTGAGTGCTTGTGCGCCATCCTAATCACCTCGGTAAACGTGTTAATGATACTTCTCGAGAAGGATGCGTAGAAGCCACCGATGTATATGGCCCTCGACCTTTTAATCACCTCCTCGTTAACCTCATTGATGGTTAAATCTTTACCAACACCTAAGTAGCCCAGGAAGGCATGGCCGTTATTACCGATGATGTTGTTAGATATCGTTACTGTGCCGTGAACCCTCCTCATAAATCCCGTGTATATACTACCATCATTGAGGTGCTTAACCAAAATGTCGGAGAAATCATCATCACCCACCTTATCAATGACGGCCACGTTAAGGCCGAGCTTACGGGCCACGACGGCTGTGGCACACGCACCACCTGGTGATGTGGCGATTATGTTTGATACGGCAATGTCGCCAATGCCTATTGGTAATTTCTCGACCCTGTAGTAAATATCCAGCACGCAGTCCGAGATTACAATGAGGTCGAACTTATGATTACTCATAATCCCACGCAGTAATCCCAATGCCCCTACCAGTCTCTGGACCGATTACGTACCAGGCAAGTGATGCTACGAAGCCAATCCCGAATATCACTGCGGCTAGCGTGAGGTACATACCCACTGGTAGGTAGGATGATAGGAATATCACGGGTATAGAACCGCCGAGCGACGCGACTCTGACGGCCGCGGTGTAAGAGCCTCTACGCCTGGTGACCCAGTACTCGGACTTCAGTGTGTCTTCGGTTAGGAAGTACGTGTTAACCATTATTGAGAATAGTATGAAGAGCGCCCAGAATAGGTATTGGGACTTTACCAATTCATTAATTAATGACGGCATTAGCACCGAGGTAGCTAGGGACCAAGTGATGAGGCGAGTAGTAGTGACTTCCTACTGAGGAAATCGGCGAGCATGCTCACGGCAATGCCAGAGACGAATGAGGCCAGCGAGAAGGTGAGTATGAGCCAGTTGGTTAGGCTTGGGAAGTAGTAAGGCCCGAAGGTCAGCACAATAAGCGTGAAGCCGGCTGTGTATGACCAACCAATTAGGCCACCAATAACAACCCTAACGGGCAGTGGTGGTAACCTCACAACACTGGCCTTATCCACTAAATCAAGCCCTGAATCACCCCTCATGAGCCTCCTGGCCCTGAGCCAGTGCGGTGATTCTGGGATTAATGACCTGAGTAGGTAGAGTATTGGCACTATTATGAGCATCGTCAGCCCAAGGGCCAACTTCTGGAGGGTTATGGATGTCACGTTAATTAGCGCCAGGGCCGCTGCAATGGCACCGCCGAGGTTCGTGAAATTGAGCACTAAGTAAACAATCCTACTCCTAACCTGCTAGGGAAGTACTCGTGGGCCGATATCATGACCGTATTATACTCACCACCGACAGCGAGCATTAGTACGGCTATTGAGGTTAGGAGGATTACGTAATTCGCGCTGAGTATTAGCCCCATGGAGCCGACTATGTACATTAGCAATGACAAATAAAGGCTCCTTCTCCTACCAACCACGTCCGAGATGGGTCCCATTAATGCGCCACCGAGTAGCAGCCACAGTGGTGGCCATACTGATAATAGGGCTATTAAGTACCTGGGCACTGAGAACCAGTTGGTTGCGATGTAGGCTATTGAGTAGATGTAAGCCTCAATCGCGGCGCTTACCGAGAACACCGTGAAAACCAGTGTGTGAACCTTACTCCATCTCTCGAGTTCCATAATCATGATAGGATAGACATCCTATTTATAAGCAATTCCTTACGAAGCACGGCATAAGGTATATTAATACCTAACAATAACTTATGGTGATGGATGTCTCGCTGATACTTGGTATTGTTGGGCCTATAGTCACGATTGTCGTTATTCTGGGTACTTCGCTTTATTGGCTTGGCGGCAAGTTTAAGGAGATTGACATGAGGTTCCAACAAATAGACCAGAGATTTAATGAGCTAAAGAATTACGTTGACGAGAGGTTTAATAGGTTGGTAAACATAATTACTGGGCAGAATGAGTTCCTCACGGAGTTCCTAGGCTTTAGGGGTATTCTCGATAGTAGGGATGTTAGCTTCGTGAAGTCAGTGCTACGTAGCATGGTCAACATGGCCACGAACCCATTCACCGAGGCTGAGAAGAAGAGGTTGCTTGAGCTTATTGATAAGGATGAGTTGACGCTTGAGGAAGCCAATGAGTTGCTGGAGTTGGCTAGGAAGTTCGCCATGGAGTATGGCGATAGGGGTCCAGACGTGTGGAAGGTCCTTTGGTACGCAGCGGCCATGCGCGGAATAACGTTGAGGAAGCTCGAGGAAAAGAAGGCTAAGGAGAGGCAGGGAGAGTCCGCTGGGACCTAAGGGTTTATTTTCCCACCTGCCTTTCACCGCATTTTGTGAAGCTTAACTTTGGTAGGGATTTCCTCGACTTCGTGGTTGAGGGTGAGGATGACCTATACGTCGTTTACTTACTGATCGATCCTGGCGACGTCATTTACGGGTGGACTGTCAGGGAGTTTAGGGCGAGGGAGGGTGGTAGGGGTGAGAGGGTTAGGATTTATGTCGGTCTTAGGGTTGAGGGTCTTGAGTACCATGCCTTTAGGGGTACGCTTAGGGTTAGGGGCATTCTCATTGAGGTCCCTGAGTGGTTTGAGGGTGCTAAGGGTAGTCACCACACCATGGAGCTTGCCTACGGGCTTGAGTATAGGTTGGTTAAGCCGAATGGGGTTGATAGGGAGTTCGTTAGTAAGGTCCTGGAAATGTTCAGCGGTGCATCGGTGAGTGTGTTGTTGGTTTCAGTGTCCATGGAGGAGGTGGCTGTTGCCCACATTCGTAGGTTTGGTAGGGAGTTGCTCGGTACAATACCGATTCAAAGTGGTGGTAAGGAGGGTGAGGACTCGCTGGATAGGTTCAAGAGGTCACTTAGGAGCGTGCTCACCCAGGTCAGGCAGTGGGTCCAGAGTAGGAGGCCCACGCACATAATCGTGGTTGGTAATCACATGACCCTCTCCATGGCTAGGGAGGTCATTAATGAGGAACTGGGTAAATTAGGCTTGCCAATTATTTACCATGAGCAGGGTGAGGGTGGGTTAGCAGGCGTTTATGAGTTTGAGAGGGTTGGTGTTGGCGTTCTTAGGAAGTTGAACATCGACCTTGGGCAGGAATACGTGGATGAAGTATTCAATAGGTTGGGCATGGGTAATGGCCTTGTTGCCGTGGGTATTGATGAGGTTAGGAAGGCCCTTGAGTTCGGTGCTGTGGAGACGTTGGTTGTCCTTGATGAGACGTATAAGGAAAGGGGTATTGAAATGAGGGATTTAATAAGCATGGCACTGAGGACTAGGGCAAACCTAATCATTGTACCATCAAGTATTGAGGGTGGTGAGAGACTTAGGAGTATTGGCGGCGTGGCGGCACTACTTAGGTTCCCTATTTCTCCTTAGCCTTAGTCATCTCAGTCTTCGGTGAGCCCTGGTTTATTATTTGAGTTATTTTATCGTAGGCCTCTAGTATGAGTACCATGGACCTAACCAACTCATTAATCCTATCAATGTCCTTAGTCTCCTTAAGCTCATTATTAATCATGACGAGCCTCTCATAGAGCGTGTCCCTAATGTCCATGAGCCCATACCTAATCATAACCTCCTTCTCCTCAGCATCAGACCTAACAATTACCACGGGCCTATCACAATTAGCACAGTAATACTCACCAGTCTTCAACCTAAGCAGTGGCGTGCCGCACACTGGGCATGTGTAGCTCGTCAACGTGGCCCCAGCCCTGATCAATTGAGCCATCTTCTTAGCAACCAAATCCCTACTACTAATACTCACGTTACTTAGGTATAAGCAATCTGCTTATAAACCCAACGAAGCAATGCCCAAGTTAAGTATTTAAGCCAAGGATCGACATTACGCTGGGTGATGAGTGACATGCCATGTGACTGGTGATCGATCCTGGGGTACCTGATTATTGCATATGCCCTTAATTCAGGAATAAGGTTAATAGGGCATCAACAACGCCAATACCCGTGGAATACAGGGCATTCGGCAAGACCGGGGTCAAGGTCTCGGTAATCGGCATGGGCACGTACTACGACCCAGCCTGGATAATACTATCGAGACTAGCATAAGCCTGGCTATGATAGGAGGCTTAGGGCGTTGAGGGTTGGTCTTGAGGCGGTATAAACTTCATTGATACTGCCGAGATTTACGGGTCTGAGCCTCTGGTTGGTGAGGCTATTAGGGGTTTTGATAGGGAGGAGTTGTTCATAGCGACGAAGGTTTGGCCGACCCATTTGAGGTATGAGGCTGTTATTAAGGCTACGAAGAGGAGCCTTGCCAGGCTTGGTGTTAAGTACATAGACCTATACCAAATACACTTCCCGAATAGGAGGGTGCCGATTACGGAGACCATGAGGGCCATGGAGTACCTAGTCGATAATGGGTTGATAAGGTTCATCGGCCTTAGTAACTTCAGCCTTAACCAGGTCATTGAGGCACAGGGCGCCCTTAAGAAGTATGAGGTCGCATCAATACAAATGCCCTACAGCCTAATGGATAGGAGGATTGAGGCCGACATAATACCCTACGCCAAGAAGAACGGTATGGCCGTGATAGCCTACTACCCACTCGGTCATGGGAGGCTCATTAGGGAGTTCCCGAGGGATGCCCTTGAGGTTATTGCTAGGAATCATGGGCCTAAGACTGTGGCCCAGGTGGTGCTTAATTGGATAATTAGTAAGCATGAGAATGTATTCCCAATACCGAGGGCTTCAAACCCTGACCACGTTAGGGAGAACCTAGGTGCCGCTGGTTGGAGGTTGAGTGAGGAGGAGATTAGGATCCTTGAGAGTATTAGGTTTGGTTAAGCCTTTAGCTAAATACGCCATTGGGCATTACATATATTGATTAAGAGGGCTTCATTACGAAGTTTAAGGATAATTGATATTGTCAATTCATTTGAATATATTTAAATAAATTTAAATAGAAATATTTATTAATAACTGCATTTCTATGGCAATGATCAATTATGTGCATGCCAAGTCCATACATGACGAAGAAGAAGGGTAAGGAGGAAGAGACAAAGACTGAGGGCGAGAATAAGCAGGAGGTGCAGGCTAAGGAGTGAGCATTATTAGAGGTTAGCATGTTTAAAATAATTAAAGTGACTTTTCCTTATTCCCATGCAGAAAATGCATCATTCCTTATGCAATTTTAACTTGAATTACCAGGGTAATAAGTGCCATGAGAATACTGATACTAATCACCAGCTCAACCCTGGATCGCCTAATCACGCTGGGAACAATAACCCTTGGCGCGGTCAGTATGGGGCATGAAGTCGCGATATACGCAACCCAGTCGGCATCCTTTGCATTCCTTAGGGGTTATGCCGATAAGATTGGTGGTTACAATAGTGATTCGGTATTAAGCGAATTGGCTGGCGGTGTTGTTCGTGGTTATAATGATGCCATTAAGGGTGGTAGGTTTTACAGGTGGTATGAAATGATTAGGCAGGCTAAGGAAATCGGTAATGTCAGGGTCTACGTCTGCACCCAGCCCTTTGAGTTGGCTGGTATTAAGGTTGGTTTGGGGGATTTCCTGGATGTGGTTGATGAGTTGGTTATGATTGGTAAGTACGTTGAGTTGCTTGAGTGGTGCGATAAGTCCGTGTCTCTTTGATTCATTTATATTTATTTGAATTTAAATAAATAGTTATCTGTGCAAAAAGAGCACTGATCTAAGCTATATTAAGCCATGACGTGGGTTATCGCCGTGGGATTTATGGGGACGGAGAATGGTATGGTAAGGAGGATAGGCGATAATAAGTATTTACTGGATGCCAGGGGCTATGCCTGCCCATACCCGCAGGTATTTACGCTTAAGGTGATTAAGGAGTTGAAAAGTGGGTCAATAATGGAGGTACTGGTTGACAACCCGGCGAGTTGTGATAATGTTCCGGCGGCGGTTAGGAAGCTTGGTCATGAGGTTCTCGAGGTTAGGCAGGAGGGTGGTTACTGGAGGATTGTGGTTAGGAAGCGGTGATTACCGTGAGGGAGGATAGGATTGGTAGGTTTAGGGAGAGGTTAGATAAGTACCTGGACCTTGGCATCAATCTATTGTCACTCGCCATTGGCTGTTCGGTTAAGGTTGACCTTTACGACACGTTATACCCAGCCCTCTCACTCATAAGTAATGAAATGAGTAAGCTAAACCTTGAGATACAGCATAGGGAGGATGTTGCGGTGTTAAGGAGTGATGGTAATTACTCCCTGAATAGGAGGATATACGGCGTGGATGGTAGTGGCGTGAGTAGGGATGAGCTTGAGAGGATCAACCCATCCGTAGCATTACTATTGCTTCAGGTTCATCAATCACGTGCAGCATCACCGAGAGAATTTGCCAATTCCATAATAAGTCTCTATAGGAGGTTGGGGAGTTCAAGCGTTAGGGTTAGGATTGGTAAGGGGCATTCAATAGTTTCGACTAGGGAGAAGGCGGAGTTTGCGTTGGTTGATTTCATAAGTACGAAGGTGGGTAATGAGTATTTATTGGCTAATAATGACACGATACAAATAATAGACCCGACGGAGGACCCAGGCAGTTATAGGCAGGTGGCTACTGCCGTGAGTAATGCGCTGAATGATCTATTCATTAAGGGGGTCTACAAGGACGTAACCATATACCCGGTCTACGACGCGCCCATTGATGGGCTTAGGAGGAATTGTTAAGGAGATTCAGGGAATTCAGTGGTAGGTGGGGTTTTAAACTAATTGCTGATGTCCCGCAGCCAAGGGTCAATTACTTATTAATGGGTGCAACAGTTGTTGGCTTGCTTGATAAGGAGCCACCAATGTTTTACGATAATATTAGGGCTGGCTTCAAGATATTGGTCACAAGGCCCTTTGGAGAACTCTCCGTAATCTCAACGTACTTGACAGCGCATGTTGATGAATCGATAATGGAGGAGTTTGAACACAATGTAATGAGCATTGATGATCTTGAGAAACTGAAAATAGAAATAATGGACACCCTCTCGAGACCGAACATCGAGATAGCCAGGGTGATAAATAAGTACCTGCCGGAGCTTGACGAGTCCTTTAGGGAGGATGAGCATATAGCGGCTACGATAGACATATCTGGGCCAGGTATATTCGTGTTTAAGGAGCTTGCGGAACAGGCTAACGTCGACATTGCACTGCATAGCATACCATTATTATCGCCAGAGGTTGCTAGGTTTGCGGCTGAGCATTATATAATCACTGACGCCACCGCGGGCACAAATGGTGCAATAGCGATTGTGGCGGGTAAGGATGTCGTTGACTCAATAATTAATGATTTGAGGGGTATTGAGGGTGTTCAACCGATGGTCATTGGTGAGGTCATGGGTAGGGGGACGGTAGGTTATTCGTGCCTGACTACGTAACTAGGTATATCACGAATAAATCCTTGCTAATGAAATTGACAATGAACATTGACGTGCTAAGGGGCTTAAGGAGACAACAGGTTAGTTGTGAGAGGGTTAGGGTTGAGGCTAAGGTCTTTGGTAATGTTCAGGGCGTGGGCTTTAGACCAACACTACGTAGGCAAGCCCTATCCCTCGGTTTGACTGGCTATGCCAGGAACTTGTCTGATGGTTCTGTGGAGGTTGTTGTTGAGGGCTGTAGGAGGATGTGATGGCATTCATTGAGTGGGTTAGGTCAAGCCCAGTTGGCTCTGTTGAGACTGTAATTTACGTGGTTAAGCAGTACCGTGGGGAATTTGAGGATTTTGAAATAAGGTGACTAAGTACGAGCCCCTTACGTGAATACCATCTTATAAACCCATCTATCCAATTAATAATCGGCACACGCTATGAGCATATTTATACAATTTCATTAACTGGGTGTGGGTGCTATGGGTAGTGGTAATGTGATCGATGTTAGGGGTCTTCAATGCCCAACGCCCGTGACCATAGTTGCCAATGCCGTTGACAGGGCTGAGAGTGGTTCGGTACTTACGGTGATAACGGACGACTTCGTATGCTTCATGATGATACAGAGGATACTAAAGATATTAAACGTAGAGATTAAGGAGGCTGTGCAACTTGATGATGGTAATTACAGGATAGTCATTGTTAAGTCCCATGATAAGTCATAATTAAGTCGTAATGAGTATTGCCTTTTAATCACTTTATGGTAAGCGTAATTTAATGGTAACGATAGCGTTTAAGGTATTTTACGATGGAACATTATTTAGTGGTTTTACGGGTAATACCAACTCTGTTGAGTACTACCTTAGGAGGGCCATTAAGCACTTTATAAGTGACTTCAAATTGAGTAAGGCGTCGAGGACGGATCCTGGGGTTAGTGCCATTGGTAATGTGATTTCCGTGAAGTATGATGGCGAGCTTAGGCTAGTGCCTGGCATGATCAATTCAGAATTGCCGAATGGAATCAGGGTATGGGCCTGGGCTGAGGTGAGTAATGATTTTCGCGCGAGGGCGGCAGTGTCTAGGACGTACCTCTACGTCATGCCTTGGTTATACGAGGATGTTGATTTAATGAGGGATGCGGCGAAAATGTTTATCGGCGTTCATGACCTTGCTAACTTCCAGGTTAGGGAGAGGGGCGTCCCGACCACCGTGTTGATAAATGGCATTAACGTTGAGAGGCTTGGTGATTACCTGGTATTTACGATCAATGGTCGTGGGTTTAAGAATAAGATGATTAGGAAGATTGTTAATGCCATTAGGATGGTTGGTTCAGGCGTATTGACTGTGAATGAGTTGAGGGATTTAATAGAGTTGAGGGTTAAAAGACCAATACCGCCTGCACCGCCTTATGGCTTATTACTATTGGGTGTGAGTTATGGCGATAGGGAACCAAACTGGGTCTTGAGTGGTGATGACATTTCCTACGTAATTAATTACCTAGTGAATAAGTGGTATAGTTCATTACCTGGTTCCTTTGTCCTTTCAAAAATTCTTCATGATTTTATGGATATAAATAAATTATTTAGTCGTATTTAAACATAGCATGGACCAAATGTTTAAATAATAAATAAAATAGTATACACACGGGAGTTTTGTGGCGTATTTCGACATAGACATAGCTGCAGGGAGGGCCTTGGTGAACGTAAGCTAGTATCCATGATTCAGCAACGGATAAGCTCCCTGCCTTGGGACTTGGAGCCCAACGAGCAGGACTTCCTGACAGCTACGCCTATCAGGATTTAAGATATTACTTATTGCATAAGTTTGGATTACTCAATTTAAGCAATGAGGATGCATCATACGAATTATGCAGGAGGATTTTAAGAAATGATGAGCAGGTGGTTAGGATTGTCGATGAGTGGTTTAATTGGTGGGTTGTTAAGTGGAGACAGAGGGTCAAGCTCGTCTTCACCGAGAATGAGCAGGCAAACACGGATAGCAATGCCGATATTCAGGGTAATGTGAATGAGCTCCTCAAGAGTCTTCCCAAGGACTTAGTTGATAAGTTACGTAGGGAGATCATTGTCGAGTTGATAAGGCAGAATGAGATATGCAGCCTTGACGTAGTCTCAGACTTCATACTAAAGACAACACTTAACGACCTCATTAATGAGTATGGTAAGGACGGCGCATTAAGGCTCTTGTCGACGAACATCACGAGCGTAAGGCTGAGACTGCTTAGGAAGATAATGGAGATAAAGGAATCAAATCAACCGCTGGTTATCCTCAGGGTTAGGATAAGTCCGTCACAGCCATACCAGGGAGTCTCGTAATACCGATGAGCGCTTACCGTAAGTCATACAGGAAGGGGATGATTAAGGTAGCCATTGCTTATCCATCAAATGCCAGGGTAGCCCTACAATCACTGTCAATACACATAATCAGGAAGTTACTGAACGAGCATCCAAGCGTGTACTCCGAGTTCGTTTTCATGAGTGATGATGGCAGGTCAGTTACGAAATCGCTAAGGGACTTCGACATAGTACTATTCTCGGTGCACTACGAGCTTGATTACCCACGAATACTGAAGATGCTGGAGATAAGCGGCATAAACCCATTCAGTGTGCAAAGGACTTCTGAGGACCCGTTAATCGTCATGGGAGGGCCAACACTGATGGCTAATCCAGAGCCTATGGCGCCATTCGCGGACATAATCCTCATTGGTGATGCGGAGGTACTAATACCCGAGCTCATTAATCACTACCTAGAGTATGGCAAGGACGTTGAGAAGTACGTAGACATAACAGGTTTTTACGTGCCATCACTTGGTAAGCATACCGTAATCAAGGCGTTTGTGAAGGATTTGTCATACTCCATTAGGTTGATCTATGACACGGCAATCGAATTAAGCACGAGCAGCGCTGGGTCCGTATTTAATTATCCAGCAGTCCTGGAGGTCATGAGGGGTTGTCCAAGGGGTTGCCTATTCTGTATGGAAGGTTTTATCGGAAGGCCCGTCAGGTTTACCGACATTAATTCTATTAAGGAATTGATAATTAAGGATTTAAGTAGGGATGAGAAGTTGATTAATGGGGTATCCCTAATAGGGCTTTCCGTAACTGATCACCCAGGTTTTAGGGAGTTAATGGGCTTCCTAGTGAATGAGTTAGGGCTTGGCGTGTCTGTTCCCTCACTACGCGTTGATACGTTGAATAAGGATATCATTAAGTTAATTGCAAAGGGAGGCCAAAGTCCTCACGATAGCCCCTGAGTCAAGCGAGAGACTGAGGAAGGCCCTGGGTAAGGGGTTCACTGATGATGACATTGTGAGGGTAGCCATGGATGCAGTGGAGGCCGGCATCGATCACTTAAAGCTTTACTTCATGGTTGGGTTGCCAGGGGAGACGGATGAGGACATTGAGTCAATAATTAACCTGCTACAGAGACTTAAAAGACTTGGCGTTCGGTACTCACTCTCGGTTAATCCCTGGATACCTAAACCGCACACGCATTGCAATGGCTACCAATGGCTGATGAGGACGTAGTTAATGAAAGGATTAAGGCCTTAAGGGAATTACACGCTTACACCGAATTCTCGACATATAATATACTTGACGCCAAGGTTCAAGCACTGCTCTCGCTTGGTGATCGTGACGTTAGTAATTTAGTATTCGAAGCCTCACTGACAAGCCTTGACAGGGGCTCCTGGAGGAGACTGCTTAGGAAGTACGGGGACCTGCTCAATAAGTACGTGTATTCATGGAAACCACTTAACGCTGAACTGCCCTGGAGCCACATAAAAATTCCAGGCGCTGAGGAGGAGAATCTTAAATCGTTACTGATGAAATACGTTGATGAGGTTCATATCAGTTTTCCTCAAATGCCTGGAAAATAAATGTAAGATGAAAATGTATTTGATAATTTTCAAGTAATACTTATGGTATATAATTTTTTTTAGATAATATAATTACATTATTTATGTAAATCTTTTTAAATGAGGTCATTAGTGCTTTTCGGTGAATATATGGTCTGGAATGGGGTGCACTTCAATCTGAACACCATAATACCCTGGTACGTCATATTAATATGGTCAGTACTTTACTTCGCCCTGCTTGCATGGGCATGGAGACCTAAGGAGGGTAGACCCTTCGGCAACTTCAAAACCATTGATTTCGTGTACATAGCCCTAATAGCCGCATTGCTCATCGTCTATAACTTCTTTATATCACCATTAATACCTAAGGTAGGTACTGTCACTACTTACTTCTATTACCCAATAATTGGCGAGACATTCCTTGTGATGCTAGCCGCCGCCCTAGTCGGTAAACCGGGGTCCGCCGGGTTAACCGTGTTCATATACACGCTTCTCTCTGACATTATTCATTATGGCTTTGGTGGTGAGCCCTTCTGGTTTATTTACGAGGTTACCTCATACGCTGCCATAATTGATTTGTGGCTGATCTATAGGGGTAAGTATTATATGTTGCCATTTAGGGGAGTCTTTAAGGGCGTGGCTAGTTCTAAGGAGCCTAGTGGTGAGTCGGTGGCTAGTGAGGAGTTGGAGGAGGAGTTGAAATCAGCCAAGGCACTATTCATCGTTGATGCATTACTTGGTGGTATCACGATATCCATGGCATACCCATTCTGGTGGAGGGGCTTTTGGGGACCATTTGTTTTAGGGATATCATTCACCCCAAGTTTATGGGCAATAACGAGTATAGCAAGTATTGGTGCTGGCGCTGTGCTTGGTCTTGTGGTGGCGCCATTTATATACTACATTAAGAGGGTATTGACTTAGGGAGGTGTATGGCTAAGATCATTAAAATTAATAACCTCTATGTTCGTTACTTCGGTTCTGATAGGCCTGTTCTTAGGGGTTTATCGCTTGAGATTGAGGAAGGTGAGTTCGTACTGTTGGTGGGCAGGACAGGTTCTGGTAAGTCCACACTGCTTAATGTAATTAATGGTGTTATACCAAACATAGTAAGTGCAACCGTTAGGGGTTCAATCGATGTTGCCGGTCACGACCCTAGGAAGACCCCGGTCCATGAAATGGCAATGATCGTTAGCACGGTTTACCAAATACCTGAGAGCCAAATATTCTCTTTAATCGTTGACGATGACGTTGCCTTTGGGCTTGAAAACAGGGCTGTGGAGCCTGAGGAGATGAGGAGGAGGGTTGTTGAGTCCCTTAAATTAGTTAATTTGCTTCATAAGATGAAGCACCCAACATTTCTCCTGAGTGGTGGTGAGAAGCAGAGGCTCGTTATTGCGGGAGTCCTAGCAGTTAAGCCTAGGATTTTAATTCTGGATGAACCAACGTCGATGCTTGATTCAATAGGTGCCGAGCAGATTTTTAACCTTGTTAAGAAGTTGAATGATGAGGGGTTAACGGTCATAATGAGTGAGCATAGGGTTGAGAGGGTCATTGGAATGGTCGATAGGGTCATTGGCCTTAAGGATGGGGCGATATACATAGATGATGAACCGCACAGAGCCGTGGACAAAGACCTGACGAAGCTGGGTGTTGAGGAGCCCCAGGTGACCACATTGTACAGGATGATTAATAAAAATGCCGATTATTACCCAATATCTGTTGAGGAATTCCTTGAAATAGGTGTAGCCAGTAAGTTGGATGTTATTGAAAGGCGTAGAGAGGATGATGGTGAGATAGCGGTTTCAGTAAGCAATGTTAGGTTTACCTATCCAGGGAGTATGCGGGAGGTTCTGAAGGGCGTTAACTTAGTAATCCATGATGGCGATGTCGTCAGTGTAATAGGCCTAATGGAAGTGGTAAGTCGACATTAATGTACCTACTCGCGGGTATTTATAGACCAAGTAATGGCAGTATTCAGATATTTAATCATGACTCTACAAAGCTTTCTGGTAAGGATAGGGTTAAGCTAATTGGTTATGTGTTCCAAGACCCTGATCAAATGCTCTTCTCAAGTACGGTAAGGGGCGAGTTAGAATTTACACTGAAGTTAGCCAGCGTTCATGGTAGGGAGGCTGAGGATAGGATTAGGAGGATAGTTAATTACCTGGGGATCAGCGACCTACTGAGTCAAAGTCCGCATAAGCTTTCCGTAGGTCAAAGGAGACTCGTCAGTGTTGCTGCAATACTCGTGGCTGAACCCAGGATATTAATCCTGGATGAGCCAACGAGGGGTCTTGATAATGAGATGAGTACGGCTTTAATGGACCTAATACTAACCATTAAGGAAGAGAAGGGTATGACGCTCATCATGGTTACCCATAATATGAGACAGGTTGGGGAGTACAGTGATAAAGCCTTTGTTATGTATGACGGTACTGTGGCATTCAGTGGAATTCCTGAGGAGGTCTTTGAGGAGTCGCATAAACACCCTGAGTGGGGCATATCACCGCCTCAGGTCTTTGAGGTTACGAGGAGTATTGGTAGGCCAACGGCGAGTATTAGGAGGGTGAGGGTGAATGCTGCTTAGCCAAATACTGTATAACCCAGCCATTAACTGGGTAATAACGCTAGTGATACTGTTTTACGGACCGGTACTAGTTGTCTACCTAATATTCAAGCTCATCGGATTCCAGGGCTACATGTCACTATTTAGATTCATTGAGGGTAAGTCAATAATATATAGGATGGATCCCAGGACCAAGATACTGCTCTCAATCATTGTAACCACCGTAGCTGCAATAACTATTTGGTGGATATCGGCAATAATGTTCGTGGCAGTAATGGCACTATACGCATTATTAAGTAATATTAAGGAGAAGCTCAGGGTTGCACTACCGCTTATACTAGCCTCATTCATAGGCACCGCGTGGACCGAGTCCATATTCGCGCCGTACTCCTACCTACAGGTTATATTCCACCACGTAACATTCCTATACGTATTCCCGCAGTCACTCGCAGTTTTAGGAATAACCCAGGGATCCGGCACATTCTACGTACCATACCTCGGCTACGTCAGCAACCCAGTTGGTTTGACATGGGAGGGCATCATTTACGGCTTACAAATAACCTTTAGGGCCGTCGCAGCAATAGCCTCGGGCCTACTCCTCATCTTCAGCACACCACCCTCAGACATACTCAGGTCCCTCGAGAAGAGTGGGTTACCCATTGAGCTTGGCTTCACATTGTTATTGGCCGTTAGCTCAGTGCCTAAGGTTCTTGAGAACTCCATGGTTGTCCTTAACTCGTTGAGGGCTAGGGGAGTTGAATTTAGACCTAGGAGTAGGAATCCGATAAGGCTCATCGCCGAGTCCCTATTCATTATTAGGGTCATTGTCATGGCCCTGGTGAGCATTGTCATATTGACGCTTAGGGATGCTAGGCAGATAGCCATCGCGGCTGATATAAGGGCGTTCAGGGCTTACAGGAGGAGGACGTATTATAGGGATATTAGGTTGGGTAGGATTGACTACATAGCCATCGCCCTACTAATCGTATTGCTAATCGCCGGCATCTACATATCTGGGCTTCCAGGGATGGGTGCTGTACCGTATAATCCATAATAATTATTAAATAGTTGCTTAGATGCTTTGAAGAGTCGGTAGGAATGAGTAAGCGTAGGTTCGAGGTGGCGCCATTGAGCATTTATGGGACGTCAACAATAGGGGTTTACATATTTACGAATAATACGCTGACGATAGTGCCTATGGACGTTCCAGACAAGGTCGTTAACTCAATAAGGGATACGCTTGGTACCAATGTTGTTAAGGCATCGCTAGCGAAGTCACCGCTGATAGGTATTTTCATGGTTGGTAATGATAATGGGGTATTGGTGCCCAGTATTGTTACTGAGGATGAGGTGAATGAGTTAAAAAGAAATGGCCTAAACGTGTCGGTAATACGTACGAGGTACACAGCAATCGCCAACCTAGTACTTACAAATAATAGGAGGACCATTGTGTCACCAATAATTGAGAAGGAGTACATAGGGTTGATAAGGGATGCCCTGGGTACAGAGGTCATTGTTGATGAGGTGTGCGGAACATACCTAGTTGGTTCAATAGCTGTAGCCAACGACAGGGGCGTCCTACTCAGCCCAGAGGCTAAGGATGAGGACGTGAGGAAGGTCAGGGATTACTTCGGACTCCCTGTTAACGTCGGTACGGTTAATAGGGGTAGGAGCTTCCTCAGGGGTGGGCTTGTGGTCAATGATAACGGCGGCCTAGTGGGTAGTGACACCACGGGTTTCGAAATCGTCAGGATAATGCAGGTACTCGGTGGCGTATAACTTACCTGGCCAGACCCTCAGCCCTGCTTAGGCACTCCTCACCAAGCCTATGGGCATTATTCAATAAATCACTTATTAACTTCTCAACCCTGTCCCTAAGCCTATCTGGTATAACGCCCATGTTCACGTAGGTCACGTACTCATCATAATCAACAACCCTAGCCTCACCCGAGTCCCACCTCTTAATCACATCAACGGCAAGGTCGATGTACAGTATGTTGGCGCCCGTGAACTCAACGGGCGTGTTAACATTCACGTAGATGCCCTTGGGTCTCCAGGCGCTGTCAACATAGACGTGGGTCAGGTACTCACTACCAATTGATGTGCAGGTAATCGCTAAGTCACCCTCCTCCTTGGGCAGGCCAAGCCCGTCCAGGTAGCCACCACCCCTCAACCTACGCATTAAGACAATGTCGCTGGGCTCGAGCTTAAGGACCTCAGCATTGCCCAGCCTGACCACCCTACCATCAGGCTTAATGTGGATAATCCCAACCCTATACCTCCTACCCATCAACTGCCTCATGAACTCATCACTAAAACCAGCCCTATCACCGCAATGCTCAAGGAGCGCCTCGACAAGGTCGAGCAGGGCCGTGCTCCTCTTCAGTGTCTTGTAGGCGTGGTGGCCCATTATTGTCGGCATGACATTATTCCTAACATTATCAAGAAGCAGCTTAGCTCTGCCATCGAGCATGACCTCAGTTATGCACTCGCCATCCTGAAGAACCGTGTATGGTGCCGATACCCTACTCGCAGCAACAACGTCATTAAGCATGCCCAACGCCCTCTCAACCTCCCTAACAGCCTCATCCTCACTAAGGAACTGGGCACTACTCCTCCACTTAATACTATAGCCACTCACCTTACCAACGTACCTAAGACCAACCCTGAGCAGGGTCTGCCGAGCCTCATAATCCCTAATATGCCTACTGAAGAGCACAGCCCCGCTGCCGGGGATTAACGAGACATAGTCCGTGTCAACCCTAACACCAGGCGTGGCGACTAACTCATCGCTTGGGTAAACCCTAGTCCTACTTATGGTGACTGGGATAACATCACCATAGGCATAGGCACTACCCACAGCCCTAAGCACGGCCCTAACCCCATTACCAATATCAACGAAGTAGTTATCGCCCTCAATACCAACAACACCCATAACAACCCTATGAAGCGGAACCACGGACCTCCAAACCAAGGCCTCACCCTCAACAACCCTAAGCAACTCACTGACAAAGCCATTAACGGCACCACACCTACCCATGACCGTGAGCGCGCCCGGAACCCTCTCCGAATCCTTAATCGTCACGTCAGGTGCCGAATTATTAACATCAATATTAAACCTACTAACTATCACATCCGACGCTTGGACGATGGTGTAGCCAAGGTCGAGGACCAACTTACTAATCGCCGTGGCATACTTACCCCTGATCCTCACCCTATAGTTACGGCTGGATGCGCTCATCATTCATCACAGCTTATTAGAATATTAGATATTAATAAGCCATAAAAATTAATTCCTGCCCTATTAATGAGCGCCTTAAGCCCACGTTAAGAAGCTGACCATTAAGCCCTAATGGCAAGCACCATACTTAATGTACGTTAATACTATCATGATAAGGAATATTATAAAGAACGCTAATGGGGCCGCTGTCATGATTATGGCATCAATAAGCAATTGCTGCCTAAAAACTAAATAAATAAGCGCAATAGACGTCGGCAAATAGGCTACTAAGAATACCGCCACATAAACGCCAATCGCCACATCCCATTTACGTTCCATACTAACTGGTATCCTAGGCGGTCTAAGGTAAATTAGCGATAGAATCAATAGGGCCACGAAACCAAACAGGCTTGCTAGGTTCGACGTGTCATGTAGCCACGTGAACAGGGAGATCAGAGCCAAGGCTAAGTACGCAAGCATTAGCTTCAACCTTGATCGAGCACTAGGGCAGTCAAACCCCTGCCCACCCATACAATTTTCATTACCATAAACTTCCCCTTAAAAAAAACTTCTGAGTCACGACTCCATTAGGGTTTAAGTACTCACTTCCTCTATTGAATAAACGCTCCCATTACTTATTTATGGCTTATGCTCGCTCTAATGGTGTTTATTTAGAATAGAATTATTGCCTTAACGAGTAGGTTCAACCCACACAACAGTGCCCACACCAATGATGCTTTATCCATTGTAAAACGATAAGCGTGCACGAAATCGTGCACTTATTTTTAAGCATTTCCTTTGTGAAATTGAATGTGTCGATAGCCGTGTAGTGTGCATGGTACCATGCACACCCTCCATTTTACAATGGATAAAGCATCATTAGAACAAGTACGGTATTGTGGGGTTGAAATACCGTTGGAACAACTATTCAATCCCTAATGTAGACCGTGGGAACAAACACGGCTCGTGAAGATTAGGAGTAGAAAGATGTTCTAATGGAGTCTAAATACGAAAGAGAAAGACTTATAAAGGGGCAAATAAACCAACGCACCAGAAGATTTCAATAGAATATTGAAAGAGACTGCCTAGTAGATAGACTGCCGAATGCGGTTGAATGAAGATTTCAATAGAATATTGAAAGTTCATCGCAAATACGATACTTCCTGGACATACTCAAGTGAAGATTTCAATAGAATATTGAAAGTTGAGGAAATGCCAGGCTCATACTGCATGAGCCCTGGAAGAAGATTTCAATAGAATATTGAAAGACTCCATTCCCCAGCCCACGCCTTAACCTCTGTTGTCATGGGAAGATTTCAATAGAATATTGAAAGGGTATGATATTTGGAATTACAGTGTAGAATACTGTAACACTGGAAGATTTCAATAGAATATTGAAAGAACACCTAACAACGCATACGTAAAAGTCAAAATAAACAATCGAAGATTTCAATAGAATATTGAAAGTTGTAGTAAATGATCGGGCTCTCTATGTAATCAATTAAGTCATTGATATTGAGGATTTTGATTGAATGTTGGGGGTGATTTTGTTGGTTTTGTTGTGCTTATGGGTTTGTTTTGGTTCTGGTGGCTTGGTGGGTGGGTTATCTTGGTTGCTCATGGTTTTAGCCGGTTCCATACCTAATGTACTGTGTTATTATCATGGCGAAGAACGCTATGGATAGCGCGAGTGGGGTGGCTGTCATGAGTATGGCGTCGATTAGTAATTGTTGCCTGAAGACTAGGTAGGTGAGTGCTATGGCTGTTGGTATGTAGACTAGGAAGAAGAGTGCCATGTATATGCCGATCACCATGTTCCACCTACGCTCCACAGTGGTCGGTATCTTGGGTGGTTTTAGGGAGATGAGTGATAGGATTAGTAGGTCTATGAATGTGGTCAGGCCTGGGAGATTCTATGTGTTGTTTAACCACGTGGATAGGAAGGTTATGGTTGCGACTAAGTAAATGAGCATTGACGTTAACCTCGACCGAGTACTTGGGCAGTTAAACCCCTGCCGCCCACATCACTTGGATCTAGGTTCAGGGCCTTGGCGAGTATTGACTTTGGTATTTCCACGCCCTACTACATACCGTGGTTGGTTAAAAGCGTTTTTGTAGTGCCTTATTAATTGCGGTGTGACTAAATTAACGTGAGCATTAAGTGCATTGCCTCAGCCAAAAAGGCGGTGTCGGTAAGAGCACGCTAACGATGCTCGCGGCGAGGGTAGCACCTGCCCTCGGCATTAGGCTGGCCATTATTGACCTGGCCATGGGGAATCCAAGCACTTCATTGAACCTGCTGGGTGGCTTACCGAGTCATACCCTGGCAACCTACGTGATTGGTGCATCGAGGATTAGCGAGGTCGTTCACGTAGTCCCCACCAGGTATGGACCCATTTACCTAGTTCCCTCTGGTCGTGGTGATTTGGCGCTTATTAATGAGGATGGTGGGTTTGGTGAGAAATTCAATTCACTAATTAATTATTTAATTGATAGGGTTGGTGTTGATCATGTACTCATTGACTTCCCATCCTTTGAACCAAGCTTGGACGAATTATTTAGTAATGCGTTGGAAAGATGCGACGTAATGTACCCGGTGGGTATTCAGGACCTTGGCTCCCTAATGGCCCTGAGGAACCTGTTAATCTTCGCTAGGAAGTCCTCGGTTGGTGTTGGTCGTCCGGTGATTAATATGTTTAGGGAGTCCCTGGGTAGGCAGTGGGTTTCGGTTGTTGGTAAGCTTGCTGGTTCAGAGCCTGGCGTAGTTCATTATGATCCATGGCTCATTAGGTGGGTTCATGATGGTGTTGGTCAATACGGCATTGGTGTTAGGGAGGCTTTGACTTACGTGATTAGGGATGTCCTGGGTTGAATTACGCAAAATGGTTTTAAGGCATTAATCACTAATTACTGATGCTGTGTCCGTTGAGGAGTTTCGAGGCATTACGGTGGATTCTGATGATGGTGAGAGGTGGTTGCTCATTGCGGATACTCACGTGGGTCTAGAGGTTGAGCTTGGTAAGAAGGGCGTTAGGATCCCGAGCCAGTCAGCCAGGATTGCTCAGATGATTCTTGATTTTGCGGAGAGGACTGGGGCGACCTCATTGGCTATCCTCGGTGATGTTAAGCATGAGATAGCGAGTATAGTGGAGAGTGCCAGGGAGGTTAAGGAATTCATTAATAGGATCAGTGGTAAATTCAACAGGATAGTCCTGATCAAGGGTAACCATGACGGTAACCTCGACCTAATATTGAGTAATGATGCAAAATCAAACATATACCTCGTAGACTCAAGGGGCTTCATGCTAAGGAGTAAAGATGGCAAAAACCTGCTCCTACTCCACGGGAATTCCAAGCCGAGGATTGAGGATTTCATGAATGCTGACGTGATAATAATGGGGCACACCCACCCGGCAGTATTGATACAGGACGTGACGGGCTACGTAATGAGGGCACCGGTTATAGTCAAGATAAGGGTTGACAAGTCAGTATTTGGCAAGAACATGTACAATACCGAAACCAGCACCTCAGGCTTAATGAACATTATTATCCTACCCACCTTCAACCCATTGACCGTGGGCATGGACGTCTTTGAAATATTCCCAAAGGACCTGGTTGAGGTGGAGACAATACTCCACTACGCACGTACCTGGGAAATACTAAGCAACATCGAGGTTTACCTAACGGACATGACCTACCTAGGCACCATGGATGTGCTCGCGAGGATTAGGGAGGAGGTTGGTGAGGGTGGTTATGACGTTGATTGGCTGTGAATTTTGTAAACCCATTATTATCATTAAACCCGACAATTTTAATAACGGCGTAGGTTAGGCATAGGTGTGAGGTTACCAATACTAATCATAAACATGAAAGTATACCCAGAGGTCCTTGGCAAGAAGGCCCTTGAGCTTGCGAAGGTCGCTGAGTCCGTGGCGAGGGAGCTTGGTGTCTCCATAGCCGTTGCACCACCAATCACTGAGCTGAGGACTGTGGCTGAGGGTGTTGAGATACCTGTATACGCGCAGGGGGCGGATCCGGTGGAGCCTGGGGCGAGGACGGGCCATGTACCGCTTGAATTCATTAAGGAGGCTGGCGCCGTCGGTGTTATACTTAACCATAGCGAGAATAGGCTACTACTCAACGACTTGGGTTGGCTAGTAAGTAGGGCCAGGAGTCTCGGCCTTGAAACCCTTGTGTGCGCACCGGACCCATACACTAGTGCTGCTGCGGCTGCCCTGGAGCCCACCGCGGTTGCTGTTGAACCGCCTGAGCTAATCGGCACTGGTAAGGCCGTTAGTAGGGAGAAGCCTGACGTAATAGTGAGGACTGTGGAACTCGTTAGGAAGGTTAACCCAAGCATCCCAGTGATCACGGGGCCGGCATTGAGAGCTTTGACGATGTTAAGAAGGCCATTGAACTTGGGACACAGGGAGTACTGGTTGCCAGTGCCATTGTTAAGGCGAGGGATTGGAAGCAAAAAAATTACGGAACTCGCCAATGCGCTCCGTTAATGAAGCGAGCTCAATGAAAATTATTTCTGTGCCCTCGTTATTACATTATTGTGAATTTCCCTTGCTTAGCAAATCAAATCCGCTGAATCAACCTTCCTCAAACCTGCTTTGTTCTTTTCTATTTCTCTTCCCAACCTCTCAACGAGCATCCTAACCTCATCACTCACATTGACACTCCTCATGACATCCCTAGCCCTGTCCAGGTAATCCCTAGCCCTTAGGTAAAGGTCCTTATTACCATAGGCAATGGCATTCTGGAGGTACATAAAACCAAGCATTGCCAAACCAGCCACATAACCCTCCGAATTCTCATCGGTAAACCTAAGGGTATCCTCATGTCTCCTAATCAACTCCTCATCAACGGGCCGGCCACTACCTGGCACTATGAAGACTTCCTTCTCAAGGGTTCTTCTCCTTAATACCGGTATCCTAACGCCATGCTGATCAAGTACCTATTCAGGAGGACAAGACCGACGCCAAGAATAGCCGCACTCACTAAAGGACTCACGTAGTATGACAAGGGCTCATCATGCAGGGCTTGCTGGAGAACGTACTGAGTGAGGAAATAGGCACCTGTGGCTATTAGGGCTATTAGCAGTAGGAGCAGTGCGTACTTAAGCCCTGATATCCTCCTATTGGTAATTTCAATCCTTCTAATTGATTATGCGGAGCCAGGTAAGCTAATGGGATTGTCCGATTAGGGTTGTGTTGTTGGTTTCCCGGAATAGAGGGTGTAGCCGAGAATTGCAGTTCCATTATCATCATCGAACTTCATGCCAAGTTGCATGGCATCCAGGTAGTAACTTGATGGGGTTATCGAGGTGTATATCTTGTCAATGAGGTTGAAGGAATCTCGATCAACTCTGACAGGGGCAGTCCTCCGTGAGCCGCATGTCGTAGGAAAAGTCGTCAATAACCATCGGCTCAGTATACGGTGTAGTAAACCGTGAAGCTGAAGTTGGACATGTCAACGATCCTGGCGGGTAGCGCAATATTCTCCTCAGTCCTCCTGGCGAATGGGACCAGTACTACTGCACGTACATCGCACTTGGGTAGCCATACACGGGTATGAATGGGATAACCTTCCTAAAATCATGCAGATCAACACTAACATGCAGGTAATCACTAAGCGTAATACTAACTAGCTCTCTGATGTATGCCATATTTTAGAGGAAGGGTGAGACGAGGACTGAGACATCGCTGCTGTGAACCTCAACCACGGAATACGCCGAATCACTTTGGAACTTACCTAAGCAATAATGCCAAATATGGACCTCCTACTCACGCTAATTCCCGTGAATAAGTTATTATTTTATTTTACGGTAAATTCATCCACATTGTAAATGGTAATAAGTAATTGCTAGGATAGGATTAAGTTCCGGGGTGGAACTGAGTTCCGGCGCGGAACTGGGGAATTGAATTGTAAAAATAAGCCTAATTACTCATGGCATTGATTACTGCATTAATGAACCGAAATAAAACCGAAGTATGATTTTGGACTGGAATTTTTATGATGATTATTATTGGAGGATAGTTAAACAATTATGACTGTGAGCTTCCCTGGCGATACTTCTTAATTATTTGCCTAAGCACGTACTGGAGTATTCCACCGTTCAGGAAGTACTGAACCTCCATCGGCGTGTCAAGTCTCACGAGTAGCTTAGTCCTAATGACCCTGCCGTCGGGCTTATGGACGACTAACTCCACGGTCTGCCTGGGCTTTAAGCCCTGTGATAGGCCGATGATGTCGAAGGTCTCATCACCATTTATGCCAAGCTTCTCCGCATCCTCACCCTCCATGAACTGGAGCGGCAATATGCCCATCTCCACCAGGTTACTCCTGTGAATCCTCTCAAAACTCTTCGCAATCACAGCCTTTATCCCCAGGAGCTTCGGCCCCTTGGCCGCCCAATCCCTTGAGCTACCGGCTCCGTAGGTTTGGCCTGCGAGTATTATGAGTGGTGTTCCCTCCTCCCTGTACTTCATGGCTGCGTCGAATACGGTCATTAATTGGCCGTCAGGCCAGTGAATCGTGTAGCCGCCCTCAATCACCTTACCACCCATTCTATTCTTAACGCCCTTACTCCAGAACGCACCCCTCACCATAACCTCCCAATTACCCCTCCTCGTGCCGAAGGTATTGAAGTCGCTGGCTTAACGCCGAGTGAGGTCAAGTACTTACCAGCCGGTGAATCAGCTGGTATTGAGCCTGCTGGCGATATGTGTCCGTGGTAATGTTATCACCGAGCACAAGCAGTGCCCTAGCACCAATGATGTCCTTAACCTCAACGAGCCTGTCCGGGTCGAAGTCGTCGAAGAATGGTGGCCTCCTTATGTACGTGTTGCTTGGATTCCACTGGTACAGGTCACCGCTTGGTGCCTTTAACGTATTCCACTCGTCAGGCACCAGGTCGCCAATTCTCGTGTACTTCTCTACGAATTCGTCCGGTGTCACGTACTTCTCAACATAGCTCCTAACCTCATCGTCGCTGGGCCACAAGTCCTTTAGATAGACTGGCTTACCATCGCTTGTGTATGTCACGGGCTCCTTGGTTAAGTCCTTATTGACGGTACCAGCCAGTGCGTAGACCACGACCATGGGTGGTGAGGCCAGGTAATTAGCCCTGACGTCTGGGTGTATCCTACCCTCAAAGTTCCTATTGCCCGAAAGCACGGCGGTAGCCACGAGGTCGTTCTCCCTAATCGCCTTAACGATGGTTCAGGGAGTGGCCCAGTATTGCCAATACAGACCATGCACCCAAAGCCCGTTATGTAGAAGCCAATCTTCTCAAGGTACTGAAGCAAACCAGATCTTCTTAGGTACTCCTCAACGACCCTTGAGCCTGGTGCCAGCACGGTCTTGACATATGGAGGTGGCGTTATGCCGAGCTCGACAGCCCTCTTGGCCACTAGGCTGATGCCATTAGTAAGTACGGATTGCTTGTGTTTGTGCAGCTGGTTATTGCGGCTATGGCTACGAAGCCATCCTCAAGCTCAACCTTCCTACCGTCGAGCTCAATAACGACCTTCCTCCTACCACTTATGTTTTTCTTCTTATTTCTATCCTCAATGACAGGTTCGATGCTCTTTGGCGCATCGCTTAGTGATCTCCTCTGCCATGGGAGTGATGGGCCGGCAAGGTTGGTTCTATGGCTGATAGGTCAATGCTGATTACCTGGCTATACTCAACATCACCCTCCTTTGGCGACCCAAAGACACCCTGCTCCATGTAATACCTCTCGACAAGCGATATTAACCACTCATCCCTACCCGTGAGCCTCAGGTAGGCCAGGGTCTGCTCATCCACTGGGAATAGACCCGTGGTTGCGCCGTACTCAGGAGCCATGTTGGCTATGGTTGCCCTATCGGGTATGGGGAGCTCCTTAACGCCCTCTCCGAAGAACTCTACGAATTTATCAACCACGTTATACTTCCTAAGGGTTTCGGTGACGTATAGGACTATGTCCGTCGCCGTAACGCCGGGCCTTGGCTTACCATATAAGTGAACACCAACGACCTGAGGCGGTAAAACAGCTATTGGCTGGCCAAGGAGAGCTGCCTCAGCCTCAACACCACCGACACCCCAACCAACGACTCCAAGCCCATTAATCATGGTTGTGTGCGAGTCCATGCCAACTACCGTGTCGAAGTACGCAAGCTTCTCGCCAGGTCCAAGGTCCTCGGTCATCACAACCCTGGCAATATGCTCAAGGTGTACCTGGTGTATAATGCCAGTGCCTGGTGGGAAGACCCTGAAGTTCTTGAAGGCGTTTTGGGCCCACTTTAGGAATTCATACCTCTCCGCATTCCTCTCCACCTCAAGCTTAATATTCAGCCTAAGTGCGTCAGGCCTACCCCAGTAATCGGCCTGCACGCTGTGGTCAATGATCAGGTCAGTGGGTACCTGCGGGTTTATGACCTTTGGGTCAATACCATACTTAGCCACTATCTCCCTCATAACCGCCAAGTCCACCAGCAGGTACGCCCGTGTAGTCCTGCATCAATACCCTGGCCACCTTTATCGGGACCTCCTTAGTACCTGGATTCTTCGGGTTCCAACGCAGTAAATTCTCAATGTCCTCCTCAGTGATCGCTTGCCCATCATAATTCCTAAGCAGGTTCTCTATGAATACCTTAATCACGTATGGGAACCTGGCAATGTCAAAACCCTCCCTCTCAAGGGCCTTTAACGAGTAATAACGAACCTTAATACCGCCAACGTCCATTACGCTTAGTGTATTCCACAAATTGGGCAGGTTCTTGGCCACGAGGATATAACTTAAGCCACGGTTTTTAATTATTTACTTCAATATATTTTTGATATTGCATTATTTAGTGAATTGGTTGTAGCCCGAGACATTTACATTATAGTACGTTAAGTCCCAAGTGAATGGTACATCTAATTCGAACGGTATCATGTAGCTAGCCGGTAGCGTCGCCGTGGTACCGTTTAGGTATGTAACCTCTATGTCGAACATGGTCCCATTGAATATATAGTCCGTTATTGGGTACTTTGTGTAGGCGTACTGGAACTCGAGCTGCGTGTATGTCGCGTAGAATGGAGTTCCACTGTAGGGTATTTTATGTATCCAGAGTTGGTTCGTGTTGTAGTCATAGATTTCGAAGATTATCTCCTTGGCGCTCATGTTATAATAAATCATTAGTTTTAACAACGTGTTGTTAGGTGTTGATACGCCAGGTAGCACCGCCGGGTTCATGGTAGTCTCATTAAAGAAGTAGTGCGCAACACAGTTCTTCCCAGGCACGTACCACGGAGCTATCGTGCCATTCGGGTCCAGGTCAACGCCTATTTGGAAGAAGCCAACGCATGATGACCTAGTTGCACCGTAGTAATTCATGGCATTTATCTGGAAGCTCAGGATACCGACCTGCGGCGTGTTCCAATACCTAAGGAGTACTAGGGCTGTCAGGTTATAGAAGGGTGGTAATAATGTAACGAGTAGGCCTGAGCCCTGTCCGTAACCCTCCATGTTATTGTAATTCTGCAGGTATATAGGTATCTCGAGACTCGTGACTATTATGTCCGTGTAATAGACAGTGCCTTAGTCGTTATTATGGCTGCCGTGTAGTAATTACCAGCGTCTGGTACGGAGACCTCAAATGGCGGTTCGTCAGTCTGGTCGACAAAGACCTGCATAACCCAACCAGCGGTCTTATTACTTGGCGTGCTCGCATTGAATACGTTAACCATTATGAAGACCCAGCCAGGCGGGTAGAGCGCGTTGGATAGGTTTGATAGTGGGACCACGGGCTTTAGGTCCGTGAGATTCGGACCGGCCCAGACATAGCCATTGGCAACGCCTACAATAGCCACTGGCTGGTAATTACCGTTTACAAGGCCAAAGAAGCCACTACCGCCATCGCCGTAGTAAATCGCTACTTGGAACGACAGGAATTGATCACCCCTAACTATTAATGATGGATTAACAATATCGATTTGCGGCTCCCCATTTACAGCCATAGACTTCAACGCTGGTTCACCCCAATAATTGGGCTGTGTGACTATTGTGGGCGTTAGTCCGCTGATTGGTATCCATCCATAGTAACTGAGTGGTTCACTTACGTTTTCAAAGTTAGATACGTATGCGAATGCGCCTGCGAGTGATGCCGCAGGTGCCATTCTTGGTAATGGTTCGTGTATACGTACATAATCATTGTGTGGTGCATGGGTATAAATCGTTAGTATTACCGTTAGTGTTATTGCTATAATTATTAATATTTTTGCAGCTTTCCGGTTTCTCTTTGTCATAGTTTTTAGTAAATACTTAATATTTTTAAACTTTACTATCTTAATTAGTCGCCAATCATGGACTTCTCCTCAGCCGAAACCTCCTCCTCCGAATCCACGTGCAGTCTCCTTGTTTGTATACCATCCGGCGTTAGCAAAATCATCTTTATTGATGCACCATCCTCACCAAATCTCGTTAAGTACCTAATCAACACCTTATTAGCCAGGACAATACCTATGTGCTGTGTCTTACCATTCAGCGAGACGCTCTGGTGGTAGTGCCAAATCTCCTTCTTCGTAATTATATTAAACTGCTTAACAATGGAATCCTTGTAATCATCGAGAACCAGGTTATAAATGCTCAATACCCTCCAAATCCTCTTTGTTGGGTTTATCTCGCCGTAAATTACCACGACGGGTCTCTCGGTCTTCTTATCCTTAACCCTGGATTGATAAATAGCCGTTATAACGGGCTAGAGTCAAGCATTAGTAAGTCCTTAATGGGCTGCCTATACCTAATCACGGCGGCCATAAACGGCATTAATAACCTAAACCTGAACTCAACCCCGTTAGGGATCTTCACACTATCGAAATTACAATTATAACAATGAATCCTAACGATGGCTGGTGACGGTTCTATCAGCCTTCTTATGAAATCCTGACCTTCCTCAATAAGTTCCTCATTAACTACCTTCTTAGATTCATTATTAATAGCCATCATTATTCTATCACCTTTAGAATTTATTAAATTTATGGTTCATAATGATAATATTGTTCTATGAAAAAATGTGCAGATTCTGCATCTTACAAACCACTTTTTAACTGGTTCACGAAGTAATAGTTGTATGGTGAGGTATGAGTTGAGGAAGTACATAGCCCATGAGCAATTAATAATGTGGCCTAGACTAGTCGTTAATATTAAGGATCATGTAAGGGTAATACTCATAGCTAATCTATCGAATAAGAGCGATATCAGGAATATTAGGTGTTCAAGGATTGAGTTAGCTAGACGAAGGATTATTGCCCAGTAGATTTCAGGGAGTACACAATAACCTCCTTATTACCCCTAATAATGATTTGCTTCTGAATCAAACCCTTCCTAATTAAAATACTAAGTGCATTCCTAACCGTCCTACTCGGGAGCATCGTCTTCTCAACAATCTCCTTCTGCGTCAATTGACCCTCATACTCGAGGATCTTAAGTATGAACTTAGCACTCGGCGGTAAGTCCATGTTAGCTAATAGACTTATCTTCTTTTCATAACGACCAATGGCACTCGACACCTCGCCAACCCTAACAAGCTTAAGCGGCTTTCCAGACATTATCTTAACCTCGTTACCAACGTAAGTCCTGACACTACCATCAATTATAACCTCAATCCTAGATCTGGATGTTAAGTCCTTTATCGTAATTACAGAATCACTAGGCACAATGACGGGTACGCGGGCTAGGTTCGTACTATTCACGGGAACAACCTCAAAGACCTGAGCCCGTGAATGTATTAGCGGCCCACCGGCCGACATGGCGTATGCCGTGGAGCCGGTGGGCGTCGATACTATTAAGCCATCAGCAACGTCGTGCCATAAGTACTCATTATTCACGTATAGACTATACTCAAGAGTTATTGCGCTCCTGGCCGGGAAAATTGCTGCTTCATTTATCGCATTTGGTAATTTCTTCCCCTTAACATTAACGGAGAGCCTAAGTATATCCTCAACATCATAATCACCATTAACTATTGTTGACAGTGCCTTATCCAAGTTCGTAATGTCTACGGAATTTAGAAAGCTTAGTCCAAAGCCGACGGTGAGGATTGGGCCCTCCCATGAACTTAGTTTATGCAGGTTCATTATTATGAACTTGTCCGTACCAACAATGCCTATGACATCATACCCACCAACATCATTACCTAATTCAGTAACAACGTCAAACGACGAGTAATTACTGACCAATCTCTTGATCTCATTAACAGCGCTAGGCATCACTATTAATAGACCCCTCATCTTTGTTAATTATAGAATACTACAGGGCATTCTTTTATTTTTTTTACCGCAATGATCACAACATGATGTATGCCTTAAAAATACTGGCGATTACTCACGCAGGTATGGTGGCCACAATAATAGTGGGGATACTAGGCCTATTATTCATTGCTGTAGGTTGGATTCTCGCACTGGGTGATGTACCACCACTTAGGTTGACAATACCGTACCTAGTAGGTAGTGCATTACTCACGCATACTCAGCCTTAACTGGAACCTGGTATTCCTGATACTGAATGGTGCAGCTACGGCTCTCTCAGCCATTAACCTAATAAGGCGTATTCGAATGGATAAAATTAATGCCAAAAATCATCGATAGGGCCATGAGCTCAAGCATTAAGTCACCCTTAGCCACATAAACCTCGCCGGCACTGCCTAGTAACCAGGTTACTGATGAGTTTAGGATTAGCGTACCCCTAACCGTGCCCCTGCCCAGAGCTGCCACACACCTGTTCTGATCTGCGCCGAGTACGGCAATGGTATATATAGAGCCTGGAATTACCTGATCCTTAACCATGATTTCAGACATACCCGCTGCATTAACAACCTCGGTCCTAACGAATCCCAACATTCGTAACGCATCCTCGATGTGATCAGCATTGCTTATCCTCCTGAGGAGGTTTATTACCGCAGATAGTACGCCTTTCGCAGTACTCCTTTGAATGAGTATTGCACCTCCATATGGCAATAGGGATAGTATTACTGAGCCCTTTGCGGCGCATCCACGGTTTATTGCGATTACGATACTACGTGGTGGTACATTACAATCATTAATTATTGCCGTGTCCTCCCCCAGCTCCTTAACCATGCCATTCAACCAGCTCGGTGGTTCGCCCAATATGTAAATCAAGGTTAATCACCGTACTAACTTATTTAATGCCATTTAAACTATGATGAACCCAGGAACCCCTTCTCCAACTCCTCAACATCCTTAAGTATCTCATTCACGGTCTCCTTAATCACATCAAGCGGTGGTCTCCCCTTGGTCTTTATCCTGAACCGCACGTTCTGCGTAAGTGGGTGGTCTACATCGTACATTGCGTACTCCACGTCAGGTCTCTTGAGTAGGTATTCGATTAGTGGTGCGAAGAGTGTATAGGTCTCACCCTGGACTATCGCCTCTAGGTAGTTTTCCTCGGCCTTCACGATGCTTATCCTAATCACGAAATCAGTGTGGAGTAGGTAGTAAAATAAAAGCTTTAGCTCTAGCCTAAATGTAATACATTGAGAGCACTTAGTCAAGTGATGATAACCCCCGTAGCGGAATGGTGAAGAGTTCACGTACCGGCTGATGCGTTATCAGCCGTTGGCGATACAATCATTAATCATTAAAGGGTGCGCTCATCATCAATAATTAATTACTCACTGGGTGGACCACCACGTAGCCTACCCCTCCTCTTTACGTCCCTTGTCCTATTTATCTCCCTCTCAATCCTCTTTATCAAGGTCTCGAATGCGTACCTTACGGCGTTCACCGGGTCCCAATCTATCTCATTAACCGTGTACGTGTTTACGTTATCCTTAAGCATTAAGTGCACTGAGTACTTGCTTCTCTTTTCCTCCCCTCCTCTCTCGTACTTCTTAATGTTTATTTTAACGTCAATCACGTTCGTCATCCTGTTAATCTTAGCCATATAGTTCGAAATGACCTTCTCAACCAATGGCTTAACATCCTCATTGATGTCTGTTAGCTTAGCCTCCATTGGGACCTCCTCGTATGGCCTTAGTACGGCCTTTATGATGTCATAACTCGATACCACACCGGTCACAGAGTCTCCGGAAATCACAGGCATCCCTGAGATGCCCTTACTGAGCATTAAGTTAACGGCTTCGTATATATCGTTATCCTCACTAACCGTTATTACGGGTGTCGTTGCTATGGCCTTTACAGGGGCTGCCAATATGTCATCCTCCGTGCCAACCACGTCACCCCTCCTACTCCTCCTCGGTATTGATGCATAGTAGAGTCTCTCGACTATGTCCCGCATTGAGACAATCCCATAAAGCTTACCAGCCTCTAGGACTGGTAACCGCGTTATCCCGTGCCTAACCATGAGCCACTTCGCCCTAGCCACAGCCTCATCAGCCTCTATCGTTATTGCTGGTTTAGACATAACGGATGACACTTGCACACGAGGTAATAATTTACTGCTTAGTAGGTAGTTCAGTATTTTCTCCCTGGTTAGTATACCTACGAGACTCATGCTTGAGTCCACAACTGGGAGTGCCCTGACCCTCATATTTACGATCTTCGACATCGCCTTTACCAGGTCTGAGTCCTGGCTAATTGAGTAGGGCGGTGACATTACGCTGGATACCCTGGACCTTAAGCTAACCCTCCGTTCGAGCAAATCCCTATAACTGAGGACACCCACTAATTTGCCGTTCTCATTAACAACGGGCACAACCCATACCTTAAAGTCCCTCATGTCGGAAATGACCTTGGAAATAATGTCCTTGGGCTTTGCAACCACAATGACATTATCCATGAGTTCGGTGACCCTGGGTGTACTCATCAAGGTTTTGACTTAAAGGCCCTTAATAATTTTAATGGGTTATAGATTTATAGGGTGGGTTTTTGATTACGGATCGATGGACTGCCAGCAAGCCATTAATAATGTAATACCCGTGATTCATAACCCAGCCAGTGTGCAGAAGCTTCTCGATGCAGTAAAGGTCTCGTTGGGCTTTGGCGTCAGGACTATAGTCATAACAAAAGCCGTCGGTATAGCGGCCCAGCAGGGCGTGCCTGAAGCCTTTAGGCTAGTTCTTAAGTCTGGTGCCACATTAATAGTGCTACCTGACATTAGGGATGTCGTGGAATTACTCCGTCCAGATTTAATATATTTCCTAAGTACTAGGGGTGATCCCATGGGCGATGAGGTTAGGGGTAGGGCACTAATGGTGATTCAAGCGTCTGATCAGCCATTTATGCAGAGTGAGTTGAGCCTGGGTAGGCAGGTTAAGGTTGTTGGTAAGGATGTTGGTAGTACGGCATTGCTAACGTTGGCGCTTAACAGAGTACTTGGGCAATGCATTGAATGAGGTTATTACTTAAAAATGCTTCATTATTGATACTTTCGGTCATAATGTCGGCGTTCATTGATGCATTAGCAATACTGATAGTACTCGTGGTAATAGCCCTAATAGCTGATGTGGCCATCATGTATGTAGCGAGGAGATTAGCCGCAAGGAACCCAAACCCATCAAAGCTCCAGAGGTACGAGGCAGGTAATCCACCGGTTGGTGAGGCCAGGTACGTATTCCCAGTACAGTACGTGGGTTTCCTACTCATGTTCCTGGGGATGGAACCGATCATTGTGATACTATTGATTCTATCATCGGCTGCGGTTATGGCATTACCAATAATCTACATAATACTGGCGGTACTAGTAATAGCATTGCCAAGTATCTATGTTGGTTATAAATACACATTAAAAATAGCATATCCCAAAGAATTTATAAGAAAGTCAAGCGGTAGGTGACGCCGAATGGCAATTGATAAGTACCTAGAGCCATACAAGAAGTGGGGCACCAAGTACTCCCTATGGCCAATACACCTGGTAACCGCATGTTGTGGAGTCGAGATGGCGCATACTTGGAACCCGACTTACGACGCGGAGAGACTAGGGTCACTTCCCTGGCATGCGCCCAGGCAGACGAACCTAATCCTTGTCGAGGGTACGATAACCTTCAAGATGGCTAGGGTCCTTAGGTATATTTGGGAGCAAATGAGTGATCCAAAATATGTAATTGCCATGGGATCCTGCGCAGCTGAGGGTGGCATATTCTGGAATAGCTACCACGTAGTTCCAGTAAGCAAGATAATACCAATCGACGCCTATGCCATTGGTTGTCCACCAACGCCTGAGGCCGTAATACAAATGATTAGGATAGTCCAGAGGAAGATAGAGACTGGGGAGGCCAGGCTAATGTAAAGCCAAAGACCATAGACCTAACAAAGATCTTCACACCATCGCCAACTAAGCAACCTGCTCCAAACCCACCCCACAGAATAACCCCTAACCCACACGTACCGGTTTGCCAGGAGAAGAAGGTTGAGTGGCCCTTCGGTTATGAATTAATAAGCAATCAATTAATGCCCACGCTTAAGGAATCAGCTAAGAGAATCGTTGTAACCGACATTAATAGAATATGCATTAACACAGAGCCGGGTAAGTTAAGGGATGCCGCGCTATCATTATCGAAGCTCGGATTTGATCATGTGAAGTCCGTCAACGTAATAGATGTGCCTCACGAGAATAAGTTCTACGTCGAATACTGGGTCTCGAGCTATAGCAAGAAGGAACTAATGCCAGTCCTCGTATCATTAACGACAGAGGTGCCTAGGGATAACCCAAGGTACCAAGCCTAATTGATATTTGGCCAAGTGCGGACTACATGGAGCGTGAAATGTACGATTTCTTCGGTGTTTGGTTTGAGGGTAATCCATGGATGGGCAGGAACTTCCTACTCGACCCAGACACGCCGGTCAAGTTCCCACTTAGGAAGGACGTACCGGTGGTCAGGGAGTTCTACATAGTCGATAGAGAATTCCCAGGACTACCCGTGGCACCACCACAGCCAAAACCAGCGGCAGCACCACAAAAACCAGCACAAGCGCCAGCTCAACCAAAGCCTGCGCAGCAAGCGCCGCAGCCACAGTCAGGACAACCTCAGGAGAAACCAGCCGAGGGCAAGCAGGAGACAGGTGGTAGCACCGGGTGATGGGTATGGGCAGTAACGAGAGGTATGCCGAGTTATCAATGAGGATGGAAGTCCCTGAGGAGTTCATTAGGAATTTCGTCCCAATACCCAAGGAGTATGTTGAGGAAGCCTACAGGAGTGATGAGTACCTGGTCTTCATTGGACCTCAACACCCTGGTAGTGGACACATGAGGATTATACTCAGGCTTAAGGGTGATTACGTAGTCGATGCAATACCAGACCCAGGCTACGTGCATAGGGGTGTAGAAAAACTTGCTGAGACGAGGCTATACATACATGTTTTACCACTGATTGAGAGGCCCACGATACAGGACTCTGCGAACTTTGACCTCGGTTATTCACGTGCAGTGGAGAAGCTAGCTGACCTTGACGTGCCCAAGAGGGCCCAGTATATAAGGGTCATACTGGCTGAGTTAAGTAGGATTGCGACGCACCTATACGATACCGGCATACTCGCGGTATTCATAGGCCACAGCACTGGGTACATGTGGGCCTTTGGACTTAGGGACGTGATTAACGAGGCGTTCATTAGAATAACTGGCGCCAGGACGACGCTGAGTTACACGGTTCCTGGTGGCGTTAGGTGGGATGTGAAGCCAGAGGTTCTAAACTTTGTCTATGAGCTAACTAATTACCTGGAGAGGAAGATGAAGGATATGGAGTCAATATTCGTCAAGAACCCAGTGACCATTCACAGGCTTAAGGAGGTTGGAGTACTAACGAAGGAGGAAGCCATTAAGTACGGCCTTGTCGGACCATTCCTTAGAGCCTCGGGTGTTGAGTATGATGTTAGGAAGGTCGAACCCTACGAGGTCTATAACGAGTTTGACTGGGACATACCAGTGGCTGATGAGGGTGATTCATACTCGAGGTTCCTAGTCAGGGTTGAGGAGATTAGACAAAGCATCAAGATAATTAGGCAGGCGGTCAAGAACATACCCGACACACCAATAATCAGTGAGAAATTACTATCAAGGATACCACCAAAGGACAGACCACAGGCCGCCAAGGACATCAGGACATTCCTAACAAAGACCCACGTAGGACTAACGCCAGGTGCCGGTGAGGCAACAACACTAACTGAAGCCTCAAGAGGGCTATTACTATTCACGTTAATATCCGACGGACACAGCAACGTGCCATATAGGCTAAGGATGGTAACACCATCATGGCTATTACTCAGGGGATTCATGGAGGCACTAAAGGGTTATAGGCTAGCAGATGTTCCAGCTATATACGGATCATTCGGCTACTTCCCTCCAGAAGCTGATCGTTAATTATGAAAAATTAGTAACAAAAATTAGTAATCCATTAAATATTATTTAACAATGACAATATTATTTCACTACGAACACTATGAATATCGGTCAAGCTAGGCGATTGGGTAGCTAATGGCTGAAGCGTATCTAGTGCTTCATGTCTGGTTCATGAGACTAAAGACTAAGGTTGAATGTAGATGATTACTTCGTATTAATAGGATTGGGCTTGGTTTGGACCGGGAATTTATTGCTTGGGCAATGATTGGTTTATATACTTACTTGCCAAGTAATAACTTGAATGTTGCCTAGTGACTATGGTCCTGAGGACATTGAGTTCTGGATTGAGCCGCCATTATTGCTTTCTATTCAGTCTGACGTGAGGAGATTACTTGATGAGGGCGTTGATTCACAGGTACTTAATCTGGTCCGTGAGTTAAGGAGGATCATTGAAGGTAAGGGTTTGATCAAAGGCATTAACTCATCGGCGAGGGCTTTTAATGCATACGCCATTGACTCAAGTTACCCAACGCCACCCCTTGAATTAATTGGCGGTGTGATGACCGTGTTATCCTACGGCTATGTTGGTTATCTTAATGGTTCCTACGATAGGTACATGACTGGTGAGGTTGTTTTTGAGGATGTTGGCGAGTTTGAGAGGGTGATCACGAGGAGGGCTCAGGTTAGGGAGAGGGAGTTGGCGATTAAGCTACTCCGTGAGAAGGCCAGGGGTAGGAAGGAGGTTGACTTGGTAATACTTGATGGTGAAATACCAATACACCCACTGCCATATAACCTACCCGTTGAAGGCGGCGTGTTAGCCCATGTAACGAAGGTGATCGGAGACCTACTAAACCTTGCTGTGAAGACGGGAACGCCAATAATTGGTGTTGTTAAGAGGGTTAGGTCAAGGCTTCTCTCTGTACTAACCAATGAGTGCCTTCCAATGAATGATAAGCTAATCGCAAGCCTAGTCCTCAATAACGGTGAGTACATGGTGCTCGGTAATTACGGTGAGGTAATGCCCCAGTGGGTTAGGGTGAACTATGGCGATTGTGAATTAAGGAAGAGGTGCGGTGGTAAGAATGCGAGTTGTAGTGACATTAAGGAGTTAATGAGTAGGAGACTCAGTGAGGGTTTGGCAAATATCGAGAAAGTGTTCAGCGGCTCGGCCCACCCGGGACTTAGCATGCTCAGTAGGGTTCAGGTGGTCTTTTATAAGCCACGTAATGGAGCACCCGCGGTTAAGCTTGAGGTCTTTAACCCAAGCGATAAGGTGAGCATTGATGAGTTAGTGGCTTACCTGGAATCCCAGACAACCGACACGGGCTACCCATTCCTGCTTGATAGGTTGATGAGTACGTTAGGCTCGACCCTAGGATCCTGGATTACGTTAGGAACCTGATAATCAAGGGCTCGAAGGATCTCAACCCAGCACTATTGACAATGCTTCAGCTCACCAATCCGCAAAAGGCGTATTTAGTGAGGAGACTCGAGGCGTGATTATCGGGCTATAACTTAATAATTGCTGGTTTATTCATTGTCTATAATGAGGTTTGGCATGAGGATGAGGGGATTACTGATTAAGGTCTCTGTGTTCCTTCCATTAGCTGTTGCTGCCGTGGTGAGTATTAGGTTTGTTAATCCCGTCTTAGCGCCGGTAATAATCCTCGCCTTATTAATTCTCATTATCTACCTTAATCACGTAATAAATAATAGAGTGGCAGGTATGTGGGGTTCCCAATTACTTAGTATTGGTGATTATGTAATTTATGAGAGGGGGATTTACGTAAAGCCCATGGACATATTCTATCCCTGGAATGAATTGAATACCGTGCATGGCGATCAGTCTATGGTGATCTTCGTATTTAATGATGGCACCGAGATCTCACTATCGAGGGAGGTGGTTAATGGGTTGAGAGGTTGTTCCTGCATTCAGAGGTTTGACATTAGGTAGTGGTAAATAATAAATAGTGCCAGATATAGCCTAGATATGGTGACCGTTCATTGCGGAGGGTAATAATACTGGGCGCGGGCGGTAGAGACCTGCACGTATTCAACATGTACTTCCGCCACAACCCAGAGTACAAGGTCGTGGCAGTCGCCCAGGTTCAAATACCAGGTATTGGCGGTAAGCGATATATAAAGGGCGCCGGCGAGCTTTACCAACCAGGTGGAATACCGCTCATTGGGCTTAAGGACTCGAGGATCTAGGTAAGTTAATAAGGAATTTAGGCGCTGATGAAGTTATCTTAGCATACAGCGATCTGCTGTATAACGACGTTGGTAGGATAATAAGCATAGTCCTTGCGAATGGCGCGAGTTTTAGTATACTCGGTCCAAGGGACACAATGATTAAGTCATCAAAACCGATGATCGGTGTCGTAGCAACAAGAACCGGTGCAGGCAAGTCAACGGTATCGCATGAGGTAACGCTTGAACTGGTTAGGAGAGGCTTCAAGGTCGCGGCCATTAGACACCCGATGATTTACATGAGTCCTGATGAAATGATGGTTCAAGTCTTCAGGAATAGGCAGGATCTGATGAAGATAACGTTTGAGGAGAGGGAGGAGTATGAGCATTACATAGACATTGGCGTGCCTGTGCTGGCGGGTGTTGATTATGAGATGATACTCAATGAGGCAGAGTCCATGGCCGATATATTGCTATGGGATGGTGGAAACAATGACTTCCCATTTTACTACACTGATTATTTAATAACGGTTACTGATGCCAGGAGACCGGGGCATGAGGTCAGTAGTTTCCCTGGTGAAGTAAATACTAGGTTAGCAGATGCTGTGATAATTACTAAGGTCTCTGACTCAACGCCTGAAAATGTAAAGACGATAATTAATAATATCAAGGCAATCAACCCGAAGGCGTCAATAACGCAGGCAGACCTGGAGGTTTACCTGGATGATCCTAATACGGTGGCTGGTAAAAGGGTCGTGGTTATTGAGGACGCACCAACAGTAACGCATGGCGGCTTACCGTACGCGGCTGGTTACATAGCGGCGAAGAAGTACAATGCCGAGATAGTGGATCCAAAGCCATACGCCGTGGGCATAATTAAGGAGACCTACGCTAAGTACACCCACATGGGCCCAGTACTACCAAGCCTGGGCTACACGCCGGAGCAGATAAGGGACTTGGAGGAGACGATTAGGAGAATACCTGCCGACGTCGTTATAATGGGTACGCCAGCCCGCATTGAGGATGTTGTTAAGATTGATAAGCCAATCGTTAGGGCTAAGTGGAGGCTTAAGGTCCTTGAGGGACCAACAGTGAGTCAATTAATTGATGAATTCCTGGAGCGCGTAAGGCTCAAGTAGGTTGATGCGACTTAACTAGGTCGATTAAATATTTCGGTGTTGGTTTATTATTTGTGTTAATTGGCATTCCATAAACGGTCATTATTGGTATTATCCCCTCCCAATGCTTATCACTACTGATGGTTGGTCCACCCTCCCTCCTCTTAATTGCAAAGTCCTCAATACTAACCTTAACAACGGTCACGGAATTCAACTCATCAATAGATGGTAACTCAGTATCGCTTAATCTTCCAGGCACTAATCTATTAATTATTAATTGAAAAATACGAAGCTTCTCACTTGGGTCATTAATAAATGATCCCCTGCCATATATAATGACCGACTCGTAATTTATCGAATTATTGCATAGGTTACTTGCAAGGACTATGCCGTGAACCTCCGTAACGGCAATAACAATGGGTGATCCACTACCAACTATCTTAATTAACCTACTATTTGGCGAGCCGTGCATGTAGATGTACTGGTCATCATTTACATAAAGCATTGGTATTACGTATGATTCGCCATCATCTATGAAACCCACGTGGCATATGAAATTTCTATTTAACACCCTCATAAGTTCATCCCTATCATAGGACGCTCTCTCACTATACCTCATTACCTTAACCTTACGAACACGCATATAATACCAAGCGCATGTTTCATTAATAAGAATTATCGCAATTGTATATCCTTCTCATCTTTAACTACGACCGGCTTCATGCTGGCACTCCCGCCCAGGTACTTAATGGCTAAGTCAATTATGAACTGAGCCGACTCCAGCAACCTCTCATTCTCGATGCCAGGGACGCCGGCAATGACTATTAGTACATTCCTCGTCTCATTCCTTATCTTCGTTGTTTCGGAATCCCTATATGGATAAACATGCAGTATCAAACCATCAATCGTCGATAGGATTATCTGATTATCACTAAGCGACCTTTTGGGGGAGCCTATTGGGTTGAAGACCTCGCCATTCCTTGCATAACGAATTACCAGGTCCTTGCCGCCAAAGCTATCTATGTCGTAGAGCCCAATGGGGACTAGGTACTTTATGCTTGCCACATTACCAATATCAACCATTGGGTTAATCCTTGGCAAGTCCTCACCCCTGAGAACCCTCCTAAGCAATGCCTCCTGGGCTGGCCTCTGCTTCGTAGGTCTATACCAAGTTCATGCCAGTAGAAGTCCCTGTAGTGCCTAATGACTGGGTCATCCTTAAGCTTATCAAGGCTATACCTTGACCTGACCTCCTTAATTGCTTCGTTAATTATTGCTAATAATTCACTTGGGTACTCATTATTCTTCACGTTATTTACAACACCAACGCCGACAAATACCTTACCCCTGAGCCTATCCTCTATTGAGAATTTCACAGGAGCTACATAGAACTATCGATATTAAGCTTTACCTCAATCAGCTCTGGTGCCACTCCTCACGGTTCAGAAATACCAGTCATCATCACTGATTATGGGTAATTAAGGAAGTTTTTAATACCTACCTTACGCATTTAAGGCGCGGTGATGACCACCTCGACCCCTGAGCAATGAGGAGTGGTATTACGACTGATTTTAAGCCCAATACTCAACAAGACTAACCTTACGCCTAACCACAGCACCGCAATTAGGGCACTGAAGCAACTCGTTACTCTTCCACTTAAGCACATGACCACACCTGGGGCACCTGGCATAAACAACGCCAAGCTGTGCATCCCTCAGGGTTAGCGTGTATGGTGGGTCCTTTGATATGACCCTAGCCCTGACAATGTCCCCAATACCAAGCACCTCACTTGCACTACCCGGCTTGCCATTCAGTAATTGTGACGGTGGTATTATACCAGTCACGTCATCCTTTAACACCACCTTACTGCCATTATTATCAACACCAATTATTCTAACAATGACGGTCCTATCATTGGGTATTGCAACCACCTTACCATAAACAATATCGTTCAACTTCAACAACGAATTGTTACCCCTTATGCTTAACACTGACCACGTGCTCCTTATCATTCCTCGCAACAATGCCCATTACCTGAGCCCTCAACTTACCATCAGCACCAACCTCCACGTTCTCCCCTGGCAAATACTCCTCAGCAACACCAACAACATCTCCCGGAACAACAACTTCCTTACTCATGGCTCATCCACCGCCTATGCCCTCCTGCAATCCCTGACTACTGAGCACGAAACCCTTTATAAACCTATACCTTACAAGCCACTGTGGTTAAGATACTCGTGACTAATGACGACGGCATATACAGCCCAGGGCTTAGGATACTCTATGAGTACGTGAAGGACCTAGGCGAGGTATACGTAGTAGCCCCAGAAACGCCCAAGTCAGCCTCTGGACTAGGCATAACCCTGCATAAACCCCTCAGGGTCTCGGTAATGGACCTATGCGGCTTCAAGGTATACGCAACCTCAGGAACGCCATCTGATACTATTTACTTGGCGGCGTTGGAGATAACGGGTAACGTGGACCTAGTTCTCTCTGGGATTAATATTGGTGATAACACCTCGATGCAGGTGATACTATCATCGGGAACCCTAGGCGCCGCCTTCCAAGCCGCATTACTCGGCATACCAGCCATTGCCTACTCGGTGGATGTGGAGAGTGGCGATGAGCTTGAGGGTAATGAGGAGCTTGAGCCTATCCTCAGGACTATAGTTAGGGAGTCGGCGACCTACGTACTTAGGAATGGCATGCCAGGGGCGTTGATGTCATTAGCATTAACTTTCCAAGGACGATAGGGAAAGACGCCAAGGTTAAACTTGTCAGGGCATCAAAGCTAAAGTTCTCCGAGAAGATAGATGTTAGGGTTGACCCACGTGGTGGCAAGTATTACTGGCTGTTTGGTTCATTACTTGAGCCTGAGAAGGGTACGGACACATATGTAGTTCATAGGGAGAGGAATATTGCCCTGACGCCATTGACACTGGACATGAATGCTATCGGCCCACGCCAGGAAGTTGATGTAGATATCTCAATAGTCTTGTTAACGTATTAAATACGGCATTGAGACAATTACGAAGTTAATGGTAATAGAATTTAAAACCACAAATAATGCCAAGCAATGCTGTATGGCAAATGGACAATTACATACCCAAGATCAAGTACTATACATAGATGAAATTAGGAAGGGTAATTATACTATCTTCATAAAGCATGTTCTTGACCAAATACCAAGCGCCTTTAAAATAAGTTCGCTAGATTTAAAGTTCCTTAACGACTATAGGGACTACTTATTAAGTATTAACGATGAATTAGCGGAGACATACTGTACGATAATGTCAACAACAAACAATGATTTCTTTAAGGGAAGCGAGTGCGTGGGAGCGATTAGGGAGTATTGGCGTGATTTCATAACGAATGTTGATAAAGATGAGTATTGGGTCAGAATGGGTATTCATATGCTTAAGTTATTTAGTACCAATGTTGGTGTGGCCGCAATAATAGCCTTACCAATACAACTAGCCTCATTGGCTGTTTCAAGGATTGAGAAAGATAAAAAGCTGGAAGATCAAGTAATAATTACGCTGAGCAAGCTTTCAACCTTGACCGCCGCATTTTACGCCGAGATCCTGGTTCATTTATTGACTGAGAGCGTTGGTACACCGATTAATGCATTTATGATATTGGCAGGAAATGTCGTTAATGAATTAATGAAGACCTACGGTTGAGCCATTGCGTGAAATTTTTAAATACTCAATATAGCCTATGTTGGGTGTCCATTATTGATCCACGCTTCACCCTGGAGATTCAATTCGATATAAAGAGGATTGAGGAACTTGTTAGGCAGTACTGGCGTGAGTCAAATATTGAAAGTAAGTGGCATGAAGCCCACTAAATGCCAATAAGTGGTTTACATTCCTTGAAGGTCCACCAACAACCAATGGTTTCCCGCACGTAGGCCATATTAGGGGTAGGACGTATAAGGACGTGGTCCTCAAGTATCATAGACTACTCGGCTATAGGGTTTGGGCCCAGGGTGGTTGGGATGAGCAGGGATTACCAGTGGAAATCGAGGTTGAGAAAAAGCTTGGTCTCAAGACGAAGAAGGATATTGAGAAGGTTGGTTATGACAGGTTCAGCCAAGAATGTAACTCATTGGTTGATTACTACCTAGAGAGATGGAGGGAGGTTGGTACAAGGAGACTCGGTTTATGGCTAGACCTGGACAGAGCCTACGAAACTAGGAAACCATACTACATCGAGCATGTATGGACCTTCCTAAAGAACGCTTGGGAAAAGGGCTTACTCTTCGAGGATTACAGGTACTACCCTTCTGCCCGAGGTGCGAGACGGCGCTTAGCGATGCTGAGGTTGATCAGGGTTATGAGGATAGGGAGGACCCATCGATATATGTGAAGTTCCCAGTGGAGGGCGAGGCCAACACGTACCTAGTCATTTGGACGACAACGCCCTGGACCCTAGTCGATAATGAGGCCGTCGCAGTAAACCCAAACTTCGACTATGCCCTTGTCAAGGTGAGCATTAATGGGAGTACGGAGTACCTATGGCTCGCCGCATCTCTCGTGCCTAGGTTAATGGAGAAGTTTGGTATTAAGGATTACGAAATAGTTAGGGTCGTTAAGGGCTCTGAATTAGCCGGTGTTAGGTATAGGCACATCTACATGGATAAGGTACCAATACATACAACGCACATTGATAAGGCCCATTACGTGGTTCTAGCCGACTTCGTGACGCTCGAGGAGGGTACGGGCTTGGTCCACATAGCCCCTGCCCATGGTCCTGAGGATTTTGAGGCGGCTAAGAAGTATGGCTTGCCGATTACGAATTCAGTTGAGATTAACGGTATTTTCAATGAGAATGGTGGCGCATTCCAGGGTAAGTATTGGCTTGATGTTTCGCAGGAGGTGATTAGGGACCTTAGGGAGAGGGGCTTACTCCTTCGTTATGAGACCATAGTCCACACATACCCGCACTGCTGGAGGTGCGGCACACCGCTGATTTACAGGTCTGATAGGCAGTGGTTCATTAGGGTCTCCGCCTTTAGAGAGAAGATGGTTGAGGAGCTCAAGAAGGTTAAGATATACCCAGACTTCCTGAGGGATAGGTTCGATAACTGGGTTGCAAACGCAGGGACTGGACAATATCGAGGAGTAGGGTTTGGGGTACGCCATTACCTGTTTGGCGTTGTAAGGACGACCCGAGCAAGATCTTAGTGATAGGGTCACTGGATGAGTTGAGGAAGTACGCGAAGTTCATACCCAATGTGCCGAATGAGATGCTTGTTCATAGGCCGTGGATTGACATGGTGAGGATCGAGACTGAGGACTGCAGGGAGTGGGTTAGGGAGCCCTTCGTTGTCGATGTTTGGATGGACAGCGGCGTTGCCTGGATAGCGAGCATAGATGGTCTCAGGAATAAGGAGTTGTTCGAAAAGTTATACCCGTACGACTGGATCACCGAGGCCATAGACCAGACCAGGGGCTGGTTCTACTCATTACTAGTTACGTCCGTGCTCTGGATGGGTAGGGCACCCTACAAGTCCATACTGATTAGTGGGCATGTGGTTGATAAGTACGGTCAGAAAATGAGTAAGTCTAAGGGTAACGTCGTCTGGGCCGAGGACCTATTCAACAAGTGGGGCGCAGACCCAACAAGGCTCTACCTACTGACGAAGTCCGCTCCCTGGGACACAATGTCCGTCGACCCTGACGAAATAGCCGAGAGCAGGAGCGTGCTGTCGATACTTTGGAATGTGGTTAAGTTCGCAGATACGTACATGACCCTCGATAAGTTTGACCCAAATGTGCATAGGCTTGAGGACTTGGTTGGCAAGGGCTTGATTGAGGATAGGTGGTTGCTCAGTAGGTTCTATAGTAGGCTGCGTAGGTTCATGAACTACATGGACAACATGGAGTTGCACATGGCTGCTAGAGAATGGGTTGGCCTGGTTGTTGATGACTTAAGTCATGGTTATATTAGGTTAATTAGGCGTAGGGTTTGGGCTGAGGAGAGTAGGGAGGATAAGTACGCGGCCTATGCCGTGCTTTACCACGTGATTAAGGGAGCCCTAATAATGGGCTCGGCCTTGGTACCTCACATAACTGATTACCTATGGAATGCGTTCATTAGGAAGTTCGAGAGGAATGAGGCGGAGAGTGTTCATCTTACGTTAATGCCACAGGTAGATGAGAGGTACATAGATGAGAAGTTGGAGAATGCATTTGACTTATTATTTGCCATGTTCTCTGACATTGCCGAGATGAGGAATAAGATAAAGGTGAAGTTGAGATGGCCGTTGGCCAAGGCTGTGATTAAGGTTGATAGCGGCAATTTAGAAGCGCTCGGGCAGGTCAAGCACCTGCTTGAGTACTTAGCCAATGTTAAGAGTGTGGAGTTTGTGAGTGAGATTGGGCAGTGTAATGAGGATGAATATGTCAGGACTCAGGGTAGGGGTTACGAGATATGCCTCAGTAAGGTCATGGACAGGAAGCTCTACTACGAGGCTCTGGCTAGGGAGGTCGTTAGGCGTATACAGACCATGAGGGCTAAGGCGAATTTAAAGGTTGATGAGAGAATCAGGGTGTATGTAAGCACGAGCAGTGATGAGTTGGCATCGGCAATAAGGGAGTTCATGGAGTACATAGTGAATGAGGTCAGGGCTGTCGACATGGTACTTGGTAACGTACCGGCGAGCGCCTTCTCCATGGATTGGGATATCGAAGATATGAAGATTAGGATAGGGATAGAACGTGTATCTCAATAACCCGTTATTACACCCATACGAATTAGGTGCTTAAGTGCCTTCCTAACAACCCTCCTAATAACGAACCTACCCTTAATTGAATTAAACAACTTAATCGCGGCCTTACGAACACTACCCTCATTAACCAACTCCTGCAACACCCTCCTCTCTTCGTCGCTCAGAGGCACGTTATACCTAAGGGCAAGCCTGGCAATATCCACTGGACTAAGCCCGACAGATCCATCATCCTACGGCCGATCGCCTTCGTAACATCAAGTGTCAGTATTGTAACCCAATCATTACTTGAGATGTCGCCATAGATCTTTTTCAACTCATCAATTAATGCCTCACGGCTGGTAAAACCATCTATAACAGCGTCCTCATCCGTCAACTCAGAAATCCTCTTATAAAGCACGTTGACTATACGGGCCTTGGCAACAACCATACCACCACTATGAATAAACACCTCCCTATACTTAGGCCTAATGATACCGAGCCTAATCGTCGTGAACCTACCATTACCCAGCTTATCCAAGTACTTCGACCTAAGCATCAGGTGCCTACCAAGGTAGACTACCCTACGCATTTTTACGACTAATGAGGGAGAGAGCACTTTTAAAAGCGTTTATCCACGATATAGCTGATGGACCTTAAAAGCGTCGTTAAGTATGCAAATGCAGCCTACGCAGGCTTAATGATAGGATTAGCCGCATACTTCGTAATACTGATTAAGCATGGCTATACATTTGTACCGTCAAGCTCAATAAGTGTTAATCAATTCTTACAAGTATTCACATCTGGTACGCTAGGATTAATGCTTGGTATTATTCCCTGGGTCGTTATGGTCATGATCATTGCAACGGTATTCATAGTCCTAATCAACATGGTCTATGAAAATAGCCTAAGACCTAGAAAGGAGGAGAGGAAGATTACAAGGAGAAGGGAGGAAAGAAAAGGCAAGGGTAAGAAATAAGGTTTGAAGGCACTGGTTTAGGGCTGAAAACGCCTCACTCAAGCTCTTTTTCAGTAAGCCTACGCTTTACAGCCCTATCAAAGACTATCCAATTCCTATACCACTCCTCATTCGTCTTCCTAAGCTCAATTAATATGGCCTTGGTTAAATCCTTAGCCGTGACCTTATCAACATCCATGAATTGGCACTCGATCTTCCTCGCAATCCTCCTTGCAACATCAATTGGCGCACCAGTCTTAAGTATGCTGACAATGATCTTCTCGATTATGAAGTCCTCCTCGGAACCATCCCTCTTAATTACCTTATTTACCATGGCAATTAATTAATAAAATCCTTACCTAAAAATACCTTTCTCAATAATCAAAGTTTGTCCAATTATTACTTTCTAAGGATGTTTTGTGAGAATAATAACGACTCAATCTTACTAATGTAGAGCGTCTTCTCAACCTCCTCATAATTATTATTAACCTTAATCATGCCAAGCCTAATATGATCAATCAACCCCTCATTATTGAAGGACTTGGGTATTGAAATAACGGCCTTACCAGTGTTATAATATATTTTACGCAGCACGCCTAACGATAATAGGTAATTATCCTTATCCTCCAAAGCCACGAGCAATCCCATCTCCCAATTCATGGGCAATATGGCCACACTCACGCCACCAATACTCCTAATTTGGAAATCCTTAACGTTACCAATTGCCACGGCAACTCCTCCCCACTGCTCAATGTAATGTATTGATACATTAAGACTTTTTTCGAATTAACCTCATGATATAATTATCATACTTTAATCCATTAAATAACGGCAAGTTCACGATAGGCTTCTCCCTTAGGTTTATGGTTAACTCCCTCGACGGCATTAAGTACTTGCTATAACCCATCTCCCTCCGTATCTTCCTATCATCCCTATCCCTAACCCTGGCATTGGGTGGGGAGGGCAGTACAATGGTATTCCTGGCAGTACTCATTAATTCCTTGAGTAAGTCATTTATCTCATCACCACGCCTAATGACAATGGCATAATCCGCACCCACGCGCTTTACCATCTCGAGTTTAAACCTCACGGCAGTCGGCTCTGATACCCAACCATCAGTATTAATCACCACCATGTCGGCATTATAATTATGCCTAAGCTCATTAACCAGCTTTGAAATGGAGCTTAATACGTAATCCCACGCATACTCTATGCTCGTCGTCTTAACGAAAATTGACCTCAAATTCCTCAATTGCGTTAAGTGCGTTATGAAGCCAGTAGCCACCGATGCGGATATAGTAGTTGGTGGTCCTATATCATTTTGCCCTGGATCACCATCAATTACGCCAACCTTGAGCCCCTCCCTCACGCCCTTATTAACGAGCATCGTGGTCACCGTGGTCTTCCCAACATCCATGGCACCCAGAACTACTATGACCGAGTTCCTTAGGTGTATCTTGGATAGTTCATGGTCCCATATATCGATTACCTCGTTAGTTCCATCGATTCTCTCGATCTTTCCATCAGGGCCAAGAACAGCGTCAATCTTACTATCACCGAGTGACTTCATGATTATCCTCCTACCCCTCATTACAGTGAATGAACTTCCAGGTCCATACTCGGCGCCTAATACGTAGAGTTTACCATCAATTACTCTAATACTTGCTGGGCCATCAACGCTCAGAAATTCGTTGGGTCTTATTGATTGTATTTCCACGGTATACATTAATTACGTAATTATTTAAGCTTGATTACTCAATAAGCCCTTTAGTACAGTGCCAGGTCTCTGAAGTCATACGGTATCGGCTTACCTCTCCTCTTAAGCTCATCATACCTACTCGCCAGAAACGCCTCAAGTATTGGGCATCCCTCGTACTTACCCTCTCTCGGCACTTATGGTCCTCGGTATTAAATAATATGAAGCAGTCCCCGGACTTCGTGTCATAGTATGGGCACTTCTTATAGTAATCCTTCATCGACCTCACTATCCTAACAATCCATCGTTGCTTTGGGTCCTTTATTTCCCGCTTCAATTCATACTCATTTAAGTCTTCCTCGTCTGAGTAACCATACCTCACTAAAACCACCTTTTCGAAACGACTAAGGCGTTATTAATTAAGGATATTAATACCTTTCTCCTCATGCACAGGCAAATTAATTAAATCGGTGTAGCACTAAAAATTTAAAGCTCAATAGAGGCGTCTGTACTGAATGGCATCGGGCAAGGAATTGATGGCATTACTGCACGATTATCAGACCTGGTTAAGAGGGAGGAGATCCAGGTCAATAAGTTGGTGGCCGATGCGATTAGGACTAAGGGCGTTAAGAAGATCCTCACTGATTTGGAGAGGGAGCTTAAGGGATTGAATGACGTTGCGATGGACGTATTGAGCAGCCTAGCTGTGGGTAGGCACGTATTGATAATGGGACCCGTTGGAATTGGGAAAACCACATTGGCGGAGACCCTGGCTGAGATACTCCATGTCTCTGAGCCGCCATACATCGAGGTTGCATGCCATAGCCACATGACTGCTACGGAATTAACGGGGGACATAGACATAGCCGTAGCCCTACAGGCAGGGCTGGACCACCCATTAGCCTACATACCCGGGCCACTCGTGATGGCTCACGGCGGCATACTAATCCTTGATGAGATAAATAGGCTGAACCCATATAGCCAGGCAGCCCTGCTCCAAGTCCTGCAGGAGCACTATGTTTTCATAAGGGGCTTTAGGATAAGGAGCGACTTCCTCGTGATAGCCACGTCGAATCCGGCGGAGTACTCAGGTGTTTATGAGCTTAGTGAGGCGTTGGCTGATAGGATGAAGGTTGTGGAGATACCATACCCGGACAAGGACCTGCTTAAGTCAATCCTGGCCTGGAAGAGTAGCCTATACATGGAACACCTAGGTCTAAAGGCCCCTGACGCACTAACCGACGTGACAGCAACCTTCATGACCTTGGTGGCCCAGGACAGCAATATTGAGGTTGGTCCAAGCATTAGGTCGGCCATATACGCGATAACCACCGCTATGTCCAGGGCGTGGCTTGAGGGTAGGGAGGTCTCGCTGAATGATTTAAAGAGGGAGATCATTAGTAATATGGTTAATGTTGTGCGTGGTAACTTTGCCAATGAGACTGAGAAGAGGGATTACTTAATGCGTAAGTTTGATGAGGCCGTGATGATGTATAGGAGATATTCAAGGAAGTAGGCGTTAGTATGAACAGGCGTAAGTAATTAAATGGGTAAGTTATTTAATATGGCGCACAATATCCACAACGGGGTTAGGACTTGAGCGCGAACATTGACCCGGCACAAATAATTACGAGGGTGCTTAGTAAGGTTTATGAGTACTTGCAGGAGGATTCAAGGGTAATAAGGCCAGGCTCGGTTAGGAGTTTTGAGGCCGCGGCTAATGACATAATGATGAGGATACTGATTGAGGGTGGTGTTGATTACGATAAGTTTAAGGAGACAGTCATTAGGGTTGGTATCGAGAACTTGTACCTATCAGTGGAGACTTCAAACCCAGATGATAAGAAGAGGGTTCTTGAGGAGGCATTTGAAAGGGCCTTTGAGGATGTTGAAAGGATGCAGGAAAAGACTGAGGAGACATCGACACAGCAGGTTGCTGGGTTTAATGTTAATAGTGGTGGTGAGATTAGTAGTGACGGGAATATAGAGAGGAGTGATTATGAAAAGGGTACGGGCAATATTAGTGGTGGTTTTGGTGCTGAATATAGTGCTGAGGAGGGCCAGGAACTATCAATGAGTAGGTCATTAATCGCCAATGTTGATGAGCATAGCAAGGATGCGAAACTCGACTCAATAATATCGACAATATACGAAATCCTATATGGTGGCGTTGGTACGGTCAATTTCCTAAATCTTGCCCAATTAATAAATATGTTCATTGATCCATACGCAAACATCGTGGAGAAGGTTAAGGTTCTTAGGAAGATGGAGCCATACCTAAGGAACTACGGCCTATTATCCACGGACCTCAGGAGAAATAGGGATGGGGAGAGGATGTTTGAGGCGTTGAGGAATGTAGTTAGGAATGCCATGAGTGGTATGGGGCAGGTAAAGGTTGTTAGGTTCACGGACATTGACAAGTACCCAACATACGTCGTCAGCGTTAGGGAGTATAAGATCGGGGATAGCTACTTCGATGTTGATCTGCAGAAGACCGCCATGAACCTGAGCAGGAAGTCCATGATGCATAAGGTATTCACCAGTAAGGATATCGTGGTTAAGGAGTACGCCAATGTTAAGACCATAGACATAGTCCTATGCCTAGACGTGTCGGGAAGCATGAGGGAGTTGAGCAATGGCATGCCCAAGATAGAAATCGCCAAGGATGCCGTGGCCCAGTACATACAGTTCCTATCCAAGACCAATGATAGGCTCGCCATGGTATTATTCAACTTTAGGGCAGACGTACTTTGGGGATTGCACCAGGTTAGGAGGTATTGGCAGCAGATGAATTATATGCTCAAGTATGTCTATGCGGGCGGCGGTACAAACCTAGCGAATGCCCTGGAGAGGTCTAGGGAGGTCCTGACAAGGTCAAGGAGTAATTCCAAGCATGTGATCTGCGTGACCGACGGCAGGACAGTGAACTCAAGCATGTGCATTAAGGAGGCCGTGAGACTTAGGAGGGGTGGCACCACAATATCTACCATAGCCATTGGCGAGAATAGTGATGATGAGTTACTAATGAGGCTTTCCAAGATCGGTGGTGGCTTATTCATAAAGATTAGTAGCATTCATGACCTGGGCAAGGCGTTAATAATGGATAAGCTGCATAGCATGTGACCCTCCACCTATAATACACTGGGTGCTGGCTTGATTTCTTTATATACCTACATGTGATTATTAGGCTGGTGGCAAGTTGGTGCTTAGGTGCTTTAGCGATTTTGTAGGCTTCATAGTGAAGTACCCGTTTAGTAAGGAGGGACTTACGAGATTCAGGGAAATAACGAGTGAGAGGGGTATATACATAAATGATCTTTCCAATTCAATGGAGGGTAAGCAATTGCTTCAACGGGCCTACGAAATACTTAGTGAAGCCATGATAAAAAAATTCAATAACTGATGATCCAGACCTTGGTGAGGATGAATTGCTAGCTCATTACATAGCCGTAGTACTTGCGGCTCATCTCGATAAGTCGCTTTGGAGGAGGTTTGCGGATGTTGAGAGTAAGAGGTTCTCAAGTAAGTTAGTGCTTGAGGATCCCGACTGTATTATATATATTGCTAAGGAGTTCGGTATTAATGCCGTGAGACTTAGGGACCTTGATATCTATGATGAGAACCTTGCACTGGCATTCGACGTCGGCGTTAAGGTCTGGGACTACCTAAGATTCATGCCTAGGAATGACCCATACTGGAAGTTGGTTAATAGGTACCTGGTGAAGGTTGGGTGTTAATGACGTATAAGGACCTCGTTAGGCTAGTGGAGGAGGCGGTCGAGAAGAGGGTTCTTGAATTGATAAGTAAGGCATCTGAGAACCTGGACGAAACGAGAGCCTAATTGACGCACTTGGCGGTATGAAAGAACTCATGGAGTACAGGGCTGGGTCCACGGTCAGGGTTAAGGTTCAGATAACCGGCTCAACACCTCCATGCATGGACGCAATAATTAATGAGATCAAGTCGGGAGGAAACCCAAGCCACCAGGCCAGGTTTGCGGTAGCAGCATACACGCTTAGGAAATGCCATGACCTTGAGGGCAAGCCCATAGAGGACTGTGTTGAGGAGGTTGTCAACCTATTTAGGACAGTGGCGGACTTCGATGAGAAAAAGACGAGATACCAAGTAGAGCACATCGCCGGCCTTAGGGGTGGGCATAAGTTCTACATGCCACCCTCGTGCCAGGAAATGAATAGCCTAGGGCTATGCCCAACAAACCTAGGCTGTGGTGTCAAGAATCCACTACAGTATACGGCTAAGGCAATTAGGAAGTACCACTCAATGCAGAAGGCCCAGGGCTAGGCATACATCGTGGTTCCCTCACCCTGTCTCTGCTGCTGTGGCGGTGGCGCTATGGGCATGGCAGGCGGAATACCCAGTTCCTTAAGTAGTAGATTCACCTCGAAGAATACGTACTGTCCGATCATCATCTGGACGAACTGCGGGGACTTACCTGAATTCACGGACTTGGCAATATCCTCAACCTGCCTTGGATCACCCTGAATAATCAATGCGCCCCTAATTGATATGTTGACGATGGATGGGTTCGAAATTGCGGCTAGGGAGAAGGGTATTTCAACAATATCACCCCTAACAACCGCGTTAGGCCCAATGACCAAGTTCACATTGAATGCCACCTGGGTCTGCGGCGGTATCAATTGTAGTCTCTCGGCGTGTAGGTAATCGAACCTTATGCCCACGGCCTTAAACGAAAGCCCAGACATACCTTGACAAAACACTTAAATTTAAATGGTAATTTAAATCCTACGCATGGGTAATAACCAATCCAGAGAGACCCTGGATTTAATAAGGAAGGCATTGGTGAAGGTCGGCTCCGAATTAAGTAAGAGGGGTGTTGAATTCATTTTAATCGGTAGTGCGGTGCTACCCCTGCTTTATGGCATTGATTGGAACGTGCACGACATAGACATATTCATAACAAATAAATCAACAATAACAGAGCCGGACCTATTCGAGGAGATTGCCAGGGAGAATGATTGGGACGTGGGCATGGACATGAACGGCATGATGTACTACGAAATACTCATCAACGCCCAGGTAATTAGGGTTGACCTTATGGAAAATATACTTGACATATACATACCCGAGGAAATGATAAAGAATGCAGTAAAGGTTAGGGTTAATGGAATTGAAATAAGGAGCATAAGACTTGAGGATTTATTGGTCTTGAAGCCAGGGAGGCCAGTGAGGAGGGTGATGAATTCCTATCGAGAATTGCCGAAATACTCGCGGATCCAGAGAGTAGGTTAAGCATTAATAAGGAGTACCTGAGGAGAGCAATCAATTATTACACGGATGATAGGGATTCAATAGAGAGGAGACTCGAGAAGTCAGGCATATATCTTGAGTAATTACTTCATGTGTTCAACGGCATACACGTAAATACCATCAAGGACGCCAGGACCACCCTCACGACCATGCGGGCTAATCCTCTCATCACCCCTCAACGTAGTGGCTAACTCAATATTGGCCGCAAATTGACTAACAACCTCCTTATCAATGCCCTCAACAACAATGTCATCCTTTGTTGTCGAGACCTTAACGCCCTTGGGTATGTTAAGCGTTATCTTAGACCTCCTACCCATGAAATTCTCAATAACCAATTGATTACCCTGAACCTTGGCATTCATTGGGAAGTGGGAAAACACAATCTTCAACTTATACCTCCAACCCTTTGTGACACCAAGAATCATATTCCTAATGTGGCCAGCCACAGTCCCAACAACAGCCCTCTCACTCCTACCCGCGAAGTACGTCTCGACGATTATTGAACCATTGGACTGCCTTATAATGACTGGTATATTGCCGAAATCCCTCTCGAGAGTACCCAATGGGCCCTTAACAACGACCCTACTACCACTAACATCAACCTTAACACCCTCCGGAACCTCAACCTCCTCAAACACGTAAGGCTGCCTAGCCATATCAACTGACGATAACTAAACCCCTATTAAAGCGTTTAGTATCGTTTAAACCACCAGAATGGCGATAGGCATGAATAAATTGCATATGCCTACGCTCAGCTAAATTTAAAAAACTTAACATTCAATTTTACTATTAATGCTCAATTCTAAATCAAGGGCCAGGGGACAGACCAGCGCGGTTGAGGTGGCCCTGATAATGCCGGTTATCATAATAGCAATAATCATATTCGTAGCCCTTGCACCAAATTACTCATACTCGGCTGGCTCCGAAGTCAATATCTTCCAACTAAACGCCATGGCCCAGTCATTGCTTCAATACATAGTCTCAAACCCAGGAAACCCGCCAGACTGGGGCCTAAACGTGAGCCAGTTATCAGCCTTCGGCCTAGCATTACCAAACCAACCATACCACCTAGACCCATTCAAGGTCATGGCCCTCACCTACTGGGACTACGCAAGCGGGCTCGGCCCAACACCAGTTGGCGTGTGCACCACGAGTCAAATCAACGGCGTTGGCTTCCAACAATTCCTAACCCAGTACGGGATTAGCCAGGTCTCTCTAACCGGCTCCTGGCTATTCATACCCAGTTCCTACACACCTTGGATGCTTAACTACACCCTAGTCAAGCAATTACTCGGCCTCGGTAGGGACTACGAGTTCACACTCGTGATAACCCCAGTATTAAACATAACGGCAAGCCTACAGGGCTTTAACCTGGTTGTGAGGGTCACGAATTATAGGGATGGCACCCCAGTGGGTGGTGCAGAGGTCTCGGTGCAGTACTACATGGTTGACCAGGGCAGTAACGACCTGGCCTGCCAGTACGGCATACTAACCCCATGTACCCCTGCACAACCCGGCACCCAACTACCGCCAGCCAACTCATTTAGCGTCATATCCACAAGCCCACTCCTGATAGAGGGTAGTGAAGTTGGCTACACGAACTCAAGCGGTGTCGCCGTCCTAACCCTACCAATCGCTTTCGACCAGGATAATTCCTACTTTATAATAATCAGGGCTAGTATTGGCGGGCTTGCGGACTACGCCTACTACCAATACCCAAACGTCACAACACCACTACTACTTGTTGGCGTAATACCATTCATAAACGAGAGAGGTTACAACTCAATAGTCTTCACGGACCCACACCTATTCACCAACTGCCTACTTGGCACTAGTATTGCGCCCAACCCAGGCTCCACGGCCCTTGGCCTCAGGATTATTGCCGTGTACAAGAGTATCTACGGCTACACATTCGAGAGTATTAACTTCACCCTCAACCCAGGCAGGGGCGCCCACTCATACCCCGTACCATGCACCTACCTACAGGCTCGGGGCTAGTAACTACGCCGCTGCTACTGGAACCTACCAAGTACGCCAATGCTCATTATCATAAATGTTGTTAGGAACTCACAGGGGCAGGCTGGGAGTGTGCCCCTCGCCCAGACCTTGATTGTGCCCTACGGCCTATACCCAGACTACCTAATGAATAATAGGCCAATAGTGTTTGGTGAATCTATTAAGGATGTCCCGGTGGGTACGGCAACGGCACTCGTCTATATAGGCGACTCAGCTACTACGCAACGCTATACCTGTACTATGGCGGTAACCAATTCGGCCCAATGAGGTGATGAGGCATGGCAGGTCTCGGTAAAAGGGGTCAGGGACTACTAATCATTGCGGTACTCCTCGTCCTCCTCGTACTCGTGATAGCCTTTATATACAGGGAATTCACAATGACACCAGCCTACATCTACCAGAGGAGCATCTACTACGCCCTTAAGTACGACCCACAGGTAATCGTTGAACAATTGATACAGGTTATGAACACCGTAGTGGCCAACTACGCCATTAACTACAGCCAATTCCTAATGAACGAGGGGGTCACCCTATACCTGCATGCATTAACCTCAATGCCAGTACCCTACTCACTATCCAACGTAATCGACACTCAACTAAAGCTAATGATTGAAAGCCTATACACACCAACAGGGCTTGTGGTGCCCGAGAGTAGTCTCAACCCTCACGTGACGATCGTGACCGGGTTCTACGGAGCCCTCAGCGTGCCAGGTATAAGGTATATCTACTCAGGCGGTAACATATCATTAATATACGTAGGCGCCAACCAAACCTACGACCTACCAAGCCTAGGAATACAACACCTAACACTAGACTCCTCCATAAACCTAACAGCAGCAATAGCACCAAGCGGCACCTGCAACATAAGCCCAAACTACATGACATACACAACAACGCTGCAGTGCGTATTCAACTTCACAAACAACACCTACACATGCACAGGCCCAGGCATATACTCCACGGGAAAAGCCAACAACCTATGGGCACCTTACTATAGGGCATATAAGAATAATTACGAGAAGTGGCTGAATGGCACCGGTTGGGTGGCCTCCTCAGGGCCGTACTCACTTGTATTTACGTACCCAGTCGATGAGTTAATGGGGCAAAGCGGCTTCGCAATATCCGCAACCTTCAACGTAACCCAATCACCAAACAACTACCTCGTGGGCATAAACTTCCTAACACCAACACCACCAACCAGCGGCACAGGCAATAATGGATACACGGTTTATGTCGTGCCATCAAGCTCAAAATACAGTTCCAATACTGGTCCTACGACTATAAACATAACAATTGTAGTAACACCACCTACCTCATTCAATCTATTTGATAACAGCGATAGCAATACCGGGATTATTGGAACTGCCACAATGTATATCTATGTTAATGGTAAACCCATAACTAGCTCATCTAACATCAATGTTTATTACAACGGTAAATCTATAAATGTAAACAAATTACCTTATAGCTCTACCGTTTATTTACCTAACTTCCATAAAATACTAAATACAATATTTGGCAATAACGCATACATGCTGAGTGGCTATAACCAAAGTAATAAGGTATATATTGGCTCCTGGGTAGCACTACTGCTCAGTAATGCCGCAGTAATAAACGCGTCAATAAAGTACTTCAACAGCTACCAACTACCTACGAACATACCAATCGAGGTATCCATAAACAACCAACCAGCCCTCGGAACAACACTAAGTGGGCTAGCCGTAACACCCACACTAGGCGCAACAAGCTTTAGCCTAAACTACACCGTGTGCAACATAACAAGCAACGCAGTGGTATTCAACGTACAAATGCCCTGGCCACCCACGGGATACCCAACAACGCAGTACCTAATCCTCGTGAACTACAGCAACGTAGTACTCGTACTAAACCCATGGGCTCAGCCGCAGAACTCCCTAATACAGCACGGGTACTCCGCCACGTCATTAATACCGTACATGACCTACATATATAATGAGTCAAATGGTGAGCTACTGGTTAATACGTACTTCATAAACCTCGGTATACCAACCCTACTCTCCATATACGGCTCAAACACGCTTATACGTAACGAATATAATCAACGGCTATGATTATGTAGTGTTGGGCTTAGTAAAGCCGATACAATTATTGAATATTCTCAAGGTAAGCAACACATTCCCATCTCATACATTCTCAATATTCACCTTCAACGAAACACTGTACAACCTAGCCACAGGCTACACTGTGATTAGTCAAGTCATTCCACAGTCACAAGCATCCATAACAGGTTTTGGCAATACTGCTATATGTCCATACCCATATGTATTTTATAATTGGGTCACGGAGTATGAGCACTTCCCCAATCAGACACTACCCTACACGTATGTCTACAACACAATACTTAATTGTAACTATAACTCTTACAGGAATTACAACCTATACTATATATACAAAAATGGGCAACTACAGTACTACAACTATACTCAATTACAATACTATTACTACCATTGTTATCCTTACTACTATTATTATCCCTCTCAATATCCACCTCAAGACCTACCATCATGTCAAGGGTGATAATCATGCCCAACCTACACGTTAGATCCATTCACGGACAGGCTAGGATTCTTGAGGCCATTGCGGCGACAATAATTGTGCTCGTCCTGGCAGCCCTATTGCCGGTAATCTTCCATTCACCAACAACCACACTGAGGAGCCAAGTTCAGACAAGCATGGAGTGGTATACATATGACACATTACTTACGGCCATTAATAATCCGCAGTTCACATACTATGTGCAGCATAATGATTGGAGTGACCTGCAGTCACTGCTTGACACTATAATAGGCCCGCAGTATGATTGGTACATTGCAGTGGTTCCCTATGATAAGGTGGTTATTGTGACCTCAGTATTGCGTGGCGGTAATTATGCCCTAATACCGATGCGTGTGATACCGAGCATTTACTACGCACCACCCATTGGCATGCCAGTACCGCTTACGAGTACTAACACGTCAATGCTATCAATAAACGTCTACACACTAAACCTAATACTCGGCAATGATTATCAAATAAATACCACCCTCCCACTCTCGAATGTAGCCTTCATACAATGCACAAACCCACTCGAGACCAACATAACCCAGTGCATCGAGAGCGGCAGTGTCAGGATGCTCAGTTGGTGGCTTGAGTACTTCGACCCACGTACTGGTGTTGCGGTTGTTTGGATTAATGCTACTGGCAAAATCTATATGCTAGTGTCCAATGGCAGTACGCCATTCAACGTGATGAAAAACACATATTGCCAGTACCCATACTGTTACCCGATTGGTGGCATTAATAACTTCATGTACTCCACACTAGACGCGCCATATAATAATGAGCCCCAATTCATGAATTACTATACACAACAATTACTGGGCCAGTACCAATGCTACTCCGCCAGTAATGGCATGTATAGCGGCAGTGATTACCTAGTTGAGATAAAGACGAGCGGTGGAACCGCGTCTGGACAGGGCCTGAATGCCCCAACTACGTCTAGTTGTACCCTACCGGTGAGTATCGGTGATAATATGGGTGGAGTTAATGCCTACTTAATTGGTCAGGTATTAACGTCAATACCTGGTACAACATTTACGCTGGGCTTTAGTGACGTGAATGTGGAATTGAGTGTATGTTTCGTTAATGGTACATGCATAAACAATTACACTGGATCCATTGCGGGTGCTACATTCCCAATAGATGTCGGTAATATCTACGTAACTGAAGCCTTCGGAAGTAATCATGAGCGCCTAATATTAAGTATTGATGGTAATGCCGTAAATAGCACGACACTGCCCAGTTACTACTATGTGTACCTACTCACACTGTCATTATCGTTTAACCCAGCAAAGTGTGGAATAAACATTAACGCGACTATCTACGATCTAGTGGCAATGAGCAGCAGCTCCAACTCAACCTTCTACAACCTAACTAAGTATAACGGGCTCAACTGCAGTGAATTAATGTCAACCCCCAACATAACAGGTATTGACCTAGTTCTATCCCCGGGTAACTTACTACTAGAGCAGAGCACATCCTCTAATCCCAACCCGATTAATGGCTATATCTACGTATATAATGCAACGACCATAATCTACGACCTATGGGTAACGCCAACACCAACCACGACATACTACATGCCCATAGTCACATCATACAACTTCGAACTAATCGATAAGTACAACGTAGTACCACCGCAATACAGGGAGAGATTTCCCATAAGTGGTTTAGCGCCAACGGCATCGGCATATGCGTTATACAATTACCAAACGGTACTTACTATCTCGTTTATTTAGGCTTAATGAGTGTGACTAGTGGGTGATGGGTATGTCCAGGGGCTTAAGTGAGGTTGTTGGTGTGGTCATAATAATGGGTGTGGTTATTGCGCTAGCATTTATCTTCTACGTAGTTGCCGGAATAAACTTTAGTAAGGCATCAGCAAGCGTATCCATTTCCCAAGTCGAGACCCTATTCGAGAATATAGCCACAGACCTCAACACGGCATTGGTCAATCCAGCGCCGGCTAGCGTGCTTAGTTACCCAGTGTTCATGACGAATTACGGCACATACGGTGTGATACCCTCATTCTGTAGCCTGTCCATTAATGGGGCGGTAATCTACAGCAGTGGTAGTGTCGTATTTGGCATACCGCCGAGTTACGGATCAATGCCCAGTGGGTACATTAACGTACTCCTAGGCAATAGCAACCTGGTCGTAGTGAATGAGTCAAGCAGCTTATTTAACGTGGTACTATATGGTGCAGTTAATGCATCGGGGACTTACTATGGTGAGTTTCTGGCGCTTTACCCAAGGGTTGCCGTGTTTACGTTAGACAATGGTCAGTATGAGTTGTTGGTTCCCTTATTTATTACGAAGTTTAAGTCTAGCTTAAGTAACTTGCTTGTGTTTAACGTGACATACCCATACTCAATTAATTACAATTACTATAGTCCTGGGACCTACGTCATAAACTACACCTGTGGTGTCGGTAATGAGTTACTTAGTAGTGGGGTTGTCATTAATGGAAAAATTGAAATACTCCCGATATACATATATGTGTATTATGGGTGATTGAATGAGGTGCATAACAGGACCTACTAAGTCACGTTGGATGTTCGGACAGAGCGATATATTAAGTACTGTTATTCTAATTGTAACCATCCTAATACTTAGCGCCGTTTTTCTCACATTCTCAATGATTCAGTTCAGTAATGAGGCAGCTCAATCATCTATTCAGTACGTGGCTTCTTTCCTCACCAATGTTGCTGATGACATAGATGCATTCATGTTCACGCCAGGCGCCGTACTCACGTACAAACTACCCAACACGAACTACGGCATATACAACTTCGTCGACTCAACGAATGCCCAATGTAACATAACAATCATGATACCGGGCGAATTAAAGATTACCGAGACATCGGGTGAATTAATATATGGTGTACCGCCGAACTACTTCTCACTACCGCTAGGGCCTCAAATCGTGTGGAGAGGCTCGGCGCTCAATGGGACACCCACATCCTCGCCTAATGACCTCTCCTTAATTGTCAGTTACGGAAAAAAATGTCTTAATGGGTACCTCAATGGCCATTCTACAACTCGGTTATGGCGAGCTCGACGGTAATTATTACGGCACCTACTTGGTAATGGTACCTAGGGTCATGGTAGTGAACGGCACTGGGCTGATGGTGTTGGTTATGTCTACATCCCATTGCTCACCTCAATTAGTTCCCAGGGAAGGAGCAAGTTAGTGATTAATATAATGAACATTAGTACCCAATCCATTGTTTTCAACGGTAAATCAAATGGTGAATTAGAGGTTAATGAGACTTGCTACCTCGGTAATGGCATCGTATTAAGAAAGCCCACTTACCCTGTCACTGTCGTTGGTAATACTGTCTACATAGTCATTATCCAAATCGGTGTTGGCTTTGGGTGATGGGCATGGACATCCTAGCCTTCATAATAATGACCGTGGCCCTATTAGCCTGGTGATAGCCTTCACTTGGTATATGGATTACTACACATCAATGAACCTACTCAACACGGCAAACTACGTGCGCTCCCTAGTATCTTCAGCGCTTAAGCATGAGTTTGAGACTGCCATATCCATAGCCTCCTTCAATAACGTAGTTGGGACATTCAGCTTCACGCTGATGCTACCCACATCATCATTTTCAACCCAGGGATTAGCTATCAACTACAATATAACGTTGTATCCATACCAGGAGAGGGGGTCCAACGTTATAGAGTTAATGGCGAACATCACAGTCATGGCGAGCATAGGCCCAATAACGAGGACCACAAGCACGACCATATTACTCTACTCATCAGCCCAGCCATATAATATTACGGCATACTACTGCTACAATTCGACGACGCATCAAATGACAACGGTTAACTTAGTTAATTCAATGTGGGTCGGGTCGAGAGTACCAAACCCACCGCCGACGTGTATTTGGAATAACACTAATATTCAATTAGGCTATGCAGTAATAAGTATAAATAAGGGTTATCAGGGATAAATTTACAATCATGGATATAGACATTAATGAATTAAGGGCGTTTCCCTGGAAGGACTACGGCATCATCTTCGCAATACTCTTCGGCTCAAGGGCCTGGGGTAGGGTTGTTAAGGGTGATTGGGATATAGCCGTTTGGTTAACTGACGCTGATAAGTATGTTGACCTCCAATACGCCCTGTCCAGGTTTCTCCACGTTCGTGAGGAGTACATAGACCTCGTACTACTTAATAATTATGAGTACCTACCCTGCTCATTAATAATCGACGCACTTGGCAAGGGTAAGGTCATCTATTACAGGGACCTAGACGAGTACCTAGACATTAAGTTGAGGATCCTAAAGCCCTGCTTCGACTTCATGATTGATGCTGAGAAGCTTGACCTACTAAGGACGCAGATAAATGCGGTGATTGGGAGATGGGAGCGATAGAGCGATTGCTCAAGCTCCTCCTCCACTATACGGCACTGCTGGATAACTTAAACGTCAATGATCTGGATGATGTGTATAAATATCTATCTGCCGTATATTTACTCCAGGTTCAGGCCCAGTCATTGATCGACATTATGGCTAGGGCGGCCTCGGCCCTGGGTCTCGAGGTTGAGGGTTACGTGGATGCTGGTAATAAGTAATGAGTATGGGCATATTGAGTAGTGAGGAGTTTGGTAGGTATAGGTCTATTGTTAGGTTTAGGAATGTCGTGGTTCATCAATACGGTGTTGTGGATATTAACGTAATCCGTAGGATAATCAGCAATAGGGAGTATAGGGATGTTGCCAGGCTCGGTATTAAGGTTGTTGAGGAGTTACGTAGGCGTGGGATTGATTGTTAGGCGTCCCTAACCCTGATGAGTATTGGCTTCCTAAGCGGATTCATAAGACCAGCCACGAAGAACTCCCTAGTACCCAACTGGGCCAGCGTGGCCTCACTAACGTCGGCGAGGTCCATGTATGCCGCTATCTCCCTGAGGTCACCCTGGGCGCTCAACCTGCTGAAGAATACCGTACCCAGGTTAGCCCTGACGTTAGCCCTAACATCCCTGGCAATCCTCTGACTAGCCACGATTAAGGACAAGCCCCACTTACGACCCTCCCTAGCCGTGGTCTCAATGACGTCTCCGCATATCGTCCACTCATTCTCCGGCACGTAGTTCTGAGCCTCATCAATCACGAAGACCAGGTCCAGCGGTGACTTACTGGCCTTAACGAGCTTCCAAGCCGCGTCTATAGTGTCGGCAACTATTGCTTGCTTAACCACGAGCTCTGGGTCTAGGCTTAAGTCAATGACTATTAAGTTCGACTTCAACGCCCTATTCACGATATCCATTGGCGATAAGGTTCTCTTATTGAGTTCCTCGAAGAATTCACCCTCTATGAAGTAGTCAATGAAAAGCCTAGCCTTCTCAACCGTCGAGTCCCTGGCACCTAACCCCCTCATGCTATCCACAAGGTGTTTAGTAAACAATGCCTTATCCCACTTAATGGCTTGGCTACCTTGGGAACCTGGCTGCGTATCGATTAGTTGGGATGATTGTTGTCTCCTTACCTTCTTATCGCCCGTGACGTACGTTATTACCGCAACCTCCAGGTACTCACCGAAGGTCTGCCAATTAAGCCTTGCCTTCTCGGCGATTACAGAGGCTATTGTGGGTGGTGATATTGAGATCTCCTTAGATGTTATGACCCTATCCCTGAAGTGCGGCGCATAATCCACGCCGCTGTGGTCAAAGACGACTACGTGCTTCCCAACCCTAATCAACTCCTCAATTAAGGCCTTAACAAGCCTCGACTTACCAACGCCAGTAGCCCCAAAGACACCAACGTGCTGGTTAACGAAGCTCGCATCTAGGCTAATGGGCCAACCACTGTACTTATGACTACCAACGTGTATTGGCAGGTTTGACTTAACGTAATCATTGAGGAACTTGCCATCCCTGATCACAAAGACCTTGGAGCCTGGTGTTGGCACGTGCCTAACCTCGAGCACTGATTTAGTGCTGGGCTTTAGGGCTGCGTAGAGCCTGACCACGGCTGAGGTGAAGGGCATGAGTATCGTCTGGTCAAGGACCTCGGGCCTATCCACAAAGGGTGACCTAACCCTATCCCTAATGAGGGGCTCGAGCTTCGTGACATTCCTAACAACGCCAAGCAGCAACTCATCCTCAAGCGAGGGGTCATGAATTATGACTAATTGCTCCTCAAGGGCAAGGTTTTCAGCCTTCTTATAGAATTGAATCGGTACTAAGCCGACAGATGCGCCGCTCGTTGTAATCCCAACTTCAATGCAGCACCTATCAAGCATTCACTAGTTACTCTCAGGAGGGCTTATAAATAACTAATGATGAGTGATAGGGTTATGCGTTATTTTAGCGATAATTTTAAAATAAATCACCACTATAACTGCATCAATAATGATACGAAAAAGCACCGGGCTTATCCTGGCATTTGACGTTGAGTGGGACGTTAAGAGGTCGGTAACTTTCCTGAGTAGTATTAGTGATTTAGTTGATGCTGTTAAGATTGGTTGGTATCAATTATTGAATATTGGCCCCCAGGGTATTAAGGAATTGATAAGGAGTGTGAATAAGTATTTCCTGGCCGACTTCAAGCTTGGCGATGTTTCGCATATCAATGAGTATGTGATTAAGAAGGCCCATGAGTTGGGTATTAACGGAGTAATAATGCATGCCGTGACTGGCGGGGAAAACCTGGTTACTCCCGTAAACATTGCACGAGAGCTTGGCGTTGATGTGTATTTGCTAATTTCCATGAGCTCGGGTGGTGAGTTGTACGATAAAAGCTTGATTATAACATATTGCTTGGCATGGATCTTGGCGTTAGTGGGTTCGTGGTTCCCGCGACGAAACCAAGTATAATAAGGCAGGTTAGGTCAGTAGTTGGTGGTAAGTACCAATTATTGTCGCCGGGTGTTGGTGCTCAGGGTGGTAAGCCTGGGTGTGCGATTGCCAGTGGGGCTGATTTTGAGATTGTTGGTAGGTCAATAATTAATAGTGAATCACCGAGGGAGACCGCCATTAATATTGTGAGAGCGATTAAGAATCCCAGTGATTGTTAGTCTGGTAGGACCTTGTCAATTGGTAGTAACCTATCCCTCCAATCGGATACTAATTCGAGCACTAGCATGGTCTCCGTCTGGGCAATGTCTGGGTGTGTTGGCAGGTAATTAATTAGGAAGTAACTCAATTGCCTAAGGTCCTTGGCCCAAACCTTAAGTAGAAGATCGTAATGACCGGTTATTACGTATGCCTCCTCAATCCAGGGAAGCCTAGGGTCAGTATCGCTATCCTTTAGTATTTTCTCGACGAGGATTACCTGGGCTGACTTACCACCGCTTGGCGCGCTCCTCCTGACGCTAATAAGTACGAACGCCAGAAGTGAGAAGCCAACCTTAAGCGGGTCTATGACAGCCCTATACGATGTTATTACCTTATCACCCTCAAGCCTAGCCAACCTGGTTGCCACCGTCGTCCTTGGTCGATTGAGGATCTCAGCCAACTTACTCAATTGCAACCTACCGTCTTTCTGGATCTCCCTCAATATCTCTTTATCCAGTTTATCCATTATCATTAAGTCAGGCTTAGAAATAGTCTGTTTTAATCTTTCTATCGCAAGGAAAAAAACAATCAGTTTAAATATTTAATTAAACAAAAGGCAATGCCTTACGCAGGTGCCCAGGCGATCTTATACTTAGCCTTCCAGTCTTCGAATTCCTTCTTTTCAGCATCGCTTAGTGGTTTGCTGAATCTGTACCAGTTGGCCTTGCCCTTGGCTGAGTCTGGTGCCTCGCTCGTCTTCCATATGCAGTTCACTGGGCATACTGGTACGCAGCTGAAGTCGTCCTTGCACTGGTCCCATATTAACCTAGCCTTACCATTCTCATCAAGCTCCAACGCCTGATATGGGCACACGCTCACGCAAGCACCACAACCGATGCAGATGTCCTGGTCAACAACCACCTTCTGGAATGGGCCTGTTTTCTCTGCCATACGGAGTTAAGTCACTAATTGGGGTCTTAATAACTATTACTATTGATACTGCACGTACGTAGCTATGAACATAGGGTATCAATATATAAATAGGTTAAGTACTACAGGTTGAAAAGCCTAGAGAAGTTATTGCCAACAGTATCCCACAAGTCCTCAACACTAACACCCTTTATCTCAGCCACAATATTCGCAGCCTCCCTAACCATCGGAGGCTCAAGCGTTACTCCCCTATACTCATACGGACCATCACTCTCCAGAAGTATCATGCCCAGCGGCGCCTCCCTAGCCACAGCCCTCGACTTCTCCTGAATCTTAATCGCGGCATTAATCGATATGTAGTAGCCATAATCCCTAAACTCCTGGATCAGGTTAAGTGGGCCCGTGTACCAATGAAATAGTACCCTATCGACATCAGCTCTCCTAACAATCTCAAGGACATCTCTCCAGGCATCCGGTGCGTGAATATTGAGTGGTAAGTCATAGTCCCTCGCCCAGTTTACGAATGTTTGAAAGAACTCAACCTGCCTATTGAAGGTCTGCGGTACAAACCTCCTATCAAGACCAACCTCACCAATGCACCTGGCCTCAGACAACAACTTCTCCACCTGCCTAAGTTCATCAAGGTTGACCTTATCCACATTCCAGGGATGAATGCCTACGCAGGGTATGATACTCTCATAATTATCCGCAAGGTCGATAGTCCTCTTAGATGATGGATAGTCATCGGAGACTGCTGCCATGATTATTTCCTTAGTGAACTCAGCAATCCTACTATCTAAGAACTCGTGCAAATGAGTATGCGCATCGAATAGCATTGAGGGTATTAGGAATTGGATTATTATAAAGATTATTGTGTTTGTTCAGCCCTAAGAACCTGGGACTTAACCTCAGTAACATCCTCCCTCCTACCAATAACCACATGCCTAATGGTCTTAGCCAAGGGTCTCGTCTCACTAATATACACTATATCGCCAGGCTTAACATCAATGCACGGTGGAACCCTAACATGCATCTTCTTCCTCCTCCTATCATACCTCTTATACTTAGGGTCGTAGTGAAGCCACTCATGAATAACGGTGGCAGTCCTACCATGAACACTCTCAACAGTTACCGTGAACACCTGACCCCTGACACTCAAGTGCCCATGCCATGGGCACTCAGGGTCATTACAGACCTTCTTGGGCGGTAATAGCCATGGAACTCCCACATGCCTAACCCTAACAAACTCACCATTAGGCAGCTGAACCTTCTCACCAGGCCTAGGCCTCTCCGGAAGCTCCTTAACGACAACCTCAACCATCAAGCCATGGGTTGGCAACCCCTTTAAAAACAATTCTGTCCCAGTACCGCGGCCGCCCCCTGTAGGTGCCAAACGCCTTATGGCTTTAGCCATTTCCTCTTTTTTCTTATCATCCCTCGCTTTTTATACTTCCTACACAACACCTCAATGACATTCCTCTTAGCATCTTCGTATTTTTGATAATGTACATTGGTATTCTGACGAGTAAGTACTTGCTCCTCTTCACGCCCATGCAGAACCTATTCCTCCTCAATAGTCCTATGCCGAACCCGCCAAGCCCATCAAGAGCTTTGGACATATCAATACTGAATCCCCAACTTGATTAATAAGGCACTGCTCATGCCTCAAGATGAGATGAGGTTTTAAGGAGGAGTACCGAGGCCTGCACTCACATGGACGTTAAGGTCACTAGGCAGGTAAGGGCACTGAGCGGCGACCTACTCAAGCGAGGTACCGCATGACCTACATCATAATGAGTGAGGGCCGAAAACAGTCAAGGTTAGGTACGCATGCGGTGATGAGACTGGTGAGAGGGAAGTAATGCTGAGCAGGGTAATGAGGTACGTGGTTGATTTGCCAACGGGTGTTGCATTCAACGCCCGAGACCCAGCATCAAACTCATGTGGTGGTAATCCTTTAAAGTGGGAACCGCTGTATTAGGTTGATGGGTCGTGGTTTTGTTGTTGCTGCCGTTGTGGTTGTTGCGCTTGCGGTTGGGCTTTACCTCTGGCTACACCCACAACCCACCACCCAATACATGAGACTCAACTCAAACTACGCATTCATTCTTTACAACGGCAACAACCAAGGAACACTATACTACGTGGGACCACACGGTAATTTACATGATTTAGGAACATTTAATTTAGAAATGAGGCAGGACTTCACACAGGCATTAAATGTTCCTCTACAATTCAATCAAAATGTTGTACCACAACATTCGAGCTATGAACCACTGGACCAGGTCATAGTAATATATAACCCAAATGGAGTTGTATTACCAGTAGCTAATAATAATACAATATTATTAAATAAATTAGATCCAGAAAGTTATACTGATTTTGTTGTACCACAAAATTATTTAGATAAATTTATGACAGCAGTAGGTACAGGAAATTATAAAGCAATGGTTGTAAGCGCTTATGGAGCAAATTATTTACAATATCATAACCCACAAGTATTGAAATTAGTATTGGAAACTATGGATTTACAACATTATTCACCACAATATGCAGACTTTATTGGAAGATATATAATAGAAACAAATAACGGTACATTAATACCATATGGATTTTTAGGTAGTACTAATGTATTGTCTTATGGCAATAACCTTTCACTTACAAATGTTAATACTTTCTATAATGGTGGCTAATTTTTTTCAGGGTACTGTTTTTTTCATATGGAACTCCAAATGTTACAATAATCCAATCTAAATACATAAATCCGTCTCCTCCCCCAGATCCTGCAGATATAAATAGATATGGTTGTCCTTGATAATATTGTGTATCCGCTGATAAATAGTCAATTCCTATGTTTCTATAGAATTCTTGATATCCAAATGTTCCATTAATAAATCCTGGACCTAAACTTTCTGGCGAGAAGGATGGATATTTATTCAATGCTTCATGTTCTTCAGCAACAAATGCAGTTTGGTATGCATTTTTATAACTTTCTGCTATGTATGTTGTTGGAGGTTCTGGTATTATTGCATTCGCACTTGTACAACCCAAACCAAACCACCCACAACCCCATTTATATTGTTCCTTAGGCAATGCATGATTATAAATATTCCCATTAACAAGGGAAATAGACACCTAAATCATTCGAATTTTGTTGATCATGGGGCAAACCAATAATAAGCATAAAACACACCAAAGTACTTATAACCTGGATTACCTTGTTGATCCGATGGGGAAAATGGCGTGTAATTACTTGGTGATTGAGCACTACCGCTTGATACGCCTGCATGCCTGGGGAGTACTTTAGGTGAATGCTTACACAGTGGGTGTTGCATACGTTAATCATTAGGTATTACCTTTGGTGGTCGGTTCCTCCTCCTCCGGGCCCTTCGGCTCGGGTTTTGGTTTGTCGTGGCCTGGTGGTGTTGAGGTAGCTGGTGATGGTGTGGTTGTGCGCTGGTTCAGTGGCGCTAAGCCAATAATCGGCATGTCTAAGGGTTAAAACCAGGCTGAGGAAGCTAACCATGGCGTGGGTCATAAGACTAAATAACGTGGAAAGTACGTAAGCACTGAATCAAAATAACACCACATTACAGCCACTACTTCGATTGCTAATAACAAAGGTATGGGCTTCCTGAAAGCGAAATTGAGAATTCACGGAGTGGCACATCGTTCGTAATTCACGAACGTAAATCCCGTAAGCCACGCGATGCACGGTCTCGAGAATTCATAACACACGCAAACGTAAGTGTTTGAAGTGGAATTTGCTGAGGTTAAGTTCTAGGTTATAGGGCTGGGTGGACGCAATAATCTTTATAATAATCTAATTCCTACATTAAATAGTCCCAGAGAGGGCCTGTGCGGCCCCCGATGAATGTGGACGGACGAACCGCGGGGATTACGAACATCCCTCCTCATAATCAATAACCCATTCCTCAACAATGAATTCTGGAATAATCCTTATTAAGTCCCTGCATGCTCAATGCCTTGGTATGATGGGTGTTGGTATTTGCAGGGAATAATAAAGACAATGTTTTCCATAGTGTGTCAGACTTCATAAGCAACTTCTACCCAACACCACTGGTAAGGCTTGACTGCTTCGGCGATGTTTGGGTGAAGCTGGAGTTCTTCAATCCGCTCAGTAGGAGTATTAAGGATAGGACTGTGCAATTCTTACTACGTAAGTATTTAAACGGTGACTTACATGGCCGTTACGTATTTGAAGCCTCCTCAGGCAATGTAGCGATCTCTCTGGCTGCTCTGGCGAATATTTACGGCTTTAGGTACAGGGCATACGTCACTAAGTACCTACCGGAGACTACCGAGGTAATCCTTAGGGTTTTGGGTGCTGAGGTTGTTAAGGTTGATAGGGATAGGATTGATGAGGAGTTTTGGCGTTGGGTTGGCAGGGAGGCTGAGAGGAGTGGTGCTATTAACCTTAATCAATTTGAGAACCTTAACAATCCCATGGGTCATTACGACGTGACTGGTGAGGAAATCGTTAGGCAGTTCAGGAGTGTTGGTAAGGTGCCGAGGGTCCTAGTGGCCGGTGTGGGTACTGGTGGTCACATAACTGGTATTGCCAGGAGGCTTAGGGATGAGTTTGGTGATGTTTACGTGGTTGGTGTTGAGCCCGCGGCGGGTAGCGCAATACCTGGCATAAAGAGGCTTGAGGCTGGTACCAGGTGGGTTCATGAGGTTGTTGATGAGGTGGTAGACGTGACTCTTGAGGAGGCTGTTAGGGGCGTTATTGCCGTGGCGAGGAGTACAGGCTTACTCGTGGGGCTTAGTAGTGGTGCTGTGTTTCAAGCCTTTCTCAGGGTTAGGGAGAGACTTGGTGACGTTACTTACCTGCTAATCTTCCCAGATGACATCTTTAAGTACATAGATATCATCAGTAATTTCTGTTATGAATTATGTAAGTAAGTCATGTATTCATAGTAATCAGTCGTCATAGTCAATGGTTATTTAGGAGTTTGCCTTATTCGAGTGGTGATATTAATGGTAATGAGGATCCATAACGTGGATTCTACGTAAGTTCAGTGAAAGTTTCAGTGTACTCTTTAAATAAAAACCTGATAGGACTTTTTAACCTGTACACGTATACGTGATATGATGACTGGCAGGTATAAAGTCCTCGTGAACAGGAAGATGGGTAGAATCCTAGTTAGTGGTAAGCCTGAGGACCTTGCCCTAATTGAGGAGGGTTGGAGGGTGGTTTATGAGGATAATGACTGGAGGAATGCCTTTGAGTATGCCAGGAATTACGCCGATAAGCATGATTACGTGCTGGAGTGGTACCTTGAGGAGGAAAAGGAGGTTTTGAAGGATGCACTGATTAATTAGGCCCTTACTTAACGCGTTCCCTATCAACCTTCTTAATAACATCAATTAATATGTCCACGGCCTTCTCGGCAAGTTCCATGGGTATGTTTAGCGGCGGTGCAATCCTAATCGTTGACTTACCGGCACTTATCACGGCAACACCTCTCTTAAAGGACTCGTAGAGCACCTGCTCAATCTCCTTGGTTGCGTACTCCTTAGTTTTCTTGCTCTTAACAAGCTCAACCCCTATCATTAGCCCGAGCCCACGCACATCACCTATCAACTCGACCCTATCCATCTCCTCCATGAACCTCTTCTTGATGTACTCACCAACCCTCTGGGCGTTGACCATTAGGTCCTCATCATTTATTATGTTGATCACCTCAATACCAGCCGCTAAAGCCACTGGGTTACCGCCGAAGGTATTTGCGTGGGATCCTCTCGGCAAGTCCATTACGCCAGCCCTACCAACAATAGCACCCAATGGCAGCCCAGCAGCTATCGCCTTGGCCATGGTTATTATGTCCGGCTCAACACCCCAATGCTCAATTGCGAACCACTTACCAGTCCTGCCAAAGCCTGCCTGTACCTCATCATCAACGAGTAGTATTCCGTACTTATCAGCGATCTTCCTAAGGCCTGGGAAGAAGTTCCTCGGTGGTACCACGTAACCGCCCTCGCCCTGTATTGGTTCAAAGAATATTGCCGAAACTTCACTCGGGTCAACCATCTTACCGAATATCCAATCCTCCAGGTAACCAAGGACAGCCTCACCACACTCCTCCTCCGTTAGGTTCTTCCCGAATGGGCACCTGTATGGGTATGGGTAGGGTATGTGTATTACGTTGGGTAGCATTGGGTTGAAGCCGAACCTCTGTATTGGCTTGCTGGCTGTCAGCGCCATAGAGCCGTAAGTCCTGCCATGGAATGCGCCTAGGAAGGCTATTATGTATGGTCTCTGATTCCTGAAGTGTCCGCGGGTGATCTTCATGGCCCCCTCTATGGACTCCGTGCCCGAGTTTGTGTAGAATACCCTCTTATCACCGCTTATTGGGACTATGTCCTTGAGCATTGATGCGTGCTTAACGATTAATTCATAGTAGAAGTCGGTCATGCTGTAGTGCGTGAATAACTCGGCCTGCCGCTTAATAGCCTCCACAACCCGTGGATGGCTATGCCCGACATTCATCACGGCAATACCAGCGTTGAAGTCAATGTATAGGTTGCCATCAACATCCTCAACAACCGGCCCATAGCCTCGCCGAATAACCAGTGGGTACCACCGTCCGAAGGACTGCATTATTAGTGATTCGTCCATCTTTATTATCTCCTGGGCCTTTGGACCAGGTGGTTCAACAACTATTTTAGGAACGCTGCTTGGGTCTATTGGCCAGTACCACTTGGGTGGCATCGCATAGTGGGATTTACCTAGTTAATAAATTCTTCTCTATAGGCTCCCGTCATCAATAATGAAGTAAATAAGTTATATTTAATAGTAACAGAATTTATTTAGTCACTAATAATTTAAGACCGGCCACGGTTGGCGTGACTATGGCTCTACCATCACTTAGGTACCTAATTTTAACCAGGTTCATGTTTGATAGCTTAATTAACTCCTTAATAACGTCATTCCTAGTCACCGCGGTCGATTGAGTTATCATGTCTATTAACGATGCCATTGTCGTGAAGCCTAGCTCATTAACAGTCCTAAGAATCTCCAGGTCAACATCATTCAGTACCTCCCTGCCTAGCTCGAAATTATTCCTCACAACGCTTAATCCAAGCCTCGTCATCAATACTTCGGAACCCACGCCACCGCTCACCTTAATTAATTTACCGAATATTTCCTGGGGTATTGAGGTCGAGGTTATGACTAATTCGTCGAATATGCCGAGATCACGTGGTAAGTGATTAGTCACAACATAGATATTACCGAGACCCCTCACCTCCTGCAATGAGTCCTTAATCTCATCAGTAAAGTCGGTCGCTAGTATTGCAGAGCCCTTAATACCGTTGGACGCGTAGTAAGCCAGTACGACGGTGGTTACCAGGGATTTGATTGGTTCGATGAGTGGAGTATTTATGCAGCCCCTGCCTGGTGGCCTCCATACGTTGAGCATGTTCATTAGCTTCATGAAGTAGTAAAGCCTTGATGCATTATAGTCCTGGTAAGTCTCGATTATATAGTTCACGGCCTCATGAAGCCTTGACGAATTAGTAAATGAATCAATCAATAGCCTTAGGTCATCATCCCTAAGGTCGAGTATCCTGCCCCACATTATTGCGAGCCTAGCTACAATCCCTGGGCTTAAATCCACGTCTATACCAACGTCATTGCCATTACCTGGGCAGAGCATGGTTATTACCCAATCATTGCTCGGCAGTACATTATGGATTAAGTAATCAAGCCCCAACGATCCATGAATCAATATTAGCATTGCGTTGCTTGTTTCGATTTCGTGATAGAAAAGATTATTGATTAAAATAACGTGGTGGATCGACGGTGAGGAATTTTTAAATTAGTAATCAATACGGAGATTCGACGTTAATGAGGAGGGGCATAAGGTCGATGGCGATCTTAGCATCATTACTGACCCTACTGAGTAGTTTTACGTATAACATCGCCATCACGAGGAAAATACCAACGGCAGGCCTTGGCTTACTATCACTATTAAATGCAACAATAGGGTTCTCAGTTCTACCAACGGCACTGATAAGCTTTGCCTACCCAAGGTTGACGGCTAGGGATAATGGATTAAATATGATGGCTGCAATAAACGTGTCATCAATCTTCTACCTTGTGACGCTGGTCCTAACCGTAGCCTACCTAGCGGGTGTTTGGTCTAAGATGGGCCTTACGCCTGGCTGGTCCTCATCATAGCCGTGCTCTCGGAGATAACGTCATACCTCCAGTCCATAACGAACTCAGTATTAATGGTTAAGGATAGGGTAGGTTCGTTATAACGTCCATTATTCAATCAATTACTAAGTTCGTTGCCATACCAGTGATAATGGTCCTTGGATGGACCATAGAGGTTATTCTGTGGTCAACATTCTTCATAGTGTTTATTCCATCACTATATGCCTTCATATATTCACTGAGGTATAATGTTCATGTTTATGATACACGTAGATACCTGAGGGAGGTCCTTAGCGCGTCCTGGGTACCATTAATGGGTTATGCCATTAATTCCTTCAGGTCCCTCGATGCCATGTTCATAGGGCTCTTCGGCTATGCCCAGCTTGGTATTTGGTACGTGATCTTCATACTCAGCAAGCCCTTCGGTTATAGTGGTACCCTCGTCAATGTAACCTACGGGGAACTCCTTGAACGTGGGAGGTTGGGGATAATCTATAGGGATTTCTTAATCGTACTCTTAATAACCACGTACGTGGCATTGGCGCTGGCGTTCTTTCCCGGGGTTTACGTAAACTCATTAGGCCGAGCATGAAGGATGAGATCGGTTTATTGGTGTTACCTGTAGTTATCCTTGCCATAAATAGTGTTCTGGGTAATGTTAATCAATTCATTAGTAATGTAATGCAGGGTATTGATAAGAGGGATATTGAGAATGCCCGTGAAATAAGACCTGGTGTTTATCTAAGGAGTCTTATCCTACATACTCACCTAGCCGAACTTGCATTCACCATTGTTTACTTATCAACAATGATACCACTAATCCTACTATTCAAAGGCTTGGGATTTGTATATTATGCCGTAATTGGCGCATTGGTGTCCTCATTACTCGCTAACATAGTCGCGTTGAGTTTTAGGTTCGTTAAGCTTGGTAATCTTAAATCATTATTTAATGGCAGGGCGTTAATACTGGATTATGCATTACCATCATTATTATCAATAATCGTTTTATCGCTCATTGTACGTACAGTGAGGTTCACGCTTTACCCGAGTATTATCATTTCGCTGATCCAGGTAATTATTGTCTCGTTAATAACCCTAGTCATTTATTTCGGTATTACAGTGGCTGTGTCGAGGAATGTGAGGAATCTAATTATTATTTTAATAAGGAGGATAGTGGGTACTATTACTGCTTCTCAACCCTGAGTCCAGGTGGGACCCACTTCCAGGAGAGGGCAGCGTAAATCACGTAGAGCAGCAATGCGTTGAAGAAGGCAAATACCACGAGACTTCCATAGATTAACCCAGGCTGGGCAGCCACAAGTTGCAGAAGGGCGTTTAGCTCAGGCGTTAGTAGTGTGGAGACTTTTAGGGTATTAGCCACATTGAGCGTGAACTGAAGGCCGTAGGCCTTAACGAGAACCGGCACTGCAGGCAACGGCGGTACTATTGCGTAGGGTAGGTGCGCCAAGCCATTCATTACCTCAGCACTAACCATTAGGAGTAACACCAACACGAACTTTAACGCGGAGATTGGCCTGTTGATGAACTTGAAGGATAGGGTTATGAGTATGAATAATAATAGGCCTAGGGCTATGTCCATGTAAAAGATGCTGGTCAGTATCATTGTTGGTTGGTAAACGGCGTGGAGCGCCGGTGGTAAGTATGTAGGTGGTTTTCCGAATATTGACCAGGCAACGGTTGGTGAGTATAGGTAGACCTCGTATAGGTAGAGCGCGGCGAATATGGCGTAGAGCACGCCGAATATTAGGCTTATCCAGTTGCTGATCCTATAGCCCGTGATCCTGTACTCACTCTTGTCAACAGCGTACCTCCAGCCAAATATTGAGTTTATGAGTATGCCGGACATGGCAATGGCCCCAAAGAGCGTGGCTAGGAACAGCGGTGCATATGTTGGGTTTAGGAATACCTCACCCCAGTTAATGCCTAGTGTGAAGCCGACTATGGATGTGCTGCTCTTAAATACCTCGACGCCGGCTGGGTAGTTTATGAAGGCGAAGACGAGCCTAAACATGGCTGGTATGACCGTTAGGGCAATGGCCATCCCATAGCCAATGGCTACGTGCTTCATTGGGCTAATCCTACCGAAGCCCCTGTAGTAGAAGCCTATGAATGGTAGGGCTATGGCGACGCCGAACACTATGGCGATTCCCCAAACGGGCCATAGTAGGGCTCCGGCTATGTTCGTGAATATCGGCAGTAACCCGGCTAGGAAGACCGTTATTATCGTGCCGAATAACCCGCCAATGGCGTATACCGTGATTAGGTAGTTGGCCATGTTATGGGCTAGGTCGATATATACCTGTTTATTACGCTTATAACCAATGAACTCAAGCGTTGGTAATATCCAGCCAAGACCAAGCACTGTGTAGACCAAGGGTAGGTGTACAGAGAAGGCCCAGGCAATCAAGCCCACCGTTATGTCTATTGCTGAGACCATGCCCACCACCTCAGTACTCAACCGTCCTTACTTCTGTCTCCTCATGCCTAGGTGCCCTCTTTAGGTATAGGTAAACCATGTAAACAGCTAGCGACGGCATGGCTATCTCAACAATGAGCACAAGCACCGCAAGCCAAACTGGGAAGTAAAGCGTTGGATTAAGCAAGCCACCGGTCCAACAGGCACGCCAGTGATTATTGGCGGGCCACCGCTTGGGTTTGGATCTGCCTGAACCAATATAAATGGATACCTACCAGACTCGGCAGCAACGGCACCCCCAATTGACGCGAAGGCTGCAAAGAAGGGCATTAAGTAAACACCACTCCTCTCAAAGAAGTTAGCCAAGGTCTTAGCCCAGCCAAAGCGACCGAAGAAGCCCGGGAATAGGTACCAAAGCGATAATGCACCACTCCAGACGCCGAGCAATATGCCGAATATGACCATGAAGACCCAGTAGAAGACAAACACAAAGGCTGGTGGCCTCTCATACGCCGGCCAGCTGAAATAACCCCAGAAGGCATGGTTGAACGTGCCATAGGCCAGGAAGCTAGTTAACGGATCAACCCTGAGGCCGCTCCAGAACATGCCCTCGAGAGCCGCCAACTTAAGTGGGTCATCCTGCAGTACAAGCTCGCCCTGGAGATGCCCAAGTACGAAGCCCTGTATTGCTGTTAATATAGCCACGGTTGGTACCAGGATCTTAAGCATCATGAGTCTCTCAGGCTTCCTATCACGTATGTAGAAGTATAGGTATATGGCGGCTATTATCGACCAGGTCAGTATGACCACAGCCAATATGCCGTGGAATATGAAGACATTGGCACCCCACCAAAACATATTCCACGCATCAGTTGGCGAAGCCCACTTAACGACGTAATCCGTCAAGCCAACCACATTCTGCCCAGTGGCTTGGTATAGGTTTACCACCTCGAGACCTGGCGGTCTCATGCTAAGTGATGCCATGACTGCCAATATGTTATAGGCGCTGTAATAGCCCCCAAATGCTGCAGCAATACCTATTATCCAATGGAGAACCTGGTTCTTAATTTTATTCCATGTGAATACATAGAGCGGTAGTATTATTACCTCAGTTAAAAAACGCGAATAGCTCTAGGTAGAAGGGCAGTACAATTGCCTCACCAATAAGGGAGATGAAGTTACTCCACAGAGTGACCAGGCCAAACTCAACCAGCGTGCCAAAGGCAGCACCCACACCGAAGAATATTGTCGATATTACCGAGAAGGTCCTAGCCGTATTATACCAAAACGGGCTGCGACTCCTTATGTATAGGTATTCAGCAACCACGGCCAGTAGTATTGTGCCTAGGAAGCTTGACGCCATTGCTAGGTGGGCCAAGACACCGACCGCAGTCACAACCCTAACATCAGTTGGTGCCCCAAGTATGGGTTGGTTCACCATCAAAGGAAATATTGAATTATTCGGAAATTTATATAGCGACGCGGCATATCATTTCGCGTAAATAGACATATGTATGTTCATTAAAAATATCAGCATTTAATCATAAACATATAAATTTCTTTAAATATAAATGAATAAAAATGAATAATTAAAAATTACCCCCTAAGGAATTGCCTCGCAGCGATGATAAGTGGATCCCAGACCTGGGTTACGGCGTAGGTAGGCTAGGTCGCTCATGAATAGATCCTCCACGGTGGCGCCCCTTGCCATTAATGCGGCTAGTGTGTCGATTTTGCCAAGTACGTAGGATCCGTCATCACCGAGTACCTGGGCGCCAATGATCCTCATGCTATTCTCATCCACTATTAACTTTATCGTCACGTAACCACCGCCTGGGTAGTACCTAGCCCTTGTCCTAGCCGTTATCATGGCACTCCTAGCCCTGAAACCATGTCTTAAAGCATCCTGTGTTGTTAAGCCTGTACTCGCAATGTATAGGTTCATGAACCTGGTCATTGATGTACCCACAACACCCGGGAATATCATTGGTTTGCCGGCGATATTGCTGCCTGCTACGAACCCCATCTTATTAGCTGTAGTGCCGAAGGGGTGCCAGTAGGGCTTGCCCGTTATTAAGTTCCTCGTCTCCGCCACGTCGCCGGCGGCATACATGTTCTCGGCACTCGTCCTCATGTGCTCATCAACCACACGGCGCCCGTCTCACCAATTCGAAGCCCGAGCTGCCTCGCCAGTTCAATGTTTGGCTTTATGCCAGTTGCTATTATTACGGCGTCAACCACGTATTTACCACCATCCGTAATAATTACCTGCTTATTGCCCCGATTATTAATTTCGAGCACTCTCTCATTAAGTCGTAGTTTCACTCCGTACTTAATCAGCTCGTTCGTAATTATCCTACCCACGTCCTCATCAAGCGACTTACGCAGTGGATAACTGGATCTACCTATCATGATGACATCCTTACCCCTAAACCTAAGCGCCTCAGCAACCTCAAGCCCAATATACCCAGTGCCGATGATACTCACTGTGCTCATTGACTCAAGGATCTCCCTAAGCCTTACCGCATCCGCCGGGTGGTGAATGACAAACACGTTATTACCCTCAATCGGTATGTTTGGTATTACCGGGCTAGCGCCCGTGGCGAGTACTAGATAATCCCACTCCACCTTACTTCCCCTGTCCGTGACCACGTAATTCCAATCAACCTCAACAACCGTCTCATTGGTCCTGACGTCAATACCTCTCTCCTTCCTGAAGTAGTCCGGCGTGTAATGCATGAATAATTCATAATTATCAAATAAGCCTCTAGGTAATATGGTATGCCGCAGGTGCGTGACTTACAATGCCAGTTCTCTCAAAGACTATAACCTCAGCATCACGTTTCAATCTCTTAATTCTGGATGCAGCGCTCATCCCTGCGGCTCCTCCACCGATTATAATAACTTTCATGATATCGTGCATCAAGGAAGAAAAAAATAAATTATACCCTTACTGGAATAGCCGTGGTGAATAATAATGCGTAGTAGCAGCAATACTAATGATCATTTATTGAGGTTAATTGATATGATGAGCGAGCTTGAGAGATACTTAGCGATCCTTTACGGCATTGCTGCCTCAGGTACGAATGAGGCATTCATTAGCACTATAATGAGGAAAATAAGCATTGAATCGGCAATGCACAATTACATCCTAATTACACTGAAGGAACTAATTCGTGAATGCCACCCAGGAAGGTCTTTGATGCCGAGACTCTTATTTCGCTGGAGGGTAGTATTGAGGAGGCTATAACCCATGCCAGGTCGTTAATAGATTATTTCAGTTCCATGGAGAAGGTTCATTTTAATGCCGCAAATGTGGTGATTGAGAAGTTGGGCGAGTTGGAGAATTATGAGGATAATGCCGTTAGGATTTACAGCTTCCTACTCAGGAGCTACCTACCAATAACTAGCACAAAGACTGATGCCAAACATCGATCCATCTCAAAACTAATTGTTAAGCTTCTTAAGGGGATATCCGATGATGAGAAACATCATGGCGAATTACTACAGATTATTAAGGAATATTCAACGAAGTAACCAGTAATGCAATTTATTGTGTATGATTTCGTCACTATGGAAAGGAATTTAAGAACGCCTGGTGCAGGACGATGAACGTGAAAGGGCAGGGACTCTTCCTCAGGGAGTCCACGGGCCTTGTTAGGGAGATTGGTCCCTGGACAGCCCTACTCATGAACACCGCCTTCATAGCCTTTCAATCAAGCTTCATACTGTTGGTATCGAGTATGTTCAACTTCCCAAGAGGAAACCCACTAACAGCCATTGCATTGGCTGCCCTACTATTCCTACCACTGACCATACTACTCAATAGGGTTGGCGTCACGTACTACAGGACAGCCAGTGACTACATATTCATAACAAGGAACCTAGGCCCATCCATAGGCTTCGCAACTATGTTCATGTTCGTGGTAGATCAAATGTTCTTCAACGCCGTACTAATAAGCCTAGGCCTAATTACTGGGTTAGCACCAGCACTATTGGCAATCGGCCTATCAAACCACGCGCAGGGCCTCATATCCCTAGCCAACTCGTTAATGAGCAATCCACTGGCGATATTCCTGGCAGCTCAGTAATATTCGCAGTATTCATACTAATCAATATTGCATCCTCGAGGGCAGGTACATACCTGGCCTCGGCAATATCCCTCCTCGGCATAATAACGTTCATAGTGACAATAATACTGCTATACCTATACACGCCACAAATAATCAAGGTCATAAACACCACAGCGCCCAACCTACTGAACCAGGCAAGCACTGTGACAGGAAGCTTACCGAGCAACGGCACTGTGCTAGACACTATATACCTAATACCGTATTTAGCCTACGTATTCCCATTCGTGAACTTCATCCTGTCCGTCGGCGGTGAGGTTAGGCGGGGTAGCGCAATGCCCATAGCCATATATGGAACATACGCCATAAGCGCCATATTCCTGGCACTGGGTATTTGGGTTACTACGTCGTCGCTCGGCATTAATAGGCTGAATGGCTATTCGCCATATACTACGGGTTAGTAAGTGGCGTTACCTGGCCGAGTACCTTACCGCCACCATACCCACAAGCCCTCCTCATCATGGCGCTCAGAAACCCAGTGCTCCAGTGGCTTGTGGCTATTGGCTCATTTACCTGGTACGTAAACGTCGTCTCAGTACTAGTCATCCAAATAGCCAGGTACTTACTGGCATTATCCTTCGATAGGGTATTACCATCGGCCCTAGCTACGTAAGCTCGAGGACCCACACGCCAATCATGGCCCACGTGACTGACCTAGTCATAACCCTAGTAATAATGTACCTCTACAACTTTAGCGTAGTGCCGCTATTATCAGCTACCATGGACGTGAGCACCCTAGTCACAATACTCATGTACTTCATGATAATAACGATAACCGCCATAGCACTTGGCATAAGACTAGGTCAATTAAGACCGTGGCACTGGGTATTTACACCACGGGATTATTCGCGTGGATAGCCTATGAGGAGGTTACAGACCCAATGGCCTACCTATTCGTGCCCTCAATCAACACCTACATAATTGGGTTCTTCGCGGCATTATTCGCGGTGGGCGTTGCTATTTACTACTTGGTTAGGCTGTATAGGTTGAGGAGGGAGAATATTGACATTAATATACTATTTAGGGAGATACCGCCTGAATGAGCTAGTTAACCTCCATTGTAAATGCATCGATTATCCTGTTGCCCTTAACCCTAATTACCGTTTCAATGGACCTACTCCTAACTATTATGGTTACTACGCCATACTCATAATCAATGAGCGACGCCCTCCAATCATAGCTAAGCTCCATTAATTCACCATCCTCCAAACACCAACAACCCTGGGCTCCACGTGGATGATGGGCACACCATCATTAACGACACACCTCCTAATCAACTCAACGAAGTAACCAAACCCACTGGCAACCAATACCTCCCTACCACACCTCATAAGCCCACCTAAACCTCCTCATAGGCTTTACGAAAGATCACGAAGGGTCTTTTAAGGGTTCCTACTCAGGGTGGTTAATCGAAATGCCTATATAACGCCTAGTGGTACTGCATAATTGTAGTGAGGATTAACCCAGCATTGTGCATTAGGTGCAGGGGAGAGTACAACCTATGCGGATTATCCTACTGCCCAGTCCTTGCCGAATTACGTGCAAAATACACACTAAGGAGCGTGGCTAATAGGGAGCAGATCGATGGTTCATCGCCACCAAGTGTATTCATTGGGCGAATTGGTTATCCCAAGGTTAATGTCTACCCAGCAACGCCACCGATACATGGAGACACAAGTAAGCTTGAGGATCCCAAGACCTGGCTAGGCATGAGACTCGAGGACTTCATATCGAGTAGGTTATCGTTGATTAGGGGCTCAGTGAGGGTTAGGGTTGAGGATGCCAGGAACCCACCCAGGATCCTCCATGAGATACAGGCCATGGCCCTATCGAGTGGGCCCGTGGATTCCGAGCTAGTACTTGAGAAACCGGTTAGCGGTAGGTACGTACTTGATGAGCACTCCCCACCCTTCGGACCATCAGCACCACTACAGAGACTACGGATAGATTCACTACCGCCACCGCCTAGGATAATCGAGAAAGTATACAGCGACACTGACCTGAACGCCACGGAGGCAATCTGGACCTTATACGACCATGGCATTGATGTTCACCAAATATCAAGATTATTAAGTGTTGGTGCCCTGGGCGTTGGGAAGAGGAGGAGGCTCGTGCCCACCAGGTGGTCCATAACCGCAGTTGATAAGCAGGTCTCTGATAAACTCCTCGGTGAGGTTCGTGACTACCCATTAATAAGTGAGTATAGGGTCTACGTGAGGAGCGTGAGGGATAACACCTTCGTGACAATACTAGCACCGCACACCTGGCTCTATGAGTGGGCCGAGGCCTGGTGGCCTGGTTCCACGTGGAATGTTTGGGGTGGTGACGTGGTCCTTGAGCTTGATTATGAGGGTTACTGGGGCCGTGATGACTACCCATCAATAGGCGGCTGCTACTATGCGGCTAGGATAGCGGTTCTCGAGGTGTTGAGAGCCATGCGTAGGCAGGCCGCGGCAATACTGTGGCGTGAGATTTACCCGGGCTTTAACCTACCCATTGGTGTTTGGTGGGTTAGGGAGAATGTTAGGGCCATGCTTAATGGCCAGTACGAGAGGTTCTACGACTTAAGAGACGCGCTAAAGTATGTTGCTGGCTTCCTGAAACTACCAATAAGCGCCTGGGTGTCCAGGTCCTACGTGATTAGGGTCCTCACGAGACAATCAAGCCTAGTTAATTGGTTGGGCGGGAACCCATGAGTAGTGTGGTTAGGCTCGGTAATATCATCGTTAGGGAGATAAGGGTCAAGACCGCACTATCCAGTCAGGCCTGCCCGAGTACGACTACGCCCTAAACCCATACCTAGGCTGCCAACACGGGTGTATTTACTGCTATGCCATGGACTTCACGAGGGGTGAGCCAAGCGAGAGGTGGGGTGAGGTGGTTTACGTCAAGGTAAACCTAATACAAGCCCTGTTCAGAGACATAAGGAGGTTTAAGCCCGGTATTGTCGGTATATCCACGATAACAGACCCATACCAACCAGTGGAGTCAAGGTATAAACTAACCAGGAGGGCAATCGAGGTATTGTGCAATGCTGGTTACCACGTCAGCATACAGACCAAGTCTGCATTAATTGTTAGGGATGTTGACGTGATTGGTAAGTGCGGTAGCGCGATTGACGTGGGCTTCACAATAACCACAATGAGGGACACGTACAGGGCCATAGAGCCCATGGCCGCACACCCAATGGCAAGGGCATCTGCGCTCAGGAAGATAGCCAGCCTCGGTGTTGAGACCTGGATATTCCTAGGCCCAGTGATACCCGGCGTAAACGATAAGAGGGAGGACTACGAACCAATAATACGCCTAGCCAAGGAGATAAACTCCCAGGTAATAATCGACAGGTTCAGACCAAGACCAGCGGTAATTAGGTTCATGAGCAGGAGGTTAAGCCCCATATACCAGTGACCAGGGACTGGTGGGTCAAGACCCTAAACTCAATAATGAAGCTTTGCAGGGACTACGGCGTAAACTGCATTACGGCGGAGGATGAGTGGAGAACCGCAGGAGATGAACTATAAGATTTATTAATAAGGCTGTGAGCAGATGAAATAAACTACATGATGTTTATGTTTAATTTAATTGTTTAATTTTGATAAATAGCATATTTAAATATTCTTAAGATAACATAATAACGGTTTATTGTAGAGATTATAAATTCTAATATATCTTTAATTCTACAAGTAAATAATTGCTTATTCATTTATTTTATGATGTTCTTCCTTCATTTTTAGGAAAAAAAGCTTAAAAAAATGTTTGATAAATACTTAAACGGGCTGGTTATGGCTTACCATAAAATCAAGGTATTTAAGGTGAGTCTCGCGGTCACATTCATCATAATTACGCTAATATTGCCAACAATCCTAATGGCTCAGGTAGCTCAATCATCAGTTGATGTTGGTTGCGGACCCATAGTCATCTACCCATCCGGCCCAAGCGGAACTCCCAAGTCTACATTTAATGTTGGCGAATCACTCTACGTAACCCTTAGGCTGCAATCACAAACGTCAGCTAACTGCAACGTTAATGTTGTAGTGACTGGAGAGACACCAAGTGGTGCTGTAGAAACGCTGTACTCAGGTTCATTAACATTAAATGATTATCAAAGTTCATATCTACCACTAATAAACCCAATAAGCGACACAACACCCACCGGTACTTGGACAATAATAGTCACAATATCAAACCCAACCACAGGACGAAGCGGATCGGCATCCTTTGAGGTGACTATTGGTACATCATCACCACCTCCATCACCATCCCCAATATCACCATTATTAATATCAATAATACTAGCCGTAGTAATAATTATAGCAGCAATAGGCGCGGTAATGTACCTAAGAAAACCAAGCGGCCAAAGTCAGACAGCTCGAGCACAACCACCGCCACTGCAAGTCACAGCACCACCAACACCACGCCCATCAGTGTCAGGGCCAACCGTTGTCGCAGAGAAAAGAGAAGCAGCAACGAAGGTTGGCGTTGTGCTTTACCGATTAAGGCTACCGAATGGTAATGAAATACCCGTTACCGATGTCGTGAAGGTCTTCGGCAGGGAAACCTTTGAGAGATACGGCGTCCCACCCGAGGCCCTCCAGATGATAAGTAGGGAGGAACGCGGCGGCCACTTCAGGATATTCCTAAGGGGCAATAAGTGGTATGTGGAGGATCTAAACAGCACAAACGGGACACTACTCAACGGCAAGGAAATAAAGGGCAAGGGACCGCAGGAACTCAAGAACGGAGACACAATAAGCCCGGCAGGAGTACTAGACCTAAGATTCATAACAGAAGAGTCAACCCAAGTATACACTGGTGGGTGAAAAGCAAATGCAACTTAAACATTTCCTAAAAATAACAATTGGTGTTATATTACTTGTAGTATTTATTACATCAGTATCGGCATACGCGCTTAATCCTGCTCCAGTACCTCCAATCTCAAATCAATTAGTCTATTTCACAAACACAAACTTTCAGCTGCAATCAGTGTTCTATAAGGGTGAGGAATTCTATATAGTCATAAATCTCGCCCAGGTATTTCAGGGACAACCGGTTTATTTAACCGTAACATTAAGTGGGCCGCCTGGTACTGAAACACTTTATCAGGGTGAGGTTGAGGGCGGTTATATATATTATGGGGCGCTGGAGATTGTGCCGCCAATTTACAATGGCCAAACATATACGGCATACGTTACCGCATGCCTAATTGTTAATAACGCCATCACCTCCGAATGCGTAACCGGTAGTGCAAGCTACATTGAGGAAGATCATCCACCAGCCAAGATCGTGAGCTCGCCATACATAGTCAACAACAATAACCAGGAGGAAACCACGCTAATCGGCAATAACACCTACACACTTATAGTTAGTATAGAAAATACGGGCTACATATCCTATACATACACCGTGGAGGTCAGCGATAGCGCCGGACTAATCAGTGCACAGTCAATGCAAGTCACGGTACCAGCCAGAGCGAGGCCACAGTCAATGTGCCGATATACGTGGAGACGCCTAGTGGTCCCGTTAGTGATACGGTAACGGTCTACGTATACGGTGATGGATACTTAGATGGCTCATCATCAGTAAGTGTTACCGTATTACCGAGTAGACCCGGCCCATTCACGATCGTTAGCGTCAGCACTACAACTCTCGATGAGAACGAGCAAAACACAATAACCATAGTTCTACGAAATACGGGCTACACAGCAAGTGATATCACCGCGACCGCAACATCAAATATAGCGCCAAATATTGATGTTTCTCTATCAACAACACAGGTAAGTAGTGGTGGTGAGTTAACGGTAACGCTCTATCTAACACCCAACACCGCTGGGAACGGCGTCATAACCCTAGACCTAACATACTCATGGCCGTACACAAACAATGTCTATACGGACACTTTCGAGATTAATGTCACGGTACTAACCGAGCTTGTCATAAACCTAGTCACCATGAGTGGCACACCAGTTAATGCCGTAGCCAGCATTAACGGGCAGGAAACCAATAGCCTATGGGTAGCCCCAGGCACGTATGTTGTCTCTGTTCCTAGTACTGTGAGTGCGGGTAGTGGTGTGCGTTTTGTGTTTGGTTATTGGTCTAATGGGCTTGGTTCCTCCAACACGGTTACGGTCACTGTTAGTGGTCCGACTACGTTGACTGCCTACTATGTTGAGCAGTACTACGTATCGATTACTGACCCGTGACTGGCAAGTCCGTGAGTGTTGGTTTAATGAGGGCTCCACCGTGAGCCTACCCTCAATACCGCAGTTCATTAACTACAACAATGGCTCCAGGCTCTCCTTCCAGGGCTGGTCCTGCGGTTACCCACCATCAACCACGACAATAACCGTGAACTCACCAATCACCTGCACAGCCCAGTGGGTTATGCAGTACCAGGTCATTGTTGAGGACGTAATCACCGGACTAGGCGGCTTAAGGAATAACACCGTAGGCACCTACTGGGTTGATGAGGGTGGTAACCTGAGCATAAACGCCCTTGATTACAGGCCCAATGGTTCAAACCCAATTATACCACTGACCTACAGCCATGCAGTGATACGAACAAGCACTGGCTCGAGTACTGTATCCACAGGCCTAGTGAGCCTAACAGTGAGCGGACCAGCCACGATAGAGCTTGTCTGGGTTTACAACATGGTTAACGTGATTGGGTTGGGAGCCGGCGTTGCACTCCTCGGCCTTGGGGTTGTCTATAGGGATAGGGTTAGGTACTTCACGACAATCATAATTAGGAGGACAACGACAATAATCAGGGGTGGAGGTGGTGAGTCGGGCACCGTGGTTAGGGGAGTTGCGGAGGACGGGACCAGGGTCTACGCACAACCAAGCGAGGAACTACCCGTAAAGCCACTCGATGAGGGGACAAGGGTAAGGCAGGCAGAAACAGTAGTAAGGCAGGGAGAAGAAACAACAAAACAAAACAACGAATCAACAGTCGTAAAACCAAAGGAGGAAGAACAAAACAAAGAACAAGAAGAAAACAAGGGACAGGAAGACAAAGCATGATGATTCGTTAAATGAATAAATGATTAAACTGCATTGGCATTAAGCTTTTTCTTATCCTCCATTTTGGAAAAAACTTAAAAACGTATAAGTATCTATAAGTTAACTATGTCTTACCGTGCAGCTAAGACACTAAGGGTAAGTCTCATAGCCGCAATCATAATAGTCACATTAATATTATCAATAATGACACTGGCTCAAAGCAGTGCCAATACCACTGGCTCCACCTATTTACAAGATCAACAAAATTATACATACGCACCATTACAAAGCTATGCACAACAACCCCAGTACCTCACTGATCCTCAGGAAGAGATCACCTTCAATATAAACGCTCCATTCACAATAAACATTCCTGGCGTAATAAGTGCTAGTAGTACTCTTAGCATTACCTATAGCCCAGTAATTGAGATCCCAAGCGGGGTGATATTCCCTAATCAAACAGAGAACCTCGGTATAACGCTCTCAGGATCACAAATGCAGATATCGGTTTCCATTCCGAGTATAACAATTATGGGTGTTGGGATTAATGGAGGTACTTTTTCAAATAATATAAATGCCTTAGGAACGTACAGCGTCTCGCTTGCTTCTCTTACTGCAGTAGCAACGGGAGTTCCTATCCCACTTTATATGGATTATACGACTTATGTAAGTGGAGTGTTGACTGTGACGGGAGATGTTGCGAATCCCATTAATGAACAAATAACATTTAATCAACCAACCACCATTCCAATTACAATAACTGCAGAAAACGTACCCAATGGAACGATCACAATAACTTTAAGCGACATTAGTTATACAATAGAAATAAGTGCCTTATACTTAGATATACCTCTGGTAGGAAAAATTAACCTTATTAGTTCACCCATCACCCTTACAAATATTGAGGGACAACCCAATTCTATCAGTAGCACTATTATAATCAAGCCATACCTCGTTACATTCATTGAGCAAGGTTTACCATCTGGAACTGCCTGGTCTGTAACACTGAATGGTGTCACGAAGACTTCAACGACAAATGAGGTAACATTTGAAGTACCTGCTGGTACATTTTCCTACACCGTCGGCTCCGTACCTGGCTATACGGCATCGCCATCCTCAGGGTCAGTCACAGTAACCAACTCCAATGTTACACAAACCATTAGTTTTGAGCAGATACAAATAACCCCGCCAGTTACTGTTACGCATGTTAATACTCAATCTACTTCGACTTCATCTATGGGGGGCATATATACCACAATTATATCGCTGGAAATAATCGCTTTAGCAATCATAATAGCCGCTGTAATAATTATTAAGGGCATGAGGAGGAGGGGCTAGATTTAACGTAGCACGACGCTCGTCAAATTCAACTTCAGCTAGGTTTATACCTTAGCCATTTATCATTAATATTGAGAAGTTTAGCTTTAATGTATTTTGTTAATTTTTATAAAAATATTATGACCATAACGCTTTAAAAGCTCTAATTTGATGATGAAGTGATGGGAAAAGCTAAAGATATAGTTCTTGGCTTCCTCTTTGGGTTAGTTACACTTATACTATCCATGTTATTTGCGTTATTTATTATTCTTCCTGTAATGGTTCCTTATTCTATTATATTTTCATTAATGATTGTACCAATAATATTAATAATAAGTGGTTATGTTGCGGGTAGGATGGGCGGAGGATGGGCAGGACTAATACTAGTTGCTTTCATTGGACTTTCTCTGCTTCTGCTTCCATATTTTTTTGGCAAGTTTTTTTGGCAAGATTGGGTAATCAGTATATTTCGCCTACAGGTATAAGTAATAATGCTTTACTAGAATATTTTTTTACCACTAGTTTTAACTATTGTTTTATTCATTAGTTATGGGGCGGTTTTGGGGAGAGGGACGTATAGGAGGAGGCACATGAGTATTTTTAATAATATGGATAGACGTACCTTATCTTCATTAAACGTATTTAATGCGATTCGTGACAATATGTTAGAGATTATTATATCTAATTTAATAATTTTGATACCCTTCTTCGCTGCTAATGAACCAATTATACAATACGAGTCCTATTATCTTATAACAAATCCCGCACTTGATCTTTTAATTGGTACGGGAGCCGTTTTAGGATATATATCAATAATGGCGCTTCATAGTCGATTATCTCGTATGCTTCCTAAAGGAAAATATTATAAGGATATAAATTATATAGAGGATTCATTATTATTACCAATTGCTGCGTTTTATGTAATATCAATAATGGCTTTGTTCCTTAGTGATACAGGGTTTAAATTACTTGAGACACAGTTCCTAATAGGAGCAATATTTATGGGTATTATAGGAGTTATTATTCTTCTTTTGTCTTTAGGGCTTATGTTTAATGATCTGGGGCGTATATTTAGGAATAGAATACTTAAGGTCTCTAGTGTGATCTTATTCGTATATGGTGCTGGTCTATTTATTCCACTTATTATGATAACAGTAGATCTACGATTACATTTATATAGTAGTTTTTCGTCCCTTATAAACATGGTGGTGTATAGTGCCGCGTTTGTGGTAAGTGTTGCCTTACTTATGGCTTATGTAGGTGCAGGAGGAATAATTAATACAATAATTAAACAGGGTATCCTCGCTAATTTTGCGGTGCAATCTAGATATGGCGTGACAAAATCTAATGTTAATTTCTCTTCGTACGTCTCATCGCCTAGTATTAGTGTGTCTTCTCTTTCTGGTTTGGATCGCCTTATTCTTGAGAGGTTTAGCTGGTGCTTCCCTTGAGCAGATCGCCAGGGAGGCTGGTGTCGATGTTCTTGAGGTTCAGAGAAGGTTTATTGGCCTAATGGATAAGGGTCTCGTAGACCTTCAACTTAATCAACTTGAGCTGCGAATACTGGAGAGTGCGAGATCGGGTATTAATGTGAAGGAGATCGCTGAACAAACCGGCGTGAGTGAGGAAACCATCAATTGGGAGATCAATAGGCTCAGGGCAATGACTCTACTAGACGACAACCTAAAATTAATGCCGCTCGGATACCACATACTAATAAAAACAAAAAAATAAACAACAAGCTTAGAAATAATGCTGCGTATTATTATAATTACAATCGCTATTGGTGTTGCATGGATTATTTTATCAGTAACATTTCGCAGAAGGTCTGTAAATTAATTATAACATGAGGTGATGAACAATGACATAAACAAAATTAAGAATACTCAGGTTCCTTTTATGTGCTTTAGAGCCGAAGTGAATCAAATTGTTATCAGTCAGTCCTCATTTTTATAAATTTATATATAAAGTAGGGTATATAAAATTGATTATCGCCATACTACGCGAATAACGCAGCACTAAGCCAACTAGCATAACAAATCCAGACTTGGTATTAGTAGCTTCGGGTGAAGGCATCAAAAGCAGTATATGGGCTAATTACCTCATAACGGTCAGTACGTCATTGTTTTCCTCAGTGATGTTGTTCATTATCGTAATTGTAGTTGTGATTATTGTGGTACTTATTATTTTACCAGCTACAATGCGTAGAAAGACCTGACACTATTGGCGTACAATTTTTAAATAGTTTTTCGCGTATTTTATTGTGCTTAAGCCTGGTGTTAGGTTTAGGGATTATGTTGTGGTTAGGGAGCTTGGTGGGGGTGGTATGAGTTATGTCTGGCTTGCTAAGAAGCTCGATACTAATGAGAATTTTGTTGTTAAGGAGCCAATCATTAGGGAGGATGACCTGCAGAGCACTCGACTTAATATTGAGAAGATCAGGCATGAGGCTAAGGTTCTCAGGTTCTTAGGCATAGGAATATTGTGAGTTTGGTGGAGGCCTTTGAGGTTCTTCGTACAGTGTCTGGCGTTAATCTTAATCCTGTGATTTTGGTTCTTGAGTATATTGATGGGCCTAGCTTGACTCCTACGTGCGTAATAATAGGCCTCCATGGATGCTGTTATTGATATTATGAAGCAGCTCTGTGATGCTGTTTCCTTCATGCATAGGAATAACGTGATTCATAGGGACATTAAGCCCAAGAACATACTAGTTGAGAGGAAGAGCAGTATTGTTAAGTTGATTGACTTCGGTACGAGTAGGTATTATTACGACCAGCCCATGTCTAATGAGGCCGTGATATCACCTGGCGGCTATACGGCTCCGGAGCAGAGGCGATTCCTCTCGTCACCCCAGAGCGATATTTGGTCCTTGGGTGCCGTGCTTTACTTCCTGGTGACAGGGCGTGACCCTGAGTATGACATGCCAGGTTACCCAGACAATGTTGTTGTGCCCCCCGATCCGAGGAAGTATAATGAGGATGTTGATGAGAGGGTTGTTAAGGTTATTCGTAGGGCCATGGACCCGGTCATGAGTAATAGGTACTTGACGGCTAGTGATATGCTTCGTGATTTGCTTGGTGGTGAGGTTAAGATTGCGGAGACCCCTGTTTCCCTGGTGATTAAGGGTGTTAAGTATGATGTGAATAGTGACGTTATTATACTCGGTAGGAATGATACCTCTGACGCGACTGAGTTTTATTATAGGGGTGGTGAGGCTATGGTTGAGATTTATGATGAGAATAAGTTCATTAGTAAGAGGCATTGTATGATATTTAGGAGGGGTGATAAGTGGTTCCTTAAGGATCTCGCAGTTTAAATAAGACTGCCGTTTATAGGGATGGGCGTTGGATCGAGGTTTATAGGGGTTATAAGCAGGAGTCCCCTGAGTTCGAGCTTAGGGATGGCGATGTAATTGCGTTAGCTTATGACGCGATGAAGGGCCCGTATCTGCAGGTATTGTTTAAGATAAATGCTGGTGCTGGGTGATGATATGGCTAGGCTCATTATATTGCTCGCAATCTCCATATTGTTATTGTTGGTGGGTGTTCACGTGGTTATGGCGGATTCTATGGATTATACCGTTAAGATTAATGTGTTTAATGTTACTGGCGAGCTGTAACTAAGGTGCCTGGCGTTGTTTACGGCATACTCGTGAATGCCACTAACATGCAAAGAATAGCTACGGTATACATGAATAACTCCCAATTAGTATTTAATGATATCTCGCCTGGTAAGTATATAGTTTACGTGTATTATCATCCTAATAGTACCATTTTTAATTACACAGAATACTGGGGTAACCTAACTATTGACGTGCCTGAGCACCTGGTGTATAACTTTACGAGGGACATGCCGTGGGTAATGAATGTAACGTCAACCTTCAACACTTCTAATGATAGTTTCAGTATAATAGTCTACATTAACAATAACAATACTCAGGAGAAGAATCTAACGGGTAAGGTCACGGTCTACATATCTAACACGGAAAGCGTGTCAGATGCAAGTATACTTTCTCGATCTGTGAATTTAAGTCCAGGTATTAATCCCATAGCCTTTAACTACATGCCTACCCAGCAGGGTACGTATTACATATACGTAGTACTTAACGTCACAATACTACAACCATTGGGCCAATCAATAGTTACTGACCAACACGGTTGGGAGAGGATAATGGCTGTCTATACCGTGTCTTTTGTCGAAAGTGGACTACCACTTGGTACATCTTGGTCGATTAAATTAAATGGAACTATCATTAACGCAACATCTAATACAATAACACTCTTTCTACCTGAGAACACGTATGAGTATTACATTGAGCCGATTCACGGCTACGTAGCGAATATAACGAGTAATACCATAACGGTGAATGGGCCAGTGATTATACCTATTCACTTTAGGCGTGTTCCATTCATACTTAGTGGTGTTATTGCCATTATAATAGTTGTCGCTTTAATTGTTGTGGCGGCGACGATTATGGCTTTGTGGCTTAGGTCGCGTAATGCGTATGACGATGTTGCGACAGCCTAGGTTCTCCATATAGTTAGTACTGTTGCATCATCACCAGTACCAAGATTTTCTGCGGCATTCACAAGCGCCCATGATACGTACTTTGGATACCTATACTCATAGGCTATTCGCCCTATTGTCTCGTCAGGTACTACGTCAGTTATGCCATCCGTGGTTAGGATTAGGTATGTGTTTCGTCCAATCATTGTTTCATACGTATCTATGTTCTTAATCACGTAGCCTAATGCCTGGGTTATTACGTGACCCCCGAGGGAGTGGTCAGTCGTTATTCTATTTACCGTGTTGTTAACTATCTTGTATGCTCTTGAGTCACCTATGTGAACTATGGTGGCTATTGCGGCATTACCTCTTTGCATTATTACGCCTCCCGTGAATGTTGTCCCAGTGTTTACGTTGTTTTTCTCGGCATACTCCTGAAGCTCTGTGTGTATCCTCATTAGTAATTCCCTTAGGTTATCCTTAAGGTCTGTGTTTACGGAATTTAATAATGACAATGCACCCGAGATGAAGCTCCTTACCGCAAATGAACTTGCATAATCACCGCCGTGTAGGCTGCTCACTCCATCTGCTATTGCGAATATGTGGAGTAGGTTTACCGTGTCTCCGCAGTATTTAATTGATAGTATCCCCGTGGAGTCCTCATTCCTCTCCTTATTGGCTCCTTTCATTGAGTATGGTGATGCAATAATGACCTTACCTGATGTATCTTCAGCATTTACCATGTGTAGGTATTTCCTTAATCGTTTTGATGACAGCATCTCGATATTATTATGCCAAATGTAATAGTGCGAATTAATTAATAAATCATCGCCTATGGGCATATTTAGCAACACCCTTCTTAATATTGCAAGAGCTGTATTAATATCCTCATAAGGTATGAGGACCCCATACGATAAAGTTGGTGACCCACCTAGGTATGCCTTATACGTAAAGGCAAGTGACTCTGCATGGTTTGTGCACGTGCTTATTAAAACCTTATATCCTTCCTTGGTCGTTAATTTATTGAGCATGTTCTTCCAATCTACTGCTTAATCTTTAATTTTAAGTATTATGATTAGTTTATTACCATGGAAGTTAGATAGTATAATTATGTAACTACCACATAAGCCATTACGTTTAATGCCACGGTAAATCACAACCTCCAGTTTTATTGGTCATAAATCTATTAGTGCCTTCTGTGAATAGTCGCCGGTAAAATAACTAATACTACAATGATAGCAATAACGATTATGGTAACAAACAGTATTATCCCATTAAATACATTAAGCATTGGTGATCTAGCAGCCGTCTTAATACCCAATGTAGTTAGTGCCTCATTGATGTTTTGTTGTAGGTTGTTTAGGCTGGTGCCGTAAACAACTGGAGTGCTCCGCTGGCTGAGACAGTATTATTAGCGAATATCAAGCCTACAATTTTATTGAACGCCCAACCACTGGCTGATGCTATGTAGTACCCTTCAATAGGTGTTAGTGGGTATAGGGCTAGGTAGTAAGTACCAACCCCAGGCTGGTTTATCTCCATCCAAACGAATTGGCCAGCACTTACTGGTATGTATATCTTAGCCCAATAGCCAGGTGTGAATTGATCTGGGGGTTAAGGATGCATTAAAGCCCCAATTAGTGGCTAGGTCATACATTTCACGGGGATGTTGGGCTGGGAAGGAGTAATTACCAACACCAAGGGCCACAACCCACGATGTCTCCCCAGGATTTGGATCCACGTAAATATCATTAATGAAATCAATCACGTACAAAAACATGGTAGGTTGAGGAGTATTACTCACTGTGAAGTTTACGTAAACCACCGGAAGATTACCCACCAACTCCTAATAAGTCCTTTCCGTTAAGCCACTAGGAGCATTAATAACCCCAAGGATTTCATGATTATTCACAATGTATAGCTGAGTATATGTCCCTATTCTTGAGTCACTATCACCATCATCACTATAACCATTATAGTAAACAAGATGCGCAGTTTCCCCTGCCCTTAAATCTCCTATGAATAGGTTTGGGTAGTTGCATGGGTTCCCGCCGTTAAGCGCAACCTTAAACACATCCCAATGTACTGGATAGGTCCCGCCAGGGTATGGCGGCGGGTTATTAAACTGGACACAAGCAATACCATTCGAAATAAGTGGGCTAGTTGAGGGCTCCTGCATCTGAGCTAGGGCTATTGAAATTGAAAGTAATATTAACGTCAGTATTAATGCCCCTACTAGCAATGATTGCTTGGTCATTATTCTTCCCTTACTCTTTGTTTTTTTGTATATTTTTATTTATTTCCTTTTTGTTCATCTTTTGATTTTGTGGTCGTTGTTTCTTCTTGCTTTATAACCGTACCTTCTTGTTTGGTCTTGGTTTCCTCCTCGAGTGGTTTGACTGGTAGTTCCTCGGTTGGCTGGGCGTAAATCCTGGTGCCGTCCTCAGCTATGTATTGGGCGGTTGGTGCTGTGGGTGGGGTTGTGGGTTGGGCGCTGACTTGGATTGCTTGTTTTTCCTCTTGGCATGTTGATATTAGGGTTATTATTTCTGTGGCTATTTTTGTCCTTATTTCAGCATCCTTGACAGCCTTGGTTTTAATGCCGCTTGTTTCCCATGGCCAAAGCCCTCCATAATATGGTGGTTTATACCTTCGCAGCCTGCCCAGGGCCTTTATTCTCACGTCGCTGCAGTGCGTTGGCATGTTTGTTAAGTATCTTAGTAATGGTTCCTTATTTCCATTTGCCATAAAATCATTCATTGCATTAATTAATTCATAGTCATTATTTACTATTTTTCCCATGACTTTACTGGCATATTCGCTGTATATGTCCCTTACCCTACTCTCGCCAAGCCTTAAATATGCCGTTATGAGTCTATAGCTTATTAAGGCAGTAATAATTACTAGTGCTGATATTGATAATGCGGTTATATAGTTGTCATAGGGTGTTAGTGTACCGAGTATGATTGCCATGCCTATTATCGCCACTATATACATAGTATCACCGGATATGTGCGCCATGTCCATGGATACGGGCCTTAACGGGGTTAGGAAGCCCAGGGAAACTATTGCTGTAATTACTATGGATGTCACGGCAGCGTATAGGAATGCGTTATATATAGCGGACGTGAGTATGAGTATGCTCATTGGTATTATTGATTGGGTATACAGTGTATACAGCGATGCATATATCTGTAGGGTAAGCATTGCCATGCCGAACAGAGCTATAGTAGTACCAAGGCCCCTTATCGATTCTCTAGTTGTGTGGCCAAGTACGGTTCCAAACGACCTGGTTAGTAATCCGAGTATTACTAGGTACGCCGTCATTATGGCTGTGGTTATGTTGATGAACGTATTAAGTGGTAATAGGATGGGTATTAATGCAGTGAAGATTAGGTAAATTGATATGGCTGGTGATATTAATCGTGTAATAACCATGCCCAGTGCCTTAAGGGCATTAATATTTCTAGACATTAGTAGATTGCCTGCTAGGTTGAGTATTAGAAAGACTATTATTGGTATAAATATACCGTTTACAATAAATATAAATACTAGCGATATAGGGTAAGGAGGTGATACTGCATATGACACTGCATAGAATATTAGGGCTATAGCCGCAAGAATTATGATGTTCCTAATGTAACTAGTTATGATGTTCTTATTACTCATGATGAACACCTCATATGGTTCACTCTCAATTTCTCATTAAAATCAGCTATGGGTTGTCTTTTTATAATCACAGCCATAAATATTGATCGGGCATTAAAATTTTACCTTAATAGTGGTGTAAGTATGATAAATATTAATCACGGAAGGAGATGCCATTAGGCATGTGGAAGATTTAAATAAATGTGGGACTATTAATGTTTAATGGGGAGCGTGGTTAAGATCGATAATAGAGGTAGGATTAGGTTACCTGGGAGACTTGCTAAGTATGGTTCGGTGATTATAATTGATGTTGGTGAATACTTCATAGGCATACCCATACCCAAGGACCCATTAGCCGCAACATCTGGCATCATAAGGAGTGAGAAGAGTATTGAAGAATTGAAAAAAAGAAGCCGAGGAAGAAGCCGCTAGGGATGCCCTTGAAAGAGCTAGGAGGTTGGGCCATGCTGATTGAGACTGACGTATTAGTGGCCCATTTAAAGGATAGGGATTGGCTTAAGGACGTGGCTGATAAGTTATTACTACGTATTGCCAATGGGGATTTTGGTAAGGTCTTGGTGAGTAGGGAGGTTATTCATGAAATTTACTATGTGCTTAGTCGTACTGGGCTCAGTAGGCGTGAGATACTTAATAGGGTTGGTGCATTAACACATATACCAAACCTCAGGTGGATTCCAACAACCGTTGACGTTGACTTATTAGCCCTGGCACTGATGGATCAATACGGCATTTCATCAATCTTCGATGCGTATAACGCAGCAACATGCCTACTATATGATAAGGATAGGAAGATCATATCCACAGATAACGTGTATGATAAGGTAGTTGGTCTGACTAGAATTGATCCTAGAAGTCTCGTTTAACTTTGCGTACTTAGAAACCTTTATTAATTAGGTCGTTGATTCTCGTTCGGCGAATTCAGTGGCTCAGGTTGGGAATGAGGAGCAAATAATTAGGGAGATAATGAATGCGTTGTCCGGCTCCGCACGTTATATGGCTGATGAGATTAAGGGCACGTTCTCCAAGTACGTGGATATTTATAGGTCCGTCTCTGGCTTCGAGACGCAGCAGGTTAGTCTTGGCACTGTCGAGAATAAGAGGGTCTTCCTGATCCAGTCTTCGATCACCGAGCCCAACTATGACCCAGGTAATTACCTCGTGAGTGCCTTCAAGAACTTCTTCAACATAAGCGAGAACTTCTACCCAACGTACCTAATGGGTGGTATTGAGTGCTACATGCAATCAGCCCCTAGTGAGCCTGTTGGTGTTAAGGTTAGTGGCTCGATGGTTTCTGTGTACAATGGGGTCGAGAATGTTGAGGATAAGGACATGGGGCAGGTCGTCTGCGCTAGGAAGGCTAGTATTAAGTTCTCGGATAACGTGACTAGCGAGGTTGGTGCTAATCCAAGTGATTTGTTTAGGGCTGCCTTTGAAGTTATTAATAACGTTAGGAATAGGTTCAGCGGTATGCGTGATGATTTCGTGAATACCTACGGTTTTGAGCCAGGTGACATAACCCTGACTGGTAACGAGGTCATGCTAAGCACGCTATTCGACCTAAGCATGTCAAGTACCATGAGGGATTACCTACAGAGGGTCTTCTCGAGCGTTGTGCCTGGGCAGGTACCTGAGTTAATGGGTCTAGGCCTACTCTGTGGTGCGCAGCCTGACCTGGTCTTCTCATATGATGACATGGAGAGAATTTTAGTACTTGGTCATCCACATAAGGTCAGCTCTGGTGACTGTCTCAAATACTCAATAATTAAGTATGCATGACTTTTTTACCGAAACCTATGTCAACCCGTTAAAACCTCACCTCCCTTTTCCTTTACTGCCGATATGAGGAAGTCGATAACCCTATTGACCTCATCCTCAGCACTCCTAACGTCCTCAGAACTAACATACACGTGAATCTCCACTAATGGCGACCTAATCTCATGACCCTTCGGATGACTCTTAATGTAGATTCTATTGCTCATCTTCATACCCCTCTCAATTATTGGCGCCAGGTCAGCCTCAGGAACACCCTTAACCGTTATCGACCTCTCAACAAAGTGCAGTCTGGGCCCTATCTCACGTAGTTTTGGCTCCACGTAGTTCTCGAATATCGCCATCATTTCAGCAGGAACTCCAGGTAGCGCAATGATTATTGTGTTTCCCTCCTCAACCCAAATACCAGGTGCGGTGCCCACAGGGTTAGGCAGTGGTTTAGCCCCCTCGGGCATTTTAGCCTGCTTAAGCCTGGGCTCAGTTAGCTCAAGACCCCTTGACTTGAATGTCTCAACCACGAGCCTGAGCGCATCGTCATTAATCACGTACTTCCTATTCAACGCCTTAGCCAGGTACTCACTCGTCCTATCATCAAATGTTGGTCCTAAACCACCAGTCGAAATAACGACCCTAATACCCCGCCTAATGGCATCCCTAAACGCCTCAATCTCATCCTCCTCAACGTCTGGTACGGTAATTATTCTCCTAACATCATAACCAAGCAGTGTCAATTTTCTCGCGAGCCAGGCGGCGTTTGTATTTACTGTCTTACCAATGAGTAGTTCATTGCCTATTGATATGATCCATGCCGTGTAGCTCATCGCGATTAAGGGTCAAAGCCCTCCTTAAAATGCCTTTGTAGGTAATTAGCAAGGAAATTATGTTAATAAATGGGTTAGCAATCATAACTAATGACTCGGCATGAGGAGGTTCGCAATAATAATCCTGGATCTAGACGATGTCCATCCTGATGAGGATGATAAGGTTCGCCTAATTAAGATGATTGAGGAATCCCTACAGTGGTGGCATGGCTACCTTGGCAGGGTGATAAGCTGGAACTCGATAAGTGGAAGGTTTACTACGTGGAGTGGGGTGACGAGTTAATGGTTGCCAGGGTCCTCAACGCCCTCGGTAAGTTCAGGGAGTATATAAAGGGCGAGTTGTGACTGCCCTTAAATCACTCAATCCTAGTCTCCTCATAACCACAGTTAGGGCAGTGCAGTACGTACTTAATGCCATACCTACCATCAACCTGAACCAAAGCCTTATCAACAATATCCATCCTATGAAGCAACGCGGACACGTATAACCGCCCCTAAAGCCATGCTTACCCAGTATCCTCCTCACGGCATACAGGCTAATGCCCAACTTAACCGCAATGGCCCTTTGGCTCAACCCTTCGCCATATAGTTTCAGAACCTCCTGAACAAGGTCATTGGGCATTAAGTCCACCTTAGAAACCACCTTACCCTCAGCCCTAAGTCTCTCCATGGCTGCCCTAGTCCTCTGCCTAATGAACTCCCTCTCCATCGACGCCACGAAGGCCAGGACAGTCCTCAGGAACTGCCTATAGGCACCATCGAGGTTCTGCAGCACGGCCTCCTTCTCACTCGTACTAACTATCAATAGTCCAAGCCTATTCTCAACAATGTCCAATAGCCTAAAGAGCTCCTGGAAATTCCTAACAAGCCTAGACGTCTCATAAACCAAAAGAACCATCGGCCTCGGATTAAGCGCATTACCCTCAATGTCCTTAACCAACTCCCTAAAGGCTGGCCTATCCATTATTGGCGATGCACCACTAACGGCCTCATCAACGTAAAACCTCAATATCTGAAAGCCCCTAACCTCACTCCAGCGCTTTAGGTACTCAATTTGGTTTGCAGGGTCCTGCATCTCCGTCGATACCCTTACGTAGCTACGGCAGGTATCACAACGTCAGTGTTATTGCAAATGACTTTTAAACGATACGCCAGGGTATTACCTAGACTCGATTTATAATCAATATAGGTAATAATGCTTAAAAACAATGACCTATTTAGACAATGAATGGTCAGGGCATTAATAACGGACCCCGTGGACGAATACATAGTGAACGAACTAAGCAAGAACGGCATAACCGTCGATTACAAGCCCGGTATCAACAGGGATGAGTTGATGAGCATTATTAAGGATTACGAGGTATTAGTGGTTAGGAGTAGGACGAAGGTAACCAGAGAGGTGATTGATGCGGCGAGTAGGCTCAGGGTTATTGCTAGGGCTGGCGTTGGCCTCGACAATATCGACGTTGAGTACGCCAGGTCAAAGGGAATCGAAGTACTCAACGCGCCAGAGGGCTCAACACAGTCCGTGGCGGAACTAGTGATTGGTCTTATGGTCGCAGCTGCAAGGCTAGTGGCCCTCCAGGATAGGCTGGTCAAGGGTGGTGAGTGGCCAAAGGGTAAGTATGTGGGTACTGAGTTATTCGGTAAGGTCCTCGGCGTGGTCGGCTTCGGCAGGATTGGACAGAGGGTTGCTGAGCTTGCCAGGGCTATTGGTATGAAGGTTCAGGCCTATGACATAGTCGACCTTAGGGATAAGGCTACTAAGCTGGGTGTGGATTTCGTGGATTTTGAGATATTGATTAGAAGTAGTGATTTCATAACAATACACGTAACCCTAACACCAAGCGCAAGACACATGATTGGGGAGAGGGAGTTCCAAATGATGAAGGATGGCGTAATAATAATCAACACATCGAGGGGTGAGGTTATAGATACGAAGGCACTACTCAAGGCCTTGAACGACGGTAAGGTGGCTGCGGTGGCCCTGGATGTGCTCGAGAACGAACCGCCAAAAGAACCTTGGGAAGTTGAGTTGGTTAGGCATCCAAGGGTCATAGTGACTCCACACATTGGTGCAGAGACCAGGGAGGCCCAGAGGAGGATTGCTGAGATACTCGTTGATAAGATCATTAAGTACCTAAGGACGAATAACCTAATTTAGTGAGGATGGTTGTTTGACAAGGGGGACCTGACGACCTGCATCATCGTGGGCTTTCAAAGCCCTCTCCGCAGGCATATTTCGATTTGCTGCAGGGATTTATTTACATTTCTTCACGGAACTATAAAGATTTAATACTGCATTGCCATAATCACGTCAATGACGGACCTGGAGACTGTTGTAAATAAGATAATCGATACGGTCAGGGAATTGGGTATTAAGGCGAGCGTTGAGGAGTATGGGCGTGAGAGGGTTATAATCCTCGAGCTTGGTGAGGACTTTGGAATCTACGTGTCCGTGGTTTGCAATAATGATTGTGATGTTGAGTATGCCATTGGTGATGAGAACTTCACATTTAAACCAAGCCAACTGGACCTCCTAAAGAGGGCTGTGGACATAATTGACAGGTTGAACAAGGAATTAGGTAAATGATGCTCATAACTTAAGGTAGTACCACCCCTCGGCTTGCCTACGCACTATCTCGGCAACGCCTGCATTAACGATCTTCACACCCTCGATCAATTGATCCTCGGTTATGTTCCTACTCCTCATGGAATTTCTGCAGGCAACCACGGTAACCCCACGCCTCATCAATTCCTTAATCCTCTCCTCAACCCTACTACCCTTAACCACGGCGTTTATTGCCGATTGATGAAAAACAACCTCAACCTCCGCATCGGGCATTTCATTGATTAGGTTGTTGCATGAGGTTATTGCCTGATCCACACTGTCTATATCCGAAACCTGCACCACAACCCTAAACATCGACTAACCCAGGGAGAAACCCGTTTAAAGAGCTTCCCCATTTGGCAATGGCTAATGAGCGGTGCCGACATAGCACTACCAAGCTTCAACGTGATCAGTGACGTGAGGGGCTCACTAAGCGGTGTGAAGATGAGCCTGGCAGGTAATCAATGGTTTGTAATCAACGAATTACTAAACCTACTAAGGGCTAAGGGGTTCACGGTGTACGTCGAGACAATACCACCGGGACTAGTCCTCAGGAGAGCCTTGGGAGAGCCACTGGTCATTGGGGACTTGGTCATTGACGTTAGGCCCGATATCGTATCCCTACCACTGGGATGCTCGAGAAGCTAAGCGTAAGGGATAAGTTCGAGTACGTGGAGAACGACTTAGCCATAGTTTACACAGGCGAGCCAGTCAATGACTGGTGCGAGTTGAGGGGTAGGAGAGTCGCAGTACCAAACCCAATCACCGAGGGCATTGGCGAGTTATTCAGGGAACTATACACGGAGTACTGTGGCGATTACACCGAGTTCATAGGCAGGGGATCCGTGTACCTAACGAGGATACACCACAGGGAAATACCACAACTACTACAGAACGGGATCATAGACGCGGGGGTCGTCTGGAGGACCAAAGCCATATACTGGGGCTTTAAATACACGGCACCGCCAAGGAATAAAACCGGCAAACTAGCCTTCGCCCTAATGCCCTGGGCAAGCGAGGAAGCAGCGAGACTATTCGAATTCTTAAGGAGCGACGACGTCAAGCACCTCTATGAAAAGTACGGATTCAAATGGGTCGCGAAGCCCTAAGTCTACTGCCTACTCCTGCCTATGAAAGCATCATTGGTCTTAACCACCACGTCCTTACGTAATAATTCGATGATAGCCCTCCTATTATCATCAATTTTTCTTAATCAATCTCTTATCATCCGTCACTAACGTTAAGTCCTCCTAAGATGCGGTAGTAACGTAGGCAGCATCGTAATAAGCCAGCCTAATTTTCATAGCTAATTTAAGTACCATTTCGGGACTCCTCGGCTTAATTATGTTCATATAATTGTTAATAGTCCATAATACATCTTCGTACATGGTTGAAGCTTCATTCTCCGTTAAATACCTGAGTAATACGGTCTCTTTCCAGATCACATTACCAATCTCATATATCGTTAAATCAAGTACATAGTTATTACGTAAAAAAATTTATTGCATTCTTACCTAATGTTTAATTATGTTTATAATCGACGAAGCATCAAATAAATAGCTCATCTCTCCTCACGGCTAGACCTAATGGCCTCCACGATCTCCTCATCAGGTATCTTACTAAGTATTTGAGCCGCCTCATCAAGGGCCCTGGCTAATTCCTCCTCCTCGGCCTTCCTGACCGCTTCCTCAAGCGCCTTCCTTATTACGTCGCTAATCGGTATGTTATACTTCTTCAATTTCTCCCATAACTCCCTCTTAATCTTTGCGGAGACCGTTACATAACCCATACAAGTATTACTATTAACAGTAGTACTATAAACCTTAACTCCAATTAAGCGCATACAATATCATTGCTTTAATGTAACCCCACGAGGACGTTATTGTACTTGAGTAGTATTTCCTTCATCTTGAGTGCGTCCTTCTCGAGTAGTGGGGATTCATTTATTATGGTTATCTCAATATCCTCACTGCCCAACTCCTTGGCTAGTGGCTCGAATGGTGGGTTGTTCGTGTCAATGGGCTCATGCTCATCAACCACTCACCCTTCTTGTACTTAACGCAGGTAAAGTGGGTGTGCATTGGTTGATCGCCGAAGTACTCATGCCACATGTTAAGCACAGCCCTATAATCAATCGAGCCACCATTCCTGGCAAACACGTGGCCCCAATCAATCACGGCAACCACCTGCGGGTGATTAATCTCCTTAACGAGCCTAAAGGTCTCCTCCAAACTACCAAACTGGCTCTTCCTAGCCATGACCTCCAAACCAAGCTTCACATTCCTAATGCCATTCTCCTTCATCCAATCAACAACCCTCAAAACACCCTCCTTAACAGCGTTATAACAACCCTCCGGACCAAGCTTACCGTAGTAAGCCGGGTGGAAGACGACGACAGTGGCGCCCATGGCCTCACCCCTATCCAGGGACTCCTCAAGCCTCGCAATACTCGCCTCAACCTTCTCCCCCTCCTCACTGCACAGGTTTATGAAGTACGGTGCATGCACGGAAAGCCTGACGCCCAATTCCCTAGCAACCTCACCAGCCTCCTGAGCGGCCTCCCTCGTCATCCTAACACCCTGAACAAACTCAACCTCCATAGCATTAAGCCCAACCTCACTAACATACCTAATACCATCTATCGTACCAGCACTCCTCTTCCTCTCCTTAGCACCAAGCGGTATACCGGCAGGACCAAGGTAAACCCTCGCCATTAAAATACGCATTGAGGAACCAACTAAAGAACTTTGCCTCAGCGCCCACCAAATAAATCAATGAGTAATACCCAAGCACCCCCTAGCCCCAGCAACCAACCCATCAGCAATACCAAGCTCATCCTTAAGAACCACACCAATGGCTATGTCCAGGGCAAGGGGGTAGCACCGCCCAACGATACGAAGAATCTCATTAACATTGAACACCAAAACCTCAACACCAGGCGGCGTATCAAGATCAAGCAACCTCCTATGCGGCGGCCCACTAAAATCACCAATAACCACCACATCCACATCACTATCCACCGAAAAATCACCCCTGGCATACGAACCAACCAGAAACACCGTACCACGAACCTCCTCAGCAACACGCCTAACCAACTCAAGGGCCCTCCTCCTCAACTCCTCACGCCACCTAATAACCTCCTCCATAAATCCTCAACAAACCCAATAATCACCTCAGCAGCCTTAATAGCCATTTCCGCATCATCAGCCGTGAAGTACTCGTATGGAACACCCTCACTCCAGGCATCAACATACCTAGTCGGCACATAAAACTTATCAAGAAACTTCCCCAAATCCAGGACATCACCAGGGACCTGAACAATACCACCTAAAGCACTAAGCAAATGAGTAATAGAAAGTCCACTTACGGGCCTACCAACACCATAAAGAACAGCTTTAACGGCAAACTCCGAGGCTTGGTGAGCTTTAAAGCACGCCCAATTGTAATCCCCACGCTCAGCATCACCCCTCGCCGACTCAAGCGTCCTCCTTGCCATTAACATCCACCTATTAAACTCCTCAACATCAACACCAAGACTCATAATCCCTAGGACTGAACCAAGTTAATAAGGATATAAAGGGTGAACCACGAGGTATTACTAATGCCCATTTACTCATGGCCGCTGAGGGTCTACAAAGTATCAAGCGATTTACTCAGGCTACCCAACGTAAGGGAAAGCCCATTCTACGTAGGCCTCGGCAATGGCAGGATCAGGTGCACCCTATGCCACAGACAATGCGCACTATCAAACGGCCAGGCAGGGCTCTGCAGAATGCGCCTCAACATAGACGGAAAACTCTACACAACCACATACGGCCTATTAACGGCAGCTGAGTCAAGGCCCATGGAAATCAAGCCACTATACCACTACTACCCACGCACATCAGCCCTGACGATAAGCACGTGGGGTTGTAATTTTCCCTGCGCATGGTGTCAAAACTGGCACTTATCCAAATTCGCAAGTATCGACGGAGTCTACGTACCACCCGAGAAACTCATTGAGTGGGCCATCGAGAATGGGGATTCGGGCATTAACATAAGCTTCAACGAACCAACACTACTGACTGAGTATGCCATCGATGTTTTCAAACTAGCCAGGGCCAGGGGACTACACGCCTCAATAAACACCAACGGCTACCTAACACCACAAGCCATAAAGGCCTATTCGACGCAGGAATGGACGGGATGAACGCAGACATTAAGGGCGGGCACGAAACGTACAGGCAATGGCTAGCCGCAGACCTCAACAAACTAATGAACACACTCGAGTACGCCATCAAGCTAGGCATACACCTAGAGCTCACATACCTAGTAATACCGGGAATCAACGATGATGAGGCAGACGAGGTAATAAATGCCGTAGCCAAGTTGGGCAGAGACGTACCACTACACATAACGGCATACTACCCAGCACACAAACTAAACAACTCACCAACACCAACCAAACTAATCGAAGACATATGGAGAAGAGCAAGGAAAGAACTCGACTACGTCTATGTAGGCAACATACCCGGCCACCCAGGACAACACACATACTGCCCAAGATGCGGCACCATACTAATCAAAAGATTCGAAGACAGAGTCATCGACGTTAAGTTAGTCGGTTACAAATGCCCAAGGTGCGGCTACGAAATAAAAATAAGAGGCTACATTGGCAGATATGGAAACCTATACAGAAGATTCATATGACAAAATTTTGTAAGTACCAAGAATCAGGATCTTCCTGAGCATGGTAACGACTTTAACGGCCAAACCAGAAAGTGCTTAAAAAGCAATCTGTTAAAATAACCTGAGTAGAGTGGTGATGCGGATGTCTGGTTACTTGGCTGGTAAGTTATTTAAGCAAAACTATGTTTATTTTATTACCTATATCAATAATATTACTGGTAAAATACCTAAGTATTTATTCAAGCATTTCGATATAATGTTCGAACAATTTACTATTATATCAAATAACGTAATCCATACCGTGGACGAACAAGAACGTGGTAAAGTGGGCATTAGTAATGATGGAAAGAATAACAACGCCGCATCGCCAGAGGAGTTACTTAAGAGTAACCCACTCTTCATGGATATCCTGGTTGGTGACTTGGATTATTACCTTGAGTGGGATGAGAAGGCGCTTGGACTATTCATTTACCAAGCCTGGAAATCGGGTAATGAGGAGGGTAAGAAGAGACTTGAGGGCGCAATCGAGGAATTAAGTAAGATGAAGCTGCCGAGGAGGTTCATGAAATTCGTGTACGCCGCAAGGATGGCGAAGAAGCTAATCGAGAAGGAGAAGAAGTTGCTGAATATTATCTAGGTTGCTTAACCATGCCCTTAAATACGGCCTAGTCTCAATCCAAGGCAGTAATGAGCCAAGCAGAGTGCCCGCCGGGTGTTTTGCGTGAGAGACTTAGCGATGCCGTGGGTTGCGCCCGGGTTGTTAGGGTTCAGAGGCGTCGTAGGTACCAGAGCCACCTAATGTTCATTGATGATTTAGAGCTCACGTTTGTGAATGTATGTACCTCGGAGATAAGTACCGTTTGCATAGATAGGAGGTACGTGCTTGAGTACTCCGGAGGACTTACGTATTCCGAGAAATTCGCCATGAAGATTGAGGCATTTGGCCCAGACGGCAGGAGGTTAAGCATACTGAGGAGGGACGAGAGGTGCCTGTTGGACAGGGAGCCGGGCCTGGAATACCTATGCATTAGGCTAAATGAACCCATCAAGCCAGGCAACTACTACGTAATCACACTAACCCACACTGCACAAACGTTAAACGCCAATGTAAGTCGCGAGAGTCGACTAGGGAAACTCATGGATTTCCTAACACCCTACTTCGACGTATACGTATTTAGCCTCATCCATCCAATAAACCAGCCACCAGCACCATGGACCCAAAGCCAATACCACCACTACGAAGTAGTTCCTGAACACCTTGAAATACACAGCAGCATGGCCAGGATAGTGCAAGAACGGCTGAACACAATACCTAGTGGTAAGTTAAGTCTCATAGCAAGCGACCCCAAGAACCTGGCCTTTGGGTTCACAATCAGCGGAACAAACAATCCACCACCAATCCCCATATACGTAAGGCTCACGCTCAATGGACTGTATAAGGCCTTTTCCTGGATGTTTCAATTACTCAGTATAGCCACCATAGCACTATCATGGACCACATCCGCCCTACTCCTAGGGCACACAACCCACCTACTCAACACCCTACTCACCCTATTAACAACCCTAGCCCTACTCCTACTAGGCAACTACATAGTCATCCCCAAACAAGCACCAATAAAATACTTAAGACTACAAATACTCACATACACCGTGATGACCTCAATAATATCACTAATCACCATCACAATAATCAAAGCCTAACGGCCAACCCATAACCCTCACAAACCCCAGCACAACAACCACACCCAAGTCCTACCACCAGTCTCAACGGACTGAGCACCTCGCCCATCACCGTGAGCAAGCCATAATCACAGCCTAACACAATATACCTCGGCTTACCTAAACACCCCTCACTATCCCGATTCCAGCAGACTCGTCGCTCACTAAAATGAAGTCCAAGCCACCTAACCCTCACCCCAGCAATGACCTTATGCTCTAACCTCAAGCAAACAACCACAAAGACCACGCCTAGCTTCAAGCAACCATAGCCAAAAATAAGCCTGACACCAGCGAGGAACGCCCCGGGAATCCCCTAGACCGTAGGTTACACCCACCAAGCCAATCACGGCAATAATAAATACCACGCACAACACCAAGAAACAAGCCCCTGCAACCATGGAGCTCGTCAGCATAGCCATTAATGAGACTGGGGACACGGGTTTAAGTCAGCCACCGTATGCCACCTTGAGGTTAATGGTGACGTAATAATTGAGGTGAGGAGTGGGGACAGCATGGCAATGAAGTTGATCAAGGCAAAGGACCCAACCAAAGCGCTAAGGAAATTCTACGAGAATGAGGAAGTCATGAAATGTACGCCACTGCAACAGACCCAATTGGAATAACCTGGCTTTTGGGGAACTACCCATCCAAGCCATTATTCAGTAAATGAGTCGTTAAATACGAATAAAACAACAATCAATCATTCAATCATTTAATTAAGTAATTACTGACGGACACAACTCATCATGGTAATATATTTTGAACTTAGTGAATTCCACGCTGGCATTTTTATTGTGAACCAAGAATAATACCCAGTATGGACATAAGCGAGCTTATTCAGAGCAGCATTATATCGGCATTAACGGATTCGCTGATTGACAAGCCGAGGGAAGTAAGGATTCTCCAGGTAATTACCTGGGTAGGTGCTGGCATAGCCCTTTGGGGCTGTGACGGCGTGCTGAGGAATCCCATTTTTACGGGCATATTATTAATCGCAGTCCTCGCGAGCATAGTAATGTTACACAGGCGTGCAAATGAATTAGTGAATGAGCTCACGAATGACATCACACCAATTAATGAATTGCTCATAAGCCAGGCAACATAGTCGAGACCATCAAGCGACTTGAGGGGAGGAACATAATCGATGACATTAGCATAATCATTAAGAAAGGTAAGGGCATCAAGAAATTACTACAGTACTCACCAATTCCTCTATTACCTATTCTTACAGCATTATTTATAGCGTTCTCGGTAGTATTCGCCATGGACACAATACTACACCCATTCATAAGCGTAAATAGCCACGATGCAATAACGGCCGGGTTAGGCATCATGGTGCTGGCAATCCTAGCACTACTCATGATAAACCTTACCGTGAAAACCACGGGAATCACAGACCAAGGGTCCGCAACGAATCAAGGGATTAACTATATGGGCGCGCATGCGCTAGATATCGTTAACGAATACTTTAACCCAACAAAGGCAAAATCAATACTAAGCCACCTCTACAAAACCGTCTATTACGTATTATCATTCTTCCCAAAGCTGAAACTGAGCATAAACGCACCCAAACCCTACTTAAAGATATACGTGAGCAACAACAGGCTATGCGATGAACTTACAAATTTCGTAAAAAAACCACTTAAACGAGGATAACGAGAAGAAGCTGGGGAAGTTGAGGGAAATACTCGGTTGCGAGGATGGTAAGGGCCGGAGCATGAGTGGGCTCAAGGATTTACTCGAGATTGAGTCACCATACGAACTCCTGAGCCTGGATAACCCTAACTCTAGCGAACTACTCCAATTGAGAAGTGCTGATGGTAAGCGAATGACCGTGTTAATCAAGGCTTGGAAGGGCTGTACGCATGTGGTGAGGGATATCGTGAGGAATGTGGACCCCAGGTTCGATAGGGTCAGGATTAAGTGTAGGCGTGGGAGGGTAATTACCGTATTCGCGGTGGGGCATGAAGAACTACTCGGCGAATTAGACCTAATACTCAACCTATACGGCAAACCACCAAACTACGGATAACAATCCAACACACGGCATAAATTATTGCAACTAGAAATAGAAAGTTATGCGAAGTTACGGCATAAAATCGAAAAACTGAATCAGAAGAAGTGATAGTAGTATAGCTTGGCTACAGCCTTCCTGGCGCCACCCTCATCACCACTCCTTAGCGCGTTGGCAAGCTCCCTAAAGAACCTCTTGGGAAGCTCCTTGTTAAACATAGCACTACCCACTTCAGCATGGAGTATTGCCAAGTCCTTATCGCCAAGGCTAGCGCCCGTAGTAACAGGATGAATTGGCCCATTGACGTCGCCGGCGCATAAACCTCAATGAGCTGCCTAGTGTTGGCCCTATCCAACAAATCACGCGGGACGCCCGCACTACTGAGCGTTAACGTGATAAACCTCCTAATGGCATCCTCCGCCTCCTTATCACCCTTCATGGCCATGTGGGCATAGGTACATAATTTATCCTCAGGCTCCCTCAGCTCCTTACATGATGGTTCATCCGTAGTGGATTTACCTAGAATCTCATCGAGGATTTCCGAAAACGCTTTCTTCACATGCCACAGCATTGCCAATGACACCCCCCATTCACTCGGCATATCTACCATCGCGCCCAGGTACTTCAGTATGAAATGCGTGGCGACATTTAATTGCGCATTCGCGCTGAGGAGCTCATCATGATCCTTAAGTAGTTTCTCCGCATCCCTAAGCCTTCCAGTCAGGCTAATGCAATTAAGTAGCCGCCAAGTATGTAAGTCATTAACCCAGGTGATGACGCACTTTGTTCTTCTTTCTGGCTTTCCTGAATATATTCGTTCCAAAGCCCCTCAAATTCATTAATTACATCGTTAAAATGCCCATTCATCAATGTCCTCAATGCCATTGCATAGGCAGCCAATAACCTACCAGCTATGTAATATGCCCAGCCCCATCTACGTGAAGCGTCCGCAACCCTTCTATAATAGTCCTCAGCCATCTTAAACTCACCCCTATTCCGTGCGCAATGACCCAAGCCAAGTAAAGCGAGGGTCTGGGCTTCCTTAATAGCTATGTTAAGCGCCACCTCAGTCCTTGCCACATAACGCCACTCCAAGTACTTCCTAAGCTCTGGATGTCTCTTTAGGAATTCCCTGGGATTCAAAGATGCTTGCTTCTCGATCTCCTCAAGATCTCGCGACAGTTTTTCAAGTTCCTCGCACACATAGCCATACAGTTCCATTTTCCCAGTCGAGGCGAGGCGTTCATACACATGAGTCTTTATTATTATCTTTAAAGTATCGTCCTTTACCTCACTAAGCAAGTGAGCTGCCCTACCTGAATATTCGTCGTATCCTGTCTTAACTAACGCATTAACATATGTTTCCACCAACCTAGCCTTAACCCACTCATCTAGATCATCGGCATTGACATAAATATTATCAAGCATTTCATGGACTAGATTCGTAACCGCAATACTTGCTGCATTGCTGATTAAGTGCGTCCATCCGCTTCTATGTAAATTACGTAGCGGAGTTAACAGCCTTATCACATTATCCACGTAGTATGTTGAATCATTTATCTGTCTCATGCTAAACCCGGAGAGCCATAGCGCCGTCTCAGCCGCCTTGGCATCGACGTCTTCACCAGCAGCCTTAGCGCCAGCGAGGAGTATGGAAAGTCCAAGGGCATAAACGGCCTCAACAAACCGACTCCCCCTACTCAACCACTTACTCCTCAACTCCTCTAACTCTTTAGCAATATCCCTCCACTTATTAGCATATACCTATGTATGCCATTAATCTCAATTAAGTCCATTAATAAGATGTTAAGTCCACCATCTCCCCAAAGAAAAATCGTATCTATACTACAGGGCTTGGCAGCCTCAATAAGCCCCTTGAATAAGTCCTTATCTCTCAACGACTCTATAGTCTCTATGAGCAAGCGGAAGTGGGAGCGGTATTTGAATACTGCAGCTCCAGCCATTAACGCGAATCTACGCCAACACGGTAATTCGAGACGCTCCATACCACTCTCCCATCTCATTCTCCCAAACCACCTAGTCACATCCATTTTTACATTCTATTTATCTTGCTTAAAAACATTACTGACATTCAATTACCAATCACATAATCAACCAGACCCAAGAAAACCCACCCAAGACGCATAGTCACCCCATGGCCACCCAACCTAACCATATCATAGCTAAGATAAGAGCAACCAGGAAGTACCCCCACCAAGCCAAGGCACATGATTCCGAGCAGGGATTACAATACTAAACTAATAATAAATCATTGCGGAGAGGATACCTCAAGACTTACGAATAAAATATTCATGATATACCAAAATGAGCATTACGGCGATTGCCAGTCCAATTACGTGGTTTATATCTGCTATCGGTATACATCTTATGAATATGGCGACATCCACAAGGACGATCGTGATTACGGCAAGCACATACGTTGCATCACGCAGTGGCCTGGGCCAATCCCTCACCAGGTGTATGGCACTGACCAACCGCATCGATACGTAGGACGCGGCAATTACCTGGAACACGGTGAAGACGGAAGTGCCTATGCTCGGCACGCCAAGCATTGGCCACGCAATTAATGAAGTAAGCAGGAATCAGCGAGTGAAGTCAGTAATACGAACCTCATAAAGCCGATAGGTCAATCCCAGGCTTAGCCCTAAGCCTAAGCATAACAACCTCATAAGCCAGCAGAAGGTCGAGTAATGAAAGAGTCGGCGCGAGCACGCTCTCCAGGAAGTAAAACGTTGGATTCACGTGGATAAGCACAGCCTCGTAGGCGTTGAATGGCGATGAGGCGAGGATGATGAGCATGGGCAGGTTAAACACCCTGGCGTGGCTACTTGACACATTCCAGTAGTAATTCATGTATGGTCTCAGGTAAGTGAATGATAGGGAGTAGGCGAAGTAATAGATCATGAGGAACACAGAAATAACTACAACAACCAACACAGCATCCCTAAACACCGAGCCCACAAACACCACACCCGCACAGGCTTAAGTATTTTGCCATGAATACACTAAAGATTCATTATTTATTGACCACCCTCCTCCTAGCGTATTGGCTTAGCCTGTCCATCAACTCCTCGTAGAGTTGGTCACCCATCATTACCCTTAGGTAGACCTCCAGGTCCAGGTTACCAACCGCATCATCGTAGTCGCCCATTATTGCGTCGTTGATGCCTAGGAAGAATTCGTAGAGGAGCCTTAGGCTACCCTCATCATTGTCACGAATCGCCTTCACCACATTCTCTTCCAGGAACCTCACGCGCTCATCACACATATTCCTAGGAACCACGCCAAGCTCCGGATCCCCAACAAGCCTAAAAGACCTGGCGAATCTGACTCCCAGCTTTCTAGGGTTAATCTCATCTAATGATTACTCGTGTTCAATTACTCCTTAAAACACACCGCCGACGTAACCGCCCATCCCTATTTCAATCACTGAAGACTTATATAGCCTCTTTACGCATTAACTGCCCGTGTGCAGGATGCTTGCCTACGTGGGCGAGGACAGGGAGGAACTCGAGGAACTACTCAGACCTAGAGGAACTAACCAAAACCAAACAAACCAAGGGCTAGTTGATGTGGTTCTAAGAACCATCAAAATCCCAACCTAAACGGCTCATTTTCACTTAAGCAATTACGTAATACCCCATGCATCATTCATTAATAAACACGGTAGTAACACCACTCAAGGATTGATACTATAACGAACTCAAGGATCAATAAGCATACTTATACCCATGACCAACGTTCATTTAGACCCAAGTCAATTAGCGACCATAACTCCAATCATGCAGCTAATAAAATAATCGATATAGTAATTTATCTAGACCAAAAGCGAGATATCGAACCAGTTACGACTCACCTGGAGGTTAATGAAGACAAGACATGATAATCGAGGTGAGGAGCAAGGACGGCATAGCAATGGAGCTAGCCAAAGCAAAAAAGACTCAACAAAGATATTGATATTAAGAAGATTCTACGAGAGCGAGGGATTCACGAAGTGCATACTCATACAGCAGACCTTGTCTAGGTGAATTTTCCTCTTCCTGCCTAGGCTCAGGTTCATGGATTGAGTCTCGATTAAGGATTACTTCCTCGTCAAATTGCTTGCTAGGTGGTTCATGATTTCGATAATGCACCTCAGCGCCTCCTCTATGTCGTTATCGCCAATCCAGAGCTTAAGTTCATCAGAATTAATAGCCCTAATAAGCTGTCTCCATTGCCTCTCACCAATATGCGTTACGAAGTTCCCATACTCCTTAATCCTATTAGCACAACCAATCAAATCACCGTTTAGCAACCCTTTTCGTCCAGCCTCACTTATTAATTGACCTAATGTACACTCGTCGTAAGTCTTATCATGTTCGTAGGTGATGAGCATACCATCATTACTGAACTTCGGATTACTCATGCTCAGCACCGAGTGTAGCATGGTCTCGAGTGATGCCCTAACCATTATTGCCGAGGCATCATTAAATCCCATGGCAAATAACAGCACGGCATTACCAAGCAATTGATGAGCCAAGCCAAAGAGCAGGTAAGCCCTGCCTAATGAGTCCCAGTTAATCAAGCCCCAGTAATACTCAGCCTTACGAAACCTAGAAGCATGCTCACTGCACAACGCAACCTCAGGCTCACCAACAACATACCTAATCCTCACAACCCCACCAGCCTCCCTCGGACAAAAAGGAACACCACACCTCACAACCTAGTCGCCATGCTACATATTATTTAAGATATTGACACAGCCTATTCACATCATGACATACAAACTCATGACCACCAATCTGCTTAATATCAATGCCATGTCATAAGCCACAAATAAGTACTTCAATACCGTTAATCCAATCATGAAACTAATCAAGAAGTACTTAATGGCAATCACACCAAGCTCTTCACAGTGCCCCATCGCTTCAGGACCCAACGATACAATAGATACAATGTAGTTACAATGACTTGGTAGGTAATGATTGCCAAGGCAATGGCCAAGTAATCACTAAGGTGTAGTTGGGTGGCGAAGGCATTACCCTCATACAGACCGAGAAACACGACACCGACACAACTAATGACCAAGTCAATAACATTACCGACAGTAGCCAACAAAAATAATAACCAAATCCACCCAGCAAAGGAATTAGTATTCATTAATAACATGAAATGAGACAATAATTTAAGAAATTTAGCCTAGTTCGATTTAATGCCTAACTTAGATTTACTTTCTAACCTTAGGATACTTTAACTACGTCAGTATGATCCCAATCATCGCCAATAATTAACTTAAGTCTAACAGGCTCAGCCCTACCATTCTCGCAGGTTACTTGAACCTCGATCATGTAGATGAGCTTAGTTAAGCAGTCCTGCATCCTATTAAGACAACCATAAGCCATTACGTCTGGTCTGGCGAACCATGCATAGGGTAGACTACCACCGCAGGCTGTTGGTATGTTTTGACATAAGTTTTGATTGATGACGAAGAATGGCTTATTACTGACATCAAGCGGCATAGCTACTAGGTTGATTATCCTAACATCGTTCGGATTAATATTAACCCTAGCGACGTTACCAGCCAGGTTAAGTCAAGCCAATCAACATACTCACCACTAGGTCCACCCACACACTTACAATAACCACTAGGATCAAGCCTCTCCAACACCCTAACCTGAGCAACACAATCCTTAGCCGCACCACGACCAACATTCCTAACCGCAAGCCTAAGATAACCAACGATATTATTGTTAGGAGGACGCTGAGTACCGCAGAAGTCCGGGAAGGTAGTCAGTATTGGCTTCCTAATTGCAGGCTCACTAAGGACCTCGATCCTCAGTATAGGCGTAGTGACGAGACTCCTAAAATACTCCTGAAGCCCCGTCGCAATTAATGTTAAACCTGAGCCGAATATTGGTCCAGCAATTACTGAGAAATTAACAGTACTGTGTGGCAATGCTGGTATTGTTAAAAACGTAATTCCCATAGACATTGCTAAAATACCAATAGCAGTTATGGTGAGGTTACCACCAACTACCTCAATTTCTCTCCCAGGAAAGACCACGGCAAAAAAAGACCTGAGGAATAGTTGGAATACTAAACATTGCAGAAACTTCGATAGCAATTGATAATTCAAATAATAAAGAAGGAAATAATAATACGTAATAAGCCACTAAAAACGCCATAGATATACCAGCAAGAATTGATGAAAATATTATCGTTAAAAATACAAGGTTTTTATTAGAGACAGGCCTAGCCAGCAGCCTAGGAATGAGAAGCATAATTATTATACCGAGAATAACGAGAAAACAGATACTGTATATGGATACCGTAACTGGTATCCTAGTTATTAATAATTGAAATTCCTCCGCAATAGCAGATGTGACAATAGTTTGGCAAATAATTAATAATATTGCCATTGCATTGCTCCATTCTATTTTTCGTCGTATAACACTCATTTATATTTTAACAAATATATGCGGAGCCTAATAAATATACTGTTTAATACTATGCTAGTATAAATTACAGCAACCTTAGAACTTAAAAATATAATCCCGAATCTCATTACACTATCTTTTTATTAACTAATTAAGCATTAATAAATGCGTTTAGAGCTAGGCAAAAGCCCACCTCTGGCACTCCTAGCTTAATCACGCTGAGATACGTCACATACATATAAGACTTTATGCATCAACATTCTAAAACTTACTTACTAACATAGTAAGCGCAGTGCATACATCAGGATTAACTTTCATTTACATTATATTCACGTCATACTTATGACGTTTATCGTCATGGGTCTACCTGTACCTTATGGGTCTTCCTTATTGTTCCCCTCCTGCCGAAGGCTATTGATATTGGTGTTAGTATTACGTTGATTATCACGTTATATGCACAGCCATACCTATACGTCCTAACAACCCTCAAATTCACACCATACATGTTAAGGTACTCCCAACGATACATGTCATAAACGTGGTTATAAGCAATCCTAGCAGCCTCGCCAGGAGAAATAGAACCACCAGAACAACAACCACCCATTAAGCACTAAAAACAAAAGCCACACTAAAATATTAACATCAACAGGAGGAAGATAATGAGGAATTAATAAAAATAAACTACTGAAGATCTAAAAATACTTAAATAATCCACTTCGGAGTTGCTTAACGGTTATGAGCTCAATACCCGCCGAGATTCCGTATCCTCAGGAGCCTAAGCAACCATTGTTACTCCTCGTTGATGTCTCAGGCTCAATGACACCAAGGATTTCTAGATTAGTCTCTGGGCTTCGTTTGCTTAAGGAGGAGATTCTTAAGGATGATATCGCCAGGAGGAGGGTTGAGGTTGCATAATGGCCTTTGGTGGTAGTAATGATGAAAACGGCGTTAGGCTGGTCCAGGACTTCGTACCTGTTGAGAAGCTTGATGTTGATTACGTAAGTGGATTATTAATCCCTGGAGGTCTCACGCCAATGGGTCACGCACTGCTCAAGGCTGTTGAGGCTGTTGAGAGGAGGAAGCAGCAGTATAAGGAGCAGGGCATTAATTACTACAGGCCCTGGATCTGGCTAATAACCGATGGATACCCAACAGACATATTCACACCCACCGACCAATTACTAATCCTACCTGGCAATCACATCATAGTAGTTGATGATGAGGTCAAGAAAATGATCCAGGAACAACCGCTCTACCAAAATATGAGCAATCCTACGGCATATACCTACAAGGACGCAGGAACAGTGCCCGTTTACCTAAGCGATGAGGTGATAAATAGGCTGCGCCAGAGGCCCATGGCCGATGTAGCTAAATATTGTAGTAATGACTTGTATAATACGGTTGTGTCGAGGCTTAAGACAGGCATTGATAATAAGAAGTTCATCCTATGGCCCGTTATTGTTGGCAAGCCTGGGGAGCTCGATTTAGTGCTTGGCTTCATGGTCCTTAGGGACTGCATAATGAGTAGGGTTGACCCAACCAGGCCACCAGTCTGGCTTGAGGACACTGAGCAGAGGTGGAGTGCAATGTTCCAGTGGCTCTCAACGAGCATTAAGCTAACATCAACAAGCAGACCAGGAGAGACGCAGAAGCTGCCTGACATAAGTGGTTGGGCACAGATTAAGGTTGTGTAGGCATGAAGACTTAAGGGGCTTGCCATGCTTAAAATAATTGGTGTATCATTGATCGGCATTACCCATAGGAGGAGGGGTGAGCCTCTCCAGGACTTCTTCAATGCATATATCGGCAATCCCCAGGTTTCTAACCATCAGGAGGGTAATGAGTGGGTTAAGGGGTGGTTCGTGGGTGATGGTTCGGCATTCGTATTCGTGGCTGACGGAGCTGGTTCAGCAAGGTATGGGAGGGATGGCGCTAGATACGCCGTTGATTCGGCGATCAATTTCGTGAGGAATAATGACTTAGCGAGTAAAGAGCCTGGTGAGGTGTTGAGGGCTGTCCTCAGGATTGCCCTGGAAGGCATTGAGCGTAGGGCCAAGGAGCTCAACGCAGATATTGAGGACTTAGCCACAACATTCATGACGCTATACGTGAGGAGTCATGAGTGCTTCTCCGTTGGTGTCGGTGATGGCTATGTAATCATTGATGACGGTAGTGGCCTCAAGCTCCTCAATGAGCCCGTCAAGGGCGAGTACTTCAACGAGACCCAATTCATAACGAGCCCGGAGGTCATGAAGGCGATTAGGATAGGGCGATTGAGGTTAGGAGTGGTAGGTGCGATGCATTCGCCGTTGCGACTGATGGTCTTTGGCCAACGATAATCGATGGGAAGCCATACGAGAAATTCTACAGGCCAGTAATTGATTACTTAAGGAGTAGCAGTGATGTTGGTAAGGCTGTTGATGAGTTGCTAAACCTACTCAGGAGCATGCAGGAGAGGTATCCATCGGCCTACGATGATGACTTGACAATGGTGGTTGGCGCCTATGAGTAGGAGTAGTAAGTTCAGGGTTGAGTGGGCGCCGTATGCAGTTGAGTACCTGGGCACCAACAAGCTACCTAATGTAGTCACCATTGATGGTGAGGTTGGTAGTGGTGGCGAGGCAGTCATATACTCAGTGCGTGAATTACCCAACGCATTAATCAAGCTCTACCGCACAAACGACCCAAGAGAGCTCTCGATTAGGGAGGAGAAGATCAAGGCAATGATCAAGGCCAAGCCACAGGAACCAACGCCAGGCCACATAACCTTCGCATGGCCGCTCGGGATAGTCCGTGATGAAAATAGCAACTTTATGGGCTTCGTAATGCCTTACATAAGAGGTGCTGTCGAGTTATCAAGTATATTGATACCCTATGATTATGAATGGATTAATAAATTTAGGGATTTTGGCGTACCCCCTGATAGATTAAATGAAATTAAGAGGAATATTTCCTTATTTAAGGTTGGCGTTGCCTTAACCTGGTTAAGGCCGTAGGTTATCTACACGTTGTCGGCCACTTCGTGGGTGACCTAAATGATAGGAATGTGCTTGTTAATAGCGATGGCTTCGTAACATTAATCGACACCGACTCCTTCTTCATAAGGGACCCAGACACTGGGCGTATTTACCCAAGCGAGGTCGGCGTCGGTGAGTACACAGCACCAGAGGTCTTGAAGGGAATAGTTGGTGCCGATAAGAGGAATGTAAATACGGACATGTTCTCTCTCGCCGTATTAATCTTCAAATTGTTGATGAACGGTTTCCACCCATTTGCAGGTACAGTACCAACTAGAGAGAGCAATACAATTGAAGATAATATTAGAGAATGTATATCGCCATACTTTGGTCCAAAGAGGAACATTGTTATAAGACCTCGATCTAAGTACGCACCAAACTTAAACGAATTACCCCAGGACCTTGTTAACCTCTTCGACCAAGCCTTCAATTGTGAAGGATTACCAAGACCCAGTGTAATGGATTTCGCAAAGGCCCTCGAAAAGTACTACCACCAAACTAGGCAAAAGGCACCCCCGCCAAAAATACCATGTACATTCCCCAACGGAATACTAGAGCTCAGAGATTTCGAGATAAAGTATAGGGAGAACAGGCTAGGATTTACTCAAACAAGCATTGTCGCCCATATAGACTCAGTCATTTATTACATGCTTAAGGATGCCGAGGCCCAGGGATGCTCTCTAGATGAGGTTGAGGACTTAATAGTCGACATAATAATCGATACGCTTGAAAGACTAGGGATCGATCGAGAAGCCATTGAAAAGGGTTACCTACACGGGATCCCCGAGCTAAGAAGGAGAATCCTCATAAAAATCTTCCCCAAACTAGCCCCATCAATAACCCCATCACCTCCACCAAGACGCACTCCACGAGCACCTCCATCACCTCAACCATCACAACCACCTCCAACGATAAGTCTCGACCAACAATTGCTCGACGCAGTTAAAAATGGTGATTTAAGCAAAGTTATTGATTTAATTAAGGCGGGCGCCAACGTTAATGTAAAAGACCCCACTTATGGCATGACGCCGCTTCATTACGCTGTTTTAGGAAACCGCCTTGATATCGTGAAATACTTAATCGAGAATGGAGCAGATATAAATGCGAGAGATAATACCGGTAAGACCCCACTTCACTTCGCAGCCAAGAATGGTTACCTTGACATTGTTAAGTACTTAATCGAGAATAAAGCCGATATTAATGTAAAGGACAATATTGGCAAGACCCCCCTGGATTACGCTGAAGAGAATGGACATAAGAACGTCGCCAATTATTTAAGAAAAATAATGAAGAAACAAGCACCACCACAACAAAGAGCGGCAAGTCATGATTTAGCTCAAGATCTTCTTACGGTGGTTTCCATAGCATTTTCGGTTGGTTTCCTATTGTTTGCGGTTGGGATGCAGGCATTATCGATCTCAATATTCTCCGTGATACTGGCCGTAATAGCAATAGTGCTCAAGCCAAGGTGGTACACAACGACCTGGCTCATTGCAGTAATACTCACGATAATGGCAGCAGCTACCCATGGACGACAATACTCGCCATAGCACTATTCATACTCTACCTAATGTCACTACTCGCATATTGGGGATTCAGGGGTAGTAAAAAGCTAAAGCAACCCTAACCACCACTGCATACTAAGTGCGTTGCTTCGAAATCCTCATATACCGTCACCGGAACCACATTATTATTATAAATAACAACAACGTAATAATCATTATTATACTCATTATTCGATAGAACTATGGACTCACTAATCGACGAACCCTCCCACTCATAAACATAAGACCACGGATAATTATACCCAGCCACCTGATCCGCGTAATAATTCGTAAGGTTGAGCCAATCCATGATATATACTACGACAGGTCCGTTGTTCGATGATACGTATATATTACCGTAGAGTGTGCAACCATAAGGTACGAACGCGAGACCGATATAATAAAATTCTCCTGAATTTATCGTTACATTATCATACTCTGATTCACCATACATTACCGCATTTACTAGGTTAGATACGTTCTCATATTCCTGCTGTAATACGCTGTAATCCTGTTGAAGTGCGTAGTAATTATTCTGTAACGATTGATACTGAGACAATAATGGGCCATATTGACTTTCCATATTTGTATAATTAGTTAATAACTTAGTGTAGCTATTGTTTAAGGCCTCATACCTCTCCTGTAACGTCTCATACTTAGAGAGCAATTCCTGATAATTAATCGCTAATTCATTGCTTTCATAGGCCGAGAAGGCAGTAATTATCACTAGAATCACGGCAAGCGCCAACATCACGATCAAGATCACCTTTACCCTATCCATTATTTAAGAGCTAAATAATACCACTTATTTGCCTTTTGTTCTCCTCCTCGTAAATATTAATAACCGAATGAAGTACGAAGACGCTTATCATATCGTTTCACAACAATCCTCACCATGCTAATTACCTCCTTTCTCATTAAAGGCTATTAATGTGATATGGTTGGTTTATGAGGAATACCTTTAACGAGGTAAAGAGACCAAATGGCGTTAAGGAATTTAACGAGATTATGAACTTAATAGGCATAAGTTTTAGCATAAAAGTTTTGGCACACTATTGTACTGGTAATGATGAGGAGAGAAGGGCGTATAGGATATTCATGGGTAGATATATGTCGTAGTATGTCGTAAAATGATTAATGAGTTGAGGGTTGTGAGTTGGTGCGTGTTAGGGTTTAGTTCTTTTGTGCTTATTGGGTGTTTGGTTCTCTTTCATAATGATCGTGTTGGCATTATTAATGATTGAATGCTAGGTTCTATTGGGACTAGCCGATAGGTTGGAGTGGTTGTGGTGGGTCATCCTCAAGGTTTCGCCTGGCCTTGCCGGGGTGATGTACTTTGGGCTCATTGTGGATTTATGGTTAGTGTCTCCTAGGTCTGGTTGTGGGTTGTTCTTGGCTTAATAAGGGGGTTTGGTGGGGTGTGGGGTTGATATTGTTGTCTTACTTGGGTATTATTTTACGTATTCGTAGATTAGGTTGCCCTTGTCGTTGAGTCTTTTCCTTATCCTGCCCTTGCTGCTTAGGTTTTCGATTGCCCTTAGTATGTCGGCAACTCTTAAGCCCTTGGACTTGCCCCAGGCCATTAGTTCGTCTTTTGTGATTACTCCCCTGTTCATTATGTGGTTTAGTACCATGTCCTCGACTCCGCCTGTTTGTTGTGGTGTGGCTTTCTCGGTGGTCTTGGTCTCGGTTGTTCTTGCCTCAGTTGGTTTGGCCGTGGGTTTTGCCTCGGCTTTTGGTTTTTCCTCTGTGCCGTAGAGGAATGTGGTTATTGATGCTGTGGCTTGTTCCTTACTTTCCTCCTTCTTAGTTCTTCTGGGCACGTGTTTATTATTAAATTTAGTTTAATAAATGCTTACTGTTGCCATTAATGGGTGTATTATGGGCAATTGTTTATAAGGGGTTTATGGTGTGCGATTGCTGATGGGTGTTTTTGAGGGTAGTAGGTTTTGGGCTGTGATTGCCCTGTTGGTTAGGCCTAGATGATTATGTTAGGTATTGGGCTGTTGAGTCCATTGGGCTCACCATCGTGGTTATTGTTGCCTGGGTCATTGTGGAGATTGTCTCCATAATCTTCGCGTTCACGATAGTGATACCACTGGTCCTGAAGGTGCTTTATGGGCTTGGTGTGTTCCTGGTCTGGATAATTGGTTTGTTTAAGGCGTTGACTGGCGACTACTGGAGGCCGCCGATTATTCACGAGACCAGTGAGTGGGTTAGGAGGGTTTTGCAGTTATAGGTCCTCGTGGAGGACCTTGAGCCCGAGTAGTTTGGCGAATTCCTCGAGTTCTTTCCTATAGTCTCCGTAGATCACGACCCTATGCCAACCGCCGCGCCAGTGCCAGTTGTGGGCTACGTTGGTTGCGTTGCCGCTGCCTATGAGTTTCGTGGCGCATGCCTGTGGTGAGTATTCGTTGCCTATTGACCTGGATACGTGGATTGTTAGTAGTCTTTCCTCTGGGTTGAAGCCGATCACGGTTATTGGTTCGTTTGTTGGGAGTTTGACGTGTATTGATGCGTGCTTTGTGCCTAGGTGTGCCTTCGTTATTATGTAGGGCACCTCGGGCTTGTCTCCGCCGTGTGGGTTTGTTGGTGCGTAGCAGTGGTGGTATATGAATTCACCCCTCTCCTCATCAATCCCCACGTTCACTGTGAAGCCATTCCTGTTGATAGGTACTTGGCGATTAGTATTGGGATTGCCGCGTATGGGTCTGCCTCGCACACGGGCATGACCCCGTCGTACCAGAGCTGCATGTAGCCTAGGCATGGCCATGCCCTTAGGAGACCTGTGTTGTAGAGTACGATGCAGTCCACGGCGATCGCATCCACGCCCAATTCCCTGGCCGCATTCCTCATTGCCACGTATAGCCTAGCCGAATTCCTAATCTCGTCCATCGAGTCGTCGTTGATCACCTCAGCATTCTTGACCCACCTATCCGCCCACTTACCCGCCTCCTCATCACTGACCTTGTCGAAGAACCTCGCCCTAAACTCATTGGCGTCCATCATGATCGGCGTGACGCCAGTTATTGACTGTATCAACCTAAGCACGCTGTACATGTCCGTGTTGGGGCCAAACTGCCAGTAGAGGTGGGACTTGAGGCTTGGTGATACGATGAATAGGACCTTGCTTGACCTGAGTCTGGCTAGGGCTATTAGGTACTTGACCTTGGATAGGGCGGCCTGGCTCGTTATGTCTCGGGTTGCAATGCCAATGACTGGGTAGCCCTCGCTCATTGCCTTGCTTAGCCCGAGCACATACTCGCCGGCTCCTGCGTAGGCGTCGGCGATGATGACCGTGGGCTTGCCGCTCCTGATTATTGGGTCTATGAAGCCCATTGCCGAGTTTAGGGCTATGACTAGGTAGCCTGCGGCGTTTCCCTCGGTGTTTAGGAATACCTGTATGTCCAGTGTATCCCTGATGTCGTATGGGACGAAGTTGACGCCTGGGTATGAGGACCTTAGGGCGTTTAGGAAGTTGTTCCTCTCATTCTTTAGGTACTCCATTGAGCCTGGTGGTGCGCCTAGGTCGCCTATTGCTGGGTCTATGAAGGCTATGGGTATTCTTATGCCTGGGTTCATATGTTTGTGTTTTTGTGTTGTGTTTTATTCTTTATGTTCCCTATCATTATCTTTTATTATCTTTAAATTAGGTGTTGAGATTTAAAATAAGAATTGAAAGAAAACCAGTATTCTTAGAAAAAATAAAGAAAAAACTTAAAAAGGGAAGTACTTGCGATTCGTTTAATGAATTACAAAGTAAATAGAGGTGATATGGATCCTTTACATATATTCTTGGCAATTACTTTGGTTATCTTGGTAATAGCTGTGCTAGCGTCATTCCACTTCAACGTGAATAATATTGAACAAACCATATACTCATTAATGGGCAATTCAAGCGTCAGCAGCAATACTAACCCGAGCTACGTAAGCGTCAGCGCCACAGTGAGTAGGGCAAATGACGTGGACGTGATAACAATAAGCGTTACCAATAACGGAAACAACCAATTAATACTGAGTGGCACAACAATAATCGGCTCTGCGCAGTGCAATCTACAACCATCGATAATAATACCGCCGAGGAGCACGGGTGAGATAACACTATTGATTTATATGATAAATAGTACAATGACCGGCCCAGTAACTGTGAACCTAGGTGGTAGCGCCTATTCACCGGGAACACCGCAAATATTCTGCTACAGCGCCCACTTCAGCTTGTCAGCGTATGGTGGGCCCGCCGTAGTATTTAGTACGGTAAATGGTGGTAATATCTACGTGAATTTAAACCAATGACCCTTTCAATCCATTAAACCTACGTCTCACCCGATGTAACTACAATACTCACGCCCTTACTCGTCTCAACACCTCAGATAAACCAGGCAATGGCCGCTGTGAGTCTCATGGTCCAGACGGCCATGTTTAGTATTAGGAATTGGTTTAATGGTGCCGAGACTGCCCAAATGGTCTCGGTATTAGGGAGCCAATTGATATGGTCCTAACGAGACTGACAAACGTACTCCTACGCTCTGTCGGCCATAACTCACCCTTGAAGGTGTCCATGGCGAGGTATTGAATGCCGATGAATATGTTGAGTAGGAAGTCCATGAGTAGGAAGATGGTGAAGTTGCTGACTATGGGCTTCATTAGGGCTACGATTATGTATGTCATCACTACGGCACCGCCTGTGGGGAATGATAAAACAGACTTTCTATCTATGATTTTATTAGTGAATAATCATAAACAATAACGTCATCCCAACCAATGCATATTAATAAAGAGTCATAAACAATAGTGAGTTATCACCATAACCTAATATCATTACTACTCATCGACCTAATACAAAACTAGGTTTTAATACCAGAGCAGGAAATAACCCATAGGCGCAATGGGCTTAAGCCAAGAGGATAAGGAGCGTTTACTGAGGGCGCTGGAGGAGGATGCTGAGTTCAGGTTAGCAGTAGTGGGTTTACTGGGCATCACGGATTTACAATCCTCAATTAGGGAGTTGACAAGTGCCGTTCGTGAGCTTGTGAATGGTCAAGGGAAGATTCTTGAGATTATGAGGCAATTACTCGAGAATCAGGAGAGACTCTGGGAGGGCCAGAATAGGTTGTTTGAGGGTCAAAATAGGTTATGGGAAATCCAGGGAAAATTATTGGAGGTGGTAAATAAATTGCTGGAGGTGGATAAGCAGCTCCTTGAGAATCAGGAAATGATGTGGCGGGAATTAAGGTGGTTGCGCGGCGCACTACTTGAGATTAGGAATGCATTGGGTGGCGGGTTTGAGTACTACACAGCCAATGTGGTTAGGACGATACTCAGGGAGAGGGGCTTTGATTGTGAGGTCCTGGTTAACGTGACACTACCCATCGATGGCTATAAGGAGGTCGACATATTCTGCCCAGACCCACTGGTCGTGGGTGAGGTAACCATGACACTAAGGAGCATTGAGGAGACCAATAAGGAACTTGAGAAGCTAAACGCCTCGGTTACTGTGGCCGAGAAATTCACGGGGAAGAAGACATACCTAAAGGTACTAGCCGTAGAGAACGCACCAAGTGACGTGACGCAGTACCTAACCGAGAAGGCCAGGGAGCAGGGGATTTACTTAATCCTTGGTAGGGAGTACGAGAAATGGTATTGATAAGTATTTAGTTCTATTGCTAATATATTGCCTATGTATAGCCGTGTTGGTTAATACATAGGTTATATGCCTAGGGAAATTGAACATTGATTAGGAACTGAATGATTACGAAAACTGTGCGCGCGCCCGACCCAACTCGCGCAGTACTATCGTTAAGTTGTTCATCAGATTCTTCGATCTATATGTCGTGGATAAGCCGTGCTTTGACGGCGTTATTTCTTGGGTTTTATTTACGTGACTTGTTGCTGAGTTTTTAATTGCTTAGTGCTACTTAACTCTTGCAAAATCGCATTCATAATCCATGCACCTAAAGATGAGGGTTTCAATACCCAGCCTGTTGCTGACCCACCGGAGGAAGTTAATTAATTGGTCCAGCCTATCGTTGTCCCAGTCATTAACGATTACGATGAGCCCGGCCCTGTAGCCGCCGTATTGGTAGGCTAGGGCTTGTCCAATGCCATAGTGAACCTTGTCCTCGCACTCGATTTCGTATGCTATTCCATTGCATATTAAATCGGGTTTTACGCTGATGAACCCAAGCTCTATTGGGTGTGGTTCATTGCATTTTAAGCGATTGGCTATTATTGATGTGTATTCCTTTTCCTTGCATATCCTTTTCATTTTAGCACCCTTAATGGGCTACTTCGACGGGTGACATTTCCGTGATGAATTGCATTAATGACTCGTAGTATGCCTTAAACTGTTTTATAGGTTTCATCTTGTCTTCATCCTTATACGCCCTGGCATACAACGGGCCCTCCTCTACGTATGAGTCCAGGGAGATGTCATCTACGTGTTTAAAACCTACGAATTCCGTACTTTCCTTACCGTAGTACTTATCGGGCTTCTCATTGGTTAACGGTCGAATATGTGGAAAGGCCTTGCTCACTAATTCCTTGACTTCGCGCCAGGCCTTTATCACGTCCTGGGCCTTCATTGTTGATCTATACTGGTTGACTATGTATGATATTAGGCTATCGTACTTCCTATTACTTGGTACAAACACTTTTTGATTATATAGCATATCCACGATTTGCCTGAGGAAGTCTAGGAATTTAGTGACCTCTTGAATGCCGGGTCTAGTGATGGCTACATAGAGTGGCGCCAGTGAGAAGGTCATTTCGAAGAATTGATATACCCAATTGGGCGAGTCAAGAATTATCACGTCAAAGTCATAACTCATCTCCTCCATTATCCTATCAATGAGTACCTTAAGTAGTGATCCCCAGTTTGGCACATTCTTGATGTCATTACTAATTTCGTCTAAGTTGCCCCCGGGTAATACGTGAAATGCCGCTGTGTTTCCCGGTATTTTATGCTGATGTAAGCACTCGCTAACTATGGTATATTCCTTGAGTAGCCCCTGCTGTAATCAGCGAGTTTCTTCATTAGGGTCTTTAGGTTACAATCATCGAATGTCCTACCTAGTAATACGCGGGTTGCCATTGCCGATGGGTCGAAATCGATGAAAAGGACCTTACGCCCGTCAATAGTTAAGGATGCTGCGGTGTTTATTGCCAGTGTTGTTTTTCCAGCGCCACCGCTCGCTGAGATGAATGCTATAGTAAACATAATAATTGTTTACCTGGAACACCTCCTAATAAGTTTTATGTTCAATTGTAGAACACAAAATGTTTATTAATTTCCCATAGGCTCGGTTATGCAGGTATGTGTAGGCTTGCTGTTGCCTTTGGTAGGTTCAGTAATGCCAGGGAGGTCCTGACCAGTATTGGTGCCAGCCTGGTGAGGGCGGCTTCCATGGATCCCTACGGTAGGGATTTCCTTAGCGAGGAGAGGCACAGTGATGGTTGGGGTGTTTTCCTTCTCAGTTGGTAAGTCATCAGCGCTTTATCATAGGAGTGTTAAGCCCATCTTCGTGGATAATGCCGTGGATGTCATTGAGGGCTTCCTAAGTAATGTAGGTGGTGATGATGCGGTCTTGGCGATGATGCATGCCAGGGCTGCAAGCACGGGTACTCCAATTAACATATTCTCGACGCACCCAGTCAGGGCTGAAACGACTGACGGCTATGAGCTTTACATGATCCATAATGGCTCGTTTTATAGGGACGATATCGCTAGGGAGGTTGGTATTGATAAGGAGTATGCGGGTAGGTTTAACGATACATACATAGCCAACCTAGCCCTCGCTAGGCGGGTTAAGGACGATATTAATAGGGATGACCTTGCCTGGCTACTTAGGTTCGTGAGGACTGGGGCCAACCTGGGCATTGCCCTGGTTAGGGATGGCTTGGTTACGCTCATAGTTGGTAGTTATTATAGGGTTGTTGATGATGAGAAGAAAATATTTAGGGAGAGGTATTACAGGCTTTACCAGTGTGAATTACCTGGGGGCTTTGTATACGCATCATCAACCGTGATTGACTTCTACAGTCCGAATTTTGTCGGTAATTGCCGTGTATTAAGTAATGGTGAGTACCATAAGTACTACATCTATGGTGATGGAATGATTAAGTTTGATGAATCGTGGAGGTTTCAGTAATTACACATAATTACTATACTTACGCTGCTCCTCTGGCCTAACAATCCACCTATCCACGTACCTACTCATGTTCTGCAGGACAACAATCCTACTCGGCTCATCCTCATCCATATACCTGAAATTACCACCAAGCCTATTAATCTCCTCAAGCAACTTCATGGCCCACTCCCTAACCTCCTCATGCCTAAGCATATCACTCCTCTTTAACCTGAAGGTTGAGTGGCTAGGTGCATGTAGGACTTAACCTCAATGAAGTGTGGGTTTCCAATGAGCATTAGTTTTGCGAATTCTGGTATGTACTTGAAGTCATAGTTCAGGCTCCTGATCAGGGTTATCCTGATGACCGTCCTCGTATTCAACTTACCGAGTAGCTCAAGGCTCCTCAACCATCTCTCCCATGCATCCTCCCTATACATGACAGGCACATTAATCCTATAGAACAACTCCTTATTCGGCGCGTTGCACGATAGATATAGCTGTGTCGGCAATGCATCCTCACGCTGAAGTCTCTCGAGCATTTCTGGGTGCTCTCCATTCGTGACTATGAAGACCGACCTAGTACTTGGTAGGCTCCTCAAGTACTTAACCAACTGCGGCAGCTTCGGGTAGAGTGTCGGTTCCCCGGACAGCGATATTGACCAGTGGGTTGGGACCAGGGACTCCTTAGCCCTATCCTTCGACTTCGGGTTCCCGAAGTAGCCCGTCAATAACCTATACCTCTCCCTAAGGATTCCCTGCACGAGCTCCTCTGGGTCATCAACCAGGTCCTCACTGGGTATGAAGGAGTCAAAGGACTCAGTCGGCCTCCAGCAGTAGACGCACCTATTACTGCATATCATACCCACCGGGCTGAACTCGGCACACCTGTGGGAACCGCCAGCCGGCGCCCCGTAGAACTTAAACTTGTAGCAGCTTTGTCCCTTCACGAGGGCGCTCTTCGTCCAGTGGCATAACTCGACTGTTGAGTGGTTGTAAATGCCGTAACTAGCCTTTATCAACTTGGCCCTTGTTTCGTTGGTTATGCGGATTCTGATCCTTCCATTAACCTCACCAATTACGTGATACTTTAGCGACTCCCTAACCACCTGCTCAATCCTCTCCATTACTATCAGGAACTAATGTCCTAAATTTAGAAATATAAACTTTTATCTAGAGCCTTGTTTAACTAAATAACGCTGCCACCAATCCTCACCCAAAGCCTAACATACCAATCCGGCATCCTCAAATCATTAACACTAACGGACCTATCAGGCGTGTACGGCTTAATATCCAGTATTGGCGTGCCATTAAACAGGTCAAGCCCTGAAACCCTGAGGAACCTACCATCCCTACTAATCAGCCTAACAATACTAAGCCCAATTGGGTTAGGCCTATGTGGTGAATCACTTGCGAAGACACCAACCTCGGGCAATTCATTAAGTGCCAAACCAAACCTCACGAGCCTCCTCGGCCTGACCACAAGTACCTTCCGCTGCTCCTCAGTGACCTTGTTAAATAATGAAATCAATATTAAGTGTGAAAATCCATCAATACCCCTCAGTCCATCTGCGAACTCCTCAAAGACCTCGATCACCCCATCAACACCTGAGACTGAGGACCTCACGTAATCATCACTATACCCATGCCTAACAATCCCTATCGGCCTTAGGAATAAACCATTACTGCCCGCCACGAAGTACCTGGACAGCTCATTATAGGCTTCGGGATCCCTTAGTATCTCCATTATTAATTCGTTCAATGCCCCATTAGCCTTGATTGTGTTTACAACTTCCTTAGTATTCACGGGAATTCGTATTGAATACGCCACTTTAAGTATTATTTGCCTATCGCAATACCTAATGTTGTGAAAAATACCATGATCTGATAGCCCTTACTGCACGTACCACCTCAAGCAATTAGGGCCTTAATGGATTACTTTAAGTCATCAAGCAAGTTAATATTTTATCCCTTAAAAGTGCGTAATCTTGATGGATAGAGGTTACGGTTATTTTGAGCAATTTGACGAGCAAACAGCTAGGATGTACAGGTTCCTGGAGCTACTGTTGCTGTGGGGCTACCGATTAGCCGCGAATATTATCAGTAGGTATGTGAGATCGCCAGCCAGGATACTCGAGATAGGCCCGGGCACGGGTAGGCTGGCTGACATACTCAGTAGGCGTGGTTACTACGTGGTTGGTGTTGACGTGAGCCTACCAATGCTCAAGAGGGCAAGAAGGTTTTGGAGACCGGACTTCGTTAATGGTAGTAGTTGGGCCTTACCAATCACAACCGGCAGGTTTGACGCGGCTGTTGCCATGTTTACCCTGCATCACTGGGGTGATCATGAATCCTCAATTAGGAATGTCTATGAATCATTGAAGCCGGGCTCTGTCTTTATAGTCGTTGAGGCTGATGCGGATAGGGTCGGCCCTATGGGTGGTCACTCATGTGATAGGGCTTGCCTGACCAATGTGTTATCTCCGTACTTCAGTGTTGAGTTTCTTAAGTCGTTCCCATTGATAATTGCGTTGGTAAGAAATTAGAATAATCAGTCTAGGCATTCTTAGTAATGAGTGGTACTTACGTTAATAAATTGAAGAGGAGGGCATTGAATATGCTCCGAACAGCCGAGAATACTGACGATTATGACCTGGCAATGTTCCTGATTGACCAGGCCATTCAACTCTACGTGAAGGCTATATACTTCGAGTTGCTTGGATTTAGGATTAGGGGTCATGGTATTAGGGAATTAATCGGCATGCTTGCTAAAGGTCTTGAGTCCCAGGGATTTAATGAGCTAGCTCATGAATTGAGGAGTTTCGTGGTTAATAATAGGGATGTCCTAGTGATGCTTGAGGAGGCATATACCGAGTAGGTATGGCGAGATTAGCTATGACATTAACGACGTATCTAACGCCCTCGCCACAGCTAAGGAATTAATAAAATTACTGGACAAGGTTGTTAGCAGTGTCAAGTTGGGTTAGGTACCACTTCGAGCATCTGAGGCGGTGGAGGGAGTACGCAGTAGCCGTGATGAGGGCTACTAAAGACTTAGTACCTGGTGCCAGGGTCTTTGTGATTGGTGGTGTTGCCGAGGGTAGGACGACGGTGCTTAGTGATATCGACATTCTAATAGTAATACCGGGAAACGCAGGTGTTAACAGGATGAGGCTCTATAGGGATATACTTGCCAGGGCAATGGACGTTTACGGGCTGCCCTGGGACGCGCCGGTGGAGTTGCATATCGTTAATGAGGATGAAAGTAAATATTACCTTGAGCTATCTGAAAGGGTAATCGAAATTAGCGAGGGTAATGGCAGTTAGGTAAAGCATCCATTCCTCAGGTAACGCCATACAACCCCTATAGATGAGCCTTCAGTAATGGCTACTGAGACTGCGATAAGGATGTTAACCAGCGATGGTGGGTCAATTACGGTTGAGAACAAAGCAAGTAACGCCGCCAGACCCAACTGGGTCATTGCGAGGGTCTTAAGTAACTTCCTATTTACTGCGACGCACTTTGTATTACTAGCCTTTAACTGTGTTGTGACCTCCATATATCGATTAAGTACCCTGCCTATTATTTAAGTATTGCACAACGCAGGGGAATGCATTTAATGCCGGCTTAATTAATACGCATGTGAATACACCAAGTGACTTAGGCAATGTTATTAGGGGTGTCAGGGACTTAGTTGATGATGCCGTAATCATTTATAGGAGGGTTCGTTGGTCTATGATTAGGTTCGCTAATAACGAACCAACAATAGCCAATAGCTGGATTACCCATGAAACGATGATGTGCGTCGCTAAGTCAAGACGATACTTAACAGCATCACTTTCGACGGACGACATAAGCACGATTAAGAATAAGATCCAGGAGTTAATCAAGGAGTTAAGTAATATACCTGAGGATGAATTCTACGTACCACTAACCCATGGTGAAAGACCAAACCAGTTGGTCGGTAAGTACGACAGTAGGATTGAGAGCGAGACCGATAAACTAGTTGATGGTTTAAATGATGCAATACAAGCCTCGCTCAGTGAGGGCTCGCAGAGGAATGCAGGGGCAATGACGTTTGGCATTAGTGAGGTTTATTATGTCGATAGTTCAGGGCTTGAGCTTGAGGATAGGGCTTCGTTTGTGACGCTCACGATTAGAGCATTCATAAATGAATTAACAGCCACCTCGGTATCCATATCAAACACGCTTGATGGTTTCAAGCCCAGGGAAGCGGGTAGTGAGGCAGGTCACTTAGTCAGGCTAGTTAAGGACCTACCTGAGGAGAGCATTAGCAGTGGTAGGTATAACGTGGTCATGGGCATTGGTCTCTGCGCACCTATATGGTTTAATGACCGCGGTGTGGTTTAACGCCTATTCCGTGATAACTGAGATGTCTGGCATATCGAAGAGCGACATAGGTAATTCAATAGCTAGCGAGGGATTAACAATAACAGACCTATCTAACGACCCAGCCGCCTTTGGCTCAGAGTCCTTTGATTACGAGGGTAATAAAACGACAAACCTCGAAATAATAAGGAAGGGCGTCCTAACTGGGTTGCTTCATAATAATAGGACTGCTGCTAAGTTCGGCACTGTAAGCACGGGCCACGCCGTCGGCAACTGGTTACGTCCAAGGCCAAGGCATATAGCGATAGGCACTGGTCATCTACCCAGTGATGTCGAGGCCATAGCCGCGGAGGTTGGGAACGGCGTTATAATCACTAATAACTGGTACACGAGGTTCCAAAACGTCAAGGATGGGCTGTTCTCAACGGTCATTAGGGACGCAGCCTTCCTAGTGAGGAATGGCAGGTTAAGCGCCAGGCTACGTGGACTGAGGATTGCCGACTCCTTTAGAATCCTCCTAAGGAACTTCATGGACTCAAGCAAAGAGGCCAAGCCGGTCCATTGGTGGGACTCGCCATTACCAGGCACGGCACCCTACGTATTGGTCAAGGACCTGAACCTATCGAAGGGTTAACGCGGAGCCTTCAAAACCCTGACATTACTCACCCTGAAGGTTGGCCCGCCGAGGTAAACAGGGACTCCCTGCTCGGGATTACCCTTACCGCAGGTTCCTGGGAAGAATCTTAGGTCGTTCGCCACCGCATCCACATTGCTCCACAACGTCTTCGTATCAACCTCGATGAACGGCTCCCTAACCATGTACCTCAACTCCCCATTCTCGATGTAGTAAGCCTCAAAACCACCGTAACGCCCAAACCAACGCCTATCATCAATATTCCACTCAGTGTATGAGACAATGTATAGGCCCCTCCTCGTCTCCCTGATTATTTCCTCGGGCTTCCAATTACCTGGTGCCAGGTAGGTGTTGGCCATCCTTGGTATTGGCTCCTTATCAAACTCGCTGGCCCTAGCCGCTGCGTTGCTGCTAAGCCCTATGTATGAGGCGTACTCCCTATTCATGAGGAACTCATTAATCACGCCATTCCTGACCAGATACCTGGGCCTAGCCGTAACACCCTCCTCATCGACCAGGTAGAAGCCGTAGCTATTGGGTATTGTTGGGTCATCAATTATCGTGACCAACTCACTACCAATCCTAAAACTACCCAGGTAATCCGGCCTAGCATAGGACTCACCAGCCTCAGCACCCTCCCTACCCATGATCCTATCCAACTCCAGCGGGTGGCCAATGCTCTCATGAACCATTATACCAGCCAACTCGGGACTTAATACCACGTCCATGACATCATCATGAGGCAGGGGCCTCGCCTTATCGAGCACGTCCCTAATGACGCTGACCTCCCTATCAACCTCATCCTCAACGTCGCTCAACACCTCGAAACCACCCGAGCCACCGAACTCAATATTCCTTTGGGCACTACCAACCTGCGGATCATAGGCAATCAACGAACTAAATAGGTAAACCCTCGGAACCCTACTCCTGACATAAGCACCATCACTCGTAATCAACAACTTCTCAGTAATGGTCACGCCCAGGGACAGGTTCCTAACCCTAATCCTAGGCTCAACCCTGGCGTGGCTGTCAAGCTCGATGAGGTACTTGACCAGGTACTCATTCGTTAAGTCCTCAACCTTATTCTTCTCACTAACGTCATAACTAACCCTGGCAAGCCTCTCACGGCTGATGGAAACCTTCCTCCTCCTAAGCCTAGCCACAGCCCTGGCCAGGGAGACGGCTCTGCCAACGGCATCCTTAACTGAGTCCCAATCAGTACTACTCGTCGCCGCGAAGCCCCACATACCGTCAATTAAAACCCTAACCGAGACACCACCATAGGAATAACTACTCAACGACTGGAGGGTCCCATTCCTAACATTGACAAACCTAACAGAATCAACCTGATACCTAACCTCAGCATATGTAGAGCCACTGTTTAAGGCTAGGTCAAGTGCCTTGATCATAGCATCCTCCGGAATGCTCATCAATTAAATGAGAAATAACGGCTTTATAGACATTATGTGTTTAATGCATTATTTATTCCCTTACATATGATTTCGTAATAGACATTCGGTTGAGGTACATCCCTCATGATTATAACCTTTCCATTTCGCAAAATTAGGTATATTGACCCACAATTGAAACGCCTTGCTAATATTCCCTGTGACACGAAGCAATCAATTACCTGTCCTAAGTCTATGGTTTTAATTCCCGTAAATCCTCTTACCTTTATCGAATTACTTTCTATGCAATATTCATGTACTCGCTTCCAAAGCATATACATGCTGAGCATTACATACCATAATACTATAAAGATTATGTAATTTATTATTTTCGACGGCGAGATTTCGAGAAATAATGAAAATACTGCCAATATAATCGTGCCCTTAATAATAGTCTTTTTAATCACGGGCCTAACACATCTATTAATGTTCATCATTTAGATTAAGAATGTTAAGTAAGACTTTAAAATAATTAAAACCATAAACTTAACCAATTAGGTATGGCACTCCTCGAAGTTAAGGATTTAAGCATAATTTATAGAACACCATTTGGTATTGTCAACGCACTTAATGATATAACTTTTAATATAGATAAGGGCGAATCACTCACCGTCGTCGGTGAATCAGGTAGTGGTAAATCGACATTAGCTTTAGCGATAGCTAGGTTATTACCGCCCAATGCTAAGTATGTTAGTGGATCCATAATATTTGACAATATTGATTTATTAAAATTGAGCAGTGATGAAATGAGGAAAATAAGGGGTACGGGCATATTCATGGTCTTTCAGGAACCAGCCACAAGCCTAAATCCTGTATTTAAGGTTAAGGATCAATTGATGGAAGCCGTTAGAATTAGGTATGAGAGGGAAGGCAATATATTTGATGAGAATAAGGCAATTAGTGAAATAATTAGTGTGCTTAAGGATGTTAGAATGCCTGATCCTGAATTAATAATTGAAAGATACCCACATCAACTATCCGGTGGGCAGATACAGAGGGTTATGATAGCGATGGGGCTGCTCATGAGACCTAAGTTATTTATTGCTGATGAACCAACATCGGCGTTAGACGTAACTGTCCAGGCACAAATCCTCAGGTTACTTAAGGATTTAAAGAGGGAGTATGGCATATCGATACTGTTCATAACGCATGACATAGCAGTTGCGTCAATAATAGCTGACTCAGTAATGGTACTATATGCTGGTCAATTAATGGAGTTAGGCTCGGTAAAAAGCGTAATGCACGAACCGAAGCATCCATATACACAGGCGTTGCTTAGCAGCATACCAAGAATTAGCAAGACCGAGGGAAAGCTACCGATAATAGGTGGTTCCGTACCCAACCTACTAAATCCACCACCCGGTTGTAGATTCCATCCAAGATGCCCATTCAGGATGGACATATGTAGTAAGGCGGTTCCAAATCTTACTAAAGTTAATGACATATACGTGAGGTGTTTCCTATATGGGCAGTGACGTATTGATTAGGACTGAGAACTTAGTCAAGGTATTTCTTGCGAAGAATTACGGCATAATAAACAGGATCTTAAGAGAGAAGCCACTCTTTGTTAGGGCTGTTGATGATGTTAGCATAGAAATACCCACGGGAAAAACCACGGCCCTTGTCGGTGAGTCAGGTAGCGGTAAGACAACACTGGGTAGGCTTCTAGTTACCCTTGAGCAACCCACCTCAGGTAGGATTTATTTCCACGACATTGACATCACTAAGGCGAGGGGGAGGGATTTACGAAATATTAGGGCTAAGTTACAGATGGTTTTTCAGGACCCATACTCAAGCCTTAATCCAATGATGAGGATTAAAGACATTATAGGTGAGCCACTTAAGAATAGGGGTGTCAGGGGCAAGGAGCTAGATGAGGCTGTAGCCAAAATAATGGGTGAGGTTGGGTTAGATTACTCATCGTTGGCCACGAGAAGACCAAGCGAGTTATCTGGTGGGCAGAGACAGAGGGTTGCCATTGCGAGGGCATTAATCACGAACCCGGAATTCGTAGTACTTGATGAACCAACATCAGCATTGGATGCGTCAACGCAGGCCCAGGTACTTAACCTCCTCGTTGATCTACAGAATCGTCATAACCTAACGTACCTACTTATCACACATAATGTAGCCGTTGCTAAGTACATGAGCGACTTAATAATGATTATGTATATGGGCAAGATACTGGAGATAGGGGATACAGGTTCAGTCCTTAAGGAACCACTACATCCGTATACGCAGGCACTTATTGAGTCAGTACCAGACATTGGCAAGTCTGAGTTAAAGCCACCAACCGGCGAGGTTGGTAGTCTCGTTAATCCGCCAAAGGGTTGTAGATTCTATCCAAGATGCCCATTCAGGATGGACATATGTCGTGAGAGAGAACCACCAATTGTTGAGGTTAAGAATGGAATTAAAGTTGCATGTTGGCTGTACGTAAAGAAATAATCCCTGTAAATGTTCCCTCGTATTTTAGATATTTATAAATAGATATTTCATAAAAAAATTGAAGAAGAGCAATACTTAAAAACTAATATATTAACTTAGTAATTTATGCCGAGGAAGGGGTTGTCAAAGAGCGTTACAATAGCAATTGCCGTTATAATAGTGGTAATAGTGGTCGGCGTTGCAGCCTATATGCTCTATAAACCACCCACTAAGGTGTCAAAGCCAGTAACACCATCAAATGTCACGACTGTTACTCCAACAACCACAGTAACACCACCATCGAATAATACATTGGTCGTCGCAGAAACAACACCGCCAGATAGCCTCGATCCAGCAATAGCTGCGTACACACAGGACATGGAAATACTATATTCGTGCTATCAAACATTGGTTATATACAACGGTACTGACCCATCATCCTTCTTACCTGCCCTAGCCTATAACTGGACCGTATCGAATAACTACCTTAACTGGACCTTCTACATAAGGCAGGGAGCATACTTCCAGAACGGTGACCAGATAAACGCAACAACGGTTTGGTTCAGCATATACAGGTCAATAGTAATGAACCAGTTCGGCGCATTCAACTTCCTCGACTTGTTATATAATGGTACAGTAGCCAGCATAACTGGTTATGCCGCTCCCTGGGGTGTTTGTCGTGCTATGGAGCAGATTTTTGGTCTTCAGTTTCCGAATCCGCAGACTAACCTGACTGGTTATGAGGAGGAGTGCGCCAATGCCCTAGCCAACGTACTAAGCAACTTCAACGTACACAACCAATCAATAGTAAAACTCATGGAATACCCAAACCAGGCAGCGGTGGTTAAGGGACCATATGAAATACAATTCAACCTGCTAGCACCTTATTATGACTTCCTTGGCGTAATGGCTGGTTCATGGGCTATGATCGTTGATCCAACATTCGTTGATCAAAATGGTGGTGTACAACCTGACCAAACAACGTCCTACCTAAGTACTCACATGCTTTGTAGTGGTCCATATACATTGGCCCAGTACATACCTGGCGAGGAAATCGTACTAACAGCCAATCCGAATTATTGGGCAGCAAAGAATCCACCAAACTTCATGCTGGCTCCAGCCCATATAAAGAATATTGTCATTAAGTACTACACAAGTTTCGATGAGGAGATACTCGCATTTAAGACAGGTGCTGCACAAGCAATTGACCCAAGTCCACATGAGTCGCCACCGCCAATATACCTCTCAGCCATATTATCAATACCCAATATAGTGATGTACGGACCAGTATGGTCAGGTGGTGATGTATTTCTTGTATTTGATACACAGAGATACCCGTATAACTTGACTGTGGTAAGGGAGGCCTTTGCATATGCGATTAATACTACGGAAATAATTAATACCGTGTTGAAGGGATTCGGTACGCCATACCTAGGCCCAATACCGCCATATCCATCTAATCCATATTATAACCCAGGTAATTTACCACTGTACCCGTATGATCCTAATAAGGCAATTGAATTACTAGCGAGCGCCGGATTCCAATTAACATTACCGAATGGAACTGTGATTAATCCGAACGGTAAGCCATTAACCGTGCACCTATGGTACATAAGTACTGACCTTACATTCACGCAGGAAGCACAGATGATACAGCAGATGCTAAGTAATATTGGCGTTAATGTAATACTTGAGGGCGTACCCGTGAGCTACCTGGTTTCCGCTATGGAGAACCCACCAACCTCACCGCAGTATCCAGGTTTCTTCCTACTTGATTGGTACCCAGATTGGTGGGACCCAGTGGCTCAGGAGGCTTGGTTCATACTCAATGTTGACTTTGGAGGTATTGCGGGTAATGAGGCTTGGTATAACAACTCATTAGTTAATACATTAACTACGGAGGCCGTATTCACAACAAACATAACACAGAGGGTAGAAATGATGAAGCAGATATATACACAGGTATATAAGGATGTGCCATACATATGGTTATATGAACCGGCATTCTACGGCTTCACGTACAAGTATGTATGTGGTGTTCTAATTAACCCATTAATTACTGGTTTCTACTACCCAACAATGTACTTCTACAATGGCACAGGCACATGCATAAATTACACATCAATATATACAACAACAGGTAGCTCATAAATTACTAATGCTATTTGAAGTGAGTTAAACTTAAAAATTATCATAATATTTCTATAATAATGGGACTTGCCTCATTTCTAATTAGAAGAGGTATAAACATGGTTATAACCGTGCTCGGGGTAATCTTCATAATGTTCATAATCACGCACATAATAACACCAAATCCAGCGGTTGCGTGGGCTGGTCCACACCCTGTACCATCGATAGTCGAAGCAATAACTAAAGAGTATCACTTAAATGATCCTGTTTACGTTCAATTCTACTACTTCTTACTAGCTGTGATCCAGGGTAATTGGGGTGAGGACCCCATGTATCATCAACCAATAATACAATTAATTGATACATACTTCCCAAGAACACTTGAATTAACCATAGCAGCCATGATAGTAATAATAATCCTAGGCATATTAACGGGTGCAATAGCTGCAGTGCATAAAAATACACCGACTGATTATACAATTAGAGCATTTTACCTAGTGACTTGGTCAATGCCGCCATTTCTCGTCGCAATGCTCCTTCAATTGGCCATAGCCTATGGACTGAAATTATTACCAGCAACAGGCCTGGCTAACCCATTATTATCTCCACCAAAGCTAATTACCGGTATGCCTACGGTCGATGCGCTAATTGAGGGTGATTGGCCATATTTCTGGTCAAGCCTAAGGCATTTAATCCTACCGGCTACGGCACTGGCGCTTGTAGCATTCGGCATAATTTCGAGATTGATAAGGAATAGCATGATTGATATCGCGGCAAAACCGTTCATAAGGACAGCAATAATGAAGGGATTAAGGGAGAGGGACGTGGTATTTAAGCACATGCTAAGGAATGCCCTCATACCTGCAATAACGGTATTAGCACTAACATTTGCCTCATTGCTTGCTGGCGCGGTTGTTATTGAGGATGTATTTTCATGGACAGGTATGGGGTGGTTATTAACACAGGCGTTATACCAACAGGATTATCCATTAGTAATGGCTGGAACCTTCATCGTGGCTATTGGTGTTGTAATTGCAAACTTAGTGGCCGATATATTATATGCGGTTGTAGATCCTAGGATTAAGCTTGAGTAGGCGATTAATATGGCGACACAAACCGTTGTAATTAGCGAACGTAGGATCTCATCATTAAGATTATTTATGACTTACATGCGTCATAACCCACCAACATTGGTAGGCTTCATAATTACGATAGCATTTTATGGCTGGTCAATAATTGAGGGCATACTTCAATTACTAGGAATGGTATTTCATAATCCAGCCATAGGATGGGCATTATTGCCGTATAACCCATTTGCCGTAAATTACGCCGCGGCCTTCCAACCACCCTCACTTAAGCATATCTTCGGCACTGATAACCTAGGCAGGGACCTATTCAGCGAGATACTGTATGGTGCGCCGACTGAAGCCCTTATATCAATACTCGTTGTTGGGTCAGCAATACTAATTGGTGGTTTGATAGGCATGATATCCGGGTACTTTGGTAAGTACGTCGATGAGACGGGCATGAGGGTCACCGACATGTTCCTAGCATTCCCCGCAATAATACTGGCCCTAGCCGTAGAGGCAGCAATAGGTAGAGGCGCTATTAATGCAGCAATAGCCCTAGTTGTTGTTTGGTGGCCCACGTACGCAAGACTTTTCAGGGCTGAGACCCTCAGGATAAAGACCCAATACTTCGTAGATGCGGCTAAACTCTCTGGGACAGGCACCATGGGCATAATATTTAGGCACATATTCCCCAACGTACTAACACCAATAATCTCCTACGCAACCATCGACCTAGGCAATGTCATACTGGCCTACTCAATAATAAGCTTCCTGGGCTTCGGAGTACCACCACCATACCCGGAGTGGGGTAGGCTCGTGTCAGAGGGCTTCCAATACTTCCCAGCCCCTGCCTGGTGGTATGCAATAATACCTGGCGTAGTAATAACTATCGTGGTCATCGGACTCGCATTGCTCGGCGATGGAATATCAGAGTACATAACAAGTGGAGGCATAACAACATAATGCCATTTTAAATCCCTCAAACTCAGTAAGGATGTCCATCATCAGGGCTCAGGGTCTAGGGAATCATCACAGTCAATGAATGATTAAGCCAAAGGTGTCAGACTTGCCAGGTGATCAGCACCGCTCAGCAAGCCCTCTCTCGTCATCAAGGACAAAAATAAGCACGGGCTTAAAGCCCTTACCCAGGTCAGCAGTGGTCATTCACCTCACCAATCAGGTACTGGGCCCTCATCACAAATAAGCAACCAAAACCAGGCTAATAAAGCATGTTCTTGATTTATTTCGACATAGCGATAATTACCTCAGTAGTGAATGTCTTGTGGTCTGGTTTTGTCTTTCTTGGGTTAGGTTATTTAGATGTATGGTTGGGAGTGGGTTCGTAGGAATAGATGGTTCGTTATTGGACTCGTGATAGCCGCCGTACTTATGTTCGTATTCCCCTTTGTTGATATTCTGCTCTTTATTGTTTATTTCAGGAAGGCACAGGGATTGTGGGCATCATTGGGTTTTAGGCCCAGTGTTATTCCGTGGGCTTACCCATCACTGTTTTGCGGAGCAAACAAGCTGTAATTAGTCCGGTACTTACTTCCTGCAGTAGGGATTACAGCCTTGGGCCCATCCTCATTATCGCCGTGGTATTACAAAGCATGGTTGATCAAGCCAGACCCAGGCAATGCCTACGGCCCCTGGTCCAGGAGGTTAGGAAACTCCTGGATTAATGGCTCAATATCCTCCAGCAACGTCTCCACGTCGGTTACGTCAAGCCTCGCCTCGTGGAACCCCTCCACGTGTAAGTAATAACCAGACAACCAGGCATGCCTAACGACAGGCCCAAGCCTTGCAGCAGCCCTACCAAGGAGCTTGGTACTCCAGCCACGCCTTTTCAACGCTCTCCTCGTCTCCTCGGTGTCCTTAGCGATGGCCAGTGCCTTTATGCCCTCCTCCACGGCCTTATAGAACTTCTCGCTGACCTGAACCGCATTACCCCTCCTGGCAGTCTCAGGCCCTTCTCATACATGCTAATGGTCAACTTGGCGTGGCGCCTAACCCTATCCTCCATGCTAGTCCATTAATAGGTTTGATACTAAAAAGCCTTTGGTTTAGCATGGCAGTGTTTAATAAGGGGCTAACCTAGGCCATGGGGTGGTTTGCTTCCTTTGCGTAGAATTGTTTCATGGGTTTGCCAGGGTTGATGGGGGCTAACTCACTGGCCAGGGTAGGCTGGTTACGTTCTTCATAGGCTCCATTGTGTACCAGACCCAGAAGCTTCCATGTTAGTGTGTATGGTGGGTAGTCCTGAAGCCTCATGTGGTGTGTTACCACTCCTTAGCGAGTAATATGCTCGTTGGCGCCGGTAGCGTTAATGCCTGCCCTGGCGTCAGTGGTGTCTTTATCACGGTCCAGTTGCACGGTAGTATATGCGGTATGTTGGGTGTCGATCTTGGATTGATGAGTATGGTAACGGTGACATTGAGTAGGATTACAGTGACGGCATTCATTTCAGTCCTGGAAATACTAACGAACTATTCACCACATTACCACATATATTATGTTCACTTAACCTGGTGGTGCCTCGTACGTTGCATTAACGTTATTAATGAATGAGACGTTGGTAATTAATATGTTGGTATATAGCACGTTAGCAGTCATTACGTCTAGTACATTGCTTCGTCCTCACTAATTTTACGCCAAAATAAATCATTACTGCTGAAAGCTCAAGCCAGCCAACGACGCCGCCAAGTAATTTGTACGCTCCATAGATTGCTAAGAATTTGAAAAATCCATACATACTGCCTCCCGCCACAAACACGCCAAACATTATGAGCAACGTGCCACCAATTCTCCTACTAACGCTCATACAATTATTGCAATCATCTTTGCCTTAAAAATATTATTTTTGTCTAAACCATGACTATGATTAAGGTAAAGTATCTCGCTAATCTATTCGCAAAACCTGAACTCGCGGTAAGAACCTGCTTAGCATGGTCCTTAATCGTAACCTTAACCTATGCTCAGAACCTTATAGAAAGGATTCTCAATGAACATGGGAATGGTTACGATGATTATTATCGAGAGAATGATTAAATATGCCTTGGCGGGCCCGGTGGGATTCGAACCCACGACCTACGGGTTAAGAGCCGCCGCTCTACCTGGCTGAGCTACGGCCCAGTTTCGGCTATTTTTGTCTGCTTTAAAAGCATTTTTCCTGGGATTCCCATTATTGTGTGCCGTGTTTTCAGTATTGGGTTTAAAATGCCCGTTGGTGATTAGTGTTTGATGAGGAGTGCCATAATTATTGCACTGTTTATAATCGTGGCACTGCCCATCCTAGTCCATGCCCAGTTGGTACGTGGCGATTAACTCGAGCCAAGTAGCCATTGTAGTATCGCCAACTAATTCATCATACATCCTCAGCGTGATTAATGAAGCAAGGTGTTGCATCTATGTCGAGGCTTATGAACTCACTTATCAACCTCTCGTCAATGAATTAGCAAGCCTGGCCCAGAGGGGTGTTGCGGTTTACGTAGTTCTCTCGGGTAATGTCTATGGTGGTGTTCCCGAGGAGGAGTATGCGGTGGTGAGTGAGTTGAGGGGTGCCGGTGTCCATGTCTCGTTTAATTACGGTTTTGATTATGTCCATAGTAAGGTCTTCGTGATCGATAATGAGACCGTGATCATAGGATCAATAAACCCAACCTACTACGGCTTCGAGCATGACCTAGGCATTGACTTAATCATTAATAACTCAAGTATAGCAAGCGTCTTCGCAAACATAATACTCGACGACTACCACAACGTCTCAATAACGCAAATCAATTACCCAGGGATTGTAGTCTCGCCCATAAACTCCTACGAGTACCTAAGCGATTTATTAAGCCAACCAGGCACACTATACATGGCCCTCGAGGAGTTATACCCATCATCAAGTCTATACGGCCTAATCCAGGAACACAATAATAGGCTCATACTAGTTGGAAGCCACGGCGAGAATTACTACGTAGTTAATGAATTGGGCGCGGTAATGATTAATGACTTAACAGCCAAGGCAATAGTCGTGGGCAACTACGTATACGTAGGCAGCATCAACCTGACTACACGTCACTCCACGAAAATAGGGAATTGGGCATAATAATTGAGAATCCCCAGGTGGCTCATGATGTAATTGCCGTAATACAACAGTGGTATGGCACATCAACCACGGGAACCAGCCAATCCATGAATACTCAGAATACCCAATTAACCGGTAATACCAATGAAACCCTCTACCTAATTACATTGATAATATTAGTATTAATCATCGTAGCATCCACGTCAAGAGGCAGGAGGAGAACCAGGGTAATTAGGGATTGGTCTTAAGGTTGTGACCTACTCATTAACTCGTTAAAGCCCAGGATCACGTATATCATACCAACCACGTAGAGCGCAATACCCACAAGCACAATGGCCGTGGCAGCCCCAATAAATAACCACCAACCAGCCCTCTCAAACCTCTCCACACCACTACTCCTGGCAAGCTCACCATAACCATGCCTCCAGAAGTAACCACTTATGACCATGACCACGTAGGCCGCCGCGAGTATCGCAATAACCGTGGTGAGGACTGCGTGACTAAATGAGGTGGGTGAAACTGGCCGTGGGAAGGATAGTATTGTGGTGAGGATTACTGTGAACCCAATACCCATCACCAACACCGAACCAACGATAGCCGTGACTACCGCATACAGTGCGTACCTCCAGATATTGTCATTACCATAAGCCCTAGCTAACATGTACAACGCCACAAGCACCAGAACCAGACCCGCTATGTTGACGTAATACGGAATCAACGTGAGTATCGCACCAACAAAACCAAGCAAAGCAGCATCTCTAATGTTCCAGCCAGCACCACCCATACAATGCAGATCCCCAACGCGGCATTTTAAGCTCTACTCATGCGCAATCAATACAAGGACCTACGAAAGTAATAAACCAAGCACGAACTGGTGCGGGGGCGGGATTTGAACCCGGGACCTCCCGGTTATGAGCCATACGCGGGGCTTCCTGCCCCAGGGCGCTCCAGCCAGGCTGAGCTACCCCCGCTATGATGCTTTCCTTATTGGGATTTTTTTAAGGTTTTCAGTGCGTAATTATTGGTTTTAATAATGTTGGAGTTAAGATATGGTAGTTCTATATTGCGGAGAGCGTTAGGTCCAATAGTCAGGGCTTAATCAACAAGTTTGATTCACCAGCATTGGATTTGCCGCTTAATCAAAGTGTATGAGAGATAGTTTCAAAATTGTTGCGATGGGTTACGGCTTTGTCGTAAATGTTGAAGAAACGCCGTTGAGTTATTGCGTCGAGTAAGATTAAATTGATGAGGATTCTTGTGCGCCTTATAATTTATGGAGGATAACTGCGGTGCTAGGCTTGATTGGATTTCGTAGCACCAATCATGACAGTGTTGGTCGTTCTTCATGATGCGTAGGCATGGAAGGTAGCATAGGTGGTATGAGCACTATCATAATAATTTCCTATATCCTTCATTGTTAATGGTTACCTGGTGGTCAAGCTTGATCGTGGTTTTTAAAGAGTTCAATAACATGTTTTACCCTGGATTATATGGCCTTCATTACTGCCTGTATTATATCCTTTGTCTGCTCTATACCCTTTTGCAATCCCTGCCATGTTTCTAGCGGTACCCTTATCTTCACGTCCCTCCACCTGCTGAGTACCTCATCCACGTACTTCTCAGCCCTCCTCAGGCAGTCTGGGCATAGGTAGTACTTGCCCACTGGTATTACGTCGACTATTTCCCTATTCGCATGGTTGTTTGTGTGGCATTCAAGTTCTATTTTCCTAACACCATCCTCAAGTTCCTTAATTATATTCAACTCACTCAACTTAGCATGGATTGTCTCCACGAAATCGCTTATGTACCTGAGTTCGGAGTAATCCTCTGGTATGAATATGTTGGCTATGTTAGCGATTCCCCTAACGTCATCCTCAATAAACCAATCAACAACGCTCAGCAGAAATGCTGCGTTCAACAGGTTACCTAACCTACTTATTAAGTCCTCACTAATCCTCACCTTAGCCGCAGTACTACCGTCAGGGTTGAGAAACTCTATGTAGGGCTCCTTACTGGTAACGACCCTGTAATCACCCCAATAACCACCCCTACCACTCAGTGACTCCTCAATACTTGACCACCAAACCCTATACTCACGGGAACCAACCTTAAAGGAAACAATAAAGCCGTCAGTAAACATGGGTTTGGCTAGGACGTCAACACCACCAATTATGTGGTCCCTGGGGACCTTAACTGTAATCCTATTCCTAATCGAATCCCTAAGCATCCTTAACTCCCTAATTATCCCAACAACATCCCCAAGACTAACCTCTGTGAAACTCATATGGTTGCTTCTTGCTGGGGATTAATTTAAATCTTTTTAGTATGTTCTGGATAAAGACTTTATAGGTATCTATATTTTATTGCAATTATTCCCTTGTAGAACATAAAATAGTAATGTAAAGTTAAGAAACTAATTATTGCCCTGTATTTAAGGATGCAAAAAGGAAAAGAGGTGATTTGGTTTTAGCCCACGATAGTGGGCCTGCCTGATATTTTACTGTGTTTTTGTATATCTTTACTCTTATTTAAAGGTTTCTCCGGTGTTTCTCTTGGAAGCGCCATATTTTCTGAATTGCTGATTTATTTGCTATATGTAAAGTATCGTGCGGTGATTAGCATTAAATAATGGTTAGTTAATATTGATTGTGGTCGGGGTCTGTGGTGTCGGTGGGGTTAGGTGTTCTAGGTATTTGGATGCCTTTGACTGTGTGATTGTGCAGTTTTGGTTTCATGAGTTGGAGTTGACTGTTGAGTTTATTATTCGTGATGATGGGTTACTCGACTCATTAATAATCGAGGGGCCAATCTTTAGGGGACCCGGTAATTATGGGCAGGTTAGGTTTGAGGTTTATACGAGGTACTCCTCAATCTATGGTGGTGTGGTTCATGAGCATGGGCTCAACAACGTCTTTGTGCGCGTCATTTGTGGAGGGGTTAGGAGGGAGTTGTTCCTGGCGTATGGTAATGAGGATTTCGTGAAGGATCCATGTAGGTATGCTGAGGAATTGAGGAGCATCGCAAGTAGGTTGAGTGATGATTTAACGTTGAGGATAATAACGAACGTGATGAATGACCTGGGTATTTCCATGTCCCCTGACCAGATTCAGAACCTACTGAATTGCTGAGGCTGTGATGACTCAGCTCCACAGCCTTCCTAATTCTCTCTATGCCTTCCTTAATCAACTTCTCATCAAGTGCGAAGCTCAACCTCACGTATTCCCTACCATGTGAGTCTCCGAGAACGCAGTGCCCGGCAGTATGACAACCCCATAATTCTCAAGCAGCCAATCTGCGAATTTCTCGACATCCATGCCAAGCTTATCGAGGATCTTCTTAACCCTGGGGTACATATAGAATGCGCCTGTACTCCTCCAAACCTCGATACCGGGTATCTTCCTCAACTCCTCATACATAACATCCCTCCTCCTTCTGAATAACTCAATCATCGCCCTGGAACTCCTCCACGACGCCTCATCCCTAAGAGCCTCAACACCAGCCCTCTGGGCAATACTGGGCGGGCAACTGTACGTATTGGCTGCCAACCTCCTTATTGGATCAATGACCTCCCTACTCGCCACTAGGTAGCCGAGTCTCCAACCAGTCATTGAGAAGGTCTTACTAAAGCCGTTGGTGTATAGTATGTAGTTCCTCCACTCAGGCTCGAGCTCTAACACGCTCTTGAAGGCGCCCTGCTCATAAACGAAGTTATCATATATCTCATCAACAATGACCAATAACCCATGGTCCTTGGCAATCTCAAGGAGCTTGGACACCTCCTCAGGCTTGAAGATCGCCCCCGTTGGGTTGTGTGGATTATTTATCACTATAGCCCTGGTCCTAGGAGTTATTGAACTCTCTATGGCCTCCAGGTCAAGCCTAAACCCATCCTCTGGGTTAAACCTCATGGACACGTAAACGGGCTTACCACCAAAGAACTTCGTAAGCTCTGGATAGGCAGGGTACGTGGGGTCCGGTATTATGACCTCGTCCCCAGGCCTTACGTAGGCTGCCATGGCTAGGAAGATCGCAGTCTTAGTCCCCGTGGTGACTATGACCTCGTCAGGCCTAACACCAGCGTGGTACCTATAATTAAGGTAGTCAGCAATGGCCTCCCTAAGCTCCCTAACGCCCTCAGTCTCGGTGTATCCCGTGAACTTCTCATCCAAGGCCTTCTTGGCTGCGTTTATTATGTTGTCGAAGGTCGGTATGTCGGGCTGGCCGATGCCGAAGGAAATAATCTTAATACCCTTCCTCTCAGCAACATCACGTGCTTTAGCCAGGTACGTGAATGCCTTCTCACCCTGTAGTTCCCGAACCACATCCTTGAGGTAGTCATTTATTGGATTCATTAATTGAGTGTTATAATAGCCTCTTAATAACTATTTTTCAACAAATAATCTACAGCAGACTAGTTACCACTATATAACTTACGTTTTTAAACACAAAATGCGAGAACAAAATTCAAAATCAAGTACTATTCCAGGGGTTTTAACGTCATGTCATCCTCATATGAAATAACGCATATGAACTCAGCCTCCTCATTACCAACATTCTCAATTGCATGAGGCTCATACGGACCCGTAAAGAAGAAATCCCCAGGACCAAGCTCGTAAACATTTCCATCAGTCCTTATCCTAAGCTTACCCTTCAAGATGACAACAGCCTCAACATACTTATGATTATGCAGAGGCATGACACCGCCAGGCTTAACCATAAATCTCCTAACAGCGAATTTGGAAGAACCGTGGTCCTTAGTTATTAACCACTGAACGTAGAAGCCTTTCGTACCCCTTAATAATTTTGAAACGTCTTCTGCAGGGACGTTATTTATGTTGTTAACAATCACGAACAACTGCTTATGGCTAGGTAAATTTAAGTAGTACTGTTACATTGGTGTTCGCCGTATAAATGCATAGTATCTGGTGTATTCCTGGACATTATCCATATACATATATCTATCGGTATTATCGTTCGAGATATTCCTTCTGATGTTATTTCTGTTAAACTTTATTCTAATCATACGGGTACCGTATATTGGTGTTCTTTAAAAACCTTTCTACGAAATTAACTCCTGCCTATCATTCCCGTTTTATAAACTTAAACCTCTCATAGATAAGGACCACCCTACCTTTCTCGATGAGGAATTCAGCCGGCACTTTAGCACCATTCATTAACGTGTAAAACCTTGCATAATCTCTCCCCAGCTCTTCAGGAACGAGAATCGTAACCTCCTCTGTGTACTTAGTTGTGCTCTTCATTATGAGGAAATCACCTTGCCTCTGTATCGAAACTTTAACAGTGCCGCCGTAAGTCTCGTACGTCCCCTCAAGCCTCTTATTAATATTCTCGAGCTTAAATGCCGGTAATTCATATGGGTCATGACCAAGTAACCTACCTAGTACGTAGATCCCCATCTTCGATAGGGAATAACCCTCGGCATTAGCCATTATCACGACGCCAATCCTGTCACTGTACGTAGCCATGTCTGCCGTGTAAACACCAACATTACCACTGTGCTCAATTAATTTCCTCCCATAAAAATTCTGGCTTATTATTAACCCATAGCCGTACTTCTCATCACCAATTATCCTCCAGGGAACGTCTATGTAACCCTTCTCTGCGGTTTCGAGTAATTCCTTGCTGAGTATTTTCGTGCCGTTGTATTCGCCTCTGTTTATGAGCATTGTTACGTACTTGCTCATGTCAATGACATTACTCAGTAATCCGCCGTCAGACGTTATTCCGAATGGAAACCTACTCCTAATAATTCTCCCCTTTCTATCGATTATATACGGCGTAGCCACCTCAGGATCCTTAAGCACCTCATCGGCTTTGAAGTATGTCCTGTCCATGCCGAGCGGCTTAAGTATTCTCTCCCTAACGAAGTCCTTATAGGCATGCCACTAACCCTCCTGATTATTAGGCCTAGGATTACGTAACCCTCATTTAAGTAAAAGAACCTCTCGCCAGGCCTTGCCACAGCCCAGTCAGCCGCATCCCTCATGAATGTGAGCACATCCTCTGGCGTGGATAATGGTAACCAATTGCTGTCAAGACCGAGGACCCCATTTATGTAGGCTTCCGCGTAGCCGAGGCCGGTAAGCCACTGCTGTGGGTTAGTAGGTGGTGTATTGTGACTGATCCCCTTGGGTTTAGCCTGACTTGCACGTACCTGTCCACTGGGTCATCGAGCTTAGCCTACCATCCTCAACGAGCTTCAGTATCGCCAATGCGGTGAAGGACTTGGTTATTGAGCCTATACCATAGATCGTCCGTGGCGTTGCAGGTAGGCCCCTCTCAATATCTCTAAAGCCAAAGCCCCTGGCATATATCAACTCGCCGTCCTTAATAATGCCGATGCTCAGGCCCGGCAGTCTGGACTCCCTGATTTTACTGAGTATGAACTCCTCGATATCCTCAAGGCTCATTAATGGTTTTTATTTTTGAGCAATTTTAACCTAATTGTGGTATAAGCCGCTGCGTGTCGCATGGGGCTTCCTTAACGATTTCATACCTATGATAATTACCTTCCCTAACAATTCCCAGTGACTCCAGGTACTTAATTAGGGCTGCAGTCTCCGTGAGGGCCATGTACCTATTCATTGGGTCTAGATCCGCATAACCCTTGTTGTCCATCCACTTCAATGCCTTAGTTACCTCGAATATCGTTAACTCATTGCTCCTCAATGCATTTAGTACTTCGCATAGTCTCGAGACCCTATGCTCAATCAACTCACTTATTCTACTACCAACATTGCATATCTCACCCTCATGCCCTGGGTATAAGCACCTAGGCCCTATACTCCTTATCTTAAGTAATGAAGTGAGGTAGTCGGACAGTGGGTTGCCGGGGTTTATCGCGGTTAGTCCTACGTGGGTTGTTATTGTCGGTAATATTAAGTCGCCCGTGAAGGCAATGCCGTACTCATCAACCACGATTGATACGTGACCCGGCGAGTGGCCCGGCGTTAGTAATACGCGAACACCCTCTATGCGTTCCTCCTCACCGTCAATGATTATGTCAGGCCGCACATCACTTAGTCTCCTCCTGCTGGATATGCCATTCATGACCCTCCTGTACATCTCCACTTCCGTCTCAGGGACACCGTAATACTGCAGCAGCTCTAGAAATTCCCTAGTGATTAAATCACTGCTCAGCATCTTAATGACTTGTTCGTAATCCCTCCTATGCATGGCAACGCTTAGGCCTAGTTTACTGCGCAGGTCATTTGCTAGGCCTGTATGGTCAATGTGCATGTGCGTTATGAATAAGGTGGTTACCCTACAGTTGGGTATTGCCTTCAACGTATTAATTAATGGATTAAGTAGGTCATTGCTTGGGTAACCTGCATCAATCATTACGCATTCATTATTCAGCCTAACAACGTATGAAAATACGTGCCCCGGCTCCATGGGCATGAAAAACCTTAATTGATAAACACGACCCCCAATCTTCTCACTTAGCTCTATCATTACACCATAAAGCACTAGTATTTTGTTGGTTTTAAGTTATTCGCCGACAATAAACATAACCATAATCCTCATGCGCACGCCCAACGAAGCGACACTCAAAGTCCCTACTTAACACGGCGAGTAATTCATTAATGGGTATGCCGGTAACCCACCTATGGTATTCAAAGATTAACTCCCTGAAGAGCCTGACGTGGCCGTAATCACTAAGTATTACGTCATACTCACAACCCTCGCAATTCATCTTAAGAACATCAGCACCCACTCCAGTCTCTCTAAGGACCTCGCTCAGCGTTATTAACCTAACCCTAAAACCGTCATTACACGAACCTGTTGATGGACCGAAGTACATAGCCATTATACTCCCTAGGTCCAGGTCCATCGGCACGCAGGTAATGCCCGGAGTACTGCCCAGGGCTGCATTAATGGGTATGACGACATTGCTTAGCCCACTCAATTTAATATTCCTAATTAACTCAGTAAACGCCTTAGGATGGGGCTCAATAGCCACAACCCTCCTCGCACCCCTCCTAACGAAGTAAATAGCCGTATCGCCAATGAATGCTCCAACATCAATGACGTCCTTACCACCGTAGTTAATCACCCCATACCTATCACCATAGATCGACAGGTAATCCCCGTAATAATCCACAGAAGGTCTTGTCTAAGCATTGACTTAAGGCATTTTCTGCCAAGCCCACTTAACCGCCCCATATTGGTTTAACGAATGTTTTTGCCATGTAACACTTACTTCCCATTCCTTTGCTCTTCCATGCCCAATGACATCGGTAATGGAAAGACTCGGTATAGAGCACATACCCGAATCAATGAGGCACGGTAAAACGATGTACCAGTTCACACTCTGGTTCGCAAGTAACCTAACCGTGGCAGACTACGCGCTCGGCCCAATACTATACACGCTGGGCCTACCAATACCCTGGTTAGCCCTGGCATTGGCGCTCGGTAATGTGCTCGGAGGCCTACTGGTTGGGCTCCTAGCCGCCATGGGTCCGACGTACGGCTACCCGCAGATAATGATCTCCAGGGCTGCCTATGGCAGGGTTGGGAATTTACCCTTTGCGATAACCAATTGGGTTAGTACGCTTGGTTGGTTCTCGGTAAACGCAATAATTGGTGGCTACATAATAAACTACGTAGACCCCAGGATACCACTTTATGCGGCAATACTCATAACCGTAATCACCCAATTCATAATCGCCCTCTTCGGCTACGACATAATACATAGGTCCGAGTACATACTATCCATAGTACTAGGCATAATGTTCGCAGTCTCACTGGCCCTATCACTAACGAAGCCCCACCTACTCAGTGCCTACTTGAGGACGGCGACCTTCAACCCATTCAACTTCGCAATAGCCCTGGCCACGGTATTCAGCTACATAATGTCCTGGGGACCCTACGCAAGCGACTACTCACGCTACCTACCGAGAACACCAGTAGGGCCAGGGTAATAGCCTACGCGACACTCGGCGGGTTACTGGCGAGCCTATGGAGTGAGGTTGTGGGCTTTGCCGTGGCTGCGGCCACGGGTAACACAAGCGGTTTACCGACAGTGCTCGTCCAGTTCATGGGTAGTTACGGCTTCGCTACGCAGTAATAGCCGTGGCAGCACTATTCCTAGGCGCCCTGGCAGCTAACGTCCTCAACATATACACAAACTCCCTATCAGCCTCGCAATATATAATAAGGCCAGGAGGTGGCAGGCACTAGTGGCCGGCGCCATAGTCGGCACGTTAATGGCCGTGCTCGGCGGCCTAAACTTTGTTGGTTACTACGAGGGCTTCCTACTATTCCTCGACTACTGGATAACTCCCTGGATAGGCATACTGCTGGTCATGTTCTACGTGTACAGGATTAGGGACTGGAGCTGGTTGAGGATAGCCCAAGGGTCATTTGGAGGGCACTGCTGGCATACGTAATCGGCCTACTGATCTCGGTACCATTCATGAACCTATACGCAGCCACTGGAGGGTTAGTACCATATGTAGGCCCAATAGCCAATGCCCTAGGTGGTGCCGATATTAGCTACTTCATATCATTCATAGCTGCGTCAATAACATACTTAATACTCATGAGAGGTAAGGAGAGAGGAGCGATTTTAAAATAATATTAAAATAATACTTTTTACTATTTAAATGATAAAATTCACGATTTAAATCAGCAATATGGGCATACGGTTAGCTTTATGCTCTTTATCCTCGTGTTTATCACGTAGGATATTGCTATGGTGAGTATTATTGAGGCTATTAGTATTGCCAGGTACCAAGTACTGACTATTGAGTAGTAGAGGGTTATTGCCAGTATGGCGATACCAATCCCTATGACCACCCTACCGCCCCAAGTGGTTAGTTTTAGGGCTCCTGCGGCGACGAGTATTAGGCTTATTACGTAGTAAAGCGAGTCTATTGCGTAGGCATCCTCCATGGCGTTGTACGTCAGCTCCAGGGGCTTAACGTAACCACTGGCGTAGGCTGCCACGTAGGCTAGGGCTATTGTTAGTATAGCCACCGCAGTGCTTAGGTATAGGGCCTTGTGCGGGCTCTTATACCTTGGGTGTGTCTCCGCTAGCCAGGCAGGTAATAACCCATCTCTTGCCATTCCGTAAAGCATCCTTGCCGTTGCATTCAGTGTGGCTAGGTAGCAACCGAATACGCTTAACATGACGCTCGCCGCAAATAGTATTAAGCCGGCCGTGCCGAGGTAATGCCCTATCAGCATGTATACTGGGTTCGGTCCCATGCCCTCGGCTTGATTCACGAAGTTCGTGATTGCGCTCTGCGTGTAGCCTATGTTGAGTAGTATTGCGTATGTGACCAGTATGTAGAGTATCCCCATGAATACTGTGGCCCACATCGTGCTCACGGGCACGCTCCTCCTTGGGTCCCTAACCTCCTCGGATATTTGCGTACTAACCTCGAAGCCCATGAAGTAGGTTATTGCAAAGATTAAGCCACCCGATAAAGCCGCCAGTATGCCCGTTGGCGTTTTTGCGAAGGTTCCCTGAACTGTGAATGGGAATGCCGAGAGCCTACCCATGTTGGCTATGAATGAGAGTACCACGAATATCAGCAGTATCGCAATTTCAATACTTGTCAGCATCATCTCCGTCCTTATGCTAGGCCTAATCCCGAGGACTGCAGGTACCAGGGCCAATACAATGGGTATTGGCAGTAGGATCAATGGGTTTATAACGTGACCAGTCACTGCGTATATGCCCTCGGTCCCGAGGTATGCGAAGGCTATTGCGACTGAGCCACGCCAACAATGCTGTAGAACACGGTGTATATTATTCCATTGATGAAGCCAGTCCTGGAATTAATCGTGTTCGTTACGTACGCGTAGAAACTGGCTGCGTGTGGGTATTTGCGGGCAAGTACGAATATTGAGTAGACGATGCTAGGACGCCAAGTAACGTGAGTAACATCGCCAGCGGTGCCGCTGCGTAGGCGCTACCCATTATGAGTGCTGCACCACCCGCTACACTATAGGCAGGTGCTTGCCCAGCCAAGGAGTTGTATAGCGATCCAAGGAAGCTTGTGGCATTCCTCATTAACTCAGCACTCCTTTGCTTTGCCATCGTCCTCTACGTCAACACCGCATGCTTTTATACTTAGTTAAACGTTTAATACGCAATTACACCGTGGAAAAACTAAATTAACTAGGTTATACCTAGTTACTTAGCGCTCTTTTCACCGGAACCTAAGGTCAATGAGGAGGACCTATTCGACTTTAGGGTCGAGCTTAATCAATTAATCAATGCGATCAAGGTCTCTAGGCTCACGATCATTACAGGCATTAGGAGGAGTGGTAAAACGTCACTAATGAATGTGGCCCTCAGGAAGGCTGGGTTGCCGTATATCTACCTCGACGTTAGGTTAAGCGCATACCCAAACTATGCCGACCTGGCCTCCGTGTGGGCCAATGCCCTTGAGGATTTTCTGAAACGCGAGGCAGGGCTTAGGGAGAGGATAGCCAATGTGCTTAAGGGTGTGGCTGGGTTAATCATAGGTCTCAGTCCTGTTAAGGTTGAGGTTAGGTTTAGGGGCCTGAGAAATTAAGCATCTCTGAGCTACTAATTAGGATTAATGAGTTGGCTGAGGAGATCGGTAGTAAGGTCGTGATTGCCATTGATGAGGCTCAGGAGTTTCGAAGGGTTAATTGGCTTAGGTTTGATAGGTTGATGGCATACGCCTACGATAATCTCAGGTACGTGAACTTCGTACTTACGGGCTCGCAGGTTGGCCTATTATATGGCTTTCTTGGCCTTCATGACCCAAGGGCGCCACTCTTTGGCAGGGCCTATATTGAGGTTAGGACGAGGAGGTTAAGCTGATGAGGCCTATGAATTCCTCAATAAGGGGTTTAGTGAGGTTAATGTTAAGCCAGTGATGACGTACTCATGAGGGCGATTAATGAGTTTGACGGGATAATTGGTTGGTTGACCTACTTCGGTTATAGCTACGCCGTCAGGGGAATTGCCGACTTCGACACGGTGAAGAAAATGGCTGTGGAGATGGCACGCAATGAACTAATTAACCTATTGAATGTAGTGAGGAGCGTTAGGTATAGGACCATACTCAAAATCCTCGGTGAAGGACCTGCAACGTGGAGCGTGATCAAGAGTAGGTTGGAGGTTATTGAGGGTAGGTATGTGAATGATGCATCATTGAGCAGTCTATTGAGTAACCCGGTGGGTATGGGGATCGTCGAGAAGAGGGGTGATGAGTACGTGATTGCCGACCCGATTTATGCGGCTGCAGCACGAACACTCTAGGGAAAATGACTTATACCACGCGCATAGTAATGTCTCGAGCATGAGGGCCAGGGACATTTACATAATCGGAGTCGCATCAGCATCCTTCTTCATGAGTTACTTTTCCAGGTTGGCGTGGGGCATAGTCTCTGCGTACTCGTCATTGAAGCCAAGCATTGTTGAGGATAGTATCGTCTTCTCCCTCTTCTTCATAGGCTACGTGGTGGTTCAGGTACCTGCTGGCGTGATCTCCGATAAGGTGGGCCCTAGGTATGTCGTGACAACATCACTGATTGGCTTAGCGGCCTCATCATTAATCTCTGGCATTGCCAACTCCATGTGGGTTGAATACGTGGCTAGTCTCTTCATGGGACTTAGTGCTGGGTTTAGGGCACCTCCTAAAATTCAAACTATGCATAACAGCACAAAAACTATGCCACTTCTTCCTCTTCCTCTATCCCCTCCAAACCAGCCCAGGGACACCACGTACCGACTCCTAAACAACCTAAAGTGCAACACTCCAACACCAACCCCTTAAATTCAGTATTGCCATTATCACCGTGGACCCCAAGCTTAGGAGAGTTTACTCGAGGTGTATTAGGGAGGTCGTGAGGGGCTTATTGCCCGACTTGGTTAATGGTCTTTACGATTACCTAATGATTGATCTGGCCAGCATTACGTATGGTCTCAAGGACCCGAGGGCTTTCCTCGCCAATGTTAGGCTCGCCATCGACTACGGCTACTTGAAACCCAGTATCATTTTCGTCATTGACTACTCGAGGCCCGAGCATAAGGCAGTGGCTGAGTCTAGGGTCAGGTGGCTCAGGGAGTTGGGCCTGGCTTCATCCTCGCCGAGGACGAACCAGCGAGATAAGGGCAGCAAGGGAGTGCCTCAAAAGGGGCAGGTGCATCGTGCTTAGTAGGGACTACGACCCACTCACGGTAATCAACGAAATGATACAACCCATCAAGGTTAGCGATAGGGCTTGGCCCGTGAGGAGGGTAGCCATAGCCAGGGATTGCCTGGCTCGGCGCCAAAGCCCTTATTAACCCTGCCCCCCACTGCCTGGGTTACCTGATGAGTACGGGTAAAATAACCCCTGGGGTTCCTCCCCAAGGTGGGAAAACAATCAAAGTCGCAATCGGCGTTAGGGAGGACATGGACGGCCGCTGGTTGGTAATCGGGAGCAGGAGGATAAGGGTGGGGTGGGAGCCGTGGTTCATAGCGATAAGGGACTTCGTGCTGGACCTAAAAGACTTTATGGTTAGGCACAACGGCGTATCCATAGCCTACATGTTGGAGGACTACGGCTGGGTGATGTGGACGTTGAGGATAATAGACAGCAAGTACCCAATACCCAAGGACGTAATGCGTGAAATAAATGAGGAAATCGAAAGGATAGCCAGGGCTGGGGAATACCAGAGGTGATGGCGATGGGCTTAATCATTAGGGATGTGGAGTGGGGCCCGTTCTACGCCATGAGGGCGTTAAGTGGTTACGAGGTGAGGATTAAGTTCGGCGTCAAGTTCTGGGACGACGGAGCCATCAACCTAGTCATTGGCGACTGGGAATTACCACTTAGGGAATTCCCAAAGTGGCTCAAAACAACGATGCATAGGTTCGAGGGACTGTGGTTTAGGGGCTACGGCGACGGCTACGCCCTTTATTTCCTATACCTCGATGAAGGCACGATAATGATACTTTTAGGTTTGGCGCCAAGGGAGGTTAGGGATTTCGCCAGGAGGGCTATTGAGGACGTTAAGCGGAGGGCGTTGCATGAGGTTGAAAAACCCACTTAGTACCACCACGGAAACCACCCTCAAATCACTAAGCCACTTTAATTTTTAATTAATTACTAATTGGCCGGGTGTTTCAAACCAAACTCACCAAGAACAACTCAACATCACCCTCAGTGAGGGTATCCACCTCCTGCCCACGCTGCGGGCTCTTGAGGACCACGACCAACAATGTGTCGCCAACCTCGTACTTGTCAGGGTTCAGGCTTGGATTCAAGGGTAGGTACTTACTAAGCAGCGAAACCGTCGCCCGATGCCTCACGTAGTGAATGACCGAGCCGTGCGCCCCAGCCAACGCCGGCAACTCCCCAAAACCAACCCTCCTAACCCTCAGCATGAACTCCCCCGCGCCAAACGCATTGAGCGGTAGGGCGTTGAGTATCACCAACCTACCCATCAACCAACAAGCGGCCACCCCAGCTTAAAAGCCCAACCACACGGCAAACCAGGTTGCTAGGTGGGCACTAATCAGGCTTGTCGGGTACGGGCCGATGTACACGGCACTGAACGCAATAGCATGGCGAGGGCACTCGAGGAACGCTCCCTAACGAGACAGCCAATGCACAGGCTCATCACGCAACTCCTCCTGTTCACCGAACGCACGGAAGATGCTTCTACCTCTAATGGTTCTCACACTCCTCCACCTAACTAACGTCCTCATAGTTCACCGCCGTCAATGAACCTCACGGGACCCACCTGAGGGCCTTATGTCCAATACCTCAACCATGTCCATCGGCCCAATCCCATACCTCTCCCTGACCTCCCTCGGAATCGTGAACTGCCTACTAGCCGTGTTCCCAGCCCTCAACAACCTAACACCCCTCAACTCAATTGTGAAGCCCCTAAACCTAATCGTAACATCCACGTACCTAACACCCTCAATACCCAGGGTCCTAACCACGGAGGCCGGCACAAGCACCTGGTTATTCACGTAAACCCTAGCCCTATACGGAAGGCCAGGCATCAAAACACCCGAAACACCCAGGCATATAAGTTTAACTCAATGAGTTCTCAATAAGCATATAATGAGTTCTCAAGGCAAGACATAACGCTTATAAGGCACCGTGCCCTTAATGGCGGGTGAGGATTGAGTACTACACGAGGGTTTCACGGAGGAGGATGGCCAAGGACTACCTGGAGTACATACCGATACCGAAGGAGGTGAGGGGTGGGGTCAGTCTCTATGGGAAGTTGGTCCACGTAATCATAGAGGTGGTCGACGACGGAGAGACACGGAAGTAGGCAAACCACAGTCAAACCCCACCCACAACCAACTCAACCAAGTACCTCAACACCCTACTCAGCGTCACCTCCTGCTCACCCATTTCACCACCACACACGTACCTAACCCTCACGGTCTTCGGCTCCTCACTCGTTATGATGTACGTCACTTTATACCTCGGCTTGAGTAGGTCGGTGCTTAAGGCCCTAACCTGCTTAACAACCTTTACGTCCTTGTCCAGGGTCTCAAGGTGGTAGTCGCCGTCGCATTCCATTGTCAGTACTGCTGCGTATATTGGTTGAGTTAACTTTGAGTACTCCCTGTATAGGATCACAGCAGCGATATGCGTGCAGACCTCGGCTTTCCTGCGTAATCCCCAACTGGTCTCGAAGCACGAGCAGTAGTACCTACCGTCCTTGAACCTAACCACGTAGGTTGGGTACTTATCACCGAGCCTCGGGTCACCACTCACAACCCAGACGCCATCGCCAACCTGCCTAACCGAGCCACCCTCAAACCTCCTAAGAGCCCTCCTAACCCACGAACCAGACTTACCAGAGAATTTCACCTTGAGTCTCTCAACAACCAACTCCTCAACGTCCTTCTCCACCTTCACCGCCAACCACCCTGGCACGGATGATTTGAACCCAGGGATTATCCTCAAAGCCAATTAATGGAGCCTCAGTAGTCTCCCCAGACTCCCTAGCAGACCCGTGAGTATTGATTGGTTGCTGACTCGTCAGCGTGGTTGTTGTTTGTTTACCCAACTTATCGAGGCATTGCCTGAGTAATTCCTTGATCTCGCTTAGTGACTGGTGCTCACTGAGTAGCTCGGCAATTGCATCACTCATTGACAAGCCCCTCATTGAGGCGAAGCCCTCAAGCCTCCTATACACATCCTCCCTAATACTCACACTCCTATACCTCACGACACAGTTGGAGGCAGGCTTTAAAAGGGCCATTAATGTGAATTACGGCTTTTCGAAACCGTGAGTTACGGAAACCACGGGAGGGTCATACAACCCCCACAACCAATAACGCATGGTGAGGCGAGACCACAACACATGAGAAGCCACGCACCGGCTAATGACTCCCTCACCAACACCCACGTGCGTTATGGTTTACCGAGACCATGCGTTGCGTGGCTCACGCCCCTTATGTTCGTGGTTCACGAACAATGCATTATGGCTAACCGTAACCGTGCAATACGGCATCCGGGCACGCCTTTTAAGCCCGCAAAACAACCAAGTGATGCTCACACTAACAATTGGCTTACTTAGGAAGAGACCAATTTACGTCTACGGCTTCAGGCCTCCGGCTCAGGTCGTCATCGGCGTCGGCTCCATAGCCTTAATCACTAGGGACTTAATCCTAGCGGCCTCAACAAGCCCAATGCACTTCGACAGTCAGGAGACTCAAATAGCCTAAACAACGTGTTGATTGACGGCAGGGTCAAGCGACAATTCTGCTGGGATCGAAGTTTTGTCTGGCCTCCCGACAACGCCCAAAACATAGTCAACCTGGTTGAGTCCGGGCGTTATGCATTGGTCGTTGAGAGGATTGCCAAGCCACCCAACGTAGTCAGGGCATACAAAAGCGCCATCAGCCAAGGCCTCATTAGGCTCGAGACCATACTAAACATCGAGTCCGCGGTGTCGGCGAGACCAACGTTGATAGGCGTAATCGAGCTGAGGGCAGTCGGCAGTGGGAAACCCTTCTGGCGCTACCCAAGGCAATGCTTAGCGGGACAATACATCAATGACGCCCTATCGAGGCTCGGCATCAGGGTGGTGTGACTACGAGTATAAGGGACGGGTTGAAGCCAATTGAAGATCCAGTTCGGATAAGCTGCATTAGGATAGTCAGGGACTACGGGGATTACGAGGTCGAATTCGACGTGTGCATTGAGCTCTAGCCAGCCACCCCTTAAAAGGCTGGTCTCGCTGGGTAATGTGCCTAGGAGGAGGGCTGATTCGGTTGGTGATTCAGAGCTTGATAAATTGGTTGAGCTTGGCTTCAGTAGGCAGACCGTTGATAGGTTGTTAAGTGCTGGCGTCAAGACGATCAGGCATATACTACTCTTCAACGCGGAGGAGCTTCAGGAACTACTCGGCTCACCAGACACGGAGCTCCCGAGGCGTTTAATCAACGCGGCCAGGGAGTTACTGGCCGAGTCGCCAATTGCGACTACCGCGAAGGAGAGGATTGAGGCCCTGGGTAAGGTGCCCACTCTGAAGACCGGCGTTGAGGGCTTGGACAACGCAATTGGTGGCTTAGATTTGCATCATCACGAATTCGCCGGCGAATTCGCTGGTAAGACCATCATGGCCCTGCAGACGGCCATTGCCTCAGTTAGTCAATTCGGCTTCAGAGTCGTTTACGTGGATACTGAGAAGACCATTGACCAGTACCTTTATTCTAATTTAATTAGGAATATGTGTAATCGATTTGGCATCGATTACGACAAATTAATTAATAATTATTTATATGTTTACAATCCGGCGACCGTTGACGACCTCGAGGACTTCATTAAGCTTAGGCTCGCGGACCTCGTCCTAAGCAACAATGCTAAAGTAATCATCGTTGACTCAATAACAGCCCTCTACCGAGCGCAATTCAGGGGTAGGGAGAGGTTGGCGGAGAGGCAGCAACGCCTCCACTACGTCCTAGACTGGCTTAGGCGTTTAACCATTAGGGCTGGGATGTTGGTGGTTTACACGAACCAGGTAATGACATCACCGGCAGGCTTCATCGAGGTCAAACTACCAGTGGGTGGGAACGTCCTCGCCCACACCGTGAATGCCAGGTGGCTCATGGTCAGGGCCTCGAAAGCCAAGAACGAGGGAGTCCTAAGAGCCTAGACGTCCCAGGCCTACCACCAGGCTTCGAAACGAAGTACTCGATAAGTGATGATGGCCTTCATTGAGGTGCTAATTAGTCATATATTGGGTTATATAATCCGTATTGCCTTTGTTAAATTTATAATTATCAACCTTCATTCACTGGTAAATTTAGTACCTTATTAATCCCAGTGAGAATCATTGATTGATGAGTGGTCAACCCGATGAGTCTGGGGCGAGGGTTGTGGTGAATGATGAGGGTTACCTAGTCGAGTTGGGCACTGGCCTGGTGCTTAGTGAGTACGCATTAATCGAGGGCACTGAGCTTAGGCCGGCCAGGTATGACCCGAGGGCCTTCAGTAATACTAGTGTGTATAGTGGTGCGAAAGTTTTGCCCAACCCTAAAATAGTTGGTTTAATCAGGAAGTTTGGGGCTGACATGGCGAGTAGTGTCGATGAGTTTAGGGGCGTTGAGGATGCGATTAATGAGTTGGTTGATGGGGCTATGAGGGTCTTTGCCAAGAGGGGATTCAGCGTCCATAGGTCCCAGGTGTACAGGCTCATTGGCCTGCTCATGGCTAGGTGGAGGGAGGGTCCGTCGAGGCTTTTGAGGGTCCTTGAGTGCGTGTTGGATGTGGGGTGCGTTAGTTACCTGGGTGAGAGGTCCATTGTTGAGGAGGCGATTAATGAGGTCTTTGGTAGGGATTGGTTGATTAGGCAGTTCATTGGTCGGGCAATCAGTGAGTGGAATGCCCAGGGCGTCTTCACAATCGATGAGGCGTACCAGGCCTACGTTGAGGTCAGTAGGATGGCTAGGGCGGCTGGTAGGAACTACCCAACCAAGACACTGATTGATCTGGCGATGACGTACCTAATACTCATAAATGCGGGCGAGGAGGACACGAGGAATTACCTAAGCATAATGGGGAGGGAGGAACTACTCGACAAACTAAGGGAACTAATACTCGGGGCTCAGTAATACATACTTCAAGTGTAGAACCGTGGCTCTCCCACGAGCCCCACGATCTCACCTAAGGTGACATCGTGAACCCTCGTCAACTATGTAAAGAATTCAATAAGACCTTCTACAAGTGAGATCCGTCCACGAGCCGCGGAGAGATCCTTGGGTAAGGCAGCCTTATAAATCGCTCCATCCTCCTTTATTAAATGGCTACCAGCGCCAATGTCGCTCAGGAGGTTAGTAAGGTTGTTGAGAGACTTGGGCTTAGGGTTGTGGGTAGGCGTGATTATAGGCTTATTGATGTTATTAGGAGTTACGTCCTGCCTAAATGGCACCCATGCCCATGCGGCCACACCCCTGAGGAGAGGATCGTCGTTGAGAGGCACCTCGAGGACTTGGCCTCCCGCGGAAACATGCTACTGAACCCGGTGGTCGTTGCGACAGTCCTAGGCGTTAAGGTCATCTTGGCACCGACCTGCGTTGCCGAGGCGGCGCTATTCATGTACAGTAATGGGAGGAGGGATGTGCTTGAGGCGTTAGGGCCGAGGTTTGGGACTTGGGTGAGTTTAATGAGCCGTTCCTAGCTTTTTTTTGGCTAAGGCGGCCGCGGCGCTATTCTGTATCGTCTATGGTGGTAGGAGGCATAGTGAGGTTAGGCTTAGCTTCGTTGAGGACTACATAAAGCACAGAGTCCTCGAGATCACAAGGAGGGATGGTAAGGATGGGGCGCTCAGGTTTATTGAGGGGCTTGAGCAGAGGAGGGACATAATGCTCCTCGTGGATGAGTTGGCCAGGATAACAGGGTTGAGTGGGCGTGAAATCCATAGGTACCTATCCGCCGTGCTCAATGACCAATTCATCAAGGAGTTGAGGGATTTGGTGAGGAATGCTGACGAGGTCATGGTCATTATCGATAACATGAGGAGGTCGAGGGATGGTGAGGGGAAGCCCGGGCCCATGGTTAGGCTGTACATAAACGCCATATCGAACAAGCTGAACATCGACTCAAGCAACCTAAAGCCCCTAGCCATACTTGGTAAGAGGAGTCTCGAGATGCTCGCCAGGACCGTTGTTGAGCTCGTCAATGGGGGTAATGAGGGCGGTGCCAGGGACTTGGTGACTAAGGTGCTGAGGTACCTGGAGGTTGGTGAGGTTGATAGGGTTGTGGAGTTGATAAGTGAGAGGTATGGCGAGGTCATCGAGCGAAGGCGCCAAGCACCACGGTGCAGGCTAGGGAGCCAACGCATGGGACCAATGCGGTTATTGCCGACGCCGTAAGACCTCTCATTAAGGATGCGGGCCCAGGGCAAGGCAGTGGGGAGGTAGGGATGGGTAAGGGAGTAAGTGAGGTAACTGAGAATGAGGAGGGTGGGGCTGAGGATACCGAGGGTGCTGAGACGAAGGCCGACGTGGTGTTTAGGAGGAGCTTCGAGTTTGCCTGCAGTGAGGATACATGCACTCACATCAGTGAGTTATCTAGAGCTTCGTTGAGAAATGATGCTAGGGCGATGCTTGAGGCTTCGTTGGTTTTATCGAGCGTGTTGGCTAATACTCTGGGCATGGGTAGTTACGCGAGACTCCTCGATGAATTAACGAGGCACCTTGGCGATGAGGGGTTTGCCAACGCACTGCTCGGGGTCATTGAAACCTATAACGGGAATGAAACAACAATCAAGCATTTAATGGAGTTACTGGGCAACCCAAACACCGTTAACGCACTACTGGCGGTAGGCAATGGCATTAGGGACCTGCTTAGGGCGGTTGAGAGCGGGGATGTGGGGGTGATCTGCGAGGCGGTGCAGTACCTGGTGGCCGACCTAGTGAGGAATCTACTACCGAGCAACCTAAGGAGCCACATCAACCTAAGGCTCAACTGCGGCTAAAACCCACAAAATAACTCCGGTTTTTCCCATGGAAAACTCCAGGCAGTCCTATTAGGCGGTCTGCGGTTGATTTTGCCGAGACATTGAGCCAGCCCCTTAATAAGTTAGTTGGGCTAGGGCTTGATGGGTCTACTCCAGTTAGTGCCCACGATATTGGGGACCACACTCTACGGGGCATTGCCGTGGCCGTGTTGATGCACGGCATCATCAAGTACTTGGCAGGCCCAACCCCGGACATCCGTAGGGAGGGCATTGACGAAATCATGGACGTGGTCGTTGGATCCGCCATGTTGGCAATCCTCTACGCACTCCTCGAGTCCCCAGGGACCTTCCTACCCACGCTGACGCATGAAATCGCCTCGGCAGTGCCCATCAACAACGGCACGGCACTCGCCAACTACCTACCAAACGCCACTGACCCGAAGAGCATGCTCCAGTGGGGCTACCTAATGGCTAGGCAGTACTTCGACAACGTGACTGCTTGGTACGGGCACTTCTGGGGTGGTGTCGTGGGTTTGTCAGTACTCCCATGGACGTCGCCCCTCGGCTGGTACGCCCAACAATCCACCTGGTACCTCCAGCAGATGATAACTTACACAATCATCAATTTAGGATTCATATACGCACTGAACCTCATAGCCTACAACGCCTGGTGGTTGTTACCGCTGGGTATTGGCTTGGTCATTGTTAGGCAGACCAGGTCAATAGGAACATTCATAGTCGCCTTCCTCATCATAGTCGCCATAGTAGGCCCACTACTCACGGCATACACGGTTGCAGCCCTAACCAAGCCACTGGCGGAGCTTGGGGCGCTCACGAAGGGCTGGACCACGGACATATCCCAGTTCGTTGGCTTCCTCAGCGTCCTCTTCAACCAGGGCTACCAACAAGCCCTAACCATGCAGACCTACGACGTGACAGTGGACGTAGTCCTGGCAATGGCACTGGCCGCATCATACGCACTCTACCGAATACTCGACGAGGTCATAGTCGACGTACTACCACTCTAACCCCCTTAAAAATAAAGCCGGCCAAGCAATTGATGGGTCCAATACACGTAACACTGGGCATAATACTTCAGGCAGGGAACGCCACTGGGAACATCACTGGGTTGCCCAGCGCCAGTCAACTCGGCAATGAAATTGCCACCGGCATCCTAAGCCCAATAATTGGGTACGTGGAGTTGGGGATGGGCATTGCGTTCATAGTCGCCGTGGTGTCGATAATGTACCACTTCGCCGAGTACATGTTCCACTTCACGAGTTGGGGGAGGACAGCCGCACTAAACGAGGTCTTCAGCCACGGGAAGAAGATAATATTTGGCTCCCTCGGCTTTTGGCTGGCCATGTACGCCGTACTACTCATATTCCAGTTGGTGGGGGTCAAAGGCGTGGACCCGGCATCCACGGCATGGCAAATCTTCCAGGGCGAGTTTGTGCAGATATGGAACTTACTACACACGGCGCTACAACACGCAGCAAGCCCAACGCCGTAAAAGCCAAACCACCAACCACCCCCTTAAAAACGAACCAACTAAATTTCGGTGATGGGTATGCTTAAGCCCCGCCATGTGGTGGTGACATTCTTCAGCGGCGCTAAGGGCGGGACTGGTAAGTCAACGCTTGCCGCCAACCTAGCCATACTCCTGAGCCAATCCCTTAAAACAAACGTACTGCTCATCGACCTTGGCATTGACTCGAGCCAAACATCGTCGAGGATTCTGGGCATTGCGGATAGGCCTGGGGTCTTCGACTACTTGGTCGGTTCGGTGGGCGACTTGAACCAACTGGTGATTAGGTCGAGCTACCTACCGAGCGTCTTCGTTGTGCCGCCAGGCAATGTTAGAAGCTACCAAATGACTGTGGGCAATAACGAGGCATTCGACAGGTGGGTCTACCTAGTGAATTACCTGGTCATGACCACGGACTCCCAACTCGTCCTAATCGACCTACCCGCAAACAACACAATGCCCGTCGTGATACCCCCACTACTCATCGCCCACATAATAAACGTGGTCCTGGAGTACGCAGCCTACAGCGAGTACGTGCTTAGGGAGGTCGATAATGCCTACATACTGCCAATGCTGACCAGGTTGAGGTATAGGAAGATCATTAACATAGTTCTGAACAAGGCCATGGGCCAGGACAACATTGGGGGCCGCATTAGGGAGTTTGCGCATAATGGGGATGTTTTTGTGATTCCCATGAGCCACAGCCCACTACCTAACCACAGGCCTAAGGCCGGCTGTCCTTTACGAATCAAGGGGCTCACTCGATCACTTCAAGAGGGCCCTCAATAACATGGCAAATACCCTAGCTAGGCAGGTTAGGGCGGTCTTAACGGGGCGCGTTAATTAACAGCCCCTTTTAAAGCGGTTAGTTGCTCAAATTGATGAACCCAATAGAGAACTTCCTAAGGTCTAGGAGACAGAGGGATCAACAAATCGACCCAGCAGATCAGGCGAGGCCTTCCGTAGAGGTGCCGCCAACCCCACCACAGGCCCAGCCAATGCAGCCCCAACCTCTACCCCAAATACCCAGTGGTCATGCGGTTGTTAGGGGCATCCTTACGGAGCTGAACATGCTATCCCCAATCGAGAGGGCCATTATTGCGGATGCCCTAGGCTTCGAGGAGCCCCTCAAGAGCATAAGCCTGAGGATTGGGTTAAGCTGATCGAGGAGAGGGTTGGGGAGGACTACGCAAACGCCTTCAGGAAGTGGCTGGGGATGAAGCTTAACGGTGGATCTAGATGAAACCACTTGGTAGGGGTGGAGTAGGCGACCTGGATCGGGAGGTTGAGGAATTGATTTTAGGAAAGCGCAGGATTAGGGAGGTAAGGGTTAGGCCCATAAACACCGAGGAGGTCATTAACAGGGAGCTATCCAAGTTCGCCAAATCCTGGGCTAGCAGGTGCGCAGAGCCGCTCCAGGACTACTGTAGAAATGTGCTCATGCGATTAAGCAGGTACTTTACTCAGGACTCAATAGCTTCACTACTCAATGAGGCGTTGTCGAGGGGATTGAGTATTGAGGCCGTGGTCATAATGCTCTCCCAGTGCAACCTAATTTACTGTGATGATGGCTTGATTAGGAACTACCTGGACACTGGGAGGGTTGACATTAACCAATTACTCCAAACGTTACAAAGCCAGGGAATCACCATGAGCCGGAGGAATTGAGGGCAATAATCGAGGGCCAATACGTGAGGAGGCCCAGCAACAGGTTTGCGTGGCTGCCGAGGTTCATTAGGCGTGCCTTTTAAGGCTGTTAACCGCCTAATTCGATGGTCAAAAGCACAAGGGTCTTCCTGGCAGCCCTAATCGGCATAGCCGCGGCAGCCCTAGCCTACAGGCCATTGATCCTACTCCTCGCAGTTGCACTCCTGTACCGGGACTTCAGGGAGTGGCTAGTCGAGTCAATACTCACGCTGGTGTACCCAAACCTAGCGCCTAGACTAATGGTCTTTGAGGACTATGTCTATGACGTGAGGGGTAAGACAGCTCATGTCTTTTACAGTGCCGAGCCGATGTTCGACATAAGCAGGCTAACCGGCCCACAATACGTGGGCTTGATCGACGAACTCCTAAGGAGACTTAATCTCAACGTTAATGAAATAGTAACATTCATCAGGCTCGGCAGTGACAAATACATCAGGCTGTCGAGGGTTGTTAGGAGTGAGGCGGAGCTGCAGGACTTCATGAACTGGCTAACCGCCAAGGAGAACCTCCTGAGGCAGTACTTCGTACTGAGGCAGTTAAACGGTGACGAGCTTAGGAAACTCATTGGCTTCCCAACAACGCCAGGAAAAGCGAGACTCATTATTGTGTTGATACTAATTTCAATAGTACTCTTCATACTCTTTGGGATCTACGGGCTTGCAACCGCAATAGTGATTAGTGTTATCACCGCCAAGTCCCTGAGCAACTACTCAGTAATCAAGGGCGGTAGGCTAGGCGCCTTCACCAGGAGACTTTCGGCGTCGAGCAAAATCTACACAATGCCAAGTGACGACGATGTTAGGGCAGTCGCCTCGGCAATGGCGAATTACCTACAGAACTACGCACTCATAATAAGCGGAAACCCAGAGTTCAGGGCAGTAACATCAACAAAGGTCGCCAGGGAGTACGAGAGGTTGGTAGTCCAGGAAAGGGGCAAAGCCCTCGCCTCAGTGAGTAAGTGGAGGGTGGTCCTGGACCGCATTACACAAAACGCAGAGGAGCCAGTGAGGGTAGCCATCCTAAGCGATAGGGATTTACCCGATACTAATATGTTCATGACCTGGCTAAGGGGACAACTACCACTCTGGTCAATGCCAAGCATTGACGAGTTGAGCCACGACATTGCAATCGTGCCAGTATTCCACGGGGGCAGGCTCCTATCGCCATCATCAAGGGCTAGAGTAAAGCTTGGGCGTGATAGGGAGGGGAATGAGGTCGTGATTGACCTAGACGCACAACCGAGTGGGCACATGGGCATTTTCGGGCCGACTGGCGGTGGCAAGTCTTGGCTCATAATGTCGGTGCTATACCGCCTAATGGGCTCGGGCATTAAGGTGGTCATCCTAGACCCACACGGTGAGTACCTGAGACTACCAAGGCATTGAGCCGATCGACATCTCCAAGAAGTTCATAAACATATTCGAACTCGATGGATTAACCGACGTGGAGAGGATCTACCACCTACTCAATGCATTCAGCATCCTCGGTGCAGACCCGAGGGCCCTACTCCCAGACCTGAGGGCCATCTACAACAATGGCCTTTACAGGGACTTCTTCAAGGCAATGGAGTACCTGAGGGCAAGCACTGATGATGATTCAGTCGCCCTAGCCCTTGATCGATTAATGTCTTACCTCAAGGATGTAGAGATAATACCAGTAAGTGAACTCCTAAACAACAAGGCCCTACTCTTCACCTCGGTCAGGCAAAGCCCAGACGTACTAGCCTTCACAATGGGCATTGCCGCAGACCACGTGTACACCCACGTCATGAGCATGAACATTGGGGAGCGACTGCAGCAGTTGCTCGTGATTGACGAGGCATACTACGTACTCAACTCACCACTAGCCGAGTTACTAGTGCGTGGGGTCAGGAAGTTCGGTCTTGGCGTGATCTACATAACACAGACAATAACGGGGATAAGCAACGACATCCTACAAAACATACCACTAATCATCGTGCTAGGCGGAAACGACGCCTACGTAGCCTCGGTAAGCCAAGTCCTAAACCTGACCCAGGAGGACGTCAGGTGGCTGACCACGGGACTGCCACCGCACATGCAGGGATTAACCGCAAAGGCACTACTCATAACGGGCCCAATCAAGAGGTTAATCTACGCAGAGCTAGAGCCAAGCGTCAAGGGGATCCAGTGACTGCGGGGGCACACGTGGCTATTGGCAGTTCAGCCTTTAGAACCGCCTACAGTCATTAAACCATTAACACCACACACCCCTTTTAACTAATTACTTTTTAAACCATGATGTACCTACCAGCCGAATTACTTGAGTACGCCATAGCCATTGAGGCAATCGCGGTAATCGCCTACGGTGTAATAAGGGGAGGCATCGAGGTGAGGAGGTTCATTGCGGTGGGTGCGGCCCTAGTACTGGCCTACTTCCTACCGGCACTCTTCGGCATAGCATCGCCTGGATCCCCAACATATCTCGTGCTTTACCGCGAGGTTGAGGTGGCCGAGGAGGGTTGGGGCTTGATGTTCATGGCAACGGCCAAGGCTGGGCTCGCGTGGGCAATTGGGATGTTCATACTGAACATCATTGCGTCAATAAGCAGCCTAGGCATTGGCGTGCTCCCGCTCCAGGAGTTCGAGGTCCTGCAGAACATGGGCTTCATCATAGACCCAATAATGGACGTGGTATTCGCAGTGATGCACGTAAGCCAGGTAATGATTGCCGTGTTGCACACCATAGCCTACCTAGCCTGGTTCAGCTACGCAGTGGCGCCGGTAGTCATCGGCATTGCCGTGCTCCTAATGGTCTTCGACAGGACGAGGGCGGCTGGTGTTGCTTTGTTCATATTGACTTTGGCAATCATGTTCATAGCAACGATAGCAGCCCACGACGCACTGGCCTTCACCAAGGCCAAGGTGATGAATGAGACGAATGCCTAATGCAGTGGCTACAGAACAACGCACCAAGGACCAAGGTGAGGGCCTTCCTAATACTAAACTCCACATACCCATACCTGGTCTCCGGCACCCTATACGGCATCAACTACACGGTTGTTGGGAAGGCAATGGTGCTGATTGAGTACCCAGTGACTAACTTCACAGCATTCACTGACTCGGAAACCCCAGTAAACGCCCTTGGCATCCCAAGCATTAGCAACGTGACATTCCTGTGGCTCTCGATAAACCCAGGCCACGGCTGCCTATTGCTCACATATATCGACAACAAGAGCGCCACCGAACCATGCGACTCACCGCAGTACCTCAACAGCAACGCCACATACGCCGAGGTCATCTACTTCGGGAACCCACCCTTCAGTGTAATAACGGCAACCATAAACAATACAGTGGTTTACACGGGAGCCTGGAAGTGGCTAAGCCCACCAACCCAATCCACCGTCGAGACCAGTAACAACACCGTCACAATAAACTTCACAATAAGCATACCGCCGGAGCACTGCATAAACATAACCAACCCAAGGACGGGCTTAAACGAAACCATCTGCTACCCAGGCACTACATCGGCACTGCTCTGGTACTTCGCAAGCAACGCCCAAGTCCAACTACCGAGCAAGGTAGGTAACTCAACCACGTGCCAATACACAGTCCTAAACACCACCCTCTACAGGGAAGTAAACATAGGCAGTGAGGAGGACGAGTTAAAGGCACTAATCAACAAGCTCAATGAGGAGATAACCATTGGTAGGAACATCACGGGGGTCGGCAAAAACCTAACCCTAAAACTACCAAGCCCGGCGCCAACCGGCTACGAACAAAAAGAAATCGAGATAACATGCACCAACTACGCCAATAAGACAGTGGTAGTCCCAGGCTCAATAACGATAACCGGCAACATCGGCAATCCCTGGTACGCCAAGGTCCCACTTGGCTTGACGCCGAGCATCTCCTGGGTCATTAACTCAATAGTCGTTGGGAGCCAGGAATTGCTGAGTGGTTGGTCGTACTTCAGGAAGCTGTTCTTCGCAGTGGGTGGATTCGTACCAAGGTGGCTGGCGGAGTCAGTCATGATCTTTGGGCTTCTGGACGGGGCCATGTGGATCGCAGGATTCCCAACACCGATGGCACCAGCATGGGCGGTCATGAACAATGTCATCTACGACCTATCACTAGTACTGTACCTACGCATAGGCGGTATGGGCAGGATCCTAAACAGAATAACGAGGAGGGTGAGGAAGGCGGTGGGCAGTAGGACTAGGGCGATCCAGGAGAGGGTTGGGCACTGGGTGAGCAGGCACAGGAGGGTTGCGAGACTGGTAAACCCAATCACTAAGGCATTCCACGACACCAAGGCGTTTGTGGGGAGGGAAATAGTACCACGCCTAACCCCACTCAGGATATTGACGTCACCCCTGAGCACGGGACTACGAGTCGCAAAAGAACTGGCGGAGGACAAGGCATTAACCTACGAGCAGGAGGGGAGGGTGTGGAGGACCAGGCTAGCCAGGGCCGGGGCAGTCCTTGCCAAGGCCGCAGTGGAGTACCCAAGGGCCAGGGAGTTGGGCATGAGGGGTAGGCTCTACGAGGTGACTGGGATGAAGCTCCTCAGTGAGGAGGGAAAGAAAGAACTCCTAAGCGCGCTTAGGAGTAGGGACTTCAGGAGGGCGTATAGGGCGCTCAGGATGACCACCGAGATGGACAGGAGGTTCCTCTACGAGGAGCTATCCACGAAGACCCTGGACCGTGACATGCATGTCTACGAAGCCAGGAGGGGCGACATAAAGAGGGTGAACAAGGGGGAGTTACTGACCGACTTGATGAATGCAATCATAATGGCACCACTCGCCAGTGTGGGGACCTACACCCAGCACTCATCACGTCCAGGAGGGTCGGGCTAGACCTGGCAGAGGAATTAACAGTACGCCTGAGACACGGCGGCATGAACGCAGTGGACACGGCAAAACTAGTCGCAGCAGCCCTAGCCCCCTACATCATCCAATCACACGAGAAGGCGGAGGAGTCAATGAGGTCTGTCAGGGAAGCGGCAAGGGCAGTGCAGGCGTTGTTCAGGGGTGATTGGTCCGCAACGCTGGATCTAGCGAGGGCAATGGACATCGAGCACGAGAAGGTGAAGGAGATCCTAAACAACGCATTGAGTACTCACTTGAGGCAGGCACTGCCCAGGTACATGAGGGATCCAGCCGTTAAGGAGCAGGCCAGGGCTGACTTAAGGACAATCACCGACGTGCTACACACGATGAGGAACAGCGTTGTCCTGAGCTACGACGCACTCAAGCCACTCATGGATTACTTCAGGGACAACTACAGGGCAATCACAACAATAAATGATTGGTGGGCCAGGCACATCGACAGGCTAAACAAGGCAATCAACCAGGGGGCAAGCAATGACGAGTTAATGCTAATCAACAAACTAAGCATTAAGGAATTAACCAGTGAGTTAAGCCCATTCGTAAACGCAAGGTACAGGGAAGCCCTAGAGCAGAGGGCACTCCAGGCAGCGTCTAGGGACCCGAGGTCATACGCCAGACAGCCATTGACACCCTAAGGTCCTTGAACTACGGTGAGTGGGTCAGGGAGAGGGCCGGGGACTACAGGGAGTACCAGAGACTCATTGCCGAGTTGGGCACGTTCATTAGGGAGGGATCCACAGCCCTTGGCCGGGAGTCCTTCAACAAGGTATTCCCGAGACTAGCCGAGATAGCCATAAAGGACGGCATAGCAGACAAGGCAATGGCACTCCACCTAGCAATCACTGAGGACCACCACTTCGCCGAGGTCGCAGTCGGCAAGGCGGAGCCGGGCAAACTACCGCAGCCAGCGACCAACACCCACACGGCCAAGGCAGTCATAGACAGGGCACTCACCATGAGGATGACCCCAGGGGCCGCGTTACTATCCATGCTCCAGGAAGTCCTCGGTGATAAATTCAGCGACGCAATTGCGGAGCACCTCAAGGACTTGAATGAGAAATTCGTCAAGGGAGAACTCACTAGGGAGGAGCTTGAGGAACTCAGGCAATTGGCCAGGGACCTAAGGCAGTTGTACACCCACGAGAAACTCGACATCGACAAAATCGAGGAGAAGGCCCCTGAACTCGCGGCGAAGATAATCAACGCAAACGACACAGCGGCATTCAGAGAATTCTTCAGAGAAGTCAGGAAGGCGGTTTACGAGAGCGAGGGATCCAGACTCGCCAAGCCGGGCGAGTTAATATCGCCCTGGTCCATGGATGATGACAAGGCAATCCAATTAATCACGAAGTACATGCCAAAGATGGAGGTGGACCTACTCAAGCACGTCGTGGACACCCTGGACTTCAGCATAAACAACCACATCGAGGAAGCACTACACACCCTGGACACCGCCTACGGAGACGCCAGGCAACGCCTTGACGAGCTACAGAACGAGCTAGCCAGGGCATGGCAGGCCGGCGACTACAAGAGGGTTCAGGACCTAAACAGGGAAATCGAGAGGTTGAGGGCAGTGCTGGAGCCAGTTGACAGGCTCATCGACATGGCGAACAAGGTGCTAGCGGCACTGGCGAGCATTGGCAATACGAAGAACATAAACATCAACGCACTACCACAACTCCTGAGGGTGGCCGAGGAGTTGGAGAAGCTGGTTGGCTCGACCACACTAAAAATGCCCTTCGGCAACACCGCAATCGACCTAGACACAACAATGAGGGAACCACTCCTAAGGGCAGCAGAGGAGCTGAGGGCCCTGGCACTCACCGCGAAGGCAGTGGCAACGGCCGACTGGGCGCACAACACACAATCAGCAATCCAGCAAATGCAGCAACAACTGCAGGGCCGGGCGCAGCCTAATCAACCAACGCAGGGCCAGCAGCCGTAGTGGAGTGATTAATTCAATAAATTAATTTTAATTATATTGGTAATTGTTGTTGGTCCCCTTAAATTAGCCCCAGTGGTTAATGGCGATGATTAAATTAATCCTGGGGAGACTGGACTATCAAGGCATCGAGAGGGGAGTAACCTTCAGATTGAGTGGCAATGCGAAGCCCCTTGACGGTGTGCCCAATGCTGGGTTGACGCCACTGGGTAGGGCGTTGATTAATAGGGTGTTTCATGAGTTGGGCATTAACTGCGATGCAACGCACGTGACTAGGCTAAGCGACGTCCTTGAGAACTGCGGGTTTGCGCTACCCGCCTCGGTCGAGCTGACCAACAACTACGATGTCGGTGAACTAAGGACCAGCCTGTACTCAGCGCCGATACCGACTATCGAGCCGTTATCGACGATTATTGGTTTAGCCCTGGCGTCAGCCCTGAGGGTAAACACCGAGTTCTACTCAGACCTATGGCCAAGGCTCACCGACGCCCTGGCCCAATTGAAGGCCTTGGGCGTTGACGTGGCGATACACAGCAGCGTCTTCGACCCAAACAGGTTCTACATCTTCGACGAAATAGTGAGGAGATTGATCAGGGTACCAAGGACTGACGAACTCAGGGAGACGACGGACTTCAACAGCAAGGTCGAGGTCATTGGCGTGAGTAGGAGGTTCATTGAGTACCCAGCGAGACCCTTCAACCTGGCAGAGCCCAGGGAGCCAAAAATCGATGATGACGTGGTCAACGCAGTGGAGGTCCTCGTGAGGGACCTGGGCGGCGTGGCTACGCTGAAGTCACTCACTGACATGCTCAGGAGCCAGGACGCAGTGCTCAAGGCAATCACGATAGGGTACATGACATACAACCCGGGTGACTTGACGGTTAGGATCACGACAAAGGCGCTTAGCCTTTTAAAGAGCCTCAGCCACAGTGGTGATGTTCTGGAGGAGGGTAAACCAGCCTCAGGTGGGTCAGGCGAATCAGGTTGGTCAAGTGGTGGATCAGGTTAATGGACAGGCCCAGATAGGCGCATTAACATTTAAAATGATGATCAACGAGCCCGCCAAGCACCTCTTCCACTTCATGGTTCTTAACGAGACTGACGCCTTCATTGTTGGCCCTAAGGGTGTTGGTAAGACTAGGCTTGTCATGAATGCGTTGATGAATGTGCCGAGCGACTACGCGGTGGTTGTGTTTGATGTCGCTGGTAACTACGAGGGATTCACGGACTACCACGCCCCGTACCCCTTCAACCCCTTTGACCATTTAGATGGCATTGAAATCCTCGATGTGCTGAGTGAGGTCTTGACCATGAGGTTCCCTAGGCTTAGTTACGTGATGACGCCCGCCATGGAGTACATGTTCATGTTTACATACAACGAATTAACCAAGCAAGGCGAGGAGGGCCAGGAGGGGCAACAGCAGGCCAAGCCCCCAATCTCAATCACCGACATCATCAAGTACCTAAGCGACGCCATCAAGTCCGGCGCCATCGCCAGGGAGGACGAGGTCAACTCGGCAAGGGGCCTCATAAGGAGGCTCTCTTACTTCAACCACTGGATATTCCAGAAAACACACCCATTAATCAACAGGCTGTTCAAGGGTGAGTTGAGGGGCAGGTCAATAGGCATAGACCTCAGGTGGTTAACCCCAGTCCAGAGGTGGTTCTACGTACTCTCATTCCTGGCGACCGCGAATGCGGTTGACGCTAGAAACCTGATATTCATAATCGACGAAGCCCATTTATACTTCCGCCTAGGCGAGTCAACACTAACGACCTCGGTTAGGATTGGCAGGAATTATAGGCGTTACTTCGCCCTAATCACGCAGTCAATATTCGATGTTCCGGAGGAGTTCATCTCAATGAACAAACTATTCATAGTCTTCCCAACCATGTTCCACAAGCCAGAGAACGTGCTGTTTAGGGAGGTCGGGTTCAAGGCTTATTTTGGGAGGAATGAGTCTACGACGTGAACAAGAACATGGGCGGTTTAATGCCGCCCCACTGGGCTCAGCCGCATTCAGCACTAATGTTCCTACACATAACCAACAAGCAACTACTAGATATGACGGCAGAGAAGAAGCCGTACCACGAGTTGTTAGTCACGGTGGACACGGCAATAAAGCCAAAGCCACTAGCCACGACACTCAGCCAATGTGCGAGGGCTTACGGCGTGGACCTTGGCGTGATTAGGGAGTCGGGCTTCACCCACAGGTCACTCAACGCATTACTCCAGGGTGTTTGGGAATGCATTGGGACGCCGTAGTATTCCACGCAGAACTAAAGGCCCTAATACTTGGCGGTTCCGCAATGATTGGAGCCGCGATAATCGACGTGGATCCAGGCTCATGCACCGTGAGCGTGGGCAACATCAAGTACACAATCATCAAGGCGGATGAATTAACACACCTGGCCGGGTTGGCTGAGCAGGGCATTAAGCCCTGGACCGCATACTCAAGCCAGTACATGGACGCAGTCTCATACTTCCTCACCAGGCTTGGCCTGCCTAGGTACACGTACAGGTAGTCAATGCAGACCCAAGGGCAGTCCCACTCAAGGCCATGAATGCCGAGAGCATCGTAAGGAACATAGCTTACCTCCACGGCATCAAGGAGTTGGCCATCGCGAGGAAGCTCCATAAACAGGCGAGGAAGACGTCATACGCAGTCCACGCAATACTAAGGGCATCGGGCTACAACGCAGATGAAAACCTCGCCAGGAGGTACAGCTGGCCAACACCCTGCAGGGCCAGGCTACTCTAGCCCAAACCCGCCCTTAAAAATAATCCTCAAATTAATTATGGAGCAATGAACCCCTGAGGTAGAGCACCCCGGGCTCGCTGGGGTGAATTCCTCGGGGGCGATTCAAGGGCGCCCAGGCCCACCGCAGGCCCGCGTGAAGCAGCGAAGCGATGGTTTTACGCCGAAGTATTTGGATACTGCGATTAGGCTGTTTAGGCGTTTCGTGAGAGAGGAGCTGCCTAAGTATAGGTTAATGTTCGAAGGATGATGGAACCTACAAGTTGACCACTGCGAGGATTAGGCAGTTCTTGGCCAAGTACTTGCCCGAGAATGAGGTTAGTGGCGCAATGATCGCCCTATCATTTTACTTACATGGCGAGTTGCATAGGTTGGGGTTCGAGGTAGTCTACAGCAATAATAGAGGAACGTACATAATCAGGAAGAGGGTGGCAAGTAATGCCCAAGAGAACGACCAATGAGGTGTTGGAGAAGAGGATTTTAGAACTTAAGGAGTACGTTGACCAACGATTATTGGAGTTCAAGGAGGAGTTGATGGAGTACTTAGAGGGTAGAGAGACCAGCGTCAATAAGGAGGAGGTTAAGAGGGAGCTGCTTAGGTTCATGATTGATAGGATTGAGAGGTTGAGGGATGAGGTGCTTAGTGATTTGCAATCTAGATCGCAACAACGATTTGCTGAGGTGGAGAATAGACTGGCTCAATTACGTCAAGAGGTGTTTCAGCAACTTCAGCAACAGGGCCGCGTCGAGGAGGTTAGGAAACTTGAGGAGCGGATATCATTGGTGATTAAGGAGGAGGTGAGGAGGGAGTTGTCGAATAAGGAAGTGGAGGAGTTGAGGAGAAGGAGGAAGAGGCGAGTCATGTGGTTGATCGGTGGCGTCGCCGCTGCCGCGGTAATAATTGCGATCGCCGTCTCGCTGTATCCATGGTTGTGGCTCCTCCTCGGCCTAATCCTGTTAGTGCTGTTACGTAGGTGATAGAGCCATGACATTAAGGCCAGACCAGGAAGAGGTAGCTAAGAGACTCATCGAATTGCTGCGAACCCACCCCGTGGGGGCACTCCAGGCCCCCACGGGGTGGGGGAAATCATACGTGGCAGCTTGGGTAATTAGACAGCTAGGGGGGAAGTGGATCTGGACAGGTTCATTGTTGTCTGCGTTGGCGCAGAACAGTAAAGTGCTTAGTGAATTTGGGGTCAAGTTTCTTTTTACTGCAGGGCGAGAAAAAAATGTGCGTAAAGGGCTATCGTTACGCGGATTTCATCACCAATCCATGCAATAGATGCAAATTTAATGTTATCAACACAAACACAAAGAAGTTGATTGATGAGTTAGTTAAAGCTAACATTAATGAATACGTACAAATCAAGGACATGGCTGAGATAAAGGGATTCTGCCCATACTACGTCCAGGAGCAAATGGTTAGAAGGTTGTTAAATGAGCACGATAATTTGGTAGTTCTAATGAACTATGGCCGTGTTAGGAAGTTCTCTAGGTACGTTAGCAACATCGTAATTGACGAGGCGCACAACATCATGATGCCTAGGGTGGTGCGACTGCCTAGAAAGGTCATCAATATAATACTTGAAAAAAATGAATATAAACACTATGATGAGTGCCGAGTTAATCAGAGATGTGTTAAGCGAGCACATTATCGAGATAGTGATGGATGATGAGATCAAGGAAGTTGTCAACCTTGATGATATTGTTAGATATATCGAGTCAGATATTACATATTTTGACTTGGAGAACGATGAGTACGTAGGAGTAAAGGTTGATGAGGTGCCATTACAGCAACAATCCAGAGTTATACTTATGAGCGCCACAATACCACCTAGTCTATTATCACAATTTCCGGTTATTAGAGTGCCGCCCAGCCAGCAAATAATTGCGAAGATTCCAGGCTGGGCAAAGGCAATAACTGTGGAGTTTATAGAGAAAAACAAAGATGTGTTGGCGAAAAAAATTGAGAGAATTACTAGATGTGCCGTCGGTTATTTTCACAACGACGGCCAAGGAGATTGATATTGACGATATTATTTACGAAGAAGAACTACTGAGCCATAGCAACGATATTTGTAAGAAGAGCATAATGCTTAAATTCTATGGCCGTTATAGCGAGGGGATACGCCTTAATTGTTATAAGCGCGCAATTCTCCTGACCATACCCATACTCCCCATGGATATAATGAAACGTCTGCGCATGAGGGGCATCAGCGAAATAGATATAGTGGCAATTAAGACAACACAAAGTATTGGGCGAATCTTCCCAAATGATGATTACGAGGTTTGGTTATTAGACCGACGATTTTGGCAGTACTGCCAGTACCTGCAGCAATATGGCATTCAATGCGTTGAGGATTAGTTGCGGGCTGACTGCCCCAACCCGGCATTGGCCGGGTGGGGTGGGATGAGGCCCGTGATGTATCTTGGGGTTACGGAGCCCTGAAGAGTCCCGTAGGCTCTGAGGCGGACTGCCCCACCCGGCCGCCGATTGTGTTTATTGCTGTTTAATAAACCTATCGCATTCGAGGTCTTGGCCACCGCCTGGGCTGACCCGCCCTGGCCAGCATGGGTGGGGTTGGCTGGGGTGGGGGTGAGGCCCGGGCGGTTTGATGTTCACGGCACGAGCAGACCACTGAAGATGGGACGACGTGCTGACACTGCCCGGGCCGACCCACCCCGGCCCCTAGAGCCCATGCCGGCTGGGGTTTAATAAACCCATTGTTTCCGCCGCATCGACGCCTAGCCGCCTTATAAAGCATGCTAACTAGCTAATGAGGTGATGAGTCCCCAACCAAACCACCTGGGGATTGCCCAGGCGGAGGGTTGGGGATGATTCAAGCTTTGCCCGCTGCCGCGGCCGCTCCCTGTGGAGAGTGTCAAAACGATGTTGTTGACTGCATCTGTAGTGAGTTTGGCGATGGTGGCGGTGAACACCTGGAATGAGGCCGTTAGGCTAGCCGCCTATTTGCTCCGAAGGCTTAGGGACCTCAATGAGAGGGCTGTGAGGCAGTACTTCACGAGGGACTGCCTTAGGTTTAAGCTCAGGGACTGGCACTTCGACACCGAGGCAATGAAGTGCTACGCAACTGGCACATTAGGGCCTTAGTGAGTATAGCCTCAACACTCCACCCACTAATCAAGGCCTACGGCGTTGAAACGGTGGAGTCAGTGGTCAATGATGTCGACATTACGAAAATAGATGTACGTGAGGATCTACTGAGGGGCTTGTCATCAGTGATTTACGAGGAGGTCATTAATCACGTAACGGGCAACGTAAGAAGCGCCGCGACGAGCAATGACGCTGTGATCTCGAGAATCATAAACCAAGGCATCGGCGACCTAACAAGCCAAATTACACGAATCGAAAACCTAATGAAAAAGTGCAAAGGCGGCACCGTAAACCTCGAAGGCGAGGAACTAGACTGCCAAGACTTACTACTTTATGACATGGAATTACACCAAGTACTAAACGAACTACAACAACTAGCGAGGAAATACAACATAACAATCGAACCAGACAAAAGGCCCTGGTGGCTCTACGAGTAGACTGCTTAGTCGCTTCAAACCCGCCCTCCCATCCTCCCTCCCCTCCCCATCCCCTCTCGAGCCGGAGGCCCCCTCGGTCAAGGGGGCTCCCGGCATGTGGGGTGGGGCTGTGGGGCAATTAGACCTCCAAGCCCCAGGAACCGACGACGCCGGGGGCGCCGCCCTCGGTTGTGGACATGGGGCAGTTAGACCCACACCCACACCGAGGAAGCGGCGGGAGAGGGAGGAGAAGGAGGGCGGGGAACGCTAGGTGCAACAACGCCCAGCAGCCCCTAGGCAAAAACAAACAAAGTGCAACCAAACCACAAAGCAATCAAGAAGTAATTTCACGAAAACGTGAAACAAGTCACCAATGAGAGAGCCATAAAACGAGGAAAAGAGCAAGCAAAACCCAGGGAATTGCTGGATAAGTGCTTAGTTAAGCCAACGATGGACGTGGAGCAAAGTATATAAGGCCTCAATGCGTAAGGAGTACAGCCCCGCCCCAGGGGGTGGGGTAGGGGCCCGCCATGCCTGGTCCCCTAGGGGGAGGGACTGCCCTGGTGGGGACACCTCACCGGGGCGCCAACCCATCCTAACCCAATTCCCATCCTTAATTCCTCACTCTCCTGGATCCTCGGGTAGTGGGTGGTAAGGCCCCGGTGGGGTGAGTAGCCCCGGCACACCCGGGTGTCGCCGAGAGGCGGCTACCGGGTCCCTGCTGGGGCGAAAGCCCTGCTGGGGCAGTTTCTCCCCCTAGGGGATTGATATGGGTGCCGGCACCCGTCGTCTCACAAGCCCCGATGATCCCACGGGGATCCCCGTGGGGGATGAACTTCAAACCCTACCCCCAGGGGCCGGGGGTAGGGACACTTCAACGAGGGAGGAGGGGGTTAAGCTGCCGAAAATACCAATGCTGCGTGAGTTAAGCAACGATACCAACAATGCCGCTAGCGGGGCGGAGTGGGCCTGGGCGGGCGCCCCAGCCCAGACCCACCGCAAACCCTGAACGAGGAGGAGATAAAGGCATTAATTGAGGAGGGCGTTAAGAGATTAGAGGAATTCAACGCTAATGACAAATTCTGGAAGGAGGAGATAGGGGAGTGGTTTGTGATTAGGGAGAGACTGAGTAATGGCTTCCCGGAGCTTGTAAAGTTTACTGAGGAAGTGATTAAATACATAGAGGGGATGAGGAGGTGGTATGAGGAACATGCAGCTAAAGAGCTCCCGCAGCTAATTGAGGAGTTGAGGAAAGGAAATGTAACAGTGAGGAGAGGAAGGAGAAGCTTAAGCATTGTGGTTCATAAAAAAATATTTTAGATTTATGATTGAGAAGACGGACAAGAAAAGTACAGTGGTTAAAATCGAACTTAGGAAAATAAAATACATTAGTGTGCGCATGCCTGTAACTGCGGATAAAAGCATGGTATTAGTTAGAATGGGTCTGGAGATGACAGACGGATACAAGAAAGGCAAGTACAATTACGCTTCCATGAGCACAGCAAATAAATGGCAAGCCTTGCTGTGGGCATGGACGAATCCGGGATGGCTGAGATTACGTATCATCTCTATAAATTTAAATAAGAAGGGGACAAAGACCGAATTAGGCATCGTAACGAATAGAAAGAGCATTAAACAGTTAATACCACAAATAATGCAGAGGTTATCAAACGAGGAATTAGCGCTGTTAACGTGGGGCGCAATTTTGGGGGATGGTTCTCTTTTTCTAGTAAAATATAAATCATCAAGATTGAGGATACCGCAAATTAGGATTGCTGCTAAGGATGTTAATAAGTGGAAGGAACTTGAGAGGTTAGGATTCAAAGGGTGCGAGAAACACGGTTTCCTTGATTTGAGGTATAGCAAGGCAAGGAGATATGCAAAGATGTTGATGGAAATAATGTCGCCAAGGTTAAAGCGATTAATGGACCTGTTAGAAATAAAGAAGTGGAAAACACTTAAGGAGTTTTTACAGTATAAGACGTTTAGTCACCTTCAAATCACGATACATGGAGTTGCTTTTACCGTACAAATAAAAAAAAGGTGGATCTTTGAGGTTATTCAAGTACACAAAGGAGCCGGTGAGGTTGTGCGAAGAGCTTAAGAAATATAATGTGAATTGCACACCAGGTAATGGCTACGTTTATATTAGTCCTATGGATGTTTTAGAACTTATTAAGAAAAATAGTAAAATTAAAGAGCAGATAATTGCGGTATTGTGCAGGAGGTTCATCGAGTACGGGGAAATGGGGATTTTTGAAAAAAACGCGAGAAATGATAAAGCAAGCGCTAGCAAAGAGCGCCCCCATAATAGCACCCACAGAGGGGGCGGCCGCGGCAGGTTAAGGTAATGGCGCCATCCAAGGTAATGTTATTAATGCAAGTAGTCTCAAAACAGCTAGGCCTACTGTTTAAAGGAAAGTATTACTCTATTAACACATATCGTTATTAGTGTTTCGTGGCCGCTTTCCATAATCCTTGCCGGTGCTACCCTGCCCTGGGTTTGCATAGTCCTTGGTTGGCGTTGGAGTTATTATCTAATTACCCTGGCCTCAGTGGTGATAGCCTTAATGTACCTACCCATTGAAGGCCGTGGTTATGGTGGTAATGCGGGTGGTTCGTTGAATCTTGGGTTGTTAAGAAATAGTGATGTTATTGTGGTGAGTCTTTCTGGCTTTCTATTCTTCATGTCGTATTGGACAATAACGCTATACGCCTATAAGTACTTCCTGTCCCTAGGTCTTAATGACTACGTGGCTGGCTTTACATACTCATTACTGGCATTGTTGGGTATTCCATCAACGTTGGTTGCAGGTTATATAATCAGGGGTTTGGGTGTTAGGGGTACCCTATCGTTGTTTGAGGCCATTTATGGCGTGTTAACAATCCTGCTCTCCGTAGTGACTAGGGAGCTTCCCTTAATGCTCCTGGCTGCTGCCATGGGCTTTGTTAGGTTTGTGATAACGCCGGCGAATTCAACGGCTGTTTCGAAGATCGGTGGTGAGCTGGCCGGTAGTGTGACTGGTATTGCGAATTTATTTTGGCAGTTGAGTGGTGCTGTGGCTCCTGCGGTGGCGTCTATTGTACTTACTAGGTTTGGTTATCAGTTTCTATGGATTGTTATGGGCGCTGTAATAATCACGTCGGCGGTAATATACCAATTAGCATTAAAAGTTAGGTAGGATTATGAATATGCAATGGAACTCCCCAGCAATTCACTAGGGCTATTGCCGTTATTAATAATCATCGCATTACTAGGTATGGCGTTAATTACCGATGCCAGTTACGTAGTTGAGGTACCGCCAGTCAACGTATTTAATGAGACCCACTTAACCGTGAACTCCTCCTTCGTATACACATACGCCAATATGTCCGGTGGTATAATCTATCTACGGCCAGGTTGGTACTACCCTTACGGGTTTAACGCATCGGCTGGCTCATACATATACTATAACATTTGGAGTACTTCGATGGTCACACTATACATACTCAATGGGCAGGAGTATGGGAAGTTCATCAGTGGTAACGTTAGTGAGTACCTATACTCGATGACTGGCACCGATATGGTTGGTTATTACCAGGTTAGGAAGTCCGGTACTTACTACGTGGTAATAAGTGATAATGGGTTGGAATCATCATTGGTGCTTTTTACAATTTCAATCTCGGGCAGCCCAACTCCTAAGTGGGCGTTCCCAATGGGTATTGCTGATTATGGCATTGCGTGGTTAATGGCACGTACTTCGCCTATGACTACATTACCAATGAGTTTATCGGTAATGTGACCATATATAAGGCCCTGACTCAGGAACCCAGTGCCTGCTTATCGGGTTATGCCGAGCCTGGTAGTAATTGGTTTAGTGTGCAGTTGAATACGGTTATGGTTGTGAATACGGCTGGTGGGCAAACCCAGTATTATTGGTTGCAGAATGTTGTGTGGTTTGACTCGTTGAATGGCACGGTTTGGGTTGTGGATAATGTTTGGAATTTCTCGTCGATAAACTCCGTATTGAGTAATGCCACGGTTAGTGGTAATGGTGTGGTGTATTCATTGAATAATAGTATTTATGTCTATGAGTACCTCGTGGAACTAACGCCGAAGGCATCCCTACCATTCAGCATTTCCTTGGTAACAAGGACTGGATTATCGAGCAATGGCTATCCCTGGATCTCCTTCGGATATTTATACACTAATGGATCAATTACATGGTACGATAACATCACGATAAAGGTTCCAGCCGTATCTGCCTACATGGAGGTCTCACCAATGCCCACTGGTAATGGACTGCCTGACGACGCTGAACTCATTGTTGCCGGTCCATGGAATTGGGAATGCACCACGGCTAAGTCCCTAAACACAAGCCTAATGCTCTACTTCGCATGGCCGTACCCAAGTGATGAATATTTATCGCCGGTACCAGCCACCTGGGACTTTGGTGAAGACACTGGTGAGACTATATACAATGCGCATGTCTCATTAATTAACTATGGCGAAGCGATGTCCTGAACGGACCTGAGGAACTGAGCTTCCTCAGCACGTACTTCATACCGTTAACAATCATTAACCCACTAAATGAATCTAGCATTACCAATATTTACACAATAAACTCCACAGTAACTATTAACGAACCAATGACAGTCACGGTAGTACCTAATGAATCCAGGTACTTATTAGCGGATTACGTAATTAATGGCACATACACAATCACATCAAGAACACTACACCTAGTGCTTCAGGGACCCACGAGCATTTACATTAATTACACGCTTCAGTACATGCTCACCATCGAGGACCCAAGCGGCTTGTTAAGCGGCTTGGGTGGTTGGTATGATAGTGGTGATGTTGTAACCCTCAGCGAACCCCTAGTGTATAACCTGGGCAATGGGACTAGGTTACTGTTTAGGTCCTATGACATATACCTAACGGGAACAGAACTAAGCAACTTAGTAATTAATAATACTGCGAGAATCTCGATTAATAGTCCATACACAGTAATAGTCAATTGGACGAGGCAATACCTAGTCATAATTCATAGCAAATATCCAGTGAGCATTAACGGTACGGAGACCACAAACTTAACCGGCTGGTTCTACGGGGGTGAGGAACTCGCGGTGGCGCCAGCCACGGTGTTTAGCGATGGCCTATTCCTAAGTGAGCCGGGACTAAACATCACCGTCGATAAACCCCTTAATGTTGATGTACGATGGAGCATTAACTATGTCTTCACGGTGCTCACGTATCTACCATTGATTATTATCATAACTATAATTACCATGTACATTACCAGGAAACACCATACAACTTAGTAGTAATAATAAAAATAAAATATCATAGAATTAAGTAAAATGCGTCATTACCATATATTGACCTCCGTATCTATACCCGTGCCGATCCCTAGATTCTTCATCTTATTCATTAATAGTGGTGGTAATAATATAATGAAATTATCATCAACCCTTAACCTTACTGAACCAACAGTGAACGCGTTCATTAACATCCTTAACATTATTTGGGTTTGCATAGACATCTAAGTGGCCGTAACCATCGAGTATTAATATGTCACTCGTTAGTCTCTTTACCAAGTCAATGTCGGCGGCTTTCACGCCGAATAATCCGCTTATTACGGCGAGTATTGGCACCTTAACCTCCGTGTACTTAGCCTGTAGTGGTCGATTGGGTCTATGAATAGTCTCGTTGGCCAGTATGGATCTAGTGTGGCTAGTACGGCGAATATTGCCTGTGGTGGTGAGTTTGGGTATGAGTATGGGTTTGCGAGTCCCTGATTATAGGCTATGTTCATTAGGTAGTCGCTTAGGGTTTTGAAGCCTGGCTCTGGGCTTGGTAGTGTTGGGTTGTATAGTGCCTTGAGCCATACAGTGTTTACTAAGTTTCCTGGGTACTTACCGCCGGTTAGTATTGATGGTATGGCGTATAACCTGCTTGCTTTGATGTCGTTAATCGTGCGTACGGGTAATGCCTGGATTACGGATGTCCTTATTGGTGCGCCGTCCAATAACACTATTGCCCTCACATCGTCTGGATAAACCGTGACATAGTTCATCGAGCGATCCCGCCAAAGCTCTCCCCAATCAGTACCGCCTTATCCTTACCACTAACCTCCCTGACCTTATTAATCGCCTCCTTAATATCGCTTAACCATGCGTCCCAGCCCCAGTCAAGCATGAATGATAGGTCCTTAACGTCTGGGAGGACGAAGTGGGTCCTATAATCAATGGTGTATACTAGGTAACCCCGTCTTGCCAGGTATATGGGTATCATGGAGTCTGGTATTGCTGGTTCTATTGGTTGTATTCCATGCCATGAAACATGGATTAATTGCTCCCCATGCGATGTCATGCCCGGCAGGACAAGCACTGGGTATGGGTAGGTTACGTCCTTGCCCCTGACCTCCCTAAGTGCTATGTAATTGAAGCAACCGCCAGGCGGTCTCTCCGTGACCCAGACCCTCTCGGTGAGATCTGGAAATTCCTTAATGCTTCCTTCCCAGGTCAGTATCCAACCTGGCATATTTAGTAATGTATTAGCTATGCTTTATTGCTTTGTGATTATATGAGGAATATATTTTATATAGTAGTATAGTATTAATCTATGTTTATCTCATATTAATTTGTGGATTTGTCAAATTTCCTTAATGATGTTGAGGAATTGATTGGCAGGGATAACGTGGTTACTGAGGGCTATGAATTGTCCATGTTCAGGAGAGATTGGTGGTCAATACTCATGCTTAGGGAGATGCTTGGGCGCGGGGTTAATCCGCCTCCAGCTGTTGTTAGGCCGAGGGATGTTAGTGACGTTATTAACATTGTTAGGCTCGCTAATAGGTATGGTGTATGCCTTGTTCCGTATGGTGGTGGGTCTAGTGTTGTGGGTGGTGCCTATCATAATGGCTGTGTTGTAATTGACATGAGTAGGTTGAATAGAATCGTTGAGTTTAGTGAGGAGGACTTATTGATAACTGTTGAGACTGGTGCTAAGGTTGTTGATGTTGAGAGGTGGCTTAATGAGAGAGGTTATACCCTGGACTATCACCCACAGTCATTTCAATTACTCACGATAGGAGCGCAATAGCCCATGGTGGTACTGGTTCACATAGCATGAGTAATATTGATGAATTGGTGCTGTCCCTAGACGTTGTTCTACCCAATGGTGAATTAGTGACGATAGGCCCTGGGAGGTTTGTTAGAACCTCCTGGCCCGACCTCAGGGGATTATTCGTAGGTTCTGATGGTTCGCTTGGGATTATTGTTAGGGCAATGCTTAGGGTTAGGCCATTGGCTAATTACTATGTTGACCTGGCCTACGTGTTCCGGGGCTTTAGGGATGCTGTTAAGTTTGCACGTGACCTTGTCATTAATGTGCCGGGCCCGCATAGGGTTGTTATTCATGATGAGGAGAGTAGTAGGTTTATGGTTGGTGAGAATGGGGTGATTGCCCTAATAAGGGTTAGGTGGTATAATGGGGAGCTTGTTGATGCGATGAGTAGGGTTATTGATGATTTAGCTGTGAAGCACGGCGCGATTAAGGTAGGGTCGGAGTTGGTTAGGAGGTGGCGTGACGTCTTCGCCAGGGGTTATGAGACGCAGTTAGCATCACTTGCGCAGTCGGGTCTTTGGGTTGATACTATTGACATGGCGGCGACATGGGGCGGGTTGGTTAAGTTGCATGATGAGTTGGTGAGTAGGCTTGGGTCAATTGATGGTGTTTATCACGTGTTCTCGAGGATAACGCATCTATACTTAAATGGTGCGTCCCTGTATAACGTCATTGTGTTTAGGCAGGATGAGGATGTTTACTGGAGGGTTTGGAAGGAAGCCTTTAGCGTGGCTAGTGGTGTTAGTGCAACCATAAGTCATCACCACGGCACTGGACTTCTTAAGAGGGAGTTCGTGAGGGCTGAGATGGGTGGTCAATGGAATTTACTGAGGAGTATTAAGGAGGTGCTTGATGGGAATAATGTAATGAATAGGGGAAAGCTTGTTTGGTGAGTTGTATGGGTAATTATAGGAATATTGTTGTTGAGGAGAGGGGTCGTGTTTTCATCGTCATTATTAATAGGCCTGAACGCAGGAACGCGATTGATGCTGACACGGCTGAGGAGCTTTATAGGGCGTGGACGTACTTCGACAAAAACCCGGACCTATACGTCGGTGTAATAACTGGTGCCGGTGGTAACTTTAGCTCTGGTGCTGACCTGTACGACATCGATAGGTTGGTGGGTAGGGTAACAAGGCCTGAGGGGCCCCTGGGCATTACTAGGCTTAGGCTTACCAAGCCCGTCATAGCTGCAATAAGTGGTTACTGCGTGGCCGGTGGCTTGGAGATCGCGCTTTGGGCTGACATTAGGGTTGCGGATAGGACTGCGAAGTTTGGCTTTCTTGAGAGGCGTTTTGGTGTTCCCCTTGTTGATGGTGGGACTCAGAGGCTGGCTAGGGTTGTGGGGCTTGGTAGGGCCCTCGACTTAATACTCACTGGTCGGTTGATAAGTGCTGAGGAGGCTTACCAATGGGGCTTGGTTAATTACCTGGTTGATGAGGGTAAGGCCCTTGACAAGGCCGTCGAGATTGCCGAATTAATCAGTAGTTACCCGCAGGAGACTCTGAGGAATGATAGGCTTGCGGTTTATGAAGGCCTGGGTAAACCCATTGGTGAGGGCTTAATGATAGAGATGAACTATGGATTAAAATCCATAAAGACTGGAGAACTATACGAAGGAGCGAGAAGGTTTAAAGAGGGTATGGGTAGGCACGGTGATGTAATTAGTGCTAGAGGTTGATATTAAGGTTAATTAGTTGGTGGTTGGATTTAACATTTTAATGAAGGTAAAAGTTACCAGGAATTTCCAGATAACGATACCTGCGGAGATTAGGGAGAAGCTTGGCATAAGGGTTGGTGACTATGTTGATGTTACTTACGATGAGAAGGAGGGTGTGATAATCATAAGGCCCTACCGTAGGAAGTGGACGACCTATACATTGGGTAGGAAGATGACGCCTGAGGATATTGAGGAGATAATTAGTGAGGTGAATGATGAGAACGCAAATAATTGTTGATGCTAATGTCCTGGTTTATGCAGTATTTAAAGATGGTAAGTATCATGCTGAGTCGTATGATGTATAGCGGAGGGGCAATGTTGTTACACCTTATATCGTTCTTATATGAACATCTATGGGTATTAGCTAAACTGACAGGGAGCCTAGAGGTTATTAAGGTGAAATTGAATGAGTTAAGGGACTTCCCAATACTTCATGAGGATTTAAATACGATATATAACGGCCTTACTTTAATAGGGCAGGGTAAGGCTTGACCACAATGCTAAATAACTATATAATACTATCAATTGCCCTGAAAAGGAATGCTTACTTAACGATCTACGACAGGAAATTGAGGAGAACGGCGAATAAATATGGTGTGAATGTAATACCATGATTTTAAGGAATTCAGCACTTAATTGCGTATGTCCAGAACTATCGCTTTGTTAATTTACGTACGTAATGACCAACCAGCCCGCTGAGTCCTGATAGTGCTAGTGCGATTAATAGCGTTACCACTAAAAGTATTACTGAGCCGATTATACTGTATGGTAACCCAATAATCGCCGCAGTCACTTCACCGTTATATATTGCGTATGGGTTTATGAGAATGCTAATCAGTACTCCAATAAGTCCGGATATCCCGGTGCATGCGAATGCGGATACTGCCTTACCTGCGTTCAGTAAGTAGCCAATTATTAATCCTAATACCACCATCGCCAGCCAATAACCTGCATATGCCAATGCAAATGAGATTACCAGGTTAATAATGAATAATAGCCAGAAACGGGTCGTGTAACCCATGGGCATGCTCATCACCCTGGTAATGTGGCATTCGGTAGGTATAGGTAATAGAAGTATTGTGGCAGGTCTGGCGGTATTAATGTGTAGTACTGCCCATTTAGCCAGTAGGCGGTTGTGTCGTTATACATTGGACTTATTGGATTCTCGGATATGCCTCCTGGGTAAACGCCAATGCCGCTGAGTGGGTCCGCCATATCGACTATTTGGCGCCAGCTCGGCCCCTCATTGGATACTAAACCGTAGGCTGCATTAATGGTGTTGCAATCGCCGGGTGCTGGGAATGGGCCAACTGATAGGGCGTTTATACTGAAGAAGCTCGTTAACTCCCTATAATGTACCCTGCCCCAGTACCAGGTTGATGGGTTTGGACCTAACTTATGCATTAGCTCGGTTATTGTTTGGTTGAAGGCTAGGAGCATGACTATTGTGGCGTTCCTCTCCTGACCTGTTATTGGATCATTAAACCACTGAATGTTTGGGTAATTATTGGTCCAGTTGGCTAGGTCTAATATTAATGGCCCATGGAATGTAGCGTCTGGTCCTAGGAATAGTGAGAATTGCCCTAAACCGTCAGCCGGCGTTATGTTGTAGTATTGGAACCAGGGCATGAATGTATCGTTTAGGTAATTCCAAAGCCAGAAGTAGTATATCGTTGCTGCCGCTGAGTTAACCGTGAAGTCGCCATTCCAATTCCTTAATAATTCGTAAGCCTCAACCTCGATTGGCGTTAATTGATTAAGGTGCGTGGATAGAGCATTGAGTAGTAGTGGTAGGAATAGGTTTGTTGAGTAGTCATGGACGTTAAGTTGTACTGCCTCCATGGATTCATAGGTTATGTTACCCTCACTTTCGAATTTCGACAGCAATGTGTAGATTTCATCAGCTGTACCCACTTTCGAAGACCCAACCCACGTAGTATGGGTAGTTAGGCGATACGAGTATTTCATTCGCTGATAATGCGAAGTGTGATGGTGGGTTTAGTACATATGGTTGGTACTGGGTTGGTATGAAGCCGACCCAGTCGTACGATCCGTTACCCAGCATGACGGCCCTTGGATCACCGCCCATGACCACTGGGTATAGTCCCCAGGCAAATATGCCAATATTGCCATACCTGTCCGCATATGCGAAGTTCTGAATGCCAACCTTGAAGTAGGATAGTGCGTTGAGGAAGTCCGAGAGGTTCCTTGCTATGTCGAAGTATAGGAATGTTGCGCCCTCATCAGTTGGGTACATGCCTGTCCAATTCATAACAATAACAACACCGCTATAGTTGGCAATAACAACGCCATTACGTGCCAAGTAGATATTATACGGTACATAACCGACGCCCTTAACGTAAATATCCTCATGAATAGCCTCAAAGGGTATCCAGGAACCATCATAGTAATACTCGCCTGGGTGGCTCGGGCTTGTAACCTCAACGTAGTAATAAACCACCTGCGGCTCAGCATCCGTGGCGCCCCAGGCAATGTATGGGTTATGACCAAGTATGACACCGGGAACCCCTGGAAAGTCAACACCAACCACATTCATCCCGGGACCAACAAGTTGGAAGCCAATCCATATGGACGGCACTGTCGTGGTTAGGTGTGGGTCATTAGCCAGAAAGGCTTGACCGCTTGGCGATAGCGCCACCCAATTATTGCTTCCCTCATCCGTTAAGCCAATTACGAAGTGCTCAAATGGGTTTATGCCGGGCAGGAGCTTACTAACTATTGAATCCCTAAATGCCGTATCGCCCTCAAGGTAAAACCTTATAGCCTCATCAATCGCGTCGAGGAATTCCTGCTTCGTAACACCAGGTGGTAGTGGATTCAGGGAGTATAGGTTCAGGTACTTCATGTTGCCTGTAGTATTGTAAATGCTTGGGTTCCACTCCTCGGGGTACACGGGGTACTGTATTGATGATGGATATGCCGGGTAGAACGCATAAATTACCTGCGGAGACATTTTGAGAAGCGCCACGGTAAATGGTAATGGGTCAGCCGTACCACTCAATGACCACGTAAGCAACTGCTGAATGGCGAATGTATCCTCCATCGTCCATGGCGGTGGCCTAAAGCCAAGTACCTTAAATATTATTGGCATCCTCCGTGGTGTCAGGGATTTAACGTAGGCATTCACGCCAAGTGTGTAGTAGTACAGTGCCTCATAGGCGAAGCTTGATTTATTTAGGGAATTCACTATTTCCTGGGTAACCTGCGGCGTTAGTAATACTCTAAAGAATTCATCACTGGGTAACATGGACGAGCCCAGTATTGATGATAGGTTACCCATGCTCATCATCGCCATAAAGTACATCTGGGCAAGTCTATACTCAGCCGTTAGGTAACCCTCCTCATAGAACACGGCCCATGTCTCATTTGAGGCGATCCTAATGAAGCCATCGGGCGTTATACAAACAACAACAGCCGCAGAACTACCATTAAGTGTAACAACGCCACTATGACAACCAACGCCAGAGGGAGGCGGAACATTACTCCAAATACCAGTGCCAGGATTAAGAACCTGATATAGAGGGGCCATGATGCTTATTGGCATCATTACAAGGGCAAGTATTATTGCGAGCCCAACAATCGATAAAATAAGCTTATAGACTACCCGATTCATCAATATTGCAAAATACTTGGCTTTAAAGCGATTCTTTTTATGATAAGTATATAATTAAATATGGAAATATTCACATTTTATATAAAATAGTATTTAATAACGTAAATAATTTTCTTAATGAACAACCCAGCCCATGTTCCTAAGTAAGAAATTTTCTAATTTATTACTAATCATCAAATGGTAACCGCAGGATTTCACGGCATTCTCTATCATTTGACTTATATTAATTTATATCTAATCAAACTTAATGAAGAATTCTCTGGAAAATATTAAGTAGTAATACTTAAAAGCATTAAATTGGGCTAAACTTGACAGGTGGGTCAAGTGTCAGATAGAGAGCTCAAGCTCGGTGAGCTTAGAGCTCGAATTGATAGGATCCCAATACGACCCTACCTGTTTCTTGGATGGTTATTATAGGTCTCGGTTATTTCTTTGCATTTTACGATATATTAACCCTGTCCTTTGCCATTGTATCTCCAATGGTTCAACAACTACGTTTGTCCAGGTTAGAGCTTAGTGAGGCTGTTTCTGCGTCACTGTTTGGTTATATAATTGGTGCCTACTTTGTTGCTACGATAAGTGATTACTGGGGCCGTAGGTGGGGGTTGATTACTAATGCAATCTTGATAGCAATTGGTTCCCTGGGTAGTGCATTGGCTACGAATGCCCTGGTCCTCATTATTAGTAGGTTGATAACTGGTATGGGTATTGGTGCCGAGATAGCGATAATAAATACGTACATATCAGAGATTACGCCAGCCTCATTAGGGGTAAGATGGTTCAATTCACATACCTAGCTGGCGCATTGGGCTTTGCCGTAACTCCATTCATTGCATTTGCGTTGATACCAATGTCGCCGATTGGATGGAGGTGGTTATTTGGCTTGGGTGCATTAGTCGCGGCCGCAATTGTGCCATTACGATACCTAATGCCTGAAAGCCCTAGATGGCTCACAATAAAGGGTAAGATAGATGAGGCTGAGAGGGTTGTTAGGATGCTGGAGGAATTCGCCGAGAAGAAACTTGGTCACTTACCACCAATTCCACCGCCACTCCCTGAAAAGATATTAACGAAGTTCCCAACCGCCGAGTTGTTCAATAGGAAGTATGGGCCTAGGCTTGTAATGGCTACCCTATTTTGGTTCTTCGATTACATGCTTGCATACGGAGTGATTGGATTCGCACCATATATTTTCGTAGCCGCTGGCTTCACATTCACAACAGCCACGTGGTACATAGCGCTGGGTAGTATTGGTTACATAGTTGGTGCCTTATCCATGGCGCCAATAGCCGATAGGTGGGAGAGGAAGTACCTCGTTGCATCTGCCTTTAGCATAGCCACACTCGCGGTATTTTTATACGCCGTCGCGGTTGCCGTGCGTTCACCAATAGTACTAACAATAGGCGCATTCCTTGGTGCCTTCGCAACAGCCTTCGCAGTACCTGCCTACACATATACGGCTGAGTTATTCCCAACGAGGGCGAGGGCGAGTGGCTTTGCCTTAGCGGATGGCGTTGGTCATCTTGGTGGTGCCGTAGTCCCCTTCATAATATACCTCGTCTTTAACCCATTAAAACCACTTAGCACTGGTGTATGGACCTTCGTATTGCTCGGCATATTCGAAATAATTGCAACGTTGATAGTACTTACAGGCCCTAGGACAACCAAGTTAAGGCTTGAGCAGGTTTCTGATTAAATGGGTGAACGCATGGGGAGCGGCTACGTGATTACTAGGGATGGAACATCAATATACTATGAAATTGATGGAGAGGGAGAACCACTCGTCTTAATTGAGGGTCTGGGCTATGCCAATTGGATGTGGATTAAACAAAGACAGTTAGCTAGTAGTGTAAAATTGATAATATATGATAATAGGGGTGTTGGATTATCGTCAAAGCCAGATAGGCCATATACCATGGACGACTTTGCTAATGACCTTGAAGACCTTCTAAATTACCTATCAATAGACCGTGCATTCTTATGGGGTGTCTCAATGGGTGGTATGATAGCTATGTATTTTGCATATAGAAGCCCAGATAGGGTTAAGGGATTAATTCTCGGTGAGACCAATTTTGGCGTTAAGTCATTACCGCCAAGTAAGGAGGCACTTGAAGTCTTAATGCAACCTCCTAAGCCAAGTCTTGATAGGAAGCAGGCGTTGATAGAGAGGATGAGGGTTGCGTTTTCTAGGAGTTACTTTGAGTCTCATAGGGATGAGATTGAACGTATAGTGGAGATTAGGATGAGGTTTGAGGAGGATCCAAAGGCATATAATAATCAGCTTGCCGCCGTATTATCATTTGACTTTAAGGATAGGCTGCCTAATATTACGGTACCAACATTAATAGTTACTGGCGATGAGGATTACGTAGTTAATCCCCAAAACTCCTACATAATGAATCAGTTAATGCCAAATAGTAAGCTCGTAATATTGAAGGGGGCGGGGCATTTAGCGATTATAGAGCGTGCTGATGACTATAATAGATTGGTTCTTAACTTCATAAGAGATGTTCTAAATGGTGAATTTAAGCCATCAAAGGAGCCCACGGTGATTTAACATGCTTGAGAGCCTACTTAGGCATAGGGCTAGGATTGAGGACTCGATTGCGATTAAGGTTGGGGAGAATGCATATACGTATTCACAGCTTGAGACTTTGTCGAATAAAATAGCCTATGCGTTGGATAAGCTGGGTGTGAGGACTGGCGATAGGGTCGTGACCCTCGTGAAGTCGCCACTGCACCATGTTGCATTATTCTTTGCGCTGAGGAAGATAGGAGCTGCATTAGTGCCTGTAAATCCAAGGCTTGGAAAGGAGTTCTTGAGATTCGTGGCTAATGATGTTAATCCAGCCCTCATTATTGATGATTATTTCGGTGAAGGTATAAGTACCGATAAAGTACTTGAGACGGCAATTAATGAGTATAGGTATGAGTATCGCATGAACCTTGATGAGATTGCATGATACTATACACAGGCGGTACAACAGGGCCGCCAAAGGGTGCCATGGTACATGAAGGATCCATACTATGGAATGCGATAATAACGGTCCTGTCGTGGGGCTTAACGAAGAATGATTGTACCCTCGTATCACTGCCTCTCTACCATACTGGTGGATGGAACGTCCTCCTAATGCCATTATTATTAGTTGGTGGTCGAGTTGTACTGCCGGAAACCGATAAATTTGACCCTGACTGGACAATACAGACATTGGCCAGGGAGAAATGTACGATATACATGGGTGTACCTACGATGCTTGACGCCATAAGTAAGTCGCCCCTTTTTGATAAGGTTGATCTATCACACGTGTTATTTATAGATGGTGGTGGTCCATTATTACCAAGTGTAGCTAAACGCTTTATTGATAAGAACTATAGGATTTTCCAGGGCTATGGATTAACAGAGGCAGGTCCTAACAACTTCTACATATCGCCGGAGCGGTATAGGAATAAAATAATGTCCGTAGGGAAACCACTCCTTTTCGTAGAGATGAAGTTGTCTGATGATGGCGAGTTATTAATAAAGGGACCCCACGTCTTTAAGGGATACTGGAATAGGCCCAGTGAGAACCCATTTACAAGTGATGGCTACCTGAAGACCGGGGACCTATTCGCAATAGATAACGAGGGTGATTTTTCATTCCTCGATAGGAAGAAGGACATGATTAAGACAGGGGGCGAGAATGTATACTCAACCGAGGTTGAGGCGGCACTAAAGGAATTACCGTACATTGACGATGCTGCGGTGTTCGGTGTTCCTGATGAGCATTGGGGTGAAGCCGTTGTTGCAGTAGTCGTTAGGAAGCCAGGATTTAAGGTAACTGAGGATGATGTGAAGAGGGATCTCAAGAAGATCTTAGCATCGTATAAAGTACCTAAGCGCATAATATTTGTCAGGGAAATACCAAAGACGCAAATAGGTAAGATCTCAAAGAGGGAATTACGCGAGAGATATCTGAGGGATGGATTCAAGGATGTACTTGATACTTCGTGATTCAACATGAGACGTGCGTACATAGTAGATTATGAATTGTACATACCGAGTACGTACGTTGATTATAAAGCATTAGCATTAGAAACGGGACTACCTGATTGGGTGGTAAAGGATAAGTTAGGTATTAATAGAAAGCCTATTGAGCGGACGTTATATGTTTCTGACATGGCTAAGCTTGTCGCTGAGAGATTAATGAGTAAGTATACTAACGTAAAAATCGACCTGGTAGTATATGCGGGCTCTGATTTTAAGGATAAGTACGTGTGGGACGTGGCACCTGACGTGATTGGCTACTTGGGTTTGAGTGGAGCCTATGGTGTTGATGTATCGATGCAGTGTGTTAGTAGTATTGTTGCCCTGGACTTATTAAAGCCAAGTTGGTAGTGAGGGATGAGGACTCCTACGTATTGTTGGTAAGCGCCACTAAGCAGAGTATGATAGTTAATTATAGGGATAAAGCCTCCACGTTCATGTATGATTTTTCGGATGGGGCGGTTGCGGTTTTATTAAGTAATGTGTATGGTAAGTATGAAATTCTCGAGAGCTCCATAGTAACTGATGGGAGGTTCTCAAACGTAGTATATCAGAGGCTGGGTGAAAGATTTGTTGATGATGCTAACCAAAGCTATTTGCTACAGGTAAATAGGTCCAATGAATTTAATAAGAATTTTGAGGAAATCTCATTAAAGAATTTCCTACACGTGATAAGAGATGCAATAGAAAGGAGCGGCTTTAAGGTAAGTGATGTGGATTACTTCGCAATACTTCATATGAAGCGTTCATTCCATGAAAAAAATACTTAAGGAATTAGGCGTGTCCTTGGATAAGTCAATATATCTCGAGGATTATGGACATATGCAGGCTGTGGATCCATTCCTATCATTATGGCTAGCTGAACAAAGCGGTAAGATAAGGAAGGGCAGCATCATTGTTTTAGTCGCCGCAGGTACTGGGTGGACGTGGGGTGCCACCGTCCTTCAAAGAATTAGTTAGTTTCATTAGTCTTCATTATTGTAAAAATTATTTAAATTTATACCATTTATTAGAATACCACTAGCATGAGGTATACTCCAAAGACAAAGAAAGGTGAGGATTCACTCAATAAAATAATCAATGCAGCAATAACCGTAATCGCAGAGAAGGGATTTAACAATGCATCAATAGACGAAATAACATCTAAGGCCGGAGTATCGCACGGACTATTTTATTTCTACTTCAGGAATAAGGATGAGTTATTGGCTGAGTTAATTAGGCGTATAAATAGGGATATGAGACATTACCTAACATTAAGCACAGCAGGTCTTAATAACAGAGTCTTAATCGAGAAGAAAGGGTTCGAGGCCTTCTTTGATTGGATATACTATAATCAGTATCTGTATAAAATATTAATAGAGGCTGAATCAAATAATCTAGAGCTTTACAAATGGCATTATATTAAGCTCTCCGAGAGATATTCTCAGAAATTGTTAGAGGCAATGAATAAGGGTGAAATAGCAAGGTATAATCCTGAGGTTTTATCATTCGTATTAATGGGCATAGCCGATTTCATAGCCAAGAGATACATACTTTGGACGAACTCAAAAAATTCCCGAGCACGTCATTAATGATGTGAACAGGATAATTGAACGTATACTAACCCCTTAATCTTATTATTACAGTAAATAATTTATTTAATAAATAATAAATGAATATATAAAAACAATACCTATAACTTTTAAATAAGTAATGCAAAATCATTTATATATGGCGCGGAGTACCAATACTAGTTTAGAAGTATATGGTTTTCTATCTAATATTTATGGCATGAACGTATACGATGCAGATAAGCCATTACAAAGGGTCTTGCAACACTTCCTCGGTAAGGTACCTCCTCTGCATGGTTTAGGTGATTTCGCTGGGCGTGACCTGCTTGAGGTTACGGATTACGTTGATAAGGTTTCGAGGCCTAGGCATATTATGTGGGATGTTAATGGTAATAGGGTTGACAGGGTTTGGTTGAATCCTGCGGAGAGGTGGGCTATTGAGAGATTAGTACTGGACTTTGGTATAAATAAGCCCCCGTACCATGGTGGTAGTTGGCATGAGCACTATGCAATGGGTTACCTGGTCTCGGATCCTGGTCTTTATTGCATAATTACAATAACGATCCAGACAGCGTACGCCCTCTATAAGTATGGTAATGATGAGTTGAGGAAATACGTACCAAGGCTCATCGGCGATGAGACGCCGATTAATTTTGGTGCCACATGGTTTACGGAGATTCAGGGAGGTAGTGATTTGGGTGCCAATACTACGAATGCCAAGAGGGATGGTGATAGGTGGAGACTATACGGTGATAAGTACTTCGCCAGTGGGGTTGGGTTAGCCGACATTGCGTTGACCTCGGCAAGGCCGGAAGGTGGTAAAGCCGGTGCTAAGGGGTTGGCGTTGTTTGCCGTTCCTCGTTTAGATTCGAAGGGTAATCTTAACTTCATAGTTAGGAGGTTAAAGGATAAGAGTGGTACGAACTCGGTGCCGACCGGCGAGGCTGAGTTTCACGGCAGTGAGGCCTACCTGGTTGGTGAATTAAATAACGGCATTTACTACATAATGGAGGACTTAATGGTGTCAAGGCTCGCCAATGCAATTGGTGCTGTTGGCATTGCTAGGAAGGCGTACCTTGAGGCTTATGAATATGCGAATAAGAGGAGGGCATTTGGCAAGTTGCTTATTGAGCATCCGTTAGTTATTAGGGATTTGATGGATATGGAGGTGACCATTGAAGGTGCGACTGCATTGGTCTTTAAGGCAATAAATGAATTTGATAAGTCGTGGCATGATAAGCCACCATACAGTGAGCACTATCACTACACAAGGTTACTGACGCATATTGCCAAGAACGTCACTGCGGATGCTGCGGCATACGTGACGAGACTTGCCATGGAGCTTCATGGCGGTATTGGGTTCCTCAGTGAGTACCCTATTGAGAGGTGGCATAGGGAGGCCTTGATAACGCCTATTTGGGAGGGCACGAGCAACATACAGGCGTTGGACATGCTTGAGGCAATGACTAAGAAGAATGCCCACGTTACAATGCTTAATGACCTTGAGAATACCGTGGCTGAAATTAAGACGTACCATGGTATTGCCGAGTCCGCTATGAACGTTATAAGAAATACGTTACAGACAATATCGACGCTGAGCCCATTGGAGGTCGAGTTTAGGGCTAAGGATGTACTATTGTCGCTAGGCCACGCGATTGCCGTGATAACCCTGGTGCATATTGCGGATAGATTAGGAATGGATAGATACGCAACGGTTGCTGAGTTATACCTTGAGAAGTACTTACAGGGTGGTTATAAGGTTGGTTCGTATGATTTAGGTAAAAAGATCGTGGATATTGAGGAGGGGTGATGAGAAATGGAGAGATTAGGTATTGGTTTTACTGTACATGGCGTTATAAGGAGGGCTGCAACACTATGCCCTGAGACTGAGGTTGTTTGGAGGGTAATAGAATTGGTTATGGTGAGGTGTATAGGCGAATTATTTCGCTGGCGAATTCATTATTATCCCTAGGCATACGTAAGGATACTGTTATAGGTGTGGCTGATTGGAATACATTGCCAATGTTTGAGTTACACTATGCAGCTGCCATGATTGGTGCGGTCATTTATCCAGTGAACATTAGATTACCTCCGGATCAAATAGCCTATACGATTAAGGTGGCTGATGTTGAGTGGTTATTCTATTCTAGTGATTTTAAGGCTCTAAGTACCTTAGTTAATAAGGATAAGACCGTGGGGCTAAGCCCTGACTGCGATGCGAAGTACTGCTATAATGACCTAGTTAATGGTAGAAGCACTAAGGAGCCTGAGGTTGAGGTTACTGGGAAGGACTATTTCTCGATATTATTCACATCGGGTACGACAGGTCTTCCTAAGGCTGTCAGGTATACGCATGAAAAGTTTATTCACGGCGCATTGGCTATAGCGTACCAACTAGGCATGTATAATACTCCAGCCAGTCTTCATCAGGGTGATACGATAATGCCATTAATACCATTCTATCATATTCATTCATGGGGTAGCTTTATTCATGCACCATACCTCTGTAGTAAGTACGTGCTAATGGGTAGGTTCACACCTGATAAGGCATTAACGTTAATAGAGACTGAGAAGGTTACGTGGATAAATGCCGTTCCAACAATGATGTACATGCTCATAGATACCGCAGAGAGGATGAACAAATTAGACGTACTAAGTGGATTAAAGGCTTTAGTTGGTGGTATGCCAATAACAAGTGGACTCGCTAAGAGGATGCATGAGCTTGGTATAAGTTTCTCATCCATATATGGAGGAACCGATATGCTAGCCACATCGATATCATTAGCACCGAAGAATTACGGCTCAATGGATGAATTCCTTGATTATATAAGATTAACAACACATCCTGTACCCTTTGTTGAGATAAGGATAGTCGATCCAGCCACAGGTAAGGATGTTGGCCCGGGCGAAATTGGTGAAGTCTGGCTACGAGCTCCATGGCTACCCTATGAATATTATAAGGATCCTGATAAGACTAGGGAAAGCTATGTAGGTAGCTGGTTTAAAACAGGTGATGTTGGTGTGCTGCTTAGCGACGGTGGATTAAGAATACTTGATAGGCTTAAGGACGTGATCAAGAGTGGCGGTGAGTGGATACCAACGAGTATTCTTGAAGCCATAATTTCGAATATACCGGTATTGACTTAGTGGCTGTGATTGGGAGACCTCATGAAAAGTGGGGTGAGAGACCAATAGCCGTTATAAAGCCTAAGGAGGGCTATAACCTAAGTAAGGAGCAGATATATGAGACGTTAAATAGGGAGGTTAGTGCCGGTAGGATACCTAAGTGGTGGGTGCCAGACGACATTATTTTTGTGAGGGAGATACCATTAACAAGCACGGGTAAGATTGATAAGAAGGAATTGAAAAAGAACATACTTGGTTTACGATAATTACTTTAAATAATGTACTAGTAATATCATGATTGTATTGGTATTTATTATAATTCATTTACATATTGTCCTATTATATTTATAAAGCATTCGCTGAGTGCACGTTATGTACCTTATAATAGCCTTTATATTTCATAACTTGCCTCGGTATCCTGATGAGTACTACTGTTGACAAAGTACTTAGGAGGAAGGGAGTCACCATTAGTGCTAATGCTTCGGTTAAGGAGGCTATTGAATTAATGAGTAAGGAGGGTACGGACTACCTAATAGTGGTTGATGATGGTAAGGTTGTAGGTATAGTCACTGCTAATGATATAATAAGGACTGTTGGTAAGGCAGGTAATTTAGACGTGAGTGTTGCTCAGTGTTGCCTGTATAATCGATTAGTCACTGTGAGGTTAAATGACAGCATTTATAGGGCTGCCATGTTAATGAGTGAGTATGGTGTTAAACAGTTGCTTGTTGTTGATGATAGTGGTAACCCATGTGGTGTGTTAACGGCTGATGACGTGATTTGTGAGGACAGGTTAATATCTAGGATGGCTGAACTGGTAGTGCTAAAGCCGTCTGAGGAGTATTACGGTGCTGACTAAATTTTAATCGATTGACTTAGGAAAAATACCTTAGTTAAAAATCATTTATCTTTATCATTTTATAACCAATCTCTAGCGCCTTGATATTCTTATTAATTAAGTCTTCGACCCCAACTCTCCTTCCAAGTAATGTCTCCTTGAAGTACTTAATAACTACCTGTTTTGCGCATTCCAACATTAACTTGCCCTTTAATAGCTCTGTATTGCCCAGGTAATTTATTGAGGCTCCCAGCATTATTGTTGATGCAAATACATCACCACCTATTTGTCTCGCACTAGTCACTATACTCAATTCATAATGTCTCTTATTACCACATTTCCCTATGCTCTTATTGACATGTTCATCAATTACTATTAGCCCATCATCCCTAACAAACTCACAGTACTTATTATACGCCTGCTGCGTGAGCATGAATGCAAGGTCTATCCTCCTTGCCTTTGGGTAATCTATCTCCTCATCACTAATTATCACATCCGATAACGCATCACCACCACGGGTTTGGAACCCGTACGATGGACTGTAAACCACGTATAGGCTTGGATCGGCCTCAATGATTATTAATGCTAACAACCTACCGGCCGTAATCACGCCCTGACCTCCAAAACCCGCGAACCTAACCTCAAGCCTCACGTACCGTCACCTCTTATTATCGTTATTGCGTAGTCGGGGCAGTAAAGCTCGCATATTCCGCAGTCCATGCACCTATCTACGTACTTAGCCACGGGTAGGAATGCGCCGTAATCACCAACAATGTTGGATATCTCGAATACCTTCATTGGGCATTTATCCACGCAGATGTAGCAGCCCTTGCATAGGTATTTATCCACGTCGATTCTAATCACGAGGAGTTTACGCTTCATACCCACCACCCTCCCTGGCCTTACTCATTATGTTCCACATTATCTCCTCGTAGGTTGGTTTCTCATAGTCCACGAACTTACCAATGGTTATCTTATCCCCGTACCTAGGCTCGTTAGATACCACGGTTATCCTTAGGAAGTAATCCATTATTTTCGATGGTCTATCAATACCGATTACATACCTACCCTGATAAACAGGGCATTGGGATAGGCATTCAAGTATGCCGAAGCCCCTGTGGAGGAGTAATTCCTTAATTGATTGTATGCACTGTCTGGCCAATGGTACTGCCCACCTGCCACGTAAGTGGCGCCGAGGGATACAGCTAACCTACACGCGTCCAACGGTGGTTCTGGGTTTCCATAGGGTGTTGTGTGGGTTATGGCATCCATAGGCGTCGTTGGCGCCACCTGCCCTCCTGTCATTCCATAGAGCATGTTGTTTACGAGGATGACCTTTATACCAACATTCCTCCTTATCGTGTGTATCAGATGATTACCGCCAATTGATAATAGGTCACCATCGCCTGCGAATACCACTACCTCACTATCAGGCCTAACGAGTTTTATCCCCGTAGCCACCGAGAGTGCCCTGCCGTGTAGTGCACGTACAATGTTGTACTTAAGTGGTACTGGTATGTTGCCTGAGCAGCCAATGCCAGTCACTATGTATATTTTTGAGTCATCGAATTTACCCTCACGCTTTAACTCATCGATCGCCCTGATGAAGTAGCCAAGTATTATGCCGTTGCCACAGCCTGGGCAGAATATGGTCCTCCTCTTACCCTGGGCATACTCACTACGCAGGTATTTCTGAATGAGTGGGTTCATGAAACGACACCCCTTACGACACTATATATCTCCTCGGGTGTTGGCATTTCACCACCTAACTTCGGTATTGGCACTACATTTAGGCCGAGTAACCTGAACTCACGGGCCATGTAGCCCGCATTCATTTCGGGGACTACGACCGTGCTCGCATTTCTTAAGGCATTTTTAATGGCGTTTTCTGGAAATGGCCAAAGGGTTATTAACCGTAGAAAGCCAACCCTATAACCCTCACGCCGGAGCATCTTAACAGCCGCCAACGCGGACCTCGCAGAGCATCCGTAAGATGCCACGAAAACCTCAGGCTCATCCTCGAAATACTTAACCTCAATCCTTGATATCCTATCCACATTATCCCTAATCTTCCTTATCAAACGCCATAACGCCTTAGCCGAGAGCTCCGGATCATTAGCCACATTATAACCCCTCTCATCATGTAGTTGACCCTCGAGCAGGAAGCCCTCATCACCATGGGTTGGTGGCGTCACGTGGGGTAGCACCGGGTATTCGCCAGGGTCTGGTATGTAAATTTTCTCCCATAGGTGCACAGTAACCTCCTCAGTGAGTAGTATCACGGGTGTACGATATTGCTCAGACAGGTTAATGGCATCAATCGTTAAGTAGAACAATTCCTGAACATTGCTTGGGCTTAGGACGATTATTTCGTAAGAACCGTGAGAGCCATACCTGGCTTGAAAAACATCCTGCTGTGATGGCATCGTTGGTTGCCCAGTCGATGGCCCACCCCTCTGAACATCAACCACCAATAGCGGTACCTCAGCATTGATCGCATGACCAATGCCCTCCTGCATCAGTGAGAAACCTGGACCGCTGGTGGCGACCATCGCCTTCCAACCAGCCACCGAGCACCAATGGCCATATTTATAGCCGCCAACTCATCCTCAGTCTGCACGAAAATACCGCCGGCTTTAGGCAACAATTGAGACATGTACTCAGCAATCTCCGTCGCTGGCGTTATTGGGTAACCGGCATAAAACCTAATACCGGCATAAATGGCACCACGGACCAGGGCTTCACTACCCATAATCAACGAGTATTTACCCATTAGCGATCCCATATTATAGAAAATACGAATAATATTAAAATATTGTATCATGAAGTCATTAAGGTATATGATAATGTTTATTAAATATATTAAGTAATGATTTGTAATGTTTCTCGATGTATACACAGATATACTCGGCTATCTATTCTGGATACTACTCTTCATAGCAATGCTATCACCATGGTTATCAATGAGATCATTACAACACGCGAGGCTAAGGCTCATAGAGTTTATGGAGCGTAAGTACGGGTCTAGGGTGATAACGATGATACATAGGCAGGAGAAGATTGGGCTCCTTGGTGTTCCGATCTATAGGTACATAGACATTGAGGATTCTGAAGCCATTATAAGGGCCATTAGGACAACACCACCTAATATGCCGATTATGCTCATCCTGCACACGCCAGGAGGTCTTGTACTCGCCGCATCACAGATAGCCAAGGCCCTTAAGGCACACCCAGCTAAGAAGGTTGTCGTGGTACCTCATTACGCCATGAGCGGAGGCACATTAATTGCCCTGGCAGCCGATGAGATAATAATGGACCCAAATGCCGTGTTAGGCCCATTAGACCCGCAACTCGGTGGACCCGGTGGGACGTACTTTCCTGCGCCGTCTATTCTTAGGGCAGTTGAGATTAAGGGTAAGGATAAGGTTGATGACCAAACATTAATACTTGCGGATATGGCTGAGAAGGCTATCCGGCAGGTGAAGGAATTGGTCATTGAATTAATAAGGGATAAGGTTGGTGAGGAGAGGGCTCAGCAGATAGCTGATAGACTCGTGAGTGGTTACTACACTCATGATTATCCAATAACCGTGGAGGAATTAAGGGAAATGGGGCTTAAGGTATCGATTGATGTACCGCCTGAGGTTTATGAATTAATGATGCTATACCCGCAGGCCAGGACAAATAGACCGGGGATTGAGTATTTGCCATACCCAATAGTGCCGAGACCTACAACAAGGGAGACAAGGAGTGAGATAGTATTTCCATGATCAATTCCTAGGTAAGTGAAGCTTAAATAGAAAGAAATAACTATTTTTAATCTGAATTCCCTAGCTATATGTCATTACTTTCTCGATTTTCTCATTAGGGCGATTATTATTACTATCAACACAACAATTATCACTATGATTATTGCTATTAAGAACATGCTTTCGTTGCTTGTTGAGTTATTTATCCTGGGCGTGGATATTGTTATGTTTATTTGGTTTGTGAAGTTCTCATTTGTTAAATAGAAGGTGTATGTTCTGAAGACCGGTGACCCATTTACCGTCGCATTGATCGTGATCGTAATAATATCTTCCTTGCCAGGTAATGGAGGTGGTGGTTGCGGGATTAATGCTATGCCCTCATTGTTTGTTGTCGTTGTACCGTAAGCCTGAAGCATCTGTGTTGTGTATGATTGCACAAATTCCATGTACGTAATTGAGGCATTGCCTAAGGGACCCACGCCCTGGACCGCCACATTTACCTGAATGGTGTTTTGTGATGCCAGTGACGTTATTGTCGTTATGGTGATTGCCATTAGTATTGATATAACCAAGTATTTGGTGAATTCATTCTTGTTGATCACGATTATGGAACAATGATCCTGGTGTATATAAGTATTACGTCATGTGTCAAGTTAACATCCGTAAACTACTTGCAGGTATTATGTTCCCTGATTATTCTGTTAAATAACTCGTGATCCTTAGCGGCCATGTCCATGAGTTCACCATTTAGGATTTTTCTCGATGTTTGCCCACCATGAATTCTATACCTAGTTAAGATGATTGGTTCGTGCACTACGGTGTAACATTGACTTAATACTAATATGAAGAATATGGCATCTGAATATAAGTTAATACTTTCAATGAAATCAAGTCTACCTATCAATGCATCCCTAATTGCTGACAGGCTTGACGTGTTGTAGAATAATGACCAATAATCAGCATGCAACCAATCATCAACCTTAGAACGCATGTAAAGATCAATACTATTCTTAATAACGGCTCTCCTATTGAGGATCATTGAGCAGTAATAGGCTGGCAAATCATCGCAATTCAGCTCATTACCATTAGTATCAATGAATTGAAAAAGGTTATGATAAAGACCAAGCCCAGTGATTTTGCCGAACACCTCCTCTACATGGTTAAGCTTGTTTTGTAACCACTCATCGTCATCGTCAAGAAATGCAACAACATCACCGCTCGACTCTTTAATGCCCCTGGCCCACATTGGGCCTACCCTAGTACTTACATGATGAACCACAAAACCGTACGGATCAACCAATTCCCTAATTTCCCTATCGTCATATGACATAACAACAATTAACTCATTAGGCTTCCTAGATTGATTAATCACTGAAGAAATAGCGTATCTAAGCAGTGGTGCCCTAGACCTCGTGGTGCTTATAATTAATGCCGTTATTTCCACATAAAGGGTCCCTCCTATTAAGAGTTTTAATGATTATTGCAGTCAATTCTTCATAAACTATCCACTCGTAATTAACAACATTTAACAGGATAGAACCTTAAGTATGGTTATGGTAATTCCTAAAAACAATACTAATTCTAAGTTAATACGTGACACTGACATTCCCCAAAAACTTCCGGTTTGGCTGGTCCCAGGCAGGTTTTCAACATGAGATGGGCATACCAGGCGATGAAGACCCAAACAGTGATTGGTGGGTTTGGGTTCATGATATGGATAATATAGTCTCAGGCCTTGTTAGTGGTGATTTTCCGGAAACGGACCTGGCTACTGGAGCCTTTACAGGGTTTTTCATGATAACGCCGTTAAGATGGGCCTTGACATTGCCAGGATAAACGTTGAATGGTCAAGGCTATTCCCGAAACCAATGCCTGAGCCACCCAGTGGTAATGTCGAGGTCGTTGGCGATAAGGTCGTTAAAGTTGATGTCGATGAACGTGACTTGAGGAAGCTTGATGAGGCGGTTAATAGGGCGGCCCTTGAACATTACAGGGCCATATTCAACGACTTAAAGAATAGGAACATATTCCTCATACTGAACCTATACCACTGGCCATTGCCAATATGGGTTCATGACCCAATAAGGGTTAGGAAGGGCGACCTCTCTGGACCCACGGGTTGGCTCGATGTTAAGACCGTGATTAACTTCGCCAGATTCGCAGCATACGTGGCTTGGAAGTTTGAGGACTTAGTTGACATATACTCAACAATGAATGAACAACGTGGTTGCCTGGAACGGTTATATCAACGTCAAATTCGGCTTCCCACCTGGGTACTTAAATCCCGAGTTTATGAGGAAGGCCCTGATTAATTTAATACAGGCACATGCGAGGGCCTATGATGCAATTAGGATCATTAGTAAGAAACCTATTGGATTAATCTACGCAAATACTGCTTATACACCATTAACGGAGAAGGATACAAAAGCCGTGGAATTAGCAGAGCAGGATACCAGGTGGTCATTCTTCGACGCAATAATCCACGGTAACCTGTACGGTGAGGCCAGGGAGGACCTTAGGAATAGGCTCGACTGGATCGGCATCAATTACTACTCAAGACTTGTGGTTAGGTTAATCGGTGATAACTTATACACTATGGTACCCGGTTACGGACATGCCTGCGAGAGGAACTCAATTAGTCCCGACAATAGGCCCTGCAGTGACTTTGGCTGGGAACTGTATCCCGAGGGTCTCTATGACGTATTAATGAAGTATTGGAAGAGGTATCACCTACCTATCTACGTCACCGAGAATGGGATAGCGGACTCAGCCGACTACCTAAGGCCCTACTACCTAGTCAGCCACATATACCAGGTACATAGGGCGTTGAGTGATGGCGTTGACGTTAGGGGTTACCTGCACTGGTCCTTGACGGATAATTATGAGTGGGCCTCGGGCTTTAGCATGAGGTTTGGACTCCTATACGTTGACTATACAACTAAGAAGCAGTACTGGAGACCATCAGCCTACATCTATAGGGAGATTGCACTGAATAAGGCGATACCCGATGAGTTAATGCACCTAAACACAGTGCCACCCGTGAGACCACTGAGGAAGTGAACGCTTACGGTGGTGCAATGACGATTACGCCCATTTTCTTAGCAACTTCCCCTTGCTTATTATCGAGCGTTAAGAGCGGTAATCCCTTAGCGGTTGCTAATGCTATGTATAATGCATCATATATGGGTATTTTATGACCGAGCGCTATCATAAATGCCTCATTAATGTACTTCTCCTCAGGCTCTATGACTATGTTTTTGCCAATTAAAGTCATTACCGATTCGTGAAGCTTAACGGCGTATTCCCTAGTGATGAGCCCTAACCTGCGCCTTCCATATTGCATTCATGACCTCCTTAATTATGTGGTCAACCGATACGGAGTTCATAATGTACTTACTTAATGATTGCCAGCCTGGTTCCTTGAGTATGAATGCCGTTAGGGCTGACGCATCAATTACTATCACGGTCCTCCCTCACTGAGTTCACCGAGAATCCCTTTGGGACGCTTATTGGTATTTTCTCGAGCTCCTCAACGACGCGCTTAATATTCTCCTCAGCCTCCAACTCCCTAATCCTCTCCTCAATGAATCTCCTCAATTCCTCAGCCCAGTTAACCCTGTCTCTAAACCGCTCCATCTTCTCCTTAATCTCCCTCCTAACCTTGAAACTAACGACACTTGACATTTAATTACCTAATAGTATGCCAGTTAATAAGCCCTCTGGTATACCATATGTATACCAAATCGAATTACCGTAATGGGGAATTTAAGATGGAATATCTAGCAACGTGAGTCAGATTTATAATCAATACTGATATCGGATTCCTCCCGTGCTTAGGAGCGTTGGTGGTGTGAGGCTTAGTCCTGAGGCGTGGAGGTACTTGGCTGTCCTAGCCTCGATATCAATCGTCACGATGTACGTCGAAATGGTTGTTATGCCATCATTACTAACCATTGAGAGGCAGTACGGTGTTACTGAGTCTGAGGTTTCGTGGGTCTTATCCGCCGAGACCCTGGCCGGCTTGGCGTTTGCGCTATCCTCGGTAAGTTGGCTGATACCTACGGTAGGAAGAGAGTCCTACTCATTACGTTGATGGTCTACTTCATTGCGGTCTTCCTAACAAGCATGGCGCCAACATTCCCAATACTGGTCATGCTGAGGGCCATCCAGGGCATTGGGCTGAGTATAAACCCGATAGCCGTTTTGTTTTACAGTGCTTTTTGCGGTTTTTGGTTGCTTTCATTCGCTTTCTTCTATTACTATTACTTTGATCTTTTTCCCGTGTAGTTTTGAGAGCTTTTCTTGGTATTGTTTTGGTGGGTATATTAGGTATTTCCTCATTGTTTTCACGATCTTCGCCTCGAATACGTATATGGTCACCATACTCTCTCTCAAGCAAGAAAGAGTGAAAAAAACTTATAAATTTACACTCCTTAATTTAACTGGTGTTCCGATGAGGGTGTTTATCCACCAGCCTTGGTGGATGCCTGAGGGATTGCGTTACAGGGCGTTAAAGGCAGAGGCGGAGGTTGTTGAAGGGAGCATTAATGACTTGTTATGGGACCTTGCTATCCATAGGCATGCACTACAAAGGGTTGTTGATGCTTTGTGGGAATTGGATGAGCTGCCAAGGAGGAGCAAATTGCATCAACTGTTCTACCCAATGCTTAGGAATTACGGATTCAGGGCCATGTGGCTAGAAACATCTACGACAGTGCATTAGCCATCGTTAAGTCAGCCAGAAGTAATGGCAGCAATAAACCACGAGTAAGGAAATTCACTGCAAGGCTAGACAACTATGACGCAAAGGTCGAGCTTGACAAGGGAGTCGTCAAGGTCATCCTAAGGGACAAATGGTATGTGCTAAGGCTCAAACATAGGAGGGAATACATCGAGAGGTTCATCGGCCTAAGGTGGAAGGAGGTTCACGTGAAGTACGAGGGCAAGAGGTTATTCGTCAGCATAGTCTTTGAAGTTAGGTACGAGCCTTACGCACCTAAAGGCTTCATGGCCGTTGACGTGAACCTTAGGATGATAACAACATTCAACGGAACCGAGGTCAGGAGGTTTAGGACCAGGCTCATCGATGCATTGAGTAAGAGGGCTAGGGTCGAGGAACTACAGAAGAAATACCCAAAGAGATGGAGATTCAATGAGAGAATCCTAAACAGGATAAAGGCACTCCACAGGAGGGCTAGGAATATCGTCATTGATTCATCGTGGAAGTTGGCTAGGGAAATAGTCACGAGGGCTTATAAGCATGGGCATGCAATAATCCTTGAGAATTTGGAACACCTTAGGGACTCAATCAATGAGAAGAATAATGACATCAGATGGAAGCTAACGCTGTTTGCCTACAGAAAGCTACAGCATGCGATCATTGCAAAGGCGATTGAACACAACGTACCAGTGATCATCGTGGACCCAAGGAATACATCAACCACATGCCCGAGGTGCGGTTCAAGGCTAACCTACATCCATAGACTGGCATTTTGCAGAAACTGCGGATTCATTGGTGATAGGGATGTTGTCGGAGCCATGAACATATGGTTAAGGGCTGTGCAGGCGTGTGCGGGGTTGCCAGGGTCAACCCAAAGCGCCTCCCCAATGAACAATGAAACCAGACAGAGCAGGGGAACAAAAAAATGAAGAAATGAAGAAAACAAACAGACCTAAACCCCCAATATCTCTAATCATGCTTTTCGCAGGGCCACTCTATGGAGTGCTAATGAGCACAATCGGTTATAGGAGGGTTTTGGTTGTTACGTCGGGCATGGCGACCATTGGTGGGCTTCTAATGGCGGCTACGGTGTATGTTCATGAGTTGATGGTAACGATATTGGTCATGATATTCAGCATGATAGGTATTGCTGGGATGACGGTGACGAGGATCACGCTCTTAATATCGTCAACCTCAAGGGAGAGGATGGCCACAATGACTGGTACGAACACGGCCATGAGACTAATGGGGAACACCCTAGGCCCAGTGATCGCTGGCTCCCTGGAGACGACCTACAAGACGCCAATACTCGCCTATTACCTAAACGGCATGCCCATATTCTATGAGGTGCCTGGCAGGGAGGCCTTCGTACTATCCTTCATGATAGCCGCAGCCACGGCATTCATAGTCATGGTAATGTCGACTAAGGTGACAAAATAAACCTTATAACGTTGAAGTATTCATTGATTTTTGCAGGGTCTTAATGGCTGAAATTTGGTTGAATAAGGCAAGGAGATTTAGGGATTACGCTAGGGAGGACTTAGTGAATAATCGATATGATTCAGCGGCCTTCTTTGCCCAGCAATCCGTTGAATTATTAATAAAGGGTTTGTTGATAAAGCTTGGTGGGTCGCGACCAATAACCCACTCAACATCTGAATTGCTTCAGTACTTAATGAGACTTATAGGTAAAGAGGCACCCCAAGAAGTTGTTAGATGCGCAGAGTCGCTTGAGCAGCACTATGTCCAGGCGCGTTATCCGGATTCGAGAATTAATGATTATAGGAGGTGGGAGGCTGAGGAAGCGGTTAAGTGCATGGACTTGGTGTGGGACTATGTACAGCAGGTGGTTGGAGGTACTCAATGAGGTTACCAGATTGAGGGAGGCCAGGTTTAGGGAGGTACTTAGTGAGTTATGCGGTAGATCCCTCGTGGTCGTCCTATTCGGTTCCAGGGCCAGAGGTGATAACACACCATTGAGTGATTGGGACTTGATGGCCATCGTGCCCAGTGGCGAGTATAGAGTCGAGGCTCTGGATATTGGGCAGGTGGTTTGGCTTCCACTTAGTAGGCTGGGTGAGGTCCTTGAGCATTCAATGATAATACTTGATGCCGTGACTGATGGTAAGGTGCTCTGCGGTGATTCAAGGGTTTTTGAGGAGGTTAGGGGTAGGGTTAATGAGTATGTTAAGGAGAGGAATCTCGTTAGGACTAGGGATGGCTGGTTCCCAAGAAGCATTGTTAGATAATAACCCGAGAACATTACTTGATGAAGTTTCCTGGATTCAAGGGCTGAGGAGTTCCTGGAGCAGGGGAAGTTCGCTTATGAGAGAGGTTATTACGACTTGGTGATGTTTTATGATGAGCAGTTCATGCGTTGAAGCTTAAGTCATTACTATTTAGTTTCATTGGTGATTACCCACGGACGCATAGGTTAACCCAACTATTCACGGAAGTAATGAGGTTAGTAAACAATAAATGCGGCATATCTGATTTTTACAACGGTAATAGGGAGATGATACTACTGCTGGAGTTCGCGTACATCGCCAGTCGGTACATGCCGCCGAGGTTTACTAAGGAGAATGTCGATAAGGCACTGGTCATTACGGAGAGGTTTAACGAGGTGGTTAGGCGTCTACTCTCGTAGATTTATTGCTCGATATTAAAAGGGTTAGGGATAGGATACTTAATAACATTGATTATTACTTAGACAGGATTAAGTATGCCGTGCTTAAGCTTGACCCAAATGCGGAGCTAATGCTCATAGGTAGTTACGTGCGTGGCGACTTTAGGGCTGATAGTGATGTTAATGTCCTGGTGATATCTGACGTGTATGGTGATGACCCGCATAAGTACGTGGAGCTTGTCATGAGGATTATCGAGGAGGTTGGTGAGGAGGTCCTAATGCTCTTCGAGTTTCACGTTGTTACCAGGAGGACCTATGAGGATTGGTATGGCAGGTTCATTGATGTTTATAGGCTTATTTAATGCCTAGGTAATTACAGGTGTGGATTTCATCAATACCGACGCTTCTCAACGCGTTTATGAATTCCTGCCCAACACCGCCAGGCACCGTAAACGTGTAGGTAGTACCGGCATACCTAATCCTTAGAGTATCAAGTCTATTCCCATAAACATCATGCCAGCCAAGGCTGGCGATACAGATTACTGCCTCGCTAAGGGGTATGTCCAGTACATCCCTGGTGCCAGTCATAATACGCAACCTATCACTATAGAGCTGTAGGCTTGCAATGTCCGTAGCCAGGCTCCTCCTAAATGCTTGGTAACCCCTTATTAATAGGTAGGAGAAGCCACCATCCATCCCGGCAAAGATTAGGAAGCCAACCAGTAGGTTAAGCCAATGGCTTGGGTTCACAATCATCTCCCAGGCAATAGCAAGCATAACGAAGCCGAAGAGAACATTGGTAACAACGAGCTTAACCAGGACAGGCCTTGTACTTGGGACGAGGGCCCTCCCATAACTCCATATTACCCCAAATTCCCCAGTCCATGCGGGTTCACGCCTACTGGAGATGTAGGCCCTGAGTGAGTATAGCATGGTGCCAATGCCCGGTAAGGTTAGGTAGACGAGGTAGTAAATATCATGCATTATGTAGAATAGGTAAAGCCCAATTAGGGCTAGGACGAGGCCGATAATGAGTGCTAGGTAAGCATTCCTCGGTGCACGCTGTGGGCCATAAACAATCACACTGCCCATGGCCCACCACCTAGCAGGCTAGGTTCCACCTCTCCAGTATTATCGGCCCAACCCTCTTCCTCTTCTCCCCACACCAATCAATCCTAGGCTTACCAAAGTCCCTCGTCAAGACCAGGTTCAACTGCCTACACTGCTCGGTGTCTATGACCAGCGTATAGCCAATACCGTAGTGATTAATGAGTAGTTCCACCTCGCCTGGGTAGTACGCTGGGCCGTATTGGGGCCCGTATGACTGCATTGGTGGTGCGTACTCAATAACGCATGGGTTGAATTCATCAATTGGCACGGTAACCTCCTCGCCATTGGTTGTGATGAACCAGGCGTAGTCCCTATAGAGCGCGAATTCTCTGATGGACCTGTACGTCCTATTGTACCTTACCTGGCGAACCATGTCCCATACGGCTAGCCCAGCCATGAGGGCGAAGAATAGTTGTATTAGGGCGTATTCCCATGTTGGTATGTGGTACTTTGGTGGTAGTAGTATGCCCACGAAGTACCAGAGTAGGCCAATAATAATGAGGGCGAGTATGTCTCGTGAGTAGTTCCTCTTGCCGTATGCCGTTGGCTTAATCCTCAGCACAGGCTCGCTCATTAATAAATTGAAAGTAAACCAGATATTTAAGTGTAACTGTCCAATTTCTAACTCTAATAAATTAAAACCATAATACCTAAAGTTTATTTAAGTACATTCAACGCATTATTCAAGAACGTTTATACTCATATCCTCCTCATAGGATATAACTGTTACAACCTCCAAGTCCTCATTGCCAACATTCACGATTGAGTGCGGCGTGTTGGGGCTCACGAACACGCACATGCCCGGCTTGACATCAATAACGTCCTTATCCACAGTCATTTCACCAAAGCCTCTCAGTACTATGAAGGTCTCCGCATAGGCATGCCTATGAAGTGGCGCCCTACCGCCTGGCTTAATGACCTGTCTCCTAACTGCGTATTTGGGGTTATCGCCTTTGTCCACTAGCCATTGGGTGTATACGCCCGTGGCGCCCCTGATGTTTAGTGGCTCCTGTTTCACACTGGTTATATCATTAATAACCTTGTAATTGGGCATGAACTACTGCCCTACTTATGACTTTATACGTGTTTCTCAGGTTATCCATTACGTGGATTCTGGCTGGTCTTCACTAGCCTGATTGTTTCGTTTACCATCCTCTCGATATAAGGTAATCTAGTCCTTACGGCTTCTGGGTCTAGTTTTTCTTCGTGGAATCCCCACACGTGGAGGTAGTTTGCGTCGTCCCAAGCCGTTGTGAACCATTCGCCTAGTTTTTCGCTTATTTTTTTCGACTGCTTTCTCGAGTTCGGTCACAGTCCACCTACCTCTACCGTTGACTTTGGTTAGTATGTCCTTTAAATCGTAGTATTGGGCCAAGACCTTAACGCATTCTTCAGCAGCCTTGTAGAGCTTCTCACTGGCTTGCACGGGATCTTTATCAATTAACTCCCTACCCTCATTGAGGTACTTAATTGCAAGCTCAACCCTAGCCTCAATCACCGTGTCTGGGTCTAAGTCCATGACCCTTATTAACGCGTCGAGTATTACATCCTCAGGGTCAAGACCCCTCCTCCTCAACTCCTCAATTATTATACTTGGTATCGTTACTTTCTCAACCATTAACTAGGTAGTACCTCGCTAATTTTTATACCTTCGCATTAATTATGGCGTTGCAAGAAATACTTAAAAATTATTCATGACCCTTGATCTACCGTGGATCTTGGCATATTCTTCGCGGCGTTTGGTATAAGCCTGCTTGAGCTTTCGGAGGCTGGTGCCGTCACGGCGATTTACCAGGGGATTTACAGGGGGTTCAAGCCAGTGCTTTATGCAATAGCTGGCGTACTCCTCGTCCTAGTGCCCACCTTTACCGTTGGTCGGTACATAGTTTACCTACCCCTGGACTACGTGCTGGCTGCATCCTCCGTAATACTATTTTACTTCGGGTATAGGCTACTGAGGAGCGCCCGTAGGGCGTTTAAGAGGGCTGGGAAAGGTAAGGGTGGTGAGGAGGAGCGTGGCGACTTAGCCGTCGTGTTTACGGTATCGGCCATAGAGCCTTTGAGGCTGCCCTCGTGTTAATTGCGTTAATACCAAGGAGTTATGCATCAACTGATGGGCACGTTGACAGCGGCGGCCATAGTAATCGTACTCACCACGATTATTAAGGATCAAATAGCCAGGATTAGGCTTCCGCACCTTAAGTACGTGCTCTCGGCCCTACTCTTCAGCCTGGGCACGCTGTGGGCTATTGAGGCTGTGGGTTTCGACGTGACGGACCTGGTGTTGATACCATTCTTCCTGACATACCTCGGCATTAACTACTTAATAATTAAACTATGAATAATTTACCATTAAGTGACCTCCTCACCTCTCGTTATTAAACCGATCCTATTAACTGGCGTTTTAAAGGCAATGAAAATGGATGCCAACGCATGATTATTGATGCGACACTTAATTCAATATTCAATTGCCCCAGGTATGCCGTGAAGTTTGAAGTTGCGTTAGGCATAATTGGGGATGCGATTATTAATGTTATAATGAGTATTACGAGACTGGGTATTGAGACGATGGTGAAGCTAGGTTCTTTGTTGACCCAATGCCCGTGGAGATCTTGAAGTACCTGGCTTATTAAGCCCAATGAGTATGCTAAGGCCCGTGGTGAATAGCCCAACGCCTAAGGGCGTTAATAACATGGCGGTGAGTAGGGAATACGTAATGTTAGGAGCCACAATGTAAAGTGGGACTATAGCAATGATCTCAGCCAGTAGGTAGAATACGGCAAATGAGGATAGGCCTACGAGGTATAAAGCCTTAATGATCTCCCCATCACTTACTCCATTGCCGAACAGCATTTCGAAAACGCCGTTTTGGACATCCGCCTGTATTGTGCCGAGGACTATGAGTGAGGATAGTATGGATACGAATAATGATGCCATGCCTATTAGGATTACAGACATCGAGACCCTCACAAAGGCCACAGCCTCCTCTGCGGGTAGGTTAACTCCATGGATATTCTCAGGATTAGCCGTGGCAATCACAAAAGCGAGCATTGTTATGGTGAATAACATGGCGATTAACATGGTTAATAAGGTTATGAAGTAGTAAGTCCTACCAACTCCAAGCCCTCCTCAGGTAAGCCCTAATCATCGTCACCACCCAATAACTCATCAATTGCTGAGTTCCTGACCTCGAGTACGTTGAACCCCTCGGACCTCAACTTATCAACGATACCCGGCACCTCATTAACGCCGACCTCAATGACCCTAGTCTCACGGCCCCTCTTAGCCACCACCCTCATTGATCCACCAAGCTCAGAAACACTCCCATGGAAGACTACCTTGCCCTTCCTGAGTATTACCAAGTCATCGGCTAGTTCCAGGGCCTCCGACGGTATATGAGTCGTGTAAATCACCACACCACGTAATTGCTTCACTATTTCCTTAACCCTACCAGCAAAATTCACGTCAAGACCGTCAGTAGGCTCATCAAAGATGTAAACCCTGGGATTGCCAAGCATTGCAATGGCGACCTCAACAATCCTCCTCTGCCCATTACTCAATGAACCAACCTTATTATTCAATAGGTCCTTGATCCCAAGCCTATCAATGACTTCATCCAGGTTATTGGCGTTTTTAACCTCGGCGTAGAACTCCAGGTTCTCAATCACGGTCATGTTAGGGTCAAGACCGCTGGCGTGGCTTACGTAACCAACGTCACCCCTACGCAGCGGCCTACCATCAAGGGTTATTGAGCCCCTTATTGGCTTGATCACGCCGGCTATGGCTCTTAAAAGCGTTGTCTTCCCCGAACCATTGGGCCCCAGCACCACTGTCCTGCCCTCATTGAACTCCGTAGTTAACCCATTAATAATAACCCTACCTCCATAACCAACAACTAAGTCATTAACGCTTAACTTCATGGATTCATTCCTACCATTATTATGATTTTATTTAAGTCTTTCGAATATATGAGAAAGCGCTTGGAAAGTTTCTAAATACCAAGACTTTTAAGCTTCGCCCTGTATAATGTGGTGAGTTTATGATTGAGTTAAGGCTCAACCTTGACGATATTGGAAAGGCAAGACTTAAGGAGGCTACGGCCGAGCTTGAGTTGGCTGAGAAATTCCTTAACGATGGGTTAATTAGAAATGCGGCTGGTAAGGCATTCCAAGCCTGGAAGTCTTACATGTCGTACCTAGCCATTAGGAATAAGGATCTATTTAACTTCGGTGGTTATAAGAGGGTTGATCGTAACGTTAGGGTTTCAAGGAATGATTGGGTGCTTGCAGTCATGCCTACGAACATGCTTATGGAGGTGGCAGGTAAATTGGCTGGGAGGGTTCCTAACGTCGTGGAGTTAACGTCGACAGCCCTGTTAATGCATGAGTACCAGTACAACGGGCCTGACCCAACGGGTGTCGTGAGTAGAATACCCAGTGATGAGGTTGCGAGGCAGGTAATCTCCAGCTTCATAGCCAGGGTTAGGGAGGTTATCATGCATAATGAGGGATAGTATTTCAGAATTTGCCGCTGATTTACTCCTTATTCATGTATTTGTTGGCTATTATGTCCATTACCTTAATGAGTTCATTACCTGCAGTGGCGTTTTCCCTCGACCTTAACACCACCTCATTGTCCGATTCACTTATTTCGTAGTTACTCACGTATAGGGCGTTGGCGACCCAGGTTGCGTACTCAATAGCCCTGTTCTCGCCAAATGTCCTCACTGCATCTCCGTGTATCACTACCTCGAGTGGGTTCATCCTCACGGTGATTAAAGGCTTGCAGGCACTCATTTTCTCAAGGCATAACTCAACGTGAGTACCACCACTTAATACCCTGAGCATCAGGTTTTGCCCATCAATACTGCCGTAGGTCTTAATAATGCCAGTTGTTAGAATGCCCGTTGGTATGCTCGCTGTTGGTTGTGCCGCCTCCGTGGTTTGCGTTGCCTCCTGCTGCCGTGCCTCCACTGACTGAGTCACTATGCCGAGGGACGTGAGCACCTCGTTGAATGCATTGATTATGGTATTCATGTTTTGGCTAACCCACTCTGGGTAATGCTTAACCCCCTTTATCCTCAATTCCACATCACCACGCTCCACAGCCTCGTAATTCTCAATGCCCAATGCCCTGGCTAACCTAACCGCGGTAATCCTAGCCGTGTCCATACCGAATAATTCCATGAACTTACTCGTAACCCTTATCATGGTATTATAATGGTGGCAGCCCGTACTTAATTCAATTAGTATTTCAGGAACCCCTCTCTGGTCGAGGGCTGCCAGGTTTATGAAGCATGGCAGGTCATCTAACCTAACCTCCTCAAGGACTAATTCATAATTTCTGTACGGCCCGTAACTTTTTAAGATGTTATGGCTCATAACCCATCATTAACCTCCACTAATCTCAAAATCACTCGACTGACTTGAACCACCCTGCTGCTGTTGTTGACGCTGCTGTGTCGGAGGTACGATTAATTGCTGTAAGCCGCTGGGCATGCCTGCCGTTGGTAATATGTATATTGGGTAGTAGGGCACGCCGAGCATCATATTTGTGGCTGCGGGATCACTCCTCTGAGCCATTATCTCTGCGAGTCTAGCCCTGATTGCCGTGTTCACGTCGAGGCCCAGAGCCATGAATTGGACTACCCTCCTCATGGTCTCATCCTCAGGCTCAAGCCTAACTATCCTGCACGTGATTAGGTGGACGCCAACCTCCTCAAGGAATGACCTCAGGCTTGCCGTGACTGCGTCAGTGACCTTGTGCAGGTTTGCGTAGACCTCGTTCAAGGATACTAGGTTTAGGACTTGGCTCACGGCTTGGTCCACGATTGGTGATACGTAGTTCTTGAAGTCCTCAACCGTGTACTTGAAGCTGCTGAATTGAACTGCGTTTATGAACTTAACAGGGTCTGTAATCATGAAGTAGTAGGCCACTTGATACCTCATTGGGACTAGCTCCTTAGTCTGCGTAATGCCCTCACTCCTGGCTCATGCCTTGCCGTGCTCACGAAGAGCACCTCAACCTCCCAGGGTACATTGCCGGCGTATTGGAACTTGGCGAAGAATTGGGAGATTGGGTTGGCGGGTGTTTGTAGGTCGTGAGCCCCTGGATCGAACACGCCTTGTACCTGTCCCTGTATCCTAACGACTGCCCTCTGGTTTGAGTAGACGATGAGCCTCGACCTAGTCCTCACGTCGACTGAGTGGTACTTCACTATTAAGTCGTCTGGCCCCATTTGGTCTATTCCCTTCTCGTCTATTGTGGATATTACCTGAGCTCTTATCGACATAGTTAATAATTAACTTGTTAGTTTGGTTTATAAGGTTTATTGTTAAATTGAAATTGATGTCGACACGAGAGGTTAGGTATAACGCCGTGGCTGGCGTGGGCTACTCATTCTTCGTGTCCGTTGTCACGCTCATACTCGAGGCAATAGCCAACATATTCTACCCAACGCCACTCGTCGTAAGCCCAATATGGGCATTAATCAGGGGTTGCTGGCTATCATTCGTGTTAATTCTCGCCCTGTACGGATTATTAATACTATTCACAAGGCCGTACAGGTCTGAGGAGGTGATGAGTTACAACATTTACTTCAGGCCAGCCCAGAAAACAGTGATCTATGTGATAATAGCCCTAGCCATACTGGGCATATTATTTGACGCGTACCCAGGGCCCATCTGGAGTAGGACGAGGATTGGCGTATTCATAGCCGTAAACATACTCGCAGGCGCCATAGGAGGCTACCTAGGTGCAAGGTTTAGCTGATGACCACCTATTATTATCGTAATGTTAAATGGAAAAGATTCGACATTAACAATTAACAGCGAGAGTCTTAACCTTTAGGAGTATATTTGGAATTGACATGTTGAACATAAATAAAAGATTACCGAGCTAATTAATAATATCGAGAAAATATATCGTTAAATAATAGTTATATTTAGGATATTAAATTAGGAAGATAATGATAAAACTTAAAAAAACTCAATACCATTATCAAAATATGACAAGTCCCGAAAAAAAGACAAAGCGTCAGCCTAAGGAAGGAACTAAGTCTACTTGAACTAACGGTAATAGGTCTGGTTGGCGCTGTCGGTACTGGCATACTGTTTTCCGCGCCGGAGATGATGGTTGAAAGTGGGCCGGCGTCAATACTTAGTTGGGTACTTGGCGGTATATTTTACTTAATCATAAGCTTAACGTACATGGAGATGGGTACGCTCTACCCAGAGGCTGGCGGACCAGCCCGTTACGCCTACTACACGCATGGGCCATTAACTAACCTCCTGAATGCCTGGGCTTCAATGGTTTGGTATTTATTCATACCACCCATAGAGGCTATTGCGGTGGCTTACGGCATAAATTACTTCACCCAGAACTTAATAATGCCAAAAAGTGATATACCGACATTACTAGGTGCAGCCGTGGCTGCGGCGTTAATATTGCTCATGGTTCCATTCAATTACTTCGGTGTTAAGGTCTTTGGAGTATCCACCACAGGTATTGGCATAGTTAAGCTGATCCTATACCTAATCATACCGGTTGGCCTAATGATTGCGGTCTTCCTACCGCAGAACATCTCCAGCCTACCTGGTGGCTTCATGCCCTATGGGGCAGCCGCCATGTTCACCGCCATACCTCTAGCAATGTTCGCATTTGGCGGCACGAGGGTCATACCCGATTATGCCGAGGAAATGAGAAATCCGCAGAGGGATTTGCCACTGGCAGTGCTTTTCGTGGTCATTGGGCAGACGCTTATCTACGTATTATTCGCAGTGGCCTATGTCGTATCGGTTAATTGGAGCGTATTTGGCGTTAAGCCCGGCGACTGGACCGATTTAAAACCGATAGCGTCTGCTACAATCCAGTCATATTCATGGCTGGTAAGTACGGGATAAATTACCTACTAGCTATTGCAACGGTCGTTGGTACGTTAGGACCATTCGTGGTCGGCTACATATACCTAGGCGCCGGCTCCAGGGTTCTATTCTCCATGTATAGGTCTAAGTACGTTGGTGCCAAGGTGGGTGAGGTCCATGAGAGGTATGCAGTGCCTTATTGGGCGTTGATAATCTTCGGCCTCGCCGGTCTGGTGCTTGCACTGCTTTCGCCAATACCATCAGTCTATTATATGATGGATGACGCGGTGGTGGCTGGTTACCTAGCTTTGCAGTAATTCCTGTATCACTTGTTGTCTCTAGGAGACAGGGATTGAGCGGTATATATAAGGTACCTGCACCGGCGGTAATTGGCGCCCTCGCCTTCATCTTCGCCACGTGGATCATCTACTGGAGTGGTTGGCCATCGACTCCGTACGGCGTGCTGCTGGTGTTTGCGGCGTCGATAATATTCGGCGTCATATACAGGGTTAAGGAGGGCTTTAAGAATGCCCTTTGGTACATCGTCTACATGCTCGTGATGGTACTAATGACATACATCGGCCAAACCGCGGGTGGCCCAATGCCAATACTCGAGTTCCCGTGGGACATGGTAGTCGTCACAATACTCGCCATAATCTTCTATATATGGGGCATCTACTCAGGACTACCTAAGCCGTATGAAACACCATCGGTTAAGTCATGATGTCTTAAATAATGAAATTGCTTTAAAAATAATCGTGAATTATTGACATGCCATGTCTGGCGTGACGCCAGTCGGTGGTAATTGGGTATTGACTAGCTTAAATGTTGTTCCTGAGTTTAGGTTGATGAGGGTAGGGTTATTGTTAGGTTGACTGGTTGTGTTGAGGAGCCAATTGTTAAGGCGGTGTGCCATACCGTTAGTATTGATTTAACTGTAAAGACGAAGCCCGAGGAGGTTAGGGAATTACTTAGGAAGGCTTATTATGAGTTGCTTGAGGCGCTGGATACTAAGGTTAAGGCTGCCAGGATACTCACGCACCTATACAGGGAGTTACTCAACTCCTGCAGGGACGTCATTGGCGCCGAGTGCTGATTTCGCTACGGCTTGAAACCACGCTAGGTTTATAAAAATGAAAATAATCAGTAATTCAATGTCGTCGGGAAACAGCGAGGTTAAGCCACCCATTTCGGAGTCACCACTCAGTCCGTTGGAGAGGCTTCAACTCATGGTTCCTGGGTTTAGGGGTTATAAGGTTAAGGACTTGATTAGGCAGGACGACTTCCTTGTTAGGAAGACGGCGGCATCTATGCTGGAGGAGGCCTTGGGCTTTGTCGAGAGGGCTGAGGAGGAGGTGGCCCGTAATAACCCGTTTGATCCGCTTATACAGCAGTACGAGACATTACTAAGTGATTTGAGGACCCTGATCTCCGAGGTCTGGGGTGCGCCGACTGGTGATGCGGGTATGCATGATAGGTTTAAGGTGTTTCCTGAGAATCTCGAGAGGCTTGTTGAGTATGACCTTAAGCTAATTGATACGGCAAGGGCAATACTTGACCTGGCGAAGTCTAGGGCGAATCCGCAGGCCATTGATTCACTGATTAGGGATGCGAGGACCTACGTCATTGAGAGACAGAAGTTACTCGTGACTGAGAAGCTCGGTGAGAAATGGTGAATCAAAGGTAATTACTTATTGATGATTTACACTCACCATCCAACTCCTCAACCGAGGCGCCGCCCGCCAGTTTCTTCGTAATCCTCCTCTTCAACTCATTGGCCATGTTGTGGGAATGGAGTATTGGTATTGGCATTTGGGAACCAACGCAAAGTTTCTTAACGAGATTGACTGCACTCCTTAGGGAGATTCCGTAACCAACGCTGACGTAGGTGGGCTTACTGGGTGCGCACTGTATTGCCCAACCAATGATCTCATCGGTGCTAACATCGAGTATGGGCCCCTCAACCCTATCCACCCTACCATAGAGCAGGGACTTGGCGACGCCAACGGTTGGTACGTGTAGGCAAACGCCGAAGTGGCTGGCTATGCCGAGCCTGTATGGATGGGCCCTCCCGTGACCATCGATTAATACGACCTGGGGCTTAATCCTTAACCTAAGGTAGGCATTGACGACTGGCTTTAACTCCCTGAAGGATAGTAGCGTCGGTACGTAGGGGAAGGTCACTGGGCCAACCCAGCAACTCCACTCAATGATTGAGGACCTGGTCAGGGAGTAGGTGCTGGCCACGGAAATACCTATCTCTTGGTCTCCACGATTGACATAAGCAACGTCAACCCCAGTCACTAAGTCGACGTGGTCGACGTCTACCAAGTCCTCCTCAACGACCCTACCAGCAACGTGGACTGAATCCTCCTGGCGATCTCAAGGTGAAATCCCCTGGGCACCCTAGACCTGACATAGCCCTCGCCCGGTCCCCTGGATACCCTCATAGCGACCTCCTCAACTTATCAATGTCTATGGAGAATGCCTTGAAGCCAAGTCTCCTAAGCTCGAGTGCACCCCACCTGCTGCTCAAGCCCTTGCTGCAGTAGAGCACATAGACCTTATCCCTACCCATGGACTCAACCGTACTAATGAGCTTATCAGCATCGACGTTTATAGCCCCTGGGTAGTGCCACGCCTCATACTCACCCCTACTCCTCAGGTCAATAACAACGGCGTCCTTGGGCACGTGATCAATACTCACATCCCCAGTACCAAGCATTAACTCATCAATGACCTTATCAACGGAGCTAACCCTCAACACCACCATACTACCCAGCAGCTTATCAATTAGGTCACCACTGAGCTTGCCAAACTCCCTATTCAACTCGTCGGCTGTAACCCTCGTCCTAGGCTTCTCCGAGAATATTGCGCAGAACTCCTCAGTCCTCATGGACTCCTCGTAAGTCCCTATCCTCCTCGCATAATCAACTATCTCATCCTTATCAAGCCCGATCAAGGGCCTGTAGATGGGTATGTCAATGCCGTGTTCAATAGCCGCCAGGTTGTGCAGGGTCTGCGATGATACCTGCCCAAGGGACTCGCCAGTAACGATGCCCAACGCACCTATTGAACTGGCAACCCTGGAAGCAACCACGTAGAGGACCCGCTTAAACAATACACTCCACATGTGCGGGTTAGCCCTAGCCCTGAACTCACTGATTAATGGCGAGCAGTCGATTACGAAGAGCCTCGGGTCATAACCAATGGACCACCTGGTGAATAATGCCCTTGAGACCCTCAGGAAGTTAATAACATCGATTGGGTAGGCCAGTGAGCAGAATAGGGCGTCTATGTACGAGCCCCTCCTCATCATAAACCAAGCCGCAACCGGCGAGTCAAAGCCACCAGATATCAAAGCCAATAACCTGCCCTCAGAACCAAGTGGTAAACCGCCAGGGCCCTTAACAACCTCCGTGAATAGGTAAGCCCTGTCACCCCTAACCTCGATGAACAACTCAACGTCAGGTCTCTCAAGGTCAACACCGGCGCTGAAGGGCTTAAGTGCCGCACCGACGGCCTTAGCGACATCCATTGATGTGAAGCCGTGCGAACCAACCCTATGAACCCTGACAGCAAACCTCCTACCCCTAATAACGTCACCCCACTCCTTAACCGCCGCATTAACGATGTCGCCCAACTCCCTGAATTGATACTCCCTAACCGGCGACAGGGACTTAACACCAAAGACCCTACTAACCACGTCAACGGCATCCCTAACCCTATCATCAGGAACCTCGACAAATAACCTACCCTGGGACCTAACAACCCTACCCTCAACACCAACACCCCTCAAACCACTGAGTATATTATGCACAAGCAAGCCCTCCATCCTAGACCTAGTAACCGCACCCTTAATGGCGACCTCGCCATACCTAACCAATATCAAAGCCATACAGCAATTACGCAGATTAAAACCATGAATAAAAACCTATACCCAACCAACGACGCCGAGGAAATCATGGGCAATTTCCGTGGGGACTATTTGCGTTACCAATAATTGGTAATGCGCCTTATAAAACAACCTTCACGCAAGGCTCTGGAGGGATAATGATTAATTGGACTTAGCTAATTATCGAGGATCAACGCTATTACTGAGGGTGGAATCAGCAAAGACCAATCACATCACTATATCAGTCCCGTGGAGGCTCAGCACCATTATTGACATTGACGGATTTACTCTTAAGTCTTTATTCCTTCAGGGAGGAAGGGTTAAATCACCAGGCTATAATTAATTACAGCCCCGCTGGCGTGGGCCGACTGAGTTGGGTTTAACCCACCGATGAGGCTTGGCTCCTCCAAGGCGGGGCACAAGATACGCTGATTCCCAAGTAGGTAGGTGAATCACGAAATCACAGCATTATTATCCTATTTATTCGAATCAATGACCCGGGGCTTGTATTGTTCATTTTATGGGTGCGTTACCAATGATTAGTAACGCAAGCATTCATTGAGTAAATTGCCGATGATTATTGTTGGCGGTGGGTTTTTACAGCCTTAATGGCTGTAGTGGTATTGTTTCCTCCGTTGAGCTGTTGTTTGTTATTGTTAGTATGTCTATGCCATCGCCTGAGACTGGGTCCCTGGAGATGCTCTGGTTGATGGCCTTGATGGTAGGTCCCTTGCTCCTTAACACTCATGCCTTGCCTGTAGTTGCTCTCGAGTATTGCTATGGCTAGCTTCGTGCCTGTGCCCACGGCTGCGTAGTCATCCTCAATTAGTGAGCCTAGGGAGTCCATTATGAATAGGTGCGGTCCCTCATCATCAACGCCACCCACGAGTACCTCCACGAAGTATGGCAGTACCCTGTTGGAGAATAGTACGTAGGACAGGAGCTTGGCTGTTGACCTAATGCTTGGCCTAGTCCTCGTGTCCAGGGCGTAAAGCGACATATAGGCCTTGGCTATCTTCGTGAGCACCTGCATGTCGCTAATATGCCTATTGAGGCAATGCCAATATTGTCATTAACCTTAAACACCTTCTTACCAGACCTACTGAACATGGTGAAACCATAGGCAACCCTCTTCTCCGCGGCCAGGACCACGCCATCACTTGCCTTAATCCCCACGGCTGTTCCCGTTATTAATTCCTCAATTGATGACATCAAAACCAATAATGGGCATTCCCTTTAAAAAGTTATACCTAATCACAATTAGTGTGAGCACACTCATTAGGGATGAGGATGAGGTTCACGTTGAGTGTGACATGGATTATAGCAAGTACGTGATAAACGGCGTCAACTACATACCCTGCACATTAAGGGCTAGCGAACTGGGCAGGGTCATGGACATATTAATGAACTACGTAAAGAGCGACCAAGTATTGAACCAACTAATGATTAGGGCCGTCAATGACGAGCTAAGGATCGACATACCAATCACAATAACAGGTAGTGGGAAATCACCTGGCGAGGTAATAAATGAATTAATATACTTAATAATTGGTATTAGGCACTGCCTAAGGACGAGTCGTTGAAGGAAGTAGCCTATGCCTAAAATCCTTCACGGCGGATGACGGCTAGGGACTTATAGAGGGCGAGTACGTAGTAGTTAAGCATTAAAGGGAAGCCACATAGTTGATTGTTAATTCATGAAACGTGAATTCGCCATCAAGTCACTGATTGGAGCATTGACGTATGTAGTGAGCATGGTCGAGGCGATCTACGCCTGGTTGCAATTACTCAACGGTAATGGGGATTACTACGACCTTGGGAGGTTGATCATGGAATCACTGGGCATGGCCGGCATTAACGTGAGGCATCTAGGCCAGGGCCTGGTGCTTGGGCCAATGGTTATGAGCGGTTACCTACCAATCTTCATAGCACTACTAATAATGATTAATAACGCATTAATCGCCACATACATATACAGATTGGGCAGGGCCAGGGAATTAGGGACCACACCCATCATAGCCGTAGTCACAGCCTCGGTAGTCAACGCATCATTAATAGCACTGACCACAGACCCTTGGACGCCCCAGGTAATAGCCACATCACTAGCCATAGCAACCTACTACTACATCGACAATGACAATAGACACATAAGCACGGCCCTGGCAGCACTAACCGCATTCCTAAGCCCAATCACGAACTTACTAAACATACTAGTCCCAATAACCCACTGGTCCATTAAGAGGGAGTTCAATGAGTCGAGTCAATACGTACTGACGATAGGCCTAATCGCCTTCACCTACTATTGGTTGGCAGGTGCATACTCCATAATGCATGTACTGTCCGTTCAGGGAGTGATTAACCAAGTGATTTACCTATTATCAACAACCTCATTCATTCAACTAGCCACCCTCGGCACGGCAATACCAGCATTGATAGGCACGGTGCTCGGTGGCGTGGGCTTCACAGCCATTGTGCCGGCGATCCTGGCAATAACACTTGTTGAGGCTGTGGGTAGGCTACGTGAGGGTAGGTTAGCTGTCCTGGTGCTTGCCGTGCTGTCATAATCACGGTACTGACAACGCCAATATCACCAATGTGGCCGCCATACCAGGAAACGGGATCAATAGGTATGAACTGGCAACCCTTAAGTGGTGACTACGTGATGATATACAGCCTAGCATCATTGTCGCCCAAGGGCTATATAGAGAATACGTTAGCCCCCACATACGCATTAATGGTCATGAAGCCAGGCAGGCATGTAATGGGGTACGTAACACCTGCCGAGCCAACAAACGGCACATACGCAATATGCGGCAAATACCAACTGGTGCTTAGGAATTACATGGGGCTAACGGTAATAAATAGCTACGAGAGGGAGATTGCGCAGTTCATAACGAATGCAACAAGCTACACGGAGGACAATGCACTAACAATACCGGGCGGGCTATATCAGGAAAGGATATTGGTGAGCACCGGTGAATTAACGATACCGCCGGGCACGTATGTAATCACGACCACGGTAGACATCACGCCAGTAAGCGCGTTCGTAAACACTACAATACCTCAGGTAATGTCAACACCACTGACAAGCTCAGTGCTGCCCATATCGGCGGGCAGTGTGATAACCTTTAACCTATCGCTGAGCTTCACGGGGACGATAAACCAGGTAATAATATACGGAGCAGCATACACCGAGCAACCAGCAACACTATCACTGGCAATACTAAGGAACGGGCAGGTAATGACTAGGGCAAGCGCGGAGGCACCACCAATAACCCAGGGCATGGGGCCACACCCAATAACCTTCAATGTGAACCTAAACGTGACGCCAGGGACATACCAAGTGAGCATAGCCACGGACCAACCACTCATAGTGTACATAACCAGTGGGACAGGCATGAGCGTGACGAGCGGAAACATGACAATAAACTACCCAGGTAATGTGCCGACCTACACCATAACGTACACGGTAATTAAGGCAGTGCCAATAAGAACCACGCAACTAACAATAACGCTAACCACGATGAACGAGACAACATCAATGAACATAACCAGGGAGGTACGTACGAATTAACGACAACGGTAACCACAAACCACTGGGTGAACACGTCAATAAACCTACTAATAACAACTAACGAACCTGTGCTACCCACGAACGTGACGGTGGGCCCAATAACAATAAAACCACTGGGTAAAACACAATGCCCAACACCAGCACTGATTAAGGCACTGGAGGACCCAGGTAGGGCACTACTGATCGGCTTAACCGCAACGCCCATAGCCGCAGCCCTACCACTAGCGTCACGGGTTAGGCCGGGCAGGAGGGTGAGGAAAGCATTACTAGCCCTCGGAATAGCCCTAATGCTGCTATTCTACATAGCCTGGGCCTTGGGATTCACGAACATCTCACCACAACTCTACAACCCACAGGTCCTGAGGTCCTCGGAATACTCTTCATAATGGGCTTAGTAATTACGGTAACCACAGCACTAATCAAGGCTAAACCACCATCACCAACCAACCTAAGCAACTCCCTATAATGCCTAAGGAATTCACGACCCCTCCCACTAACCCTATTAAACCTACAAACCCTCATCGACCTAGGGTCACAGTAATCATCATAACGCTCAACCAAACCCAACCTCAAGGCAAGCAGGAGAAGATCCTCACCATAACCCCACGTACGAAGATAACCAAGCAACTCACGCGTATACGGGTCACGACCCTTACGAAAACTAAACTCCTCAATAGTCTCAAGCAACCTCGCCAAACCAAACAGGGGAACCTCCACTCCCTGGCTCATTGCGTTACCAATAATTAGTAACGCACTTATAAACTTTATTCCCCGCAAAAGCCCCGTGAGCTACTCATTTTACAAAATTAGTTGTGTTACTAATTATTGGTAACGCAAAGGGTCCCCGAGAAAACGCCATAAATTAAACGTGGACCGTGCCCTTAATGGCATTGTTTCATGAGTTCCCTTGGATCGCCGATTATTGCACGCCGGTGCTTAGGGCCTCGATCATTAGGTTATTGTCCATGTAGTGGCTGCAGAGCTCGCTTACCGTGAAGGCTATGACTTCCACGTCACCGAGTTCTGAACCAATTACCTTAGCCCTGAAGGGTGGCTCGCCGCTGACCACCACGACTAGGTCAATGTCACTCAACCCCAGGACGAACTCACCACGGGCTAGGGAGCCAACTATGAACACGGCCACCGGATTTAGGCCATCGAGGGCCTTGTTTATTGCCCTGAGTAGTTTGTCCGGGTCCCTAATGTTGTTCCTCCTGGCCACCTCATAGATTCGACCTAACAAAGCCCATCACCCTACTGGCGTACTCAATAGCTCCCTGGCATCACCCTCCGTGTAATGCCTATGCGGTGCACCCGAGGGCCATGCATTCGGGTACCTGGTTGGCACGTAATACCTATCAAGTATATCACCAACCTGAGCAGGTCCTCACCAACGCTAATACCGCCCTCCCTAACCATCTCAAGCAACTCCCTAACACTGTGAGTGTGCACATAGCGATTAAGTTTCTTAATGAGCAATGCCTTCAGGGCCTTCTCAGCTGCCTGCTGTGCAAAGTAGCAGGCCTTGGAGAAACGACCAAGCCTGAGTAGGTCGGTGGCTGTTGCCAAGTCATCCTCCGCCTCATCAAGCCAATCAACCCAACGCTGATGAGAAGTCATTTAATGGCATTAATTACATAGTTCCTTAAAAATATAAGTAAAATTAAACACCACATGAGGACGAAGGAAAGGGTAATAAGAAAGGGGACAACCCACCAACTTAGTGAAGAGATTAAGGTTGAGCCTCGCCAACCAGCAGGTTGAGTTCGTGGATAGGGACCTGGCCCTTAAGCGTATTGAGGATTGGGCCAATAGGGGTGTGGCGTTTCCACAGGTCATCTATGGGCCCGAGGGCTGTGGGAAGACTGCGTGGCTCAGACAATCAACTGAGCTACTTAAGGGATTAGGCTTCGAGGTCATTTATGTTAATCCCGTTGAATCTGCATTCATGGTTAAATTGGGGATTACGGACTTGAGGGATAGGCTTATGAGCTTAATACAGGAGGCCCTTGAGCAGTTCACGTGGGGCAAGGTCATTTGGTCGATAATCAGTATCGCCAGGTCAGCTATCGAGGCTGGTGCCCGTAAATTGGCGATCATCGTTGATGATGCATTCCAAGCCATAGGCCTAGACAATGCCGCAATATACGTGAAGGGATTACTAGGTATCTTAGAACACCCGCCAGCCAGCTACGATAGGGTGATCACAATTGCGGCTACGAGTGAGGGTGTTTCGAGGAGGGAGATTGGTAGGCATGAATGGGCCGACCTAATGCCCATTTGGAACATGCCCAGGGAAGGATTCAAACAACTCTACGAACAACTACCAGGTAACAAGCCGGACTTCGAAGACATTTGGAAACTCACAGGTGGGAACCCGAGGATTCTTGAGAGACTTTATGAAAGTAATTGGAGTAGTGATGCCGTTGTTAGGGAGTTGATTGATAGGAAGGGCTTGAGAACATTCATCGAATCACTGAACGTGCACGAAAGGGAACTACTTGCCAAGGCCATTGATGACCCAGATACGCTGATGAGTAGGGATGGGATACCACTAATGAACAGGCTAATTGAACTAAACCTAGCCCTAGAAATACCTGAGTGGAGGGACCTAACATTCTGGATAGACCAGCCACCGCCGGAGCGGGATCCGAGCTTGGGATAGGAAAATACGTAGCTTGGCAGAGCAATGCATAGGGAGGCTGTTAGGAGGGTGCTCGAGCCATGAGGAGGATTGAGTTAAGCCTGGCAGGGATTAAGGTTAATTTCGCAGATAGGGAGGACGCGTTGAAGCGTATTGAGGATTGGGCTGGTGGGGGTACGTACCTGTTCAGGTTGTTTATGGTCCGGAGGGCTGTGGTAAGACGGCTTGGCTAAGGCAATCAGCGGAATTACTCAGGGAACTTGGCTTTGACGTGATCTACATAAACCTGTAGAACGTGGGTTTGTGGTTGATGTTGGTGTTGAGGACATTAGGAGGAGGTTACTTGAGTTACTCCGTGAGGCGACTGATGAGGCTTGGGTTAGGGCTGTGTGGGCTGTAATAGACCTTGCCAGGGAGTTGATCAAGGTAAGGAGGGATAAATTGGCCGTATTAATCGACGACGCATTCCAAGCCATAGGCCTTGATAAGGCCGCGATATATGTGAAGGGATTACTGGGATTAATCGAGTACCCACCGGAGCACTACGAGAGGATAATAGCGGTTGCGGCAACAAGCGAGGGAATTAGCAAGAGGGAGATTGGCCGTCATAGGTGGGCAACATTACTAACAATATGGAACATGACGAAAGACGGCTTCAAACAACTCTATGAGCAGTTACCAGGAAATAAGCCAGACTTCGACATCATTTGGCGGGTGACTGGCGGGAATCCGTGGGTGTTGTCAATACTCCTCAAAAACCATTGGAATGTTGATGATGCCATAACCGAGCTCATAAGGAGTAAGGGGCTTGGTGAAGCCATACAATCACTTAGTAAGGGTGATAGGGAGTTGCTGGCTAGGGCGGTTGATGACCCAGATATGCTGATGAGTAGGGATGGGATACCACTAATGAATAGGCTAATTGAACTAAACCTAATCGTCGACAACATATACCCAAGGGGCAAAAAAACTGTGGATTGACGAACCGCCACCCGAAAGAGACACTGAATTAGGCATTGGTAGGTTTGTTGCTTGGCAATCACCACTCCATAGGGAGGCCGTGAAGAGGGTTCTTGAGCAGGTGAGGTGATGGAGAGAATTAAACTGAAGCTGGCGAATATTAATGTGGAATTCGTGGATAGGGAACAGGCCCTGGAGAGGGTCAGGGAGTGGGCTGAAAGAGGCATGGTAAACGTGCAGGTTGTTTATGGTCCGGAGGGCTGTGGTAAGACAGCATGGTTGAGGCAGTCCGTGGAACTACTCAAGGAATTAGGCTTCGACGTCATATACCTGAACCCTGTTGAACGTGAATTCGCAATTGAGACTGGGATTAAGGATGTTAAGGAGAGACTCCTTGAGATCCTCCGTGAGACGACGGATGAGTCCTGGGTCAAAGCTGTGTGGGCGTTGATTGACTTAGGCAGGGAGTTGATTAGGGCCGGGAGGAGGAAAATAGCCATACTGGCTGATGACATCTTTCAAGCAATTGGGCTGGACAGGGCAGCGATCTATGTTAAGGGATTACTGGGTATTCTCGAGTATCCGCCGGGTGATTATGATGTGGCGATAACCATTGCGGCCACGAGCGAGGGCTTATCGAGGTACGAAATAGGCAGGCACAGGTGGGCCGACTTACTGGCAATGTGGAACATGACGAGGGAAGGATTCAAGCAACTATACGATCAATTGCCGGGGCCTAAGCCAGACTTCGAAACTGTCTGGAGGTTGACTGGTGGTAATCCGAAGATGCTTGTGGAGCTTTACCAAAGTGATTGGAGGGCTGATGAAGTGATGAGGAGTGTGATCAGTGGGAAAATGATCACGAGGGGCTTCACAACCAAGTGGAGGAGGTGGCTGGAGAAGGCTGTTGAGGACCCAGACATACTTTGGGAGCCGGATACGCCGGAGGAATTAATCAATGAACTCACTGAGAAGAACCTCATAATATATTTCCTACCAGACAGGGGCACACGACTATGGGTCGGTGAATCACCGCCAGAGAGGGATTTAGAGCTCGGAATCGGCAGGTACGTGGCATGGCAGACGCCAATACACAGGGAAGCCGTTAGAAGAGTTCTTATGGAGTAGCATAATTGAAAGACCTGAGGAAATGCAATGGGTAATTTATCACGGGACCAACACGGTCCATATTTAATGAGTACTAGGTACGTAACACTGAACCATTAACACAGGGAGGCACTGCACTGAGTGCAATAATCACGGCGCAGTTACCGAAAGAACTAGGTATGTAGTCATGAATCTACATAATGTAGGGAAATCCATGAAGAGAATACACTCAACGCATTGGCAGAGTTTAATAAATTCTTAAGGAATTACATAAATGAAGGCTGGTGATCATGGAGAAGATTAAATTAAGACTTACCCGTGGCATTTATGTTGAATTTGCGGATAGGGAACAAGCCCTAAAGCGCATCGAGTACTGGGCTAACCACGGAATGTCCGTGGTCCACGTCATCTACGGACCTGAAGGATGCGGCAAAACTGCTTGGCTTAAGCAGTCGGCTGAGCTGTTGAGGGAGCTTGGTTTTGAGGTGATTTACATGAATCCAATTGAGAAGGAGTTCATGGCCGAGGTCGGCATTGAAGACGTTAAGAAAAGACTCCTCGAAATACTCCGCGAGGCGACCAGCGAGTCTTGGGTCAAGGCTGCATGGGCGTTAATTGACCTGACTAGGGAATTAATTAAGGCTGGCAGGAGAAGGACAGCAGTACTGGCTGATGATGTATTCCAAGCAATCGGCCTAGACAAGGCCGCAATATACGTCAAGGGGCTATTGGGTATTCTTGAGTACCCACCGGGTGATTACGACGTGGCAATAACCATAGCAGCAACAAGCGAAGGCATTTCAAAGCGTGAAATCGGTAGGCATCGTTGGGCTTACCTAGACGCCATGTGGAACATGACGAAGGAAGGGTTCAAGCAACTTTATGAACAATTACCAGGGCCCAAGCCAGACTTCGATGGGGCTTGGAGACTCACGGGCGGTAACCCAAAGTTATTGGCGCAATTACATGAGGTTCATTGGGATACCAATGAATTAATTAATGAACTAATCAGGGGTAGGGGGCTCATAAACCTCGTTAGGTCATTAAGTGATGATGAAAGGGAACTACTCACTAAGGCGGTTGAGGATCCGGACGTGCTGATGAGTAGAGACGGCATACCACTACTCAATAGGTTAATCGAACTAAACCTAATCGTCGACAACATATACCCAAGAGACAAAAACCTATGGATCGACCAACCACCACCAGAGAGAGACCCAGAGCTAGGCATTGGCAAGTTTGTTGCGTGGCAAACACCAATACACAAAGAAGCCGTAAGAAAAGCCCTCACCAGTGACTGAGCATGAGGAGGATCCAACTAAGCTTCGCACCACACATCGAGGTTGAGTTTGTTGATAGGGAACAAGCCCTCAGGAAGATAGAGGAGTGGGCCGAGAAAGGCATGGTCGATGTGCAGCTGGTCTACGGACCAGAGGGCTGCGGCAAAACTGCCTGGCTCAAGCAGTCAGTGGAACTCCTCAAGGAATTAGACTTCGACGTGATTTACGTGAATCCAATCGAGAAGGAGATGATGATGGAGACAGGGATTACGGACGTTAAGACAAGGCTCACGGAAATACTTAGGGAAGCCACAGCCAACACCTGGGCGAGGGCAGCATGGGCCGTGGTGGACATGACCAAGGAACTCATAAAGGCCGGTAGGAAGAAGGTAGCCGTACTAGCCGACGACGTATTCCAAGCAATCGGCCTAGACAAGGCCGCAATATACGTCAAGGGTTTGCTTGGTTTGATTGAGTACCGCCAAAGCCCTACGACGTGGTCATCGCCGTGGTGGCAACAAGCGAGGGATTGTCCAGGAGGGAGATTGGTAGGCATAGGTGGGCTGACATGAGGCCCATGTGGAACATGCCTAGGGAAGGCTTCAAACAACTCTACGAGCAATTACCAGAGCCCAAGCCAGACCTCGAGGAGGTATGGAAACTCACAGGTGGAAACCCAAGGATGTTGGCGGAGCTATACAAGGTGGGCTGGAACCAGTGGGAAGTGATCAATGGCTTGGTAATGAGGAAAAACATCAAGGCATTCACACATCGCTGAGCAATGGGGAGAAGAAACTACTTGTTAATGCCCTTGATGACCCGGACACGCTAATGAGCAGGGAGGGCATACCACTAATGAATAGGCTGGTCGAGCTAAACCTGGCCACGGAAATACCCGAGTGGAGAGACCCACGGTACTGGATAGACCAACCACCGCCAGAGAAGGATCCCGAGCTGGGCATTGGCAGGTACGTCGCCTGGCAAACACCACTCCATAGGGAGGCAGTTAAGAGGGCTCTTGAGTGGGTGAGACAATGAGGAGGATTCGACTAAAATTCGCACCGTACATTGAGGTGGAGTTTGTGGATAGGGATTTGGCACTTAGGCAGGTTGAGGAATGGGCTAAGGAAGGCATGGTAAATGTGCAGGTGGTTTACGGGCCCGAGGGCTGCGGCAAATCGGCATGGCTTAAGCAGTCAGCTGAGCTCCTGAGGGAGCTTGGCTTTGACGTGATCTACGTAAACCCAATTGAGAAGGAGGTGATGGCGGAAACAGGAGTAACAGACGTCAAGACAAGACTCGCAGAAATACTAAGGGAAGCCGCGGAAAACACTTGGGTAAGGGTTGCATGGGCCGTGGTTGACATGGCGAGGGAGATCATAAGGCTGGCGTGAAGAAGATAGCCGTACTGACTGATGACGTATTCCAAGCCATTGGCCTGGATAAGGCTGCCATCTACGTGAAGGGACTACTCGGTTTGATTGAGTATCCGCCAGAGCCCTACGACGTAATCATTGCCATGGCCGCCACAAGCGAGGGGCTTTCGAGGCGAGAAATCGGACGCCACAGATGGGCCTATACACTGGCAATGTGGAACATGACAAAGGACGGGTTTAAGCAACTATACGACCAGTTATCGGGCAACAAGCCCAACTTCGAGGAGGTCTGGAGGTTAACTGGCGGAAACCCAAAGCTCTTGGGAGAACTGTATAAGGCTGGTTGGAATGAAGATAGGGTACTGGACATGATTGCAGCCTCAAAGAAACTTAGGAACTTCATCACCAACCTCAGCATGAGGAGAGGACGTGGCTCAGGGAGGCCATTGAGGACCCAGACACGCTATTCACGAGGGAAAGAATGAAACTGCTGAATAAGCTCGTAGAGCTAAACCTCGTAATAGACGACGTACCATACAGAAAAGACTACCTATGGATAGATCAGCCACCACCCGAGCAGGACCCTGAACTCGGGATAGGCGAGTACGTAGCCTGGCAAAGCCCAATGCATAGGGAGACCGTGAGGAGGGTGCTTGAGTCATGAGGAGGATAAAGCTAGCATTAACGCCAGGACTCTACGTCGAATTCACAGACAGGGAACTAGCCTAAAGAGGGTGGAGGAGTGGGCGATGAGGAGCACGAGACTACCCAAGGTAATCTATGGGCCCGAGGGTTGTGGTAAGACTGCTTGGCTTAGGCAGTCAGCCGAGCTACTAAGGGAGCTGGGCTTCCACGTAATCTACGTCGACCCGCTCAATAAGTACTTCGAGGCGTACACGGACGTGAAGGAGGTGGTGGACAAACTCGCCGAAGCCGCGGCCGAGGTATTCGGCACGGCTAGGGTTAAGCTCGCCTCCCTCGCAATTGACCTAGCGAAGCTCCTAATTGAAAGGCAGAGGAGGAGAATCGCCGTGTTGGTGGACGATGTCTTCCAAGCCATTGGGCTTAGGGAGGCAGCCACGTACGTAAAGGCACTGCTAAACCTAATCGAATACCCACCCCAAAGCGTGGACGCAATAGTGGTCATTGCAGCCACGGGTGAGGGAGTCACACGCAGGGAAATAGGGAGGCACTACTGGGCAGACATAATGCCCATGTGGAACATACCCAGGGAAGGATTCAAACAACTCTATGACCAAATACCCGGCGATAAACCACCATTCGAGGAGGTATGGCGGGCAACGGGTGGAAACCCTCGACTACTTGAGGAGCTCTACGAGGTTGGCTGGGACATCAACGGCGTCGTGAGGAGAATCCTAGAGAGGAAGAGGATAAGCGCATTCATCGAGGCGCTTAAGGATTACGAGAAAGAGCTCTTGAGAAAAGCCCTCAACGACCCAGACACCCTCTTCACAAGGAAGGCATACCACTAATGAACAAGCTAGTGAACATGAACCTAATCATAGACACCATACCCGAGAGAGACCCACAACTCTGGGCAGGCGAAACACCGCCAGAAAAGGACACAGAACTAGGCGTGGGAAGAAGCGTTGCGTGGCAAACACCACTACACAGGGAAGCAGTTAAGAGGGCTCTTGAGTGGGTGAGGTGATGAGGAGGATCAGGCTCAACCTGGCTGGGACTCAAGTTGAGTTCGTGGATAGGGAGCAGGCCCTAAGGCGTGTTGAGTATTGGGCTGAGCGTGGGATGTCCGTGGTCCACGTTGTTTATGGGCCGGAGGGCTGTGGTAAGACGGCTTGGTTAAAGCAGTCCGTGGAATTACTTAGGGAGTTGGGCTTTGACGTGGTTTATGTTAATCCGCTGGATAAGGAGCAACTGGTTGAGGTTAGTGTTGTTGACTTGAAGAGGAGGTTCCTCGAGGTTGTTAGGCAAGCCATGGCGGAGAATGCCCTGACAAGGATTGCCTGGTCAGCCTATGAACTAGTCCACGACTTAATAAAGGCAGGCAGGAGGAAAGTAGCCATACTAGCCGACGACGTATTCCAAGTCATCGGAATCAGGGAATCAGCAATGTACGTGAAGGCGTTATTGAACCTAATCGAATACCCGCCAGCCGAGTATGAGAGGGTCATAACCGTGGCCGCAACAAGCGAGGGACTTTCAAGGAGGGAAATTGGCCGCCACAGGTGGGCCGACCTAGACGCCATGTGGAACATAACGAAGGAAGGCTTTAGGCAACTCTACGAACAATTACCA
>NZ_BBDM01000001.1 GCF_001316245.1 Vulcanisaeta sp. JCM 14467 | reverse complement strand
AATTAAGTAATAAGTTATTATTTGATATAGGTCAGTGATAAAGATACTATAAGAAACCGTAAAAAAGTTCGAAACCTTATTAAAACTTAAGTAAAAATAGATTTTTAATGTTCTAAAATTCAATACCTTATTTTTATATGTTTAATATTAAATCATTATGAGTTACGAATCTTTTCCTTAAGAATATTGATCTTACTGGAAATACTGTATGAGCTAATATTATATGTCCTGAAAGCTTAACGTGAGGTGCTTTATTTAAATCTAAGAATCCAAACTTACTTCTAAGTTTCAATCCTAGTCTCCAGCCGTCAATGACCGCTTTATGAATTGCACAGTACTTCTTAAAGCCAGCTTTACATAGCGTCCATAATGATGCTCTCACCCTGGCGTAATAGACAGGTACTGTACTATAGTATGCCGTCTTTATGAACGCATGCTTAATAAACTTAGCTCTGATTGTATAATATGACAATAACCCTGAGCTTTTTGTAGTTAACGATACATAGTGAATACCGGATTCAACAGGTACGTAGTACGTGTAATACCCAAGGTTCCATAATCTAATTCCCAGTAAAACATCATCGGCGTATAGAAAGGTTTCATTAATAAATGGTTTTCCATCAAACCCAAAACGTTTGATTATATCTGCATTGGCCACACAATATGCTCCATCCGCATTAGTAACATGATGTGGTTTATTAATAGTTATGCAATCATTTGGCTAACTCCGCCACATATACTAATGGCGGTTAATATATCATCAACTGTCCACCCAGCTGAATTTATCAAATTTTTATTTCTAAGATATATTAATCCACTTACTGTTGCTATTTTTTTCATTTCCTTCCATGTATTCCACTAGTTTAGCTAGTGATTCTGGCATTGCTATTAGGTCATTATTAACGAAAGCTACGTACTTACTATCAGGATCCCTCGCTTCCCAACCAGTATTCATACCGCCGGCATATCCAAGGTTTTCATCGTTTCGTATTATTTTAACTCTAACATTACTTATTTTTCTCCCTTCCTCTTCAATGAATTTTTTTAATACGCTCGAAACTACCATCACTTGAGTTATTATCAACAACAATAACCTCATAATCTTTAAAATCAAGATTAAGAAATGATCCGAGACTCTTCAAAGCCACATCTATGAATCCCATGCTGTTATAATTCAGCCATACTACCGTTGCCTTAATCATTTACTATTTCGTTATCATGGTAGCCTTTATAAAGACTTTTGTTTATTTTCCATAAATATATGCTGCTTTCATGATTATTGTAAATAATTCATGAACTTAATTTGAAGATTTTCATGCTTCATACGGTATATATTTACTAACTCTTAGTATTTCATTTCCAGTGAGATCTTTACTAACCGTAAAGTTAATCATAATTTAGTCACAGTTCTTCATCATTATACATTAATATACATAACTATAAGTTCTCCTTTCAGTATTTATTGATTATCTCTAAATTGAAATCATTATTATTTGGTACGTTGAAAGCTGTAGAGAGCTCCTAATGAGAAAAATTAGCGTTATAGCTCATTCTAGCTCATTCATTACTTACCTAGCTCTAATCCTAATAAGTGAGGAAGTAATTACTGCGGTTATTAGCCACTATTTACGCTGTCCCTCATAACTCATTATTTGCTTAATCAACGGTTTTTGTCATTTCACATAATCTATTGATATACTCATTAACACTGAAGTAGTAGGCCTTAGAAATGGCGACTTTCGAGTATTTATCATAACCATCACTTAGTAAGTATTTCACGGCCTTAATTAATTCTTCACTCGATGAGTAGCCAATTCCGTACTTACCGTACTCGATTATGTCATGCCAAGGTGCTCCTGACCTAGGAACCACCGGTACGGCACCTGCCGCCATGACCTCGGCAATAACAATGCCAAAAAGCTCACGTTCCCTGAAGTGCAAGAATACCTTGGATCTACCTAGTACTCTATATACTTCGGCTATTGATGGGTTTATTATGAACGTGACATTGTGCGACAAGCTCAATTCCTTTACTAACTTAATTAATGAGCTTACATAAAGCTTTCCTGCTTGCCCACTTACTGAGCCATTATGTAGACCCTGGGATTAAGTCTCTCTTTCACTAATTCCTTGGCGATCATTATTGCCTGCTCAGGCCCTTTGGCCTTCGATAACCTGGCGAAGAACACCACGGCATTCTCCCTATCGTTAGACCTATACCTGGCTATTAAATCGGCGTCGACCGGTGGATAGAGAACCCTCGGCATTACTCCCAGGGTCTTCTCGGTGATGTATGCCGTAAACCTACTATTGGCGAGTACAAGGCGCGCATTCCTTATTATATCGTAGTTCGTAATGTAGGCCAGGTAGGCATGTATGAGCATCCTATGTGGCTTAGCGATGGGTATGACAGGTTTATCCCTCTCAATTGGTGTGTAAGTAGAAGATTAGGTTATTATGCCTTGGCACAGAGTACTTAAAGATTGGACCTACATACGGTATGTCTACGTAAACCAAGTCGTAATTATTAACCATGCCTAGAAATTTAGTGGCTGAGATCGTGGTATTTATTAAGTCACAAGGAATTGAGTAAAGTTTACCGCAACTTAATCTAAGGAACTTAATGATATATTACTTAATTTAACTCCGTGGTACTTCATTACATCCTCTGGGTTTATGTCATGACTTGTGGCAACGTGAACCTCATAACCACAGCTCTGCAGGGCCTTTATCGTGAATGGGTACATCCTCTGAATACCGCCAAACGCCCAATAAACTAACGCTTTCATTGGTATAATATGCCTCAGAGCTACTAAAAGGCTTTATTCACAATACTTATGGGCTCGTGAATTTAATTTTTATAAATTTGAGCATTAAATATTCGTGACTATTTGTGTACTCGGTCGTTGCTCATCATTACTGGGGATCACCTGGCGGTGGACAGCTTGTTTGTGCATCAGCCGTTATTGCTTTAAATAAAACAGGGCTTAAGCCGGTATTAACTGGTACGTTTAAATTTAATTCAGCTAAGTATGTTGATTGGTATGGCATTGATATTTCAGGGTATGAGGTGCGTACTTTAATGCCTATTAACGTAAAGGCCTTTGGGCTTTGGACTAGGCTCTATGTTTGGAAGCCCGTTATGGATGTGGTGTCGAGGTATGATATTAAGGCTGTATTTATTGATGAGGAGACCTATAAACCATTAACTAGGTTTAGGAGCTCGGGACTTAAGATTATTGAGTATATTCATTTTCCATTTGAGGTTGTTATTGATCCTAGGTTTAAGGGTTCTGGTCTTGCCTATGGTGAGGACCCGTACATTATGGAGAGGTATGGCAAGTTCCCAATGAATGTTTACTGGGGAGTATTCACAAGGCTACTGCCCAGGTACCTCAGGGAGAACCCGTTCAACGATGCTGACCTGGTGCTCACTAATTCGAGGTGGACGGCTGGTGTGGCTAGGCTGGTCTATGGTGAGGAGCCCACCGTGCTTAACCCACCAATACCGCCAAACATGAGTGTCCTTGGCTCGGTTAGGACCTTTGAGGAGAGGGAAGATATTGTGGTCATGCTTGGTAGGTTTAGTGAGGAGAAGCGTTATCACTGGGTTGTTAGGGAGTTAATGCCCAGGCTCCTTAGGGAAATGCCCAACGTTAAGTTGATTATTTTTGGAGGCGCGACTACGAGGACTCAGTTAGGTTACGTTAATAGGGTTGCCGAAATGGCTAGGGGGGTTGGGCTTGGCGTGAAGGTTGTTAGTGAGGGCTCTGTGCTTAGTGAGTTGGATGGTGGGTATCAGGTTTATCTTAGGCTTAATGCTCCTAGGTCTGAGATTAATGATGCTATGGATAGGGCTAGGGTTTTCCTCCATGCCACTATTAATGAGCATTGGGGTATTGCCGTTGCCGAGGCCATGGCCAGGGGCTTACCAGTCGTGGTTCATAAGAGTGGTGGTGCCTGGAGTGACTTGGCGTTGAATGGCGAGGTTGGTCTTGGTTATGAAAGCGCTGGGGAAGCCGTTAATGCCCTGGTTAAGTTATTGACTGATTCTAGGGCGTGGGGTAATTATTCGATGAAGAGTCTTGAGAGGGTTAGGGACATAACTTTCAATAAATTCGTTGATAGACTAGCCGAATTGGTGAGGAGGATTCTTTAGGGCTGTGAAGGTTTTTAAGTTGAGGAATTCGTTGTATAAATGATGGTGGTTTCACTTGAATTGCCGAGAGTAATCTACGAAAAGGCTCGAGAGAAGGGTTTAGACATTGAGGACCTCATATTATACGCATTAATGAACGCCGCGCAGCTCGACCCGAGCGAACTTGCCAAGGCGAGGCTCGAGCTTACTGAGAAGTACCTTAATGAGGCCAGGGAGTACGTGAGTAAGGGCGATGTCGCTCAGGCTAGCGAGAAGGCGTATAAGGTAGTCGAGGAGTGCATCAAGGCCCTGGCCGAGAAGTACGGCACGCCAGAGTATCAACAGGCAGTTAAGGAGGCAGGTGGTTTACTTACCTACTCGGTAGAGCTGCCAGGACGTTAAGTATTAAATTGGGTGAGCCTAGGATTGTTGATGCTTGGTCGAGGGCTTACGACCTACATGTTTGGGGCTTCCACGAAGGTAAGTATGGCGTTGACGATGTGAGGACTGACCTACCGCTCATTGAGTGGTTCGTGGATTATGTGAAGCGGTTAATAACTATGTGATGAATTGGCCTTATTGCGTATTCTCCTTTAATAGTCAACTTGATTAAAGAAACTCGACAATACACTCAGTGATATTGGTCATGTATATTACTTATGAGTACTCCCTACCGAGGACGAGGATTATGCCCAACTCACTCGTCCTCCTCCTTAAGTACTCAGCCACCTGCTCCGGCGCGTTTTCTACGGCGAGTATTAGGGCTGTGGTTTTGCGGTTGAAGAACCTCTCCGCGGCCTTTGCGTTCTCGAGTAACTTAGCTATCTCCCCCTCGGCTTCCTCGATTGAGTTGACCTTAATGGTTGCCTCACCAACGACCAGTGGGTCGTAGCATATTGCGTCTATCTCCCTGGAGCCATCCACTGGAATCGTTACATTAGCCTTAACATCACAGTGAACGCCCTTGCCCTCGAGCCACCTCTCGATCCAGTGCGCCGTGTAATACTCATAGGCGCCGCCAAGGGAATCCCTAATCTCCATCAAGCACTCAGCATCCACTTATTGAACTTATTCTGTTCCTCCTTAAACGCCCTAAACTCCTGCCACAGTCTCTCTATGTTGTCGTTTATCCTCTTTATTTCCTGCCAGATCTTGCTGTTTTCTTCCCATAACCTGTGGTTTTCCTGCCAAAGCCTCTCTATGTTCTCATTAATCCTCCTATTTTCCTCCCAAAGCCTGTTAACTTCGGTCCTCAACTCGTTCTGCCCCTCCTTGAGATTACTCACGTCGGCCCTAAGCGCATTAATATCAGCCTAATGGACTCTTGACCCCTCCTCAATTCCTCCTGACCCTCACGCAAAGCCTTAACCTCCTGCCATAATCTCTCTACATTCTCATTAATCCTCCTTACCTCCTGCCACAACTTATTATTCTCCTCCAAAAGCCTTTCTTGATTATCGGATAGTCTTCTAACCTCCTGCCATAGTTTGTTATTCTCCTCCCAGAGCCTATTCACGTCAGCCCTAAGCGCCCTAACCTCATCAATGAGCGTCCTCACAGCCTTCACCAACTCATCAAGACCCAGTAAACCAATAACGGCTAGTCTAAACTCCTCATCCTCCCTAAGTAGGCGTAGAAACTCATCCTTAAGGGACATTTAGGTGAAGATCATATATGGATTTAAATAACTTATTTATTTACCACATAGGCTATACGCAAGTTCTAGGTCCTTTCGTGTATTTATGTTTAGTAACTCAATTGACCAGGGAATTATTAGGGAGGTCCATGGTATGATACCTTGGGTCAATACCAACCTCTTTACTAGGCTTATTCCCGTGAAGTCAGTCTTACCATCCCTCTCATGCATTAGCGTTACCATTGGTGTCGTGATGTATGCGGACATTGCCAGGAGTTTCCTAATTAACTCCCTGGTTATGAAGGCATATCACTCGGCATAAAGAGGATTGGTGCGCCTATCATATGCAATGCCTCGAGAACATCCCTGGGGTAACCGGCGCCGCTTGTCATTAGCACTTCATAGCCGTGCTTTCTCGACCAATTAATCACCTCGGCGTGTCTGGCTGTGGTCACGATATACACCTTGCCGAACACGCTGACGGTTGATGCAACGCGTTCAATCATTGGTTTACCGCATATACTAATCAATGGCTTATTCGGGTTTGATAACCTACTCCCCATGCCGCCCGCCATTATGGCTATTTTCATGCCTTATCCACACCGAGCGAGGTCAGTATGCGTCTACCTAATTGCTTAACATTCTCGTTGGTTGAGTCGAGGAGTACGTGGCCGGCCAGGAAGTGGAGTCCGCTCTCGGCGTATAGTCTGAACTCGGGCCAGGGGTCACCAGTGATTAATGTGTACCAGAGCGATCCCACGAGTTCGTTAAGTCTCTTGCTTACTACATCATCTATTGCGTAATTCCTAATTATTGAAATATCATTCCTGATTACCTGCTCATTCGTGTTCACAGTCATCTTCATTAAGTCCTCACGCCTGTTAATGTTTACGAGACTCCTCAACTCAATCCCGTGGACCAGCGGGTTTAGGAATAGGACCCTCGGCAGTCCCCTGGCTAAATCAAATACCTTAGACCTACCGTAGTTAATCAGTAGGTTCATGTATTGGAGGGTCACGTCCCTCCTAAGGGCTATTAGGGCGTTCTCCAAGTGCCCGTTTGGGTATATGTACGTTACCGCATCAAAATTCCCCAACTCGCTTATTAATGGTTCAAGGGCCCTGGGCGTAATGTACGGCATATCGTTGGGAACAACCACTGTGTAATCCCCACGGCACTTACTGAGCGCTGAGTATATGCCAGCCAATGGGCCTTTAAGTCTCTCATCATCGATTACATAGTTTGCACTTGGTATTATGGATTTATAACTCATGGCCCTGTCCTGATTGTTCACGGCTATGAACACCTCATCAACCACCCTCGATAAGGCATCGTAAACGAGCTTAATCATTGGCTCATTACCAACCCTATACAGGCCTTATCGATCCACGGTTCACCGGGCGATCGAAACCTCCGAGACAAACCACCACTTAACACAATACCACAGATCATCTTAAGCCGATCAAGCCTACTCAGGAGGCCTTATAAGTCTCGCCAGTCTCTCCCTCCTCCACCTGGCGTACTTCATCAACCCAATTACTATTAGTATTATGGTTATTAGGATGACTATGGCGATGGTCACCAGAGTGCCTAGTGGGACGAAGCCGATGCCAGGCACGTAGTAGCCACTCACGGGTATTACCAGGGTTACGGATATTGCCTCCCCACTCTCATTTGCCGTAAGGACTATGGTCTTACTCGAGTACATGCCGAAGGAGTATGCGTAGGCTTTGCAGGTTATTGACCCCGTGCTCGGTATCGGGATCACAGCACTAACAAGGCCTAGGTTACTGACGTTATACTCAGCGCATGATAAGCCCACAATGGCATACTTCGTTAATGGCATGCCATTTGCTGATAATGCGGTTATACTGACATTAACCGCGGGTATGTATATGGGTAATTGAACCTGCTGAGCATACGAGGTTAGAACCATACTCAGCAATGCTATTAGTGCTATGATAATTAATAAGTATTGCCAGGTCACCACAGGTATTTAATGCAGTATTGAGGAAATAAATCACTAACTCACAGAGATAATTAAAGAGGGGTATATCAGCGCTATTAACCTAAATCACTAATCATCCAGCCCAGCATCATCACGCAACTATGCACTAACCCGCCAGTAATTATAAGTGTTTATGCCCTTAGGCAGGTGCCAGTAATTCCTATGGACATTAATTACGTCCTTAATGATGGAGTTAACACGTGCCATAACCCTCGGCTCCGTCTGCGTTACCCCCTCATTAACCTCCACATCCCTGTTACTCATTATGTCAATCAAGAGCCTCGAGCCCCTACTTAAGACGTCACTGTTATACCCACCCTCAAGCGCAAAAACCACGCCTCTGACCTTACCAATCATATCCCTTAGCCTCCTAAACACATGGGCATAGGTATTCAGGGACAGCCTTAGGTTTGCTATGCTATCGAGCATGTGAGCGTCAAAGCCCAGGGAAACCAGGATTAACTGAGGCTTGAATTCATCAATTATCGGCCAAACAACATTACCCAGGGCTCTCATGTAGGCATCATCTGCCGTGAATGGCGGCAGAGGAATATTAACATTAAATCCCTCACCCTCCCCCTCACCAACATCGTCAATAAACCCAGTACCTGGGTAAATCGTCAACGGGTCTTGGTGCAGACTCACGTATAAGACCTCGGGTCTCTATAGAATATTTCCTGCGTCCCATTCCCGTGGTGAACATCGATGTCGAGTATGGCAACCCTACTAATGCCACGTTCCAGCGCGTAAACCGCGCCAACGACTACATTATTGAATATGCAGAAGCCCTGGGTGGGCGCCATTAATGCCTTACCGACACGACCAACATGATGACCTGGAGGCCTAACAACGGCGTAGGCAGCGTTCCACTCGCCACTCAATACCTTATCAACACCACTCAACACTGCGCCAACGGCAAGCCTAGCCGCCCTGCACGTCCCTGGACTGACGTATGTGTCAGCATCTATGAACACATCACCCATCTCACAATTCTCATCAATCCACCTCACGTAATCCCTATCATGAACCTTAAGCAACCAATAATCAACATCATTAATGGGCCTCTCAATTACGGCCACGTCACTTATCGACTTAATTACCGCCATAGCCCTGCCTGGATTCTCAACGTGATTCCTCGGCGGTCTATGCTCCAGGTATGCATCATCATAAATGACGCCAATCACATGCTTAAAATCACCATAGTGCCTTATTAATTTACTTGAGAATTCATAATTGATATGTTCGGCAGAAAGAAAAAGGTGGACCTTGAGGAGCTCCTTCAGGAATTGGCAGGTAATGATGATGGTAACGTAAGGAGTAGGGTTAGGAAGTATGACGGTGATGATGAGGATTACGTGCAACAGGCCGGTGTTAAATTCAAGGTTGAATTTGAGGGTGTCGATGAGTTAATAAAGGAGATGAGGTCTCTGAGGGAGTCGATTAATGAGTTGATTGAGTTATTGAAGGAGCAGGGGTCAGTGGTTACGAAGAAGTGAATCGTTTTTAAAGGGCTTACCGCTCCTTAAAATTAAGGCGTAATGCCAAGTCAGAAGAAGTCGTTGAATGTACTGGATTTGTTAGCGATCGTAATGGAGCTTAGTGACCTGAGGGATTCGGTGATTGATAAGGTCTACACAATGGGTAATTCATTACTCATTAGGCTTAGGAAGGGCTCCGAGAAGTACTTCGTAATAGCTAACTCCCATAGGTTTGGATTGACCAGTTACGTCCTTGAGCATGGGGCCGAGGGAGTTACATCACTCAGGAGGTTGGTTGAGGGATTAAGGTTGAGGGACCTTGAACTACTCAACTTCGATAGAATTGTGAAGTTAACGCTTGACACGGGCTACCTAATAATTGAACTTCTCGAGCCCTGGAACATGATTTACGTAGATGGTGATGGCAGGATTAAGTGGGTTTTAAGGACGTACAGGGGCAAGGATAGGGTTGTGAATGTAGGTCTCGAATATAATCCACCGCCTCAAAACTTTGTTAAGCCTGTTGATAATCGTGAGGTCATTATTAAGGCATTACAGGGTTATGACACGGTTGGTAGGGCCATAGCCAGGGGCCTGGGCTTGGGCGGTGAGGTGGCTAATGAGGTGTGTGCCAGGGCATTGATCAACTGCGATTCTCCCGTTAATTCGATTAATATTGATGGTGTGCTGTCCGTGATAACGTCAATGATTAATAAGATAAGTAGGGGCGACCTGGAGCCAACTATTTACTATAGCGGTGGTTCTCCAATAACCGTGACCCCGATTATGTATCAATCAATTAAGTATGATGATGTTAAGCATTTTGGGAGGTTTAATGAGGCTGTTGATGAGTACTTCCATGAGGTTGAGATCGGGGAGGAGTCCGAGAAGAGGTTGGCTACTATCTCCAGTGAGATTGCTAGGCTTGAGAGGAGTGTTGATGAGTTGATGATGAGTATTGAGGGCTTTAGGAAGGGTTCTGAGGAGTTGAGGGTTAAGGCGGAGACCGTGCTTAATTGGAAGTACGTGATCGAGGAATTACTTAACGTGCTCAGGAATTACTGGTCCTCCTATAAAGATGAGTTTCAGGAGTTGGTCAGGGGAATGGAGTACCAGGGTATTAGGGTTAAGGGTTTTGAGCCGAGGAGTAAAGCCGTCGTGCTTGAGATCGGCGGCGTTACGGTGTCAATACCCCTAAACGCAGATGTTGGTGACTTGATTAATGGCCTTTTCAATAGGGCTAAGGAGCTCGAGCGTAAGGCGAAGACGGCTGAGGAGAGCCTTAACCAACTTAGGGCTAGGATTGAGGAACTTAGGGCTGAGGGTGAGAAGATTGCGGAGAGTGTAAGGGAGAGCTCTATCCGAGTGGTTTACGGTGCCAGGGAGTGGTTTGAGAGGTTTAGGTGGTTTATAACGAGTAGCGGCAGGCTCGTGATAGCGGGGAGGGATGCCACGCAGAATGAGGTCATAGTAAGGCATTACCTAAGGCCCTGGGACATATTCGTACATGCTGACATACTGGGCGGTGCCGCGGTTGTCATTAGGCTTGCCGATTCTGGCGATACGGTGAGTGATAGGGATATTCAGGAGGCAGCTCAGTACGCGGTTTCATACTCAAGGGCCTGGGTTATGGGTTTATCAGTGCTTGATGCATTCTACGTGAGAGGTGAGCAAGTGACTAAGAAGGCGCCGTCGGGTGAGTACCTGGGTAAGGGTAGCTTCATGATTTATGGAAGTAGGGGTTGGGTTAGGAATGCCGAGCTCGGCCTTGGTATTGGCGTGAGGATTGATAACATGGGTGTCTCATCAATAATCCGCATCATCACGGCACCGCCCAGTGCCATAGGCTCATTAACTAATTACTACATTACGCTGAGGCCTGGAACTAGGGATAGGGTTAACGTAAGTAAGGAAGTTTACGATACATTCAAAGCCAAAATCCCCGGGTTCGCCAAGGTAATTAACCTGAGCCACATTGTTGATGCAGTGCCTGGCCCATCGACCATTGAGGGATTTTACGAAGGAAATCCAATGCCCTGGGATAAGTTAAGAAGCCTGGCGAAGTGACTTGCCTTGGAGGTTGCCAGACTTAACGCCTGCGTTAACCTGCCTGTGAGTGATGATGAGGTGGTGGTAAACTCAATGCTTGGTTGGTTAGTTAGGTGGTTGAGGATGCTCGGTGTCAGGACTATGTACAGCCCCAATTACAGTGATGCCGATTTACTGGATGTAAATCACCTACTGGTGACTAGGGATAGGGAGCTATTCAGGAGGAGGGCTGGGCTAAGCCTATTGCTGGTCACGCCGAGGCATGTCGAGTGGTTGTCGATACTCTCGCTGGTTCTAGGCTTCCCATTAATGCTGGATATGGGGAGGAGTTTATGCCCAGTATGCGGTTCGAAGTTAATTAGGGTAGGTAGGGATTCGGTGGTTGGTAAGGTGCCGAGAAACGTATTACTCAGACACAACGAGTTTTGGGTATGTACTGGCTGTGGCAAGGTTTACTGGGTTGGTGGTCATCATGTGCGCATAAATAGGGAGTTGGAGATTGCACGGAAGCTCCAGGTCACGTTAAGTACTCAGTGTGTTGACGGTAATTTACTAATAATTCGCGGGTGATAAGGAGGGCATTGCATATAAACCATTGATTATAACGCTACATTGCATGGAATTATTCAGGCCGCTTAATGAGCAGGAGTACACGAGCCTCATTAGGTACCTGAGGGCTAAGATCCTCGAGAGGCTCGGCGTTAAGGCTGATTATGAGATTGACCCAACGCACTTGGTTAAGATTGCGGAATTGAAGCTTGGCGTATTCGTATCCATTGAAAAGCTAATGTACTCAGACGGCATGATTAAGAGGGTTCTCAGGGGTAGCATGGGCACGATAAGGCCCATAAAGAATTTACTTGAGGATTCAGTAACCGCCGCATTACACGCGGCATTCTACGACCCTAGGTTCTCGCCAATATCCATTGCCGAGTTTAAGAATTGCGTCCTTGAGGTTACAGTAATATCCCCATTAATGGATGTTGATATGGACTGGGTCAGGAAGGAGATGATCCTTGGTTATCATGGGCTATACATTGTTGACTCAGGTAAGGCAACAATACTACTCCCACAGAAGGTTGTTGAGATTGCGAGAATTATTATCAAAGGACGAGTAAGCAACTTGGAGTTGACGACTTCATCAAGGAGCTTTGTGATTCGTTAAAGATATGCAATCCCACGAGTATTAAGGCTTTCAGTACGCAGATAATATATGAGTTACGCCCGGATGGTAATGTAGTTGTGCGTAAACTCTACCTCAATAGGTTATTGAGTAATGGTTTAAAGCCACAGGTTATGGCGAGTGAGTGGTAGGATTATTTGCGTCATTTTAAACACTAAAGATTTATTAAATCGGCTATTATTAAAAATTGACATATATGCCGGTCATGATTAAGTTTTACATGGTTGTTGGTAGGGATGAGACTTACGAGAACGCCATTAGGAATGTTGTCACAGAGGTTAGGGAGAAGTTTAAGGGCAGTGAGAGGAATGTTAATGCCACATTCATTAGGATCAAGCCCGAGGCTGTTGACGCAGCCCTCAATGCGTTGAGCATGCCCGAGAGCCAGGTTCCTCAGAACCTCATATACCTAGTCAAATCGATGAAACAGGATGGCGTGACGGCATTACCAGCGTTAATAATTAACGGCAGGAAGATCTATGAGGGTCAATTACCGCCACCAGACGTGGTTAAGCAAACCGTTATGGATGAGGTAATTACCGCGCTATCACCACAGCTGGTGAGACCAGTGACGCCTGCTCAGCCACCTCAACCACCGGCTCAACCTCCTCCGCCACCAAGCACTCCTCCACCACCAGTACAGCCCTCACCACCTCCACCCCCGCCACCGCAAATGCCATCCCCACCTCCATTGCCTTCACCACCTGCAGAGATTAAGCAGCCGGTCGAGGTCGTAAAGCCTGAGGCCACGGTAGTTGAGAAGCCACAATTACCATCGATACCCACAACCCCAACGCAATTAATGCAATTACCAAGTGGCGTCAAGATAGTGATGGGTAGGCCAAATGATTGCAGGGAATGCATTTACTACGGTGCAAATACAGGAGTATGCCTATTATTTGGATATAAGATAGTCGACCCAGCAAAGCCTCCATGCAAATCCACGTGATAACATCCTTTTAAGCCCTACAGTATTAAATCCACAATATCGCCAAGGGCCTGCCCTGGCAATCCCCGCCTAAACCTAACGAGTAATTGACCATGCTTACCCCACACCCTTAGCACACTTCCTACTATTTCGGTCCCCGTTCTCGACTTCCACACAACCTTCGCATTAAGGAACTTAGCCGCATCATTCGCGGTCTCAATGCCAGGCACTATTATTATTGCATCCCTTGAGTAACCAATTGAACCCCTCCTTATCGAGTATATCCTGGCCTTAATCGTCTTTGCCTGCATTGACACGACACATACCATAACCCAGCATTTTTAAATGCTACTTTCGTAAATGGTCGTAGCTAGACTCTGAGGAATAATGCTTAAATTCTATAATAAGCCTTTGCCTATCGAATGCCAATAGCGAGACTTATTGAGTATAAGATTACATTGCCGTCAGAGCACGCCTTTGACCTATTAATGAATATAGGCAATGCCGGGTACTTCATGCCAATAACAAGGCCTGGGGCAATACCGGCGCCTAGGGTGCCGAGTAAGTACTCGGAGAAGATTAGGAGGATTGAGGACATATCCAGGGAGTTAAGCAGGATTTTAAATCAATACTCAATACCACCACCGACGAACCCCCACGAGGTTAAGGTCGGTTTATTTAATGAGCTTCTCGAGTACATAATTGAGGATGGTGAGGACCTACTCACGAGGGTTAGGCAATACCTAACTCCATAGAGGGTGTTAGGAATGAGTACGTGAGGCTTAGGAGCATAGTCGATGTCGTGTCGGCCGTCGGCAGTGTCATTATGGAGAGACTAAGGCACTTCTCGATAGACATAGTTCCACTGAGTGAGGGGGACTTCAACGAGTTCAGGAATGCCATTGCTAACTACGGTGCTGAGACATTACCCGTGAAGGTTCAGGATAGGTTTTACGCATTAGTGATATACTGAGTGGGCTAGGCAGGCTTATTGAACGCGTACAAATTATTTAATACGAATCCACTTGAGGTACCAAGCAACATTGATTTAGGCTCCATGAAGAGTAAGTTGGCTGAGTTGGAGGGTAGGTTGGGGAAGCTTGAGCAGGAGTTTCAGGACTTTCTAATGAAGGTTAGTGATAGGGCTTACGCCATAATTGATCTTTCCGACACGGTAACGAACATTGTTAGGCAGTACATGGACTCCGCAATACCTGAGGGTAGGGATGTTGGTGACAGGTTAATGCAAATTGTTAATTCCGTGAATGATACCAAGAATAGAATCAGGGAGTTAGAGATAATACATGAGACCCTGGAGTACATGAAGAGGTCTGGAATTTCCTTCGAGGGCCTTAGTAGGTTAAGGTTTAGGGTATTCGCAATTAGGGGTGGCGTTAATGAGGAATATGTTAAGGGGCTCATGTACATTAAGCGTGATGTTGAGGGCATGGACTTATCGATACTCACGATTATAGAGCCTCCGGAGAATCTCACGTTAAGTCATTGGGTAAGGAGGTCTATGAGATAAGTAGGGATTACCTAATCGATATCAAGTCTGCATTTGAGTTAACCGGTAGGGAATTGGTTGATTTAAGGACGAGACTTAAGGACTTGGAGAGGGAGTATGAGGATTTTGTGAAGGAGTTCAATGAGGTCTCTACCTATGGTGTTAATGGTATTAATAAGGTCAGTGGTGATGTGGTAACGATAGCCGGCTACGTTAAGGAGAGCCTATCGAGCAAGTTCGATGATTTACTGGCATCACTGCTTGGTAAATTGGCTATTGATGCCAGGGTTAGGAAGGAGAGTAGGGTGGTGTACGTCAGGGAAATAGAGCCCGAGAAGGCACCAACACTTGAGGAGTACCCGAAACCCGTTGATGCCTTTAAGAAGATAACGTACATGTACGGCGTACCCAAGTACGTGGAGATAAGCCCAGTAATACTAACCTTCATACTCTTTCCCGCATTCTACGGTTGGATGTACCCAGACCTGGGTCATGGCGTGGTACTATCCCTATTCGGCTACGCCCTATACAGGTCTAGGTATAATGGACCCAACGCCTTCCTACGCTCGATATTTGGTGGTAAGTACTCCATGTGGGGCTTAATATTCCTCATGGCCGGTGTTTGGTCAATAATCTTCACCTTCGTGGAGAGCGGCACCATATTCGGAATAGAGGTATTACCAGCACCATTCAGGCTTGTTCACGTTCACGGCACTGCGATGGAGGTTCTTTCTAATTCTATTTACGCAATGCTGGCTGTTTCGATAATGGTGGGCATAGTATCACTATTACTCGCCTTCGCGTTTAAGGCGATTAATGCCTACAGGGGTGGTGAGAGGGACTTAGCCGTGGGATTCTACGTACCGCTCTTCTTCTTCTTCCTATTCCTAGTACTGGCCCTGATGGGTATTGGCTTTGTGCCAGTCATAATCGTCGGTGAAAAGACGCCATTACTACAACCGCTGTATTCCATGTTTAATGTAATAAAGGGCTTAGTGTGGTATTGGGCATATGCCGTATTCGCCCTATTAGCGATACTAATATATTCATTATTCTACTTCAGGGCTAAGTACAGGGGTGTTCCGGGATTTAGCGGCGCGCAGTTAGCCGTTGAGGTTAGTGCTGAGGCTGCGATACCGAGCCTCACAAACACAATATCGTTCATGAGGCTGAGCATAGTTGCCATTATGCATGCTGTCTTCACTGCAATGACCTATGCCTGGGCTGTCTCTCTGGGTCTATTTACGCCGGCTGGTTTAGCCGTGCTTATCGTGTTTAACCTATTGATAATACTTGGTGAGGGCTTCGTGGCCTTTGTACAAAGCCTAAGGCTTCACTTCTATGAGATGTACACGAAGTTCTTCAGCGGCGCTGGTGTGTTGTTTATACCATTCACCCTAAGCCTTAGGTGGGTCAGGCTCCTCATAGTCTAGGTACGATATAAAAAGTATATATAGGACCTTAAGAGCACTTATTATACATGGCAATACCGCGTGTTAGGGATGTAATGAGGGAGGTCCTCATAACCGTTAAAGATAATGAGCCCCTAACTAACGTTATTAGGTTGATGAATGAGAGGAATATTGGCTCGATGATCGTGGTTAATGAGGAGGGCAGAGTCATCGGCGTCTTCACCGAGAGGGATTTATTGAGGTTGGTGGCAAATAACGCGAGCCTTGACTCATTAACAGTCGGCGATGTCATGACTAGGGACGTAATAGTCATTGAGGAAGATGCAAGCCTGATAAAGGCCGTGCACATAATGGCTAAGCACGGCATTAGGCACCTGCCAATAGTTGATGAGGATGGCAAGGCAGTTGGTATAATATCGATTAGGGACGCCGCGATAGCCCTGGCTAGGCTCCTGGTTGACATGGACATAGGTAGGCTGGGGGTTACGGAGGAGGAGATGAGCATGATTAGGGACCTCATAAATATTGATGAGGGGGTTTAGCACTACCTAATCGTGATCACGTAAGGCAGTAGCTCAGGGAGTGCCATTGTTATTACGAAACCACTGACAAACGCTATGAAACCCCCTGCCTCGCCCATGTACAACCTATAAATTGGCAATGTATCGTCCATTGACGTCGCACCACCAATAGATACTAGGGAGATGTCCCTAAAGCCCGCAATCACTATTGAAGGGACTAACAAGTACGTTAACTGCTCCCTAAGGAAATTAGCCAGGAAGGCCAGGGTACCCATGGCAGGCCCAAACCTAACACTGAGGAGAGGCCCTGCCAATGAGTACCACCCCATCCCCATTGATACTCCCAGGGATACGGCCAACGGTATATTGGTTAGGTAGTGCAGTATCAAGCCTCCAATAGAGCTACCCAGTAATGACGTGGCCGCAATCACAATACCGAGGTATCCCTGTGCGATTAATGACATGTTTATTGATGAACCAATGTCAAGACCAATCACTAGAATTAGCACGAGTAGCTCAAGCGTGATTAAGTAATCAAGGTAGTTAATAATGGGTTTAAATCTAACGTAATAGCCCAATAGCCAACCAATCACCAGAATTGCTAGCAATATTAATGGTAGTCTCGTATTAACACCATGACTATTGCCCAGGTATGTCTCTTGGAATCGCCTCGTATTTACGGCAAGACTTATCGGCAATGTGAAGACCAGACTCATCACTATGGAGATTATGGCATACACCACCGAGTAGAGTATTATGTAGAGAACATAATTACTCGCCACTATATTGCCTGCCCAAAGGGCCATTGTGTATATTAACGTCATGACCACGTACTGTAGGTAATTACCGATACTGAGTCTCCTAACTCTACTCCTAAATACATACCCAATAATCATTGTTATCGGGAATACTATCAGGAATAAATCACCAATTACATCGGCAAAGCTAGTCACGTGACTCTTCTAAAGGTCTCACCCTTATAATTCTTAACAAATACCTATTTATTGTTGAGTGGCGAAATCATGGATTGAGAAGGAATGCCCCAGGAGAACATTGATTTAGAGGATCTAGAGGGTATTGGACCAAAGACGGCGCAGTTACTTAAGTCTAAGGGAATACTCAGTGTTAAGCACTTGGCACTCTTTAATCCTGAAGAGCTCATTGAGTTAACAGACATGACTCCAGATAGGGTTGAGAAGATACTGAGGTCCGCGAGAGACATTGTCTTCGGTAGTAATAGGGTTTCGAGGGCGACGGATCTAGCAAGAACTTTGAGGGCATTGTAAGGCTGAAAACAAACGTTAGGGCAATCGATGAGCTACTACAGGGTGGCTTAGAGCCCAAGGCCATTTATGAATTCGCCGGTGAGTTCGGCACGGGTAAGACCCAACTATGCCATCAATTATCAGTAACGGTTCAACTGAGTCAGGATAAGGGCGGTGTTGGCGGTGCCGCGGTTTACCTGGACACTGAGGAGGCCTTCTCACCAAATAGGATAGTCAATATCGCCCAAAGGTTTGACCTCGACCCCAATGAGACTCTAGATAATATATACGTTATCAAGGTGATCAATGCCGCAGATCTTGAGGATAGGATTAAGTTCGATGTTGTTAAGCTCGTGGAACAAGCCAATGCGAAGCTCATCGTGGTTGACTCGATAATAGCCCTTTACAGGGCTGAATTTAAGGGTAGGGAAAGACTCGCCGAGAGGCAGCAGAGGCTTAATTACATACTTGATTGGTTGATGAGGATTGCCAAGGTCTATAACGTTTACGTAGTCCTCACAAACCAAGTCCTTGATGTACCAATGGGTTATATCGAGGTTAAGAGGCCAGCCGGCGGTAACGTCCTGGCTCACGCGGTCACGCATAGGCTCTTCCTGAGGAAGTCTAAGGAGGATATTAAGGTCATGGAGGTCCTCGACTCGCCTAGCTACCGTTTAAGGCTAGCGCCATGTTTAGGATTACTGATAAGGGAGTTGAGGATGTCTAGTTCGTGTTCGTAAAATTATTTAAGTCCGTAATAATTATTATTAACTTTAGTAATGCCCGCGAACCTGCCACCCGAGGCCAAGGCTAAGTGGTTGAAGGTAATGGAGGCCAAGACACCCGAGGAAAAGCTGAAGGCACTTGAAGAATTCCTCAGCACTGTACCTAAGCATAAGGGTACGGAGAACCTGGTTCACTGGGCTAGGAGGAGGATGGCTCAGTTGAGGAGGGAGATTGAGGAGAGGAGGGTTAAGGAGAGGTCGCTAAGGTCTGGCGGTATTAATATATACGTTGAGAAGGAGGGTGATGCGCAAGTCGTTGTTATTGGACCACCATCATCCGGTAAATCAAGCCTTTTGAGGTGCTTGACTAACGTTAAGGTTGAGCCTGACGATATACCATTCTCATCCATGGAGCCAATACCTGGCATGTTCATTTACGGCAACGTCTACTTCCAACTGGTGAAGCTGCCATCAATAAACATCTATGACGTAGACTCAGACGTGAACTCCATGGCACTGTCCATGATTAGGAATGCGGATAGTGCAATAGTAATCCTCGATGCGAGCAGTGATGTTGAGGCTCAATACAATGCCCTGAAGAGCATGCTTAGGGAGAATGGAATATACATAGTTAAGCCGAGGGGTTTTGTAACGATTGAGAGGAGGCCTACGGGTGGTATTCAGGTCGTTGGCAAGTTGGTTAATGGTACGGCTGAGGACGTTAAGAAGCTGTTGGTGAGCTATGGCATAAACAATGCGTTGGTCATGATTAATGGGGAGGCCACGTTGGATGATGTTGAGGAATCAATATTCAAGGACATAGTGTACAAGCCCTCCCTCGTTTTAATAAATAAGATCGACCTAACCGATAGCGATTATGTAAGGAGCATCGCCGCAAAGTTGGGTAGTGAAGTGATGGTATTAACGGCATCACTTAAGGATTGCACCATTGATTCCAGGATGCTTGGTGAATCCTTACTAAAGGTCATGGACTTAATAAGGGTTTACACAAAGGAGCCAGATGCCGATACATACTCACCAAAGCCCTTCGTGCTTAGGAGGGGCTCGACTGTGGGTGACCTGGCCAGGAGGATCCATAGTAGGTTTTATGAGGGGTTTAGGTACGCCAGGGTTTGGAGGATTGATAAGTACCGTCGGGCGTTAAGAGGGTTGGTATTAACTACGTTCTTAATGATGGTGATATTGTGGAGATTCACTCATCATTATGACAATGAACCCCTTATTAACTAGCCTTATGCAGTACTAAGTAATGAGTTCACAACTCAATGAATGCATTAAGCTTCTTAGGGAGGTTCTTGAGCGTCTTGAGACGATAGAGGGAGAGCTTGACTTGATTAAGGAGGAGTTGAGGGAACTACGCGGCCAGGAGGCTCCGCAATTACGGCAGCAATCAAGGTCTCAGCAATTAGGTGGTGGCTTGCTTAAGGCGATAGATAATAATTTATTCCTCGATACGAGGGACGTGATGGCCAGGAGACTCCTTAAGAGATTGATAGATGAGAGTAAGGTCGTGTTACTGAGGGATGAGACGGCCAATAGGGAGGTGGTTACGACAAAGGAGGTCATTAGAAAGCTGCTTAGTAAGCTACCAATATCAGTTAATGATATTGACAAGTTGAGCGATAAGGAGTACGAATTATTAACAATACTAAATAGGTTAGGGTACGTATTACTGAAGGATAATAAGTACGTGGCTTCGGAGACTGCAAAAGAATTTATTTAAGGATATGAATACAAAAGGGTAGTGCATGTCATCCGAGGAAGTACTGTGGGTTGAGAAGTACCGTCCCGCGAGGATTGATGATATCATTGATCAGGATCATGTTAAGGCCAGGGTAAAGGAAATGCTGGCCAACGGGAATATACCGCACCTACTATTCTTTGGGCCTCCGGGCACTGGTAAGACCACGATGGCCCTTGCCATTGCCCACGAGCTTTACGGTGATGCATGGCGTGAGAATACGCTAGAACTTAATGCAAGTGACGAGAGGGGTATCGCGATGATTAGGGAGAAGGTTAAGGAGTTTGCGAAGACGATGCCTACGGTCAAGGCGCCCTTTAGATTGATAATTCTTGATGAGGCTGATAACATGACACCCGATGCTCAGCAGGCCCTGAGGAGGATAATGGAGATGTATACCACATCTGTTAGGTTCATATTGCTTGCTAATTACCCATCCGGAATAATCGAGCCAATACAGTCAAGGTGCTCCCTATTTAGGTTTTCTCCCCTTCCTAAAGATGCCGTGAATAATAGACTTAAGGAGATTGCTTCAAAGGAGGGTGTTAAGGTAACCGACGAGGCCCTGGAGGCAATTTGGGACGTGAGCAGGGAGACATGAGGAAGGCAATTAATACGCTACAGGCGGCATCATCATTGGGCGGTGTTGTTGATGAGGAGGCGGTCTATAGGGCTTTGGGTAAGGTTAGCCCAGCTAGGGTTAGGGCGATAGTTACGGAAGCCGTAATTGGCGATTTTGGTAAGGCCGTTAAGGAGGTGATGTCATTGATAAGGGATGAGGGTGCCGATCCCCTTGACATAATTAAAATAATCCATAGGGAGGTTATCTCAGCCACTTCGCAATTGAAGGTTCCCGAGGAGTTAAAGCCTAAGGCGGTCTACATTGTTAGTGAGCATCATTATAGGTTACTCAGGGGATCAAGCGGTGAATTACAGGTTTATGGTTTATTAGCAAGAATTAGGAAGCTGCTTCGTGAGGGCTCTAAATAATTTTTATGAAGAGAAAGGTTTATAAATAATTAAACAACAAGCGAAAAGCTTTAATAAGGGATATTTATGTCTAACCCCACACAGGAAAGGAAGGACCAGCAGGTGGATCTAATCTATTAAGTAAGTTGAAGGTATCAGGTAAGATTATAGAATTCAAGTCCGAAGGCGAGGAAAAACTGGTATGCCCATACTGTGGCTCAACCACATTCATATTTGATTACGAGAATGGTCAGGTAATATGTGCTAAGTGTGGCTCTGTGGTTCTTGAGCACGTTATTGACCTTAGACCTGAGTGGAGGGCCTTCACTGCCGAGGAGAAGGAGCTAGGGCCAGAGCTGGTGGTCCGCTTAATAGGTTGACCAGTGAGGCTTTGACCACGACTATTGATTGGGCGACCAAGGATGCCAGTGGTAAGGAGCTTGATATTAAGAGGAAGCTCGAGATCCTGAAGTATAGGAAGTGGCAGCAGAGGGTTAGGGTTCAGACGAGTTATGAGCGTAACATAATACAGGCAATGAATGAGTTAAGCAGGATATCATCACAGCTGGGTATTCCAAAGGCGTGCGTTGATGAGGCCATGGGGATTTACGAACAGGTATTGACCAAGGGCTTAGTCAGAGGCAGGAGTGTTGAGGCCATTGTAGCCGCCTGCCTACACATGGCCTGTAGGAAGATTGGTATGCCAAGGAGCCTTGACGAGATCAGTCAATACACTAGGGCTAGTAGGAAGGAGGTTGCGAGGTGCTTCAGGCTCATTGCCAGGGAGTTGGGCGTTAAGTTACCGCTTAGTGATCCCAAGCTTTACGTGCCTAGGATTGTTGAGCAATTGAAACTTAGCGGTGAAATACTGAGGGAGGCATTAAACATTCTTGAGCAAGCTAAGAAGAAGGGCTTAACCGCAGGTAAGGATCCAGCTGGTCTTGCTGCGGCTGCAGTATATATTGCGTCGCTCCTTAAGGGCGAGGTAAGGACACAGAAGGAGGTTGCCATGGCTGCCCAGGTCACTGAGGTCACCGTGAGGAATAGGTATAAGGAGTTAGCGAGAGAACTGAACATCAAAATACCGGTAAAGTGAGTTAAAAACCTTAAAAATCAACATTTTCCTAATCCTCCTGGGACCCAAGTGGATTGTGAAATCTGTAAATTAATGAGTAATGAGGAATTGATAATAATGAAAAACGAAAAAAATAATAGTACTTCACAATCCACACCCATTTAATAACGGGCATTTAATAATAGCACCAATAAAGCACCAATCAATTAATGAAATAAGCACGCCATTGCTCATCGAACTTATGGACATGACAAAGAAAATCATCAATATTTTAGGGAAGGTTTACAATCCACATGGCTTCAACGTGGGGATATCGCTGACCCCGCACATGTATATTCAGGTGGTTCCTCGGTGGAATGGCGACGTTAGCTTCATGACCCTCTTTTACAATGTCAAGGTTGTTCCAGAGACCGTTAGGGATTCCGTGAGTAGGATAAGGGATGCGGTGAGGGAGTATGGCCTTTGAGATTATTGACCTGGTAATATCAATAGTAATACTCATCATTGGATTTTCCATGTTTACGGCATTAGTTAATGATTATAGGGTTATTGCTACGATATCGAGGATACTCAAGAAGAAGATTAGGGTTTCCGCCTTCCGGGAATTAACACTGCCGATATATCCATCATTAGTTCATATTAGGATCGTCAATGTTAAGCCATTGAGCGATAATATCGATGTTGAGGTTCATGGAAATGCAATTAAGGTCATTAATAAGGGCAATGTCATTAGCAACTCCGAGATAAAAATATTGATTGAGGCAGTTATAGTTGGTCGTCTTGGCGATTACCCAGTTAGAGGTACTGTCGTGCTATCTCCTTACTAATTCAATAACCATGACAATTACTAATACATCGAGGATTATATTTATGAAGCATACAGTGTATAACCCAATGGTTGGTACTGAGGGGGTAACTATGGCTAGGATAAGTAATGCCGCATCCGCACCTGCTATTGCCAATACAAGTATTAATGTTACCCACATGCTCATGACGAAGGAGTAGCTCGACACGGCAAGTAGTGAATAAACTATTGCCGTCATTAATATAGCTATTAAGAATTTATTCAGGGGGTTAAGCACTCCTAGGTAGGCAAAGTCAAGTACTATCAATATGAACTCCACATATCGAATCAAGGCCATGTACGTGAATAGCCTATACATTGGCTTAGACCTAGAGACCCTGCACTAATTAAGCATTCTCTCCGGCGATGCCATGGGAGGTATTAATGCTTATAAAGGGGGTGTTGATTACGTGCATGGGATGTCGCAAGCAACGCAACCACCAGTACTACCACCGCCGGAACCGCTCGTTAAGAGACCAAGGCTGATTAGTAGTGGTGGTGTTTTGGGTAGTGAGTGGAGGGTTGGTAGGGGTTACTCAATTGGTGAGGTTAGGGCTGTTGGTTTGACGGTTGATGAGGCTAGGCTATTGGGTATTAGGGTTGATACCAATAGGGATACTGTCTGGGACGTTAACGTGCAGAGACTTAGGGATTGGTTGAGTAAGATCATTAAGGGTGAGGCATTACCGCCCGAGCCCGCACTGCCCAAGGCTATTAAGATCAAGCGTAAGAGGGGTAGGGTCTTCAGGGCATTGACGCCAGCCGGTCGTAGGATGAGGGGTTTAATGAGCGTTAAATTGAGGGAGACGCACGTGCATAAGTGGAAGAAGAAGGCTAGAGAGAGGGCTGAGAAGAGGAGGCACGAGACTGTCAGGCTAAGGGTGGCCATTAAACTAGGTGAATTTACTTATTATTTCTGGCAATTGTGCTAGCGAGTCTATCTCATAGAATGGCTTAACGGGCAATTGCGCATTCATCCTCCTCACAAATATCACCTTTAAGTCGAGAAACTTAGCGCCAATAACATCCTCAATCAATCCACTAACAATTAAGGCGTCACTTGGCGAGACACCAGCCCTGTTTAGGGCGGCTTGGAATATCTTAACGGCTGGTTTACCAACCTTAGTCAGGTCAGAGCTGACGACACCCTTGAAGTACCTCAATAGGTTATTCTTCAGTAGTATCTTCTTTGCCACGTCATTATCCAAGTTCGTGAGTATGTACATGGGCACATTCATCTGAGCCAGTGAGTTTATGGCATTAACCACGTCTGGGTAGAGTTCCGAGGTCTCGACCACGAGCGACGATAATGCATTGCCGAAGTAATCAAGCTCAGCGGGGCTTAGGCTTAGTGAGTACTTCTTCAATAGTGATATCATCGTCTCCCTCGCCAACTGTCTCAACGACCTATAGACACCCTTACTAATCAACATGTTGTACCTATCCTCCCACTCCTTCTTGAATTGATTAGTCAACTCCTCGAGTGGTGCCTTTATGTTCAGTTCATCCTTGATCAGCCTGGCGCTCTCAGTCTCAAAATGCGTCAGCTTAACCAATGTATTGAGTACCTCGAAAAACAGCGTCTTCATACGGAGACCCAAACTCTAGTTGAATATTTAAAGATTAATGTGCACGAAGCCAAACCCTTAAAACACCGTAGTACTTAGTCACTACGTGAAGGCTGAGGTTTGGGTTGAGGTCAGGCCCACGGAGGATGAGGATAAGGTCAGGAGGGCGTTGAGCAACGTGTTTATTTATGATGAGATAAGGATTGAGGGGAGTGAGGGCAAGAAGTACATAGTTGCCCTGGGTAATGGCTTTAAATCATTAATTAAGGTGCACAACCTGATTAAGGAGCAGGGAATTGAGGATAGCGCACGTTCCATACTAATGAGGGGTATTGATGGTAATAGGGTAGTATTCCACCTACACAAACAGGCCGCGTACGCGGGTGTTCTCACGTTTGTGACCGAGGAAAATGAAAGCCCACTGGGTCCCATAACATTTATCGTAGAGACTAACGATCCAAGGAGATTCATTGATTGGTTGGCACCTAAAACGTCGAGGGGTAGGAGACTCTATGAGGTTCAGCCTCCTGATGATCCCTGAAGATAAATTCTAAAAAGGCAAGGTTTGGTTAATTAATCGTGGCGAAGTATCTAGTTGCGTCATTTCCCTGGTCTTCGGATGTGGGCAATGACATTGCTAATGCATTGGGGCTAACCCACGTGGTTCTCGAGACGAAGCAATTCCCAGACGGTGAGTCATACATTAGGTATCCCATTGATTTATCTACATATGACGGCTTAATACTCATTCAGAGGGCCTATCCAGAACAGAACACAAGGCTTATCCAGGTAATGCTGGCGATTCACGCAGCCCGTGACTTAGGGGTTAAGCGAATCCACGTGGTTCTCCCCTACCTACCGTATTCAAGGCAGGATAGGAGGTTTAGGGATGGTGAGCCTGTGAGTCTTCAAATAATGCTGTCATTATTATCATCGCTTGGTGCCTCATCGATAATCACCGTGGACGTCCACAAGCCCGAGGCCTTTAGGATAGCCAATACTCAGTGCGTTAATGTTGAACCATTCGAATTATATGCGAATAGGCTTAGGGGAGTTGAAAAACTAGTACTACTGAGCCCTGACATTGGGTCACTATGGAGGGTTAGGAAGGTTAGTGAGTACTTAGGGGCTTCATTTAGCTATCTTGAGAAGTTCCGTGACAGGGTCACGGGTGAGATTACGATGAAGCCTAAGGAACTTGATGTTGCAGGTAAGGAGGTATTCATAATAGATGACATAATAGCGACTGGGGGCACGATAATGGAAGCCACGAAAATACTCAAGGCTCTAGGCGCAGTGAGGGTCCACGCAATAGCGACGCACTGCCTATTGCTCAATATGGCGGATTCAAAGATGTTTGAGGTGGGTGTCTCCTCGATAACATGTTCTAACACAATACCCACGAAGTACTCAGTCATCAATATCAATCAATTATTAACTAATGCAATTAAGGGATTAATCACGTAGTGCCTTATTAATCGTATTGAGAAGTAAATTATGTGAAGACGCTGGGGCGAGTATTAAGGGATTACCTAGGCAGGGAAGCACTTATTGGTGGCTATTCATGGGATGTTTATAAAATATCATCAATAGTTGAGGTCTTGACATACTCATTAATACCAATACCTCTTATTGTGTACTTAATCACTAAGTCATTAATACTATCATTAGCCTTAACACCAATGCCTGCATTGCCTGTTTTACTTATGGTGATTTGGGCAATATACTCAGTGGACTCGGTTAAGGAGAATGTGGAGTGGGAGTTGCCATTCTTCGTGGTCCTACTCGATATAATACATGATGTTGGCGGGGACATAACCCACGCATTTGAGGTTAGTGGTAAGGTCGGGCTTAAGTGGATGAGTAGGGAGTGGTCATTAATTAAGAGGTATTCGTTAACCACGAACTCAATAACGAGGGCCATGCAGTTAAGGGCTAAGTATCACCCAAGTATTGAGTTTCAAAGGTTCATAAACGGGTACGTATCCGTATGGGGTTATAGCGGTGACTTGAGTAATTATGTAAGGAGTGTTGAGGGTATTTACCTATCAACATTAAGTAATAAGTTATCCTCATTATCAAGGCAGATAATAGACGTGGTCGTGGCAATCGTATCCTCATTAACCATACTCATACTCTTTGTGATAATAACGACGGTACTCGGCATGAACTATGCAATACTATACATAATGCCCGCCGTGGCACTATTACTACCAGCAATGATAGTGAGGGTTTACCAGTCAATACCATACATAATCCGCATGGATTTAAGGCATGACAAGAACATATACGCAGTATTGAGTGCTTCAGTATTAATTACTGCCTTCTCAATTATGTATTTCGGAATCAGGGGAATAATATCATTAATGCTACCACCCTACTATTCTCAGTCTTAGTAACGCGTAGGGTGAATGATATGAAGGACTCGGTGATGGCATTACCAGACCTAATGCGTGACATCTCGGAGATAGTTAAGGCGGGTGTGAGCATAGGTGCAGTGTTCGAGAGGGTCCTTGATAACCCATACCCACGCCCATTAATCACTTACCTAAGGAGGATAAGTCAAATCAGTAATGCTGAGGTTGATGGTCCATGGCTAATAAAATTCGCAATGGGCATTTTAAGGGAAATGCCAAATCTCGGTTCCCCATCAAAGGCACTTGATAGGCTTGTTGGGGTATTCCTAGAGTTAAAGTCGATAATCATGAGTATTAATTACGGTTCAAGGTCATTACAAATACTTAACTACTCATTGCCTGCGATATTTGCTGGAATCACGTACGTGAGTAGGTTTGTAGTCTCAACAATAGCCTCAATCCTCAAAAACGCGCCATACACAATAATTGGTCTATCAATACCAAGCATCAACGCCGTACTAACGCCCCTACTACTCACGGCATACATAATAAGCCTATCAGTAACGTTACTCTCCTCATTACTAAACAACCTGAGTATAAACCCAACGATTAAGTACGTGGCGCCAATACCGCTAACGCTTGCGCTAATGCTCATGGCCGTGGAAATACCCGTGCTGGCGTAAGACTTTAAAATAGCCTGAAACCATGCGTAGTTGTGTACGTACCAAGGACTAGTGATTGGCAGGTGCTGGAGGTGCGGCAAGAAGTTGTTTAAGTACGATGATTATTACGTATGCCCAAAGTGCCACGCCCTATACTGCCCAACATGCGCAAAGAAGACATTCTATAAATGCCCAGCGGATGGAACACCACTAGAGGCTAAATAACATGGCTGTACTCACGGGCTTAATGTCCTTCACGAGGGGTCACGGCATTAGGGCACTGAGTATTACTGGCCTAATGGCCTATTCATATCCCAGGCAATAAATGGTGTAATCCTATCGGCAATAATCAATGAACATAACTACGAAAAGCTCGAGGACGAGCAATATGAGAAGCTGCTATTCGCCTTCTCACCCATTATTAGCAAGATAATCAAGATAACAAACACCACTTACTACACATTCCTTGGCAGGTACACGTATAGTGGCGAGAGGTTCGTTTATGAACCATACGTGGACTTAATGAAGACTGTGACAATAAGCATATCCAAGAAGAGCGTGAGGATCGTGTACGGCGAGAACAGGGTACGTTTAAAGAGGACCAGGAAGGGATACACGCCGGGTAAGATGTTCGAGACCCTGGGCTACATAATCAATAGGCTACATGGCGGTAATGCTTAAAGCATGTCACAGTGATTAATCATAATGTCCCAGGGCATTAAGTTCGAGGTAATAGACGTACCAATCCCAGAGGGCACAAACGTAATAATAGGCCACAGCCACTTCATAAAGACACTAGAGGACATTTACGAAGCCCTAGTGAACTCAGTACCAAACATAAAGTTTGGACTAGCCTTTTGCGAGGCGTCTGGCAAGAGGTTGATTAGGCATGAGGGGACTGACGAGGAGTTGAGAAAACTAGCCATAGAACTCTGTAGGAGAATAGCCGCCGGGCACACCTTCGTGATTTACCTGAGGAATGCATGGCCAATAAATGTATTGAACGCCCTGAAGCACGTAGTCGAGGTCGTCAATATATACGCCGCCACAGCAAATCCTCTCTCCGTGATTATTGCCGAGATAGCGCCTGAGAGGAGGGGTGTTGTTGGTGTTGTCGATGGTCACTCACCACTTGGTATTGAGGGTGATGCCGATATTAAGGAGCGTAGGGAGTTGGTTAGGAGGTTTGGTTATAAGCTTTAGGGCATTGGGACTTGGCAACATTAACTATTGAAATCAGCCTCTCCCTAAAATCCTCCAGACCCTTCAACAACTCATTAACTGCCTGCTCAATCAGGGCCCCAGGTGCGGCGTCTGAGGGCAGTGACTTAGCGATGTTGTCCAGGAACTCCCTAAGGTCAGGCGGTAGTACTGGGTAGCATTAATTAATTGCCTGGCTACGGAATCATAACCCTGAACCCTCATTATCTCCCTAATGAAGTACCTAATCCTACTCTCCATATTGTAGTAATCATCCAATAGATTCATTAAGAAGTTAAGGTCGAGATTCACGGAGCACTCCCTGTAATTAAGGTCCACAAACCTCAATAACTCAACTATGTACCTAACACCACGCTCACCAACCGCATGCCTAAACCAACCCTTACTAATTAATTGAGCCACGTAATCCCTAGCCTCAATAACCCCATCGACCACGCACTACCCAGTTAATACCCAGTTAAATTCCTAACCATGACTAAGCAACTCGGACAACGCCATATGCGTACTCTGCGTGAGCGCATAATCAAGGAAGTCCCTAATACCATCAGGGTAACCCTCACTCCTCACGCCCTGGCACATGCCAATGATCAACATTATTACAATGGTGGATAGTAAAATGGCCATTACATTACCAATAAGCCCAAAGGCAATGTTATTCCTACCCTCAAAATCATCGATATAACTCCTCACATCATTATAAACAGCCACATACACACTATGATCAACCTTAACAGGCCTCAGGAAACCAGGCCTAGCCCTCCTCTCCTCATTACCGTAGATCAACTTAATCATGTAAGTCTCAGAGACAATACCCGCAGCATCAATCACGTCATCACCATCACCCTGAGAAGCAAAGAGAACCTCAAAAACATCCCTCATAAAATTAGCATTGAAAATCCTCGATAGAGAAATAACCAGGGAAAGCCTAGAACCCCTACCCTCCCTCATGAGCGATGCCACGCCGTAAATAACGAAGGAAGCAACGGCATAACCGATCCTAATAACCTCCTTAGCAACACTATCACCAACGCCACCAATCAACCCTTTAACGAACTCCTCAACGACAGAACCACCCATCAACCAACTATCGAAAACAGCAAAATAAACTTACCGCCCACATTCAATGGAAAAGATTTATTTTCCCATAAACAAGGCAAGAATAGGGACCAGGCCTGGAGGGTCTAACCCAACCCTCCCCTGGGCGAAACCCAGGCCGATGGGTTCGGAGGCCGAAACCCACGTATTGGCCTATACGGTAGGTCAGGGACCACCGGTACCTCGATGATAACCGGTCCCCTGGGGCGTCCACGCCGTAACCGGCCAACCGTAGGGTTGACCGGCTGCGGAACCCGGCGAACCGGGTTAGGCCCGGGAGGGAGCGGCCCTAAGTCGGGGTGGGCGCGTTCAGGGGGCTGCCGGTTGGAGAATGGGCCGGTGGAAACCCTGGCCTATCGTGTAGGCCAATACGTGGGGTTGGGTCCCGCCTTAATGTCCTGTTATGATTATTACTTGCTTATGGTTAGTTCCTCAATTTCATAATCAGTATTACTACTGTTTCTAAGTAGCTGTTCCCTTTTAGTTAATTCTTCATTAATGTCTATTCCGTATGCCTTCTCAAATGCTCTTAATTTGATGCTTTTCTTCAGGTCAACATCTCCTGAATTTGTTAGGACGCTTCGGAACTCTATTGAGCCATTGTTTATTACCGGCTCGACTATGTCATTGATTACTCGCTTACCATTCCTAATGGTCATAAATACGACACTTGATAGTAATTGTAGATTGCCGTAGTTTACGTTTAATGGTGGGTTTGTTAACCTTATTAGTAATTCCTCCGGTGTTGATGCGTGGAATGTGGTTAACATGCCGTGGCCCAGTGCTGAGGCTTGGAATAATGCATGGACCTCCTCACCCCTAACCTCGCCAACTATTATGTAGTCAGGCCTATACCTCACGGCTAGCTTAACGAGGTCGAACATGCTTATCCTAGATTTTTCATCCTCGTTCTCCCTAGTGAACATTCTAACCCAGTGTGGGTGTGGTAGGCGTATCTCTGGCGTGTCCTCTATGGTCACGATCTTCGAGTAAGTGGGTAGTTTACCAGCCAATGCGCTTAGTAGTGTTGTCTTTCCACTGCTCATAGGTCCACTAATCATTATGAAGCCCTTAAGTTCAGCAATAAGCCATAGGTAGGCAGCGGCGCTTGGCTTTAGTGTACCCCTTAGTACTAACTCCTCGAGAGTTAATGGTTGTGGTGGGAATTTCCTAATGCTGAAGGTTGGACCTATCGTTATTTCACCAATCGTTCCAGTGAATCTATGACCCTCTGGTAGTATTGTCTCTAGGTATGGTTTCATTAACGAGACGGACCTGGGCAAGCCCTTCCTGCTAATACCCATTATGAAGTCCCTGGCCTCAACCTCGGAGTTAAACCTAATATTCGTCACTAACCTAATTCCTGGGAAGTCCCTGTGGACGACGGTTATTGGGTATGACCAATTATTGAGTTCGACCTCCTCGATGTTGGGGTCGAATAGGGGCACGGTTATTGGCCCGTAACTCCTTAAGTCCCTTAGTAGGTAGTAAATCACTGACTCCATTAACTGCTTATTGCTTAGGTCATTCAATACTTCACCTATTGCATCGAATATTGAGACGTTTCGCTGCCTCATGAAATCAATGACCTTACTCCTTAGGTCCATGCACTGTGTGTCGCATTTAGGCTCCTTAACAATGTAATAGTACGTGCCCTCCTTTGCGATTATTGATACTGATACTTTAAAGGTGAAACCATCTATGTCAACACTAACCATGTAATTGCTCATCAATTAATGCATCTCAATTGAAGATATAAGCCACTAACGTGATTTTGACGATTTTTAATTCAAGTAATCATTAATTATTGAGAAATCGCTATACTTTCTGCCGCCACTTCCTGACCGCCGTTTGTATAGCCCTCGACAACCACTATGTACTTATCCCCGGTTATGAATGGCGTTGATGTTGTTCCGATAATGCTCGTTGATTGACCTGGGTTTAGCGTTATTGGGTTGCTTAATGTTTGTTTTACTATGGGTGTTTGCGCGTTTTGCGGATATAGTGCTATTGATGTTATGGTTACTGGTGTTGTTCCTATGTTCTCAATGGTTATTGAGTATACGTCACCAGCCAGTTGTGGGTTGACAATGCTTATTTGTGCCTGTGTTGTTAGTACTGAGGTTCTTGATTGGAAGTAGTTGTAGAGCATGATGGCTGCCACTATTACGAAGACTATCATAAGTATTGTGTATATTGGTCCACTTAGGTCTCCTCTTTTTTGTCTGTTTATTTTTCTTGTATTATTCTCGTAATACATCAGTAGTTTAATCTCAGGTTGATATTTAAGTCACTAATGGTTAATTAAGTTCATGAGATGACGTACTGCGTGGTGTTTGTTTTATAGACCATGCATATTGTGGTGTTTGCGATGCAGAATACCGTGTTGACGATGCATTGTTGGGCAGGTACTTGCCTGGTTATTAGTATGTAGTTTCCGGGGGCTAGGTGGGTGTTGTTCATGTTTATTTCCAGGGTGTTTCCCTGGCAGGTTAGGTATATCCTGCCTAGGTTTATTGCCGTGTGTCCATTATTGTAGATGACCATGTATAGTTGGTTTGTTGTTCCGTTGTTTACCACCACGGCGTCTGGTATGTAAATGCTGGTGCCCGCCATCTGGTTTATGGAGTTCATTAGTGAGATAGCGAGTCCCATGTGGCTGATTACCGTGAATAATGCGTAGCCTAGGTACATGGAGCCTATTAACAGTATTACCTCGGCTACTAACCTATCCAGCGCCATCTATTAGCAATCCTCACCTAGCCTAATAAGGGGCTACCGTGGACTACCTATCGACTGATGCGTGGTGTAAATGTTTTTAAATGGTTTAGTTATGCCTTGGTCGATGAGTACTGAGTCTGCTGCTGAGGCTTGGCAGCCTAGGACGTGGGTTGGTAAGTTGGTTAGGGAGGGTAAGGTGAAGTCCATTGACGACCTATTCAGGCTTAACCTGCCCATTAAGGAGCCTGAGATCATTGACTTCTTCCTGCCGAACCTTAAGCATGAGGTGGTTAGCATAAACATTGTGCAGAGGCAGACCGACGCTGGTGAGGTTAGTCAGTTCCAGGTGGCTGTGGTTATTGGTAATGAGGATGGCTACGTGGGTATTGGCATGGGTAAGGGTAGGCAGGTTAATCAAGCCATTGAGAAGGCCATTAGGGAGGCGAAGCTGAACATAATACCCGTAAGGAGGGGTTGCGGCTCATGGCACTGCTCATGTGATGAACCACACAGCGTGCCATTTAAGGTCGTTGGTAAGAGCGGTAGTGTTAGGGTTGTCTTAATACCGGCACCCAAGGGTGTTGGGCTTGTGGCTGCTGATGCCGCCAAGGTCGTCCTTAGGCTCGCCGGCATTAGGGATGTCTGGTCGTATACGTGGGGTGAGACGAGGACTACGCATAACCTGGTCAAGGCAACCTACGATGCCCTGAGGAAGACCTACGCCTTCTCCATCTAGTGCCGTGGAGGCTAAAGCTTAATAAATCATTGGTTTATTGGGCACTGACTATGACTGTTCAGGTTCAGGAGGGTTCGCAGGTCGTTAAGGAGACGCCCTACACGCGGATAGCGGTGATTAGGCTTAAGGGCTTGGCGGATACGCCGCCAGACGTTGAGAAGGCACTGGACCTGCTTAGGTTGAGGAGGAGGTACACATGCATCGTCATTGATGAGAGGCCATCATACGTGGGTATGCTTAGGCTCATCAAGGACTGGGTAACTTGGGGTGAGATAGATGCTGATACCCTAGCCGAGCTGTTGAGGAGGAGGGGTAGGCTAATTGGCGATAAGCCCCTGACCGATGAGTGGGTTAGGAAGTATGGCTGGTCGAGCATTGATGAATTCGCACTGGCGTACATAGTGGGTGAGGTTGATAGGTTGGCATGTCCTGAGGATAAGCCGTGGCCGAGGTCAGGTAATAAGGTGCTTTGCATACCAGGGCTTAAGCCTTCTTCAGGCTTCACCCACCGTCGGGTGGTCTTAGGAGTGTTAAGAAGGGGTTTAATGAGGGTGGTGACCTGGGTTATAGGGGTATTGCCATTAATGAGTTGATTCTCAGGATGATTTAATAATATATATAGTCAATAATTATTTCCATTGGATTTGTACTGTGCGCGTAGTACGTGTTCTTTATTCCTCACGCACGTGGTGGAGGGAAGGTCATAAAATTTATTAAGGGTTTCAATAGTCAATCGTAGTCATGGTTAGGAGATTCGAGAGGAAGTCGAGGAAGTACAGGGGTTCGAGGACGCATGGTTGGGGTAGGGTTGGTCAGCATAGAAAGAGTGGTTCAAGTGGTGGTAGGGGTAGGTCTGGGCTTCATAAGCATAAGTGGTCCTTAGTAATGAAGTATGCAGAGGACTCCAGTGGATACCCGTTCTATGGTAAGCACGGCTTTAAGCAGCCTGAGACCATAGTTGCTGTGAGACTTGGGATTAATGTTGGTGAGCTTGACTCAATACTTGATGAGTTGGTTAGTAGGGGCTTGGTGCAGGTGGTTGATGGTAAGTACGTCGTTGACCTACTAAAGATTGGCTTCAACAAGTTGCTTGGTAGGGGTAAGGTCAGTAGGCCCATGATTGTTAGGGCTGTTTGGGTCTCGAGGAAGGCTGAGGAGAAGATCAGGCTGCTGGAGGCTCCGTTGAGTTAGTGCGGGGGGTAGTGCATGGCTAATGCTGGGCGTAGGTTCATCGATGTTGTGGAGCCAATACTACGTTACATGCCCACTGTGCCTAAGCCCAGGGAAGCCCTGAGCATGGGCTCGAGACTCTTCTGGACATTCCTTGCAGTGACTGTTTACCTACTAATGTCGATAACGCCACTGTATGGGTTGAGCCTGTGACTCCATCCTTCTTCATGTCACCAGCAATTGCGGCAATACTGGGCATAACATTCGGCACGTTGGCTCAGCTCGGTATAACGCCCATCGTAGTGGCCGGCATAATACTCGAGATCCTAGTCTTCTCGGACATGATAAACGTAGACCTTGAGGACCCTGACGACCAGGCAAAGTTCAATGCACTATTGAAGTTCCTCGCAATAGTCTTTGGATTGCTCGAGGCTATCGCCCTAGTGACCAGTGGCCAGTTGGTCCCGGTCAATGCCTTGGGCGGTGTCTTGATAGTTATTCAATTGCTAATAGCTACTATAATAATAATTTTAATGGATGATATGATATCTAAGGGCTGGGGATTAGGTAGCGGAATATCGCTATTCATCCTGGTAACCATCGTTAAGCAAATGTTCTCAATGGCCTTCTCCCCATTCACCCTACCAGGCTCGGTAATACCCTATGGTGCAATACCAGCGTTGGCTGCATCGATTTATTACGCAATTGGTGGTAAGCTAGGCTACTTAATGAGTATATTGTATCAGGTTAACATGCCGAGCCTGACCGGTTTAATAGCCACGATAGCCCTAGCCCTCATAGTGCTTTACCTGGAACTCATGGAGGTCTCGATACCCGTGGCCCTCGTGCAGTACAGGGGCTATAGGTACTCAGTACCTCTTAAGTTGATGTACGTCTCGGTACTACCCATAATATTCACGGCATACACCGTGTACTTAATCGGCGAGGGCCTAACACTCCTATGGAGTGCGTATAACAAGGCTGACACAAACCCACTCCTTAACTGGCTAGCCTGTGCTCACATGACGCCGCAGGGCCTAGTCCCATGCCCCAACTCACTGCTTTACTACTTCACGGTGGTGCCCAGGAACATAGATGCCGCGTACATAGCGGTTCACATAGTCATATACGCAGTATTATCCGTAATATTCGCCATAGTCTGGGTCAACCTGGCTGGACTGAGCGCTGAGGATCAGGCCAAGTACATAGTGCAGGGCGGCATGCACATACCCGGCTTTAGGCCTAGCCCCAGGGTCATTGCCAAGTTCCTTGATAGGTACATCAGGATGCTCACGATAATTAGTGGCTTGATAGTCGGCGTGATCGCAGCCCTAGGCGATATTGCGGGTGTCTTTGGCGGTGGTATTGGCCTTATACTGGTTGTGGAGATCGTGATACAGTACTACACGTTGGCGCTGCAGGAGCAGTTGTTTGAGATCTACCCAGGGCTTAAGAGGCTACTTGGTAAGGAGTAGGTCCTGACGTGAAAAAGCTTATAAATCAATGCCATACCTGTAATCCTCGTGGGAGGTAGGCAAAGGACTAGCCTATTCATGACGAGTGAGGAGGAGGAGAGGAGGTTGGGTAAGGCGTTAACAGAAACAACTGGTTCATCACAGCAGCAGGGTAAGCAGGCTAAGGGAGGTAGTAAGAAGTAAATTGATTTAGTTATTCATTAAGTAAATAGTGAGTTAAAAATGAGGGTGCCAAGGTTAAAACCAATAATTGATATTGCAATACCCAGCGACTTCATTGCTGAGTCACCAGATGATAGGGAGGCCGTTAGAAAGATCGGTTACCTGGGTAGGGGTGCCGCAATTTTCCAGGTAAGTAAAATAATCATTTACAGGCATAAACTGGCCGGTGGGAGGGATAGGGCTGAATTCATAATGAAGAACCTGCAGTACCTCGCCACACCGCCATACCTAAGGAAGGACCTATTCAAGCTAGATAAGGACCTTAAGTACGCGGGTTTATTACCACCACTGAAGACACCTAACCACGCACCTGAGGGCAAGCCGCAGAGGGGTGAGTATAGGGAGGGCGTTGTCGTTAGGTGGGATGGCTACTTCTCAATAATTAAGATTGGTGATGGGGTCTACGCAAAGGTTCCGAGACCAATGCCCCTGGGTACCAGGGTTGTTGTTCAGATTGATGTACCAACACGAGGGATGATACGTACAGGGCGCACGCAATTCCAAGGGATCGCTTAAATATTTACTGGGGCTTTGAGGCGGAGGTCATGGATCTGAACAACCTGTTTGGTGTTTATGATTACGTGATTTTAACGGGTAGGGAGGGCGTGAGCATTAAGGATGCCATGGATTACGTGAGGAACGCCATGAGTAGGGATAGGGTGCTTGTGGTCTTTGGTTCTCCTTACCACGGCGTTGATGAGATACTTAAGGCCGAGGACATGGAGGAGGTATTGAGGAAGTACCCATTCATTAATTTCATACCTGGTCAGGGCGTTGAGACCGTGAGGACTGAGGAGGCGGTGATAGCCGTATTGTCAATACTTAACCTGGTTAGGTACCTACGTGAGTCCTTGCCCTAATACCCAGGGAACTAATAATTTTTAAATAGGGTTGTGACTACGTAGGGCTGAACTATGGGTTTAAAGATTCATAGGCCCAAGCGCGGATCCATGGCTACTACCCAAGGAAGCGTGCCGAGTCCCTAGTGGCTAAGTTCAGGGTTTGGCCTGACCCACACCCTGGTAAGCCCATACTCCTCGGCTTTGCAGTGTATAAGGCTGGCATGGCCCATGCGGTGGTCATTGATGATAGGCCCACGAGCCCATTCTATGGTAAGGAGGTTGTTAGGCCAGTCACCATATTGGATGCACCGCCAATTAAGGTACTGGCCTTCAGGGTTTACACATACGATCCATGGAAGAACCTAAAGCTTAGCCTAGGTGAGGTTTGGATGCCGATGTGCCTAAGGACGTACTGAGGAAGATACCGGTGCTACCCGAGAAGTTCAATAAGGAGGAAATGATGAAGAAGATCCTCGATAATATTGACGTGATTACGGAGGTCAGGGCAATAGTAGCCACGCAACCAAGGCTTAGCGGCATTGGTAAGAAGACGCCCGAGATCCTTGAAATACCAATAGGCGGCGTTGACGACATGAACCAGATAGTTAAGTTCGCAGACTCAATACTTGGTAAGGACATAAACATTAACGACGTGTTTAGCGAGGGCCAGTACGTGGACGTGGCGGCGGTAACTAAGGGTAAGGGCTGGCAGGGTGTTGTGAAGAGGTTTAACGTGAAGATACTGCCCAAGTGGCATAAGCATAGGAAGGGTTATAGGAGGATTGGAGCCATTGGCCCGCAGAACCCAGCCCTAGCTTTCACAACGCCGAGACCAGGCCAGATGGGTCTTCATAAGAGGACTGAGTATAACAAGAGAATACTTAGGATAGGAATGAACGGTGCCGAGGTCACGCCGAGCTCGGGCTTCCCGCACTACGGCGTTATTAAGGCCCGTACATAGTCCTTGAGGGTACAGTGCCTGGTGTCGTTAAGAGACTTGTGACGCTTAGGTTCCCAGTGAGGCCTAGGCCACCGACATACCCAACCGGTAAGGTTCAAATAGTCTGGCTATCAACACAGCCGTTGCAGGGTGCATGAGCATGGTATCCCTAGACCTATCACCATTGATAAAGCCGAAGTACGTAGTACCGACCACAGTTAAGGTACTTAACCTAGAAGGCAATGCCGTAAGCGAGATCTCACTGCCGCAGCAATTCCTTGAGCCAATAAGGCCCGACCTAATACTGAGGGCCTACATTAGTGCATTTACGGCTAGGCTTCAACCAAAGGGCACGGATCCAATGGCTGGTAAGAGGACTACGGCTATAAGCTTCGGCATAGGGCTTGGTTTAGCAAGGGTTCCTAGGGTTAAGGGTAGCCTATGGCCCACGGCCAGGTTTGCGCCAAACGTAGTTAAGGGTAGGAGAGCTCACCCACCTAAGGTTGAGAAGATCCTTCATGAGAGAATTAATAAGAGGGAGCGTAGGAAGGCCATTAGGTCAGCCATAGCTGCCACGGCAATAAAGGACCTAGTTATTGCTAGGGGCCACGTCATTGATAAGGTTCCTCAGATACCACTTATTGTTGGTGATGATTTTGAGAGGATTAGTGTTATGGCTGATTTAAAGAAGGTGCTTATGACGTTGGGCCTATGGGATGATGTGGAGAGGGTTGCTGAGAGAGTTAGGGTTAGGTCTGGTAAGGGTAAGATGAGGGGTAGGAAGTATAAGGAGGGTAAGAGCCTGCTAATCGTAACGTCATCAGCCGATGCACCAATCATTAAGGTTGCTAGGAACCTGCCCGGCGTTGATGCAGTCCCCATAAGGAACCTAAGCGTCCTGTATCTAGCACCTGGCGGTGTCCCTGGTAGGTTAACCGTGTGGACCTTGGGCGCTATTGAGGAGTTGCGTAAGGGCTTGTTCATGGGGTGAGGGGCATGATCGTGAGGTTTGTGCTTACAGAGAAGAGCCTTAGGCTCGCTGAGAGGGAGAATAAGATAACAATTGTTGTGCCGAGGAGCGCCAGTAAGAAGGAGATTAGGGATTACATTGAGAAAACGTATAATGTTAAGGTGGAGAAGGTTAACACGTTAATAACAATGACCGGTGAGAAGAAGGCCTACGTTAAGTTAACCCCTGAGTATAACGCGTACGACCTCCTCAGCCGCCTAGGTCTTGTGTAACGTAGTGTTAGTTAGATAGTTTTTATTCCCTAATATCTATAACATCTACCATAGTATTTAAGTCATTAATTTTATGTTAATGGACCGATCATCTAGGGTAGCAATGTTCACATGCATTTAAACGGTTTAAATTCAGCACGTGGGTTCCTCCTCACCGGGTCAGTACTTAAGTCCTTGCATCATCAATTATGTCCTAACTTCGTGGGTTAAAAACATTTGTGGTGATTATTGCTGAAAGGTGGATATGATTCTTGAGGGATTGAAAATATGGTTACCTTAATAAATACCTGGTGGATAATTAAATTATGGTGCTTAATCCCTCGCTCATGTGGAGTAAGGTGCTCGAGTGGATCAATGAGTATAGGCCCACGGACTTATTCATAACCTTATACAAGGGAAGGAAGCCGAGGATTCAAGGAAGTATTCATGTCTCTGATGATATTAGGCTAACGCATGGAAGGTCGAAATTGGAGTATCGCTCGTCATTTATGGATATTAATATTGTGGCTCCACCACACCAATTACGTGAGTTAGCGAGGCAGGCAGTGGAATATATTTACGGGTATGGCCAATCCTTTCATAATTGCCAAGTCATTAATAAGGCCGGTTCACTCGCAGAATTTGTAGCGAACGTAAATATCCATAATAATACACGATTTAAGGGTGCATTGTCAATGATTAGGGACTTATTATTACCATTCCGTAACACTGGCGTTTACTTAAGCCTTGGGACGAGGAGGGATAAGGACGACATAGAGATTAGAGGTGATAGTCACATATTCACTGATGGTGAGGTCAGGCTTTGGTCGGTGCATAGGCACGGTAATGAATTCACCTTCTTCTATGAGGTTGTGCCGAAACCCACTTATATAATTCAAGTGGAGCCTCCCACCGAGGAGGATGAGGATGTGGCAATAACAGTCAGGGCGCCGCGGGATTATTGGGCTAGGATTAGGAGGGTCGTGGTGGGCGTTGTTGGTCGTAAGAATGTGGCGATTGGGGATCTTGATGAGGAGGAAAGGGAGTTGGAGGAGCAGGAGGAGGAACGTATAATGAAGGAGATTATGCGTGAAGAGGAGGAGAGTAGGATCCTCTGAGTGGGAGTGTGGTGATGAGAATGAGTATAGTGAGGAATGAAGACGAGTGGGATAGGGTTGTGGAGGTTTTAATAAACTCCAGGGCAAATGATGTGAAGATATATCTTGAGCGATCCAGCGGTGATCCGGAGATAAGCATTACTATTAAGTCATCGATTAGATTTAGGGTTAGCGGTCGCGAGAGGAGGAGGATACGTCGTGAGGTTGATGTAAGCATTCATGGTAGGGAGGCTTACCTACAGGGTATCATGCCACGCATAATTGATTACATTAGCGAGCACGAGCTGGATCACGAATTAATAACAATAAATGCTAAGGCAGGCGCAATCAGGGACTACCTACCAACACCGCGCATTGGTGGTACAACCCTTGAGGAGGCTGCGAGTGGGATTAAGGAGTTGGTCAGGAGTATTGGCAGTGACCTGGTGATAATTCACCTATTCGATGAGTACCCAGATTGGGTGAGCATCACGGATATGGATTACCTATTCACCGATGGGCAGGTGAGGCTTAGGGAGGATTTCAATGCAAGCATTTATGGTGGGTATGGCAGGAGGTATAACGCGGAGTACTCGGTTACCCTGTACGGTACGTGGTTAATAAGTACGGACTTCTCCAATAAAAAGGAGGGATTTCACGTAGTTGTTTACATGCCACGTAGGAACTGGGGTGCGGTAATCAACCTACTTAGGGATGCTGCTCCAGGCAATAGGCTATACTTCGTTAATGAGGATGAGGATTGCATATTACCTGTGTTAACTGGTGATGTTGATTATGAATTTTATGAGTAATCAAGCCTTACATGCAACGCAGGTGAAAAGATATTTAAACACGCCCTGAATATGAACTGTGGTGAGGATGCTTCACCTCGCTGATCTGATGAGGAATCCTTTAAGTGCTGATTAGCGCCGTTGATTGCATAATCCGTGTTGGTATAAGATTTATTAAGGCTTTTTAATCATCGATGACGTGGACGTAATCAAGGAGGTCGGCAACGATGATTTGAAGTTCATATTCATTAAGGATGACCAATCAACACTTGCAGAAGCCCTTTATATAAAGGACTTCAGCGAGGAGAAGTATAAGAAGTTGAAGAAGTACATTAAGGAGAAGCTTGGCGAGGAGTTCACGAGCATCATAAGTCTTGACCGAGGCAAAGCACTGGCCAGGGTGCTATTAATTAGTGTTGATCAGGTCGGTCAATCAATGATCAATGACGTGATAGATAATGAGATCAGTAAGGTTGACTCCTGGATCTCCAATGGTGTGATTAAGGAGTTAATTGATAAGGTCGTGAGTGAGACAAAGAAGGCCAGGAAGACTAAAAAAATCAAGGAAGAAGAGGAAGAGCAAGAAGGCCAAGAGCGAGAGGAGGAAGGCTAGGAAGAAGTCTCGTAAGTAATCGAGTAAGAGCTCGTGAATACCTTAATTATTGAAAATAATGGGAAAAAAAAGACTTTTTATAGGGGTTACTTCCTACGAATGTAGAATGTCCGCAACACCCTTCGAGAAGCCTCAAGGTACAGCAGAGGTACCGCACATAGAGGTTGATGAAGAGACTAAGGAGATAATAAAGGAGATACTCTCACAAATGAAGAACCCAGTCGAGGTACTATTCTTCACAAGCAACACTTGCGGTAATAGGGATACGAATTGGTGCGTACCCACGGAGGAGCTGCTAGACCTACTTGCTGAGTTAGCACCACCTGGTAAGTTAATACTTAAGAAGATAAAGTATGAGGAAAATAGCGATACATTCACCAAGTATAATGTTGAGCCGCAGAGGGTCCCCGTCATATACCTGCTGGATGGCGCAATTAGGTACCTAGGCGCACCGCTTGGTGAGGAGGTTAGGGCATTCATAGAGACCATAGTGAGGATATCCGTTGGTGAGACGAAGTTGAGACCGAGGACTAAGAAGGGCCTTGAGGCGTTGATAAACTCAAGTAATAGTAAGAGGGTTGAGGTTATGACCGTGGTCACACCATCATGTCCATACTGCCCATACGCAGTCCTAATGGCTAATATGTTCGCCTATGATAGTAAGGGTAAGGTGGTCTCAATAACCGTGGAGGCCTATGAGGAGAGTGATATTGCAGATATGTATCAAGTAACGGCAGTGCCAACAGTCGTACTTAAGAGGGAGGATCAGGAGGCTGGTAATGTCGAGTTCATAGGCGTTCCTCCAGAAAGCGACCTATTAAAGAAGGTCCTTGACTACAGCGGTGTTAGCGTTCAATAGGTTCCTCTTAAAATTATTAAATACGCAACCATAAAAAGCAGTGAGTATGAGAATATTCTTCGTAACAGGCAATGAGGCGAAGTTCCGCGAGGCCTCGTCAGTACTTAAGGAATTTGGCATAGACCTCCTGATTGATAAGAGCCATAAAAAGGTTGAGATACAGAGCGATAACCTTGAGGACATAGTTAGTAATGCCCTTCAAGGCATATGCAGCGATAATGTTAGCGACTACTATGTGGTTGAGGATGACGGCCTATTCATAAACCGGTTAAATGGTTTTCCAGGCCCATACTCATCCTACGTCTATAAAACGATAGGGCTCACGGGGATTCTAAAGCTAATGAATGACATTGATGATAGGACGGCATACTTTAAGTCCGTGGTGGGGCTATGCGGTCCTAAGGTTGGTATTAAGTTATTCACTGGCGTTGTTAGTGGTAGGATAGCGATGGAGCCTAGGGGTACGGAGGGCTTCGGCTTCGACCCAATATTCATACCCGAGGGTTATGACAAGACCTTTGCTGAATTGGGTATTGGCATTAAGAATAGGTTATCCCATAGGGCCAGGGCATTTAAGTCCTTAGGTAATTGGTTATTGAATAATCTTTAGTCGGCTAATCCTCACCATTAGTAACACCGTCTCGTAAATTACCGCTACAGCAATGCTGATGAGAATCGCCATTAGTAGGTAACTACTACTTAATGTCTGGCTGTACCTACATAGTAAGGATGTAATTGGCTTAGATGGCTGTATCACATACATTATTGGGCTATTCAGCGCGTGAATTATATATATGGGCGTGGAGGGTGAGCCAGTACTGCATATTATATTGCCCATCATTGTTGGTATAATGATTGCAGAATTAATCCTTGTACCGTAGGCTATCAACGATTTTGAGCTGTTCGTTATAATAGGCGCTGATCCACTATATGATAATATCTCGACGAAGTACCCAGATCTTTGTACAACATAGCCATACGCCCCGGTAGTGTTACTTATTGGTATTGTCATTGAATTGCATGTATGGCCTTCTTTGGTGATTATTGTTATGTTTATTTCATTAATTGGTAACTGACTATTAGCGAGTCTCATTGTAATTGTGACACTGTAATTATTGCTTAAGCCTAGACTAAACATTATTGTGGTATTCGTTATTATTGGAGATGATGAACTCGAGATGAATGCCGTTGATGGATTTATTCCGCAGCTACTTAATGCCTGCTCAATTTTATTGTTTAATTGCGTTATTATGAAGTAATTATCTTCTGTGGAATTCACCACCAATGGTGAAACAACTATGGCTAGGGTAATCGTAAATAAAGCTAATGATATTATTAATTTATACCTAGTCATCATTAAGGGAACGTCTCTCTCTGGTTTATTATAGTTTCCTCACTAGGGATCTGCGTAGCCCTCTACATTCACTATCGACGTTATCAACCCCTCCCTCTTCATATTAATTAACGTCCTTACCAAGTGTGTCCTTAGTATCTTGGCCCCGCAATACGTGCAGTATGGTTTTCCATTAATTAATACAGTCACCCTCGTTGAACCACAGGCACCGCATTTAAGCATTAATGCAACTTAGTGTCTGGGTTAATATTAGGTTTACGTTGTTGTTAAAGATAATATCTAAAAAGTACTCTTGATCTCTATTTATAAGTTTCGTGGATTTGTCTTTCACTTTAACTAAAGCAAATGGTTTAAAACGGGTTAAGTCCATGGTGCTAATTGAATAGTGTCGGTGTGATGAGCAACTACGATGCTAAATCTTCTGTAACTATTAAGGAGCTGGACAATGCCTATAGGTTACTTCACCCCATAATTCAATCAGCATTGATTGAGAAGGGTTTCCTGAGGGCTACTGAGCCTCAGAGGTTAGCTATCCCAAAGATTTTGAGTGGGCGTAACGTATTGATAATAGCGCCAACGGGTAGTGGTAAGACGGAGGCTGCTGTCTTACCAGTCCTCTCAATGCTTAGGTGGGGTATGGATAAGGGCGAATTTAGTGATAAGGGCATATACATACTATACGTCACGCCCCTTAGGGCATTGAATAGGGACTTGCTTGATAGGCTTGTTTGGTGGGGTGAGAGGGTTGGTATTAAGGTTGGTGTTAGGCATGGGGATACGGACCAGAATGATAGGGTTAAGCAGAGTAGGGATCCGCCACAGATGCTCATAACCACGCCTGAAACACTCCAGGCAATGCTCGCTGGTAAGAGGTTGAGGGAGCACTTGATGAAGCTTAGGTGGATAATTGTTGATGAGATTCATGAGTTCGCCGAGGATAAGAGGGGTACGCAATTGGCACTAACCCTTGAGAGGATTAAGTGGCTAATTGGTAGGAAGCCCCAGATAATTGGCTTATCAGCAACCGTGGGTAGCCCTGAGGAGGTCGCCAAGTTCCTCGTTGGTAACGATGATGAGTGCGACATAGTGCAGTCAAGTATTGTTAGGGAGATGAGGATGGACGTACTGCACCCAGAGCCTACTAAGGAGGATGAGGAAATGGCGAGGAACGCTTACCTATACCCAGATGCCATCGCTAGGCTGAGGGTGATTAAGGACCTGGTGAATAGTAATGGTGCCACTATTGTGTTTGTCAACACCAGGTCAATGGCGGAATTACTGATGTATAGGTTCACAATGCTTGGCTATGACTCAGTGGGCATACACCATAGTTCGTTGTCCAAGGTTTCGAGGATAACCACCGAGAGGGCCTTCAAGGATGGTAAGTTAAGGGCCGTTATAGCGACATCAAGCCTTGAGCTGGGTATTGACATTGGTCACGTAGATTTCGTGATACAGTACCTATCGCCGCACCAGGTTATTAGGCTTGTCCAAAGGATTGGTAGGAGCGGTCATAGGCTTGATAAAGTACCGAGGGGCGTGGTAATAACTGAGGATTTGAACGATACACTTGAGGCTGTGGCAATAATAAATAGGGCTAAGGCAGGGCTTCTCGAGGCCACGCAAATCCCTGAAAAGCCATATGATGTTCTTGTTCATCAAATAGTTAGTTTATTAATGATTAAGGGTAGGTGGACCATTGATGAACTCTACGATTTAATAAGGAGGGCTTACCCATACAGGAAGTTATCTATTGAGGAGCTCAAGGGCATCCTCAGGTTCATGAGTGAGGTATTGAACCCAAGGCTTGCCTACTTAATTGAGGATGAGGGTGTTGTACTAAAGCCAAGCGGTGTTAGGGCTAGGAGGGAGATGTATAGGTACTTCTTTGATCAGATGTCCATGATACCTGACGAAAAACACTACCTAGTGATTAACCAGGTAAATGAAGAGCCAATTGGCGTGCTTGATGAGGCATTCGTAGCCGAGTATGGAGAGCCCGGCGTAAAGTTCGTGTTCAGGGGTGGCGTTTGGGTCCTGCAGAAGATAGTCGGTGATACCATCTACGTGGCGCCTGCTAAGGACACGATAGGCGCAATACCATCGTGGGTTGGCGAGGAGATTCCAGTACCCTTTGAGGTGGCTCAGGACGTGGGTAGTATTAAGGAGGAAATAGGTAATTACGTGAGTAAGGTTGGGCCTGAGGTAACGGCTGACATATTCGCGTTGAAGCTTAGTGTCTCGAGGGATACCGTTAGGTACGTGGTAAATAAAATAATGGAACACATGGAGAGTGGGGTCCCAATACCGTCACATAGGTTGGTTCTCCTTGAGCGTGTTGGTGACTTAATCGTGCTTTACACGCATGGTGGCACATTGGTTAATAGGACGATAGCCAGAATACTCGGTGAGGTACTAACAGAGAGACTTGGTTACCCAGTGGGTGTTCAGCAGGATGCATATGCAGTGGTAATACAATTACCGAGGCCTGGCATCGACACGGCGTTAATCCTTCATACGATAATGGATGTTGCAGCATGGATGAGAAGACGTTCATTGATTATGCAATGAGGGCCATAACTAGGACTGGGATCTTCAAGAGGAAGTTTGTTCATGTGGCTCGTAGGTTTAATGTGATTAAGAAGGATAGGGAGTTGAGTGATTTAGCAATAACGAACCTGGTGGAGCTTTATAAGGGGTCACCAGTATTCACAGAGACCCTTAAGGAGGTCCTTACGAGGGATTTCGACCTGGATAATGCGTACATGTTCCTAAAGTCACTAATTAATAATGAGAGGAAGTTAGTAACTATTGAGAGAAGTGAGTTCAGTCCAATGAGTAGGGAGATAGTTGATAAGATAAGCCATAGGCTTGAGGTGATGGCACCGGAGAGACTTGACAAATTGATTAGGGAGAGTGTTAAGGCTAGGCTATTAAATGAATCAATGACATTGGTATGTCTCAACTGCGGCTGGATTGGCTCAATCAGGAATAAGGACTTGCCAGACAAGCCCAAATGCCCAAGGTGTGGCTCAGAGAGACTTGGTGCGTTGAAGATTGATGAGGAGAAGGTTAGGCAGGTTATGGAGAGGTGGAGGGAGGGTAGGGCTAGGTCTGAGGATAATGAGCTCATTGAGTACATAAATAGGACGGCAGAGCTCGTTAGTAGGTATGGTAAGTTAGCCGTACTGGCGCTGTCTAGTAGGGTTAGGATTGACGATATTGAGGAGTTCCTACCGAAGATAGGCGATATTGATAAGTTGGTACTCGTAATTAACGAACTTGAGAAGAGGGAGTTAAAGAGGAGGTTCATGGAGTGATAATTCGTATACGGCCCTAATCAGCGCCACCTCATTCTCATTGGCCTTAGCCCTTCTTAACTCAACAAACCTCTTATAAACCTCCACAGCCTTCTCAACCCTAATCCTCTCACACTCACTGTTAATGCACATACTGAATGGTGGTATATCCCTCCTAACTAGGCCGACGACACTACTCCCCTGCAATGTACTTGCCACTCATTATCGATGTGTTAATCCCAACCTTAACCCAGTCACCTATTACCGAGCCGAGCTTAATCATGCCCGTGTCAACACCCATATATCTGATGATACCAATCGTATTCTTTAGATTCGAAGTTACCGAACCAGCGCCAATGTTTACCCACCTACCCACGTAGGAATCACCCAGGTAGCTAAAGTGCTCCTTAAGGCTGTGCATATCCATTATCGAGTTCTTAACCTCACCACCAACCGCATTATTCATGTATAGGACCGTACCCTCTCTGATGTATGCATGAGGCAGTACCCTGGAGCCTGGGCCAAGCAATGATGGACCCTTAACGTAGGATAACGGCTCAACGGCAGCGTTTATCGCTATTACATCACCTGCCCTCTCATCGATAACGGCGTTCCTCGATATTTCGGAATTCAGGGTCTTATCGCCAATAACCTTAATTAAGTACTTGGAATTGCTGCGGAGTAATTCTGTATTCCACCTAATTATGGACCAAACACCGCCGGCCATGGGTAAATCACAGTTATTAATCACGTCCCTAATGCCTGTTGTGCATTCATTAACTATTCCGAGAAGGGCCCTATCACCGCACCTGACCTCAGTCCCCACCTCCATATTATTAATTAACCTGTTTAATGCATCTATTTGTGGGATTAATGACGTATGTATTAATAGGGTCGTTCCATTTATATCCTCGGCACTGTGTACATACCTCACCGAATACCTCAGGTTGAGCCTGGATAGTATTGAGTCAGCGATTCCCTGCCAATACCTAGCTAGGTAATCGCGGGTGACTACGTATATATTGGCGTCATATCCAAGGTTCATCAACCATAGTACTACGTGTTCGTAATACCGAAGACCGCCAATTATTACGTCACTAAGTGGCGTGCTGATTGATAATGGGTAATAATTCCTATAGTCATCCTCGATTATTACGACATTGTCAAATTGCACAGTAAGTGCTACATATGTGATTATTAAGGTTTATTCAAACCCTGTCTCTCAAGCATTAGTTCAAGGTACGTCTTCCTCTCAATCCAGTCCCTCCTAAGGCCAAGCTTATTCCCAAGCTGGAGCACCTCCTCGGTAGCCTTATCTATCAACTCCTTATCATTAACCATGGTCTCAACCTCAACAAAGCTACCCAACTCCTCAACACTATCTACGTAGATTGTGAAGTTCTCGTAATTATAAATATCCCTCCTCTTCACTACCTTAGCCACCTCCCTAAAGTCAAGTTTCCTGAGAATTTCAAGAAGGCTTTCAAGGTCATTGACAGTAACACTCAATTCCTCACGCGTCTTACCAATACTCCCAATGCGCGGGCCCTTATACGTTAGTACTACAGTGCCATCGCCATAAACCCTAACCTAAGCGCCTCATCAGTCTTCGCGAAATCCCTCACCGGACTATTAAAGTATATGTCAGTCTCCTCAGTGTGCTCAAGGAATTTCGCATTTAATGATTTCAATTTATCTTTAATTACGTCATGACTTGGAACCCTATATTTCACCTCAACCTCAAACACGGCACTACAGCATCACTTGCCAGTTTATAAAGTATGCCTTAACTTATTGTTTAATCAAATTATTAAACAATAAACGATATAAACAAACAAAGGATTTATAAATTATTTAAAATAAGCGTTATAACGATGGATAAGGAGTGCCAAGTCTTCATTAGGGAGTCTACGGGTTTGGTTAGGGAGGCTGGTTTTTGGGATGCTGTTTCAATAAACATCGCCAACATGTCAATAGGGGCCGCCCTCGCATCCATAGGCTTCACATTAGCCGCCCTACCAACGGTAGCCGGCGCAAACCTAGTATATGCATCCCTCATAGCGGCCCTCTTTGCACTGCCGCAGGTAATTGTTTACTCAACTCTCATTAGGTATATACCGAGGGTTGGTGGGGACTATGTATGGCTAGGCAGGGCATTAGGGCCGAGGCTAGCCTGGTTGACTAATGGTCTCGTCTTTGGTTTCATAATAGAGAGCTTAACGTATTATGCACTAATAGCCTTTGCCGCAGTTTTTCAGTTGGAGTCTGTGTTACCGATATTGGGGATTAATGCCTCATTCACCGTGATTCAGGAAATTATCATTGGCATCGCTTCTTCGCAGTGATAGTCCTGGTGAATATATTGGGTACTAAGTATGGCATTAGGTTGATGACGGCATTAACCACGATATCACTACTCGGATTAATAATCGCAATAATAATTCTCTTTACGACACCTAAATCCCAAATCGTTAGTGCAATATCGACCTTACTGCCAAGTGGGTATACATACGCTAAGGTTGCTGGTAGCTATTCAGGCCCGTACTTCTCCCTAAATACGGCATTAATGTTATTGCCCTTCTTCGCAATCTATGTTTATCCATGGTTAAATGCGGGACCTGCAATTGCCTCGGAAATAAGGGGTAAGAACGCGCTTCATTGGAACGTGCCTATGGCATTCCTATTCACGTTAATATTCCTAACTCTCGGTTTTGAGGCGATGTATTACTCGCTTGGCTTTAAGTTCGTGACGGCGGCATTATCGAACCCAAATCTTAACGGCGTTATTAACTTCTGGACAATAGCCATGGTAGCCTCACGTAATGAGGTCCTGAGCTGGTTCATCGGTATTTCCTCGGTAACATGGTATTTAGCAGTCCTTGCCTATGGTGCTATTGTGGTTGTTAGGTATTGGTTTGCCCTTGCCTTCGACAGGGTTTGGCCCAGCGCCTTCGCATACCTAAGCCCAAGGTTCGGAACACCAATATACGCACACCTATTCGACTTAGCGGTAACAGCCATACTAATCGCAGCCGCAGGGCTCCTCTACAACACATTCACGGCACTCTATGGTGCGGTTGTTGAGGCAATAATCTACTACATGGCTGTGGGCATGGCCGCCGTTGTAATAGCCACCCTCAGATACTCATCATTCAGCATGAGCAATAGATCGAGGGTCATCTTGGCGGTATCTGGTGCATTAATGGCAGGAGTAATGGCATACCTAACCTATGAGTTCCTGGCATACCCACAGATCTGGGGCGGTAATTGGCTAGCCTACGGCGTGGAGCTTGGCGCCGTGATCCTGGGCGTGATTATGTACTTGGTAACGCGTTACGTGAATCTGAGGAGGTACGGCATAGATATATCAATGGCATATGCTGAGATACCCCCTGAATAATTTATTAAAAATTGAATGTGAATTATCAATTATCAGATAATTGATAAAACTTAAATAAGACGTGGAAATAACTAATTCGTATGGCAAGCACTACGGTTTGGTTAATCGCTGGATTAATAGTGGGTCTTGTGGTTGGTGTTGTGATAGGCTATGCAGTTGCGCCGCCTAAGGTTATTACCAAGACGGTTACTAAATACGTTAATGCAACCTTCGCCGTTGGCGCTGCTGGTACACTAAAGTTCGCCTTTAATGACATACTCCAGGTAATGCAGAGCATGTACCCAAACATCACGATAGCCCCAGCCATGTTCAAGGGCAGTGGTGAGGTTGCCCATACTGAGGCAACCACACAGCAGTTCAGTATTGTAGCCTCGGCAGACACCACGACAATACCCTCCGTGTTATTCCCCAATTATACTAATTACGAAATAGCCTTCGGTATCACACAAATGGTTATAATCGTCAACCTAAACACCACGGCAGGCCAGGAGGTTTACCAGCTCTGGAAGCAGGCGCAGGCATACCCACCAATGTCAGCTCAGTACAACGAGACCTGGCAGAAGATTTGGCAGATAATAGCCCTGAACTCAAGCACTGTGGTTGGTGTCTCAAACCCATTCACAGACCCCTCTGGCTACCAGGCCCAGTGCGTCGTTAAGCTAGCCGGCCTCGCCTTCTTCAACAACGCCTCATACCTATACGACGCAATTTATGGGAACCCAAGTAAGTACGTGATGAGGAACACGGAGATAGACCTACTAACACTGATGACCTCTGGGCAGGTGGACTTCATACTATCGGCCTACGAGAGCAATGCAATACCGCAAACACAGACTTACCACAATACCGTCTTCATAACGTTACCACCGTTCATAAACCTCGGTAATCTAAGCTACGTTAACTACTACCACCAGGTCAGTGTCACATGGACTGAGAATGGTGTGACGAAGACCTTCGTATGCAACCCAGTGGTTTACACGATAACCATACCATTCCAGGCACCGAATAAGCAGGCCGCCGAGTACTTCCTACTGCTGCTCTACAGCCCTATTGGTCAGAAGATTCTTGAGGAGAATGGAATACAGCCGATAGTACCCGGCATTGTTTATGGCAATTACAGCGCTGTGCCTAATGCAATTAAACCCTTTGTCGCACCACTAAGCCAGTACCCGCAGTATGCCTCAATATTCCCAAGCCAGGGCTAGGGGAATTAAACGCATGAGCTCATTAAAATTAAACATACCCATAATCCTAATCCTACTAATCTCAATCTTCATATTCTTAATCCTCATAATATACCCACTAGCCTACTCATAGTGCTCGGCTTCCCAATGATACCGAAGGCCCTGTCGGTGATCAGCTTCCTACAGGCGATTGAGGTTACGGTGGTCATGTCCGCGTTATCCGCAGTAATAGCCATCGTAATGGGGACGCCCATTGCCTACGTGATGGCTAGGTACGAATTCCACCTAAAGAGTGTTGTTGATGCCGTGATAGACATTCCAATAATGATACCCCACATAATAGTCGGTATAATGATCGTGCTAGCCTTCGCATCATACTACGGCTTAGGCCCCATCCTAAAGGCCCATGGCATAAACTTCATAAACACGCTTTGGGGCGCCACGACAGCCGTGGCCTTCCTATCATCGACATACTACATCAGGGTTGTTGAGGCATCAATCAGGATGATAAGCCCGAAATGGAGGCCGTGGCAAGGACGCTAGGCGCCAGCCCGCTCAGGGTCTTCACGTCCATCATATTCCCTAAGATTTGGAGATCGATGGCAACCGGCGCCATACTCTCGTGGGCAAGGTCCGTCTCCGAGGCAGGGGCTTTATTCATAGTCGCCTATTATGTCCTATTTGGTAAGAACCTGGTTTACCCAGCCTCCGTGTATATCTACGAGAGTTATGTTGGGATTGGCCTCGTGAATGCTGTGGAGTTCTCGGCGGCGCTCGTGGCAGTGATGCTCGTGATATTCATAGTCTATAGGATCCTGGTAAGCCTGGGTGGTGGTCATGCCTGGTATGGTTGAGTTAAGTAGTGTAACTGTGCGGCTTAGGTACTTTACCCTGGGCCCAATAAACACGGTGTTCAGGCATGAGACCTATAACGTAATACTTGGGCCCACTGGTTCGGGTAAAAGCACGTTGCTTAAGGCCATTGCAGGTATTTACAGGGTTAGCGAGGGTAGTATCATGATTGATGGTATCGACGTAACACAGGAACCCCCTGAGACTCGTAACGTATCCTATGTACCCCAGGGTTACGCAATTTTCGAGCACATGACGGTTTATGAGAATATTGAGTATGGGCTCAGGTTTAGGGGTGTCCCGAGGCAGGAGAGGCGTAGGCTTGTTCTTGAGATTGCCAGGGACCTGGGTATTGATTATTTACTCAATAGGAGGGCTGTAAACCTCAGTGGTGGTGAGCAGCAGAGGGTTGCGTTGGCTAGGGCATTGATCGTGAGGCCCAAGGTGTTGTTACTGGATGAGCCTCTCTCGATGCTTGATAGGGAGACTAGGGATAGAATAATATTAATGCTTAAGGAGGTGCCTAGGAAGTATGGCACTATCGTAATTCACGTAACCCATGACTGGGATGAGGCTTATGCATTGGCTGATAGGATATATATCATGAATAAAGGTAGGATAATCGAGGAGGGAGGCCCTGAGCAGGTATTTAATAAGCCGAGCAGGGTCTTTACAGCCAGGTTCCTTGGCTTTCAGAATGTTATAAGAGGTTTTGCCGAGAATAACCGCGTCATGCTTAATGGGGAGGTTGAGTTGGGTATTAATGATGATGTCAGTGGTGAGGTCTATGTTTGTATTAGGCCTGAGTGGATTAGGGTTATGGCCCATAATGATGTTGTTACGGGGCGGAATGTGCTTGAGGGCGTAGTTAGTGAGGTCATTAGGAGTAGGGTTGGTTATCAATTATTGGTTACAGTGGGTAATGGCTTAACGTTAATGGCGTTATCAACCACGGCCTTTAAACCTGGTGATAAGGTTCTACTCATCATACCGAGGGAGAGCATTCACATTATTAAGGCTGGGGATGGTGATTAGGGGTAGGTCATTATTCAGTTAAATATTCTTCATGTAACTTCTATATTGGTCGATTGCCGAATTCATCTTCAGAAATTAATATAAATCCTTTAGGTTTAAGGCTACGTGATGGGTGAGGAATCAAGTAAGTGGTTTAAGATTGCAATTGAGGCTTCAAGGAGGTATGGAGGAAAAATAATGGTATTACCAAGGTACCGGTTAGGAGCCTACAGGATTTCTCAATATGGTACACGCCGGGCGTTGCAGCTGTTTCTAAGGAGATAAATGCAGATGTTGATAGGTCATTTGAGTATACGTGGAGGTGGAACGCAATCGCAGTCCTCACTGACGGTAGTAGGGTACTTGGACTTGGTAATATTGGCCCGGAGGCGGCAATGCCTGTGATGGAGGGCAAATCCCTCTTGTTCAAGTACCTTGGCGGTGTTGACGCTGTACCACTACCCATAAGGGCTAAGACGCAGGATGACATTGTTAATGTGGCTAAGGCCATAGAACCTGCCTTCGGTGGTATAAACCTTGAGGATATTGAATCACCCAAGTGCTTCTATGTGCTTGATAAGTTGAGGGGGGAGTTGAAAATAGCCGTTTGGCATGATGACCAGCAGGGAACAGCCGGTGCAATACTTGCCGGCTTAATAAATGCCTTTAAGATCGTCGGTAAGAAGCTTGAGGACTCAACAATAGCCCTAATTGGAGCTGGGGCGTCGAACATAGCCGCTGCCAGGATACTAATTAAGTATGGTGTCAAGCCAGGTAATATAATACTTGTTGATAGTAAGGGTATATTACATCCGGAGAGGGAGGACATGGATAAGCTAATGCTCACTAATCCGTGGAAGTACGAATTAGCGATTAAAACAAACGCTGAGAGGAGGAAGGGTGGTATTAAGGAGGCTCTCGTGGGTATTGACGCGGTTGTTGCTGCATCCGTACAGGGACCAGGCGTGATTAAGAAGGAGTGGATTAGGCAAATGAATAAGGACCAATAGTCTTTGCCCTGGCAAACCCAATACCGGAGATTTGGCCCTGGGAGGCTAAGGAGGCAGGTGCTAGGGTTGTGGCTACCGGTAGGAGTGACTTCCCGAACCAGGTTAATAACTCATTGGTGTTTCCAGGGGTCTTCAGGGGTGCGTTGGATGCTAGGGTTAGGACGATAACTGATGAGATGGTGATAGCCGCTGCCCAGGAAATAGCGAATTTCGTCGGTGATAAGTTGAGTGAGGATAAGATACTACCGACAATGGAGGAGTGGGACTTCTACCCAAGGGTTGCGGCTGCAGTTGCCGTTAAGGCAGCCGAGCAGGGGGTTGCTAGGAAGTCCCTTAGTTGGAGGGAGGAATATAATAGGGCTAAGGAGTTCATAGCCAATGCAAGGTTAATGATTGAGACACTTTATGGTAAGGGGTTAATAAGGGATTTACTTAGTGATTTGGCGTAAAATCATACTGAGTCCTTAATCTGCTCAAGCAAACTGATCACTTGCCAGAAAATAACCCTACTAAAAAAGTGGCATGTTTGGGTCTGCCAGCGCTTCATCAAGTATGCTAATAACAGTTGAAGCCTTAAGTCCTGGGCTCATGTTTGGGTCCATCAATACCCTAACAGCCTCGCTGGCGGCTCTCCTGATGTTCCTGGGAATGCCCATGTCCTGGACAACCCTGGTTAGGTAATATAGTGCCTGCTTTATCCTCTCATCTGTCTCGTCCTTACTTAATCCGGGGGTTTGCCTACTTGACATATTACATCACCAAAAAGGGATTTCTTTGCTGAACAGTCGTTGATAACCAATATAAAAACATTTTCTTTGCTTAATTCATTAAATGCCCTATTGTATTCATATCTTTTCAGGGCTTAAGTGTGCATGAATTATTTGAGTCTTTATGAACATGGTAATGATTAATTGATTTTGGGTTATGTGTATTAGGGAGATAATTATGTAAAATAATTAGGCATAACATGAATATTTTATAACAAGCGAATGTTTTTTTAAATAAGCTCAGTGGCTACTCCATTGATGTCAATAACTGAGGAGATAGACCAGACTGATATTGAGATTTTAAAGATGTTGCAGGATGATTGTAGGATAACACTTGATGAAATGGCTAATAAGTTAAAGATATCGAAATCAACTGTTTACTATAGGATTAAGAAGCTTGAGAGGCTTGGCATAATACTTGGCTGTCATGCCAAGTTGAGTCCTGAGAAGATGGGTAAGGACTACGTGGCTGTGATACTCGTTAAGGCTAAGTACGGGCCTGGCTATCACGAGAAGGTTGGTCAGAAGTTGGCGAGTATTGGTGGTGTGACCACGGTATACTACATATTTGGTGAGTGGGACTTCGTGCTTCAGGTTAGGGCTAGTGGTAAGGATGAGATTCTGAGGATTCTTGAGCAGATAATGAATATGGAGGAGGTTGAGAGGACGTCGACCTTAATAGTGGCTAAGGTCATTAAGGAAGACCCGAGACTACCCATTTAAGGTAGGAAGTTAAAATAAAATCATCGTTAAAAGGCTAAGAAGAGTAAGTTTAACTACTTGCTCCCTTACCTAATCTAGTAATGGAATTAGCATTTTGGCTGCTGGATGTTACGTACGGTGTTGTTGGAAGTACGCCGGAGCTAAGGTTATTTGGTATTACAGATGATGGTAGGAGAGTCCTCGTTTTGGATAGGTCGTTTCGACCATACTTCTATGTATTATCATCGGGCGATGTCAATACCGTATTTAATAATGTTAAGCGTAAGTTGGAGGGTAGGATATTGAATGTGGAGGTTGTTAGGCGTAGGTTGTTTGGTAATGAGGTTGATGCCATTAAGGTAACGGCAACAATACCCGAGAAAGTCAGGGAGCTTAGGGAGTTAGCAGTTGAGGTTCCTGGTGTTGAGGATGTGCTTGAGGCCGACATTAGGTTTTCGCAGAGGTACTTACTGGATATGGGTGTTAAGCCGAGTAATTGGGTTGTTGTTGATCAGTGTGAGGAGGTTAAGGGTAATTACCAAGTCGACCTTGTCTGTCTTGCCAAGACTAGGCCCAGGATGATCGAGGAGCATAAACTGCCGAACTTCAGGTTCTTGCCTTCGATATCGAGGTTTATAACCCAAGGGGCATGCCGAACCCTGATAGGGACCCTGTCATAATAATATCAACGATTACTAAGGAGGATGGTGTTAAGATGTTTGTGGCCGATGACAGTAAGAATGATGCCAAGGTGATTAGGGAGTTCATGGATTACTTCAGGAAGTACGATCCGGACATCGTGGTTGGGTATAACAATAATGGCTTTGACTGGCCATACCTGGTCAATAGGTCGTCAAGGATTGGCATTAGGCTGGCCCTGTCCAGGATGGGTAATCCACCTGAGCAGAGTGTTTATGGTCATTGGTCAATAATTGGCAGGGCAAATGTTGACCTTTTCAACTTCATTGAGGAAATGAGCGAGATAAAGGTGAAGAGCCTGGATAGGGCGGCCGAGTTCTTCGGGATCATGAAGAGGAGCGAGAGGGTCCTCATACCTGGTCATAGGATATATGAGTATTGGGATGATAAGGGTAAGCGTGAGCTACTGCTTAAGTATGCCAGAGACGATGTGGTCAGTACCTACGGTTTAGCAGAGAAGCTATTGCCCTTTGCCATTCAATTATCCTCAATATCAGGACTACCACTCGACCAGGTCGGCGCTGCCAGCGTTGGTGCTAGGGTTGAGTGGATGATATTCTACGAGGCAGTTAAGAGAGGTGAGTTGGCGCCTAACCGTGAGGAGAGACCCTACGAGACTTACAAGGGTGCCGTGGTTCTTGAGCCAAGGCCTGGGCTTCATGAGGACATAGCCGTAATAGACTTCTCGAGCATGTACCCAAGCATCATGATGAAGTATAACGTGTCGCCAGATACGCTAGTACTTAGTGATTGCAATGATTGCTATGTGGCTCCTGAGGTTAATTACAAATTCAGGAAGTCACCTGAAGGACTTTATCCAGGCCTGCTTAGGATTTTGGTCGAGAGTAGGCGTAGGGTTAGGGAGCTGATGAAGAAGTACCCGGAAAATAGCCCAGATTGGGTCCTACTCAATGAGAGACAGAGGGCGCTTAAGGTCATGGCGAATGCATGTATGGTTACTGCGGTTGGCTTGGGGCTAGGTGGTATAGGCGTGAGGTTGCTGAGGCTGTTACGGCGTGGGGTAGGAACCTGCTTAAGACGGTTATTGAGAAGGCTAGGTCCCTGGGCTTACCAATTATCTATGGCGATACTGATAGCTTATTCGTTAAGAACATTAGTGATAAGGTTAATGCATTGATTGATTACATTAATAATGAGCTTGGTTTTGAGGTTAAGGTTGATAAGGTGTACAAGAGGGTCCTGTTTACAGAGGCTAAGAAGAGGTATGTTGGCCTAACGACTGACGGCGAGATAGATATTGTTGGTTTCGAGGCTGTTAGGGGTGATTGGGCCGAGATTGCAAAGGATGTTCAGGAGAACGTAGCCGAGATAGTCCTGACAACGGGCGATGTTGGTAAGGCGGTCTCCTACGTAAAGTCCGTGATTGATAAGGTTAAGGCATACCAATTCGACATTGATGACGTGATCATCTGGAAGACTCTTGATAAATCATTGAATGAGTACAAGGTATTAACGCCTCACGTTGCTGCGGCTAAGCAGTTGGTTGAGGCTGGTTATAAGGTTGGTAAGGGTGACATGATTGGTTACGTCATTGTTAAGGGTGGTGGTGCCAAGCTCGCCTATAAGGTGAAGCCATACATACTTGTTAAGGATATTAGGGAGATCGATGTTGATTACTATGTCGAGAAGCAGGTAGTCCCCGCCGCAATGAGGATACTGGAGGTTTTGGGGGTTAAGGAGTCGCAGCTTATGCAGGGTAAGGCAGGTAAGTCAATACTCGATTATTTTTCGTAATTAAAATTAATTGTTAAATAACTATGTTTGTTTTATTAAATCACTTACCTGCGCCTGCCCCAGCTTTGCTTAGGTACTCGTCAATAGTCATTATCAGCATATCTGTGGGAACCTTCGTTATGTTGCCGACCCTCGACATTATCAATAACTTAACGCCCTTACCCGATGCGACATCCACAAGGCGCTGTGTGCAAACGCCGTCAAATATAACGGCATATGCATTGGGCAATTGCTGTAGTGTGTCGACGAGGTCCCTCACGGGTATTCTCTTTATCTCGGTCCAGTGATCGTCATATATTATGGCCTCCAGGGTTCCACCGAGCTTCTTCATCTCATCAATAACGTTAGGTGGTAATTGGGGTAATTCTGGGCTTGGTTGTTGAGACTGGAGCGCTTGTTGGGGTGTTGCTTGCGCTTGCACGGTTGTTGAGGTCGGCTGCACTGGCTGTGGTTGTGGCATTACCTGAACCTTCTCGGCTTGCTGCGGTGATTCCTGTATTGGCACCTCTATGGCTTGCGCCTGCGGTATCTCCTGTTGAGCCTGTGCCTGTCTTGCCTCCTCAATCATCTTTCTCTCCCTCTTCTCAAGGCTTGCCAGGTATTCCTCAGCGGGTATCTTATTCCTGAGAGCCTTCGTTATCTCCTTAGCCGTTAATTGCTCAACCTCCTTACCGGGCGGTGCCCTGGCTATGTAATCAATGTCCGCATACTTAAGTAACTCCTTAAGCAGCATCTCGCCACCCCTATCCCCATCCACGAAAGCGATTGTCGTCTTCTTCTTACTCAACTCAATAACCGTCTTAGGAACACCACCGCTTGAGCCGCCTAGGCCTATCACGTTCTTAAAGCCATGCTTAACAAGGTTAAGCACATCAGCCCTACCCTCAACGATTATTATCGTATCCGCAGTATCAACCTCAGGCCCAGCAGGTAGTTTCTCAGGCCCGTACTCAATGACCTCGGTCTCCCTAATGCTCTCCATGAATTTCGTAATCAACTCCTTAGTGTCTGGCAGCGCTCATGCTCAACAAGCTTGAGTAACTCCCTCGCCCTGTCGAAGATCTTCTTCCTCTTCTCCTCCCTGAGGTCCTTGATCTCGACAACCTGCACCTTTGCGTTATACGGCCCCACCTTATCCACGGTCTCTATCATTGCTGCTACGAGGGCGGTCTCATACCTATCCAGGTTAGATGGTATGTAAACCTTACCAACGGTCTTATCGCCCTTATACTCAGTCTCAACCTCGATCCTGCCGATCCTACCATTCATTTGAAGTTCCCTAAGGTCGAGTTCATTACCCAATAGTCCCTCTGTTTGGCTGAATAGGGCGCCTATTATGTCGTACTTCTCCACCGTTCCCTGAACCTCCACGTTAGCCACTATTAGGTATTTAGCCACAATGGTTAAGGCTCCCATTACGACACCAAGTACTCATGATTAAAGCCGGATTAAAATAGTTTCTCTTGGCAAAATCAATTATCAAAGGGGCTAGGCTATTTAAAGAAGTCAATGCGTCATACTACGTGTCCACGGACCTATTGAAAATCTATGAGAGATTAGGCGCCATTGCCAGGGACGCCCTTAATTACGCAATGTCAATAGTGGAACCTGGTATACCAATACTCGAGTTATGTGAGAAGGTTGAGAGTAGGATTAGGCAGAATGGTGCAAAGCCTGCATTCCCCGTTAATGTAAGTGTGAATGAGATCGCAGCTCATTACACCGCCACCATAGGTGATAAGTCCGTAATACCTAAGGGTGCCGTGGTTAAGATAGACCTTGGCGCGCATATTGATGGATATATAGTGGATACTGCCGTCACGGTTACGTTCAACCCAATGTATAACCAATTAATTAAGGCATCGATAAAGGCGCTGGAGGCAGCACAATTAAGCATGAAGCCAGGGATCACGTTAACATCAGTTGGCGCCCAGATAGAGAGGGCCATAAGGTCCTTTGGGTTCAAGCCAATTAAGAACCTGAGTGGGCATTTGATAAGGAGGTACGTGCTCCATGCAGGTAAGTCAGTACCTAATTATGACAATGGTGATAGGCAGAAGATAATTGAGGGTGAGGTGTACGCTGTTGAGCCATTCTCGACGAATGGTGCAGGCTATGTTGATGATGGACCGCAAGTCACGATTTACCACCTATTTAAGAACCCAAGCCCCAAGGATCCTCACTACGAAGTGCTTTCATACATAAGCAGTGAGATTGGCCCATTGCCATTTACGCCCAGGTGGCTCGTCACGAAGTTCGGCGAGGGGGTTGGTAATGTGGTAAGTGAGTTGTACATGAAGGACTACATCTATGGTTACCCAGTGCTGATAGAACATGGTAAGGGCCTTGTTGCCCAGGTTGAGGATACATTCATAATAACTAGGGATGGCGCTATCCCCATCGTAAACGTCCTCTCACTACTAAAATGAGGACGCTACCTACCGAACCTTCTCTCCCTCCTTGCGTAGTCATCAAGTGCCTGCTTAAGGTCTTCTTTAGATATTTCCGGCCAGTACTTATTTAATATATATAATTCGGAGTAGGCGGTTTCATAGAGTAGGAAATTACTTATCCTATGCTCCCCGCCGGTTCTAATTATTAGGTCAGGTTCGGGGTAGGGCTCGTCACCAACATAGAGATATTTAAATAGTAACTCCTCATTGAGATCGCTAATGCTTAATTTGCCGCTGTTGTAATCAATAATTAGTTTCTTAACGGCGTCGATTATTTCCTGCCTACCGCCATAAACAACCGCCAGGTTTAAATAATGATCTGAGTAATCTGCGGTGGTTTCCTCGGTTAGTTCTATCTCTCTACGAACGTCCTCAGGTAATAACCAAGTTCTCCCTATGACCCTAACCCTAACCCTATTCCTATGGATCCTCTCATCCCTCCTAATCTTAATTAACTTCTCCTTCAACAACCTATATAGCAAGTCCAGCTCTAACTTGGATCTCCTGAGGAAGTTCTCGGTTGATAATACGTACACCGTAACGATTTTTATACCAAAGTCCAGCGTCCATTCCAAAAACTCCTCAACCTTATCCGAGCCGATCCTATACGCCTCCGTTATCGGCAACCCAACCTTCCTAGCCCACCTCCTATTCCCATCGTATAACACCAATGTGCACTGGTACTGCGCCTTGCATTATATTTGCATTCTTGATTGTATATTTACCCTTTTAAAGTTATGCACTGCCTAATCTACGGCTTTAACTGTTAGGTAATACATTTAACTTGGCTCAATAAGCACGAGGATGAAGGCGTAATGAAGGTATTAATACTTGGTATTGATGGGTATTTAGGTTGGGCGTTGGCGTTAAGGCTCGTTAGGAGGGGTCACGAGGTCATCGGCATTGATAACTTCTACACCAGAAAGGCCGTGAATGAGGTTGGTTCTGATTCGGCCTTACCCATACTTTCAATGCAGGATAGGATCAGGGCTGTTGAGGAAATTTTTGGCGCAAGGATTGAGTTTATCGAGGGTGACGCAACTAATTATGACCTGGTTAGGAAGGTTATTGAGAGGTATAGGCCCGATACTATTGTGCATTTTGCCGAGCAGAGGTCGGCGCCGTACTCCATGATTGATGTTGAGCATGCCAAGTACACAATCATTAACAATCTCACGTCAACGTTAAACGTGATATACGCAGTAAGGGAGGTTAGGAGGGATATCCACATACTGAAGATGGGTACCTGGGTGAGTATGGCTATCCAGCATTTAGGATACCCGAGGATGCGTTTATTGATGCCATTATCCAGGGGGTTAGGGATAGGATTGTCGTGCCCAGGTGGGCTGGCTCATGGTATCACTGGAGTAAGGTGTTTGATTCATACATGCTCCTATACGCAAATAAATTGTGGGGCTTAACAATAACTGACTTCCACCAGGGCCCCGTCTATGGGACTAGGACTGAGGACATAGTCTCTGAGGAATTATTCACTAGGTTTGATGTTGATGATGTGTGGGGTACCGTAATAAACAGGTTCTGCGCCGAGGCCGTGGTTAACCACCCACTGACTATATACGGCAGCGGCCTACAGAAGAAGGGGTTCACATCCCTTGAGGACACGATAACGGCATTAGCAGCATTGATAGAGAACCCGCCAGAACCTGGTGAGTTCAGGACTGTGCATCACTACAGGGAGGTTAAGACTTTGAATGAAATGGCCGAGCTGGTTAGGAGGGCTGCGAAGCAAGTGCTTGGTTATGAACCGGAGATAATGCACATACCCAACCCGAGGTTGAACCTGAGGAGGACCTGCTCTACGAGCCGGAGAAGAAGGTATTGCCTAAGCTCGGTATTTACAGGCTCACAAGGATCATGGAGGATGAGGTTGTGACGATGCTTAAAGACTTAAAGCCGTATGTTGATAGGATTAGGAGGATTGAGACCCTATTTAAGCCCAGGGTTAGGTGGAGGTGAAGCGTCAATACCTAAATAAATTAATATTAGTTGTTTCTGCCGTAAGATTAATGAGATTATTATTCATACATGCGGAGGACTTCTCATACCAGGTTAGGGATAAGGCCGTGGAGAACCCAGAACCATTAACGCCAGACCTTGAGAGGGGCTCGGCGAAGAATGCGCTTGTTGTCTTCATGAGCGTTGAGGAGAGTGATACGGAGGACCCTAACTACGTGAGTTATGTGACTGAGCAAATACTGGATGTATTAAGTAGAGTCAAGGCATCGCAGATAGTCCTCTACCCGTACGCACACCTAAGCCCCAACCTCGCCAAGCCCAGTAAGGCATTGAGCGTGTTGTTGGCTGTTTACGAGAAGCTGAGGGAGAAATCCCCAGTACCAGTGTCGAGGGCACCCTTCGGCTATTACAAGGCATTCGACATTAAGTGCTATGGACACCCATTATCAGAGCTTAGTAAGACGTTAAGTCCAAGTATGGTTACTACGCAGGCAGCCCAACCACAGGTTGTTAGTAAGGATTACTATGTAATACTAACACCAAGTGGTGAGGAGTACGACGCAACTAAGTATCCATTCAAGCCAAATGAGGATGACCTAAAGGCACTGGTTGAGAAGGAGGTACTGAAGAGGGAGCTTGAGGGTGGTAGGGAGCCCAGGTACATTGATTACTGCCGTAAGTTCGGCTTTGAGTGGGAGCCATGAGTGATGTGGGGCACATGAGGTATGGACCAGCGGCCACGTTGATGATGGAGTTAGTCGAGGACTACGCGTGGAGGTTAGCCAATGAGCTTGGTATACCCGTGTTTAAGATTAGGGGTACGAACATGTTTAGGCGTGGTGAGAGGGCCATTGATGAGCATGCTAGGTTATTTAACGAGAGGATGTATACAATAGAGGGTGATAAGGACGAGCTAATAATGAGGTACGCAGCCTGCTTCCAACAATTCGCAATGATCAAGGACTGGGTGCTGAGCTATAGGGACATACCAATCGGCATGCTCGAGGTCGCCGATAGTTATAGGTACGAACAGCCTGGCGAGACGGTACTATGCTTCAGGCTTAGGAGGTTCTACATGCCGGACCTCCACATATTCACGAGGGACCTTAAGAACGCCATGGATGTAGCCCTCAAGCTCCATGAGATAATATTTAGGGAGATTAGGAAGTTGGGTAGGGACTACGTAAGCCTATACAACGTCACAAAGCAATTCTACGACGAGTACAGAGACTACCTAATTGAGTTGGCTAGGCGTGAGGGCAAGCCAATACTCGTCAGGATAATGCCGGAGCAGAAGTACTACTGGGTCCTGAACGTGGAGTTCCACATTGTTGATGAGCTTAGGAGACCTAGGGAGATAGCCACGTTCCAATTCGATGTCGGTAATGCCCAAAGGTTCGGTATTAAATATAGGGATGAGAATGGAGAGATTAGGTACCCAGTGATCATACACACGGCAATAATTGGAAGTGTTGAGAGGTACATATATGCACTCCTTGACACTGCGGCCATAGCTGAGTCCAGGGGTGAGGTGCCGAGACTACCAACGTGGGTCTCACCAATACAGGTAAGGATTATACCAATTAGTAAGGAGCACATGGCCTTCGCCAATGACGTAGTCTCGAAACTTGAGGATAGGATGATTAGGGTTGACATTGATGATAGATTCGACGAGACACTGGCTAAGAGGGTTAGGGATGCTGAGACATTCTGGGTGCCATACATAGTGGTTATTGGCGATAAGGAAGTGAAGACCGGGAAGCTAAGCGTTAGGGTCAGAGGTTCGCAGAAGCCCATTGAGTTAAGCGTTGATGAGTTAATTGGCAGGATTGAGGAGGAGATTAAGGGTTACCCAAGGAGACCATTGTCAATGCCGAAGTACCTAAGTATGAGACCATCAAGCGTAATTACCTAGTATATTCAGCCCTCTTCCCAATCATCACACATCAGACAGCAGCCCTTATCCTCATTCAGGAGGAATTATGGAGAAGAGGAAATAAATCTTATTGTTTTTAAATTTGAAATTGAAAGATAAATGAATCATTAGCCTGACACACCATACCAAGGAACCCACTTAGACCAAATCAGCGTGTGCTCAAACGTGGCACTTATACCTATGTAAAATGCTAAAATGCCAGAGAGTATGAGCAGTATCATTACTAGGACACCTACATATCTACTCGCATTGCCCCTCGGTAACATAGCCCCTGGACTAATTAGCATGGCAACGCCTAGCAGTATGTACATGGCACTTGCGAACAGCGGGGCATTGGTTAACCCATGCACGAATATATCAACGCCATAAACAATAACCGGTATACTAAACAGCACAATAGGCACTGCTAAGTACCTCAGGTCAGCGCCTATGTACATGGCTAAACCAAGCATTAACGTCACTAAGCCAAATATTGGCCAGGCATCAGAGAAGACTAAGTTATAAGAACCTGGAAACGGCCAGGTCATTGAGGCCCAGAGGCCCGTGGCGAGCGCGTAAATGCCAACGCTGATGAAGAATAGGCTTAGGCACTTATTCACATTAATGCAGGCAGCAACCCCCTGAGCCCTTTCAACAACCTCTACCCTAGACCCATCAGTGACAATTCTAGGTCTCCTAACGAAATTAACGAAGACGCCATACGCCGCCGTTATTAATGTTATTCCAAGCACCATTAACCAGATGTCCAGTGTGTCCATGAATAGACCCGCCATTCCGATCACCGGGTCTATTCATTTGCCTATAATATATAAACTGATGAGTAGATGCATTTAATGCGCTCATCTTTATGCTTTAAAAATAATGCTTTAGATTTGTATTAATTAATATATAAATAAATGCTTAATTTAGCCCTCGTTAATCCCTTCTCAATTCATGACGAATGGATTTAAATTTCCTGGAATTACCATAGTATGTAGTGGTTAGGTTTAGTGAATTACCGCCAGACTTCTGGAGGGAGTTCAGGCTTTGGCGTAGTGTGAGGAATGAGTTTAGTGGCTTATCACCGCCTGGGAATTTCGTTGGTTCGATTAATTACCCATACATTAATGTTGGTGCGTTGGTTGATGGCTTGGGCGGTGATGCGGCAGTTCTTGATAGTCCTGAGGAGTGGTTTAGGCGTGGATTTACCCAGTGGGATGTTGTTAGGCTTAGGTCTAGGGTAATACTCACCAGGACCAGGGCATCCGTTAGGTCGCTTAGTAGTCCGATTATTGGTAGGATTCAGGAGTTGAGTATTGGGCGTAACTCGGTTGATGTTGAGGTTAGGCTTAGGAAGATCGTGCTTAGGGCATTGGCTGATGATTATCATGCACCGCTTGGTAATGTTGGTGAGTTGAGGGATTTGAGGATCACATCTAACGTGAGTGCTGAGGGTATTGTTGAGAGGTTGGTTAATGATTATGATGTTGACGCCAGGACTGCAGTCATCGAGTTATATCGTGGTTTAATACCTGTGTCTAGGATACAGCGCATTTTCGCGGTTGGGCTACTGGGTAGTGCGCGGTTTAGGAGGTTGGTGCCCACTAGGTGGTCTATAACGGCTGTTGATTCGATAATCGGTGATTACCTGAGGAGTAGGGTGGTTGACTATGATGAGATTGGGCAGGTGGAGGTTCATGAGATGGAGTACATGGGTAATAGGTACTTCGTAATCCTCATGCCGGGGCCGTGGCGTTATGAGCTCATAGAGCTGAAGATGCCTGGTTCTGTGTGGAATAGAAATGGTAGTACACCCAGGGTATTCACTGATTATGAGGGTGTTAATGGCATGAGCGGTTATGCAGAAAATACTGGTGGTGCATTTTACGCGATCAGGCTTGGTGTGCTTGAGTACCTTAATAAGATTAATAGGCAGGCATCGGTGATTGCGATTAGGGAGGTGACCCCTGATTATAAAGTCCCCGTTGGCATTTGGCAAGCCCGTGAGGCTGTTAGGAATGGCATGGGCGTTAATGTCAGGAGGTTTTCTGATATTGATGAGACTATTAATTATGTTAATAACTCGTTACTGACGGGTAATCTATGGCTTAGCCACAGCCGCCTAATTAAGGAGTTGAGGAGTGACTTGGTTAGGTTTATCACTTGATGATTGAGAGTACCATGCCTATTAGCAGGAAGACTGTTAGCACGGGTGAGCTTGACTTAAACATTTGCCAGAAGACCTCCCTATTGGCTTAATGATCGCCTTAACGCTGTAGTAACTACTCCAGGCAACGGTTGCAAGTAGTATGACTAGCCCAATTAGGTTCCTTAGGATGAGTATGTAGAGGAATAGCATGTATGCGTTCGAGACCACATTGAGTATTGCGACCATCATCATGGCCTCATCTTCACTCATCTCAAGTGGTAGCATCTTAATGCAGGTTCTCGCGTAATCGTCCCTGGACCTGATAACCAGGCTCCATATGTGGGCTGGTATCCATAGGTATATGGCCATGGATAGCAGTACTGCCTCGAGGTCCAGGGGCCTTGCAATGGTCCAACCAGTTAGTAATGCGGCATTACCCGCAATACCTCCAATGAGGATATTACTCCAACTCCTGCACTTCAGGAGTACCGTGTACACGATTGCGTAGAAGAACCAACCGAGTACTACGAATATTGTTGGTAATAAACCAAGCCATACGTATGATAGGGCAAAACCAATGATTGAGAGGATTAACGATTCAATTAATGCATTTTCTGGGCTTACCCTACCGGCTGGTATTGGCCTATTCCTGGTCCTGCTCATCTGGGCATCGATATTCCTCTCATAATACATGTTGAATACTGCTGATCCACCCGTACTCAGGAGCCCGACAAGCGCCAACTCCCCTATGTAGGCAATGTTTATGCTTGGTGCGGCTGCGAATATGTACCCGGCTATTGCGGCAAGTATGAGTAGCCAAATGACCCTGGGCTTCATCAATAGTACGTAGTCCTTAATTACCACATTAGGCAATGATTAATTGTGACATTAAAAACTTTATTTCAAAATCCACGCTAAGTAATTGGCTAACCCCTATTCAATTAATTTAACATTGAACTTGCCATCCCTATTTTATTTAATAACAATAAAGGCTTAGTAATACCTAACTAATAATGTGAAGATTGGAGTCGTAATTAGGGCACAGAGCCCTAGGGCATTTTGGTTTAGGGTATTTGATAATGTTGAGGATAGGGTAAACGTTGGTACATTCGTGACCCTGGACAATTATGAGAATAGAGCCTACGGCCAAATACTGGCAAGGGTGACCAGGGTTATTAGGCATAATTACTTGGTTGATGATAGGGTCATCGCCCAATTGGGGAGTGAGGACGTAATAAACACATTTAGGGACTATGGAATAGACATTCAATACATTGCGCAGTCAACGCTTGCCAGGGCATCAATCATTGGTTATAGGGTTGGTACACGATTCTCCAAGCCCCTAAAGCCCCCAAAACCCATGGACTTCGTATATTTACCAACCGAGGACGAATTGGGTAAGCTACTCAGGGTGAATAATGACGGTGTTAGGCTGGTCATTGGTAGCATTAGGTCTTTATCAATACCCGCCGAGTTGGACGCCAATAAGTTGGTGTCTCACCACTGCGCGATATTGGCTGCCACGGGTGGTGGTAAGTCCTGGCTCGCCGGTGTCATTGTCGAGGAATTGGTGTTAAGGGCTGAAATACCCATAATAATCATTGACCCGCACGGCGAGTACTCGGCAATGCAGGTTCCTAAGGTTCTGAGCGATGATGCTAAGTACGTGGCTGGTCTCGTCAGGGTGTATGTGCCGGGTAAGGTAGATACGACTAGCCTTGACGAGTACTTCAGGGCTCGGTTTGGTGTTGAGAGGAGGTATGTTAGGTTTGGTATTAACCCAAGGTCATTATCATTAAGGTTAATGGAAGGTTGCTAGATCATTATTACGGGCTTACCGATGCTCAGAGGAGGATTCTTGAGGAGGCTTGGCAGTACATGGGGATGGATAATGAATTAACAGGCCTTGATGAGTTTCTTAATGATTTAGAGAAGAGTGGTGGTAAGGTTGTTAAGGGTTATGGAAATGAGTTAGCCCTATCCACGTTATTAACTAAGGTTAAGATGCTCGTGGAGAATAGGCCATTCTTTATAACGAGACCTGGCGAGTTCTATGGTAATGAGCCAATAAGACTCCTGGATATTAATGACTTAATGGAGTATGGAATCCACGTATTGGACCTTAGTGGATTGGACTTAATAGATCAGCAGGCCCTCGTGGCCTTAATCCTAAATAACATATTCAGGGTATCCACTATGAGGAGGGATAGGCCGGTCTTTATAGTTGTTGAGGAGGCCCATAACTATGCACCGTCGGTTGGTTTATCACTTAGCACATCAACGCTGATAAAGATTGCTAGGGAGGGTCGTAAATTCGGCGTTGGATTATGCATAATTAGCCAGAGACCATCAAAGGTGCACCAAGACGTATTGAGTCAATGCCTGACGCAGGTATTTAAGAGGATAATAAACCCGGTTGATCTTAGGTATGTGAGGAATGTGGTTGAGTTCATATCGGATGAGGACCTGTGGGAGGTTAGGGTTCTTAATGAGGATGATGCCTTAGTAACGGGACTAGCCGTGTCAATGCCATTGCCGATTAAGGTCAGGGATAGGCTGACTGAGCACGGTGGTATAACACCGACGTTAACGCCGAGAAGCAGTATTACTAGAGTGTAGTTCAAATATAATTTGAGTATAATAGAGTCAGGTAAAACTTTTATTGTACTCTCGTGAACGACTATTGTGCGTATAATCCTCGGTACACCAGCGAATTCGAGACCTAAGCCCTGGCTTTATTTCCGCGTACCAGCCGTCATGGTCAATGCCTTTGATATTATGAGGAGCAGAATTGGTAGGAGGGAGCATGTCATAAAGAATGTGCTTCAATACGATGGTGAGGTTTGGATGGACAGCGGTGGATTTCAGTTTTTGAGACATGGAAAAATACCGGACATCGAGGATTTAGCCGAGGTATACAACCAGTATTGGGACGTTAGGTATTTCCTAAACCTCGACTATCCGCCAAGCCCCACTGATGATGAACATGATTTAGAACTGAAGTTAAGAAGATCACTAATTAATTATGAGTATTTGACTAAGAGATTCGATAATGTATTGCCGGTGATTCATTACCATTGGAGAACCAACGTAATTACTAAGTACTTGGTTAAGTACCTGGACTTTAACCCTGATTGTATCGCCATAGGTGGCCTGGTGCCCTACGTATTAATAAGTAAGGGCGTGCCTAAGGATTCACGGAGGTCAGCATTAAGGTTCTTACTGCATATAAAGCGGGAAACCGGTATGTGCATTCACGTGCTTGGGCTTGGGTCACCAGTAATAAACCCAATACTTAAACTCATCAATATTGATAGTACTGACACGAGTACCTGGAGGGTTAAGGCAGCCTATGGTAAGGTCGTTATGCCAGGTGGTGGTGAGAGGCACGTAAGCGGCAGAGCCATTAACTTCGGTGGTAAGGAGGCTACGGAGGAGGATTTATCGAGGCTCTACGAGTTTCTTAAGGTCACGGGGTTCCCCATGATTAATCAATTCAACGAGATTGTAACAAGCTTTGAGTATAGGGCTTTGGTTAATGCGTGGGTCGTACTTAATAGTTTCGAAGCACCAAGTGGTGGTGTGTTTAGGGCGATATATGATGAGTTTGCCAGAGAGGTGATTGAGCAGGTCGTTGAGGGTGCACGTTAGGGATTATATTTATTAATGCTCATAATCCCCATGTAGTTACCGTGAGAAAGGTCCAGAAGAATTGTCTAACGCTCGTTGTGGATGTGTGTAATGACTCGCTGGACAGGTTCAAGGGTGTCATGAATATGGTCATTAGGAGGGCTGGGTTTGGCGGTGCAGTTAGGTTCTCGTTTATAAGTGTAAGGAGCTTGATTTCAATAAGTATGTTAGGGAATTGAATTCGGTAGTCGCCAATAACTTCTCCGTATCGGTGTTTGTGTATGAGTTTGATGATTTAAACGCATTAATCAATGAATTAAGTAAGAACATATTTAGTGGTTGTGATAATTATAGTGTATTATCGACCATAGACTTACCGACAGGTATTAATTATGAGAAGATGAAGCAATAGGTAACGACCTTGAATACTGATAATTATTTTATTCCTCAGCTTAGCCCAGTACATCATGAATCAGACCTTGCAAGCATCATCACGCAATGCATCATTACTCAATCCAGTAATAATGATCAATGGACCTATTAAGTACTGGGTCATAGAGCTCGATTTCGAAGTACCCACTGGGTTTTATCTGGCCCTTTACCGTTGGTATCGTGCCTGAAAACACAACGACATTCTTAAGGTCTGGCACCACCTCGCGTATCAGGTCGACAAGCTTGTCTGGTGTTAGTAGGAATTTCATTGTGCCCTCTTGATAAAGGGTCTTCTTATCATCCTCAAGTATCCAACTCCTCAGTACCAAGTCATCCCAGTGATCCTCAATCTCCCTAAGCGGCCAGGCCCTCCTTGCAACAATCTTTGGGTACATGTGCTTACCCGCGAGTATACTACACCTCTCAGCCTCCCTGTCCGTGTGGTCGCTACCGACTGTTACGTAGATCTCATCCTCATTCTTAATCAATAATACGTACTCAACCTCACCGCTGTGTAGGTCACTGACCTTCCTTATGTAATTGCTCGTGGTTACTAGGTACGGCTGTAGTATGTATATTTCGGGTATGTTCTTGGGCCCGCTAATGCCTATCCTACTCAATTCCTCAACCTCCTTCTTAATGATGTCCGTAGTCCTCCCGGACCAGACAAAGATCACTAGATCGCTAACGGCGATTTCAATATCTCTCTCGTTACCGTTCTTGAACTCTATGGTTACATTAAGTCTATGCATAGACGAACTCTGGTTTATAAAGCAGTCACCTTATTAAATTTTTGGTTTCATATTCCTGCCAGGTAAACGGAAATACTAATAAAATCCTGAAGTAGTATTGGCGAGATGATATCCGAAATAGTCAGGGTCGGCCTCGTTTCGGAGATTAGGCTCGCAATACCCAATGCTGATGATGCCCTCGATTACCTAAGGCTAATGCTGAATAACCTAATAGGCCTAATGGCATCCATACCACCGGCCCTCGCGCAGAGTGTTAAGCCCGAGATACCAATATTTGTAAAGATGGCTGACGGCGAGGCCGAGATATCAATACACTACTCACCGCTCATGCCACTAATAAGGATTAGGACGGCCAAGGACTTAATAAATAAGATAAGTGGTATAAACTTCATCGGCATCGTCCTCGACTCAGGCGGTACGGTACTGAAGATGTATAAGGGTAAGGATGAGATGGGTAGGGATAGGGAGAAGATACTCCTCGTGTTCAGGGTGTTCATGAACTCCGACATTGAGCTACAGCCATTACCCAGCGCGCCTAAGGGTCAGGGTGGGGTCATTATTTAATCAGCCCGATGGGAATCACCGGTAGAAATGCTTTTATTTAGTTAAATGCTAGGTCCTTGATGCCGTTTAGCCATACGAAGATTGTAGGGCCAACGGGGAGGTACGGCGCCAGGTATGGCATGGGTGTTAGAAGAAAGGTATTGCAGATCGAAGTTAAACAAAGAGGTAAGCATAGGTGCCCAAGGTGCAAGTCACTGGTTAAAATGGAGAGGATAGCCTTCGGCATCTGGAGATGCCCCAAGTGTGGCTATACCTTTGCCGGCGGTGCCTGGGTTCCACAGACAATAATGGGTAAAACACTGGCTACGGAAGCCGCGGCTAAGCAGAGCACCAAATAAGCGGCACCATAATGGGCCTAATAGTACTGACTTCATCAAGAGATGCCAGTATTAGAATGAGACAATTTCTCAATGAGTTGGAATTGGTCATACCCAACGTCGTTAAGGTAAATAGGGGCAAATTATCAATTATTGAGGTTGCTGGTAAGGCTCTCAGCCTTGGTGCCGATAGAATACTCTACATTGGATCTAGGGGTGGTAATCCAGGCTTTATGCGTTTCCTAAGGGTTAGGGAGGGAGTAATCGAGGTAATGCCGTATTTTATAAGGATCTTTGGGGTTAAGTTATTGATTGACTTGCCAGTTAATGTTACTATCAAGCAGAGGGCGCGTAATGGCATTATAGTATCCCTTAGGGAATATGCTGAGGCCATGGACGTATTAAGTGAGCAGCTTGGTTTGCTGAGTATGAGGGTTTATGATTTCGAGAGTGTTAGGGGTATGTATGACGTTATTTTCCTAATTAATAGGGTTGATAATGAGTATGAGGTGCAGATACTGAATGGTAGGGATTTAGGTCCTTATGGGCCGTTTATGAGGATTAGCGATGTTATTTATGTGAAGCCCAGGGTGATTAGAATTGAGTGAGTGCGGATTTAGAGCAGTGTTTTCTTTGACGGGAGTTAATAGGGAATTAGTTGCTAACTCGTTTAAGACGCTCGAGAGGGAGATGAGGTTTGGGAGGGGGTTTGTGAGTGTTGATACTAATGATAATGGTGATGTGGTAATAACGGTGTGTGCCAAGGACTTAACAAGCCTAAGGAGCTTGGTTAATGGGGTTTTGAAGTCATTATACTTAATATTTAAGGTTGAGGAACTTGGTTGATCATTATCAATAATTAGTGCTAGTCGTAATTAACGTGCGGATTAATATTTATTAAGGCTTAGATCAATGGCGCCTTAATGAGTTCATTACCACCATCACTTCAGTCAGACCTGGAGAAACTTCAGGCGTTACAGGATCAGTTAAATAGTGTTAGGGTTAGGAAGCAGCAGTTCGAGAGCGAGCTTAAGGAGGTTGAGAGGGCTATTTCCGAGATTGAGAAGGTGCCTGCCGAGAGCAAGGTCTATAAGATCGTCGGCTCATTCCTAGTCCTGGTAACAAAGGACCAAGCGCTCCAGGAGCTTAAGGATAGGAAGGAGTTGCTTGAGCTTCATATAAAGACGTTGTCAAGGCAGGAGAGCATGTTGATGAAGCAGATTGAGGACTTGAGAACGCAGATAAATGAGGCATTGGCTAAGCTTCAGGGTGGGGCTGGTGGAGTTGCTAAGGGTGGTGGTTAGGCGTAATGAGTAGTGATGAGGTTCTTAATGAGATAATTAATGTAATTGCTGAGGAAATTTATAGGTACTTAATGCATAAGCTCCCTGAGAAGCTTCTCGAGGATGTCGTAATTAATGTGGGGTTTACTGACATGAACAACTACACCCTTGAGATTAGTATTGATGCAGCAACAAACCCGCTGTTGAAGGGACTCGATGAAATAATCAATGACGCTGTCGAGTTCGGGTTTAAAATAGCGGATTACCTAATGGATAAGTTTAAGAGGGGTGAATTGGTTGGCTTATCGATTGGAGAAATTGAAAGAATTACTGAGGAATACGCAAAGAGTCTGCATACTAACACATAGACATGCCGACCTAGACGCATATGCATGCGGCGTAGCCACTAAGGAATTAATCAGCAAGTTCGGCCTTAACGCACTTCTCGCGATCCCCGAGGGACCTTCTCGTGAGGTTAAATCATTCATTGAGAAACTCGGCATAGCTCATCAAAGCTCAGGTAACTGCGGCGAGACAGATCTTGTATTCCTGGTTGATGTTAGTACGTATGCCCAATTAAATGAATTTAGGGATTTAATTGGTGATGGGCCCGTGGTGGTTATTGATCACCACGAGGTACGTAATATAGCTCCCACGGTATCCATCGTAGACCCAGGCGCCACGAGTTGTTCTGAAATCATTGCCCAGGTATTTAGGGACTTAGGTATTGAGCCGAGTGGTGATGTTGCCACCCTACTCATTGGCGGCATACTCAGTGATAGTGGTAGGTTGAGTAGGGCTCGACCAAGTACCTTCGAGGTATTGGCCTGGCTACTTAAGCTAGCTGGCAGGGATTATAGGGATATCGTAAATGCCATGGCTGAGGATGTTTCGTTTTCCGAGAGAATGGCTAGGGTTAAGGGACTACTTAGATTAAGGGCTTACAGGCTGGTGATTACATAATATGCCTAAGTAATGTTAATGCATATGAATCATCACTCGCCGACACATTGATTAGGTCAGGCTGTGACATCGCATTGGTGGCTTCTGAGCATGAAGAGGAGGTGAGACTATTCGGTAGGGGTAATAAGAGAATCACGGAGAAGATATCACTTGCGGATGTCTTTAATGACCTAGCGCGGTACTTTAATGGTGAGGGCGGTGGTCACGCAGCAGCTGCTGCCTTAAGCGTTAGGTCTAAGATCGACTTAACGACAATGCTAATAAAGGCTTTAAATATTATTGAGCAGAGACTCGGTATTAAAGCGTCAAGAATAAGTGATTAACGATTTTGAATTTAAGTTATGGTTTCCTGCCCTTCAGTTAACGATACTACGAGGTTAGGAGACCTTAATAACTTCTACCGATGGCTCGTTAACTCCCTGCACTGATTATTAACTTCATATTTCTCGTATTGATTATACTTGCCATTGAAGGCTTTGTATACAATCTCGGTAGGTCATGATGAGTAAGATGCCAATTATCATTACGGTAATCACCGAGGCGATTAATAACCACCGTAAACCATAACCCATATTCACAAGAAAACTCATTTCTATCTAAGTTCCTTTCTAATTTTTAAGGATAGCACCCTTATGCGAATACCAACCAATTATGAAAAGGATGATAGAAGGTGTGTATTACGCAGGAGGTAAAGTACTCATATCTTGATTAACTTACTGAATCTCTCATAATAAGCCAGCTTATCCGGCGTCCTCACGTGGATCTCAAAGGGAGGTCCAATACCTGCCCTCCATAATTTCTCAAGGACTATTCCAGGTTCGGCATTAGTTAATGCTAACACATCAATATCACTTGAAAGCACATGCCTATTCTCGGCTACCGAGCCAAAGAGGTAAACCTCGGCATTAGGGTCTATTGACCTAACGACGCTCTTAATCATGAGTAAGTACTTATCAAGGTTCTTGAATACCTCCTGCCTCCTCCTAGCATCCTCAATTAAGTAATTATAATCCACTATTCATAAACTCATTAACAATGTTAATTAGCCTTTCAGTCTCCTCCTTAGTGTACTCCCTCGGCACGTACCTTGCACCAATATAGCATCCTCAAGCACGCCAAGCTCGAATAAGTACCTATCCAGCAATTCACTCACTATTTGTCTCTTATCATTGGGGACTATGTCCCGTAAAAACCTGAGCAGATAACGCACGCTGTGTGCCCGTGGGTATTGGGCGCCGTACTCTAGTATCTTCGCCTTCAGGAAGAATTGAAGGGCTTGCTCGAGATTAAAGACTGCGAGGTCATACATGCCATTCCCCATCTGGAATTCGGCAGTCTTAAGGAAGTCCCTGGCTATCCTAATCAATGTATTTATTTCATCCCTAGTACTCATTACGGTGATTCATTAACGGCCAGGTATTAAAGGGCAGCTCTACCTCCTCGAGCCATAGCCGCCACCGCCCGGTGTCTCTATGATTACCTCATCACCTGGCTCCAGGTCTATTGATGCCTTGCTTGACAGTTTAATAACTGATCTATTAACCCTCTTGACTATGACCTCGCCGGGCGCACCATCACCACCGCCCCACAGTCCCCAGGGCCTTGTTCTGAACCTCTCGGCCATTATCGAGAGCCTCGCCCTGGTGAGTACCTTGAATGACCTAATTATCCCATCACCACCCCTATAAAGCCCATCACCGCCACTACCCTCCCTAATCCTATACCCAGTGAAGAGTAGTGGGTATTGCCTCTCGGCAATCTCAATGGGCGTGTTTAGGGTGTTGGTCATGTTAACGTGGACACCACTAACACCTGGCTTACCAGACCTACCACCCGTGCCACCGCCGATCGTCTCGTAGTAAGCCCAATAACCGCCGTTGGGTAGTGTACCGCCGATCATGACATTCATCATTGTCCCAGAGCCTGCTGCGGGCACCTGTCTGGTAATGCCTTAGCCAGGGCCTTGAACACCACGTCCGCGATCCTCTGCGTCGTCTCGACGTTACCGCCGCTCACCGGCGCCGGCTTCCTCGGGTTGACCAAGGTGCCCTCTGGCGCGGTGACGTTTATGATGCTGTAGAATCCCTCGTTCGTTGGTATATCACCCCTTACTAGTGACCTAATCACGAAGGATACTGCGGAGAAGGTTACGCCGTAAACGGCATTTATCGGCGCCTCAACCTGCCCATGCGTACCAGTGAAGTCCGCCTTAACGCCATCCTCACTAACCTCCACGGAAACCTTAATGGGTAGCAACTCATCACCAAGCTCCATGTAATCAACAGCGTCATAGGCACCCCTAGGCCACTTACCAACCTCCATGAGCGCCAACTTCCTACCATACTCAACACCCTCCCTCCACGCATTGAGCACCTCATCAACGCCGTACCTCTCGACCAACTCCCTAACCCTGACAACACCAACCCTATTCGCGGCTAACTGAGCCGTTATGTCTCCAATGGCGGTCTCAGGTGTCTTGAAGTTACTAAGTATCATGTTGAGCGCATCACGCTGAAGCTCACCCCTAACCATTATCCGGACAGGCGGTATTACCAAACCCTCCTCATATAGGTCCTAGCCCCTGGATTAATGCTACCTGGCACAGGCCCGCCAACATCCACGTGATGAGCCTTATTAACCACATAACCAACCAACCTATCACCAATGTATATCGGCTCCATGACCATGACATCATTTAAGTGAGTACCAGATATGTATGGGTCGTTGAGAATTACGGCATCACCACGGCCGAGCTCAATACCCTCCCTGCTAAGCCAATCGAGCAAGTTCCTTACGCCAACCCTGAACGAGCCAGGTGCACTGGTATGTGCTCAGCCTGGGCAACAATATTGCCCTCGGGATCTGTTATTGCGCAGCTGTGGTCCATCCTCTCACGAATATTCGGCGAGAAGGCCGACCTACGCAGGGCCACGCCCATTTCCTCAGCGATGAATACCGAGGCCCTAAAGATGAGTTCCCAGGAAACCACGCCATACTCCTTGCAAAGCCTAATATAAGTGTTACAATAATACTTATACCTAAAGTCTCGCCCTTTAGAGTGAGGAGGTCATCATGGTAAGTTTAAATAGTGAGAACATGGAATTAGTATGGAGGGAATGGGTTTCGACCTTAAGAGGGAGCTCCTAAGGCTGTTGAGGGAGGATGAGGAGTTTAGGTACGCAGTAATGGGCCTACTGGGCATGGTTGACCTCAAATCCTCGGTAGACAACCTCGTTAAGGCAATTAGCGATATGAAGGATATCGTGGCTAAGCATGGTGAGGAGATAATCGCATTGAAAGGATCGGTGGATGAATTACGAAAAACCGTGGAAACACTGAGCAATTCCTTTGGAGAGCTGAAGAAGGTTATTGAGACGTTAAGTGATGATGTTAAGAGACATGGTGAGGTTATACTCATCATGCAGAGTACCCTCGAGAAGTTGACTTCGTCGGTCACGGCATTGGGATATCGCTATGGATTATTCACGGAGGAGGCGTTCAGGGAGGCTATTAAGTACTTAGTGAGTGATTTGCTCAAGGCCTATACGGTTAGGCGTTGGACGTACTACGACAGTGAGGGAGTTGTGTTTGGGCACCCATCAATAATAGACGTCGACGTCCTGGTTAGGGATAATGAGCACATACTCATTGAGTACAAGGCGTTGATTGACCGTGGCGACGTGGCGGAATTGGCTAGGGAGGGTATGCTCTACGAGAGGGTTAATAAGGTGAAGCCGAGGTTACTAATTGTTGGCCCAGCAATTAGGAGGAGGGCCCTTGAGCTAGCTAGAGAACTGGGCGTGGAGGTTAGGGCTTCGGAAGTTATTGACCGTTAGTCGATTACGGTTACGCCACCGCGGGTCGGCCTTGGGTTTGGGAAGAACTTCCTGTATAAGACTATGTTCGCGATATTAACGGCGAAGGCTATCGCAAATGGCACGGGTAATGGTAGGTAGTCTAGCATTGGCCCTGCCGCCGTGGTCGCGGTCGCCGATGGTAATAACCTCGATGCTTGATTAACCCCAGACACCGTTGACCTACTTCCCCTACCTACCAACTCCATCATTAATGCCTGCTGTGGTGCCAGGGATGATACCCTGAACATGACGTAGACCACGTAAGTAGTAACGGCTAGGTATAGCGTGGTTGAGAATGGAATGAGTATTAGGGCTATTGTCGATATTATCCTCGGTATCACAATGGCATCCCTAAGCCCAAACATCCTCGAGAGAACCGGCGCAGTTAATGATGTTAGGGCTGCCGCTAAACCACCAATGAAGAATATATCACCAACCACACCATTACTCACATGAAGCACCATCCTGAATATTATTGGAAGAAATGGCGTTACCAATCCCTGGGCCGTACCATTAAGTGCACCGACAATCGCGAACCTCTTTATATACGTTAAATCCCTCCTAACCTGCTGGGTAACTGCCTTGGAATCCCCATTTGGGTCGTTATTAATACGTCGCCTAGGCTTATGTTCCTCCCTGATGGGTAACACGATGAATAGCTAACGGCAGATAACGCGAGCGCCATGTAGAATGTCTCCAGGTAACTTAGGTTGGCCAGTAAAGCCCCAATGGCCGAAGCAATACCGGAGACTAGGTTGAAGATCGCGTAGACCACCGACCTATCCATACCCTCAGTCTTATCGGCAAGTATCGCCGTCTGCACAGGCGCAGCAACAGCACCAACACTACCGCTGGCCAAGGCACCGGCAGTACCAAACCCACCCAGGCAGCCGCAAGCAGGAGCAATGGGTAATACCTCGTGATTAGGAGCATTGCCGTGGCAATCGGCAGAAATGCCAAGGTGAGCAGTAGTACGGCTTTCCTACTATACTTATCACCCAACCTACCAAATAGTAGCGAGAGGAGAGGTGCCGTGAATGCACCAACGCCAAAGAATATACCCACCTCCGTCAGAGACAAGTGCAAGTAATAGTACAGGTAAAGCCCAGTAACGACACCAAGTGCGCCACCAGCCACACTCCTCAAGCCCCTGGACACAAGGAGTAGCCAAACATCCCCGTCCCAATTGCACAGTCGATATCAGAATCAAACCCCTATAAAAACCAAATTCCCCACAAACCGATCACTAAGCCCTCAACCGCCAGTACCTAGCTTATTCTCAATTGTCCTCCTAACATCGCCCAGCCCCATGAGCATTAATGCAATACCCACAATCCCTATTATGGCAGCTATAATATTCGGTGATATCAATATGAATACGGTCACTATGGTTATTATCACACCAATCTTCAACCTATCAGCATTGAACTCCGAGCCAAGTCTATAGAGTGCCACGAGTATTAGTACGTAAAGCACCAATGCCGTAATACCATTAATGACGCGGAAGAGGAGGAACGCTATAAGCGATGCATTGACAAGGGTTAGGTAGAGGCCCTCGGCAAGGAGTAACGGGCTTATCAAAAGCAATATCTTAATGCCCAGCATGCCGATGCCGTACATTACGCCTAGTCCAAGGCCCACGTACATGCCCTCCTGAATCCTAGTAACCCCATCATGGATCAACCTCAACCTCTCCATACCAGCAACCACAACACTCACCCTGGAATCACTTGGGCATTATTTGAGGCTCGATCTTATTCTTAACCTCGTTAAGACCAACTAGCATTAATACGAAGCCTACAAGACCTAGGATACCTCCCACTACGTTGATTAGGGGTATTGCGGAGAGTACCGTGGCGAATAGCAGGATTATAACGCCAGTCGTTAAGTAGCCAACACCGAAGTCATCACCAAGCCTATAGAGAGCCGCGTACATCAATACCTGGATTATTAGGCCAACAACTGCTATTGGTACGGCTGTCATTAAGAACGTGGTGAGTGAAATACGTGAAGCAATTAGGTAAACGCCATAAATTATTAAGACGCTATCTAGCACCAGCAATCCAAGGCCTCCCCACGCACCAATACCATACTTACCCCTGTCGGCCCTCGATAAGTACACGAGACCGCCATAGAGGAAGTAGTAATTGATGGGGAAAGCCAGGACTCCAAGGACTATGATGAGGATGCCAAGCCCATGTATGAAGGCCTCGGCACTACCATCACTGGATAATGTAAGTGCCACGTACGCTATGGCAAATATTACACCCAACACCAACCCCACTATGAAACCATTAAAAATCCTAGAAACCCCCTCCAGGAGTAAAGCCAACTGCTCCTTACTATAAGCACCGCCAGCCATTGGAACACTTTACATTAATCGTCCTTTTAAATGTTGCGATATGCCAAAGGGAAATTGATCATTGAGTAACGACCACGCTCTTTCCCAACCTAAGCAGGTTTACTACCTCGTCGGATGTTATGATCTCAGCGCCATAAACCCTCCTCAGGTAATCAAGGCTCTCCACGTGCTCCCTCTCCGTAAATGCGTCAACAGCGTCGCTAGGCACTATTATCCTATAACCTCTGAAGAATGCGTCGGCAGCCGTGTGCCTAACGCATATGTTTGTGTGTAGCCCAGTGAGTATCACCTTGTCCACGCCCAGGGACCTCAGTGGTGGGTCTAAGCCTGTTTCGTAAAATGCATTGTACGCCCTCTTCTCAAGTAAGTAATCGCCCTCCCTCGGCTCAACTCATCAACCACCTGGGCGCCATCCGTACCCTCCATCGAGTGCTCACCCCAAACCCTGATCTTGGGATCCGTGGTAGGTGGGCATCACCAACATATATAATGGGCATGCCACTCTACCTAGCACTTTCTATTAACTTCTTAAGCCTAGGCACAGAATTCCTCACCTCTCATTACCCAACTTCCCATACACAAAGCCCTACTCATGTCCGTCATGATTAGGACCGACTTCATACAAATTGGATACGCTTAACTTAATTCAACCTAAGATTATACCCGAGTGGTGACTAGACTCGTAATATCATCACGGCATTGTTTAATTAAATTATTAAATAATTAACGATATTAATTGATTGAAAAATCCTTATAAGTAATTTAAAATAAATGTTATAACAATGAACATGCAAGTCTCACACAGGAGGTCTTTGGAATTAATAAGGAACGCCAAGAATTACGGTATTACAACGATGGGAAATCTACCGCATTTGGGCGTTACCGAGCCTGGGATTGGGAGTGATTGCGCTGGTGGTTGTTATGCCTAAGGTTGCGGTAATAATGGGTAGTAAGTCTGATTGGGAGTACATGAAGGGGGCTGTGGAGGTTTTGAGGAATTTTGGCGTTGAGACGGAGGTTAGGGTTGTCTCGGCCCACAGGACGCCTGAGTTCATGTTTGAGTTTGCTAAGACCGCGGAGAGTAGGGGCATCGAGGTTATAATCGCTGGGGCAGGCGGTGCTGCTCATCTACCGGTATGGTTGCGTCATTGACGCATTTACCCGTGATTGGTGTCCCAATACCGTCAAGAAGCCTCAACGGGCTTGACTCACTCCTCTCGATAGTCCAGATGCCGTACGGAGTCCCCGTGGCCACGGTGGCCATTGGGGGAGCTAGAAACGCCGCGCTGCTTGCCCTTAGGATCCTTGGCATTAAGTATCCCGAGATAGCGGAGAAGATGAAGAGGTTCATGGAGGGGATGAGGGATGAGGTCCTTAATACAAAGCTCGAGTAGGAGGATTGGCATACTGGGCGGTGGGCAGTTGGGCTGGATGATGATACTAGAGGGTAGGAAGTACCCATTCACCTTCTACGTACTTGACGACCCGAGCGCACCGGCCTGTAGGATTGCGGATAGGTGCTTCAGGCCCGAGGAGTATAGGGAGATGATTGACCAGGCCGATGTAGTGACCTTCGAGTTCGAGCACGTGAGTGAAGAGGCACTGCGGTACGCTGAGGAGAAGGGTAAGTTACTCCCTGGGCTGAACACTGTTGAACTCAAGAGGGAGAGGTGGAGGGAAAAGGTCTACTATAGGGATCACTCACTGCCAACGTCGAGGTTCTACATAGCTGAGGATGGCGAGGAGGCGCTGCGCATCCTGAGGGATCAATTCAACAACGTGGGCGTCATAAAGCAGAGTAGGGGTGGTTATGATGGGAAGGGTCAGTACTTCATAAGGGGTGATGTGGAGAGGTACCAATCATTAAGGAAATGAAGTGTAGGTTCGTCGTCGAAGAACTCGTGAACTTTGACTACGAGGTCTCAATAGTTGTCACTAGGGATGGGAAGGGCGACTTCAGGGCATACCCACCAACATTTAATTACAATAGTAAGGGAATACTGGTTTACAACTACGGGCCGCTGAATGATGGTGAGGTCCTGGATAAATTCGTGGAGGTAGCCAGGAAGCTCGCTGATTCACTGAACTACGTAGGTACAATGGCCATCGAATTCTTCGTGAGGGGTGGTGATGTGTTGATCAATGAGTTCGCCCCCAGGGTGCATAACACGGGCCATTATACCCTGGATGCTGCCTTCGTTTCTCAGTTTGAGCAGCATCTGAGGGCTATCACGGGGATGGAGCTTGGCGACACGGCGCTCCTATCCTACGGTGGGATGGTCAACATACTAGGCACGAGCAGGGTGCCGCCTGAGGTTCTTAGGTACGGTAAGGTGTATTGGTATGGTAAGGGTGAGGTGCGTAGGAGGAGGAAGATGGGGCATGTAAATGTGGTTGGTGAGTCCCTGGATGATGTTAAGCGTAAGATCAGCATTATAATGGACTTAATATATCCCGAGGGCGTTGATCAATACATATAGGCGCGCCCAGGTCTCACAGGTGGAGGACCTCGTTCCTGTATGTTATTACCTTAATTCCCTGCCCCTCCTCAACCCTACCCAACTCAATAACCTCCTCACCACGCCCACTGAGGACCCGCACAACCTCCTCCACATTCTCCCTACTGACGAATATCACCATGCCTATGCCCATGTTGAAGACCCTATGCATCTCCTCATGCGACACCCCAGCCCTCTCAATAGCCTTAAATATCTCAGGAGGTTCCGGCAGCCTTATGGTGATGCGGTAATTCGTTATCCTCCTAAGCTTGGTGAAGGACCCACCCGTGATGTGCGCCGCGGCCTTTATCTTGTCAATAACCGAGAGGATGGAGTTAGAGTATATACGTGTCGGCTTCATCAATTCCTCAGCCCACTCCTCAAGTCTAAGCCTACCCTCATCAATGAGCCTCCTCACCAGTGAGTAGCCATTGGCATGAAGGCCATTACTGGCCAGTCCCAGAACCACATCGCCAGGCCTAACATCATCGCCAATCTTCAACTCACGGGCAATACCTACCACGGAGCAGGACAAGTCGTAACCCCTCACCACGCCGGGCATTATAGCGTCTCACCACCGACGATGGGAATCCCAGTCTCGTCAGCTCCCTGCCTCAAGCCTATGATAACCCTCTCGACAACCTCATCCATGGGCCTCTCCAGGGCCAGGTAATCCACGAGGGCTATTGGCCTGGCGCCCACGCAGACTACGTCGTTAACGTTCATGGCCACACAATCCACCCCGGTGGGTTCAATAATCCCAGTCCTAAGGGCGAGTAAGGTCTTGGTGCCAACACCATCAACATGCATCACGATGTAGCCATCGCCAAACCTCACGGCACCTGCATAATGCCCGATACCGATGGGTAAGCCCTGAGAGGATAGGCGCGACGAAATTAGTGAGTGATACTCCCTCAATTTGTCCAGGTCTACACCAGACTTGGCGTACTCATTCACCACAGACCACCATTTGGTGACCAATCCGCAGAGACCCCGAGCAATCCAGCCCTCTCCCTAGCTTTATAGGTATACCTAACTATTTCGGCCTTCTCAATCTGAGTCTCTATGGCGCTCCCAATGTCATGCCTATATATGAGCCTCGTGTCCGAGGATATCAGGGAGAAGCACTTATCGAGCTTCCTAACTGCCTCACCGAACTCGTCGATCACCACGAGCTCGAGAGCCCTCGACCCCCTGGTTATTAACTGCATACCCTCAAGGGCTATGGAACCGAAGTAGACCCTACAACCCAACTCCCTCATCCTCGGCAGGTCAAGCCAAACCCTGTGACCTGACGCCATCCTCCTATCCAATGGGTAGCCCAGTGGAGCCACGGCCCTCACTACGGAGGGCTTCTCGACAACGCCTATCCTAGCCCTACTCAAGTGCCCAGTCGCCGTTAATTCAAGCACCTCTCCGAAGTCACCCTCAATGCGTGGTATTATTGCGGATGCCTCGGGATCGCCAAACCTCGAGTAATACTCAATGATTGTCGGTCCCCATAGGCCTGTGAGCATCATTTGCCCCGCCAGGACACCAACGTAGTCCCTGCCCGTCTCCCTCCTAATAGCCTCTATGGTGAGCCTTATTATCTCCACAGACCTCCCGTACTCCTCCTCAATGATGAATGGCAGTAATGACCCAGGCCCTGATATCGAGCCCATACCACCAGTCTCAGGCCCTATCCCATCCTCATAGGCGTGCTTATAGTCCTGGGCCAGGGGTAGCGGTAGGTATGTGTGGCCGTCGGTGAGAATGTGGAGTGTATACTCAGGCCCATCAACCTTCTCCTCAATGATTAACTTAACCTCATCCTTAACGAGCTCGGCAATTCTACCGGCGCTCCTGCTCAGGGCATCCCTCTTCTCACCACTTAAGTACGCCTGAAGATCGGCGACCACCTTAACGCCCTTACCACCAACCTGCTCCGAAGGCTTTACGGCTATTGAACCGCCAAACTCGAGGATGAACCTAACCGCCTCCTCAGCACTACTGAATGCCCTGAACCTCAGTCTCCCCGGTATTTCATACTTCCACATCAACTGCCTCATCCATACCTTAGATCTCTCTATCAACGCAACCTCCCTATCCGGACCAACCACGGGTATACCCTCCTCCCTGAAAACGTTGGCTATCCCAGCGAAGAGCGTCCTCAGGCCCTATCACGCCAAAGTCAGGGTCGACCTCGCTAATCACCCTCCTCATCTCATCCCGGGACAGGATATTCCCGACGTAGTACTTGCCGCCCGTCCCATCAACTACCTCCTTAATGCCGGGGTTTACGTACGAGGATAGTGCATAGACTCTATAGCCCCTCGCCGAGTTACCCAATGCCTCCGCCAATGCGTGTTCCCTGGCACCATCGCCGATAAGTAAGACCTTCATGGTCTACACCTCCCTGGGATAAACTCTGGTCATACACCCGAGACACAGGTTTCTATGTCCCACAGCCCTGTAAAGCCCCTCAAGACTTAGCCAGTAGATTGAGTCGGCCCCGATAACCCTGGCCACCTCCTCATCTGATAAATTGGCCGTGATCAACTCCCTTTCCTCCGGTATCTGCATCCCGTATGGACAGTTGGAGATTAACTTGGGGCTAGCTATCAATACGTGGACCTCCCTAGCCCCTAACGACCTAAGGCTAAACACCACATTCTTCAGAGTCCTACCCGTAACCATGGAATCATCAATCAGAACAACCTTCTTACCCTTAACCGAGGATTTTATTGGGTTAAGCTTCAACTGAATACCCACTATCTTGAGAAAGTAGTCCGAGGCCAGCATAGTCCTTATACTGCTCCCAGTCCTAACGAAGCCAAGCTCTAGCGGTATACCCGTCCTCCTCGAGTACCCTATTGCGTACGGTATCGCCGTGTCAGGCACGCCAATGACCACGTCCGCGTCAACTCTCCTCTCCCTAGCCAACTCCTCACCAATCCTAACCCTAACGTCATATATGTCGAGACCGAAGACGTGGCTGTCAATCCTGCTTTGATAAATAATGTCTATGGTGCAGTACCTGGGCGCGGCCTCCTTAATTCTAGAGTAGGAGACGCTGTATTGGTCTATGTAGACCATCTCACCCGGCATTAACTCCCTCCTAAATTCACCACCGACCACCGTTATGCCTGAGGTTTCGGAGGATAAGATGGCTAGATCGAAACCGAATCCACCAATCTCGAGGGGCTTAATACCACTCTCGTCCCTATAGCCTATCATCCTGCCATCCCTGGTGAGGAAGATTAAGGAGAAAACGCCCTTACTATCAGCCAACGCCATCTCAGGGTCCTTGTAAATACCCCTGAGCAGCTCCTCCACGTTCCTCACTACACCGTCAACCACGGCAACGCATAATCAGTCACCAATGGATAACCCGGCCTAGTCCCCGTATAACCAACGCCTGCCCAACCCCTCAACTCATCAATCTCTAGGTCCTCAGGGGCCGCTTTATCAATCACCGCAGTGAAGCCTTCATTGCCCAACGTGACTATGCCACTGTGAGAATAACCCCTGTGTTGGAGCCCAATTAGTCCGTAGTAGAGGAATTTACCGACATTCCACACCCTGTCGAAGGCATATACACCCAATATTCCACTCACACCCTCCACCCCCTTAGCATAGATCCTAGTCGAAGTGAGTATTGGGGATACTTCAGTGGGTAAATCCCGGTGAAGCAGGCATGGCATAGGTCTCTCCTGCCTATCGCCTCTATCATCTCCTCGACTGTCAGGTACTCCACACTATCAGCCCCTACCTCGGCTGCAATCTCCCTGTTAGTCCTATTATGGGCAATCAACTCCTGGGATCTTGGAAAGTCCATACCCATGTAGCATGGGTACCGTATCATGGGCGAACCAACTCTCACGTGAATCTCCCTGGCACCACTATTCCTCAGTAGCCTTATCACGTGCTTCATTGTGTTTCCCCTAACTATCGAGTCGTCAATTAGCACAACCCTCTTACCCCGTACAGCTTCACCAACCACGCCAAACTTCTCCACTAAAACTATCTCCCTTCCCTCCTGGTTGGCATTATGAAGGATCTCCTGGCCATCTCTGTCCTGGTCAACGCAAATTCAAGTGGTGTTCTGGATCTCCTTGAATAGCCTATGGCTATCGGTATTGATGAACCTGGGATGGGGACCACGATGTCGGCATCCACGTAGTGTCTCTCTGCAAGGATCTCGCCAAGTCTTACCCTAGCCCTATAGACGGAAATCCCATCTATCACGGAGTCGGCCCTTGCGAAGTATATGTACTCGAATGAGCAAGTCGTCACTCCCTGCGGTTGCGCCAGTACTTCACTCTCCACATTCCCGTACTTATCGATATAAACCACCTCGCCAGGCCTCACGTCCCTAATGTCATTACCACCCAACTGCCTAATGGCTGAGTCCTCGGAGGCTATTACATAGCTTGAGCCCACCCTACCAAGGACCAGGGGCCTAAATCCCCTGGGATCTCTAAACCCTATTAACTCACCTCTCGTCGTTAGTATGACTATCGAGTAGGCGCCGTCGGCAAGCTCCACAAGTCTCTTAAGGCCAAGTCTCACGTCACCGCTCTTACTCAATACCTTAAGTATGAATTCGGTGTCTGTCTTCGTACCATACATGTAGTAATTGGGTATCGTCCCGTTGAAGGCCACGGAGATCGCACCATTCGACAATGGCTGGGCCTCGTCGATCGTGCCCATCCCCGTAGTTGAGTACCTAACGTGGCCTATCGCAAGGCCCGAGCGACCGAGCAAGGCTGGGTCTATGGCCTCCTCCACAAGCCCCATGCCCTTCACAGTCCTTATCTCGCCATCTAGGTAGGAGATCCCCGCAGACTCCTGGCCCCTATGCTGCAGCAGCTTCAACGCCCTGTAGGCAATCATGGGGCCTCGCCATCCCTACTCCACACACCGACCACACCACAGTGCTCTTTAATCACCATCCATCACCCTATAAAGGTAGTTATAGTAATTCTCCACCTCCCTGCCCAGGTCCATAGCCCTATCATCTATTTTGAGGATGCCCGAGTCCCTAGTCACCTTGCCTATCACTGATGCCACAACGCCCAGTTTATTCCCAAGGAACCACTCCGGCTCATTAGTCAGTACTATGAATCTACCACTGGTCTCTGAGAATAACTTAACCAGCAAGTCATCACTATCGCTTTTGATCATGCCGCTCCTAACCTCCACGCCGAAGCCCCTAACCAGTATTGGGAATAATGCCGTGACTAGGCCACCCCTGCCTACGTCCTTAACGAACAAGGCCCTATCCTGGTTTATCCCCGATATCACGAGCTCGCTTGCGAGGAGGTCCTCATTCAACCTCACCCTAGGAACCTCGCCAAAGCTACCATATAGCTTTGAGAGGAAGGACCCACGCAGCTCATCCCTAGTCAAGCCCAACATCACTATGTTCAACCCTTCCTCAACCCTACCCCTCAGGAACTTACCCTCCACAAGACCAACCATGACGACCAGTGGCGTGGGCTTTATCGGCCTACCATCCTTATTCTCGTTGTAAAACGAAACCTTACCACCAACCACAGGCGTCCTGAAGAACCTGGCGGCCTCGGCAATGCCCCTCAGGGCCTCGACAAACGTGTAATATACCTCTGGCTTCCTTGGGTCGCCAAACTGTAGGTGGTCGACGATGCCGATTCCCCTGGCCCCCACGGTGGCTAGGTTTCTATAGCTCTCGGCCACTATGGACTTACCGCACTCGTAGGCATCCTCGGCACATAGGTCGGGATTCGCATCACCCTTGATTGCCAATAGCCTGCCATTGGGTAAAGAGATCACCGCCGCATCAGCCTCACCCGGCTTGACCACGGTTGACGTGCCGACCTCATAGTCGAACTGTGAATATGCCCACTCCTTACTCACGAAGTCTGGGTGTGAGACGACCCCTCTAACGGCCTCCTCAATATCGATTACAAGTCTCTCGGCCGTAGGCTTCCCTGCCGGTCTCCTGACCTCATGGGTATAGAGTGGCGGTGATAGTAGTAGGCTTGCTGGTAGGCTTGCCACCTCATTACCTCCATATCGAAACCTAATGACGCCATTATCCGTGAAGTAACCGATTTCTGCGCATGGATACTCATAATACTCGAACTCCCCACAAACATCCTTAACATTCTCCTCCCTAACGGCGAATAGCATCCTCTCTTGGGTCTCGGATATGAGGATCTCCATTGGGGATAAACCATCAACCCTCAGGGGAACCCTGTCCAGGTCCACGACCGCGCCTAACCCATTGGCCATCTCCGTGACGGCCACTGCCAACCCGCCACCGCCCAGGTCCTTAATGGCCTCCACCTTGTCGGCCACGGCTAACGTGGCATCCAGGACTATCTTACCGGCGAATGGGTCCGCGATCTGGATCGCGCCAATCTCATCCTCCCCACTGAGATTCCTCGACGCAAAGGACGCCCCTCCCAGACCATCGAGCCCTGTTAGCCCCACAATGACCATCCTAAGCCCAGGCTCCCTGACCACGCTGGGTATGATCCTGTCCTTCCTAACCACTCCAACACCGGCCACATCGACCAGCGGGTTGTCTTCGTAGGAATCATCAAAAGACAACTCCCCACCGATTACGGGCACGCCTATGCTATTGCCGTAGAACCCAATGCCCCTGATTATGTTCCTCAATAACCACCTATTCCTCTCCTTACGTGGGTCTCCAACCCTGATCATGTCGAGGAGGGCTATGGGCCTAGCGCCCTTGCTAATGATGTCCCTGATTACGCCGCCAACCCCAGTCGCAGCGCCGTTGAATGGGTCTATGGCCGATGGGTGGTTATGGCTCTCGAGCTTCAGCACGACGATCCAGCCATCACCAACGTCCAGGGCCCCGGCGTCCTGCCAATCCTCAATACCCATCACAACCCTCCTACCCTCGGCTGTACTAAGGAAGCTCCTTAGGTATATCCTGGATGACTTGTAAGAGCAGTGCTCGGACCACAGGGCGTCGATTACGGCCCACTCAACCTCATTAGGCTCCCTACCCAGTCTCTCCCTAACGATGCCCATCTCGTGTGGTGTCAGCGTTAGCCTAATCATCCCCTCAACCCCCTAAGCAGTAGTAGACCGTCTGTCGTGCCGTCAGGAGGTGAGTCTGAATGCCGCCCTCTCCGGGTGTGGCATCATGCCTATCACGTTGCCCTCCTCATTGGCTATGGCCGCGATGTTTAGGAGCGACCCATTTGGGTTGTATCGCCCGTCAACCGTCCCGTCAGGCCCGGAGTAATAAAGCACAGCCAGCTCCCTAGCTATCGGGGTCCTCGTGGTAGTACCTACCCTCGGCGTGGGCTATGGGCATCCTAAGCACGTCCTTCTCAAGTCCCCTGGTCAGTACTGTGTCCCTCCTGGCCACCTTTAGGTAGACCCACCTACTCACGAACCTGAGGTTTAGGTTTGGCAGTAGTGCGCCTTCGAGGAGCCCACTCTCCACGAGTATTTGGAAGCCGTTGCATATGCCGACGACGACCTTCCCCTCATCAGCCATCTTCCTCACCCTCCTCATGACCTCGGTATTCGCGGCTATACTCCCAGCCCTGAGGTAGTCCCCAAAGCTGAAGCCGCCTGGTAGAACCACGGCGTCGTACCTGTCAGGGTCAAAGTCCCTAAACCCCACCACCTCAGTCTCAACCCCGGCCTCGAGCAATGCCCTATACACGTCAGTCTCACAGGTTGTTCCCGGGAACTTAATGACTGCAGTCCTCACGCCCAACCACCCTGATGATGACCCTATGGGCCATTGGGTTGTAGAACCTACCCTCATCAGCCAACTTCCTAACTATCCCCACAGCCTCCTCCGGGCTTCTCGAGTCAACCCTGAACAGTAGGTACTTACCTGCCCTGGTCCCCTTAACCGCGTTATCCACGATCTTCTCAACGACGTATCTCTGTATCGTCTCACCCTCAGGGTCCCTAACCCCATCCTTATTCATTATTATCAACTCAACCTCGTAAATCATCCCACCACCTCACGACGTGATCCTCCTGAGGAACTCCTCATAACTCCTCCTCACCGTTTCCAGGTCAGCGCCCTTCCTGTAGAGGTCCTTGTCTAGGATCCTCAGTGTACCGTTCTCCCTAACTCTCATGGCATCCAGCGTTATCTCATCACCAATGACCAGCCTATCCCCAAGCCTACCGAACTCGAGCTTGAAGTCGTAAAGTATCAACCCTTACTCAGTAGGAAGTTGTATAACGCGTCATTCACCCGCCTCATCACCTCCTCCACCTGCTCCGCCTCCCTCCTGGTGAAGAGCCCTAGGTATTCCATGTGTGAGTAGTTTAGCAATGGGTCGTGTCTCGCATCATCCTTGAGGAAGAACTCTATTATCGGTGGGTCAAACCTCTCGCCCTCCCTAATCGGCAACCTCTTCACAATACTGCCGGTGGCTATGTTCCTCAGGACCACCTCCACCGGCACCATCCTCAACTTCCTAACAATCATTGTCCTCTCATCATACATACCCACGTAATGCGTCTCAATACCACTGGACTCCAGTAGCTTGAAGAGGAATGCCGAGGTCTGGGCATTTATGACTCCCTTACCCTCAATCACATCCCTCCTAGCCCCATCACCAGCGGTTATCGTATCCTTAAAATATAGTAGGTAATGATCGGCATCATAGTCATAAACCACCTTAGTCTTCCCCTCCGCCACCTTAACAAACCTCGTACCCAAGTCCACGCCTCGGTTTTCACCACCCATTGTTGTAACATTTATTTTAAAACATTTATAAGGCTTTTGTCGCTAATTCCCATTAATTATTTAAACAAATAATTAAACAAAAACTCAACACTCAAATTAACCCCAATACGTATTTTCACCACGAGTACCACATCACGAGACCAATAAGCCACAACTAATTCGCTAAGCCTATGCATAACACGGCATGGTATTTACGACTCTGTCTGTAATCCATAGTCATGTTTATTATTTAATTATTTGTTTAAATAATTAATGGGAATTAGCGACAAAAGCCTTATAAATGTTTTAAAATAAATGTTTTAATGATGGAGTTGGGGACTCCGCTCCTTGAGGGTGCGAGGAAGGTTCTTTGGCTTGGTGGTGGTGAGTTGGGGAAGGAGATGGTTATTGAGGCCCAGAGGATGGGGTTGGAGACCGTGGTCGTTGATAGGTATGACATGGCCCCAGCCATGCACGTGGCCCATAGGAGGTACGTGATTGACATGCTCAATGGCGACGCCATCAAGAGCGTGGTTAGGAGGGAGCATCCCGACGCCATAATTGCCGAGATAGAGGCCATAAATACGGACGCCCTGATGGAGTTAGAGGAGAAGGGCTACAGGGTGGTGCCCAACGCAAGGGCTGTGAAGGTATGCATGAATAGGATCGAGCTGAGAAGGCTTGCGGCCGAGAAGCTCAAGTTACCCACTACGGCCTATGCCTTCGCCGAGAACGCCGAGGAGGTTAAGAGGGCGTGTAGGGACATTGGTTACCCATGCATCGTAAAGCCTGAAATGAGCTCCAGCGGCCATGGCCATGAGGTGATAAGCAACGAGGGTGAGGTTGAGGAGAAGTTCAGGGAGGCGTTGATGCACGCGAGGGGCAGGAGTTCGAGGGTTATTGTTGAGGAGTACTTAAGGATAGACACGGAGCTCACCGTACTGACCTACAGGTATCCCCAACCCAACGGTGTCGTCGTGACCAAGGTCATAACGCCAATAGAGCACCAGAGACCCAGGGGTGTCTACCACTACGTTGAATCCTGGCACCCACACACGGTGCCCAATGACGTGGCTGCAAGGGCTATGGAGTACGCGGTTAGGATAGTCAATGAACTAGGCGGCCTGGGGATATTCGGCGTAGAGGTGCTGGTCAGCGGTGGCAGGGTCCTATTCAGCGAAGTCGCGCCTAGGCCCCACGACACGGGCCTAGTGACCCTCGCAAGTCTTGACATTAATGAATTCCAGATACACGTGAGGAGCGCCCTTGGGCTACCAACACCTGAAGTGAGACTTGTGAGCCCAGCCGCCGCCCACGTTATACTTGCCGACAACGAGGGGTGGGCCCCGAAATACCTCAACATCAACAAGGCACTGGAGATACCAGGTGTCCAGGTTAGGCTCTTCGGCAAGCCATACACCTACCACAACAGGAGGATGGGCGTTGTGCTGGCCACTGGAAACACCGTGGAGGAGGCCAGGGAGAAGGTTAGGAAGGCCTCATCACTAATACTCGTCAGATAAGCCACAGCACAGTACGTAAAAATCAAACGCTAAAGACGACCTCTTCCATGGCCTTACACGGCTTCCCACAACACTGGGCAACATCACCCTCACCAGCCATCTCAATCCCGTGCCTCCTCGCCTCATTAAATTCCTAATTCATTGTTAAAGGACTACGATCAATCCCTGACAAGCCCTTACTAAACCACGTCTCAACCACACCTAATGGGTAGTTCAAGGCCCGGCGCGTATAAGCCAAGGACCTCACGGCCATACCTAACCACGTAAATCCATTGCAAGCCCTGTTGTGCATAGATGAAGACAAACATGTACCTACCATTAACAAGGAACAGGCCCATGCCCAGTGGGCCGTAGGCAAAGCCGTCAATCCTCACGGCCTGCGTGACATTGGCAATGCATATACTCGCCTCCGCCAGGTTCACGGTATACATGCCCGTGGGTATGTACAGGGTCAGGGTATTATTGACTATGGAGTAGCCGTACCTACCAGGGAGTGTAATTAATGGACTAAATACGGTAATTGCAATAACAATAACCATGGCCACAACACTAATGGCCATGACCCTATTGAAGACCCTCAAATTATCACTATTCCTAATATGCCTATTACCCCAAACCCATAAGACGACCAATATTACTAGCGGTATCATTGCCGGCAATACAGCTATAATAAATAAGGGGACCCAATTACTCATGACGAGCCTGAAGATATCCCACGAAGTGAGATAGAAACTCTCCATCATAATGATTCATCAATATTGTTTTACTTAATAAATTGCTTTAAAAGCTCTTTACCCTTATACGTTATGGTATTTTTGATATCTTTCTGAAATTCTCCTTAATAATGTCATTATATCATTTAAAAATGGTTAAGATAGTTTATAAATCCTCCCCGGACTAACTTAATACTTGTGAGGATTTGCTTTAGTAAAATGGGTTTATTAATTCCTTTTTTTAATATTCATGGTACCTATCAGTATCATAATACTCATAAGTATGTATGGACTAATTCTACCGTTAGCCGCATTAACTATTGTAATTTCAACATTTATTTTAGCAATCATAATTGGCGTGCTCATGCTATTCCCTAGAAGCTGTAAATTTCTAGGTGGCCATATTGAGCTTAGCACGCACTTATGTAGGGAGAAGTTCAGGATGATTGAGATAGTTAATGAAAAGGATAGATTAAGGGAGTATTCCGTTATTGTCCCTATCGGCTTTAGGGCTTACCCATGGGTTTATGGCTGGGGCTTTGGCAGTAATATCCCTGGTGGCGTCCTCGTATTTTCAACGAGCGACTGCGGCTCTAAATGGAGATTGGATAGCTCGCTGATAGTAATGGTAGGGAGTTCTACATGATTTTATGCTGCGGATCCTGATTAGCTAATTCTGAATTTCCTTCATGCCTATCGAGCCCTTACTCAAGGTTTATAAGCTCATTCTTACACAATCTCAATAATGAGGATTTGCTTTAGCCCGTTTAAGGTGATTGGTATTGTCTTTGCCGCTTCGCTTCCAATAATTATTGCCGGGCTTTGGGCCGTGATACGTGGGTTAATTCCCCCATTGCTTATGCCGATCATAGTGGTACTTAGTATAACGGCCATAGTAATACCGCTGGTGATTATAACGTTACATCCAAGGTCCTGCACGTTCTTGGGCGACTACGTTGAGCTCAGTACTTACCTGTGTAGGGAGAGGTTTAGGGTGATCGAGGTTATTGATGAAAAGGGTAGCCTACGGGATTACTCCGTCATCGTCCACACGGGCTATAGGCTCTACCCATCAATTAATGGTTGGGGATACAGCAGTAATGTGCCTAGCGGTGATGTTTTAGTGTTCTCAACAGGTAACTGCGACTCTAGGTGGAAGTTATTGAAGCTAGTGGATGGTGACGGTAGGGAGTTTTACGCAATCATATGCTGTGGATCGTGAATTATCGTAACCGTTAATCATCAAAGAAGCATATATCTATGTTAGGATATACATTATTTATGTGCGCTATTTTGCACTATTTATTATTTCATTAATTACTTCCGAGCTTGTGACATTTATTGACTCCTTACTTATCATTGTCCTAAGGACCCAATAATAAGCAGGTAATTGATAGGCGTAATCGTTACCTACCCACTCCTCATTTGGTAATTGCATTAGTGGTTTGCCAAGTACGTATATTAAAACGTTATACTCAATTAGAGGGGCGCGATCAATTGATGCTTCGTATATTAAATCGTCAGGTCTTGGATTATTGTTCCCTAAGAAGATCTTAATTCTAGTTATTAATGGTGATGCGCCGGATATATTTAGAAGTTGGGCTTCCCTAAATATCAAGTATCTTACATGGCGTATTATGCTATTAAGCCATGCAGTTACGTTCCAGCCGTAGTTAATTGCCAGGTCCGCCAACGCCCTGACATTACCACCTAGTAATTGCCAAAGAACCTTAGGGTCAATGACCGAGCCGCCAGGTAGTTTGTCCTTAATCTCATTAACTACTTCGAGGAATGAGTCTTGAGACAGATTCCAGAGTAGCATTGGCATTAGTGCATTACTATTAACTTATGGACAGCATCACGACCAACACCACCGGATATGAACCACCCATCTAAGTCATCATGAATTAATAGGACGTTATTAACACCGCACAGCTCCTTAATATGATTCCATAGAGACCTCGCTAGCTTAATTACTTGGTCGACCTCAACTGTTATGCCCATTATACTTGCCGTGACCTTATTAACCAACTCATTAACCAGGCTACTCGCACTCAGTGGTTCGGGCATTATTACATCGGTGACCTTACGCTCATAGTTCACGTAAATAACCGCAATATCGGCATTAACAATCCTCAACGCCTTAGCAAGTAAGCTGAGCAACGTAGTCTTGCCGGCGTCCAATGGCCCATAAATGACCCTGACACCACCGATGCCTAAATCGTTAATGAGGTTCATTAATTCCTGAGCCCTATCCCTGAAGCCTATGGTCACGTTGGAGCCTCCCAGCACTAATCGCTGCGTCCTCACCTAATCAATAACGGTATTAACATCAACATTAACCACGTAATTAGATAATCCTAAGTTAGTAATTAATTTAGTTTCATAATTAGGCGGTATGTTTAATTCTCCGCAGGACTGAGTACTCGTGATGAGCGTTAAGGATGTTAAACAATCAATTAGGGAAAGGATCTGGAAACTGCTCGAGGAGAAGAACGTAGCATCATTCCCGAGGCCCGTCTACGGCAGAATACCAAACTTCATAGGCTCGGACAGGGCTTGCGAACTAGCCGCATCCCTGCCTGAGTTCACGCGGGCCAGGGTGATAAAGATTAACCCAGACTCACCGCAGAGATATTGTAGGGAGTTGGCGTTAAGTGGTGGTAAGTTGTTGATTATGCCGACGCCTAGGATTAGGGAGGGATTCCTATTACTCGATCCGCGCAGGATACCTAGGCAGTACTATGGCGAGGCTTCAACGATAAGGGGCGCATTTAAGTGGGGCGTGCCGATTAAGCCCTGGGAAATGCCCAACATAGACCTGGTCATAATAGGCTCTGTGGCTGTTAACCCAGGTAGTGGACGTAGGCTTGGTAAGTCGCATGGTTATGCCGAGATTGAGTGGGGAATCGCTAGCGCCTTGGGCAGGGTAAATGAGGGTACGCCGGTGATGACCACGGTGCACGAGCTGCAGTTGGTCGGTGATGACATTCCCAGGGAGCCCTTTGACTTGCCTGTGGATATTGTGGTGACGCCGAGTAGGGTGATTAGGGTGAGTCGTGTCGACCCTAAGCCGCGCGGTATTTATTGGGAGTTTGTGACCGAGGACATGCTTAGGGAAATACCAATACTTCGCGAGTTAAGGAACATACTCGGCAATAGGCATTAACGCTGGTTGATGGCTTATCCACGTCGATATAGGATTACGCAGTTACTTCGTGGCTTGCTTTATCAGTGTTTCGTATATCCTGCCCAGTAACTCGTATAGCTTGTCGATCCTCTCGCTCAATGCCTTATTGACTGCGTCCAACCTATTGTCTAGCTCATTTGTTCGTGAATCGATCTTACCATTCAACTCCTTTATTCGTGCATCTACGTAGGCCCTTAACTCACTTATTTGGGCATCAGCCTACTACTCACCGCTCTTATCTCGCTCCTCAATTCCTCAACGCTCGCGCTTAATTTATTGCTCAATTCATTTATCCTGGCATCAACCTTATCACTCAACTCGCTTATCCGCTTGATTAACTCGCCATATACCGCGTCGATCCTGGCGTTCACGGCATCAACCCTCGCATTTAATGCGTTATCCCTCTCCTCAGCCCTCTTATCCACATCATCAATCTTCCTCAATAGCTCATTAAACTTCTCATCAACCTTTTTATCAAGCGTTGCGAACTTCTCGTCAATCTTCCTATCGAGCGTTGTAAACCTTTCATCGATCTTCTTATCAAGTATCGCAAATTTCTCGTCGATCTTCTTATCGAGTGCGTTCAACCTCTCGTCATACGCATTAAACCTTGCATTAATCGTGTTTTCCAGGGCATCAATCCTCTTATTGAGGGAGTCAGATAGTGTGTCAATCCTCCTATTGGTTTCCCTGAACATGCCTATCATGAGGATTACGAGGTCTTCCATACTCAGCTTCTTGCCGCTTTCCACCTTCTTCATAATCGCCTCCAACGCCTTATCAATGGCTGGGCCTATCACGGACTCCATAGCTCTAAGCCAAGTCTATTTACCGAGTGTGGGTATAAAAGTGTTTATTCTCTACCGTGGCTTCACGTCGATGGTTTATGGCGCATGCTCAATCAATTCCCAATGAGCAAGGCTTGGTTATACACCTAGTTTGGCGCACAGGTAGTGCTTTAATACCTGCCTGTCAGGTCTTTCCTGCATGACATTGACTAACCTGGCAGACCTGCCCTTACTCTACGGCTACGCACTAATTACCTACATGGCCGTGGCCGGCGTCCTCTGGATCCTGCACAGGCTTGGTAGGGATGACCTACTCCTTCCGGTGGCGGCCATGAACTACGTGCTACTCCTCACCATTAGCCAGTACATAGCCTCAAAGATCGGCGCCTTCATTGGTCCGCTGGTGATACCCATGGGGGTCTTTACATACAGCGCCAGCGTGGCAATGCTCGACTTCCTAACGCTTAGGTTTGGTAGGAGGTTGGTTACTGGGTCGTTAGGGTCGCCGCCTACCTCCAGGCCCTAATCTTCATAGTTAACTGGCTAGTTATTAACTACCCACCGGCACCCTTCTGGGAGTCACTGCAGGGCGCCTTCGCGAGTATAATGGGCGTCTCAGCCAGGGTCGCCATCGCCTCAATAACGGCATTCCTAGTCTCCGAGACATACGACGTATTCCTAGTGAGTAGGATTGGCGGTGGCGTGCTCAGGAGGGTCGGCTACTCAGACCCGGTGGCCATGACCATTGACACGCTGGTCTTCATACCCATTGCGTTCTACGGCGTCGTACCAAACATTTGGCTTCTAATGGCGTCGCAATTGATCGTTAAGGTGAGCCTAGTCCCAATGACCATGCTAGCCGTTTGGATCAACAGAAGGGCCCTCCAGTACGGTTACGTAGCCAGCAGGGCCTAGGCTATAAACACTATGTAGTATCGCTACAACGACTACTTAACTCCATTACGTTCGTCATGGTTAATAAATTGGTGGTAAAGCTTATTAACTCAACTAAAGAGCCTATATAGGGGACCTCCATTGCACAGACAATCACGTTAAGGGATCTGGTATACCCATGGTTACTCGAGGCTGAGGAGTACAGTTTTGAGGATATAAAGGACGGCGTTAGGATGCACCTCAATGAATCACCATACCCACCGCCTAAGCATGTAATCGAGGCAGTGATCCGATATCTCCAATTTTCGAATAGGTACCAGCATCCTGAGTTGTTCAGGAGATTCTCCGAGTTGGCTGCCGAGTATAGCGGTGTCGAGCCCAGCAATGTATTGCCAACGCCCGGCGGTGATGGGGCTTTAAGGATCATATTCTACAACCTGGCCCAGCCTGGGGATAAGGTGGTTACGCTCTACCCATCATACAGCATGTATAGGGTCTACTCATCAGTTAGGGGTCTCAGGCACGTCAGGGTTGGGCTTGTTGAGGGTGAGGATTGGTGGTACGTCGATAGGGATGGGTTGCTCAGGGAGGTTCGTGATGCGAGGCTTGTGGTTATTGATAATCCGAATAATCCCACGGGCTCCGCGGTGCTGGATAAGGACTTGGTCGAGGAGGTGGCAGGCAGTGTTAAGGGCTTCCTGGTCATTGACGAGGCTTACTACGAGTTTTACGGCAGGTCCTTCGCCCAGTTGGTTTATGATTACCCAAACATCCTAATCGTTAGGACTCTTAGCAAGGCCTTCTCCCTGGCTGGGCTTAGGGTGGGTTACCTAATTGGGGATGGGGATGTTATTAAGGCGTTGAGGAAGACCACGACGCCATTTGATATCGCGCTACCCAGCCTAGTGGCTGGTATTAAGGCCCTGGAGGACCCATCTTACGTTAGGGACATCGTCAATGAGGTCAGCGCCAACAGGGAGTACCTGCGTGAGGGACTCATGAAGCTTGGGCTTAGGGTGTTTAATTCATACACGAACTTCCTACTCATTAAGGACAATAGGGACCTATTCACGCCGCTCATGGCTAGGTCCATAGCCACTAGGAATGTACTCTCAGGTTATTACAGGGTTACCGTGGGGACCAGGGAGCAGTGCGAGCTATTGCTGAGGGTGTTGGGTGATGTCCTTGAGGATCGCAATACCGAATAAGGGTAGGCTTCAGCAGCCCGTGCTTCAGTTCCTGGCTAATGTTGGTATTAGGCCGTTGATGAGTGATGAGAGGGCTTTGATTGTTCCGACGAATTGGGAGGGTGTGCAGTTGGTCATGGTTAGGACTGAGGACATACCGAGCATCGTGGAGACTGGGGCTGCGGAGCTTGGGATCACCGGGCATGATTATGTCGTTGAGTCGGGAGCCGACGTTGAGGAATTGTTGAGACTGGACTTCGGTAGTGCTAAGATGGTCCTGGCAGTGCCAGTATCATGGAATATATCATCGCCTGAGGAGATTAGGGGCGAGGTACGCATTGCCACTAAGTATGTCAACATCGCCAGGAGGTACGTTGAGGAGAGGGGTATTAGGGCGAGACTCGTGAAGGTTAGTGGCGCGGCTGAGGTGATGCCGTCGCTGGGTGCTGCGGATGCCATAATTGACGTGATGAGCACGGGAACCACCCTGAGACTCCATGGTTTGAAGCCGATTGACGTTGTCATGGAGACCAGCGCCGTGGTTATTGGCAATAGGGATTGGGCCAGTAGTGAGGAGTATGAGCGGATAAACATAATACTCACACTCATGAGGGGCGTATTGTCGGCTAGGGGCAAGAAGATGCTCTTCATGAACGTGCCCAATGAGAGTCTCGAGAGGGTACTATCCGTCCTACCAGCCATGCTATCCCCAGCCATATCAAAGCTTGCCAATACCAATGCGTGGGAGGTTATCACCGTCGTTGATGAGACAGGTTGCCCGAGGTCGTGGGTAAGGCCGTGGCCAATGGGGCTAGGGACATAGTGGTGATCAACATGGAGAAGGTGATTGGGTGATGCTCGAGGTAATGCCAAGCATAGATATTAGTGAGGGGATTGCCGTGAAGAGGGTCAAGGGCCAGCGAGGCACTGGACTAATCCTAGGCGACCCGTTTAAATTGGCTCAGGAGGCTTATGGTGATGGCTATGATAAGGTTCACATAGTGGATCTTGATGCTGCTGAGGGCGTTGGTAGTAATGAGGATGTCATTAGGAGGATTTGTAGGGAGGTTGGGTTTAGCCATGTGCAGGTCGGCGGTGGCATTAGGGGTATTGAGAAGGCTAGGAGGTTACTGAGGGATTGCGACTACATCGTGGTATCCACACTGCCCGTCACGGACCGAGTGAGTTCGAGGAGTTGGTTAGGGAGGTCGGTAGGGATGGGGTTCTCGTATCCATTGACTATGATGAGCAGGGCAATGTATTGATTAGGGGTTGGAGGGAGAGAGGTAGCGTTAAGGTTGAGTACTTGCTCTCGCTTGAGGTTTATGGCTTCATATTCACCTACGTACAGGGAGGGCACTGGGGAGGGTATTGACGAGAATGTGGGGCTCTACGCCAGTAAGGTTAGGGGTGTTAGGGGAGTACGCGGGCGGCATTAGTACTGTGAATGACCTAGTGAGACTCAGGGAGTTTGGTTTCAATTACGCAATTGTTGGGATGGGCTTTTACAACGGTGCCTTGAGGGGTGTTAGGTTTGTCTAGCAGGGTTGCCAGGTACGTGAGGGAGACCAGGGAGACCAGGGTTGAGGTTGAGCTCAACATTGACGAGAAGGGTGAGGTTAGGGTTGAGACGCCGATAAGGTTTCTAAACCACATGCTTGCCACGATGCTCTACTACATGAATTCCACATCCACGGTCATTGCCGAGGATAGGCAGGGCTATGATGACCACCACGTGGTTGAGGACGTAGCCATAGCACTTGGCGAGGCGTTCAGGGAAGCACTCGGTGATAAGAGGGGTATCAGGAGGTTTGCCAATGCCGTAATCCCCATGGATGACGCCCTGGTGCTTGTTGCAGTGGACATATCGGGTAGGGGAGTGAGTAATGTGGAGTTGAGACTGAGGAGGAGTGAGATTGGTGGGTTGTCCACTGAGAATATACCCCACTTCCTACAGACCTTCTCATACCACTCGGGCGTAAACCTACACGTAATACAGCTCAGGGGATCCAACACGCACCACATACTTGAGGCGGCATTCAAGGCATTGGGCATTAGTCTCTACGAGGCGAGTAGGGTGGTTTCCAGGGAAGTGCCTAGCCTGAAGGGGATTCTATGACGACGAAGAGGATAATAGCGTGCCTAGACGTTAAGGATGGGAGGGTCGTTAAGGGCGTCAACTTCATGAACCTCAGGGACAAGGGTGACCCAGTTGAGTTGGCGGCTAGGTATGAGGAGGAGGGTGCTGACGAGATAGTGTTCCTGGACGTAACTGCGACCATCGAGGGTAGGAGGGCGATGCTCAGGGTCGTTAGGGATACGGCCAGCGTGTTGTCAATACCGTTGACGGTTGGTGGTGGGATTAGGACCATCGACGACGTATCGGCAATACTGGGTAATGGTGCCGATAAGGTCAGCATAAACACGGCAGCAGTCGAGAATAAGCAATTAATAGCCGAGCGCTCGCCAATTCGGCTCGCAGGCCATTGTTGTGGCTATTGATGCGAAGATGGTCGGCAATTATTACGTGGTCTTCATTAGGTCCGGGACGTATAATACGGCTTAAACGCCGTGAAGTGGGCTAGGGAGGTTGAGGAGTTGGGCGCCGGCGAGATACTACTCACGAGCATTGATAGGGATGGTACCAGGGAGGGCTATGACCTAATACTGACTAGCTAGTCGCCGAGTCGGTAGGCATACCCGTAATTGCCAGTGGTGGTGCTGGTAGGATGGAGCACTTCCTTGAGGTCCTCAAGATCGCCGACGCCGCGTTGGCCGCTGGTGTCTTTCATGATGGGGTTATTCGAATACAGGAACTCAAGAGGTACCTGAGGGATCACGGGATCGAGGTGAGGTTATGATATCCCTTGAGCTACCCAGGCTAGGCCTAATGACTTCACGAAGGTTCTACCAATGGTTGAGGAGATAATTAGGGAGGTTAGGGAGGGCGGTGATAGGGCCTTGATTGAGCTTGAGGAGAGGTTTGACGGTGTTAAGCTTGACTCGGTGGTTGAGGATAGGGTTGATGAGCTGGCTAGTAGGGTGCCCAGGGAACTTAGGGATGCCATTGACCACATCTATGAGCAGTTGGTGGAGTTCCATAGCTCAATAAAGCCGAGGGACTTCGCCGGCCGTTCAAGGGGAGTTGAGTATGGGGTTGTTTGGAGGCCGATCAGGAGGGTGGGTATATACGTTCCGGGTGGTGGGAGGGCCTACCCATCAACACTGCTGATGGCTGGTGTACCTGCCAGGGTTGCGGGTGTTGGGGAGATTTACGTAGCAACACCGCCAAGCAGGATTGACCCAGTCATATGCTATATCTCGAAGAAGCTCGGCGTTAAGAGACTTTACAGGCTTGGTGGGGTTCAGGCAATAGCGGCCTTTGCCTACGGCACGGAGTCCGTTATTAAGGTTGATAAGGTTGTGGGTCCAGGCAATATCTACGTCCAGGCGGCTAAGTTCCTCGTGAGTAAGGATGTTGGTATTGACGGTATTGAGGGACCCACGGAATTGGTTATCATAGCTGACGAAAGCACCAACGAGGGATGTAATCCTTGACATGAGGGCCCAGGCCGAGCATGGACCAGCAACGCTCATAGTGCTTATCTCAACATCGAGGGAGTTAATCAACGAGGTAGCAAATGAGTTGAGGAGTGATGAAAACATGTACTACCTGGTGGAGGTGAGCAGTGCAGATGAGGCGATTGAGATCGCCAATGAGCTTGCGCCCGAGCACCTTTCCCTCTACGTTAGGGATCCGCACAGGTACCTGGGTAGGGTAGTTAATGCCGGCGCCGTGAGTCTCGGCCGCACACCACCGGCAATTATTGATTATGCAGCAGGCCCAAACCACATACTACCCACTAATCAATGGGCCAGGTTCAGGGGTGGTTTAACCGTGTATGATTTCCTAAAGCCCATCATGTACGCTAACGCTGAGGAGCCTGGGGAGGAGTTAGTCAAATCGGCCATGGCCCTGGCTAGGCATGAGGGCTTTGAGTTACATGCAAGGAGTATTGGTGTTAGGTATGGCTGGGAGTGATGTGTTGGATAGGCTGTATGAGGTGATACTCGATAGGATTAACACGAGGAGGGAGGGGAGTTACACGGCCATGCTTTACGAGAGGGGTAAGCCGTACATAGCGCAGAAGGTTGGTGAGGAGCCAGTGAGGTGATCGTGGCTGCACTAGCCGAGGGTAGGGAGAGGTTCATTAGTGAGGTTGCTGATCTGCTGTATCACTTACTGGTGCTCATGGCCGTGAATAACGTTAGGCCTGAGGAGGTTTATGAGGAGTTAAGGAGGAGGATGAGGCCATGAGGGCCACGATCATTAACTACGGCGTTGGCAACCTATTCAGCATCTACTCAGGGCTGAGGAGTGCTGGCTTCGAGGTCTCAATAAGCCTGAGCCAACTGGTAACGAGGATCTAATCGTCTTCCCAGGCGTTGGCTCCTTCAGCGCCGTCTCTAGGTACTTGGTCTCGCGCAGGGGATTGTTTGATGACTTGAGGAGGGGTGGTACGTACTTCCTGGGCGTCTGCCTTGGCATGCAGGTGATGTTTGAGGTTGGTACGGAGGGCGGCGTTAATAATGGGTTGGGCTGGTTCAGGGGTAGGGTGGATAGGATCGCTGGGGTTGGGCTTAAGGTGCCGCACATTGGTTGGGATAGGCTAATCGTGATCAACTCAACATGTCCATTAACCAATGGGCTGGACGGCCAGTACGTTTACTATGTCCACAGTTACGTGGCTTACCCAGTGGATGAGGATGTTGTTAAGGCTATAAGCATTTACGGCAGCCCATACCCAGCCATTGTGTGCAGTGACAATGTGGTTGGGACTCAGTTTCACCCTGAGAAGAGTGGTTGGGTGGGTAAGGTTTTCCTGAATAACTTATACAGATGGGTGAGGAGATGATCAGGCTTTCGTATGAGGACGCCGTGAGGATTGCGGATAAGTTCTGGTTTAGGCATACGGACTCAACAATAGTGGCCGTGCTACAGGACGTGGAGACCAAGGAGGTCCTCATGGTGGGACACATGAATAGAGAAGCCCTAATACGAACACTCACGACAGGTTACGTACACTTCTGGTCCCTAAGCAGGAAGAGACTATGGCTAAAGGGCGAGACCAGCGGGCATTACCAAATAGTTGAGGGTTTCAGGATCGACTGTGACGGAGACGCAATACTACTGCTCGTCAAGCCAATGGGGCCCGCTTGCCACACGGGCAATAAGTCATGCTTCTACAGGTCTTACAGGGACATAATCAATGAGTTAAGGAGTGAATTAACAATGCAGGGCAAGAATGAGAACCACAAACCTCCACGTAACTAAGGATAAACATAGAGAATATTACCATCACCATTAAGTCAATGCCCATGACGATCATCAGCGCGCAGGTCTCCGATCCTCATTGCTCAGATCCGTCCCCGCTTTACATCACTCACGATATAGAGCAACAACGTATTAAAAATCCTTTCCAATACGATGCACTACAACTCTCTTAGTCATGTCCTATGCCAATCTATGCTTATCATATTGGGTATGACGTATAGTGAGCTTCTACTAGCATTAGCTTAAAATATACCGTAATTGTTCATGGGCTTATTTTTAAATGGCCCTTACCTGACTAACTCGTGAGGTTTAATGGGCAGTGCTGATGTGCTTAACTTATTGATCAGAGCCAACCCCGTGGAGCTGGAGCGGGATTTTGACTCCAGGGTAGTCACTAGTATTGTTAAGCCACCAATCGTTGTTAGGCTTGACGGCGCCGGCTTTGGCAAGGCCCTTAGTAGCTTTACCTGGCCCAGGGATGAGAGAGTCCACAGGGCCATGCTTGATGCAGCCAGGGAGTTAATGAGGACCTTCTCAGGCGATTACGCATTGGTGATTAGTGATGAGATTAACGTATTCCTCCTCAACTACGTACCATTCAATGGGCGTGAGTATAAGCTGGTCAGCTCAATGGCTGGGTTGGCATCGGCCATTGTTAGCAACGCCCTGGGCAAGATACTGCACTTCGATGCAAGGGTCATAACGCTTAATGACAATTGTCGCGACGTGGCTAGGTACATGCTTTACCGCGTCAGAGTTGGCTTCAATAATTACCACGTTGAGATTGCCCAGAGGAGTAAAGCCATACCGCCAAGTAAGACTCCGCACATTAGCGATGTCATTAAGGCCCTGGGTGGGCCAAGACTAACCTGGGAGTCCCTGGGCACCTGCCTCGTGAGGGTTAGGGTTGAGCTTGAGGGTGTTGATAGGAGGAGTGGCGCCAGGGTTAGGTACGTGAGGAGGAGGATCATTGAAAGGAACCCTATTGAGGTTATTAACGAACTCGGCTCATGCAGTGTTCAATAACATTGTTAATAATGCTTAATAACTGTGTAATTACAGCATTAGTGTATGGTTAGTACTCACGAGAGGCTCAGGGAGTTAGTTGGTGAGTTATGGGATAGGTACGTTAGACATGAGTTTGTCGAGAGACTGAAGGATGGCTCATTACCGATTGACGTGTTTCGGTATTATCTTATTCAGGACACGAAGTACGTTAGGGAAATGCAGAGGACCGTTATTGAGGCAGCCAGCAGGGCACCGCTTAGTGAGGCTATTGACGTGTTGACGGCCGTGTTTAGTAACGTTGAGAGAGGTGCGGAGGTTCATGAGAGGTTGTTCAGGGAATTATCAATAACCGAGGACGAGGTCAATAACACGGGATTCAACCTCGTGAATTACGCATACACAAGGCACCTGCACTACTACGCATCACTGGGTTGGCCGCAATTCCTCGCCGCGTGGGCACCATGCATGTGGGGGTACGGCGAAATAGGCAGGTACGTCGTTGGTACTAGGAATGGATTATTTAATGCGTGGGCGGAATTCTACGCATCGAGTGATTACTGGTCGAGGGTTGAGGCCGTGCTCAGGGCGCTGGATAGGTATGAGGTTACGCCCGAGATGGAGAGGGCCTTTAGGGATAGTGTGAACTTCGAGATAATGTTCTGGGAAGCCTCGCTGAGGAAGGACCCAGCAATATTTTATTGATTATTTAAATTAAATTGAAAGTAATAATAAACACCTAACTCGGTGCTACGTAATAACCCTCTACCACATCATAGCAGTTTCTCTAGCAAATCAGTAAGGCAGGACATTGATGGCACAATTAATCTACCTAGCATCTCTATCCTCCTAATGAACTCCACGGCCAAATTACCCTTAATCTCTGGTGATTCTTTCAGAAGCTCATAATACCTAGCCTCAAGCATCTTCGCCAATTTCCCACGGGCCGTATTAGTCTTCGTTGCATTCATCATAAACGATTTATTTAAGGCTAATATAAAGCTTACATTGTTGAGAACTACGATATGCCACACCGTTAACGCAGTTTCTGAAACACTGCATATATTAAGAATCACTACTTAGGCATAACCATCCCATTTAATGGAAATATCTCAATTATGCCCATTTAAGTATTGAAATTAATTAAAGTTAATCCTCAGGGAAAGGTTTATTAATGCCAGGGAATCATTATACTGATAACTTTATGGACTTGAGCGAGTTAATGAATCTGCTGATTAGTAGAGGCGTGGACTACGTAATGGCGCAGTTGCCAAGTTGGATCAGTAGGAGGGAGGTCTCGAGGGAGGATGCCTCAATAATACTCATGTACATAATGAGCAACAAACTAGACGAGTTGGGCAAGAAAATCGATGACTTAAGTAAGAAGGTTGACACGGGGTTTAACGACTTGAGTAGGAAGATTGATGACTTGCGTAAGGAGGTCATTGATAGGCTAGACTTAATAAGCAATCAATTAAGGGTCTTGAACTCAAACATTGCAGCCACGTATGAGTTAACCTCGAAGGTCATGACAAAGATCATGGAAACCAGCTTCGTGCAACCGCCGCGCTCGTAGTAATTAATCAGCCACAGAAGCTAGTGGTGTATTCATTCTCGAAGCCCGTTACTTGGGTTCCCGAGTTTGGGAAGCCGCTGGGTATTTCGTGCTGGCCATAATTACTTGGTGTCATTCCTGGGCAGGACTCCATGGTTATTGCATAAGCCGTGTAACTAGGCGAGGATAGGCTGGCTAGTGATACCTATTCGCCGAGGTTATTATCGTAAAAGACTACGTCATACACAAGAACATAACCTGGACTTATGGATGCCAGTTCAGCCATTCTAACCAGCCCAGTTAGTGAGTGATGGCCCTCAACCGTATACTTAGCACTATCTAGAGTTGAGACCCTCATTCTCGGCATAAGCCGTACACTCATTATTACCGAGCCGTTTCGGTATTGAACATCAGCAATTATTACACCGACCCTCGTACCATTTCTAGAAAGCACGTTAAACACGAATTCATAACCAACACTGATTACGACATAATAATCACCCTCAAAGCGGCCTGACCAATAAATACCGTAAGATACCAACCTAACACTCCCGCCATCAATGTAATTCCTGACCCCAGACGTTACAGTGAAGTAGTAGGTCAATACCCTGTCCAGGCATTGACCCACCGTTAATTTCCAAAACCTTGCATTTAGAGTATCATTGGCTATATCATTCATAACCTTAGAAATGATGAGACTTCTCAGCGATGGTGATGCATTGGGCATATTAATCGTGGCATTAACGATTAATGATACTGCTGGGCAAAAGTTATTACTCGCGGGAAATTGGTAATACTCCCTAGCCTAGTTATAACCCACTATGGCTACGGCAACCTCGGTCACAACAGCATTCACCGTATACCTACCCCCATTGAGGTTAATGGTCTCCGTCACACTAACGGTATATGGCTGAACCCGTAGCGATGGAACATGCATAGTGGGTTCTGCACAGTTACATTGGTTAACTCACCATTAACGATGATTAATGGGCTGAAGAGCTGCTGCTTCGGTATATTAACTACCACACGAATATCTGGTCCAGCCATTGGTATATGAAGCAATGTCAATAAACCCTCCCAGAATGGCACGCCAGGCATGCTCGATGAAACCATCAACACTAGTATAGACATTAGTATTAGGGTTATGCCAATAGCCATGAACACAGCAGCTAAAACCTTACTGCTCATCAAGATTATGGACAATCACCCATATTTATGAATTTAACATGAGGCTCGCATAATTTCGTTAAAAAAATAATGTTTATTAAGGGGAATTGAATTGAATAGCCACAATGAGTGAGGGATTGAGTGACACAGTAGCGACAATAATCCTCACCGCAGTAGCAATAACGCTGGCCGTGGCTATCATCATTTGGGTATTTGGGATTGCAGACTCATCATCAAGGTCGTTTGGCATAAGGGCAGTCATTGAGGGTCCGAGTATGTCCCAGGGTAATACTACGTTCATAATAATTAATTCAGGCACTGAGTACGTGGAGTTAGCATACATAGTCATTAACAACGCCAAGTTCACACCAAGTAGTAAATGCGCCATACCGCCTGGTGGCTATGCCCTACTTACAATAATCAGTAATGGAACACATTACATAGGCGCAACATTAAAAGTTAGCGAATGCATGGCGAATTATAGTGGTGATTCCAGGATATATGGAATAAACACTGCAGAGGCAGTACTAACCAATGGTCAACAGATAATATACGAAACACTTAACCTACAGGGTCAGTAAAATTATCAAGCCCTTAACTGCGACACCAGGACTCCAATAAGAGCTATTGCCGAACCAATGATCTCCGTCATAGTGGGTACCTTACCGAGGATTAGCAGGGCGAATATGTATGCCGATGCAGGTACGAGTATCGAGATCGAACTAGCGGTGATGGGCCCAAGATCCCTAACACCAAGGAACCAAAACAGGAAACCAGCCACTTGCGCCACCAGGGCCACGAGCACACCCCACACAACAGCATTCACGGATAAAGACATGTAAGGATTGATTATAAGTACGGGAGACGCTATCAACGCCGATATAATAGACATTGATGCGTTCAACTTAATAAGGTCCTCATTAACCAGGTTCCTCCTAAAGTAATGAGTACCGACAGCCCAGGTAAAAGCCCCAAGCAATGCGATGGCGTCACCAATGTCAAAGCTATACACACCAACGGCTATTAATAAGCCGGTGAATGCGAGTGCTATGCCAATGACCTGTAGAGCCCTTGGCTTCTCGTGGTATAGGACTATGGAGAGTATTAGTACGAATATGGGCTGGGTGTAAACAAGTACGGAAACCAGGGCTGGGTTCGTGCTGTACTGAATGGCGATATTGAGGAAAACAACGAACAACGCGCCATTCAGTAATGCATTAATTACATACTTGCGATTAATGATTAGGCCCCTACCAACCAGGGCCAGCACTAACCCGCCGATGGCGAACCTGTACATGGTTAGTACGAATGGCGACATGTAGTACATTGCCACCTTGGATATGGAATATGAGGAACCCCACGCAGTGAGTACGCCAATCATTGCCAGGTACCCACGTAATTTATTATTCATTACCATGACCCAATGCATGGGCGTCATTAATCATTATAAGGATTACTCGGCACCCAAGCCGCAAGGCATTTAAGGACTTACCATTCATTCTAAGTTAATGAGCTTGGGTGCACGCCTGCTTAATAGGCTTGCTTGGTTTTACGTAGGCTTTGTACTGGTTAACTTCGCGTCGTTGCTTTGGCTCTTCATAAGTAGTTACCTAACCATATACACGGACTTACCACTGCCCTACTTCATGCTCTACATACCCAACAACATAGCCATAGTCGCCCTAGTCACCCTGGCCCTAATCCTAGGCCTATACACATACATGGGCGTCACGCTAGTGCGTGGGGGCTTTAGTAGGGGTTACGTGCCTGTGTTTTTCACGGCCTCTGTAGTCGTCGGCCTAGCCTATTGCTAATTAGACAGTTCATAGCGGCGATCGTGGTCCTAATAATCGCCCTGGCCCTATTGATCGGCAATTACGCAGTATTGACGAGCATAGCCACGCATAGGGCTTCGATGTACATGTGGCTAACGAGCACGCTATTGATAATAGCGGCCGCAATACTTGCAGTAATTAGGAGTCCCCTGGTGAATTACGTTGGGGCCACCATACAGTCACTGTCAATACTGGCCTGCGCAATCGAGGTGTGGTCAATAATGGGTAGGCAGGGGCAAGCGAGGTGATGGTAATGGTTAGTGTTGAGTCAATAGTCGTGGGCCCACTCGAAACTAACTGCTACTTGGTCTGTAGTGATGCTTCGTGCATAATCATCGATCCAGGCGATGAGACCGGTAAAATCCTGAGGCCTTGGGCAATAGGAATGCCCTGGCCATCGTAGCCACGCATCTGCACTTCGACCACGTCGGGGCAGCTAGGGAACTCGTTAATCGCCTAAACACACCATTCATGGTTCATAGGCTTGATTGGGAATTGAGAGATATATTTAACGAATTAGCCACCGAGTGGGGATTCCCAAAGCCCGAGTTGCCGGAACCCACGTTTATTGATGATGGTTCTGAACTACCGCTCGGTCTCAAGGTCATCCACACGCCTGGGCACACCCCTGGCTCAATATCAATAGTTGGCGATGATTTCATACTCACAGGGGACACACTATTTGAGGGTAGCGTCGGTAGGACTGACCTGCCAGGAGGTAACATGGATAGGCTTAGGGATTCCGTATGTAAGCTGTACAGGGAGTTGCCCGATTACTTCATTGTTTACCCAGGCCATGGGCCACCGACGACAATTGGTGAGGAGAAGCTGAATAACCTGATAATACCGATGGAAGCGTGCCTGGGCGAGACAGGGAACAACTTTTATGAACAGCCGGAGTAAAAAAATCTCGCAATTAGAGTGGTTGTTATGCCCAACCGAGTGAAGGTACTACGCATAATCACCCTGCAATACTCGCCGCAGCTGCGCTGTCCATAGCCTTCATAACCCTAGCCCAAGCCCAGGTTCAGCCAAAGCCCTTCATGACCCTCAAAGGCGAGACAACACGCATAGATTATTACAACATGAGTAGTATCACGGCGCCAACCCTCGTAATACGCGCATACCTAAACAACACGCCTGCGCCAATCACCGTGAGCCTATTCGCATTCACACCAACGAAGATATACACCATAGGCTACTACTACGGTGTTGGCGCGGTGACCATAAACCTAACAAACCCACTAATGACGAATGTGGCCAGCGCGTGGAAGGTGGCTGGGCTGTGGCCGTCACTGCTTGCATTCATAACATACACATCCAACGAGACGCACACCATAAGGTTCATGATCTTGGCAATACCCTACAATCCAAGTTGGATCATCAGCAGGGAGCACATTGCAATAATGGCGTCGGTGAACCTAACCATGCGAAGCCACTACCAATACCGAGAAACCTAACGAAGCTAACAACCACACTAACGACTAATGCCAAGGCGAACGCGTCAGACCCATACGGATACACCTACGTAGGTTCATGCATGGGGAATAGTACTCCGTGGTCGCCGTTTAGCTTGCCATACTTCCCAGGGCTAGGTGCAACTGGTTGGCAGTTGGAGAGTTGCTATGAGTTTGAAGGGCCGATACCGCTATTCTTCGTAAGTTGGGGCTCAGGGATATGGGATAATGGTGTCACAAAAATGGGTGTCATAATGAGTAACGGGCAAGTTCAGGCAGGTAGTGGGTTTTACGCCTCATACGCTATTTACAACACCTCAGGTTACTACATTATGTCAACCACATCTAATGGGCCAACAATTACCTTCTCACAATCAGCTAATATGTATCTATATTCGACTTCATGCGGCTATATCATAGGTGGAGTATCAATTCATTACGGTAATTCCTTGAGCGAATCCTGTGGTTCAACTAGTGTAAAATATTACGTGCCCGGTTCTGGGACTATATACATAGGACCGAGTGGTTATGTAGCTGCGGTCACTTATTATTATTGTTCATTCCAAGGTGACACTTGCACACCAACTTATATAGCCAACGGGACGATGGTTCTTGGCGTTACATCACTTATCTCAGGTAATCTTTACGTCTATCCGTATCTTGATATTGGCAATGGTTCCGTGACGAATAACCTAGCGTATTAATAAACCAGGGATTAGCTGGTGAGGCATTCTCGGTACTTGATGGTCAGTACATTTCATATAATCCATCTGCTGAGTCCTCACCAACGTACGTCCAGGCCTGCAGCAATGCGCCTACGCCTAGCAGTATGTCGAGTAGTGTTGTGGAGTATAATCTACAGAAGGTGTTGGTGACGTATAACCCTGGCATTCCTGCCTGGGGCGCTGGCATTGGTGGTGTTCTTGCTGAGATCATTGTTGAATACATTTTTGATGAATTACCGCCTGTTGTTGGGCCGCTCATCGGCTTTGCCGTGTCATACATACTTAATTATTTAACGTCATCCACAGCCACCATATACCAAAACTATGTTGTAAATATCTTCACTAATCCTGACACGTCGTGGCAGTTCTACACCACATTCGTGGGCTCGCCAGCTATTACCGCGTCTAGTGGTAATGAGTATTATTGGCCTACGGGCATTGTGATTAACGGTAGCGGTTACTACCTGGATTACCTGCCTACCTATACCCATCGCCCGGTTCCACCGTGTGTCAGCTGAGCGTCGTTGATTAGGTTTATTGCTTGGTTAAAACAATCTTGAGTATTTCCTTAACCTTATTTATCGTCTCATCAATGTTTGTTACCGATCCCTGGCTTAGGCTTAGCCATAGTTCCTTCACAGTAGGTAGTTTATCTGATAGGCGCATTACCGCGCTCGTAATCAGCTGATTAGTCCAATAGCCAGTCCTCGCAGCGTCTTGAGTCTCGGGTAACCCCTCCCTGATCGCCAATGCCTTTACTGCGTAGTTGAATGCCCTCCTTAAGTTATCGATTGGTAGGTACTCACCCTAGCCATGTCCAGCTCACGCTCTGCACTAAGCATTAATGCATCTATATCGTTGAAGTTAGCGATCCTGTCTAGCGCGAGTGTTGTTAGGTAGTATAGGTAGGCAATGGCTGGTGCGTATGTGATTATGCCTAGGCTCACGCCTGTTATACCCACGAGGTTTAGGATAATACTCACCATCAGCAGGGCTATTGCTGCGCTAGGTACTTGGTTGTTGGGCTGTACGTGGTTAGTAGCCTGTACGTGGCTATGATCGTCATTATGAAGCCGACAAACAGTATTATGATGCCTATTAGTGCTAGGATCGCGGCCGTCAATAACCCCTCAGCTGCCGAGATTATGCCTGGCGTTATTGATGGAGTTACGTGCTCAATGGCATACACGGCGAATGGCTCGGCTAGTATGAATATTGCTGGGTAGGCGATCATTAGGAGTATTATGCCGAATATGTTCACCAATGAACCGTAGTAACCAATTCGGACATTACCACCACCAGCTTGCATTGTCAAGCGGTCTCACCGTGCCCGGCCACGTGGCAAACCTACTATACGTCACGCCCCAGGGCCGATTAACCATGGGGAACCTGGCGGGTATTGCTACGTACATGACGATGGCGTCGGTAATCATTGATGCGGTGTACGCGCTGTTCATCGTGGCCATGGTCTTCCTCAAGGATGGGTTCCTTAAACTAGGGTTCATCAATGAACTTCCCGTGAGTATTGATGACATTAGGAATGTAATTGTCATGATTATGTTTATGATGCTCGTAACCAGGAATATTAACATGCCACGACCGAAGCGATAAATGCCGAGTGGCACTGATGAGTTGCTGGTGGGCCTTCTCATGGGTTTAATGAGGAGTAGGTAAATAATGGTTGACAGGGCCCCTATTAGTAATACTAGTATTACAATGAATGCGCTGAAATATAGCCAGTCAGGTCTTGCATTGATTATAGTAGGTACTGGGCGTAGAACTACGTATGTGCGTAGGAATTTGCAGCTGTTGTTAATCATCGTAATGTTAAACCAGGGACCTAACTGGGCGTAGGCGATGTAGTTAGTGATGTTAATTGGGTATACCGCGTAGCTCCAGGTGGCTGTTAACTTGGCTGTGTAGAAGAAGGGTGGATTTGGCGATACGTAATTAATAGTTTCATTAAGGAATGATATGCTGACCTGGGGCGCTCTTTCGCTGAGTGTTATTGGTATGGTCTTATTAAATAAGCCAGCGGTAATCGGGGGCCAACGCGCGAAACGGCTTGGGCTAATCCTCGTGTAAAACACGACACTGTACGGGAAGCCTGTTGAGGTTAAATTAATATTAGTGAATATGTAGCAGCCGCCGAGTGCGATTACTGCCTTGGGGACTATCATTAATGCTAGTACCGTAATTAACAGTAGAATTGAACGTACTGCCATATGCGTAGCCGTGGTTGTCATATGACCCCTCATAGATTAAAACAAGTAATTACGCACTAGGAATTAAGTTTTGCAAGTACGTACTTAAGGCGTTAGATGTATGCGAATACTTTAATTTAATCAGTCATGCAATCCTTAGATTGGGGTTAATGCTTGATAAATCAGTGATTGACAGGTTGAGGAGGTTTCCATGGGGTAACTACGGCATTTACTACGCGGTGCTCTTCGGCTCCGTAGCTAGGAGGGGCGTTGGCGAGGATGTCGATATAGCCGTGGAGTTTGTAAACGGCTTCGACCTAGACAGGTACTCGAAACTCCTCTTCGACCTAGTGGATTACCTGGGCACGGATAGGGTGGACCTAGTGCCTATTAGTGAGGGTACTGATTGTTATCTGGTTCATGAGGTGTTTGGCGATGGCGTTTTACTCTACATGGCGGGTGATGATACGTGGTGGAGGATGCATAGGATCGCCTCCATATGCGAGGACTTCCTAATCGATGCTAAAAAAAATTGGACCTGGTGCTTAATGCGGGCAGGGCCCTGGTGAAACGATGGCAGTCCTAGATAAATTACTGGGCATTATTGAGGATATGACCAGGAAGCTCGACGAGCTCGTGGACCACGGTTACGACCTGAGTAATTGGCGGGACCAACTGGCGTCAATACACGCCCTCCAGGTCCAGGCCCAGGCCTTCATCGACCTATGCCAACGCCTACTATCGAACATGGGCATTGTGGTTGAGGGCTACTCCGGCATTGCCAGGAGGTTGAGGGAGGCGGGGTTGATCACTGGGGATGAGGAGTCCTTTGTTAGGGCGTTGATTGGTTTTAGGAATATTGTTGTTCATGGCTATGCGGTGCTTGATATTAACGTGGTTGATGAAGTGCTTAGGTCGAGGAGGTATAGGAGGGTTCTCGAGCTAGCCCTCGCCCTTAGGGACAGGGCTGGGCGGTATTGGGACCCGTGATTAATTGGGTAGTGCATTAAAGGGCGTGGCTTTACCCTTAATTAATGCGTTGGTGGGAGCTTACCTGGCCTGAGTTCGAGAAGATCGATAAAACAGTAGCCCTACTACCAACGGGCATTGTTGAGGCTCACGGGCCACACTTGCCACTCGGCACTGATGCGTTGATGGCTACGTACATAGCTGAGGAGGCTGCTAAGCGGACAAACGCGCTCCTACTCCCAACTGTTTGGTATGGGAATACCTACGTACTCGATAAGTTTCCAGGGACAATATCTATAAGTAACGAGACCCTCTACATGCTTTACAGGGACATATTCAGGGAGGTGGCGAGGAATGGCGTTAAGTACCTGGTCGTAATAAATGGCCACGGAGGAAATGCCGACGCACTGAACATGGCCGCGAAGGACGTGGCTAAGGAGACAAACCTAACAATAATAATCATAAACTGGTGGATAGACCTGGCAAAGGAGGCTAGGAAAAAGGTCCTGGAAACGCCTGAGGGTCATGCGGCTGAGGATGAGACGAGTGAGGTGTGGGCTGCCTATCCTGACCTTGTTAAGTACGTGCCTAGGGACGGCTCGGCCGATGAGTGGGTTGAGGCTAGGTTTAGGGTTTATGGTAAGGATGTTTACTCCATGGAGTATACGAAGGCAGTGCAGGGTTACCCATCGAGGGCTAGTCAGGAGAAGGGTAGGGCTATTCTTGAGGCTGCGATAAGTGAGGTGGTTCAGTTGATAAATGATTTGAGGAGTGGAAAGTTGCCTGTGACGAAGGTTAAGTAATGACATAAATAAAAAATTTGCTTTGTGTCTTTCAATTTGTTTTTATCATAATGAATCAATGGGTACGTTCATTTAAATAATTGCCCCGACCTTGAAGGAGGGATGAGGTATCAATATAGCTGTTTTTCAATGGAAGTTATAAAGTTTGGGACCTCCTAATAGTAGAGAGATCGGGTGAGGTTGCTGGATGTATCTAATTGATGAGCAGTATGAAGTTCAAAGGACTGTGGATAGGAAGGGTACTTCCTCGTATTACACGAGTCGTGATGGCCTAGCGTGATTAGGGACTTCCTTCAAGATGTTGATGAGGATCATCGGAGGGGCATCATTATGGACCCATTCGCCGGCTCTGGCGTTATGCTCTCGGCCATTAATGACTTGGTTAGGCCCAGGAGGGTTGTGGCGATAGAGATTAATGAGGGACCTGCATGTTGGCTCGTAGGGTTTTATCCTCACTGTATAGTGATGCTGAGGTCATCTGTGGCGATGCCTTCAGGGTTGCGTGGAGGTATAGGGCTGACATTGTTATTACGAACCCGCCCTTCGTCAGGTGGCACCTTGTGCGTAATAGGGATGAGTTGCTGAGGATCATGGACTCAATGGGTTATGGGGACCTCATTATTAGGAGGGACCCGGGCCTTCATGTACTATCCTTCTTCCTAATAGATCATATTCTCAATGACGGTGGGTATGCAATACTTGTGATGCCTGCATCAACCTTTTACACGAGGCAGGGTGAGGGTGTTAAGAGACTGCTGAAGTTGAGGTATGAGGTTATTGGTCTCGTGGAGAATAGGGTCAATCCATCGTTCAGTGATGGTAGTGGTTTTAAGGAATTGATAATCTTCATCAGGAAGATAGGTGAGTTATCGAGCTCCACTGATGATCTAAGTAGGGTATCGTGGATTTACCACTATGACGGTAATCTGAGGAAAGTTGGGGCTGTGGATTTAAGAGGGTTACTAGCCTTTGCTGATCGGAATTGGTTATCACTATTTGATTATGATAGGGCTATGAGACTCATCTTAGTCATGGAGAATGCCATGAGTAGGGGATTGATGCGTTACTTAAGTAGGCATGAGGTAGTGAGGGGTGTTGAGATGTACGGCCCAGACTTCTTCTTTATACCGAATAAGTACTGGAGGATTGCCGAGGAGGAGCGGGACTACGTGGTTATCACGAACAATGACGAGCAGTTGGAATTGCCAAGGAGGTACCTGGTTCCATGTCTCAGGAGGCCCGAGTATTACGAGGGTGAGGTCCTAATTCGGAACCCTGGGTTTTACGTGCTCGCCATAGGTGACGAGCCGAGCGGTGATGTGCTTAGGTACGTTAGGTGGGGTGAGGGGGTGAGGGTGCCGGCCCTGAGGTTCGGCAGTAAGTGGTATAGGCATGTGTGGGCTCAGTTGAGGTCTAAGGCGCCCTTTGGGCATGTGTTCATACATGATAAGGTGGACCTCACTAGGCACAGGGTCATCGCCAACTATAGCGATAAGCACTGTGCGCCTCAAAGAACTTCTACATAATTAGGACCAATAACCCAATGATCGCTGCCTGGTATAACTCGGCAATATTCAGGGAGGTCCTGGCAGTATTTGGAAGGAAGATATCGGAGAGCTGGACAAGGCTTCTCGAGGAGGACTACCTGGGATTACCAGTACCATCGAGGTCCATGGGCATTGATTCGTGGGATATCGATAGCATGAACAAGGTGATAAATGAATACCTGGGCCTTGCAAGCCGAAACTAGGCAGGGCCGCTGCCCTGGACTGATCGTATTATTACGTTGTGCTACTATTCTATGCGTCATGTTTCCTCAACTCATTCACCATGGCCTTCACAGCCTTGACTAATCTCCTCACATCGATTGATGCATCCTCATCACTCCTATACACAGACAGCGCACCCTCCGGATCTGCTCCATTGTACTGATATCTATGTAGCTCGAGGGCCAGCAACGTATTTGCGTAAGTATCTGGGTACCTAGTCTCCAAGGCCCTGGCTATGTCCCTCATCCTCGTCGTTGGTACGAGTGCTATTACGTAATCAACCTCCTTGATTACGCCGCCCTCAACCTCAACATCCCTATTGAACAATTTGGCGAGCTCATCCCTGGCATTAACGGCCAAGGCACCAAGCAGCGCCTTCCATGCCTGGAAAGCCTTACCAGCGGCGTTACGGACAAGCCCAATCTCGAGGAACTTCTCGGCAAGCCCAGCCTCCATGATGGCCTCCTCAATCCTCACCTCCCTATACCTGCCAGGGTCAAACCAGGCTTAGCCACAGGACCTATCACCCACCAAGCCTTAAATATTTACTCAAAAACACCCTATGCGGTGATTTGGATCTCGAGTGCTGATGAATAATGATGAGGGCTCGCAATGATGATCAACCAATAATCACTTCGGTCAGGGATGGGGCTAGTGCGTGACAACCCATAGTCATTACTTAACATGATGCATTGTGATCATCATTCGGATTACGAAGGGTATTCCTCTTCAGGAATTTAAGGGCTTGATCAAAATCATTCTTTGCCGTCTCCCATTAATTGGTTGCTCGACCTATAGATGATCTTCGTTATGATAATGCTCATTATCATACCCACGATAACCGCCAAAACCACCATGGCAGCCAGCAGTAGGTAATTACTAGTAAAACTGCGAGTTGAATTGGGAGGTACTGGGGCAGCAAGTGCATTTACTGGTGTGGTGTTTGTCCCCATGACGGTGGTTGGAGGCGCAATAGGAATATTGGGGTAATAGTAATAACCGTTGTAGTTACTGGTATTAGTAATGGCACCGTTAATGTAATAGATCGGCGTAATTGATGGGTGAATTGGGATTGGGGTTACGCTAACCGTGATCTCAATGGTGCCATTACTGGGCACAGCGATGGTGCTGCCATGCACGATGATTATTGGTGGACTTACCTCATAAACAATCTCCTCAGTCACAGTAACATTCAATGAATAACCATATTCATTAATTGTTTTATTGAACACGCTAATTACGGTACTATTACTTAGGGACACGGATTTTGTGTAGATCATTATGTACGGTATTGTTGGCAGTCTCAGGTAAGCCACACCATCACTGACCGGGACACACCTAAGCATGTGGACGTACATAAGTGCTGGCAGCGGCAATATGGGATTGACACATATATAACCACCACTGACCAGCTCCCCGTTTGGCGCCTTAATAATGACCCTTACAGTCGATACTGGGTACTCATCCAGGGGTTTGAGCCTTACATTAGTCCTTACCCAGGAGTATAGGTATTGTGGGCCCCTACTCAGTATTACCGACAACTCCTCACCACTAATCTCCGCATAACCAACCTCGGGCGTCCACCTTGCTTGGGTATGCCCATTAACCACCTCATAACCTGACTGAAGCCAGTACAGGGCTATAACGTAGTAATTAATGGACTCGATTGCATGTAGTACCTTACCGGTTACTGGTAGGCCCGAGCTGTTGTATATAATCTCGTTGGTGCTTACAATGGCCGTGCCATTAATACCCTCTATAAGTACCTCTAGCGTACCATTCGCGGGCACTGTATAGATGGTGTTGGGGTTGATATCAATGAAGTAGTGACTGGTTAATGGATTGCTCTTCATTGGATTAGCCGCGTAGATTACATGGGCAATTACCGCCGTTAAGGCCATCACCACTAACGTTATTACCAAAGTCCTAGTCCAGGCCTTGGATTCGTCCATCAGGTTAATCAGGCGTTGGACCTATATTTTTCTAGTCCCTAGAACGCCTTGTTTCAGGACCTAGAACTTTAAGTACTTGAGCATGGCATTACCGTGAATGCGCGGTGGTGATAGGGCTGACTTGAGTGAGACGGCGCTCAGGATTTACCTACTGCTCGTTAGGGAGGGTAGGCCCATGAGTATTAGGGAGATCCAGAGAACCCTTGGCCTATCGAGCCCTGGGCAGGTCTACCACCACCTAGAGCGGTTGAGGGACCTGGGTCTCGTGATTAAGGACTCAGGTGGCTATAGGGCAGTTAAGAGGAATGGGATTGTCGAGGGTGCGATAATCCTCTGGTCCAGCGTACTCCCTAGGTCAGCCTTCTACCTAGGCTTCTCGGCAACGCTCACAATCGCCTATGCAATCACCGTCATCCTAGGCCTAGTGAGGCTCGACCCCATGGCCATTGTGCTTTAACCTCACTAATGGTTTTCTCCACCATTGAGTTTAGGAGCCAGTACGTGAGGTTGAGGAGACTACTCAGGATTAGTGGTGATGAGGAGCCCAGCAGTTAATCCACCATATTAGTTAATTAGAGTTGATAGAGTGAAGAGTCAATGATGAGCCCAACGCGTTGTTCAGGAACGCCCTAGGCCGTGATATTTGCGGCTTAAGCGATTAAAGCCCGCCTACTATTCACGTACTAAGCCTGGCATATCTTAATTTAGCCTTACGTTCTAGTCCTTAGAACGTTCACCTACTAATGCCTAGAAATAAGTACCTCCTCACGTGAAGGTGGTTGATGACCGGGCGTAAACCATCCGCGCTAATGGCAATAATAATCCTAGCAGCGGTGGGTGTATCAATACTACTCATTATCAGTCACATACTTAACCACCACCCCTTAGGTAAACCAGTTCCTATTCCAACTATTGCGCCTAGGGTTACGTATTATGGCTTTTTGCAATGTTATGGCCACCTCATAGTCATTCCCAGTAACTCCATTATTATGCTTAATTACCGCGTACGTAGCAACGCTACCATAGACTTCGTCGGCATTTACATGGCTTTTCCAGCAAGCATTATTAATGAGGCCTTGACTGTATTCTCGAGGTTGTCGAATCCAAGTGATGCGTTGATAATGAGTGTTTATGTGAATGGTAAGTTGATAGCGAGTACTAATGATCCAGGGCCGATCCAGGGCCTGGAATTCGCAGTCAATAACTCCAACGGCTACATAGCCGTGGCTTATACCGACGATGATGTCTCCTTCCCACCAATTAACTTAACCAATGGTGATGTAATAACCGTACTCATTTACTCAGCAGTACCCTACGCCCTACCCACATGCCAGTATCCAATGGGGGTGGGGGAGGGGCGGCAATAATTGAGGAGCCCGTGATCTACATAACAAATGTGACAAGATCAATGAGCCAATTACCGCAGGTATTAACGGCAGGACTAATCACGAACGCGAAACCATTCACCACTAACTACGCACCGTCATATGTAATGGGATACGAACAATTACCGCAGTACGTAAGAACCACAAGCAATGGGTGATGGGTATGGCGGGCAGTCTCAGGATTACATTGATAATTGTGTTATCACTCCTCACAGTACTAACCGCGTTAACGATATTGCCGAGACATGTCACTGCGCAGAGTAATTCATGCACCGAGGCAATTAGCGGTTGTAATTACGAGTTCACGACGAATGGCGTGACGCCAAGCTTTGTCAGCGTCCTTGCCGTCATAACGAATACAATGACCGTACAATCCTACGGCGCAGGTAATCAACCAATGGTATCACTACAATATACCCCAGACGTGGATATGGTGTGCAGTACTTTAGGAAGCACTGGAAATGCTGTTCAGGGAATTATTTATTACAATGTGACGAGTGGTTACCCAGGAGGACCAGGTAGTACTGGAAACTTAACCTTCCTTGTGCAGGTTTGGTACCCGTGCATAAGTCCTCCTGAACTTCTATGGCAAAATCCTCGGATTGTATACGCTGATGTTCCGGGCCTCTTGTTTCTGCTCCTCAGTGGAATATTAATGCCCAGTGGTACATTGAGTATGACATTGGTAGTAATGGGTTGATTAGTGAGGTTTGTGAGGAGGTGAAGATACCGATTGCCTACGAAACCTACGATATATTTTACAGGTGTATAAGCATTCCGTCTCAATACACTAATCATTGGTATAGGTCCAACGTGGTCTGGGCGGGAATGAGTCTTTTATACTCGAATGGGACTTTCGTACGAGGCTTGTGAACTTCAACCCAGGTGGTTCTGGTTACTTCCAATTCTGCTCCAACGTGGACCTATACCAGGGCCCGTTGGCCAATAACACGGTTGAAGGCTCCAACGTGGTGTATACCCAGATGTATGACCAGGGAACAACATGCGGCATGTACCAAGACTTCCAAACATAATGCGGTAGTAGGCTCATGGCTCAAAATCAAAACCTCCTTATTTCTCTTTCATTTCTTCTTTCCTCTCCTCACTTCCTTACTTCATGTTGCTCATTGCCGGTGGCGTAAAAGTCCTTGCTCTTTAATGATGGCAGGCTCATGGTGGGACGTTTGGTCAAGTGGGCTTACTGTCCTGGCTGTCTGCCCTATTTGCCGGTTGGTGTGTGGGTTTACGTATTAGTGGTGATGCGCCTAGTGGTTAGTACGTGGTTTTCCAGTGGGTAGAAATAACTTGGGCCTGTGTGCTTTGGTCGTTGATGGGTGGGTATAGGTTGTTTACCATACTATCAATGGTCGTGTTCGTGATAGCGGCATCAATACTGATAGCCCTGCTACTGAGCTCGGCGGGTGGCGCAAGTAATGCGCGGCATGTGCCTAGTGTGGTGCTTGTGCAGTTTGGTAATGGCTCCATAGGCGTTGTCATCGGCAATACCACCCCGGGCACGGGGTTGGGCAGGTTGATTGCCAACAATACCGTTGACGTGTTGGCAATAGCCACATTGCCAAGGCAATTCACAATCACTGGCGTATACGCAGACCTACTCCGCAGTGTCCTGGGTATCCCCAGGAACTCCGCTGTGGAGGTCTCTGTGCCAGTTAATGGGTGGGTTAGGCTTGCCTGGCACATTGATTACCTAACCTGGTAATGCCCAACGGGACTGAGGTTGTCATTGAGGTTAAGACGCAGGTAATTCAGTTTTTAGTTAACGGCACGTGGGTTACGGTACCGCCAGCCTTCATAAGGCCCAGCTATGATGTAACGATCATTAAGGGTAACGAGACGTTAAGCGCAATCATGGTGGTGGCGAGACAATTACTAAGGGATATACTGAGGAGCCCACCGCGACCACCATCAATTATAATGGAGGTTACGATAATACCGCCACTCATTCTCGTTCCTGGCTACGTCCCACCAAGTTACTTATGGCAAAATTACACGCACGCCTCATCACCTCATCAACTACCGCAAACCAGGAACTACGTTAATCTAAATAGTAGTGACCCAACGGCGTTGACGTGGGCCCTGTCGGGCTTTGTCAATGTTAATTCGAGTAGTGAGGTCTGTGGCTATGTGTACCCGCTTAATGGTAGTGATTTGGTGATGCCCGTAAGCGATTATGCCGGTGTGCCATTAACAATATTCCAAGAACTCAACTTCTACTACACGGTTAATGGGTCTACGATTCATTATATCGGCTTCTTAATGGCTCAGTCAATCGCCCAATTATGGCCGCCAACACTTATGGAGAATACATGGGTCTTCAATGATACTCCGCCCTATCAACACCTCATTAGCGTATACAATTATAGTCTCACGAGTCCCGTTGATTGGCTTGCCACTGGGGTTACCCTCTGCATTTCGCAGTTAAGCCTCGGCAACGGTAATTACGAATTAACATTAACGGCGGTGGTTAATGGGCAGAACTACACGATTGCCACGATAAATGAGGACAGAATTAGTAATTACGATTACGAAATCACCGTTAACATCAATGGCAAGGCCTACAACAGCACTCAGCAGCTCGCTGATCCAGTGCTTGATTCCGTGTCTTACCCATACATTTTGACCTACCCATACAATGTGACGCTGACCTTTTACCCATCAATTGCCTTTGAGACCAATGACACCTCCACCTCATTCTTTGGTGGCAACACGAACTTCGCCCTCGAACTCCAAGTGGGTAATAGCCCGTCAAGCGTTGGTGAGTGGCCGCTCTATTACTCAATTAGTAATGACACGTGGGTATGCCAGGGCATATGGGGTTCTAGCGGTGTAGGCACTACATGGTCTCCGAGCAACACTGTTTGGGGTGCAAGTGGTAGCACGACTGAGATTACTTACGAACGCTTAATTTCCTACGATGCCGCCGTTGGTTCAATAGGCCAATTGAGGGTTCACGGTTACACAAATACCGTGGGTATAGCCTGCAATTACGTGGACACGGACCTAAGTGCGTTAAATACGAAAACCATGGCTGATGAGTCACTGCATGGTTTAGAAGTCACTTAAAAATCAATCCCAACCCCTTACGTAATACCATTCTCCGTAAACCCATAATCCATGCACCGTACACGTTAGGTCTAAGTGAAATGGCACGTTCTAATCCCTAGAACGCTACTTACCAGCGCCTAGAGTTAAGTACCTCCTCACGCAAAGGCAAACCGATGGGCAGGCGTAGGCTACTCACGCTGGTGGCGGTGATAACCCTGGCGATAATAGGCATATCAATACTACTCATTGCTACGCACACTAAGTACTTCTTCATGCCTAGGCATCCTCCTCCATCGTACACGGCACTCCCTGGTATCAGTTACGGCTCCCTCTCCTGTAATAACCACTTCATTATTATTCCTGGCAATTCTATGGTTGTTCTTCGTTATCACGTTCATGGTAATGTTGCGATTAATGGCGTGGTTATTTACATGGCGTTCCCGGCGGCATAATCAATGAGTCCTTGGCAGCATTATCGAAGCTACCAAACCTCAATGATGCCTTAATCATGGGTGTATACATCAATGGAAAACTGATCGCGAGCACAAACAATCCGGGGCCAATCCAAGGCCTGGAGTTCGCCGTTAGCCACTCCAATGGCCCAATATCCGTGGGTTACACCAGTGATGGTGTCTTCTTCCCAACAATTAACTTGACGAGCGGTGATGTGATAACCGTTGTTATTTACTCCGCAGTACCATATGCATTGCCCTCATGTGCCGTGGCCAATGAAAGTGAGGAGACTGGATTAATGGTTAGGAATAATTGGATTGGGGTGATGGGCATTGTTAACGGCACACCAACGGCTGAGCAACTCTACGAGGAGGGCAGGTACATAACCGAGGAGCCCGTGATATACATAATCAACACCACAAGTCCAATGAACCAATTACCGCAGGAGTTAACACCAGGACCACTCGCTGAAGCGAGGCCCATAGCCACAGGATACGCACCATCATTCACAATGGGAGCACCATTAACAAACAATGGGTGATGCGTGCCAAGTATGGAGACTTAATACAAAGTTAAAATTATTAGTTATCATAAGATAAGATTGGAAGTAGAGTTAACAGTTCACTTAAGTAATTCGTTGAATGCTGTTGCGTTGAAATAGTTTGGTTCGTAACTTATTAGTTCTGATGTGCCGTGGGCGTCAATGTGTGTGGTGGTGCTTGTTTGTGGGAATTCCATGATTATGGTATTATTAAATATCGTGATGGCGGGTAGTCCGTTGGGTAATAGGCACGTATACTTCTCTGTGTGGTATTTCTGGATCACCATAGGTGAAAAGGTAGTTTCAGTCGTGTTGCAAAGGTTACTGTAAATTGACTCGCTAATTACCTGGAAGCAGTAAACCTTCTGTCCATGCCACTCAGTGGCATTTACGTAGTGTATATGGGTGATCATTGTGTAGTTAATGTTGCAGCCCTCGGTGGTTAAGGTTATCGTGACATTGCCCAGGAACTCCCTGAATGGCGTGACTGACTTAATCAATTCATTAGACGCATGCGGTAGACACTGGGTCTCACCTTTAATGCTGTGGTTATCGAGTACCAAACGAGCTACGTTACACATGCTCGTCCCATTTACCCAGTAGGCGATTTCCTGCGTGGATATGGGAATTGTATTGGGTGGTAAGCATGAATTTTTAATGATCAGGAGGATAGCCCTGGTACCGTTGATCGACCCGATACTGTATAATGTTGTTTCATTACACTGTGATACCTGGCTTGAGGCACCTCCTGTCGAGAAGCTCACGTAATTGTTACTGTATATTGCCGTGAATGTGCCATTAATTAATAGGTGCCTGAGGTTATCTACGTAAGTCAATGATGCGTTGTGCATTGACGGTTTCATTAATACAATAATTGCTGCAATAATTACTGCGGTAACAACTAGCACCATCACTGGAAAGAGTAACCTCATAATTAATACTCATAATGCACCTACCCGTTTAAAAACCTTGTCCTGAAGGATCTCGCTAATACGGCAACGATTTATAACACCTAAGCAATTTTCATGATCATACTCATCAGTTTTGTAACCCACTATACAGCAGTGAGGTGATTCATTGAGTGATGAGACTGCTTAGGACAAGGTGGCGGGCAAAAGCTTAAAACTGGCGGGAACAGAGAAATTGTGAAGCCCCGGTAGCTCAGCCTGGGAGAGCGACCGGCTGAAGACCGGTAGGTCCCGGGTTCAAGTCCCGGCCGGGGCACCATCCATGGCTTATCCATCACCAATCACATGCAAGGTTTTTATTATTCCAGATAAGGTAATTGACTGGCGCACTAACGTGATAATAAGCGATAGACTAGCCATGGCGAGGAATTACGTTAACGTTCTAAGGTCCATCAGGAGTTCTGTGAGGAACGTTGATGATTTGAGTAGGGACTTGATAATCAGGGGTGCCGTTGAGCGTTACCTGCACCTTGCCGTTGAATCGCTGATTGATGTTGGCATGAGGCTTTGCTCAATCCTTAACCTTGGTAAGCCTGAGAGGTATAGGGATGTTGCTAGGATAATGGTTAACGCCGGCATCTTCGATAGTGAGATTGGTAGGCTTTTTGAGATGTGGATTGGGTTTATGAATGTTCTTGTTCATGGCTACGCTGTGATTGATCCCGAGAGGTTGTTTGAGGCGCTGAATGAGGTTGATGAGTTGGACAAAGTGATTGATAAGATAAGTGACTTCGTTAGGGGCAGGTCGATAGATCCTGGCGGTAATCAGTCTGTTGCTTTGAATAATAAGGAGCTGGTTAACCTGGTCAATGCGGTTAGGCAGGTGCTTGAGGGGTTCGATTATGTATTGTTTGCTTATGTGTTTGGCTCAAGGGTTACTGGTAGGGCGTCCCCAGGGAGTGATGTCGATGTTGCCGTGTTCACGAGCAGGGACTTGAGTTGGAAGGAGTTTGTGGGTTTAATGCATGCCCTGGAGGACTCACTAGGGCTTGGGGTTGATTTGGTGCACCTTAATAGGGCGTCGTTATTGCTTGCGTATGAGGTGGTGAGTAAAGGCGTGCCTGTCCTGGATAGGGACGTTGATAGGCGGGTCGAGTTTGAGGTTAGGACTATTAAGGAGTTCCTGGACTTCAAACCAAGGCTCCTTGAGTATTACAATGCCGTGCTCAAACACTGACCTTAGTCAGCACATCCAGTACTGCCCTGCCGACCCTCATAACGACATCCCTAAGCCCACTAGCCGTTAAGAACCTGCCCGACCTGCCCTCGGTCAGGTTATTACTGACTATTAGCACCGCCGCTGTCTTTACGTTCCTGATTAGGCCCAGTAGGAATAGTATTGCCGTCTCCATCTCCACGCCCAGGAAGCCCCTAGAGCCGAGCAGGCTTACCAGGTCCTCCTCTGCGTAGAAGGCATCACTACTGTATACAGGGCCTACCCAGGGCTTGAGGCCCATTGACTCAATGCCCTTAACCAACTCATTGAGCAGTTGATAGTTCGGTACTGCAGGGTATACTATGAAGCTGCCCAGGTATTGCGCGTATATGCCTCCGTAGTTGTATGCGGAGCCCGTGGGTATTACCACATCGCCGATATTTATCTCTCTCCTCAGGGCCCCTGTCGTCCCGAGCCTGATTATTGCTCTGGCGCCCATGCTTATTAACTCCTCAATAACTATGGCCGCCGATGGAGCCCCAATGCCGTGCGTGGCTATTGTGACGTCAACACCATTGTACTTGCCCGTGTACGTTATTAAGCCCCTGTTCTCATTAACGAGCCTCGCATTACTGAGTAACTCGCTTAGTTGCCTAGCCCTCTCTGGGTCGCCAACTATCACGACCCTCTCCGCAATATCCCCTGGGTTAGCCCTGATGTGTATTGGCACCTCGAATCACCTCAGCATATCCAGTACTGGCGTTTTGCCGAAGTCCCCAAGATCAACCTCAGGCTCATTGCCTGGGTACGGTATTAACCTAAGGCCCACTGACCTGCGTTTAATACTGACTATGGCGTGTAGGTCATTGATGAGTTCCTTTACGAATGCGACCTGGCCGCTTGGTATTGGTACCATGTCCACGCCGGCTACGCAGGTAATTACGTACTTTACGAGTTTCGAGAACGTGATTAAACCCTCCCTAGCCCTAGCCTTTAACATCTCATCCTCAGCAAGCGGCAGCATGACCTCGTTGAAGCCCGTCACCCTGAACTGGCTGGACACGTCCCAAATGGTCCTATTCAACTTGTAAATAGCGTTCAGTGTTCCAGGTCCGCCGAACTTGATTCCGTAAATCCTCTCAATGGCGCTGACGACTGACTCCTCACCCCAGGGTGATAGTGATGTGTCAATACCCAGGTAATCAATGCCCAACTCACTGGCTATCTCCTTACCAACGTCCTCAGCAGCCTTGAATACCCTGGCCAGGTCGTTGCGTAGGCTTTGCTCATTGCTTAATTCACCTGGGTATAGTATTGATAGGCTATGCCGTGCCTATTGCCTAGGTTTATTGAGTCTGGGTAGTATGGCGTGAGTATCGCATCGCCTATTAGGGCGGCAATCCTCCTTGAAAGGACCCATTGATCGAGCTCCACAAGCCTCCTGAGCACATCTACGAAGAGTTCCACGTTATAATCATCCAACTCCCTGAAATCACCAACCCAAATACTTAGGTAGCTATCCGACTTAATGAAGGAATTAACCACCCTATCCAACTCGAACCTCGAGTCCATGGGTATATTGAGCGAGGCATGTATGTAACCAAGGTCACCGCTTAACCTGCCCACTGTCGTTGATAATTCCTCGAAGTTCCAGGAAGGATTCGTGAAGGGTAGCGTTACCCTCCAGGTCCTAATTTCAATCCCCCTCTCCCTACCGACATTCTCTATTACGCCGTGTAATTTGGTTAATTCCTGCCTAAGGTCATTCGCGTTAATCTTATCACCCTCCACGGGATAGAACAGGGTGACTGCTCGAATAATCATTAACCCAGTAATGCCATGCACTCATTTAAGCATTTCATTAATCAGTAGTAATACGTTAGGTAGTGGTTGTGTTCGTTAATGAAGGACCCCCTGGCATGGGCATTACAGACATCCCTCAATGGGCACCTATCACATTGCGGCTTATCCCTAACGCAGACAGTCCTGCCAAGCCTCCAGAGGAAGTCATCAAGGGCTATTGGGTCTAACTTACCAATCCTGACAACGGCATCCCAGGCATCGCGAACTATAAGCCTAAGCTCTACATCGAGCTCCCTGCTAAAGTGAATATTACGTCTCATCAACTCGAGGACCCAGTCCTCAAGCCTAACAATGCCCAGCCTATAGGCAATCCTAGTCAGGTGGTTATCAATCGGCAACTTCATCTCCTGTGGCTTAACCTTCAATAATCCACGCAGCGCCAGGAACTTAATCAGTAGGTATGCCTTCTTCCTGACTGGGTCCTCGTAAGCCGCCATGCTGGACAACCTATCAATCAACTCCTCAATACTCGAAACATGGAATAACCTAATGGTTGTTCCATAGTTCCTAAACACGTATGCCCCAGCATCCCTAAGCAGGTAGGCCCTAACACCATAATCCAGACGGGGCCATAATCACCAACAAGCCAATCCCTAACCACGGCTGGGTCAAGCCTCATTAAATTTATGGGGCTAAAGAAGGAACTATCCCTATTAAACATCTCCATACCCAACCTCCAGAGTAGGTCTGAGCCCGTGAAAACCTCACCACCTACACGCCTGGTGAACTGCCTATCCCCAATGTTAGTCCTATGGTCTATGGCTACCATGGCTAGGAAGTAGTTGTACGTATCCTCAACATCTGCATCCTTGGGAGGGTAAAACCTGGTATCGAAGGCGTCTGACCTACGTAAGTCCAATGAAGCCAAGGCCCTGGCTACCTCAATGATTTTATCCAGGCTCAGTGTTGCGGGTATCCTAGCCATAAGTAGTTAAGCGCGTTTGTACTTATAATCCCTACGTAATTATTGCGAAACACGATAAGCCCTAATAATACTTCTTAAACCCCAATTGCGGTGCAACCTCCCTGAAACACCTCCTGCACAGGTAGAGCCCATACTTCCTAATGACAGCCTCATGAGTACCACACCTTTGACACCTAATTACAGCCCTCCCAAACCTTCGTTCCTTTGGCGGCTTTATCTTCGCCATTCACGTACTCGGAGAAAAGCCCAGTTAAAAAAAATTATCTCCTAAGCCTGGGGTCCACATTGATTAATGGCGATGAGGAATTTAAGGGGTTGGTGTTGGGGAAGGTCGTTCCAGCCCATCGCCAAAGCCCTTATTAGCCTGTCCATGATTGGCTTGGTGGTTGCGTAAGTCGTGCATTGCCTAGGCACGTCACTACCTAACTGCAGTGCCTTATTAATCCAGTTGAGAACTTGGTGTTGGTATATGTCCGGTGCTCTGGGTGGGTTTGGTGAATTCAACATGGAGCTTTTGTGGAGGAATAGGTTTTGCCAAGGCGTTAAGCGTGGTGGGGAGTACGTCTGCGGTGGTGAGGCTGACGAAAACGCCGTAAATAAAGTTGTCGAGTTGTTGGGTGAAGCCGTTGGGCGAATTCTGAAGTGGCGCGTTTGGGAGGCGTGGTGGGTTGTGGAGGCGATGGATTTGTCAAGGATGGCTATGCGGCTATGAACACGACACAGGTTTGGCAGGCCATTGTTTGGTCGCTTCTTTACCCGGGTGAGGATTACGTGCATGTAAAAGCGGTTAATGTCAATGAGGGTGGCTTGACGATTACGTGGCGTTTAAGGACTAACCATGACCCGCTTAAGGGAGGGTCCTCAATGACGTTGAGAAGCTCGGTGAGGAGGAGTTATTGGCGTTCACGTTCACTGCAGTGCTTGGTGATGGCTATGCAGATGTTGAGGAGCTCAAAATCAATGGCCGCGTCTATGATGAGGCCGTGATTGCAATCGCGATGTCTGGTGAGAAGTTTAAGAGGTGGGAGCCATTGTTGGAAAAGCTGAAGGGCATGGGTTTTAACTGGGGATCAGTGCCCATCAATAATAGTGTAATCAACGTGAGGTTTTACAGCGGTAATGCCATCAACCTGGCAAGGGCGATGATCAACGTTCTACCGCCGATCCTTAAGGACATTCTCGATGCGTTGGGCTTCGATAAGTGGGTGAGGATTAAGCGAATAGCCGAGATGGAGGTTAAGTTCAGGAGGGGTGAGATGCGAATTACAGTGACTGGTTATGGATTCACAGTACATGTTCAAAAGGGCACTGTTGAGTTGGAGCATTGGATGAAGAGCGATGTTGAGGTCGATGAGGTCATTAAGCGTTGAAGGCCGTGTATGGTAATGGATTGCAGGCGCGTGTTAATACCCGCAAAAGTGGTAAGTATAGGGTTGTGACAATTCCAATGCACGTATTTGAGAGGTATGAAGACATTAAGGCGCAGGTCGTTAAAGTGCTCTGTAGGAAGCTCGAGAGGGTGAAGGACGAGAGGAAGAAGCAAATAATCACAAAGCACCTAAGGCGACTAACACCCACAAAGGGGGCGGTCGCGGTGGAACATCCAAATCGAGAATCCACCCAAGCCAACCCAGGCAACCAAAATTTATAAAGCCCTAAATAAAGTCATGCACTAGAGGATCTTCAATAGAATATTGAAAGTTTTTGAATGCGGGCTTCGATGCGTCGGTTCCCGTAAGTGGGCCCGACGCCTTAAACCTATTTCGTTGCGTGATTTAAGTAACCAATCAATCGCTTCCTCGGGTTTAGGCAACCGTAACTCATCATGTTGGCGTACTTAGTCGTGAATCCCTCCCTAGCCAACACACTCGTTAGTTCCTCCCTACATACCCGCCTCACTTTGAGGTGTAGATAATAGTATTTGCCCGTGGAAAAATAAATAAGCCGGTAATCGTTCCCTGTCTAAATGGTAACTACCATAGTTAGTACGGTTGAATTACCTGAAAGGGCTAGGGAGATGCTGAAGGGCTATGGCGTAGACCTATACGAATTACCGAGGTTGAGCAGGGATGAGCAATTGAATGCATTGTCAAAGGCCGAGGTATTACTGTGCTGGTGCGGTAGGGAGTTTGACCTGGCAGGTAATATTGGTTTAATGCGGAGGTTAAAGGTGATACAGACATTCTCCGCTGGCGTTGATCACTTACCATTCTCGGCAATACCGAGCAATATCGAGATCTACAGCAACGCAGGTGCGTATTCAATACCCGTTGCCGAGCATGCCTGGGCGATGATATTAACACTGGCCAAGGGGCTGCATAGGCCTGTACTTAATGCCAGGGAGTACCTAGGTAATGAATTAACGAGCCCACGTAAAGTATTTGAAGCGACCCTGCTTGTCCTGGGCACTGGTGGTATTGGTAGGGAGATTGCGAGGATTGGTAAGGAGGGATTTAGGACATACAACATTGGTATCAACAGGAGTGGTAGCTCGCCGAGTACTTTGATGAGGTTCATCCTACGAGTAGGTTACTTGAGGTCCTGCCGAGGGCCGACATTGTGGCGATAGCGTTACCGCTGAATAAGTATACGATGGGCTTGATTGGCGAGAGGGAGCTTAGGGCTTTGAAGAGGGGTGCCATAGTGGTGAATGTTGGCCGTGGCGACGTGGTTAGGGAGGAGGACCTGTACAGGTGCTTAAGGAGAGGCAGGACATTAGGTTTGGCACGGACGTCTGGTGGGTACATGATGGGCATGAGGAGATTCCGCCGAGGACTCCATTAACGACGCTACCCAACTTCCTGGGTACACCGCACATAGCTGGTGGTGCGCAGAGGGATATTGCCGAGTATGCCATTATGAGGGCTGTGGAGAACGTGATAAGGTACATAAGGGGTGAAACACCAGTTAACAGGGTTAACAGGGACGACTATATCTAGGATGCAGTCACGGATTTAAAAATGATCGAGAATCTCGCTAGAAATTTCCAATTACAATGAGGCATGGGCATGTATTAACCGTGCCATTACTCCTCCCAGTAGTCACTGCCGTAACCAACCACTACGCCTAGGTAATCATAGATGAATCCTCTCCTGACGGCATCCTCATAAATCCTCCAGATGCGCTTCACGGATACCAAGCCGACGTAGAAGCCCTCTTTCCTGAGTTCCTCGCGGACCTTGTCAGGGAAGTCCATGGGCTTTATGAGGGGTTCCCTGGAGAATACCCTGAGCATGGCGTTTAGTATGTCGCTGTTGTGTGGGTATGGCTTCTTCCTAACCATGGATCACCGGTGTTTAGGTACCTTAGCCATTAATTAATAATTTCCTGTAGAATTCACGGTCATAAATAATGTAGTAGATAAATAGTGGTAGGTAAATAATCGGTGCTATATTTACGTAATTAATTGAGGACCTTGTGAATGTACCGATGTCCTCATTAACCAGCCTTACCGCTGTCCTATTGATTACGAATGAAGCCTCTATGTAACTCATCTCATAATTGGTTGTGAAGTAGTTACCGTGCATGTTAATTATTGCCGTTATTGTTACATTTATTGGAAACACATAATTATAATTATTGATCGTGCAGTTGACTAAAAAGCCATTTGGTACTGGTAAGTGATTACTCATGGTCAATGCGGGTATGTAAATCCATGAGACCTCGCCTGGCTTAATTATAGTTTCAACGGCGGTACCTTCGTAAACCACCTGCGGCTCAGGGCTGAGTGTGAGTGGTGTTGGGGGTATTTCGATCGGTATTGTATAATTTGTCCTGTAAGTACTCATGGGCGCCACGGTAGTTACGCTTAGGCAGGATTTCGTGCCTACACCGACCTTGATATAGTAGGGTTGGAGGAATACCGCGATATAGCCCAGTATGGATACTGAATTTGGCGTGTAGGTTTGGTTTGTAACGCCTATCTCTATTATTGAGTAGTTAGTTAGTGCTGTGTAAGCCGTGAAGTGCTTGATGGTAGGTGCAAGTATGTCTATTGGGTCTAATCCGTAGTACTGCGGGCTTAGTGACGTGGATAGTAATGATGATGATATCACCAGAGCCATTAGTGAGAGCGCTATTGACCAGGCGATTATCCTTATGGCATGCTTCTCCGTGAATTTGACGGGTTCATTATCCCTTAACTCGTTAATAGGCATTAACCAGGCAATGAGGAGTAATGCATATACTATGAGCATTATGAAGGCGCCAATCAAGGCTATATAGAGCGCCGCACCGATCATCAGCAGAATACCCGCATACCTATGTAACCTACCCAATCCATTAATTGAGCGATAGAGGAAGTATGAGTAGGCAATTATTAAGGGCCACGACGCAGCCATCAGCGAGTAAATGAGCGTTGCCTGATTTGATGGGTACCTCAGCCACGTGGGCATATTAGGCGATAGGTTAATGATTGCGTGCGATTGAATGATTGTAACCTTAATAGGCCCGTATAGCCCAGTTATGATTGCAGTCGCCGTATATATAAATAATACGTTCGCAATCATCATTACTAATGCAAAACCGGCATTACGGAATCGACCAACCAAGCCATATGTCCTGAATGCATACAATAATGTTAATAGGCCGAGGATTGTGAATACCTCATGGGCCGTGAACCTTATTGAACCTACTATTAATAGGATCGATGATAATACGCCGAGTGATCTTACGTCCTTAATCACTCGGCGATTTACCTCAGTCATTTACCTAATTCATGGGTTAGGTCATTTATTCCTTACTTCACGTAGAGTGATCATAACCTATCCTGCTCGTAATCCCTGAGTAGGAACGCCCTAGCCAACTCCTTCCCCAGGTACATGGCGTGTGAGTAGTTCGTGAAATAATTACTATTCTTAAGCGCATTATACGCCTCCTCAAGCGAGTTGAACGAGAACCTCCTGTGCAGGAGGTTCGTCACTGGCAACCTATGCTCGACAATCACCGAGTCGCCCTCCCTCATGACCAGGAAGTTACCCCTTGGATCCTCCACGAACTCCCTGAATACACCGGCGTTCCTCTTCACGAAATCCTCAGCCTGCCCAAGTCCTTCACGTAAATCCTAGCTGAGAACGGTATTATTGCCATAGAACCCACGCTGTACCAGGCGTTGAACTCCCTGTTAAGGCGTCAACCACGCTCTTCGCCAGGGACCACCACCTATACAATTGCCTGCACCAGTCATTAAGTACGTCAACGCTCCTCAGGTAAACAACCTGGTTATAGTAATCACCACTTATGACGCCCTGAACCAGGTAGTCACTGCCGTGGTAAACAGCACCCATTGAGTATGGGTTAATCCTCAACTCATTGATGATGGCTTTACCCACGTCGGCGGGTAGCGCAAGGCCCCTAAGCCCTGCCTCACTGAGTCTCCTGAATGGGTGCGGCTTACCCACTGAGTCTATGACAACCATGGGTGCTATGAACTCCCTATAATCGCCCTTATCAAAGCCGTAATTCAGGACCAAATCAACGAGCTTAACCCAGGACCTGTAGGTATCCCTCTCATAAATAAAGGCGCCAACCAGGGGCAGTACCCAACCGCCGCCACGCTCGCTCTCACGAACCTTCACATTAATTAACGGCCTAACAGGCCTACGCCCAGGCCTATAATTCTCGCGAATAGCCCTTATTATTAAATCAATGTTGTACGCCTTAAACGCCTCCCTAAGGTCTATGACCCTCACCGTAGACCTAACACCATCAGCAACACCCCTATCCACAAGCAACGCATCCAACGCACCATCTAAAGAACCTAATCAGTAAGTCGCCGACACCGTTATAGTCAAGGCCGAGGACTATCAACGTATCAATCCAGTTAAACCTCGATAACGTGGCTATCATGTAATTAATACCCACCGGCGTGTATAGATTGCCGATGATTCCCACGAGCCTTATTGAATCACCAAGCAACCTCTTTACCTGATCAACACTACTCCATAGAGTAACAACAGCTATGTTAGAGTCCTCATTAACCACCTCATAACTAAACCTCACAACTACCGCAGTGATGAGCTAGGTTATAATCCTTGCCATAACATTATAGTATAAGCCTAGGTATTAAAGGTATTAGTAGGGTGATCGACACGACAAAGGCCGTAACCCAAACCCTAACATCATCCCTAAATACCCTGAAGCCATCAAGCACTATGCCTGGCAGGGCCAGGGGTAACATGTTGAAGAAGCCGAGCCAAGCATTGATGGCATATATTAAGAAGGCATAGAATGATGATGAACCTGGAAGTAATAATGAGAGTGTTAGGAAGATCACTGCGAAGACCATGTTAGTTGCTGGGCCTGCGAGGCTATCCTCAGCTCATCACGCCTTGATGGGTAACCCCAAACCTTTGGGCCAATTACTGTGGCCCCGGGCAGGGCTATAATGACGTGAAAAATAGAGGTCACCAGTGCTAATAATAGACCGATCCACCAGGCCCTGAAGTAGGCGATGTAACCCAACCTCCTGGCAACCTCCCTATGCATTAGTTCATGCCCTAGGAATCCCGTGAGTACGGCAATGAAGGTGGCTATTAAACCGTCAGTGCTGAATAATGTGTTGAAGAGTAGGGCAAAGGCCACGGTCATAGCGATGAGGGCAATCACGATATCCCTAACCTCATGTCTATACGGCCTAAATGGCACTCCGTAACCGCCACCCCAATAATTAAGCCTCATTGAGACGTGGTGACTAAGTAATTATTAAAGCCTTTCACTCAGTCTCGCCAATACCTCTTTAAACAATCTATTAAATACGAAGGGACCCTCATAGCGAATGCCGTAACCACACCAACCATGTTCGCACCACTCCTCATTAGGTCAACCACCTGCCAACCATGGAACACACCGCCAAGCCCAATGACGGGATTCCTAAAGCCCCACCTCCTAACCTTAATAATTAGCGACTTAACAATTGGGTATATTGGGTAACCACTCAAACCGCCATAGCCCACGGAAATCCTGGGCTCCTTAACGGGCAGGGTATTCGCTATTGTCAACCCAAATCCACGCCTACCAGCGATGCTCACAATCCATCTATAGAAATCAACGTCAACACCAAGGGGTAACTTTATGAATAATGCTCCAGGAAACGACTCAACACCATTAAGCAACTCACCCAGATAATCCCTATCCGACACCCATGAGCCACGGTACGTGGGACTGCTAATATTCAACTCCACGGCATCCACATCATAACCCCTCAACTTACTCAGCATATACATGAACTCATCAATTGAGAAGCCTGCCAAACTAAGGATTACGTAAACATCGAATTTACGCAACTCACTAAGTATGCTGGGTAACCTGGTAAGGAAGTCCGTAAAGCCTCTCGACGGCAGACCCATGGCGTTAACCATGGCCTTCAAACCAGGGTACTTAACCATCCGCGGCTTCGGATTGCCAGTGCGTGGCTTTAACGTGATTGACCCAATGGTTATGAAACCAATGCCCGCCCTCGCAATACGTGGGGCTAGGAAACCATCCTTATCAATACCCGCACCAAGTCCCAGTGGATTCTTAATAAGCCTACCATTCACCTCAATGGGCATTTCAATACCGTAGCTACGATAATTCACAACACCACTCCTAATGAGCATGTGAGATAGTTCATGGGTGAGGTCGGGAGGCAGGTAATTAAGAAGTTTGAGTACCCGCACCAACACGCGTACTCACCAGGTAATTAATTATTGAGTTACGCAATTCATCACTGATCAAGCCGTTCCTGGTAAGGGTATTTATGATCTCGGTAATCCTCATCAACGCAACTGCATTAACGCCCTCACTCCTAATGGCGTCAAGCCCACCCTGCTCCCTATCAATGAAGACCGCGGCAAGGACCACATCACCACCGTAACTCCTAATAGCCCTTATAGCCCTAATTATTGAGCCACCCGTAGTCACCACATCATCAATAACGGCGACCTTCATGCCCTGCCTTAAATCACCCTCAATGAGCTTAGCCGTACCGTGCTCCTTAGTCTCCTTCCTAACGTAGATTATTCCCTTATTGAGTTCGTAAGCCACCATTGAGGCCCACGGTATGCTGGCAGTCTCTATACCGGCGATGACATCTACGGCGAAGTTGGAGAGTAATTCAGCCATTGACTTAACCAACCGCTTATAAATACCCGGGTGCGTTATTGCGAGCCTAAGGTCTATGTAAAATGGACTTTCAAGACCACTCGTCAATTTAAACCGCCCAAACCTAATCGCACCAATCCTATAAAGATCAATCACTAAATCATCACTCAACATACCCATCACGCCAGTCCAAAGTACTTCTCGATATCACCGAGTTCATGTATCGTACCACAATACTCACACACCAGCTTAAGCGGTTCCCTGGAAATAACACGGAACCTACTCCTAATTGGCTCCCTCTGCTGGTTCGTTATGCACCTCGGATTCTTACACTTAAGCAATCCCTCTACTACGTCTGGTATTGAGACCTTAAACTTACTAACTACCTCGTAATCCCTAATTATGTTCACCGTGGCCGTTGGTGCAACGAGGGCTACTAGGTTCAATTCATCCTTAGTTAATTCCCTACCCTCAATCTTAACAATGTCCTTAGTACCTAACTTCCTACTCTCCACATTCATAACCAACGCAACCCTAAAACCCTCACGACCACTTATACCCAGCAGCCGAAGCACTAGAAGAGCCCTACCAGCAGGTATATGGTCAATGACCACGCCATCCCTAATCTTACTAATTATCAACTCCCTCTTACCACTCACGACCTATCACCCGCAAGCACAAGCTTAAGCAACGCCATGCGCAGGGGCACGCCTAAGCCGGCCTGCCTGAAGTACCTGGCCTGCGGCATGTTATCAACCGCGAAGTCAACCTCATCAACCCTAGGCAGTGGATGCAGGATTATTAGGCTTGGCTTACCCCTCTCGATCAATTTAGGCGTTACCCTATAGGCGCCCCTGACCTTCTCATACTCCATCGGGTCCGGGAACCTCTCCCTCTGGATCCTGACCACGTAAAGCACGTCTAAGTCACCAATCACGTTGTACGGGTCGTCAGTCCAGTCATACTTCATACCCCTCGAGTTCATGAACTCAATAAGCTCCTGCCTAGGCCTGAGGAGCTCGGGCGATATTAGGTGAAGCCTGACTTTATAGTATGACAGTGCCTGAACCAGGGAGTTAACAACCCTGGCATACTTAAGGTCGCCAAGTATACCAATAGATAAGCCATCAATAACCTTAAACTCCCGCCAAATCGTGTATAGGTCGAGCATGGCCTGCGTCGGGTGATTCTGAGAACCATCACCTGCATTAATTACCGGCGACTCCGCAACCTCGGTAGCAAACTTGGCCGCACCCTCGAGACTATGCCTAATCACTATGGCGTTCGCATATGCATCAAGCATCCTAATAGTGTCGGCTAGGTTCTCGCCCTTAGCCATCGACGTAGCTCAGTACCACTAAAGCCGATTACCCTGCCACCGAGCCTAAGCATTGCCGTCTCAAAGCTAAGTCTCGTCCTAGTACTCGGCTCGAAGAAGGCCAGGGCAAGAACCTTATCACTAAGTATATCAAGCCTAGACTTGGCATACCTCTCCATGCTTAATGCCTCAGAAAACAGGACCTCGAAATCCTCCCTACCGAAATCCAGCACGCTTATGACATCCCGATTAAACCAGACCAAGGAACCCACCAAAGCGGCAACAGCTAATTTAATAAAGGTTTCTTCGAAAAATGAGGAGTATTTATATACTACTTATATTATTTTTGTTATTATCAACCCAGTATCCTAATGGTGAACTTACCACCGTGCATAACCCTAACGATGTTGCCCGTCATTACCTCGTACTTACAACCATCGCACTGAACCTCCTTAGGCGTAACTGGCGAGTCTATGAGCAATTCATACTGCCCAACACCAACGGGCTTGCCCAAGCCTTCGTAGTTTATCACAAACTCATTACCCCTCATAAACGCACTCACGCTCTTTACGAACCCATAAATCGTCGACACATTACTCGCCGTAACCCCCCGCCTTAGTAGGTCCAGGGGCATACCCCTAAACAGTGTTGGCGTCTCGAACAAATCATTTATCACTAAGTCCCTAATGAGCATTATGAAGTCGGCCGCAGCCCAACCATGAGGCTCATCGCCCTGTCCACCCCTCTCAGTTATTATTGATATTCCCTCAGCCCAACCATACGTTGGCGATGCATGATTTACTATCCACATTAAGTACTTACTAACTCGCTCCCTATCACCAAGTATTGCCCAGGAGTGGGCTAGGTTCATGGTTAAGTAACTACCGTAAGTACCCCATTGATGCGTATTCACTACTCCACCATTCAACCCATACAACTCCTCAGTAACCTCAAGCGTCCTCCTAACCAATGGATTATCCAGCGGCAGGGCCATTGTCGGCCACACAACCGCTATAACCCTCGTCATCGCCGAATCGGCAACCCTCTCAGGCGCCGGCACTATGTAATCAATGCCAAGTCTCGACCTGACAACGTTTATTGAGTTGATTAAGGCGTCCGTAAACTCATTGTGTAACTTAATAACCCACTCATAATCCTCGTGATTAATTTCCCTGAGCACCTTACCCAACTCCCTCAACCCGGCAATGGCCCACATGTCATCCCAATAATGATGGTCCATGGGCCCGTATCCTCGGCAGACCAGGACGGCGGTAATAAACCCCTTATCGACTCATCACCCGCCACCTCCCTATTCATCTCAAGCCACTCAACACCACGCCTAATGACTGAGTACCACCTTCTTAACATGTCGTAATCCTTCGTCAACTGCACATACTTACTCACAGCCCACAGGACTTGCCCATTAGCGTCATACTCCCTCACATCGAAATCCACAGCCTTGAAATACCCGGTGGGGTCAATCCTCCTCAGTAATTCCTCAATGACTGCCTTACCCATTTCGACTAGGTTAAGCATTGTGAGGGCAGTCGCCATGTAGGATCCATCTCTTATCCAAAAGAGGTGGTAAATCAGTGGACCCGGCGTTATCCTACCACCATCCCAAAGCATTACCAGATTCGCCATTGACTGGCGAAGAATATCGCCAATGACACTATTACCAATGGATATCGAGAGAGACCTCTCGTTTATCGCGTCCCAATTACGCAATTCATTCATGATGTCATTATCACTAACCGACTTAACTAACGCCCTATTATGCCACGTATTCCTAAGCGAATCAATCGGCGCCTTTACCCTGAGTCTCCACTCATTACTCCCATTAATGACCGCGTTAAAGCCAAGGGCTGCGTGAGCCCAGCCCAACTCATCATTGACATAGAGCTCACCATTAAGCCTACCGAAGGCAGCATCCTCACTCGCATCCCTATTCACATTGTATGAACCAAACTGCGATGGCTCCCTATCCGTAGTCAATGCCAACTCCCCATTAACAGTTATGAACCAACCATCACCCTCAACACCCACACTCCCGACCTCAACTACGTGATCAACATTATAGGGCCTCGTCACAAGGTAAACAATGTAATTACCAGGCAAGCCAATCAATCTTAGGTCTATAACCAATACGTCAACCCCCGACCTACTGGCGACGGTTGACCTAGCAATAACCTTCACGACCCCCAAATCCCACTCATTAATTATCACCGGGTAACCAGGCCTCTCTAGGTATTGCCTAAATGAACCACGAAGCCCGGCGTGTACAGCCTCGAACCATCATAAACCCACACCTCAAACGCAACATTCCTCCTAGTCACAAACAACATGGCTGGGTCTATCACAGCCTCATTAACGCCTTGCACAGTACCAACCATACCCCAATCCTTAAAGTGAACATTCCTAAACGGCATCAACTGGCAGGTTCAAAACCCCTACCATTAGGATCCAACTGCTGCCTCAACCACCTTGGCCAAGCCCAATTAGGTTTCCTATAGTACAGGCCCATTATGAACATTGAACTACCAAAACCATTAATCGCAGACTCAACGAATTTATCCACATCCCTACCCCACATCCTCGCGGCATGCTCGAAACGCTTACTAACGTGGCTCATCTCAATCTGACACCCATTAACTTAGGCATTTTAATAAAGTTCCCATGTAATGAGTTAGTAGGACTTAATGATGGGTCTACCCATTATTGCTGTTAACACTGGTTATACCTAGCCCTGTTGGAAAAATTTATTTTTATTTTAAATAAATTCAGGGTACTGTAGGGACATGGTTAGGGTTTACCTGCATGAGGTTACTAAGATATTCGGGAAGAACGTAGTGGCGCTGGACAAGGTGGAGCTCGAGGTTAGGTCTGGGGAGTTCATGGTAGTAATGGGGCCGTCCGGCCACGGAAAAACAACACTGCTTAGAGTTGTGGCAGGACTTGAGGAGCCGACTGATGGCGAGGTCTGGATTGGCGATACCCTAGTTGCATCACCGAGGAAGGGCGTCTTCATACCGCCAAAGGATAGGAATGTGGGCATGGTATTCCAGAACTGGGCCCTTTATCCGCACATGAGGGTTTTCGATAACATAGCCTTCCCACTCAGGATTAAGAAGCTGCCCAAGGCGGAGATTGAGAAGAGGGTTAGGGAGATAGCCGAGGTGCTGGGCATAGCCGAGACCCTGGATAGATATCCAAGGCAATTATCCGGTGGTCAGCAGCAGAGGGTTGCCATTGCAAGGGCGTTGGTTAAGGAGCCGCAGGTCCTCCTGATGGATGAGCCATTCTCCAACCTGGATGCCAGGATTAGGGTTACGGCAAGGGCCTTCGTGAAGGATATCCAGAGGAAGTTAAGCATAACAACGATACTTGTCACCCACGACCCGGCCGATTCACTGACGCTAGCCGATAGGATAGCGGTGCTTAGGAGGGGTGTTATCCAGCAGATAGGACTTCCCAACGAGATTTATGACAAGCCGGCTAACATATTCGTGGCAAACTTCATAGGCGATATAAACCTATTTGAGGGCTCAATAGTTAGTAAGGGCAATGAGGTGTATTTCGATGGAGGTGATGTAAAGGTTCAACTACCACCTGGCGTGAATGTGCAGGGAACTGAGAATGTAATACTGGCATAAGGCCCGAGGACATAATACTGTCTAAGGAGACCATCAGCAATAATGACTTAGTATACGTCGGCAAGGGTGTTGTGGAGATTTCCGAATTCGCTGGCGGTAAGTTCAATGTAATGGTTAAGCTACAGAACACAGAGGTTAAGGTCGTCTCATCAACGAGCTTCAGCCTCGGTGAACCAGTAAACATATACTTCAACTCACGTAAGATAAAGCTATTCGACAAGCAAACCGAGAAGTTACTATATGGATGATTAATCATTAAAATTTTAATACTTCAGTAAGTCAACGCATTGACCCAAATGTCATATAAGGTCAAGGACATATCGCTGGCGGAGAAGGGGCGCCTACTGATTGAGTGGGCCGAAAGACACATGCCCGTTCTAATGAAGATTAGGGAGAGATTCAGCAGTGAAAAACCACTCGAGGGGATCAAGATATCGGCCAGCCTTCACGTGACTAAAGAAACCGCAGTCCTAGTCAGGACATTAGTTACCGGCGGAGCAACGGTAACACTGGTACCCTCAAACCCACTCTCGACACAAGACGAAGTGGCCGCAGCGCTGGCTGAGGAGGGCGTGCACGTGTACGCGTGGAAGGGAATGAATGAGAGAGAGTACTATAACGCCATTGGCTTCGCAATTTCCCAGGAACCAGTCGTAACAATGGATGATGGCGCCGACCTAACAGTAACGCTACATAAGCTAGCCCTCGGCGTTAAGAGCAACGAGGTTAGTTACGCACTGGAAACCGCCGGCGATAGGGACTTCGGTAGGTTAATAGGTAACATTTATGGTGGTACTGAGGAAACGACGACGGGCGTGATTAGGCTAAGGGCCATGGCGAAGGAGGGGACGCTAAGGTACCCAATAATCGCCGTCAACGACTCATACACCAAGTACCTATTCGACAATAGGTATGGGACTGGGCAATCGACTTGGGATGGCATACTCAGGGCCACGAATATACTGGTCGCGGGTAAGGTAGTCGTGGTGGCCGGCTATGGCTGGGTTGGGCGTGGGATAGCCATGAGGGCTAAGGGACTTGGCGCGCGCAGGGTCATTATTACCGAGGTAAACCCTGTTAGGGCCCTTGAAGCCGTCTTCGATGGCTTTGAGGTAATGCCCATGAGTGAGGCTGCGGAGGTAGGTGACATATTCATAACGGCCACAGGCGACATTAATGCAATAACGCTGGACCACATACTGAGGATGAAGGATGGCGCAGTACTGGCCAATGCGGGTCACTTCAATGTGGAGATCGACGTGGCTGGGCTCGAGAGGGTTGCGAGTGAGAAAAGGAGGATTAGGGATTACGTGGTTGAGTACGAATTACCAAACGGTAAGCGCATCTACCTACTCGCTGAGGGCAGGCTCGTTAATTTAGTGGCTGCCGAGGGACACCCAAGCGAGGTTATGGACATGTCCTTCAGCAACCAGGCCCTCGCCGTTGAGTATATAGTGAAGAACAGGGGTAAGTTGTCACTGGGCGTGCATAAGCTACCTGATGAGCTGGACATGGAGGTTGCAAGGCTTAAGCTTGAGACCATGGGCATAAGGATTGACCAACTAACTGAGGAGCAGAGACACTACATAAGCAGTTGGGGTCTCGGTACATGATGGGGAAATTTTTATAGGAGCATACACTCATTAAAGCTGCTAATCAAAATGGTAATTACGCCATTAATGCTAATATGGATAATAACACTATACGGTAACGGCACATCAACCGTTAGCTTAAACACCACGCTGACCGGCGAATTCGTAACACTACAACTACCCGTCCAACCACAGTCATACGCATTAGTCCTCGTTAATGGAACACCAACCGCATACATGATTAACGGCACATCAATAGTAGTGCCGGTTCTCGCACCGCAAGCGTGTCCATAACATACGTGCCCAAGGTATTCGTTGAAGAAGGCTTCATTGGGATGAGCGTGGGTAATGCCACGGTTAAGTTAATCATACCAAGTAACATACTCATATACAACATAACGCTATCATTAATCAGCATGAGCATGGTGAATGGCGAATTAATAATAGAGGCGAGGGGACCCGGTGAATTTCTCTACACGGTAATGCCAACCACGATTACCAAGCATACAACGCATGTAACAACAACGGCAACCCACCCACATTTCGGGTTGTGATTATAATCCTCATTGCCGTAATCATAATCGCAGCATTTACACTATATGCAATGAGAACTAGGCAAAAGCGGAGGGGAAGTGAGAAGGGTGCACTTACAGGTGAATTCCCGTCGACGCTGAGCCTCAATGATTATGAGATGGCAATAATTAGGTACCTAAGGTCCAGGGGCGGCTCCGCATTTGAAGTTGATATTTCCAGGGATTTGGGCATACCTAGGACAACCGTTTGGAGGAGCGTGAGGAGACTTGAGGAATTAGGTATTGTTAGAATTACCAAGGTTGAGGGTAGGAACATGGCCATGTTAATCAGGGATCCGGGGATTTGATTAACCCGGCAATATCGAGGAATGCCAGGAGCATGCCCTTAATCAACCCATCACCAATCCCCTGAACTAAATCCCTAAAATCCCCGAGCCATGACGAATCACCCTTAATAAGTAGGGCTGAGACGCAATGAGTGATTGGGTAATGTGGGATAAGTCGCCGTCATTAACCGCAACCCTCAATAATTCCACTGGGTTTATTGCAATTGACTCGCCACTCATTAGCCTAAGCATGCCAAGGCTTAGGCAATACAATGCGTGGAGGATAGATGCACGTCTTAGTGTATCGCCAGTTAGTTCCGTTGATTCCGAAACGGTGTATGTGAATTCCTCATGAAGGAGTTCGGCGGCCGATGATATGTAATCCCTATTACCTGCCCTAAACGCAGTCATCAACGCATTAACTATCTCATTAATCCTCAACTCCCTCACCAACTCATTCATTGAAGACATCAAATCAGTAATTCCCTGTAAGGAAAAATAAAAATTAGGGCTTAGCATAAACAATTTGTATTCATGGATAGACTTGAGGATAGGATTAGGGAATACGTCATAAGGTACATGGACCCTAATAAATTTGGCGGTAAAGTAATAGTAATCCACGGTAGAGACATCATGGAATTCACAGAGCTAAGTAAGGCTAGAAGCACGGCACTCTCAATGCCTGGAATTTCCGTATTAATCGCCGTGCCGAGGAAGGACGAGGTTGACTACTCATTCACCAGGTTTTTAAGACTTAATAAGGGTACTTAGTCCTACATCATCTAAATAATGTAAATGCTTAAATTAAGGTTAGTCTGCGTAAATTAGCGTGAGACTCCTCGAGTATAAAGGTAAGGAATTACTGAATAGGTATGGCGTCAAGATACCCAGGGGAGCAATAGTAAAGAGCCTCGACGACATAGACGTACTCAACACCCTCAAATTCCCACTCTACGCCAAGGCCCAAGTACCTTTTGCGGGCAGGGCTAAGATGGGGCTGGTGAGGAGGGTCGACAACATTAAGGACGCCGAAAACGCAGCCAGGGATTACCTGGGCAAGGTGATCCAGGACTACCCAATTAGGAAGGTGTTGTTTGAGGAGGGCGTTAACGTAGCCAAGGAGCTCTACGTATCCATAACCCTGGACAGGGAAAACAGGGGCTACCTAATGCTCGCATCCACCGAAGGAGGCATCGACATTGAGGAGGTCGCCAGGAGAAGCCCCGAGAAGATAGTTAGGCTTTACATAGACGATTACGAGGGACTTAGGGACTACATGATAAGGAACGTGGCGCAAAAACTGGGCCTAGAGGGTTCTGCAGCGCAGGATTTTGTAACTGTTGCCAAGGCCATGTATAGGGTATTCACCGAGTACGATTCTGAACTCGTCGAGATAAACCCACTGGCCCTAACGACAGATGGGCAGTTGGTGGCCCTGGACGTCAAGGTGATGATCGACGACAACTCACTATATAGGCACCCAGACATCAGTATCGAGGATAGTGACTACACCACGGAGGAACTCGAGGCCAGGAAGTACGGACTACACTACGTAGAGTTAACAGGCTACGTCGGGATAATGGCCAATGGAGCCGGCTTAACCATGGCAACCATGGACCTAGTTAAGGAGTTTGGGCATGAGCCGGCCGATTTCTTAGACGTTGGCGGTGGTGCGAGTAAGGACGCGGTTAGGGAGGGACTCAAGATGCTGTTGATAGATGATAGGATAAAGGCCGTCCTAATAAACATATTCGGCGGAATAACCAGATGCGACGAAGTAGCCAGGGGCGTTGTTGAGGCGCTGAATGAGGTTAAGACGAATAAGCCAATATTCATCAGACTCAAGGGAACTAATGAGGAGGAGGGTAGGAGGATACTGGCGGAGATAGGACTTAAAACCTATGAAACTGCTGAGGAGGCAATGGAGGCATTATCAAAGGTAATAACGAGGTGATGGGCATGGCAATACTCGTAAACGAAAACACCAAGGTCCTGGTCCAAGGAATAACGGGCAGGGAAGGCTCAAGACACGCCCAATACATGCTCCAATACGGCACCAAGGTACTGGCTGGCGTGACCCCAGGTAAGGGCGGTCAAACGGTCCATGGAGTGCCCGTCTTCGACACCGTCGAGGAAGCCCTGAGGAAGTTCCCCGACATAAACACCTCAATAATCTTCGTACCAGCACAATTCGCAGCAGACTCAGTCTACGAGGCCATAGACGCAGGCATTAAACTAATCGTAATAATCACAGAACACATACCAATACACGACGCCCTAAGATTCGTAAACTACGCAAAGAGAAAGGGAGTCACAATAATAGGGCCAAACTGCCCAGGAGTCGTCAGCCCACTAAAGTCCAAGGTAGGCATACTACCAAACCACATATACACCAAGTCAGGACCCGTAGGCATAGTCTCGAGGAGTGGGACCCTGACCTACGAAATATCCTACCACCTAACCCAGGCAGGCATTGGCCAATCAACCGTAGTCGGCATCGGCGGAGACCCAATAATCGGCACAGACATGCTCGAGGTAGTTAAGATGTTTGAGGAGGACCCAGAGACCAAGTACATAGTCGTCATTGGCGAGATAGGTGGAACAATGGAGGAGAGGCTAGCCCAGTACATTGGCTCGGGCAAGGTAACTAAGCCCGTGGTCGCTACATATCAGGTAGGACAGCACCACCAGGCAAGAGAATGGGACATGCAGGAGCCATAGTGAGCATGGGAATGGGCTCATATGAAAGCAAGGTAAAGGCGTTCCAGGAAGTCAACGTACCCGTGGCTAGGACGCCAACAGAGGTTGTTAAGTTAATAAAGCAGTACATACGTTAATACGTCGCCATTCCATAATCATAAATTTAAACTAAAATCATAACGACATACCATTACTCACGTGAAGATCTATGTAATCATTAAGAAGTATCTTAACAAGGCCCTCATTAATGATAGCACTAATAATCTCGAGATAAGCATCGGCAGGCGTGGCGGACTTTATTGTTATGCCAAAAGACCTACTAATACTCCTAATATTATCAGTACACTCCTGAAGCAACGGACACCTCGGACAAGCCCTCGGCGACTCCTTACCATTAATAATCACAAGACCAGCCCTCTGATCAACAATAGCACCCTTATCATTGAGGACCTCAAGCACGGCATAATCACCGAAGCCCCTAACCCTATACACAAGAAAAATCGTAGCAGCCAAGTAATAACCACCATCCTTCCTAACCAACCAACCACGACTAATGAGGGCATTCAAATACCTAAAGACCTTGGACTTGGGCATGTTCAACCTCCTAATAAGCTCCGTGGGACTAGCCACGCCGAAGGCAATGAGCTTAAGGAGCTTAGCCCTATCGATCTGAACACCATAATCAAAATTATACTCACTCAATATGCGAATACCACCACTAATCACACTTTGGAACTTCGGAATCCTAATACCAACCCTCGCCCTAATACTCATCAAGCGAATAGGTGCAAACAAGGTATAAACCAGTTACTCCCCAAACCACTAGGTTGAACGGCTATGCCGTTGATGACTCAGCCTCAGCGGCAGCACCACCCGACCTCTCAATTACCTTATCAAGCTCCTCGAGTCTCTTCTTAATCTCGTCCTTGGGCATCGCAATCTTCAGTAACTTGCCATCCCTAATCTCATACTTAATAACCCTCTCAGCCTCGTCATAGATATACTCAGGTGGTCTCGACATATCCTCAGGCTTAAACTTAACCTCATCAAAATCCACGTAGGCGATGTCATGAATCGGCGTGGGAATTAACGCACCCACTGGACATGCATCAACACAGAAGTGGCACAGGATACATTCTGTATAGCGTATTCCTGGGTAAAACTTGCCATTCGGTGCTCTGTACATTTGTATTGCGTTCACAGGGCACGCCCATGCGCATTGGAAGCAGCTGATGCACTTCTTGATATCTAGTAGTATCCAGCCTCGAAATCTCTCGGGTACCCACCTCATTTCCCGTGGGTATTGTATCGTTAGTCTATTTGGCTCCACGACCTCCTTAAACCCAGTTATTAATGCCTTAGCATGATAGACGATGTCTTCGGCAAGGGTTCCCCTGGGTTGCTTTATTTTTATGACCACGTCGCCTATTATGTCCTTGGAGTATTTTAAGCTTTGTGCTGGATTCTCACCGCAATATGGATATTATTGCTAATTTGGCAATTGAAGCAGTAATAATTCTCAATTTCTCTTCCAGCCAGGGTACTCTAGCGAGAAAACAATGACCTGCTTCAAAACGAAGGAAAAATAAAAACCGCTTTTGTTTGGAGACATTAATTCAAGGAAGCCCCAACTCTGTTCGGCTGTCTCCAGGGTAGAGTGTGGATTGATTGTGGATGCGAGGTCAGGGCCTGAGTCGTCAATCACTATTAGGTTTGGATCATTAAATATCTATATTGCGTAGTAGGAGAGGAGAGCTGTGCCGAAGCCGCCGGCACTCGATCCAGCAAGGACTACCTGCTTCCAGGGTCACTGGGTGGCTGCCCACCTCATCGCGATTATTGCATTGACGAAGCCGTCATGGTACGTAGTCACGCAGTCCATCATGCCGTTAATGCCAATGCCGCAGTATTCCATGACCCTGTCCCCAGAGAATACGTCGCCGGTGTTATATGGGATGAATATGAAGGTCCAATTCCTGAATGGGTTCAGTGGGTTGCTCCTATTTAGTATTCCAGTGTATGCGAATAGCTCGTTCCAAATGTTGTAGGGGTTTGAGGACATTGTTAGTACAGTCCTAACACCAAGCACTGGGTACCAACACGTGTAGTAATCCGTACATGCACCACCAGGTTCTAGGAAAATTAGGAGCTTATCCTCCGTACCCCTACTCACTAGTATTAGGTTCTATTGCCATCACCAGCTGGCTTGGGTAGTTAATGGGTAGGCTACTCAGGCTGGGCATGCCGGCTAGGGACACGTTGAATGGATTTGCGTAGTATGGTTCAAGGATTATCCTAAGGTCTGTGGTGCAGTTTAGTGGCATGGAGTTGCATTCGTAGGGGGTTAGGATGAATGATTGAAGTGTATAAATTGACTGTGCTGCATAGGCACCGTGGGCCTGGACGACTATTACCAGTATTGCTAGTATTGATATCACGGTGAGAGCCCTATAGATTCTGTAGCGCATCATAGTTATTTACTTATGTAAAGTCTTTTAAACTTTATCTATATTTATCCTAAATAGTAGGTAACCAATAAAAGATCTATCCCTCATGGGCGAATATCGTTACTTAATTTTTGCCTTTATCTATCAATTTCTCTTTTATTATCTTTGCTGAAAACCTTTTATTTTTGAGTCTAAGTCTAATAATTAACATGTCGAAAGGCAAGCCCGTTGATGGTCTTCCATATAGGGTTAGGGTTTACATTAATAACCAAGTCCTTTTACCTGCCATGTTGGTTAGGGTTCTTAATATTGAACACCTTCGATATGCGAATATAGTCATTAGGTATGATGGTAATGTAATTACGCTAGACAGAGTACTCCTACTTAGGGCTAGGCATACGGCTAGTAGGCAGTTCACAATACCGAAGGAGGTCAGGGAGAAGTACGGGATAAAACCATTTGATGAAATTGAAATACTCAGTATAAAGCCAGCAGGGATGAAGGAGGTGGAACACCAAGCAATTGGGCATTGAAGCCTTTTAATTAAAATGGTGTTTAATTCAAATTCTTTAAATTTCACCATAAATGGTTTTAAGCATAGTCATACAGGGCCTTTAGCTATCATTAATTTAATGAGGTTAAATTAGTCGCACTAATTACTCCGTAAAATAAGTAAACATGCTAGCCTGCGGGAGCCAACCCAAGTGTTACTGTTACGAGAAGGATCAGGCGCATGTCTTATTAAAATTGGGGCGCTGATGCGCACGTTATTTCCTTAGTGAATTTACGAAAATCATCTCAAGAGGATGGCGCCTAAACATTGTTATGGTTTAGGATTGATAAGGACAGAGGTTTGGCCGTGGCTACGTATGTATTGCCCTGCTTAATTATTGTTATTGCGTGGAGTCTTGAGTACGCCGTGTTTAATAGCCCATGTATGTAGCCTTCGGTGAAGGCTAGATTCAACTCCTCATCAAATGGCGCCATGAATTCGACCTTGATTTCATCCCTCGATATTCTTAAGTCTCTGAGCACGAGCCTATTGTATGCCGTAGCCGTGTATAGGTAGGTCTTTATCGTGGTCGCTGGGTCCCCAATGGGTATTTCCGTAACCACCGATTTGGCATACTCATAACCAAACCTATAGAGAACCCTTTCTACCTCCCTAGCACCAACCTGCACCAACACAGTCCTGAGGGCCGAGAGGAATTGTCCCCAGGAAAACGCAAGTGGTATTATAGGTGTATTCAGGATCCCCAATACTTCAATATCCTTAATAGTGCCTAGGTTATGGATGCTGCCCACATTATCATCTATATCAAGCATTATTGCATGCGAGTTCCCGATTATGTTCCTTATGTTAATACCCTGATTAAGCAGCGATGCCGTTATTTCATTGAGTATTCCGGGCCTGTCCCTAATCACCTTTATTAATAACCAGGGCATCATTCAATTCACTATTTCCTCACTTTTAAATCTTAGTACTATCTTATTAAAAGTACGCACATGCATATGGTTTTAATATCAAAGTATAAAGTATTAAACATGTACCGGCTAAAAACCATTAAAAGTTAATGAGGAAAGGAGTTGTTTATATTTACATAATTATGAAATAATGACTTACCGCATTTACTTACCAATGCATATATAGTCCCAATAAGCCACACCTTGAAACTTATAGTAGCCTTGGTATGGGTTTGGGAGGTATATGCCGAAGCCCACGTATTGATATGTCGGATTACCCGTTATGTAATTACTCACGGTGAGTACGTAGTTCATCCATGTGTCTGCGAGTATTGTACCCCCCTCAACGTTGTTTATGTTATTTCCATTCACATTAAATAGGCTCTGTATTGCAGCATCCAGGTTATTCACAACCCCACTTCCTGAGGGGCTGGGATTTATCGTATTTAATGACCAATAGACGATTATTACCTTGCCATTGTTCGTAACGATGATGATGAAGAACACCGTGCTGTTGACTGTGAACTGCGCTGGATATAGGTAAACAGATACATGTGGGTAATTGCCAACCTTTATCTTTAGGGAGGAGACGTCGTAGTAGTACATAACTACGTAGTAGTTGTATGAACCGAATTCCTCAATGGCGTATGTATATATTGGGTTGGGAGCTCCATTAATGCTTCCCTGGACTGCCATAACGCCCCAGTACGGGTTTAATGTGACCTGGGGGTACGTAATGACATTTAAGCCTTTTAATGTAGCGTTTCCCACATATCCAAACGCCATGTTTTGGCTCTGGCATTGCGTAGGAGGTGATAATGCAGTGCCTGGTGATGGCTGTTGCACATTTATTTGCATTGTGGGTACTGTTTCCGTATAGTTATTCACCAGCACCGTTACCGGCACCGTTATTACCCCAGCGCCCGATATACTGACTGGTATTGTCACTGCGGTTGAGCTTCCTGGCGGCATTATCGTGCTGTTTATTATTGTGTTTCCGTTTACGTTAGCCACAACCGTGGCGTTGACCCACCCCGTGGAATTATTCGTTAGTAAAACAATTGCTTGTACCGTACTTATTGAGCCCAGGTAGACCACTGATGGCGTTATTACGCTTACCTCTATTGGTCCTCTGTAGAGGTTTATGCTTGGTGTTAAGCCGTTGACTGCGGGTATCGTTATCACAAGATTTCCTATCCCTTCATTGACCAATGCATTTGGTACTATTACGTATGTAGTATCGCCATTAACCACGTAACTGCAGTATTGCATGTACTGCGTGTCTCCCATGTCGTATGTGCACACGACCTTGGCATTACTGAGTGGTGCGGCGCCGCTCATCTTTATGGCAATTACGTAGTTATTACCTACGGTACTGAAGCCCATTAGGGACGTACTAACTTTAGTGCTCATGAGGGATTCCAGTGACTGTTGCTTCTCGGTTACGTACCTACTGAAGCCATTGAGTACTGAGTAGATTATGGCTAGGGTGATTATCACTATCATAATTATCAAGACCATTACGTACAACTCCCCCAAGCCCCTACTGCCCAAGCTCCTTCTCAACCGTGAACCCATCACAGGAGACCACCTTCACGTCGTAATTCGTGCCGTAGGGTATACTTAAGCTCGTGTAGTTGAGTATCACCACCTGCCCCGGATTCAACCTAACTATTGGGTTTGTTATGCAATTATTCGTTGATGCCACTTGGTATATCACGGATTCATTTAGTACGTATACGCCCGATATGGCGCATTGCGTATTACCATAGTCGTAAATGGCTATGCCCATGGAACTTATTGACGAGCCCGACACGTTGAAGGCGACGTTCATTATAGTGAACTCACAGGAACGGGTAAATGCATTCGCCAATGAGTAGCCGAGTGATTCCAGGTATCCGTAGAAGTAGCCGAAGATTAGTAGGCTGAGGGCTACGGCTATTACGAGTAATATCGTCGCACCAACAACCTCACTAATACCCGTGGAGGTCATGGAAAATCACTTATGATGCAATTTTGACTTAAAATGCTTAATGTACCCACCTGACTACGATGATGCTACCACGGTTATAGCATATTTAGTACCGCTTGATGTCACGAACAGTAATTCATACGATGTACCTGGCTTCACACCAAGAGCTGACGCAAAGTTTGAACTATTTGTAACTGGTTCAGTTGACCCAGGGGTTATTGAGACTGAACTTATTGGTATTTGGCCTATTAGGTTGCCGTTTGTTGCGTTTAGTAGGTAAACGCCTGTTATTGTTATTGTTACTGATCCCGTATTCTGTACGTAGGCCACTAACCCCTTTGATACCGATAGGCTTGCGGCAACTACTTGGAATTGCTCTGGTGTTGCCATTGAGCTCACCTTGGTTGTTGTTGCTGTTAGGTATCCGCTGAACCACATGTATAGTAGTACTGCGGCTACCACGGTTATGACTATGAGTAGTATGGCGGCTACAATTGGCTCTATACCTAGGCTTTTTCTTTTATTTCTATTTCCCACCATCAATTTCTAATTCACACACCACCTTATAAATTTTTCTCTTAATACACTAATTTTCTTTAATTTCTTTATATAATATGCAGATACGTCATTACATACATTACATAATTTATTAATGTAATTATCATTATTAGGATGGATGCGTGCATTAAGCCTACCGTGGGTTTTCCATAAACTATTCTTCCAATTATTAATCCGGCTATTACTGATTGTATTACGCCACCTATTACTATGACTGATGAGAATAGTTGTACATTAATTGTGGGGATTACTAGGGTCGTGATACCACTTACTGATGTGCTAAGTGATATCTTGCTTATGCTTGGTACCATTAGGTAAATTATTACGCCGGCAAGCACCACGTATATCACCATCACCACATAAATGAGTGCCAGGTATGGCTTGACCTGGTTTGTCCTGTCCAGGTAATAACTCACTGTGTCCTCAAAGGATTTATACGCCATGTCGAGGGTTTCCTGAAGCCTTGCTCCAGACCTTATCGCCGTATCGAGTATCATCGCGAGCATTGCCAGGTAATCATTACCAAGCTCCCTTGACGCCCTGGTTAAGTCCTCCTTAATTGTTGTTATGCCCATGCTCTCCTTCATGATTGACTCAATCAACATCCTACTCAACCTGCCCCCACCAACCCTTGCTAGCATCTCCGCAACATTGCTGAGGGATTGACCCGAGCTTAGGCCATCCCTAAGTATCCTAATTATTGTGGGCGTTTCCATGAGTATCTCATTATTAATCCTCCACAGCCTGTACTCCGTGATTGCCAGTGGTAGTAGTTCCAGGGCTATGGCTATCGCGGTTAATGTGGCTCCCAATATGCTGTAGGGTATTGGTATATTAAGCACTAACCTGCCAATGCTCACCTGCACGGTGGTTCTCGGTAGTATCATGTATGGTGTCGTAATCGTGATCGCCACAGCCACCATTGTCACCAACTGCAGCTCCGTCCTTCTCTGCATACTAACCGCACTGCCTGGGTTAAATCTCAACAAAGTTATAAGTCTAAACCTTTAAAATTAAAAATTTATAACCTGATGAATTAAAATAATACTTGGTGTTTAAGGAAGAGGTTGAGTTAATTGATGAGTACGAGGTCATTAAGGGATTGGTTGGTGTAGTTATTGTTAGGGATAGAAAAACCGGGCTTTACCTGTACAACGTGATTGAGCCAATACTCAGTGATAATGCGGGTAAGGTGCTTACGAAGTCGAGGGAAGTACTAAGGATGAGTAATAAACTACCTGAGGGCAATGATGTTGAGGGTTACCTAAGGTCATTAATTAATGAGGTGATGAGTAGATTGAGGATTAGGTTAAGTGATGATGAGTTGAAAGGAGTAATGTATTACTTGCTACGGGATACGGTGGGTTATGGTAAGATTGACCCATTAATCAGGGATGACTATATCGAGGACGTCAACGTCAACGGACCCAATAAACCGGTCTACGTATGGCACAGCAGGTATGAGCACCTTAGGACCAACATCATCCTTAGTCATGACGAGTTGGGTAGTCTCATTGTGAAGATTAGTCAGAGGATTGGTAAGAACGTTAGCTCGGCATACCCAATACTCGAGGGATTACTGCCTGAGGGCCTTAGGGTTGAGCTTGGTCTTAGGGATGTATCGCCATATGGTCCAATAATCACCATTAGGAAGTTTAGGGCTAACCCCATAACCGTCATTGATTTAATAATTGATGGTGTAATCAATGCTGAGGTGGCTGCGACTCTATGGTTCATGCTTGAGAATGGGATTAACATGGTGATTATTGGGCCGACTGGCGCAGGTAAAACAACATTGCTTAATGCATTACTATTCCTAATAAGACCCGAGGCTAGGATTGTGACCATTGAGGATACTAGGGAGATTAATCTACCGCATGAGCAGTGGGTCCCACTGGTCACTAGGGAGTCCGAGACGCCTGGCGTGCAGAATGTTACGGCTTACGACTTGGTCAAAGTCTCGATGAGGATAAGGCCTGACTACCTAGTCATTGGTGAGCTTAGGGGTGAGGAGGCTTATGTTTTCTTCCAGGGACTGGCCAGTGGTCATAATGGCTTAACCACGATACACGCCAGTTCCCTGAATGCTGCCGTGAGGAGGTTGATGCTAAGCCGATGAATGTGCCGCCGGCCCTTATACCATTGATTAACGTCTTCATACTCATTAATAGGGTTAAGGTGGGTGGTAGGATTGTTAGGCGTGTCATCGACGTGACTGAGCTCCTCGACATAGCCAGGGGTAGCCTAAAGACAAACACACTATTTAGGTGGAATAAAGATAAGGATGCTATCGTTAAGTTGGGCGACAGCGCTTTAATAGCTGACTTAATCAGGATGGGTAGGGTATCGCAGGAGGAAGTGGATACCGAGCTTAAGAGGAGGGGTGAGATCATGAAAGCCATGGCTAGGTATGGATTTAGGTCTCCGGAGGCCGTCTTTAGGGTCACGAGGAATTACTACATTGACCCTGAGAGGACGTATAGGGCCGTAGTCAGCGGTGAACTGCCTTGATTAACCCATTGACGGCCTATAGGCGTTGGGTTAATGACTACGTTAATAGGCTCTACATGCTCAGTGGTTATGACTTCAACAGGGACTTCGTAACCTTATTAGTCACGTATGTACCATTCATAGCTGCAATATTAACCCTGGCCTATGCATTGGTGCCAATAATGGTCATGAGGAGTATCCTACTCATCATGATTATTGTATTACTCATTGACTACCTATCCGTGTTGATGTACATTAATGCCAAGGTTTACGTAAGGGCTAGTCACTTTGAGAAGCGCCTGGCTAATACGTTGATGATGATGATACCCCTGGTGGCGAGTGGTGTTACTCTTGAGGAGTTAATAAGTACTTTAGCGAGCATTGAGAGGGACCCGTACATAGCCAGGGAGTTTAAGTTAATACTTAGGGATGTGAGGGAGGGCGGCATGGACGTACTCACGGCATTGAGGTTAAGCCTCAACCGTGTCCCATCAAGGACGTATAGTGAGGTATTCGGACTAATCGCAGAGACCTACCTAGTTAGTGCTAACCTAGCCGACATACTAATGCTTAAGCTCGAATACCTAATTAGGAATAAGTATAATAAGTTGAGAAGCACCACCCAGGTACTCAGTTTATTCATGGAGATGTACCTGGTCGTGGCGCTACTCCTACCAATACTCCTAGTCCTCATCATAGTCACAATAACACCACTAGGCCCTATATACCTAGGACCCATAGCCCTCGACCCAACCCTAGTCCTCCTAATAACAACAATGGTATACTCACCGGTGATGGGTTACGTAATGTACCTACTAATAGATGCAACAATATCCTCAATAGAGTGATTAAGCCCAAAGCCCAAACTACCTAGAACATACACATTTCTACTTAGTTTTTAAACTAAGGAAAACGAAATGCGTAAAATTAACTAAGATAGCAAAGATTTCAAAAACAATCACAACTTAAAATAACTTAATTAAACGCAAGGAGAAAAAGAAAGAAAGATTTATAAATAGGATTGAAAAATAGGGGACGATATGGCCAATAATAAACTGAATAAGAGGAGGCTCGCAGTGCTAGCAATGATAGTACTGGCTGCAGTGGCTACTGTGGTGTTGGCTGACGTGATATACATATACACAGGCCAAATAACGGCCAAACCGTACACAACCACGCCGCTCGTCTTCTCCACAGGTCCTAATGCCGGTCCGTCCAACACAGCCGCTGAACCATTCATAAACTTCACAGGGACTAGCGGAGGCACAGGCTTCACAGCCACCATAGCATTAACCAACTCGAGCGCCGCATACTTCTACGAGGCCGGTGAGTTGACGGTTAATACAGGTGGCACCTTATACGTTACTAGTGTCTCGACTAGCGGCTCTGGCATGATAAGTGGTATGACCATCTACATAGCCCCAATATCAAGCCCAAACTCGCCAGTGTGCACATTCCAAGTACTTAATGGGGGCAGCACGACTGTGCCCACCACATCCTGCACATTGAGTAGTGGTACTACGTACTATGTAAACATATACGTGACTCCAAACACGCCAATACACAGTACTTATAGTGAGACTGTTACCGTGAACTTCGGTTACGACGTAGTCAGCAACACGGTAGTCTTACCACCATAAAGGTGAGCACCTTGTGACCTTAAGTCAAAACCTAAAAATTTTCCTCCTTGTTTCCATACCCCTCATCCTCCTTGCCCTAATTGCCATTTGGGGTAGTGCCGTGTTGGCTCCCTCCATTGTTAGGCAGGTATCATTGAGTAATGTTCCATATGTTAAGGTTTCATCCATTAATGTTACGAGTACGGGCGTATACATTAAGTTGGCGATTATTAAACAGGGAGGTCTAGACTTCACGCCGGTTGGTGGTTGGGTTGAGGTCGTGGATACTGGTCAATACAGTAACGTCAGTAACGGCTTATTTGCGGTGCTACCCCTGACGCCCCAGTACATTGGCTTGAGCAATGTTGGTGTTAAGGGCATGATTTACGGTTACTTAAACGGTAGTAAGGCATACATCGCCTTCTTTGATATTGTGCCTATACACGTTGTTAATTCGATAAGCATTACGAACTTCACATACGTGAATTGCACACTCACGGTATACCTCAACACGTCACTGGTTGTTCCGGCAATCATTAATTACGCGGTTAACGTCTCATTATTCACGACGTATACCCACCAATACGTCTTTAGCACGGTAAACCACGTGTTCGATGTAGGTCTAAGTATCCCGCCTGGTAACCACGTAGTCAAGGTGGAGCTTCCCATTAAACCTGGCGGTATGGGTTATACCTACATATACGGCTGTGCCGTGGAGCCCGGCGTTTATTACACGCTCTACATGCCCACAAGCATCACCTACGTCTACCCAACGGGTAATGTCACTGAGTTCACGTTATTCATAAGAATTATTAAGATTGAGGGTGGTTCATCATGAGGGTTGAGGTGCTTATCCTACTCGCCCTGGTCCTCGCCTTTCTGATATCCTGGCTACTCATCCCTGCCTGGACTGTCTCAGGGTCTAATTACAGCCTTAGGTTGATGCCCTGGGGCTTCGTCATAACCTTCTTCGGGACCACGTATGTGGTCCCACCACCCACTGTTTACCTGGTGCTTGTTTTCTCGATAGACTCTGCCCTAGTTCCCATTATTTGGAGGAGGAGTGTTTACTCGCTTTATCTATCGGCTTTGCTGGCTGTGCTATCACTAACAATGCTTATTGACACAATACTCTTCCAACAGAGGTACCTACAGGTGAGGGGATTCGTTATCGCGCCGACACCCAATGGCTATGCATACATAGAATTGCCCCATACGTCGGCTCTCGGCATTCCGACTTACCTATTGATTGCCGCCGTAGCCATAGCCTTACTCAACATGTTCACCAGGGCTAGGTGGTTAAGGCTTAGGCGCTGGTCCCTGCCAGTGGCTGTTAGGGAGTACGGCGCACTCACGGCGATTAGGCAGGCACTTGATAGGCTTGGCATTCCATATGTGGAGGTTCAGGATGGGATTGCTGTGGGTGACTTGGTCATTAAGGTTGCTGGTGGTAAGGTCATGCTTTCACTTAATAAGGTGGGTAATGCCAAGGTCAATGGTGGGGTTGAGACAGGCATGGAGGATGCCATTGCCTACGCTATTTGTGAAGCAATTAAGGAGTCGCTGAAGGGCTTAGTGACCGAGGTTGTTGAGTATGCCGAGGAGTAATCTCTACCTAACATTGGCGGTTGTGGCTATGGTTATTACATTATTGTTTCTAATCGCAGTAATCGCTGACGTAATCTACGTATATAACGCAGCCGTAGGCTCGAATACTAAGACCATAATATCCACGGCGGCTGGTTCGTACTCAAGCCCCTGCGGTGTAGTAAGTTCCTGGCAACCCACTAGCACGGGCTTCTCATCAACCATAACCGCTATCACTCTAAGCACGGCAAATGGATACGTAATACACGTACCAACACCACTGGTTAAACTAAGTACTTACTACGGCGGTAAACTAACCATGGGGATAAAGCCCAATAACTACGTAAGTAGTGCCAGCGTTAACGGGACAACGATCTACCCAGGCACGGGTTCTCTAAGTCTCGGTGTGGGTACCTACATGCTTTACGAGAATGCCACGATAACAACACCATTAACAAGCCCAATCACGCTCTACGGAACATACAACTACACACCTGCGGGTGGTGTGACGTACATTTACACCTTCACCGAGACCATACAGGCACCTAGTGCGGATGTCATGAACCTGCTCGATGGATATCAGGCGTGGTATGTGCCCCATGTTTACCAAGGCGATGATCAAGGTAGCTTCACCACTTCCTGGCCTGTTTATTACGGACCATCCACATCACCAAGTAACTACTGGTACTACATATCAACCAGCATTAACCAGCCCATCCTAAAGATGGTTAGTTCAGCGTATAGTTGGTCCTCGGGCGCCATGTTTTGGCAGGAGTACTACAGTGGTGGTACAATCACCATAACGATGATCGGTGTGTACTCTAACAACGGGACGCCAAGCTCCTCGCGAGCCTACCCCTACGTTGGTGATGGGTACATAGTCTACCTATTCCTAAAACCAACCGCGTGGGGCATTAACAGCGCCTCTAACTACACAATACCTTACAGGGCATCTAACACATATACAGGCTTTATAGTATCGCCTGTGCAGGGCGACGTCATGTTCCCACAAAGCTCATCAACTTACTTGGTCATTGAGTGGAACCCACTCTGGCAATACGCATACACGACCAACGGCGCCACTGGTCAGTGGAATGTTTGGGTGGTCTCAACATATTATTTTTACTTCTTTATGTACGTAGTTATTAATCCATACCCATCGCCTAACCTGGGCTCTCCATACCACGGTTGGGACGGTATTGGAACTGGCTACTTCCAGCCCAACCCAGGTGATTACATATGTATCACCGTGAGTTACAACCCAAGCACAAACACCCTGAGCGGCATTGCCTACGACATGAACACCGGACAATCAGCAAGCTTCACGCTGAACCTAAACGGCTACTTCACGCCACCAGCCAGTGGTAATTACGTGTTTGGCGTGGCCGGCACCAACGGTGCTGGGCAGGCTAATTGGGGTATAGTTTACGTTAATTACCAGGCTGATGAGTCCGTGAAGGCCTTTGCATTAAGCACCATGTAGAAATACCAAGTCTTAAATAGCGCTGCAAATCCACCTTAGGAAGTTCTCAACAATGCTAATACGCATTCCCTTGCTTGCGGCATCCTTAACCCGAAGATAAACCACCGCTTGAAGAATAGGTTTAACTGCTTAATTCTTTATAAACTAATCACGATACCATTTTCTCAGAAGGATTTAAAGCTCAGATATCTTGACTCATTGATGTATGCTTGAGGCTAGGGTTAGGGTTTCTAGGAAGAATACCATATATATTCCCAAGGCTATTTCTGAGGCTGTGGGGATTTCTGAGGGTGATTACGTTGTCTTGAGGGTTGAGGGCAATAGGATAGTCATTGAGCGTGTTGAGGACCCATTTGAATATGCGCTGCGTGTGAGGAAGTTTGCTGAGGTTACTTTTGAGGAGTTTGAGAGGGAGTCTGAGGAGGTGCAGGATAGGTATTTCCGTGGTTAATTAATTACTTATAGGCTTAGGTGATTGTTGTGGGAATACTAAGTCTCATCGCTGCCTCCCTATACATTGGGTCCAGGAACTGGTAATCCCTGATTATGCTCAACCTCTCCAGGGCCTTTACAACGTTACTAAGCGACGTAGGTGATATCGACACTCCCTCGAACTCCTCCACACACCTAGTCACCTTGGTCCAGGAGTTGCTGCCCGTGGCGATGCACCTAAGGACTAAAGTCGTCCTCCTAGCGTTGATGGTTGAGTAATTCGCCTTAGCCCTGATTAAGTTCTCAAGCTCGCTCATGGTCTCCCTAATGGCTGCCTCCTTAATTTCTACAAAGTCCCTAACGCCCCTGACGTAGGCGTTGGCTGCGTAGACTAGCCAGCCGGGTATGCCATCGAATGACTCCACGAAGTCCTCGAGAATATTCCTAGGCTCGTCAATGCCCAACTCCCTGAAGCCCCTCATGAGGAACTCCACGGAGTCATCGCGGCTAAACCTCTCCACAACGATTTCGTGGAAGTACCTACCAAACAGTGGTGAGCTTGGGTCTTCAACGCCGATGAAGTCATAAAGTAGGCCGACCTCCGAGCCCGTGAGTATGAAGGTTATGTTGCGGTCGAAGTCGTAGGCGTGAGCCAAGGCGTTGAGGACCTCGCTCGACAATGGACCCCTCAACCGTTGCGCCTCATCGAAGGCTATCACGACTCTCCTCTCATTAAGCCTGTCGAAAAGCTCCGCTATGCTGACTTGCTCCTTACCCCTCCACCTGATCTCGACGGCATTACCCATTATTGATATGCCCCTGATCATCCTCAACACATCAATGAGTTTGTCTAGGCTTGAGGATAGGGCGTTGGAGATCAGGCGGTACAGGTCTGCCCTGCCATAATTATCCCTAAGGGACCTGCAGTCAATTATTACGTAGGGTATGCCGGCCTCGTTGAGGGCCACGTTTATGATTGATGTCTTCCCAATCCTCCTAATCCCGGTCACCACGATAATGGGCCTCTCAATGTTCCTCAGTATCTCATTCAATTCCCAATCCCTATCAAACAAATCCACCTACTCATCTTAGGTCTCTCGTCAAACAACATGACTATAGCCCCTCCAATTAACTACAACCCCTCCAATCATTAAAAAGCCTTCCTAACCAATACTAACGTTAGCCACGGCCCTGGCAACCATTGGGTCCTGTATGACGTAGGCGTCGCCGGCCTTACCCAGGTAGCCGTACCTAATGAGGTTCATCAAAAGCCTGTTAAAGACGGAATCGGCGATATAGCCGGTCCTAACCTCGACATAACGCCTAATCTCACTCCACGTATTGAGCCATGAGCCACGGCACCGAGTATGGCTAGGTACCTAGCCCTGGACGGCTTGATTAGGGCCTCAAGTTCACTAAGCACGAGCCTAGCCCCATCATTGAGGACCCTAGCCAGGGCCTCCTTATGGCTAAGTCCCTCAACACCCCTGAGGTAGCCGTAAAGCGTCAACCAACCGACAACCCCATCCAAGTGCTCATAAACCTCGACCAACTCACCCTCACCAACGGCCACGCCTAGCTCCGCAAATCCCCTCCTAAGGAAGTCTAGGCTGGCATCCTTATTGAATCTATCCACGTAAATCTCCTTAATGTACCTACCGAAGAGTGGCGCCTCGGGATCCTCAACCTGAGGAAGTCCCTGAGCACACCAACCTCACTACCAGTCACTATGAAGGTTACCCTGCCCAGGTTATCATAGGCCCACGCAAGGACACCGTCATACCTAATGTTCGAGAACCTCATGTACTGGGCCTCATCGAGGACGATTACGAACCTAGTTGAGTTATGTTCACACCACTCATCAATTGCCCTGAACAACTCCGTCAAATCAACCCTAGACCTCCGGGAAAGTCTAACCTCAACACCACCAGGGCTGACCCTAACCCAATCAATACCCCTAAGAACATCCCTAAGACTCGCCCAAAGTCTATCTCTTCTACCCATGAACTCCCTAAACCCATCCAACACATACCTAACCAGGACATTGGCACTAACACTACCCTCAGTGAAGTATACCTGCCTAACATCAACCAACACGTACGGGTGCCGAGCCTCGCTTAGGAATGCCCTGACAAGGCTCGTCTTACCAACCCTCCTAATACCATAAACCACAACAATCCTATCACCCCTATCAACACTACCACTCAATTCATTAAGCTCACGATCCCTATCATAAAGCTCACGCCTAGTTGCCTTAGGCTCTAGGCTAAATAGCACGGCTAACTCCCCCGGTTAGTAACTAACTCCCCCCGTTAGTTATTAAGCCTATCGGCCATGGTCAAGCCTACTAACCAACTCGAGGTACTTCCTGACCACGGCCTTACCCTCGTCGGTCAGTCTCACAATTGTCCTAACGCCGATGATCGTTATACCCCTTTTATACTCAATCAACCCACTATCCCTGAGTATGGTTAGGTGCTTGTGCAGTGTACTCTTTGGTATGCCCAGGGACCTCCATAGGTCGTTAAATGTCATGTAATCACCAACGTAGTACAAAGCCAATAATATACCCAACCTAACACTGTTATTGAGCGCCCTATCCTTAAGTAATCTCATTAACTCCTCAATCTCGTCCACCCTCAATCACCTCAAGCAGCGACATCGTACCCGCAAAGATCCAGAAGACCGGGTATACGTAGTAAGCCACGTAGTACAGTGGACCCAATAACACCGAGACTATGTAGGTAACCCACGCCAGGTAGTCGTAATACCTAACCTTAACGCCGAGACCCACCATTGGCCTATACATGAGGAAGAACACTACGACAAACGCGAAGGAGGTGTTCAAAACCATGGAAGCCAACGTATACGTCGCCGAGACTGGCATGAAACTCAATACCGTATATGCGCCTACGAATATTATTACTAGTATTAGCCCAATATACGTTTTTAGTAAGTATTTCCATCGCGACGTCTTAGGGTAATTAGGGTTAGCGATTATAAATGCCCTCTTAAATCGCTTAACTATGGTTAGGACGAAAATCAAGCCATACGAAATGTCCACTACCGCCGGTATAATTACATAACCTATATTGTTCATTAATGCCGTGACACCAAATTCATATATAGCCACGTATAAAATAGTGTATATGAACGTCATCGTGGACCAATAGATGTATGCAAGACCAATCGCCTTCCTATACTCAATCCTCGCAACCCTAAAGGCTATCCTATTAGCCTCACTGATCAATTGAATGGCATCACGCTCCACAAACCAACACCGACAAAGCCACCTTAAAGTATTTAGGTAGTTCACTGGCGTGAACTTTCAATGCCCTTATAAAGCACCGTAGTAGCACTTCATTAACTATGATTGAGTTGAGAAACGTAAACATCACGGTGGGGAACGGGGCCTTCAGGGTATCGAACATAAACATGAACATTAGCGGGAAGCAGTCGTGCTGGGACCAAACGGGAGCGGCAAGACAACGTTACTGAGGGCGATCTGTGGGTTAATACCCTACGAGGGTAGTATCAAGGTTGATGGGGTTGAGGTCAATGAAGTCGTTAACTACCTACACTTGCCTGCAACCTGCCCGAGATTTACCAAATGGCCATGACCGTGTCGGGACTACTGGAGGTATTTGAGGACCTTAAGGGCGTCGACGTGAATGAGTTCAGGAGGATACTGAGTAGGTTCAACATTAGCTATGAGTCAATAGCAAGGAAGCCAGTCCACGGGCTCTCGGCCGGGCAGTCAGTGATTATTAGGTTGGCCTTAACCCTTGCCTCGAGACCCAGGGCCATAATGATAGATGAACCATTCGAGAACGTGGACCCGGCTAGGAGGAGCGTGATATCCAGCCTACTCCTTGAGTATGGCGAGGAGGGGTTGATAGTGACCCATGAGTTGGACGTGCTTAAGTCCTTCGGGTCCATGGATGCGTACTTGGTTATAGAGGGTAGGGTCTATGGACCCATTGGCGTGGATAAATTGCTCAACTCCGGCATAGTTGAGGGCGAAGTTAAGGATGCATTAACCATTTATATTAATGGTAAACCATACTCCGTAGTTGAGGGTAAGGGCATTAAATTCACCGAGATGGGTAGCCTAAACAGGCTGTACGGCTTGATCGGGTGATGCCCATGGGCCTCACTAAGTACCTGGTGAGGGCTGAGCTCACGAATAGGAACATGCTGTTTTGGGGAGTTGGGTACATGTTGCTATGGATAATCATGGGCGCCTTCCTATTCACCAAAGGCTTCCCCAAGTTACCACAACCATACATGGATGAGCCGTCAGGCTATACACCGGCGATTGGACCGCCTAATCATAGCATATGAGCCGTCCGGCGTATTAATTGGGCTACTCTTCATGCTGGTTTACCAAACGGCTGGGATGGCGTACCTTCGCAGGTATGGTAGCTAACACCAACAAAGTTCATAACATCGTACTACCTCGGCATGGTAATCCCATCACTAGTACTATCGCTATTACTCGTTACCTCAACAATTGCTATATTCTATGTAGGCTTTAGGTACTACCTTGGGTTCGACATACCCTTATCCGCCGTACTACCCAAGGATCCAGTGCTGGGTATTGCTAAGGTTATTGGTTTGTCCCTATTGACCTTTTTATTCATGGGATCCCTCCTATTCTTGCTGGGCGTGGCTTCGTTGAATGCTAGTTTAAGGCAGGTATATAGGATGTCCATGATACCGATGTTCATAGTTTTCATATCATACTTCATGTACCTATACCTAAAACTACCCAATTGGGCTATACTACTCAACCCATTCATGCATAATGGGGACCATAGCCACGGTATACATGGGCCTAAACCACATGCCAAGCCGATTAGTAGTAACAACAAGCAGTAATTATATGGAGATAAGCAAGGCCATACCACTGACCTACGGCATCGCCTCAATCATTATTTGGACCGTGGTCTTCACCGCGTTAGCCATACCACTGATCACAAGGGTCAGGTACAGACCGCCCGAGGAAATTAGGGAATTCTAATAATCCTCAAAAACTAACGCACCTAAAAATTGAAGGTAATCATTAATGAATCCCCTATCCTTACCATTGAATGAGTGCGGGAAAGTGCTTAAGTATGTGGCTCGTGAATCAATTAGCAATGGAGGAGTTAATGGAGTTAATTAGGAAATTGATTGAGAGGGGGATCGACATCAATGACCTATTACTAGATGCATTGAGTGTTAAGGACCCTAACGAAAGCTCAATCGAGAGGATCAAACTCGCCGAGAAGTACATGATGGAGTACGAGGAGTACGCCAGCAAAGGCGATGCTGTTCAAGCCAGTGAGAAGGCGTACAAGGCCGCAGAGGAGATCGTTAAAGCATTGGCCGAGAGGTTTAGGACTAGGGAGTATGAAAGGTTCTTGGCTGAGGGTAGGTGGTACACGTACCTACTAAGCATGGCTAGTAAGACCTTGGCAAGCAGGTTGGGTGATTGGGTAGTTGACGGCTGGAATGCAGCCTATGACCTACATGTATGGGGATTCCACGAGGGAAGGTTAACCATGGACTACGTCAGGGTTGGTGCTGAGAAGGTTAAGAAAATGCTCAATGAGACTAGGAGAATCCTCAAGGGTAATGCCTAGTGGAGATTCATTGTTGATTGAGGACCTCACTCACGATCCTCTCTATCGACTTAATCAACCTCCTATCAGCACCGCCACCACCTAGGGAGTTCATGAATGAGTTAAGTACCTCAAGGTCCGTGTTATACCTGCCGTAGTAACTCGTAGGTAGTGCAGCACCACATTCTCGTCATACCTAAGCACCTGGAGGACCTTCATAAGTCTCAGGTAGTCTATCGAACCCTCGAAAATGGGCAGGCCAAAGGAGCCGGCCCTCTTATTGCTTAGATACACTGCCTTGACGTACCCACTCAACTCCACAAACCTCCTGACAAAATCCCTCAAACCCCTCTCCCTGGCCACGTGAAGGGCGAGACCAAGCCTATGCGGCGAGACCTCGTTCGCAAATTCATTAACCTCGCTGGGATCCCTAAGGAACCTACCAACGCCAAACTCCCAAATGACCCTGACACCGTACATCGAGGCTTCGTCCAGGAGTTCGGCCAGTGTATTCACGTCGTTGATCCCAGGCCTAGCAACCATGGAGTCCACATTCAAGTAGTCAAGGAGTGCGACGAACCTCTCCGCATCACCCCTCCTCCTTAGGTAACCAACCCTAACCTGCCCAATCCTAAGCCCAAGATCCTCAAGCTCCACCGCGAGAGCAGGCAGGAACTTATCAAGGTCGGGGAAACCCCTAACGTCAAGCTCCGCCGCTGCGCTCAGCCTTGGCAAGTCCCTAATCGGCTTAACACTAACGAGTAACTCCACGACACAGTAATTACTGGGGGTTAATTAATAAAGCTATCGACAATGAGAAAGCAACCAAGCCTTTTTAAGGGCTAATAATTAATTATTAATCTGCAATGGGCACGGACATAGACGAGATAGAGAGGAGGAGGATAATGATGAAGATAATGATGGAAATGATAAACAAGGCACAGCAGAAGACCACTACCAAGCGTGAACTCACCCGCGATGAGGTTATTCAATTGATTAGGCAGATGACCAGGGGCGATAGGGCTGGGGAAATAATAGACAATGCACTGCGGCTCTATGGTGATACCGCCATTCAAGTATTCAAACAACTCGTGGAGTTACACCTAAGCGGTCAACTGAGTGAGCTCCAGGACTACGAACTATACCAAATACTCGAGAGAGTTGGACTCCACGTACCACTAAGGACTAGGATAAGGATCGTGAGGCACGGTAGGAGGAGAGCATCGGATCCTCTGATGATTAATTACGTTGGTATTAGCAATCAATTTCTAAAGCCTGGCAATAAACGTGATTAATCAACTCAACACACCAACCCCCATTGCTGTGACTCAAATGCGTTGTAACGCACCATAACGACATTTGGCGGATGCATCGTTAAGATGAATTACTTAAAACGGAGCCTAACTACTACATACGTGATTATCACAATTACCACAATGAGCGCAGTGATGTACAGGTACTTATCAATTAAGCCTATTATGACCAACCATTGACCCACAAACGCATAACCAATGTAGACCAATACCGAATCCCATATTAAATGCCCAAGGAACGTAACAATAACGAAGCCCGCAACCCTCATGCCCGCAAGACCCGCTGGGAACGATATCAACGCCCTAAACCCAGGCAGGAACCTAAAGCCAAATACCGCAGCCACGCCATACCTGTTAAACCACCTACTCAGGACATCGAGCTTACCCCTATCAATGCCGAATAACCTGCCATACCTAAGCAGGAACGGTATACCCAGGTAGTAGCTATGTAATAATCAATTAATGAACCAGCCAAACTACCGAACGTACCAATCAACACGCCAAGGACCGGTCCACAAGCCCCAACGATGCGTAGTAACCAACGAGTGGCATGACAACCTCACTGGGCACCGGCAGTGACATCCCCTCGAGAACCATCAATACAAAAACCAAGCCATAGCCAAGCGGCCCCTTAAACACGTACTCAATCATCGCTAGTGGAGTCTACGGTAGATTAATAAGGGTTATGCGCAACACGCGGCTTCCCTGCCCGTGCGTACAAAGTTCCAGGTAAACCCACGAGACATTCCACGGAGAAACCCTATTTGTAGCATGCCCGCCCACATCGTGACCGGTATGGGGCTGGTAAGGTACGTACTGGTAATCACAGCGTTGGCAACGGCACTGGCAGTACTGGTGGTAATGGCACAGACGCAGTACGGTAATGCCCAATCCACGGTTAATACACAGGGCGTAAATACCAACAACGCATTGGGTATTGGCACAACCAATATTACACAAGCCATCAACTGCACACGACACGGTGAATTTCAGGGAGAATTCCAGTGCGGTGAGCAGGTCGCATCCAAGCCAATGCAACGGCCTACAACGTGACTGGTGGACTGCCCTGTCAATATGAGGATGAGCATGAGTCATCAATAGAGGACTGATGATTTAAGGCCAACAGGAACCCTTAAAAATACCTCCCTTTATTCTCCTTATACACCATGGGTAAGCACTACATAGTGGGCAGGGGCAGGTGTCCCAGGTGTGGAGCTGAGGGTACCGTGATTCTTAGGGTTGATGGTTCGAGACCCTACGTCTACGTTAGGCACGGCAGGATCTGGCACTACATAGGCACACTGGATAGGGTAAACCTTGAATCCATAATTACGAATAGGGCTAGCCCTAAGGTTAACGCTAGGCATAACAGCACTGCGTACAACAAAGCCGTAATCATTGTAATGCTTGCCATAGTAATGGCCGTAGCATCCATGGCAATCATCACCAAGTACCTAGGCTTGGTAATGCCAATGTAAATGTTGGCTACAGTGATGACCTCGGAAACACCGTGAAGTCAACCATAATGGGTTACGCCAATCCCGACTCAAGTTATGAATTTATGATTAATAATCACAGCGAGATTAATATCTGCCCACTTATTAGTGACCTTGATTAGTGATGAGGATAGGCGCAGTGGTACTAGCCGCCGGCGAGGGTAGGAGGTTCGGCGGCAATAAGTTGCTTGTCAGGATAGGTAGTGAGCCAGTCATATCGAGGGTCTTAAGGGCACTGAACGGGCTCGATAGGGTGGTCATTGTTGGTGCCTACGCCAATGAGTTAATGCCCTACCTAAGCAGTGAGGTCGTGATCTACAACCCACAATACAGGGATGGGATGAGCACCTCAATAAGGCTCGGAATACGCTTCTTCCAGGACTACGATGCGGTACTCATAGTACTAGCCGACATGCCGCTAATAACTCGGGAGACAATAACGAGGATAATAGGTGCGTATCACCAGGGCTGCAGTGCCGTAGCACCAACGCATAGGGGCATCAGGGGAAACCCGGTACTAATCCATAAATCCCTATTCCAGGAACTAATGAGACTAAACGGCGACGTTGGGGCGAGGGAAATACTGAAGAACCGAGGCGACGTCTGCACCGTGGAGTGCGGACCAGAGGTCCTAATAGACATAGACACACTCAACGACCTAACAAATGTCCTCAACTTTATCAATGCCAATCGCAAATAATAAACTCTAAAACTAAACATAATTATGGGAATAGCATTAAGCACGGCAATAGTCACGATAAAAATACTCCGTCCTCTAAATTCTCAGAGATAAATATGGGATGCCATTAGGAAACATCATCTATGCCAACATTTATGAATAAACGAGACACCAAGTAAGGCGTATCATTAAAGCACCTATACAGAATATTATTAAAATTATGTCAATGAACTTAAGGTTCGATGAATTGATACATCCGTTGTTAAACTTATGAATATTAAATATTAAATATTCATAAAGAATAATCCTGGATATAATGTGATGAGGAAAATAAGAATAAGCTATATTACGCAGTAAGGCTTAAATGCAAGGACCTCATTATGATAATGTGGGCCATGTATATGTCGATGTAACAATCAGAGGGAGTCAAGGCTCTAAGACACTTAGAATGCTCGTGGATACGGGCTCAACATACGTAGTCCTAGACCCAGACACAGCCAGGGAGCTGGGCCTAATCGAGACGCCATTTACCGTTGAGCTAATGATGGCTAACGGCTCTAGGGAGACGGCAAGGGTCTACGTAGCCAGGCCGAAGTCAAGGGCAGGAAAGGCCCCGTGATGATAGCGGCCCTAAAAACACCAACACCACTACTCGGCGTCTACGCCCTCGAGTCACTTGGGTTTAAGGTCAACCCAAGGACTGGCGAGCTCGAGGAGATAGGGCCAGAGGGCGGCTACCTACTTTGACCCGCTCACCTAAATGTGCCTCTGAACTCGATCTCGACGCCCTTCCCCTCCTTAATGGCTCTGTCATAGATCAACTTCGCAAGTACCAGGTCCTCCACGCAATGCCCAGGGACTTAAATATCGTTATCGACTCATCACCCAGCCTACCCCTCGCCTTACCGACCACCACGTCGGCCAACGGGACAACCCTCGACCAAACGGTCTCACCAGCCATGACCAGGTCACCAGCCTCCTCCCTGGCCTGACTAACATCATCAACAACAATAACATCAGCTAAGCACCGCGTCGGGCGTAAGCTCAGCTCGACCAATCCAGTTGCTCCCAATTGCGTTTATGTGCATGCCAGGGCTCAAGTACGAACCCCTTATGAACGGGTCCTTGGAGTTAGTGGCCGTAACCAGTACGTCAACGCCCCTACAGGCATCCTCATAGTCGCTGGCGACGACTGCGTCGAACCCCCTGGACCTAATGAACCTGGCAAAGTCCTCCGCATGCTCACGAGTCCTACTAAACACCTTAACCAACCTAAGGCTCAACACCCTACTAAGCGCCTCGAACTGGGCCCTGGCCTGAACTCCAGCACCAACAATACCCAGCACGGTTGAGTCCCTCCTCGCCATGTACTTCGTAGCCACAGCACTCGCAGCACCAGTCCTGAGCTGACCAAGCCTATCAGCCTCAATAATGGCCAGCAACTCACCACTATCGAGACTGAATAATACGACTACAAACCTGGTTCCGCGCCTAGTGCTTAGGTATGTCTTCAAACCAGCGACTTTGTAATCGCCAAGGACTACGCCCTGGAGCACGTGAAGCACAGCCCCACTAACAATCGCCCTACGCCTAGGCAGGTTAACGGCCCCACCACTACCCAGTAGCTTAAATCCATCCTCAACAATCCTAATCGCATCATCAAAGGAAACCAACTCATCAACCTCAAACTCCCTAACCAACAACACAATGCGCAGGTAACGAAACCCCTTTAAAGGAGTAAGCCTAATACAAAAATCGTGACGATGCCAGAGTTAGCTGAGTTAATGATGACCCATTCATGAGCAGATACAACCACTCACTAACTTAATCATACTTTACGGCATAATTCTTATCCGCATTATTTATCCATAAATGCCGTACCCACAAAACCTAGGTAAGTACCTCTATGCAGCAGTTCATGAACCCACGCCTAGCGATGAACCCCTTCAGTGCATAATTAATCAGGGCAACATTAACGCCATTAACTTAAGCCCAATAGCCCAGCTAACCACTTACTTACAACACAGTATCGCTTAAAATCACGGGAATAGGCTTACATTAATTGCCATGATAAAAGACGTCAAATACCTAGGCAGGAACATAATAATAACACTAAGCGAGGAAGCCACGGCATTAACGAACACGGTAGATGGAGGGCTAAGAAACGGCATAAGGCACATAATACACCACCAAGTACCAAAGAACTTCATGGAAGACCCAATCGAGGAAGTCACGAGGACACACAGGGAATTAGCAATAAACAGCGACGAAGCAATAACCTTTTTAACGGCTACAGAACTACCGAGGAACCACGTAATTCATGGGGAGGTCATTAATGGCATTGAGGTGGAGGTATCAATAACCATGGGCCTAACCAACCCATACAGGATAGACGGAGACGACGTAATAACAAACGGCGCCGGCGAATCCACGATAAACATAGCCATAATAATAGGCAGACCACTCACGGTACAGGCAATGATAGACGCAATAACACTAGCCGCACAGGTCAAGGCACTAACCCTGGCTGGGCTAACCGGCGGTGCCATGCATGGAACCACCTCGGACGCAATAGCCATAGTAGCGCCGAGCAACGGCCATAAGGAGCCCTACGCAGGGCCAGTAACAATGATAGGCAAGGCCATAGTCCACGCAGTGCATAACGCCCTGGTGAGGATGTACGAGGCCTACAGGGCCGGCCCTGGGTTCTCGGGCCACCCCTACTAGGCCCTCCCTGGCGCACTTCATTAATATTAGGAAGCCCCTTATGGCAACGTTTATCGCGCCAATAACGTCCCTATCACCCTCAAAGCCACAGTAACCGCAGATCACCCTACCCCTGGGCCTACCAAGGTAGTTACTGCACCTTGGGCATGTGGTGCTTGAGTACTCGGGCTCCACAAGCACTATGGGCAATTGATCATTGACTGGCATTAAAACCTCACCACTATACCTAGCCCAGAACCAATTCACCCTAACGGCAGGCACCTACTCTCAACAGCGCCGAACCTCTTCACGATCAACTCCCAAACAGCCCTAGCCCTCGCCAAATCACGCTTATGCTCACCAAACTGCCTAAGATCCTCAAACGCAAGGCCAACCAACTCATTATGGACACGCATAACACTGTGGACAGCTCTAACCACGGCACCCAAAGCCTTACTAACTATGCTACCCGTAAACTCCTCACCACGGTACCTATCAAGCCCAGGGTACTCAACACTAAACACGTAAGCCCTTGTCAAGGCATCATACACGCCAAGTGGAATTAACGAGACATCATTCTGCCTAGCATATATGACGGCCAAGTCACTAAGCAGCTTAGCCCTCGAGCCAATAACAGCCAACACAGAACGCCTAACACCAATATCCAAGCCCACCACCGTCAAACCCAGCGCAGGCACATACCCCTGTACCCTCTCCAATCCTGGACGCATCTTCCCACCCCTGGTTTACGGATATCCCAGCCCGGGTGGCTAGTCCTCGGCAGGGCCCGGTAGCCCTACACGGGACCATTCGGGGACACTGCCCCTACTAGCCCCTATCGGACACCCAGGATGCCGAGGACCTCACCGCCCCGGGCCTTACCACCTACCTGACGTAAGCAGGCCATGGATGTACATTGATTAAAGAAGAATTGGAGGAAAGTCAGGATAGGTTGGCGCCCGGGGCGGTGAGCCGCCGGGCTGGGATATCCGTAAACCAGGGGTGGTTTACTGCAGTAGGGATTCATTCTCAGGGATCAGTACTTTCACCTGCATTCATCGCTCATCTCACGAGGGTTCATCACCGGTCATTCTCAGGGTATCCGTGGGTCGAGCCATCGGCCCAACCCTCCGGCACCCATCATCCTTCCCTTCCTCCTCCCCCTGCATGGGGGATTGAAAAGAGGAAGGGAATTTTGACGGGTTCGCCTGCACTGGGTTTGACGGTTATGGATTACTGCTTCTCATTGAGTAGTCTTTTGCGTAGTTCTGCTACGTCGCGTATCTTTACTTTCAATTGATCATTCACACCCATGTACAGCGCCTCCCCAGGCCTTATTTGGTTGAGTATGTCCCTTAACCTCGATAGCGATTTGGCTGGCCCACTGTGGCTCGTTATTATTGTCGGTATGTTCAATTCCTCAATACTCAACCCACCAATACTATGCATCACCATCCATACGTTAGTAACTCCACGTACGATCCTGGTGACCCTCAATAGTGCCTCCTCCCTCATGGGTAATATTGACACATCATCCAGTATCAACAAGTCATCGGCGTCTTGACGGCACATGCTGTTTAGGACTAGGGTCATTACCGTGTACACGCCCCTAACGTCCCTACTAACGATAACCGTGGCGACCTTACCCCTTTCACCAACATTATTCTCATCAGTCACAATACCGCGCAGCAGCGCCATCCTACCCAGGAGCCACAGGGCGTGAGCGTTACGTGGGTTCCTGGCCAGATACCTTAGGTACCTAACGTAGCTACTGTAGGCCCTGAACCTATAGGCCATGGAGACCAACAGCGTTATGCCCGGCCTGGCACTAAGCTCCTCGTATGAGTCTAGTATTAGGAATAGGTTGTCACGCACACAGTTCCAGGGCGTTGGGATGCTCGTAACAGCCCCAATGGCGTCGCTCGGCTTATGCGTTACATACGTCATTGACGAACCCACCAGCCTAAGCCTCATCAAGCCAGCGCAGTGACTATGGTCGTCTTACCCGAACCTGGCGGCCCAATAACCACTAGCGGCCTATTTCCCAGGTCAAGTAGTATCCTCGCCAGCTTCTTCTCTATCCCCAATTCCCGACCCAGAGCCGGCCCTAAATCGCCTACGAGGGAATCCCCAGGGCCATGCCCCAGGATTTACCCTCGCGGTTCATGCACCTGGATTAACCATGATTAAGCCTACATGTTTGGTCACCGCGATCGTAATTCACAACCCTCCCTTTATGTTATGCATATCGTTAATTTGCCAATGCGCCGTACCTGGTGTTTTCACGGTGAGGGTCTTGGCACATATCGTTATTGCGCCTTCCCCGGTGCACGCACTGCGCATGGAGCGCCGCATGGCTGCGCACGGTTTTAGCAAGCTTAAATTTGGGCCTCAGTCCTTATTAGCTATGGAGTTGGGGCTCGTTGGTTCGGGGAGTGGTCAGTATGTGGAGTTTGTCCTGCCGTACCTTACCTCCTACAAGCCGTTCATAGCCGTCTATGACGTTAGCGGCGTTAGGATTGTGGAGGGTGGTAATGTCGTTAGGGCTCAGGTTGTGGGTAGTGACTATGCCATTGTTAAGGGGTATTTCGTGAATGCCAAGCCCTACATAATCGATGTCAGCATTGGCGGTGATGGCGCCAAGTTCTTACCAGCACTATTCAATCAATTAATTAACAAGGCATCCCAGGACAACGGCGGCGACACCCTACTCTACATCCTCGAGTTCAGGATACCCAACGACGTTAACCTCTCCGTAAAATTCCACAAGGAGGTTAGGCGCTGCTTCTTCAAGTACGGCCATGCGTGGGTCGGCCGCAAGGTCTGCTTCGACGTGGACAGATGGAGGGATACTCTCTCGAAGTACGGCAATAACTACTTCATTAGGATATACCCGGTGCACATGAGTGTTAGCGATGCCCTGCGCATTATTGACTCAATAATCAACTCCATTAGGGGCAGGATCAACTACCTAAGCGAGGACCTTAAGTATGAACTAAGGGCGTATAGGAGAGCTCGCTTGAAGAACTTGATCAACGAGCTAAATGAGGAACTCAGGGATTGGGAGAAATTTAGGGCATCGCTGGTGGGCGGCAATGCGACTGTTAGGGAACGCTAATAATTGCATCATCACGATTAGGGAGCACAGTATTGATGAGGTTAGGAGTAGTGGTAGTTCGTTGTTTGTTGATTTGTCAATGGCTGATTACGTGGAGTTAGTCATTAGGGATTCAGCGGGTGTTGTTGTTCATTACCCGTACAGGGTGATTTACACGCGCGATGGTGAGTTGCTCCTTGTCAGGACGGAGAGTTACGGCGATAATAGGCTTAGGAAGCACAAAAGTAATGTTTGTCCATTTAGAGACTGTAGATACTTACTTGGTCCGTTGGCTAACACACGTCTCGTGGTCAGGCTTGTTGGTTTTCGTAATCCTGACCCCGTGATTAGGATATCATGACCTCCTCAAAATTAGCACTTGAGCCTGTGCCTCGTTATTTCCCTGTAGTTGTTTTCCCTGGCTAGTATTAGGGATATGGTGTTTATGAGTAGGGTCTTGCCCGTGAGTTCCCTCTCTATGCCTAACTCCCTGGCGTTTTCGAGTAGTGCGTGTGGGTCTACCTTCTTCGTCTTTATGTAGGCTATGGTTATGTGGGGCTTGAAGTCTCCGAGGAACCTGTCGCTTATTGCGACGCCCGAGTCCCTGAGTGTGCTTATTATTGCTGTCCTTAACCTACTTAATTGCTCGTTGTTCGTGACCTCTATGGCTAGTACCTGGGCTTGGTGGGGCTTGGTAGTAGTGTTAGTTGGCCGAGCCTTATGGTGAAGCATGGTGTTGATGTGGCGATTGTGCCGACCTTGTCGTCGCTTCCTGCTTGGTGGTTTGTCGCTATGTAGGTTATGGTTATGTGCGTGTTGCCTGGCTCTATGGGTATTACGGGTAGTGCCTTGATTAGCGGTGTGATGTTTAGTCCTTTGACGAGGATCCCATAGAAGTATCCCACGGTGGGGTTTATTTGTGCTTTATTTAATTCCTAGCTCTGTGGTGGAGCCCTGATGATGCTCATTAGGATCTCCGTACTCGTGTATTGAAAGTGGGTGGGGATGCCCGCGCTGGTTGTTTGGGGGAGGTTTTAAATTCCTGAGTGGTGTTTGGGTTTGATGCGTGTGGGTTTGGGGTTGAGGTTTTTGGTGGTGCTTGTGGTTATTGCCGTGGCTGCATCATTGCTTGTTTATTTGCACATGTCTGCGCCTCGTCATGTAATTAAGATAACGACTTATTCTAGCGCTGTTCCTGGTATCTTTAATTATGGGGCCCTTGGTTGTCAGGATTATTACGTCGTCATACCGGGTAATTCGGTGGTTGTGCTTTATTACCACGTGCACGGTAGTGTGAGTGTCAACACTGCCCGGATTCTGGTGTCGTTTCCTGCGAGTATTATTAGGGAGGCCCTAAGTGAATTCCCGGGCTCGTCGAATTGGAGTGGTGTGATTATGGTGGGTGTTTACGTTAATGGTAAGTTGATTGCATTTCGTGAGGATTTATCGGTGATTAAGGAGATTGTTAGAATCCTTACAATCACTAATGGTACTTCTCTCGTCATTAATGGCACTTCTAATTTCCCTATCCTGTATATTCCCTATGAGGTTGACTTTCCCACAATTAACTTGACGCCTAATGACTCGGTTGCCCTAGTTATTTATTCCACCGTGACTTACACGTTACCCTCGTGCAAGGTGGCTAGTGAGGATGAGGAGGCAAGTTGATGGTTAGGAATGGCTGGATTGAGGTGATTATGTCCGGTGCCTCGCCTACGGCTGAGCAGCTTTATGAGGGGGGTGAGTACATAACGGAGGAGCCCGTGATATGCTTGGTCAGGGTTCAGGGGTTCATGAGCCAGTTACCGCAGGAATTACCGACCAACGTGAGACCATTCGTTACTGGGTATGCACCAACATTCGCGATTGGGGAAGCGTCAATAAGCCATGATGGGTGAGCCAGGTACTGCGTTGTTTGTGATTATTACGTGATGGGGATTAGCATGGAGGGATTGTGAGGGTTTGGATATTAGGCTAAGTCGGTAAATGTGCGTGCTGAGTCGATACGGTGGGGTGATGGGGTTGTTGATTGTTTTTATGAACCTGCAAAAACTTTATAAGCTGGTTCATTTGACATTTGTACCGTGTCTAATACCGTAAAGATCACCGTGAAGAGGACGCCCATGGATTTTGTTGAGAAGAGGAGGAGACCTGATTGGTGCCCTGGTTGTGGGGATTACGGGATTCTCCAGGCCCTTTATCAGGCCTTGGCTGACCTTAACCTTGACCCTCACAGCGTGTTCCTGGTGAGTGGTATTGGTTGTAGTGCCAAGACTATCCACTACGTTAATGCCAACGGCGCTCACACGCTTCATGGTAGGCCCATACCCTACGCCACGGGCATTAAGTTGGCTAACCCGAACCTTGAGGTTATTGTGATTGGTGGTGATGGTGACCTGATGGGTATTGGTGCTGAGCACCTTGTTCATGCTGGTAGGCGTAATGTGGACTTCACGGTGTTGATGTACGACAATGGTGTCTATGGCTTGACCAAGGGTCAGGCTAGCCCGACGCTTAGGAGGGGTGTTAAGACCAAGGCCCTGGCCAAGCCTAACATCTATGATGCGATTAACCCAGTGGTTTTGGCGTTGTCGGTTGGCTTCACCTTCGTTGCCAGGGGTTATGCCTACGATGTTAAGCACCTTGCCTACCTAATCAGGGAGGCTATCAGGCATAAGGGCTCAGCCTTCATTGACATTCTCCAGCCATGCCCGACGTACAATGACGTCAATACTAAGGAGTGGTATGAGGCTAGGATTTACAAGCTCGAGAATGAGCCTGGTTGGGACCCCGTGGTTAGAAGCCCGAGTGAGGAGGAGGTTACGAAGAAGCTCACGCAGGCATTCCTGAGGGGTATGGAGTGGGGTGACAGGATACCAATCGGCATATTCTACCAGAATGAGTATGTGCCAACCTATGAGGAGAGGATTCTGGAACAGATGCCTAACTACCTGAAGGCTCCGCCAGCCCTGAGCCCGCTCTATGGCCCTGATGGCTCGACGATAGTCAATGTAGAGGATATACTTAAGGAGAAGGAGGTTTGGTGATTAGGACTTACTCATTAAATTACTTATCAACTTGAGTACTAGGTCCACGTCATTCATACTCTTCACGTTGGTTAGTGTCGTCATTAGGATTACGAGTCTGGCCAGGTGCTTTAGGTCCTTAATGCCTCCCCTGTAAACCACCTTGACGCCCTCCATGCCCAACTCGCTGGTTAGCCAGACCTCTAGGTTGATGCCGTACTTCCTGCCTACGTCTTTGACGAGTTTGTACACTGTCCTGGCACTTGGTTATGTTTGTGGCTGTTAGGGTGCTTGGTGGTTTGTATAGGTCGTTCGTTACCTCGATTTTCTCGCCAATGCAGTTGCTTAGTGTTGCCGTGTTTATTGGTAGGTCTGCCAGGGCTAGTGCTGTGCCGTTGCCTAGTAGGTAGATTGATATTGTCCTTGGGGTCTTCGTGGTTAGCATTGGTGAGTTTGGGGATATGATTATGGTGCCCACGGCCTTTATGACCCTTCCCAGGGCGCTGTAGGCATAGACATCACTAATGCCTAGGCATTGCCGTACTTGTTGTGTAGGTCCAGCACGAGTTCTATGAATTTTGAGGAGTCCATCGGCTTGTGTTGGTTGATCCGCCATTATTTTTAACTTAACCTTAGCATTACATTAATTAGGTCCACTAATCGTGAAACCAAATCGACTTCTCCCTTATGTGCCCTGGTATCTCACTAAGTGACTCATATCCGCACTGTGGGTAGTACACGAAGTTCGTGACCAGGGTAGCTACGGCGGGTCTCAGCAACTTTACGGTCAATACCTTACCCGTCTGATTCGCACCATACACCGCAACCACGAATGAGTACGCCCCAGGTCCCAACGTTACGTTAAGCCACACTGGGCCATCACCATTCACGCACTTTATGTAGCCATAGCCATTCTCGGGGATGAAGCTACTATTTAGGGCGCCAAAGAGTAACATGTCGGCTGAGACTCTGGGGGCTATGCACACGTATATGCCTGGCTCAAGGTAGAACTCGCTGGTTATGTAATAAGTGCCGTTAAGTGTAAATACATTCATTATAGATGGACCAAGGCCAGTCACATCACGGCCTAGCCAAGTCTCATTACCTGGTATTGGATATATGGTAATGCTTTGGGGAAGTGATGGTGCCTTGCAGGGTATGTAGCCAAGCATCTTCACTAAATCATCCATGTAGTAGGTATTTACGGCATAGATGAGTATGCCGGCGATTATGGCAACGCCAAATAATATGACGAGGAGGAGGTCAAGGTCGATTTCAATCTTGATCGTACGGGGCATACTGATCACTTGCTTACTGGTGTCCAGAAGATGCCCTCGGCTACAATGGGTCCTTGCTCGCATACCCACCCAAAGTCCGTGGGTTGTATGGCTAGGACGAGGTTCGCATAGGCCAGTGCCAGCATGGCTATTGTGAGTACCGCCACGAGTGTCCATCTGTGGGTTCTCAACCTCATATGTCTTGGCTCTTGTTTTCTGGATTTTTTTTTTTACCTTGCTTGACTTTTTTTTGCAGTGAATCGAGTAGAATAGATCGTAATTTCTTAATAAGTTTAATTCAAAATCGTACTATTTAAGAAATAATTACTAATTTATGTCAAAACTAAATTAGGTTGAAATATATTATTATAGTGTGATCGGTCCTGTTCATCACTGGGTGAGTTTTTTTATTTGCCCATGGTTTTACCTAACCTGTGAGGAGTCCCTTGAGGATTTGTTGGTTGGTGTTGAGGATGGTGATGTGGATTCATTTGTGAAGTTGGTTAGGTTTGTTGAGGATAATTATAGGAAGGCGCTTTACACGATGGGTTATGTGGAGCTTGGTGATTACGTCCTCATTAAGTCCTGCACATACATACTACTGAGCAGTGACGGCATGGCCTACGCCCTGGTCAACGGCGATAAGCCCGAGGTGATTAGTCTCGAGGTTCACGGCGGCATTAATGAGGTTATTGACGAGGTCTGCGGCCCTGACGAGGAGGAGTAATTGCATTAGTTGTTTTTTCGCGCCATGAGTATTGACGTGAAGTAAAGATTTATACCCTTAGGTAATAACGCATGCGCGGGAATACGCCGTGACCCACGTCAGTGAGGATGAGGAGGAGCAGGAAAGGCTGAGGGAGATTGCCAGGGAGCTTAGGGAGTTGCTCAGTGGTATTAGTGTTGAGGAGGTTGTTAGGTTGATTAGGGAGGATAGGGACTCCAGGTAGTGTCTTGACTGAAATGCTGTGGTTAAATAATTAAAGTTGTGAGGGCGGGTTATTGGGAAATTGAAAAGTAAGTCAATTTTAAAGGGGTTAGATTTAGATGTCAAATTGCTGAATTACTGGCACCATGATGTATATGCAAAGCCATTATTTGTTAAGCCCCAGTTCGAACCGTAAGCGCCTGGCGGTACTATACTAAAGCCATTGGTTTGACCGTTCATGCTTGCGGCTCCATTATTAACGTTAATCCAGACATCCCAATTAATATCATAAACAACGTGATCATAACAGTAAATTGGTACGGGTAACACTCCACCGATATACATAATAGCTGTCGTATAGACGAGGGCTGATGAGCCTGCCGGTATTACGTATACCGTTGGTTGCGGGTTGTAGGCAGGGCCCATGTATGTGGGTCCGTTACCCATTACCCCATATGCTTGCGCCTGCTCTGCGTATTGCGTTGTCTGTGGTGTGAAGACCCAGGTCCAGTTAGACGCTGTCCCCAACGGTGGAGATTCTTGTGGCACGTTATTTACCGTTATCGTGTACTCCGGGCAATTGTATGTCGCAGTGACCCCGGCGCTGGGTGTGCCATCGTCCTCAAAGGCTATGGGGAAGGTTATGGTGTAACTCGTCGATGGGGTGCACGTTTGCGCCGGTGGCTCATTTTGGAGGTTTACCCAGTAGCCTGGTTCGTAACCTCCACCGCTGGGTATTATTGAGACGTCCCTGGGTACTTGCGATGCCTGGCCTGTCTCATACTGATAAACCACGTATGATGCGTAGGCGTCCTGGAAGGTCTTTAGGTAACTAATTGTGGTGTAGATAGTCGTGTTCGGTCTATAGTTGATCCAGTTGTAGAGGTAGGCTGAGCCCGCTGAGTAGCCATTTAGGTTGGGAATGATGACTTCGGACCACGAAATGCAGAAGTCAACATCAAATGCGCCATATGAATCCTGGTAAGGTTGCGGACCGAGCGCAATTATGTACGCATTATTTACCTGGGCTGCCTCGTTCGAGGATATTCCATACGTCTGCATTAATTCCCAACATACGTCTTCTCCTGTTGGGTCTGGTGTTGATATTTTCATTATTAGTGGTATCCAGAACCTGCTCGCTATCCTTAGCGCTGCCCTTAGTGAGTGTGGTCCTATTAGTAGTACGTGGCTGTTTCCGTAGGCCACCACGTAATCAAGCCCGTTTAGGTACCTTGGCACTGGCGTTGCGATTATGCTCGTGTTGAATGCCCTAGCCATGCAGTAGCTAGGGCTAGTTCGATGGCTGGCGCCTCACTTGCATTCCTGTGGATTATCAGGAAGTCGCCACGCCTAATCAACTCCCTAATTAGCCTGAAGCTTGTTGAGTTAACATTCACGCGCATCAAGCCGCTCCTATTGATGATTAGATTGGGACCAATCACTGACCAGTCAATGACGACCAAGCTATTACCGGGCAGGCTGGGCAACTCGCTAACCGTCACGGGCTTAATCAACGATTCATTAACACCAACACTAACCAGTTTCTGAACAAGCGTTGACGGACCAACAACGTAAATGGGCACACTAATGCTAATTGGCGAACCAACAACGCCTTGATTAGCGGCTGCGAATTTACCCGCACGGTGCCTTTAGCCTCAGCCACCGCGCTGTGATTAGTTGAAAGCCTCGGCATGGTGAGGAGCATTGAGGTAACAACCACGGCAGCAATCACCGCGGCGATTATGAGCAAAAGCCTTGACCTAGAGACCATACTCATTAGGAGTAGCGAATTCACGGACTTTTTTTACTTCGGCTATTCATAAAAGTGAGCCGAGCAAAATAGAAAGCAATTCCCACACCTTGCAGCGATATGGTGAGAGACTCCCAGTTCCGTGTGTTGTATGCCTTTAGTGCGTCGCTCGTGGTTGTTATTGGCTATTGCCTGCTGGTCCTGGGGCGGTGGCTTTGTGGGCTGGCTTACGTGGTGATGAGGGGTCCTGGTCTGGAAATGAATATAAATGCTATGGTATTATTTACTTGTGTGAAGATGACCGCCATGACTGATTAAGTGATGAGGAACTTGGGTTCTTGATGGCTAGTATCGGCTCAATCATTGCCTGTTAATTTCGTGAATTCCTCGTATAGGTTCTCTAGAGTCTTCACGGTGTTGCTGCTTAGGTAGTTTCCGTCTGCGGCGTTGGCGTACTTCGTTAGCTCCTCTGGCTTGTTGCCGTGACCATCACCGTGCTTACTGGGTATGAGAGGATGTACTTAATGGCTAGGGTCTCAAGGTCTATGCCCAGGGACTTGGCCATGGGCCTTATCCTCGTGTTCGTGAATTCCAAAGCCTTCACGACCCAATCCCTACTCCTTAGGTTCCTGTGGTCGCTTGGTCCGAAGTTGACATCTTGCCTCTCCGTCAGTACGTTGGATGCGTGTGGTACCCTAGTTATTAGGCCAATCGAGTCCTCAACACCACGTCTTATTAATGTCCTGCCCGGTTCCTGCTCGAGTATGTTGAATACGAACATTATCGCCTCATAACCCTCGTCAATGGCTGCCAAGCCCTCATTTAGGATGTTGGTCTCTGGGCCGAGGGCAACGCCTATGTGCTCCACGTAGCTCTCCTCCACGAGCTTGAGTAGGGCCTTGTGTAGCTCCCTATCCTTGATGATGTTGATTGGTGGGTTGTGGAGTTGGAGTAGTGTTATCCTCCTGCCCAACCTATTATAGGATTCCTTAACTGCATTGACTATGTAGTTGATGCTGAAGTTCTGCACGTGACGGCCATCAACCACCTTACCAACCTCATAACCAACCTTCGTGAATACGTTCACGTCGTAACCCCTAAGGGCCTCGCCAAGTATCTTCTCACTCAACCCCTCACCATACATGTCGGCTGTGTCGAAGGTGTTTATGCCTAGGTCTAGGGCGGTCCTTATTAGGGCTATGTCGCGCTCCCTGTCGTGGGCTACATACATGTCAGTGCCAATGACCCAGGCTCCAAGGCCGATCTCCGAAACCCTAATGCCCGTCCTGCCAAGGACCCTATAATGCATCGCCAAGCCATAATTAATCGACATTTAAACGCTGGCTTAATGACTAGGCACTTTAACTGGTGCCAGCCGCTTACTGTGTTATGCAAGGTTTATAACGCCGTTAACCGCCATTAACATAGTCCCATGGAATTGGGCAAGCCCTGGATCAACCTGAGTGATTATAGGAGGACGCGACTAATGGAGCGCGTTACGAGGCCGAGATAGCGGTCAAAATGCTCAGTGATGGCTTGACCAGGAACGCGGCGGGTAAGGCGTTCCAGGCCTGGAAGTCCTTTCTTGCGGCAATATCCACAGACATGATTGACGAGCTAAGCAAGATATATAGGCGTAAGGTGAGGGTTAGGGGATTGAAGGAGAAGATTGACGAGGCGCTATACGTGGTTGCCTTCATGCCAACGACACGCATGTTTGAGGTATCCAGGGTATTAGCCACGTTGAACCCAATGATACCATACCTAACCCTGGCATCCCTCGAACTGCATAGGTATCAATATAATGGGCCGGACAGGGAGGGGATATTCAGCGTGTTTAGGAGCGATGATGATGCCGGGGAATTCATATGCAGGTTCCTAATGGACATGGCAGTCATATACAGGGAGTTAACCAAGGAGGAATTTGTAGACCTAACCCAATGTAAGTAAGCCAAAGGCGCCTAAAGCCCTGTGTCTGGTTACGCCCTATATACTCCGTGGAGGTTACGGCTCAGGCACTCGGCTAAGCAATTAGTAAGTAATCTATTTACCCATTTTTGGCAATTATATATAGTATTTATTTCGTGGCCCAGTGCGCGCGCCCGCACCCGCTCACTCAGGGTTTTATTTCAACTTAGCATAGATGAAGATCGTAGTTAAATACCCTACATTACTGTGTCTGTTTTGTCATGTCCTCGGGCGTTATTATTTTTATGCCCATTCTCTCGGCCATGACCCTCACGTAGTCTGGGTTCTTGTCATCTATGTATGGCGTTATTACCATGACCATGCTCACGGACTTGCCCGTGGTCTTCATGTATAGTTCGGCCTTGCGGCGTGTTACTGCTAGGTCTGACCTCTTCACGGCTGATGTTATTTCCACGGCTATTACGAGATTATCCCTAATTATTATGTCCAGCTCCACCTCGCTTGGGTGCCCATACACGAATCCATCCGCGTCGTAATAAAGCCACCTCTCCACGGTGTACCCAGCGTCTTTCAGTATCTCCCTAACGCCCTCCCTGAAGGCTTCCTCACTGAGTACTCCCCAGCGTGCGCCGAGGGCGTCAAGTTTATTGGCCAATAACCTAACCTCTTTCCTTAGGTCATCAAGCTCCTTTTTAGTCGCCATTTCCTTCCGCAGTTCTTCAAGCTCCCTTTTCGTTGCCATTTCTCTCCTTAATTCCTCAACCTTATCATCTACGTACTTCCTTAATTCCTCAAGATCCTTCTTAGTTGCCATTTCCTTCCTCAATTCCTCCAGGTCCTTCTTAGTCGCCATTGTACTCCTTATATCCTGTATCTCCCTCCTTAATCCCTCGATCTCCTTTCTCAATTCCTCAACGTCCTGCTTAGTGGCTAGGTTTTGCCATGGGGTTAGCTTGGCTAGGGCTTGGTAGATGATCTCTGGCTTGGCAAGTAGTACCTCGATTAGTATGTTTGGGTTCTCCATTAGTACCCTCTTAATCTCATCGGCAAGTGACATTGCCTTTAATTATAAGTGGTTCCTCTTAATTTAAATCTATGGTTTCACTAACCATGATTAGTAATTAAGAAACGCACTTAACTCTGACCAGTTCCACGCCGCCTAATCCATTGATTATTACCGCGGTGTTTGCGGCGTTTATGAAGCGGTTTATCCAGGACCCAGTATTGGCAATGCGTGATTCACTATTTATGCCGGGTACATGAGTATGCCCGATCACGACCCAATCACCCTCCCTAGCCCCTATCGCTGACCTGACCAACCTATCGTATGAACCACCAAGTAACCTATTCATCAATGATGCGATTAACCCATTCTTAACTATGTAATCCCCATGTAGGAACCAGATGGTGTTACTGCCTATGATGAGCTTGGCAATACCGCGAATAACCCTGACCTTAATACCATTAACAGTGTATGTAGTCTCGCCGCAGTGAGTCCTTGGGTCATGGTCGTAGATAGCCGTGATGTAGATCACTTCCCTCAACCCATTAATGCCTGCCAGGTCTAGGCGGTTTATTAATTCACGTATATGTGACTGATTTAGTTCCTGCTTGTGCGCCTTATCGAATAGGTCTCCGTTAATGATTAGGTAGGTGTTCCCGTGGTTTAGACCTCTAATGTAATTGCCTATGCAGGTTAAGTCTCTCGTGTTGGATTCAAGGTGTAGGTCTGATACCGTGATTATTAATGGGTCGTCGCTCAACTCCATCGTCGCTGTGTAGGCGGTATCGTAAATAAACGGCATCTCATAAATCATTAATGCAATGATTAATCCCAGCACTGGTAATGCCATGGTGATGGCTTGGTTCATGACATGCCTTTTTCAATGCATATTGTTAAAATGTTTAGTGGTCAGTACTCCGCCGTTCATCTTCATCGGTCATAGCCCTTAAACCTCATCATCAATAATGAATTTAAGGTGTGCTGTAGTTTTAAGGCTTTGTTGGTGATGAGATCCTAGCCACCGGATCCATGACTGGGATTGCCGGGCTGATTTCTCGAATTATCTATATTATCTATAATCCACGCAATGCTTATAAATAGGCTGTCCATGGGCTTTGTGGGTGGTTTTATTGCCAGGTACGCAATAATCGGGCTTGGTAAAATAGGAACCGCCATTGCCAAGTCCCTGATAAAGTCTGGTGTTGATCCTGGTAGTATAAGTGGTAGTGTTAGGAGGGTTGAAAGTATTGCCAGGGTTAGGCGTGAATTACCTGGTGTGTTTGTTTCGAATAATAATGCCGAGGTTGTCAAGGATGCCGATGTTGTGATACTCGCCGTTAAGCCTTACCAAGTCCCTGATGCATTGATGCCCATACGTGATGTCCTCACTGGCGATCAATTGTTGATTTCCGTGGTTGCCGGTGTGACGACGGGTATTATTGAGGATTTGGTGCCGTCTAAGGTCGTTAGGGCTATGCCCAACATAGGTATTGTGATTGAGAGGGGCGTTACTGCCGTGGCGCCTGGCTCCAGGGTTTCTGAGGATGATGTTAGGAGGGCTTGTGAAATATTTAGTTCCATGGGCAGGTGCGTGGTCGTTAATGAGCGTTATATGGATGCGATAACAGCCATAAGTGGGTCGGGCCCTGCCTTCATAGCTTTAATACTCGAGGCCCTTTGGGAAGCTGGTCTATTGCTTGGCATACCCACGGATATTTCCTGGGAATTAGCCATTGGTACCCTGGAGACCAGTGCTGAATTGCTTAGGGTTAAGAGACCGTGGGAGGTTGTGGAGGAGGTTACGACGCCGGGCGGCGTGACCATCAGGGGTATTAAGGTTGCTGAGGAGAGTGGTCTTAGGGGCTTGATCATGAGGATGATTGAGGAGACGGCGAGGAGGGGCCGTGAGATTAGCCAGGAGATTGAGGGCAGCATTAGGTCAAAAGTCATTGGTTAGGTACGCAATGCTTAATACCTCTGTCAAAATCGTGAATTTCGTGGGTAAGGGCACAAAGAGTGTGCGTGGTGGTGTGAGGCATGTTAATGATGGTATTGGCTCCGTAATCGAGCCCATTTACCAGACCTCACTCTTCGATTATAGGGAGCCCGAGCAGAGACCGTCGTTGCATGGCGTGGTACCGCTTAAGTATAGTAGGGAGGATAACCCGACGGTTCATGCGGTGGAGAGTAAGATGGCTGAGCTTGAGCATGGGGTTGACGCCCTCGGAACATCCAGTGGTATGGCTGCGATAACCACGTTAATGATGTCACTCCTATCCAGGGACTCAACCGTGCTCATGCCCCTTGACGTCTATGGCTCAACGCTGGTGCTCATGGAGAGGTTAGGCAGGTTTGGTGTTAAGACCGTGATTACGGACCCAGGCACGGAGAACGTAATCAACTCCCTAAGGGGTGGCGTCAATGTGGTGTTTATTGAGTCGGTTTCAAACCCACTCCTTAGGGTTTATGACATTCCTGAGATAGTTAAGGCTGCCCGTGAGGTCGGTGCCGTGGTCGTCGTTGACAATACCCTGGCAACCCCAATGGGCGTTACACCAATCACCCATGGCGCCGACTTCGTAATTCATAGCGCCACTAAGTACCTTAGTGGTCATAATGATGTTGTGGCTGGCTTCATAATTGGCGGTGATGATAGGATTAAGGGCGTGTGGGAGTGGAGGAGGTTCCTTGGTACGATTATGGAGCCCTTCACGGCATTCCTCGTTGATAGGGGGTTGAAAACACTCCACATTAGGATGAGGACGCATGAGGAGAATGCCAGGGCGGTCGCGGAGTTCTTAATGGGCCATCCAAAGGTTGAGAGGGTTTACTATCCATGCCTTGATGATCACGAGACCTATGAGGTGGCGAGGAAGCTACTTAGTAATTGCGGTGGAATCGTCAGTTTCGAGGTCAAGGGTGGTTTGAGGGGGGCCATGGCGGTTTATAAGCATGTGAGGATGATAATACCGAGCGTCAGCTTTGGGGGTGCCGAGAGTATAATAACGCACCCAGCAAGTACGACGCACGCCCATTGGAGTCCTGAGGATAGGGCTAGGGCTGGCATTAAGGACAACCTGCTCAGGCTTAGTGTGGGCCTTGAGGATCCTGAGGACATTATTAATGACTTAAGCCAAGCACTTAATTATGCCTAGGTATGCCGTAAAACTACTTATTAAAAACTATTTAATGCATTATCAGCAATGCAAACACAGAGACTGCTGAGGCTCTCGGATAATGTATACGTAGTACCTGGCAGGACGAATGCCGGAGTATTAGTGATAGATAATAATGAGTGCGTAATAATTGATACGGGTATTGACGAGGACTCTGGACGCAGAATATTCAATGCAATCAAACCCCTAAACCTGAGGATTAGGGCCATAGTTAATACGCATCATCACGCAGACCATATTGGCGGCAATTCATTACTCGTTAAGAGGAGTGGCGCCACCGTATATGCAACGCCTGAGGATAGGCCCTTCATCGAGAGACCCGTGCTTGAGCCACTCTATCTCTTCGGCTCATTCCCACCCAAGTTACTCAGGACCAAGCTTCTTGAGGCTGAGGGTGTGCCGGTTAGGGACCTGGATGACTTGCGTAGGGAGGTGGGGTTTGACGTAGTACCGCTGCCGGGGCATACGATGGGGATGGTCGGTATATCCTACGGGAATGTGTTGTTCACTGCGGACTCCTTCTTCTCACTGGATGTTATTCGGAAGTATGGGGCGCCATATCACTTAAACGCGAGGCTTGCGCTCGAAAGCCTTAGAAAGCTCTTAGAGGTCGTGGGTAAGTACGGGTATATCGTGCCAGCCCACGGCGAGGTCTTAAAGCCCCAGGACGCGGTTGGCGTAATTAATGAGAATATTAATGCGATAAATAAGTTGAGGGAGCTTGTCCTCAATAATATTGGTGATTCCACGGTACTCGAGGATTTAATTGTAAGATTACTCTCATTGCTGGGTATAAGCATTGACTCACCACACAATTATCTACTGAACCGTTCCGCATTACTCTCATACATTGCCTGGCTCAGTGATGATGGCTTACTAACCATTAATACCGTGGGTGATAAGCTGGTTGTCTCCAGGTCGAGAATTTGATAATTTAACTGAACTAGGTGCACCCTTACTAACACAATTAACTTAGGGCACTACTTTATATTTACGTAACCCAACAAGCCCATGACGGGTATGCCCCGTAAAAAGGTCGTAATTATTGGTGGTGGAATCGCTGGACTGACCGTTGCAAACACGCTGATTGAGAAGGCTAAGGACTTGGTCGAGGTCACCGTGATAACTAGGGATGGGCATTACATGGGTGGGCCAACGAGACCATTACTGCTAACTAATGAGGAGGAGTATGGAAGGATCATTAGGGGTTATGAGGAGGTTGGGTTGAAGGGCGTCGATGTAATCACAGGCGATGTCATTAACATTGACCCAGGTAATAGGGTCGTTAATTATTCCGAGACCTCCTTCGGCAATAATATGAGGAGCCTAAACTACGACTACCTAGTCCTGGCACCAGGCGTTGTTTTTGATGGCTCATCAATAAACGGCTACGACAAGTACTGGTACATGAATGCGAATGTTTACGACCCCGGTAGGGTCCACGTGCTCAAGAATAGGGTGTGGAGTATTAATGAGGGTACGGTGATTGTCTACGCACCGAAGGCGCCGTATAGGTGCGCCCCAGCGCCAACGGAGACAGCGTTGCTCATTCACACGATTCTTAAGCACAGGGGTGTTAGGGATAAGGTCAGGATAATACACATAGACGCCAACGACAAGACGCAACCACCAGTCATAGCCGACGTGGTTAAGGCAATATATGATAAGGCAGGTATTGAGTTGGTTACTAACCAGGAGATTGTGGAGATGAGTGATAAGGAGGTGGTCACGAGGAGTGGCGAGAGGTATAGGTACGACTTACTCACCATGCTGGAGCCAAATAGGGCACCATCATTCATAAAGGACGCTGGCCTAGGCACTGACTGGTTCGAGGTTAGGTCACCAACGGACCTGAGAAGTCCCAAGTTCGATGACGTACTAGCCGCGGGTGATGCGGCCAAGCTGCCCTACCCGAAGAATCAGGAAATCGCCTTTGAGAGCGCTTTATTCGCCGTTAATAAGTTACTCGAGGACCTGGGCAGTGGCGAGAGGGTTTCCGTGCAGTACGCATTTGTTGGTTGGGCGTACGTTGGCAATATCGAGGGTAAGCTTGAGACTATTAGTGTTCAATTCGGCTTCGACTACACCCAGCAACCACCGAAGCCTAGTAAGGACCCGGAGCCCAAGAGGGATTACACGCTTCAGAAGGATAGGTGGATGCAGACGTACCTAAGGAGACTGTTTGGTTACTAGGCAGCAGTTGTGTATTAATGTCTCAAACTTCTCATTCTCGAGTATCATTAGGTACGCGTCTTCACCATCATTGTAGTAACTCCTCAAGACGTCACGAACCTCAAACCCAAGCTTCCTATAAAGCGTTATGGCTGGCGTATTCGAAACCCTAACCTCAAGTATGACGTGGTCAATACCCCTCTCAGCCATCGCGCATATTGACCTGCACATGAGTGCATTACCAATGCCCATCCTCCTAAACTCCCTCAGCACACCAACTGATATCACGTGGCCCCTGCCCAAGCCCTCTATACACGATATTATGTAGCCCACGGGCTTACCGCTGATGAATGCTATGTAGGAGTAATTCGTGCAATTCCTGCACAACCAATTAATGAAACCAAGTGTGTATTGCTCGCTTGGCTTGAATATATCCCTCTCGAGACTCACTATTATATCCATGTCATTATCCGGATCGCACCTCCGCAGTTCGAAGGCGCTCTCCATTTATTCATGGGTCTGAAAAAGTAATTTAATAATATGTTTTACCGCACTATTAAATGGTTGCTAGGATACTGGCTACGGCGGACATTCATTCACCAAAGTACTTCCCCAGGTTTAGGGAGACTGTCAGGGACTTGGGGAAATTCGATGCTGTACTCATAGCCGGTGACTTGATGGAGGATGGGAGGATTGAGGGATTGAAGATATTGATCAATGAGTTGAGGAGGTTAAGCGATACTATAATTGCCGTACCAGGTAATGAGGACTATGATGAGGTAATGCCGAGGGCCAGGGAGCTAGGTGTCGTTAGGTGGCTTGATGATGAGGTGATTAAGTTGACGATAAATGACGTGACCCTTAGAATAATAGGGTCCCGCGGATCACTGGAGAAACCAACAACGTGGCAGTTGAGGCATATACCGCACATAGCCGATACGTATAAGCGCAGGGTTGAGTGGCTCAAGAGGACAATAAACTCATCGAGGGAGTTAACAATCCTCCTAATACACTACGCACCAACATTCAAGACACTCCAGGGTGAGGACCAAGGATTTGGCCGAGTCTCGGGGTTCGGGATTTAGAGAATGCGATATTTAGTAATAATGTCATTGCAATACATGGGCATGCCCATAACTCCGTGGTTAGGTGCGTCAAATCCGGGAATTCCTGCATAGTCAATGCGGCCTTCACGAACATCTGGAAGCCGATAATACTCGAGGTCGGTAATGATGGCCTCAGGTCAATAAGCATTGATTGCCAGGAAATTAGGCGTGAAAGGGTTGGTGGACCCTCAATACTTGACTTTATGAAGTAATTACTTTAATAATTCCTCAGCATGAACCTCCATAAATGAGGAAGTTAATTAACCTAACAGACCTTGTGGTTTACCTTGGCATTGCGGCATACTCCATCATCATGTCCTACTACGCATTACTGAAGTACTTAACCTTCCACACCCACGCCGCTGACCTAGGTATCTTCGCCCAGGCGCTGGCGTCGACACTTTACTACCATAGGTTATTCTACGAAAGCGTTGATATAGCCATAATACCCAGGCCAGGGCCCATAGCTACAGCTTCCTAGACGTCCACTTCTCACCAACACTATTCCTATTCCTGCCAATCTACGCCGCATATCCAAGCCCGGCCACGCTGCTTGTTGCTCAAACCGTATTCGTAGCCCTGGGCGCACTACCGATCTACTGGCTGGGGAAGCACCTTGGCAGGGATTGGCTTGGAACCTTCTTCGCAATTATCTATCTCATGAACCGCTGGTTCAGGGGGCAAACTCCTTCGACTTTCACATGGAGACCATATTCATGCCCCTAGCCCTATACTCAACATACCTACTACTAACGAGGAGATGGAGGATCTACTACCCAGTACTACTGCTCACGCTAGGCACGATCGAGTTCGCACCAATACCCATGGCACTACTTGGCCTGTACTACGTGGCTGTGAACATTAGAAGGAGGCGTGAATTAATGCATGGTATTATGACCATAGCGATATCAATAGCCGTCCTCCTAATCGCCCTATGGGTGAAGTCAATCCTTAACCCACTAGGCCCAACAACGGCATCACCCCTGTCCGGACTGCCTGAGCAGTACGCCTCGCGTTCAGCTTCGGCATAATAATTTCGGTCATTAAGGACCCATTACTGATACCAAGGCTATACTCGGTCTATGGCACGGAGAAGTTCCTATACTTCCTCGAGCTTTATGCACCGACGGCATTCACGGCATTCCTAGACCCATTAGTATTGCCATCACTCGCCTGGCCCCTGGCGTCCTTCCTGACAAGTGACGTTATTTACTACAACCCATTCTTCCAATATAGCTCCTTCTCGATACCATTCATAGTAATGGCATCATTAATGGCGATTTCGAAAATGCCGATCGAGCAGCAGAGGAGGTTAATGGCATTAATACTGATCTCAACGTTGGTGGTGCTCCTAGGCGTCAGCCCAATCATACACTTCCAGTACCAACTCACTAAGGCAGATTACGAGGTTTGGAACGTACTCAGGTTGATACCGGGTAATGCCACCGTGCTCGTACAGAATAACCTGTACCCACCATTCTCAAATGACATAAATGCATACACGCAGTGGTACCCGTGCTAAGGCCCGAGTACATAATTGCCCAGCCAAGTAGCCTCTGGTTCACCTGGTGGGGCACGCCATATAACGAGTATGTGAATACGGCACTTATGGAGGGCTACGGGGTATACATGGTCATTGGAAACGCATTACTAGTCCTAAGGCGAACTATACAGGTAAGCCAGTAATATGTGAGCCGGTTACTCTAAACGTAATACCAAACATGGTATCCCCAATAAACGGCCAGTTAGTCAATAACGAAATAACCCACACACCGAGTGAGCCACCGGGGGCTTGGTTTGCCGTAAACGTTACATTACCGCCAGGTCAATACGACATATTGATAGAGTACTCATGGGTTGGACCTGAATACCTAAGGCAGCTGAACACAACAATGGCTTACTTACAGGTTAATGGGCATGTGATAGACCTGATCACGGGTGGTAACGAGTCATCAATCACAATATACAATAGGTATTACGGGAGTATTGTGATAATTGCCTATGTGAATTACGTGGTGAATACGACTATATACATAAGGCAGTTGTTAATCAAGGGACCAATCTGTGGTTAAGTCGGCTTAAATGGCTTTATGTCTATTATCTCAATCTCATCGCCAGGCTTAATACCGTAGGTCTCCCTGACCTCTCTCGGTATCGTGAACTGCCTAGAGTTGGTGTGCTTAGTCCTAAGTAACTTAACGCCCTTAATCGTGATTGGGACACCATTATAGGAGATGGTTATTACGGCATACTTAAGCCCAGAAATTCCCAGGACCTAACGAGCTAGCCGGTATGAGGACTTGGTTATTTAGGTAAACCCTGACCTTATACGGTAACTTAGTAACCCTATAACCGGGTGCGCCACGGCCCTGCCGTAGCTCTTGCCCGCACATTATGGAATTAAAAATCGCAGGCAGGTATAAAAAAAATTATTGTTTATATAGATAGAAAGGGGTGGAGCCCCGGCCGGGATTCGAACCCGGGACCTCCTCATTACCAGTGAGGCGCTCTACCAGGCTGAGCTACCGGGGCAGGTTGATTCCTAACCTAGAGTTTTAAGCATTTCTCATGGGGAACCACTCAATTACCGTAACACCCCTCACTCACGAGCCACCCAACCTCGCATACCAATACCCCTGTAACCTATCCGCACAAGACAGGGTTAAGGAGGGCATTGCTCAAAAACGGTACTCACGGAAGGCGCTTAATTCGGTTGGCATTAACTCATCCGCACACTCATTAAACGACCATGAACCTAGGTCACATTCAATCCTGCTCGATTCACTTTTTGTGAATAGCCGGAGTTAAAAAAAAAAGTCCGTAGGTTTTGTTACTTTGACGGGTATGTCCTCTAAATCGAGGCTTTTACTCATAACCGCCGTGGTGGTTGCTGCCGTGGTTGTTTTGGTTTTCCTTGTCTTGCCAAGACTTTTAATTAACCACAACACCGTTGTTAGGCCCAGTAATGCTGTGCAGGTGAATTCTCTACGGTGAACCAGGGCGTTGTTAGTTCGCCAATAAGCCTAAACATCCCAATCTATGTGGTCGGACCAACAACACTAACCCAGAGACTGGTCAGCGTTGGTGTCAATCAGTCATTGATTAGTCCATAGGCCTTAATGAACTGCCTAGCCTACCCAACAACAGTGTCGTCGTTATTGATTGGTCCCTTATTGAGCCTAGCCTAATCATTGGCGACCCGTTGAGTAGGGTGACCATTAACCTGACTAGCCCGGTGATTCATGACTTGGCGGGTGCCATTGCCAGGAATGATATTGTGGGTATCTATGCCAACGGTAGTGATGAGGCATTATCGAGTTTGTACTGGCCTACTCATGGGCATTGGCGACAAACCACAGGCTATTACTCAATCTGAATATGCCGAGTAAAGACTACCTACTGGCATACCCAATAATACCAGTGAGTAGGTATGAGCCGGTGGTGATAATCGTAAGGAGGGTTGGGGCTGGAGGACTAATCATAGGGCCAGTGTACCTGAACCAACTACTAACAGTCATAACTAATATCATGAAGCCAACCACAACAACAACAACAACAACCAGCAACACAGACTCAATTGACCCATGCTACGAGGCATATTACAACTACGATGTTATCAATCATTACTTTAATTCAAATCCAGAGCCAGGCGTGTATGTGGCGAGTACCTTTACGTTCTTATGGGCAACACCAATGCTCACAGGTACAGAATATCCCACAGGCATACTGGGTTATCAGGATGGTAATGGGTCATACCTCTGGGATACCTGCCTATTGATTGGAAATACGGTCGCTTATCTAGCTAATAACCCCTCAGGAGTTCTATATTACTTACCTACTACCGTGGTTGGTTATGAGGAATACCAGGAGAGTTCGACCATGTATAATAACTATGGTCTTGAGGGCTACCAGGTAGGCGCCATTGATTACTACACCGGTGATGCATGGTACAACGAAAGCTATACCAATGCATTAGTCGCTGACCCTGTTGGAGCCACATTTAATTCCAATTCGTGGAATCCCCCATCAACGAGTAGCACATCCAGTTATGAAATATTCCTTGGCTTAGAGGTTGCTGGGCAGGAAGTAGTTCCATTCATTGGCGTAAGTATATCGTCACCTACCAGTGAATCCATTAGTGCTTCGACAAGTCCGTGGGACGAAATAGAGCTACCTCCTGGCGCGAAGGTGCTTGTGCCCAACATCACGTGGACCTTCAACATAGGCGCCACAGGCAGTAATACGGGCTTTCCGAGCGCCTTCGAGGACATAACACCAGCTATGACAATCTTCTCGAGTCTATCAACGGCGAGTATTGCGGCCTTCCCGATAGATTTTGAGAATTATGCAATAACCTCCAGAATGTATTGTGACTACTTCACTTACCAGACTATTTGGGTTAATGCTGAGTGGTACATCGTTGTTGTGCCCCAGTCGAGCAATACGGTTAGCCTAGCATCAACATCCATCACCCTAATCCCGGGCAATGCACCGACCGGCTCCTATGTAACTGGCGTATCATCAGGTAAGGTCTATACGCCATGCGCAAGGCCATAATGTGTAATTAACTTAGGGCGCATTAACCTATCCTTAAAAATAAGCCGTCACTTCTTCCTATATGGGCCTATAACTCAAATTCAAGTCACCCACGATTTATGGGCTAGTTTAATCTCTTGAATAGCATCTCTAACCCTACACTCTATTCTCTCATTATTGCAAACTTGCTACTTGAACCATTATGTGTTGCCGTGAATGCCCTAGCCATATTGATGATGATATCACATAATAACTACATTTTAATGATTCATTAGTTCTGTGGAAAAAGCCAGGGCCCATACTAGGTTTGGGTATACTATCATCCTCTCCATCCCGCCCGGGCCCAGGCCCAGGTATATATGTTTTATAAATAGTAATAGGGCTATGAAGCCTATCGTGCCCAGTATTGGCCATAGCACCTTGCCTGGGCTCCTTGATATTTTTATTGTTGGGTATGATGATATTGATGCAAATAGGAAAGCAATCAGCGCGAAGATTAGGTGGAATGGATGCATGGTCTCTGGGAAAATACCCACACCCATTGCACCAATGCCTGTTAAGGCTATCGTTACTGCGAATACCCTACTCAGTCTCCATACGAGTACTGCGGCGATTATTAGTAGCAGTCCCATGATTATTATTGAGGAATTGAATATTAAAGCCACAGGCCCAACACCTAAATCACTAATGTAATTCCGAGAAACGGAGTACCCCGGGTATAGTGCCTCGGCAATAAGCATTAGTAGTAGAAATTCGGCCACACCAATGAAAATTAAAAGCCCTGCCAAGTTCAGCTTATTAACGACCATCACGTAATCATAAGTCACTTACCTATTAATTAACTGTCATTATTTATTCTATGTATATTACTAATTAAACTTAAACATTTATTAAGGGAATTACAAACATTGACGCAGCCATTAACGTGATTAGGGCTCCGCATGTACCGACTAGTGAGGAGTTGTGGAATGCCGTGGTTGGCATTTACTTTAGTCTCCAGGCTAGGAATCCAAGTATTGAGCCGGGCGTTGATAGGTTGAGGAGGCTTGAGTTGAGGAGGGTTAGGGAGGTCAGGAAGTACCTAACCGATGCCTTTCGCGACGTGGCTCTCGGGATGCCCTTCCTGGACTCATTGCACCCGTTCTATAGGGAGTTGATTGAGTTAATGATTGATAGAGCCACGTATAAGCACTCCCTGGCTAAGGTGGGTCACGCCACGAAGGCCCTCTCATCAATCTATAAGGATGCCGTAATGGCGATTAGATCAGCCACGATGAATAACGACATAATTAAGGCCCGAAGGAGCTTCCTAGCCAGGGTTAGGGATTTGCTCATGGATTTAAAGCCTGAGCTCGATTTCCTGAAGAACGCAGCGGCGAAGCTTGATAAGCTACCTAACATTGACCCGAACCTATTCACAATAGTCGTTGCCGGAATGCCTAATGTTGGGAAGAGTAGCTTCGTTAGGTGCGTGAGTAGTGGTAAGCCAAAGGTGGCTGAGTACCCATTCACGACGAAGGAGCTTCACGTTGGTCACTTCACGGTGCTAAACGACGTGAAGGTCCAGGTAATAGACACGCCAGGTCTCCTAGATAGACCGTTAAGCGAGCGTAACAAGATTGAACTTCAGGCGATACTGGCGCTTAAGTACCTGGCGAGGGTCATAGTCTTTATACTAGACCCAACAAACCATAGCGGCTACTCATTAACGGAGCAGTTAAACCTGCTGAGGGAGGTACGAAGTAACTTCAGCAATACACCACTGCTCCTGCTCGTGAATAAGATCGACATCGCCACAGAGGATGAGGTAAATACGGCGCTGAGCAGTGTGGCGGCTATCGATAAGTCAATACCCACGTTCAGGATATCCACTATTAATTGCAACGGTTGTAAGGAAGTGATTAATTACGTAATTGATAACCACATAATACCAATGCTCAGGGAATCATTAAATAGCCAATGAGGATTAAGCATTATAAGTACTTAATTCAGGGTGATAACGATGCAGATAGCCATAGCGGCTCATTCAAGCCCTGTGGACCCCAGGACCGAGGCCATGGCAAGGGAATTCCTAAGGGAGCTGCATTCACAGTGTCCGACGGCCACATTACTGCTTGGTGGTTATTGGGGATTCATGAAGACAATAGTTGATGAGGCGCTCAACCTTGGTTTTAGAATTGCCGTAATACTCCCCATTGAGAGGTATGACGTTGAGCTACCAAGTGGTGTTACTAGGATTGACAGTGGTTGTGAGTTTAGGTGTAGGTCCGTCATAATGGTTAGGTCAAGCGACGCACTTGTGGCCTTGGGAGGTGGTGCTGGGACGATTATTGAGGTACTCCTTGCCTACGCCATGGGTAAGCCCGCCTACGTACTCGTTGGAACTAACCTAAGTAGCGATTCACTACCTAAGGCATTCCCTGAGTATGTTGATGATAGGAGAGTCATTAGGATTAGGTATTTTGACGACCCAGTTAAGCTTGCTAGGGAGGTTTGCCGTGAGAAGATCATGCCCATGAAAACAATGTTTGGCTAGCCACAAGTAAGGATTTAAAAACCCATTAATTACTCATGAAACGATGTCGTCATTACTAGATAAGATTAAGCCCATGAGTATTGGGCAGGAAAGATTCCTGAATGCACTTAAGGACTCGAGAAACGAGATAGTGGGTGTCTTCGGACCAACGGGAACTGGCAAGAGCCTAATATCATGCGTTTACGGCATATCCTCCGTACTATCCGGGACGTATAAACGATTCATAATCGCCAGGCCCGTGGTCGACGTAAGCACGGGCAAATCACTAACGCCTGAGGAACTTGGCGACTTGTACTACAAGATTGCCTCTGCATACCTTGAGGACATCCTCGAGGGGTTTATGGATAGGGAGGAAATAACGAAGCTTCTCCAGGAGGGTAAGGTAATGGTCACCGACGTATCATATCTAAGAGGCAGAACCTTCGACGACTCGTTAATATTTCTCGATGATGCCCAAAGCACGCAGCCCGAGAATGCCGCTGAAATACTCATGAGGATTGGCAGGAACTCAAGGCTAATAATCGCTGGCGATCCAGTGCTCCAGAGACCGCTTGGTGTTGAGAAGGATGGTGCAACACTCCTTAGGGAGGTCCTGCTGAATGAGGAGAATGCCGTTGTCGTGGACCTGGGCCTTAAGGATATTGTTAGGCCTGGTGCTAAGAGGGGTGTTAAGGTGTCTTTCGAGTTAAGGATGAGGAAGAGGGAGTTGAGCAATACGGAGAGGCAGATCCTCGACTTGATAAGGGTCCATGCACCAGATGCCGACGTAGTTACGGTGATTGAGTTCAAGCAGGAGAAGGAGAACCTGGGCGTCAAGAGTGAGAACGTGCCTGACGCATTAATAATCGCCAAGGAGGGGCACCTGGGCAGGGTTGTTGGTAAGGGTGGTGAGAGGATTAAGGCGATTGAGGGCGAGAGCAACCTGAGGGTTAGGACAGTGGAGATGAACCTAAACTTCAAGGAGTGGATTAGGGCGCTCCACCCAGTTGGTTGGATTGGTAAGCACATCGTTGATGTGGACTTCGCAGGGCCTGAACTCATGGTGACGGTAAAGAAGAACGCCTTCGGCGCATTCGTAGGTCAAAAGGGCATCTACGTGAGGCTGATTGATAGGGTGTTTAGGCGCCTCATAAATGTTGGTATTAGGGCTATGGAGAGTGAGGAGTGAGTCTAGGGCACCTCAATATTCGCATGCCTACTCCTAATCTCATCCTCCGTCTTCCTAAGCCTATGCATTAACTCCGCAATTACCGCATCAAGGAGTACCATCGCCGTATCCTCAAACAAAGTCCCCAACGGCGCCAATGGCTCATGAAGACCAAGTATCTGCCTAGCGAAGTAATCATCCATCTTAGCCACCTTAGTCCTACCAGGTACCTGAACCACTAAGTCGGCGTAATTAGCCAACGGCGAGTCCTTATAACTCGTTATCGCAACCACCCTAGCCCTCATCTTCTTAGCCGCCTCGGCAGCCGCCACGACCATGGTCGTAGTGCCACTACCCGAGATAGCAACCACGAGGTCACCCTCACCGACACTGGGCGTTATTGTCTCACCAAGCACATAGGACCTAAAGCCAAGGTGCATAAGCCTCATTGCAAACGCTCTACCCACAAGCCCCGACCTACCCGCACCAACGACTAGGACCTTCTTATCACTCCTATAAACATCTATTAAGGCATCCACGAATAGCTCAATCTCCTTCATATTAATGACATTAAGGGCATTTAAAATAAAATTTCCAATCTCAACATACGCACTCTTAAAATAATCAAGACCCTCCATTCAACAAAGAATTAAACTTGAAGTATTTAATACTTATCCCCCAACAATCAGGCCATGCATTTTATCACCTAAGATAATACCGCAGTTTTAAGGGGATATGTTTATATAGGGGTTGGGTACGCATTACTCAAAAAAAACGTTCAATATTGGGGAAGATGACGACCCAAACCCTAATAGAAATGGGGGGCAGGGAAAGGAACGCATTAGTGTATGGAGTACACGTGTATGGAAATCTATATGGATGCAACAAAGAATTACTTAAGGATGAGATGTACTTATTAAAAATCGTTAAAGAAGCAGCCGAAATAGCAGGTGCATTAGTGGTATCAACCTTCTACTACAAGTTTGGGGTCAATGGCGGAATATCCGTAGTCGCCATAGTTGCTGAAAGCCACATATCAATACACACCTGGCCCGAGCATGAGTACGCAACAGTCGATGTATACACCTGCGGTAGCCACACAAACCCAATGGCGGCCTTCCAACACATAGCCAAGAGTTTAAATGCAAAGAAGGTCGAGGTATTCGTGTCAGATCGATCATACTACGTAGATAATAATGCAAACATTGTTAAAGGCGACGGTGAGAATGTGAGTTGAATACTACCTTGTCGGTCTCTATCTTCAAAATTATCCATTATATTTCTCCGTCAATAGTTCCTTAGGAATAAGGAGCTGCGATAGTTTAATGGGCTTAGGTTCGCCCTGTCGTATTACTAATGCCCTAAACCGCCCACTTAATAGCCATGCCGCATCATTATCATCAATATTACCCACACTGGACATCACATGAGAGACATATTGGGAATTCCCTGACAGGATAATTGAAGTACCGATATTCCCAAGAACACCTTCATTAAGCACATCAAGTGGTGGTTGCATCAAGGCAAACAACGCCACACCGAACTTCCTCAACTCCCTAAACATCTTCTCTAATGGATCATCAAAACCGAGAACTTTATACTCGCTTGGCAGTTTAAGTACGTTATGCGCCTCATCGATAATGACCAGGTACCTCAATGGGCATGGAGGAACGCGGCATTCGGAAACAGCCTTCTTAGTTATAGAGAGTAGTATGAGCATTGTTAGATACCTCAGCAGCTCATTGCTAATTATTGACTTCATTATGAATATCGTATCGCCATCGAGTAGTTCATACACGTCGTATGACGTATCATTTGAACCACCGTAATAATTAATGATTGGCGCAAATACATTGTATAAATTATAATATGCCTCCCTTAGTATTAAATCATTAGACAATTCCCTAAGTCTTCTCATTAATTCATCAATACCTGAAATAGTGCCATTGTTAATGCTAGCCATACGTAATAACGCGCCCTCCGTACCAATTAAAAGGAGGGGGTTTGAGAATCGTATTGACTCGATCAATACTGAGACCTCTCTCGTCATTAACCTACTCTTACTTAAATCAACAACCCTAACATTATTAATTAACCTGTTAAGCATCGCCGTATGCCCATGTGGATCTATTATCACCAACTTAACCCTGTCCTTTAACCTGTGCTTAACCTGGTACGCAATGCTCATTGCCAATGTAGTCTTACCGGCGCCTGTCGGCCCTATTATTAGTACGTGAGGGCTTGACCCATTAAATGACCAATAAATCTCCCTATTGTTAACGTCCCTGCCTATCACGGCTATGCCACGTCTCTCACTAATTAATTGAAATGAGTAGGGTGTGAATGCAATGAGGTTTAATTCCATGGACCATGCACGGCCATAACCCGCATTGAGTATTTTTGATATTGGTATTGATGGTGTCCATCTCCATTTAAATGATGAGTCGAAACGAGTCGTACTCGCCAGGTATAGTGAGTATACATCCTCACCCTGCTGAATCCTCCTCAGCGTGATCTCAAAATCCTTGTAATTAAGGAAATACTTGATATGCCTGAGCATTAGGAATTTACCATACACCTACTTGCAGTGCCTTTAATCCAATCCCTCAACTCATCATTACTTGAAACCATTAAAAGGATACTCGCACCTGCATTAATAATTCGGCTCCTAAGGCTCATAACCTCAGCCCTAGTCATTGTATTATCCACAGTCATGAAAGCCCCTAGATCACGCACAACCTCGTTATTAAATCCCGCATTAATTACAAACCTTCGTTTAGAGAAGTCGCTGGTGGAGTAAACTATGTATAACGTAGGGAATACGAGCAGTACATACGCTGAAGCAGCAATGAACATGGGAATTAACAATAATAGCAATGGAATTTTGCTTAATGACCTACGTCTTACACGCACTCTCAAGGCATTGGCTAGTTCAAAGCCGTTAATTCTAACGATATTTATGTTCAATTGCTCAAGCTCAGCAGTTAACTCCCTATAAGCACTCCTATTAACGGCGATGACATAACCATTATTAGGCGAGATTAGCACAATGGCCTTATACTTCGAGAGCAATCGAATAAGTGCACGGGCCTAGCCAGTGCCTCCTCAAACGCAGAGTCAAATGCGTAGGCGGTACTTAATACCTTAAGACCAACAATTTCCTCATCATCTATAGTAATTCCACTCAAGCCTATCCTAACCGACCTGACAGGGTCACCATCATTAATGAATAACCTAACCTGATCCCTCAAATCAATTAAATCCTTAGCCAGAATCAGGGGAACTAACGTGTTAATTACGATTAGGTAAATCCTATGATCAACGAAGTACGTAATCACAGCTAAGACAAAGGCAATTACCAACCTACTCCTCACCAATAATCACCCTCGAGAGGAGCCTAAGGTATTCAGGGTCCTTCCTAGCCGCCAATTGAATTATTGACCTAACGTCATAACCCAGCCTACCACCCAACTCAATAACCTGGGGAACCAGGACAGGATTTAATGCACGCCCAAACCTCTTAATCACCGCATTTACGTAATCCCTATCATTAACTCTCTCAAGTAGTTTGCGGTAAATCATTTCCGAGGTGGTTAGATAGTTGCCCACAGGTCCATTCATTATGTATGCCCTAACCGTGACATCACCATTATGGTAAAGGAACTCAAGGGGCCTCAACCTAATAACCTCATCCCTATCAACGCCGAGTAGGTCCGAAGCCTCAATCGCGGACCTACCATTCAATTTAAAGATGGCGTAATGACCAACTATGTCGAGCACATTACGCTTGATATCGAGTGGGTCCTGGGTCACGAGGATTAGCACCGTGTTACCATGCCTACCCTCCCTAATCAACCTCTCAATAATCGACTCACCAATCACATACCTATTAAGGATCCTATGCGCCTCATCAATAACAATGAGAGAATTATTGAGAGAGCCCTCGAGAACCTCAAGAAACGCCAGGATAAACAGAACGGCAGCCACCTGGGAAGCGAAATAGAGAGGCGCCATGTTAATAACCAATAACCTAGACCTAGCAGCGCTTGAGCTGATTGCATTTCTCATCAGCGCCATTATCATTAACTTCCTCAATCGACGCCTAACGGCCGAGATGGCATTCAAGTAATCAGTCCTCCTCAACTCCTGCTCGAGATCGTTCAGTACCAGGTAAAGGTCCCTCAACGTATTCCTATCACCAAGCCTCTCAAGGGCCTTCTCAAGGACTTCTAACTGGATGAATGAGAAACCACTATTGTCGCTTTCACCATACATGAGGGCAGCTGCCTGAATAGCCATTGACAATAATTCGCTTGCCCTATGTCGCGGCAGTGTCAATGGATTGATCGCGATGTCGATGCCTGGCACGGCAATGTAGGCGCGCCCTGCCAGGAATAGGGAGTATTCGCCGGTTGGGTCAAAGACCACGATCTTATTGAACAAGTCTCTCTGCATTGCGTTGAGTATTAATGACTTGACCAGCGTAGATTTACCCGAGCCCGTGGCTCCAAGCACTATCAGGTGCCTGGTTAAATCGACATCAATTAAATAATAACGCGTCATAAACATGCTCCCTGGCCTTGGTGATGGCCTAAGTGCCAGGTCGATACTACTCATTAATTGCCTTAGTGATGCTTTATTGCTACATGTGAGTGGATTTACCTTGCCGTGAGGACTTCCCCTGAGGAGTAGGGAGTACCTGACCAATTCGTTGTTTAGTTTGCATATAGTGATTATGACCGGCGTGGATTCCTCAACACTAGGTATTACGTCACCCCTGACCCCGGTGTAGTTTGTCTGTGCATTATCGATTAGGCTCAGCGTTATTCCTGAGGGTAATGGTTCGACGTAGTCGGCCCACGCATTAAGTATTTGCCTTATCCTGCCTCTGTGTATGCCAGTGAATAGTGGTATGTGTGTCGGCGTGTGTAGTATGATGAAGCCGATCTCGTCCCTCACCACGGTAATCCTTAAACCATTCATGGCTTGGACCAGGTCCCACGCGTTGAACCTCTTCCTTACGCGGAGACCGATGATTAGTTTGTTACCTGCCTTGATCAATCCCGAGCTCAAGCTCGACATCGGTATCAACCTCCTCTAGGTATTGCATTGATTGTCTTAACCTGGCAGTTATTGTACGTCTTCCCCTATCCTTACTGGCGATGCTTAGCAGTAGTAATTGGGTTAGGACCTTAAGACCCATGAATTAATGGTTCCCGCACCTGGTTTATTTCTGTGGTTATCCGTGGTTTTGCCAATGCACCGGCCTTGGTGTTGACAGGTTCACCTTATGAGCGTGTGTAGTTTGGCTATACATCTTTCGCAGAAGCCTGGGCCTTTCCTGTCTGTATCGGTGATCGTGTTGCTGAAGTACATGACGCATCTAGGGTTTGGACAGTGGTCTAGGCCGAAGGAGTGGCCGAGTTCGTGGAGTACCTCCTTGAGTATCCTGGTGTGGTATAGGGTTTGTTCTCCACGTAGTCTCTTTGTGAATACTAAGGCGAGCGACCCACCTATTTTTGCGACGCCGAATACGAAGTTTAGCCCCTGAACGTAGCCATCATCATCAATCACCAGTACTATCTTGTCAAAGCCCTCGTAATTCCTCACCCTGGGCTCTAGGTAATCGAGTAATTCATCGGCCTTTATCTGGCCTCTCCTGACGTCCCTGAATTGTGACTTTAATCCCTCGAAATTCGTCTTCCTGACCTCTACCGTGACTAGGTTGTCTAGATAATGCTCGACCTGCCCAGGGAAGTCGCTTGGTAGTTCCACCTCGGTTAGTACTAGGATTCTTTTCATTGTTAAGCTACCTTATGGGTTTGCCACGCTTTAATGCATAACCTTAACCTGATCAGTATGGGCGCAAGTTCGTCATTGTCCGCCACGCTCGTGCCTCATCACCGGTGATTCTCCACGACAACCCCTTAAATATTTAATTCGAAGTTTATTCCTGCGGCCCTCATCGCCTTTAGCCCCTCACGTACGACATCCCCAACAACGATTACCGAGGGATTCTCCGCAGTGACCTGTCCAGAGGCTAGTTTGCCCACTGTTGTTATTGTGACCTTGCTATTCTCCATGTATGCCCTGGTTATTATTGCCACGTAGGTGCCCGGATCCACACCGCCCTCAATTAATTCCCCGGCTATCTCGCCTATCCTTGATGCGCCCATTAGTATTACTATCGTGTTCACAGCCCTCGCCAACTCCCTGAAGTTCACGAATGTCCTGCCCTTCCTAGGGTCCTCCGTGCCCGTCACTATGGCTACGGAGCTGGAGACCCCACGGAGAACCGGCGGTATTAAGTATGCCTCTGGTGCTGCTATTGCCGAGGTCACGCCTGGAATCACCTCACAGGGTATACCTGCGTTCAACACGGCCATGCACTCCTCGAAGCCCCTGCCGAATAGGAATGCGTCACCACCGTGGAGCCTAACCACGGTCTTCCCATTATTGGCCTCACTTATCATGACTCTTATTATCTCGTCCTCCTCCATCACGTGCCTACCCGGTTCCTTGCCTGCATAGATTAGTTGGGCGCCCTGGCGTACATACTTGAGGGCTTGTCTCGGTATTAACCTGTCGTAAATAACCACGTCAGCCATCCTCAAGGCTTCCACACACTTAAGCGTCATTAATTCCTCATCACCTGGTCCTCCACCTGCTATTATGACCCTCCCAACCATCCCACACTTAATGGGTAATGCATTTTTATACCTGCCACCACCAATGCTGTGGTTGAAGTTACCTGCCTAACCATGAACTTCATGTTCTCAGGAGCCCATAGGGTTAGGTTCAGCGATGTTTATGGCAGTGTCCATGGGCATAATTACAACGTATCAATAAGGCTTTGTGTGAGGGATAGAGGATGCTCGTGATGGATATTGATAGGGTTAGGCGTGAGATTCAAGGCATTGTTAACGCCTTTGACGGTAAGTACATTAAGTCCAGCGCCGAGGGTGTTCAGGGACTTGCGCCCACGGAGTTCATCGAGATACCCTGCATACCAGAGGGCGCCACTGGCGAGTGTCTTGCCTGGTACTTAATGGATAGGGTCACGGATGTCCTGAGGGGGTTGGGCATTAATGATGTTGCTGAGGTTCAAATAATTGTTTGCGATTCACCAATTAATTGTTTCGAAGCTAAATCCTCCTAATTGTGTGGGACAGGCTCTCGCTCGTTAATTCCTGTATCTTTATTGTATCCACATTCTCCTCAATAACGCTATTCTCACCACCAATTAATAGCACCTTTACCGACCTAAATACGGACCTGGCCTTGTTGAATACGGTTGGATCGATGTTGTCATCCTCCCCGTCCGTTATCACGACCAACTTGTAATCCTAAGTGACGACTTGTCCAGGGCGTCCTGTATCGCAGCTCTCACGGCATTTGTTATGTCGGTGCCACCCAACGGTATTAGTGAGAGGAGCATCTTCACTATGTCATTCTTATTAGTTAGTATTGGGTATACCTGCTGGTCGAAGAACCTCACGGCTAAGTTGCCACCCTTCATTGCGAGTATCACAGCTAGTGCCGTGGCCCAGGTTATCTTGCTTATGGCCCCAACCTCGAATATGTTTATGTTAACTGTGTAGAACATCGACCCGCTCTTATCAATGAGCATGTAGATCTTGGGCTTCTTAACAGCCCTCCTCTCCCTAACTAGTACATTACCCATGGCCAGTTTATAGGCGAAGACAGGCTTTGCGAATTTCATTAGCATTCTCTCGCTTGGTATCATGTCCTTTAGCTCCGAGGCCTTTGTCATCCGTTTAACCCCGCCGATCGTGCCGACGCGCTCGGCGTCCCTGTCCTCGACCACATCCACCGTGTACCTGGTATCCACTATTAACCTAATTAATGAATTGAGCATGGATATTAACCTAAGCCTGTATGGGTCGATGTCCGTGCTAAGTAGTATGTCGGCTATTTCATGGCCCACTGACTCGCCGAAGAGCATCTTAACCTTATTAACGGTCTCGCTGACCTTCTTCATACTACCGACATAGAAGTTAATTAGTGACCTAACCTCCCGCTCAAGGTTCATCCTACTCTCCCTGGAGGATGAGCTGTTTTGATCCATTGCTGACTCAACCATCTGCCTGAAGGCCTCGTTTCTATCCATCTTACTGAGGATACTGTTATAGACCTTGAGGAGCTTTATCGCCATTACCCTGGAGAGCCTACCGTTCAACTTCGTTATCCTCGATACGTCATTATAGGCCTCACTCCTAATGTATGTGGAGACCACAAACCTCCATAGGCTGTCTCCATGTCCTCATTCTCAGTGGGCATCCTAAGTATTGGCTGCCTGTAATGTACGTAGAAGGAGTCCGCAAGCACCTCCTGCTTCATCTTATCTATATAGCTTATTGACCGCCTACGCGCCTCAATAAGTACCTCCCTTATCCTATACTTGGTGAGTGGCTCCTCGTAATCAACATTGGCCAGGATGCCAGGCACTGACTTAATATGTGGTTAGGTCATTAATAAAGCTTATTTACTAACTCATTAGTATGCCCACCTATATATTGTATATATTTAGCATTAACTGCTCAAGCAATCCGCGCACCGTACTGAAGGCAACCTCATAACCCATGTCAAGCAGTAGGTAAGCCACGCCATTAAGCATTATTAGGGAGTAAATCGAGGAGAACCAATTAAGCAACTTAATACCTCTTGCCAGTATTTGAAGGCTTAGTAACTTCCTGCCTCGGTAGGTTACCTTAGCCACTATATCGGTCTCACCCGAGTGATAGGCCACCCTGGATGAGGATAAGTCCCTGAAGACCGTGCTTAATTCATCATGCGTGAGACCTATGGATAGGAATGACCAGTTGCGGGAGAAGCCAATCTCTAGACGTGGCATTAATGGTAATGAGTCTATAATGCCCAAGTCCCTCATTGCCAGCAGTTTTCCCATCATGATTAGTTGATAGTCCCTATTAACCATATACTCAATACCACTCAACGAATCCCTTAACGTGAATCCCCTGCCAATGAACCAATTACTCCCTGCAGCCCCTATTGAGGGTTTGATTACGTCATAGTCCGTGGATACGCAAGTCCCAGACTCTACATTACTATTAATTGGCAGGTACTTAAGAACATCACCATCTATGGCGGTTGGCGAGCTCGTAACTGCGCGCCCACCAAGGTCCGCCGTCAGCATTAATAACTCAGTATTCTTACCTGCGTCAAAGCCGTTAATTACATAGTCCCCTGATGATAAGGTAACCTTATAGGCACTCACGCAATTACTGGATTCCCTCGGTAGCGCCTCAGAACCAACTATAACCCTATCGTATTTACCCCCAACATCCTGGTCATCGGCCTTACCCATTATTAACACTTTATCGCCATTTATCGTTACGGCACTCAACTTCACGTTTAATATGTTAATACCTAATACGTCTTCGAGGTATTTTCTGGTGAATAACTTGGTCAATTCCTTATTAACGATGCCCAACAAGGCATGTGGTAATAAGTCCATGATTATGGCGTCACCCCGGCTCTCCGTGAGTATTGTGATCTCGTGCCCATCCTTAGCAAGGTACTGCGCGTAAATTGCCGTTCCCGGGTTTAACCCTATGACTGCTATCTTCATCCTACATCGAATAAAGCATTAATTTAATTACTTAAATTCATCCTTCGAATGCGTAGGCTAAGTATTAAATCCTCGATGGCGCTGGTTGGTGAGGATCTGGAGCCCGTTAAGGATGTCATTATTGATATCTCGGATGGTGAGATAATAGGCATTGGTAGGGTGCCTGGTAGTAATAATGTTGTTGATTTAGGGAATACATTAATAATGCCTCAATTAACCAACGCTCACATCCACGTCCTTGACTACTTCCTAATGGGTGTATTCAATAAGTATTACATTGACGATGTTGTTGGTGCGCCATACGGCATTAAGTACTATTACTTACGCAGGGCAAGGCCCAAGTCATTAAGAAGTGGTTTGGCGATGGTGTTTCGTAGGGTTAGGAATTACGGCGTTGGATGCTTACTGGCGGTAATAGAGTATGGCAGGTCATTTGCTGATGTCGTTATTGAGGAGGCCAGGAAGGCTGGCCTGTGCATTGTGCCGTTGGCCGAACCGAGTACCTTCAGGGTTTATGTCAGGTCTGATGAGGAGGAGGATGTTGATGAGGTGTTTGAGGATGAGGTGAGGTACTTCGTTGATAGGGGGTTCGGCATATCCCTAATATCACCACTCAATTACTCATTGGCCGAGTTGAGGTTGGTCTCTAGGTTGGGTGGTTCACGTGGATTGCCCATTAGTACTCACGTGTCTGAGACTGAGGATACGTACCTTGATGGCGATTTGAATAGGGCGTTGGCTACGTTGGTGACCGGTAATACCGTATTCGTACACCTAACGCAGTTGAGTGATGATGATATTTCGAGGATACCCACGTTACCCATAGTCACGTGTCCTAGGTCTAACATTGAATTTGTTGGTAGGTTGGCGAGGGTTGGTGCCATGGTGAGGAGGGGCTTGAGGCCATTGATTGGTACTGACAATGTTGCGTTGATAGAGCTAATCCTTGGGAGGAGGTTAGGGTATTAAGGCTGTTGATGGGTGAGGAGTTGAGCTCACGGACGGTGCTTAAGATGGTTACTTCATGGGCTTGGTCGTGGGGGTTTGGTTACGTATTGAAGGAGGGCGAGCCATGAGGGGTATTGCGCTGCGTATGGATTATGAAGGCGTCAGTGCGGATTATATCCATGATTATGTAACGATGCGCACATCTAGTAGAGACATCATGTATATAATTAATGGTTCAAGCATACTCAGCGTTTCTTAGCTTCACGTATTATTTTAATGGGCTTCCTAATCTGTGTCCTTGTTCTTGGGGTTAATAATGATACCGTTAAATTACTTAAACCGTTAATCCTCATGGTCTCCGACGAACCTAATCGAACCTTAATGCTATATTCTACGTATGTCTCTGGGGTTTCAATACCAATAACTAGGTTTGCGTCTTTGACCCAGCCATTGCTTATGGTGATTTCTAATTGATCATTGCCTTGATTAATCCTCAACCCCAATGAATTAAGTGCATTCTCAACCTTGCTTACTACGGAGTAGGACCACTCACCAACGTGACTCACGTTTACGAACTCAGCCCAGTAATAATCACTGTCCAACGTCATTGCCAGGGACATCCTTAACTCCTCATCCTCCCCAAAGACCTCCTCGTAAATCCTCCACTTATTGACCGCGACCTGTGCCATTGACCAGAGCCTTGACTGTATATCCGCCCTCTCACTAATCCACTTGGTGGGTGAGCCTAGCCACGACGTGGTTGGTATCTCCTTAATCTCCTCATGGAACTCCTTAATAATTGATGGCCTAATGGGCATTATATAGCCATCAGCTTTAGCCTGGGATAGGTACATCATTATTTTCTCAAGGAGGAGGGCAGCGTATGGGTTTGGTGTTGGTAGTATCATCCAATTCTCCCCATCCAGAGCCATCGTGATTACGCCATCCTTGGTATAATTAATTCTCATCATCAATTCCATAATTAATCTCCGGGCATTTACATCAGCCTCCTGGGCATTACCTGCCTTATTTAATTGAAAGCTCAGCAAATCACTAAGTGCCGTGTCCCTAAACAATACTGTTAGGCAGTCGTGCCTGTAAACCCTGTACATTGAACTCCTATCCCTAATGGCCTCCCCAAGGTGATATACGCCATCGAGTATTACGAACTTTATACCTTCATCGCAGAGTATATCCCTCAACTTCTCAGAGTAGTAAAGCTCAGGTAACCACATACCTACCACATCCACACCCAGCACCTTCCTGGTGACCTCCTTACCCCTGCTTAACTCCCACCGTAATAGGTCATGCACCTCAAACCTTTCAATTACATAACCAGCAATGGGGTGGGCTAGGAAGCTCGTAAGCACCTCTATAACTCCTTCGTTGGCGAGTCTCGAATATGTATTAATAGCTTCCCTAATTAATCCCGTCCGTGGATCCCAGGGGCCAATATACTCAATGTGGTCTTCGCTCTCGATGAAAGCGCCATTATTTAATATGTCGTCCCACTGCCATAGTAGACTTGGGCTTAGGTTATACGTTATTGAGACCCTGTACTTATTCACGAGCCTTGCGTGCAGGAGATATGGACCAACATCATAGATTGGGTAGAATTCCTGGGACCACGTGTGGTGGAATGCCCAGGGACCATGGTAAATACCGCTTGGGTACTTATGTATTGGTTGATGATTGTGAAAGGCTAGCACGAACCTTAACGGTGTCTCAGGCTTATCAATAACCATTACCGGGACCCTAGCCTCCGAGCCGCAGCATTTGGCGCTTAATTCGTAAACGCCCTTGTCAGTTAGCTTGACGTAATCCATCACCTCCAACTCAGGTGGTATTACCTGCAGTGTGCGTCTCATGACTTCCTGGGAATCCCTCGTTATTACTAATTCAACGTCCTCCCTACTCATTAATCCTTTAATCACTACATTAATTGCCACGTCCTCACCAGGTTCGTAAAGCACCTTGTTCGTTACTAACTCTATAGACACTACCTTCATTGCGAGTTAATAATTATATAAGTGCTTTTTGTCGTTTCAATTACTAATTCATGATTAAGGATGGAGAAGCTTATTAAGAAGTAAATTGAATAACAGTACTTTGTGGAGATGATCCATGAGTCGAAGATTAGGACTGTGATGCAGGCCCTGCATTCGCTGGCTGCGATTGACAGAGAACGGGCTGTTAAGCTTGAGGACTTGGCGAGGATTGTTGGTTTGAGGGTTGAGGAGGTAAGGAGTATTGTTGATAAGCTTAAGGTGCTTGGTTACGTGAATACGATAAATGATTCCGTACACCTAACATCCACTGCAATAATTAAATTAAGCAGTATTTACTGTTGATTCTGTGGTTAAGGTTCTGCACATATCCACGGAGTACCCACCACATAGGGTCGTTGGATCACTGGCATTCCAAGTCAGGGACTTGGTTACGCAATTATCGAGCAAGCATGATGTTTACCTGATGCACCCGGCTAACTTTGATGGTAGTTACATGGATGGCAATATACGTGTGTTCACGGTTAGCGATAGATGGTTCAGTGATGTTGTTGCCTATACGCACTTCCTACTTGTGGAGGTCCTTTCCAGGGCGCCTACGTAATACCCAGGGATATAGACCTCATACATGCACATGAGTGGATAGCCGCAGTAATCGCCAAGGTACTTTCACAGAGGCTTAAGGTTCCATACATAGTCAGTGCATACTCGACCGAGCCCATTAGGTCAGGTAACAGTATGAGCCTACTAAGCCTAACAATAAGGGATTGGGAGAAGTACGTCTTCTCCTCAGCATTCTACGTCATTGCGCATAACAAGCCAACCTATGAATCCCTCAGGAATCACTATGGGATAAATGCCGTGGAGTTGAGGTCAGTAAACGATGTCGAGTTGGTATATGATGAGGTCAGCCACCAACGCGATCATCAGTAGTTCAGTCCGTCGTCAGTTCATCACACTCAGTATAAAGGGAACCTCACTATAATATAAGTTCTTCATCACCAATCAGGACTAATACTTATAACGCGGGCCGAGTAATAGTAAGAGTAAGTATATGAGTGAGAAGCAGTGTAATATTGAGGATATAAAGAAGGCCGCTGACGTATTGATTAATGCAAAGCATGCAATAGCCTTCACGGGCGCTGGTATATCCACGGAGTCAGGGATTCCTGACTTTAGGGGTCCCCAGGGATTATGGAAACAGTACAGCCCTGAAATAGCTACCATAGATTACTTCCTAAATCACCCAAAGGACTTCTGGCTATTCTACAGGATGAGGATGAGCACATTATTCGCGGCTAAGCCTAACAGGGCGCACTATGCCGTGGCGGAACTCGAGAGGTTGGGTATCATAAAGGCTGTGATTACGCAGAACGTTGATGGATTACATCAGGCAGCCGGTTCTAAGAACGTAATTGAGCTTCACGGAACAATGAAGAGGGCTGTATGCATTGCCTGCGGTCGTACATACCCGATGGAAGTTGTTATTAAAAAGATTGATAGTGGTCAAATACCACCACTCTGCGATGAGTGTGGTGGTATTCTCAAGCCTGATACCGTGTTATTTGGCGAGCCCGTTAAGGATTTTGAGAGGGCTAGAGAGCTTGCATTAATGAGTGATGCGGTACTCGTGATTGGTTCTTCGCTTTCTGTTTATCCTGCCGCTTACATACCTATCTTTGTTAAGGAGATGGGTGGTAAGGTCATTATCATAAACATGGAGCCCACGGAGCTTGATTACATCGCTGATGTAATAATACAGTGTAAGGCTGGCGAGGCAATGACACTGCTGCTCAGGGAGGTTAAGGAGAGGTTGGGAATACAACAATAATACCATAGTAATACTCTAGTTATTTATGCGCATACGTAATGTTTACGTATACGTAATACACTAATATTATAATGGTAATATTTCAGACCATACACCATTAGTTATTAGGTGGTCTAGGGAATCCCTGAAGTGTCTCTCAAGTCCGTTATTGAACTCATCAATGTCGTGATTGCTGAGCTTCAATTCCATGTAGCTCATGGACTCAGCCACCTGTATTGGTCTGCGCAGGTAATCACTTATTAAGTACTTGAGGTAGTTTAGTCGCTTGCTTAAATAGTACTCATCCTTAAATAAATCATTAATGCTTAACAATGCATTAACTAATTCCTCCTTAACAATATCGATACTTTCCTCATTAACGGCTGACACCACTAGCTGGTAGTAGTAGGTACCTGGTAGGTAATCCCTATCCATGTCTATTGTGTATGTCAAGCCCTTATTCCTGAACCTGGACATTAAGTATGAACTAAGCCCATTCACCAGGTGGAACTCAAGCAGTGATGATTTAATTGAGAGTAGGAATGAATCCTCGTTAATCACGTTGTATTGCCAGGAATACGATAGGTAGGCCGATTCAATGGGTCTCCTGATGACTATGGGCCCTCCCTTACCCATTGTTGGGATCTTCTTACGGCTTGACTTACCATCCCACCCGTTAAATAATCCTATTATTTCATTGATTGGCATGTTTATGGGGCCCACAATACTCACCACCATGTTATCTGGTGTGTAGTATGACTCGAGGAAATTCTCGAGATCCTTGGTAGCCATTGAGGAGATGCTCTCTTCGGTACCGATGATTGGGGCACCGTAATCGCTATCTCCAAATAATGCCCTGGGCCCTAGGTCATATATTAGTGTTCCTGGATCGTCATTCCTCATTTTAATCTCAGAAAGTATGACCCTCCTCTCCCTCTCAAAATCCTCATTATCAACCCTCCTATTACTGAACATTTTATAAATAAGCCTCAGTAAATTCCTTAACTCGCTTGGTATCACCTCGAATAGGTACATCGTGAGTGTTCGCTCGGTATACGCATCAGATACACCGCCAAGCCCCTCTATTTCCAGGTCAATGTTTGGGTACGCCCTGTAAATAATGTGCTCGGCGAAGTGGCTTATGCCCCGTAGATCCCTGTCCTCGTATATCGAGCCAATGCCGACGCCGACAGCTATTCCCACCGTTGGTGATTCAAACCTACTTATCAATAGCCTAAGTCCATTATCTAAGACGTAGTACTCTATATTCACCGTTACCGTTTTTAAACAGGGAGTTTAAAGCAATTCACCTTTAGCAAACCCTCTTACCTATTTGCTCATCCTGTGGCTTATCAATCGTTATTATTGTTGGGTTCTTCTCATCGCATGAGGCCAGTATCATTCCCTGACTCTCATAGCCAAATATCTTCCTACTCTCCAAATTAGCGACTACAATCACGTACTTATTAATCAAGTCCTCGGGCTTGTAAAACTCCGCAAGCCCAGTGATTATTTGCCTCCTCTCGTCGCCAATATCGACAATGAGCCTTAATAATTTCTTCGAGCCCTGAACCCTCTCTGCATGTATCACCTTGCCAACCTTAAGTACTACCTTTTCAAACTCGGCTCTCGTTATTGTCTCCGTAGACACATTAATAAAATGCAAAATACCTGCTATTAAATATTGAGTTACGTACTAAATACTTATTAATGAGCCCTGCAAATAATTGCTGTGTTAAGAGGTACTTCCTGAGCAATAAGGATATTAAGGAGTTGAGCAACGCCGTGGGCGAGCTGGGACCAATATTCAGGAGTGCCAAGAAGGTTGAGGTCTATGAACTCAATGAGACAACGACGGTATACCTAATTGATGATAAGCCATTGGTGGCGAAGCTAATGGTAAAGATCGACTCAAGCCAGAGGGAGTACGTAGTGCCGCTATTGACATACTTCTACCTAAATCCACCCTACATGCCCAATTACCCATCAGTGACCGTGGATGATGGCGCAGTACCGCACATAGTCAATGGGGCGGATGTGATGAGACCGGGTATTAAGGATATAAGTGGTAATTTCGGTGTTGGCGACGTATTGTTGATTAAGGACCTTAAGGGTAGGTACATAGCCATTGGCGCATCCCTAATGGCCGCTGATGAGATGAGGAGTGCGAGTAAGGGTAAGGTCATAAAGGTTATTCACCACCTCGGGGATAAACTATGGAACCTGGCCCAGGAATTACTCAAGTCCAAGTAACCTCATTACTTGTATGAAGTCATCATCACTCCTCGTATTTTTATACCTCCTAATGGCACTACGTAGCTCATCGAAATTAAGGCTCACGCCTATAACAGCCCTAACACGATCCTGAATAAAGCCCCTACCCAATACCAACGCATTCAGTATTTGGGCGACATTACTGACCCTACTATTAAGGCTGGCGCTTTCGAAGTCTATTATGAAGGCTTTACCGCCGCTAATGATTACGTGGTCCTGAGGCTTGCTCAACTCATTATGTGCTAGGCCTATAGAGTCCAATCTACGGCATTGCCAAAGCAAGTCCTTAAGTACCGCCTTCAGTTCCGTTGAGCTTGACGTAATTACGTACTTCTGAATGGGCACGCCATTTATTAACTCCATAATCAATACATCACTTGCATACCCAATTAACCTCGGCCCTACGTTAACGGAATTCGCAAGTCTCAGGTAATTATCCTCATTAATTAGGCTCGGTCTCGATGAGTCAAAGCGCCTGATTTTGCAGGCATAATACTCACCATCAACACGGCACTTAAACACAAAACTATTCTGACCCTTACCCAACAACCTAATCCCCATAAACTCAACGGCACCATCACTAAGAACCTCAACTACACCCAACCTCAATAACTCACCCAATATCAAGCCTACGTAACTCCTCGGGCAGTTAATGCGTTCGCATAACCTAATGAATACTTCGTAATTACCCATCGGAATTAATTTAATTAATGCACTAAATATTAAGTAGAACCTGATTGATGAGAGGAACAGGCCTCTGAGGTCAGTAATGATGAGGAACTCGGGTATACCTGACGGGCTCCACTTTAATAGTGCGTCATTAATTTATGGCTGTGTGGCGTATGGACTTGATAATCTACGTGCCGAGGATTGAGCTTCAATGCCCATTTTAAGGAACATGCTGATGATGGTCGTTAAGCGTTATAAGGCGTTATCACTACCATTACCACGGGAATTCTGTAGATTAGCCGTACTAAACCCCAGGGAGGCCATTGAGCTGCTCATGAGGTTTGGGAATTCATTCGTTAGGCTTTGGGGGTGGGTGCCAGGTTTCCTAAGGGATGTCATGGTGTTTGAGCCGTCAGCATCTATTGAGTGTTACGATAGTATGGATAGGTTGAGGAGGTCCATTGACTTTGGCGTTGATCTTGCTGGGTTAATTATTAGGTATAGACTTAGTGGTAGGGTTGATTATGATGATTGGCTAAGGCTTTTCAGTAGGGAGGTGGCTACGGCTTCCTTAACCCTACCTGACCAACCCGTGGTTGTGGTTGATGATTACGTGCAATTCATGGAACATGTCGCAAGGTCCAGCGGCGTTGTCCTATTGGGCCCATTGGTGCCTACACCCATTGATTTGATGGTGCTAATATCAAGTGGTAAATTGGGCATTGATTACCTGGCTAAGGTCGTGGATTATGTCATTAATTACATAGGGGATTACGTGGTCATGGGCAGGGACTTAACCGATGCGTTTATACGGCTCATTAGTGACCGTGAGTACGTGAATTTCGTCAGGTCCACGGGCCTCCCAATAATTACCTAGTACTGAATTGGTGTTACCCTGATTGCGGAGTATGGGCAGTTGTTCTGGCAGGAGAAGCACCCTGAGCATAGTGATTCATTCAATACGTAGGCTTTATCCCTCAATTTCCCTGTCAATACGCCCTTTGGGCACACCGTCCAACATATCCCACAACCAACGCAATTGCTCAATACTTCAACCCTTAATCTGAAATTCATTAATTCTACGGTAATCAAGGCGCTTAAATAGTTGATGCTAATTATTTAATTGCAGGGACACAATATTTTTAAGGCCCAATCTATCCACAGCCGAGGGACCTTTATTGCCAAGCTACAACTCATCAAGCCCGGAGAGAAGAGGCCCAGGGAGAAGTGGAGGAACTTCACCGAGTGGTTTAACTGGGTTATAATGGAGACCGGGGTCTACGACTATAGATATCCAGTGAAAGGTGCATATGTTTGGAGACCCTATGGTATGAAGATCAGGAGACTGGTTGAGTCCTACGTGAGGCTTGTTCATGACGAGACTGGGCATCAGGAGGTCTTGTTCCCAGTGTTCATACCCTATGAGTTCTTCTCAAAGGAGAGCGAGCACATTAGGGGTTTTGAGAATGAGGTCTTCTGGGTGAGTAAGGGTGGTGCCGGCGAGGAGAGGCTGATCCTAAGGCCGACCAGCGAGACCGCGATGATGCCAATGTTTAAGCTCTGGATTAAGGACCACACGGACCTGCCCTTTAGGGTATATCAAATAGTGAGTGTGTTTAGGGCCGAGACCAAGGCCACTAGGCCCATGATTAGGCTTAGGGAGATATCAATGTTTAAGGAGGCACACACGGCCCATGCAAATAGGGAGGATGCGGAGAGGCAGGTTAGGGAGGCCGTGGAGATTTATAAGAAGATATTTGATTACCTGGGAATACCATACCTAATTAGCCAAAGGCTGAGTGGGATAAATTCGCTGGGGCGGTTTACACGATAGCCTTCGACACGGTGATGCCTGATGGGAAGACCATGCAGATAGGCACCGTGCACTACCTGGGCACGAACTTCGCGAAGGTCTTTGATGTTAAGTACCTAACGCCAAGTGGTGATTGGGAGTACGTACACACAACAAGTTATGGAATTTCCGAGAGGGTTATCGCAGCGATGATTGCGGTGCACGGTGATGATAAGGGACTTGTGCTGCCACCTAACGTGGCGCCGATACAGGTTGTGATAGTTCCAATTATGTATAAGGGTACGGAGGAGGCAATAATGAGGGAGGTTAAGTCAATAACCGAGGAGTTAACCAGCGCGGGTATTAGAGTTTACGTTGATGATAGGACTGATAGGACGCCAGGTTGGAAGTATAATTATTGGGAGATGATGGGTGTTCCGCTTAGGATTGAGATCGGCCCTAAGGATGTTGAGAATAGGCAGGTGGTACTTGCCAGGAGGGATACACTTGAGAAGTATGTTGCTCCGCGCGAAAGTGTGGTGGATACCGTTAGGGAAATGCTGAACGAGATAAATACTAACCTTAGGAATATGGCGTGGGAGTTCCTTAGGTCCATGGTTGCTAGGGCGACCACGGTGGATGAGGCTAGGAAGCGGCTTGATAGTGGTGGCGTTGTTGAGGTTCCCTGGAGTGGTGATAATGATTGTGGAATGGCGATTCAGCAATTACTCGATGCCGATGCGTTGGGCGTGCCCATGGATGAGGATGCCGGTAGGGACATTGGTGGCTTAAGGGACTTGGCATGTGGTGATAAGCAGGCGAATTATTGGTTGAGGATTTCGAGGAGGTATTAAGGTAAAAACCTTTTAATAACTCAGGTTTTAAGTGGGATTGATGAAAACGGCATTATTAATTGCCGCAGTACTTATTGCGGTAGTAATTGCCGGCGCCGTTGCATACCTTGCAATGACAATAAACGGAGGCCCTGAGTCAGCACTCCTAAATGCCAGGGAATTGTTTATGAAGAATGTTACAATGACTTATAAGTTCGCCATCAGTTCTACGTTTATGATCGGTAATAACGAGTTTCCAGGTATGCCCAGCATTCCGTTTCAAATGGGTCCGCTGATGGGTGTTGCCGCAATATCCAGGACACCCATAGATGATGCAACCGTGATAAACGGCACATTCTCATTTAGGCACTTCATGGGGACCGGCATTAATTTTGATATAGCACTTTGGAGATATGATGATGAGCTTTGCTATGCAACGGTATTTAACTTCATGGGTCAGCAAACCGCGACTCACTGCGCACCTTACGTAAACTTCACTAAGTACGTAATACTTGCATTGAATGAGAGTAAGTACGTGGGGAAGGGTACCTGGGATGGGAGAACAACCTACTGCTTCACGGCAATGCTAACGTTAGCACCAACCCAAGGTGAGTTTCAGGGATTACCAATGATCATGAACATAACAGAACTATGCTTACTAAGTAATGGCGTGCCAACGAACATAACGATATACCTATATCCCGCACATCAAGGAGGGCTTGGTAGTATGTTCGTGAACATAAACATGACTCTCATAAGTTACTCATTCACCTTCAATCAAGCTGAATTTACGCAAATAACAAGAGGATTAATTCCATAAACCATTACGTCTTACGCCTAGATCTCAAGTAATCACTGCACCAGTCCAGGGACTTTTTTGATTTTCACTAGGGCATCCTTCAGCTCGGAGTATTGATACGCCATTATAAATAGGAAGTATTCCTCAGCGCCCTGGCTAATCCTGATTATGAATATGCCAGGTCCATAGGTATACGGAACTATGGTTGGAGGTGGGGGTGGCATTGGAGGAGGTGGCGAAGGTGGAGGTGACGCTTGTGCTGGAGGTATGTACTCAATGATGCATGGATTAAAGTCCTCAATACTCATCCTATGTTCATCGCCATTGCGTGTTAGGAATACCACGTAGTCATTATATATCGTGAGTTCCATAATCGAGTATCTACTCCATTTAATTATTCTCATGGACCTGCGTAGATTACCTATGAGGATTGCTAGGAAGAGTAATTGAAAGATTAGGATGATCATGAACCAACCAACCTGACTTAATAACATGCCTAGTAAGGTTCTTGGTACTAACGCGAACGTCATTACGTCGAATAAAACCCAGGCTAAGGCTATAATGAGTGGGTTTATCATGTAACCGATGAGGTTTATGGGTGCAGATCTTACTTTGAGTATTGGTTCACTCATGCAATACCACTAAATTAAGTCCTAATTATAAAAATGAGTGTGCCTGCACTATGGCGATGGATTATTCTGGTTAAACCTACTACTTATGGCCTTGAGTATCTTTGTCGTGCTGCAGAGTGGGCAGTCTACGTAATCATTAAACCTAGTAACCTCAATATTGCCCAATCCCCTCCTCCTCAACTCTTCCCTTAACCAATCCTCATTAAATGGTTGGTTTGGCCCGAGCAGGATTATATTCGGTCTCTCCTCCTCAACAACCCTAAACATGTCGTTCTCATACCCGAGCCTTGCCTTATGGACATAGACAATGTTGCTTATGACCTCAAGTCTCTGGTTCTCGGGTATTATCACGTCCCTACCCTTAATCTTCCTTACCGTGGAATCCCTGGCAATCACAGCAACCACGCGACCCAGTGTCCAGGCGTGCCTTAGGTAGGCGATGTGGCCTGGGTGTATTATCTCGAATGTGCCCGCAACAAATACCTTATTCTGGGCCCTCCTGATCAGGTCATCCGTCCTACTCCAATTGAAATGGGCCATTCCAAGTAGTCTTAATGCATCGAGTAGGCCCTCGGCATAGGCTATTGTTGCCAATGCTGTGAATTGATCACCCCTTGACAGGTAATAAATTGAGTCCTTTAGGTACGCCTTGGCAATCTCAACTACCTCATTTCGAACGCCCTCCCTCTCTATTTGATCGAGTGTGTTCGCCACATTTCTAATGTATGCATCAATCCTTACCCCAGGGTTTACCGTCTCCATGATGCCACGTGAATGCGTAATCCTAGGTTAATAAACCTTCCAGTGTAATAATAATTGATGATATTTAATAATTAATGATTTAAGCAATGCCTAATTCCCAACTATGTACTACTCCCTGAGTGTTTCCAGGGATATGAAGGTCTTAGTGTCCTCAATACCCTCCATCATACTTAGCACACGTAGTATGTCATTAACATTGACCTCCCTAGTTATCAGTATCAAGTCATAATCACCAGACACCCTATACGCCTTCTCAATGGGCAGCTCCTTAACCTTCTCATAAATGATCGTCCTATACCTTGGCTGAACCTTAACGAGTATTATCGCCTCATTGGAACTCATCCTCAACACCTTAAGCGCCTTATCAGTCACATCAACGAATTCACGACCAGTCCTTATCAGCCCAAAGTCCTTAAGTTTCTTAAGGTGAACACTAAGCGCCTGCCTAGTCATTCCAAGCTCCCTAGCCAGCTCATCCTGGTCTGCATATACCGTGTAGACCTTAAGCGGGACAGCCTTTTTAAGTAGGTACTGAAGGACCTGAAGTTGTCTCTCCGTCAATTGCCTCTCAATTTCGGCAGGTGTTGTCTCTCCACTTGATGTGGTTATTGAAGACATAGTAATCTACCAAAATATGCCTGATAGCACTAGTATAAAAAAGGTTATTCCTAAATATTATATATGACCCGTCATATAATCCACCGTAAAAAATAAAGGCTATTAATTACATATTAAATAATGATTTATTTAATCATTATATCGAAGAATTCCACTAAATGAATAACGATATAAGAAATGCTCTAAGAATTAAAAGGGCTAAAGTAATTACTAAGGCAATAATTACCGAGACATCAAATAACTTAATAGCTAGTCTTAATTTATTCACATCTGGACCTGGCGCATCATCATTAATTTTATAGGCGCCAACCTTCTCAAGCATAACCCCTAACGCACCTGCGAAGGATGCCATGGGCCACCCAGAATTAACACTCCCTACGTTACAATGCTCATGAAAAGCCACCAAAATACTTTCCTTCCAATTTAACCCCATTAATCCAGATGCCATTGAAATGATGATTGAGGATAGCCTAGCGGGTATGTAATTCAGTACTGTGTCAACCCTGGCCGAAAACCAACCAACATCCTCATACGGCCACCCCCTATAACCAACCATCGAATCCATGGTATTGGAAAGCCTCTGGAGTAGGGCTCCAGGTAATCCAAATAATGCGAAGTAGAACAGTGGCGATAGAAAACCATCTACAAAGGATTCGGCAAGACTTTCGATAACTGCAGATATTAAATGAGCCGTGTCTAAATCCCAGACATTTCTCCTAACAATTTCCTGGGTTAACATACGAGCATTATATAAATCACCCGATTCAATGCCCTTCAATATCCTCTTGGCATAATCCCTCATTAACCTTATTGAAAACGTTAATTTCAGGAAATAGGCATAAACAACAATACCAACTACAACATTAATAATCATTAGAATGCGCGGTACCAGGTAATAAATAATCATTATTGGGATTACGGAAATAAACCACAAAAATATTCCAAAAAAATTTACCATCTGGTCTAAATAATTTAAATGCAATATTACCAGTAACGACCACAGGATGCATTCTTATGAATATACCCCGGGGCTCACCGAGTACTAAGTCGAGGATTACCGAGGTTATTAAAATCACTATGTAATACAGCAATACCTCAATCATAATGCCCACACTACCTAATGCGTCTGGTATTTTGCACTAACCACGTCAATGAACCTCTAAAATACGTTATGAATTCCTGCAACTCAAAGAGGGGCCTTAAAACTTCGGCATTGGGGCATGAATCCCTAACCATAGCTAGAATCTCCTTATAAATCACGCCCTGGGTAAGGACTACTGGAATCACCCTATCTGGGCAGTGGTTAGTTAGGTAATTCCTGAGCGTGGGCTCGATTTTAAGGAAAACCACATCATGAAGACCCAACCTATTTATATCATCAATGAGTCTCTGGTCATTCTCCCCATGAAATACATATAGCCAGGGCCAAGACTTAGGAGGAAATCCCCTACATGCGGCCACCTAAGTAATGGTGGCGCTTCAAAACCCGTTATGGATACTGCCCGTTCATAGTCCTTACCATACCCAACGAACAGCGGTATGTATATGTCACCAGCAACGTCATTTATTGATGGTTTAGAGTACGAAATAAATGCGTAACTAATGCCAACACCCTCTGCGAAGCGCTTTACGCTATTGATATAATCGGGGTCCCGTGATCCATGAAGTACTATGACAATCCTCACGTGGCTCCATTGACCACATAATGTAATGCATATTAAAAACCTTAATATACATGGGTCAGCAATGGCGATTAAAGTTAGAGCGTCAGCTCTCGTGCTTTATTACCCAGCCGTGTTAATAATCGCGGCAATAAGCTCCTTAGTCGCAGTATTAGTACCGAGTTATTACGCCCTACTCCCTGAGTTCGTATTATCCATATTCTTCATTTACGTATTAGCTAAATTGCATAGGGGCCTGGGTATTGGGTATTCCTACATAGCCGTGATAACGTTAATAGTGTTAATTAGTTATGCATCGGTCTTCCTAATAAGGCCAGGACTGATTTTGAGTAGGGCGCTTATTGAGATGAGACAGAGTGTGGTTAGGGGCTTGATCTACGTCATTATTTACCTATTCGCATCATTACTACCTGACAGCGCCACTGACCTGGCAGGTACATTGCCCATCTTCATTTTTGTAACTGCCATTGCCGTACTAGAGCTTAGGCTGAGGTACTACTTATTGGCGGGCATTCTAACGGTGTAATCGGTATTGGGGTTTCCACGATAATTCTATCCCTAATGTACAATAGGGTCATTATGACCTATGGGTTATCGGCAATGACCATGGGGCTAATGGGTGCGGTCCTAATGTCCTCGTTAATAAATACCGTTAGGGGGCCCGTCAGACCCGTGCATGCGTTCAATTTCCTAATAATACTATACACCGTTTATGAATCGTTATGGCTATTAATACCGATACCGCCCGTGCTCGTGTAGATGGTGTTGGTATTAATAGGCTTGGCCACTTCATAAGCTTTGTCGCCGGGATCATTATTGCAATATTTATAACCTAAGGGGTAGTGGCTTTGCTCGATGAGTAAGTCGCAGAGGGTTGGGGCGTGGCACATGCTCTATGGGATAAGCCTATTCTTATACTTAGTCAATGTAAGCATACTTATTTACCTTCAATATGAGTATTACGTGAGTCCAAGTTTCATAGAATCAATGATGCTGGCATTACCATCAATATACACGTCCCAAATAAGTAATGTTCTTCAGGAGGGTTATATCGGGATAATGGGTACCATATCAGTAATGCTAATATTAATAATGATTTATATAGTAATAAACACGTTGCAGGGTCAGGCGCGCCAAGTGGGTGGGTTGATAAGGATCGCATTACTGATTTTACTGTTGGTTCAGGTAGTCCTGGGAAATACTGGGCTCCTTCTTGTATTGATAACTGGCTTGGTTAGTATAGCGTTGATGAGGTGATTGTAAATGAAGGTGCTAGTGACCGGTGGTGCTGGTTTCATAGGCTCATCCTAACGGAGAGACTTGTGGAGATGGGCTTTAACGTGGTCGTCATTGATAATCTAAGTTCAGGGGATCTAGATAGGCTTAGGAATGTTATTGATAGGGTTAAGTTCGTCAAGGATGATTTGAAAAGCCCAAGTAATCCTGATGTATTCCAGGGTGTTGATGCGGTATTTCATTTAGCGGCGAATCCCGAGGTTAGGGTGTCGGTAACTGAACCTAGAATTCACTTTGATGAGAACGTCCTAGCCACATTTAACGTCCTTGAGCTAGCCCGTAAGTACGGCGTTAGGAGTGTAGTGTATGCATCATCAAGTACAGTGTATGGTGATGCCAGGGTAGTACCAACACCTGAGGATCACCCAATACAGCCAATAAGTGTTTACGGAGCCGCTAAGGCGGCTGGTGAGGTCATGTGCGGAACCTACGCAAGGTTATATGGAATTAACTGCGTAGCCCTCCGTTATGCGAATATTGTAGGGCCTAGGCTTAGGCATGGGGTAATTCATGACCTACTAATGAAGCTCAGGAAGAATCCTAGCGAACTAGAGGTTCTCGGTGATGGAACCCAGGAGAAGTCGTACCTTTACATAACGGATGCTGTGAATGCCACGTTGATGGCTTGGGAGTATGCCGTGAAAAATGGTGGCGTCTATATATACAATGTCGGTAATTGGGACTCAATAAGTGTCAAGGACATAGTGAGCATAGTAATTAAGGTCACAGGGCTAAACCCAAGGATAACCTATAAACAGCAACCCCAGATGGTAGGGGTTGGCTGGGCGACGTGAAGAGGATGTTACTTTCCATTGATAGGATTGTGAGGGAGGTTGGTTGGAAGCCCACCCTGAGTAGTAGGGATGCTATTGAACTCACGGTAAGGTCACTGGCCCAGGAACTTGGTGTTGTTAAATGACGAAGATCTTAATCCTCAGGCTTCAGGAAAGATCAAGCCGATATCCTTAAGTGGTTTTGACATAATTCAAATACCCGTTATTAACGTGATACCTAACGAGGAACTGATTAATAAGGTATCATTAAACGATGCTAATTACGTAATTATAATGAGTTCGGTCGTTGTGAGGTATCTTAGTGAGAAATTGAAGCAATTAGGCAGTAGTACTTTGGTCATTGGTGTTGGTCCGAGGACATGCGACGAGGTTCAAAAACTAGGCCTTCGATGCGAGGTGCCCAGGGAATTCTCGAGTCATGGCATTGTTGAACTAATGAGTAAGTTGCCCCGCGGTAAGGTCGTGGTGCTGAGGTCATCGAGGGGTAGTGATTATATTCGTAATGAGCTTGGGAGAATCGGTCATGAGGTGATTGAGTACGGTATTTACGACCTAAGGCCCGACCCTATAAATGTTGGCGTTGCATGTAGATTAATTAATTATGTTGATTATGTGGTGTTCATGAGTCCCATGACGTATGAGGCAGTGAGGGAATGCGCCAGGGAGACGCTTAAAGGTAGGGCAGTGGTGGCCATAGGTAGGGTGACGGCAGATCGCCTAAGGGAGGATGGCATAAACCCATTAATGCCGAGTGAGTACACACTCAATGGTGTCTTGAGGGTATTGATCGAATCACTTAATGATTATTAGGGAATCGCCTGATTGGATTATGAAGTCATTAACTGGATTAAGAATGACCTCATTGCCCCTAACCACTCCAATAGCCAGGTAGTTCAGCTTCATTTTGAGTGTCTGGACTACGTCCATGAACCTCCTCCCAATATACTCATCAGCACTAATTAGGTCCAGGTTACCACTGTTGATTATGCTTATCAGGCTGATGAGAGGCCGTGGTTAAATACTTCATTGGCCATGAGTACGGTGGTGAAGGAGCCCAGTGAGATTACGGAATTAGCGCCAGCCCTTAAGGCGTACTCCCTGTCGGACTCGTTAAGGACCTCAGCAATTATGTAGGTGTTGGAATTCAACTTCCTAATACTCATGATCAATAGAACAACCTTCGCATCAGCCGCCTTAGCATCGGCATCATTAAATGGGAGCACCACCACCGTAGATGCCCTATCAACACCAGCCCTGAGCAGGTCCTTGGTATTAAATGGGTCACCACGTATGAACTCAACATCGGTAGGTAATGACGGCGGTCTCTCACCACTACCTATGTAGAGGATGTCGATAATTTTGCCCCTCGCTCTCATCAACTCAATAATTACATTAATAACCCTCAACGCCCTATCAACATCACCAATAATAATAACATGCCCACCCTTCGAGGTCATGTGATGACCCATGCTTCTAGTTATCGCTATATTTGTTAATTCCGTGGCTATTGACGCAGTTAACAAGCTTATTACGGCAATTCCCACGGGCATTATCACCATGTCGGCCAACTTACCCAAGTACGTATTAGGCACTATATCGCCGTAACCAACCGTGGTTATCGTCTCCACCACAAACCAAACAGCATTAAAGTAATTATTAAACCCAGGGTTCTTACCATGTTCTATCAAGTACATGATTAGGGCACCAACGAATAAAACGACTAGGAATAGGATTAATGAGTAGAATATGAGACTTCGGGCAATCCTACGAACCCTCCTCAGAATCCTTAAAACGGTAATTGGTATGACCATCTGGCGGATTTAATCATTGATATCTTTTAATAAACTTACCTAACGATAACCGTGGAGGATATATTTAGTGAGGTTGGTTATGAGGGCTCAATGAGTTTTAAGAGGATAAATGGCTTAGGCATGGCATTAGGTGAATCATTACTGGGGACAGCTAGACGTGTATGTCGTTACATAGAACCCACTTGGTGATGACGTGCTTGGCCCAGCAGTTCCGACATTTATTACCTGGAACTGCATATTCGGTGGTGATGGGTAGAACATGAACCACTGAACATCATATACAACCGACTCATAACTACATGAGGAACCACTACCGCTATAAAGCACGGCCTGAACACCGGCGGGCACGTTAATCTGGGTCGTCAGGAATGGGTAAACAATCATAGGCCCAAGGATCTCAGTACCCAATTGATTCTGCTGGACAGCGGCTGTTGGGTTTGTTGGTGCTAGTACCCAGGTCTCATTATAGGCACCGCCGCCATCAGGCGTATTGGTGTATTGAGGAGCCGTTAGGTTTATCTCAATCGGCGGATCGTTAATCGTGTAACCCTCCGTAATCGCATTGCCAAACTGTCCGGTGGGTCCAGTAGCTGAGAAGCCAATGGCAATACTTATTTGATAGCTCACACTAGTTGACGTTGACGGGCTTATTGGACCAGGGTTGGCGCCGGCCCAGGAGAACCAACCAACTGGGGTATTCCTGTATGAGCATGTAAATACATCAGGTTCCATAACACCCTGTGAGCACATATACGATGCGTATTGATCAACAAACGATAATAAACTATTAACATACACGCCGGACGCAGGTGATGATGCGATGAAGTTCCATTCATACCCAGGGATATAAGTATATCCATTCTCTTCACCAGCAATATTTTGGCCAATTTCAATGCAGAAATCAGTAATTTCAGAGCCATAACTATCGCTATAAATCTGCTGACCATACCAGAAGAAGTAACCATTGCTCACATTGGTTGTTTGTTGAGTCGATGCTGAGAAGGAGCTAGCCACTGCGTAGCAAGGATCGTCCGGGTCTACTTGGTTCTGCACGGTGGGAATTACGCCGTATAACAGCTTTAATACTGTAATGAGTTTCTCATTAAGGCTTATGGTATTTGCGGGTCCGATCATTAATGCCCTATGGCCTATCGGTACAGCCAATACGTACATCATATCGCCAACGCCATACCTCGGCACGGGCACAGCAACGGCACTCGCGTTATATGCCTTGGCCCATGCCTTGGCCAGTATTAATTCCGTAGTAATTAATTGACTCACATTACTCACGCCGATTATAACGATATCCCTATTAATAAATAAGTGCTTCAGTATCCTAATGGTAATTGTCATGTTACTGCTGGTGTAATTAAATAGATATGTCCAGTCAATGGCTATGATTGATCGAGGTGGCGTATTGATTACATTAGAGACGCTTATGGGCGTAATAATGCCCTGTGGAACACCAGCATTAACAAGACCCTGGATGAATCCTGGTGAACCAATGGCAAAGACTTCAACACCGCTGGGTATGGGTATGAGCTCAATTTCCTGCGAAACCTTTAGGTAACCACGTGTAGGACCTCCTACATGTTTTATTCCAATGAGCGCCCTATGGATTGGTAGGACCGTTATTGAGATCACAGCTATGGTTGTTAGGATCAATACGGTGAATAGCCATTTATTGAACTTAACCCCCATAACCATCAGCTAGATGTCGCATAACGGACTTTTTTTACTCCGGCTGTTCAGTAAAAGTGATTCGAGCGAGTTTGAATTTGTTTACGGGCATGTATCTTGAGTGGAGGGTGACGTTAATGCAGTCGTGGAGCGTCTAATATTAGGATGCCTTGGTGGGCCCGCCGGGACTTGAACCCGGGATCTCCCGCGCGTCAGGCTTGTACGGGGCACATGCCCCTGGGCATCCTACCAGGCTAGACTACGGGCCCCGATTATTGGTAGTTTCATGCTGAATTTAAGCTTTTTCGCCCAATCTATGCTTTAGTGTACTCAACAAATATGGCATCCCTCAATATGGTGTGGGCTTAAAACCGCGGGCAAGCATCATGTAGAAGGTTAATAACGTAATATCTCAAAGCGGTGAATTACGGTGTGGGCTGCATAGGAATTTGCGAACTTAACCCTCACAACTGAGGCTGTTACCTGAATTTTGATAATAACTTGTTGCATTTATTATGAATCCAAGGGCGGGTATTCCAAGGATCCTTAAATTAATTAATGATAGATACCAACTGGTTTTATTTAAATTGTTTATACGGGCCATAATTACGAACTTGATATACATTAATGACGTGTATGCAGGAGAAGGTTCCATTGTATTAAGGGTTGATAGAGCATTAATACCCACAGCATCAAGTAATGCGTAGGGTTGTGCAGGGCCGATGTAGTAGGCCGTGGTCATGTTCTGTAGGGTTATTAGCCAGTAGTATGCTGTTCCGGCGGGGTAGGCTCTTAGTGTTCCGCATCCTGGTCCTTGTGTTCCGTTTTTCCAGCTTGCGTATGTTATGATCGTTAATTTACTTAGGGCCGGATATCTAAACTCCTGCTCTGCGAGTGGTATTAAGGTGTTGTATATGTAGCTGACTGGCCCATTACCATAGTCAAGGTTACCTATTAATGAATTTGATGAGGATGCGTTCAACACCTCGGAAATCGCGGTACTACCCGCATAGACATAACTCACATGATCCACGTAGTAATACTCCGTATAATTAATCAGCGCTAAAGAACCATTATAAGCAAAGTAGAAACTACCAGGTTGGGCCAAATAGCTATTATAGCCAAAACCAAGATCCACCGTCACTATAGGCACATTCCAACTCATGTAAGCGCTATAGGAGGTACCTATTGTGGAGAGCATGCCATTCTCGTAACTAACCGCGTCCCAATCAAATACTCCTAAATACATAATATTGAGTGCAAGTTCAATACCGTAATCCTCGTATTCACGCACAATGCCCTTACTCCATGTGATCCATATCAATGGTATTGGTCCTATGAAGCCGTAGCAGTAAAGTACTGGCTTGTACATTTGAGGCCCATTGCCTAATTCCGCCACTATTGGGCCTTGCTCGAGGCAGTTATACTCCGTGTATGCAGAGTCTGCTCTCAATGAATTTGTTAATTGATTCGTTGATAATCGCTTGATTGGGATTAATCTAAAGGGCTTGGCGCTTAGGTTCACGTATGCCGTCAATACTATGTACCTAATGTCTCCCCTACCCATCACCCAATTTACACTATACGGTACTGAAAAGGCCACTAACCAACTCTCATTTCTCGTGAAGTCTATGTATGTTATGAAGATAAGCAGTGACGTATTATACTTATTCACGTCTGAGTTAAACGACACCCACCTGCTTATTATGAACCTCCAGTTAGCATTGCTAAATGGTACGTAGATGACGGGACCGAAGCCGTAGGTAATGGGTACGACGTGCCTGGTGTTAATCCGTAGACGGTAATGAAGGTAGGTATTGGATAGACTCTAGAGCCGTTGATGGTGTAAACCCTGATGATCAAACCAGGGGATGCTGAGGGTAGTACGGATGCGTAATAGGAGGCCATGCCATTACTAATCTTAATACTTTCGATGGGACCTGGCTGGGCATTAACGGCTATAAAGATGGTCATGATGACCGATAACACGGCGATTAGTAATACTGCAGTTAGAGCTTCGTGGGTGAATTCTGCTCTCTTCATTATAGTTAAATTCTATCATGGGCCTTCTTACCCTTTGCTTTACCCTGGAATGCCGATGGTTATTTTAGCCGTCGTGGATCTATCTTATGATTAAAGGATGCCACGTCCTGTTCTTATTCTAATGCGTAGAGTAATTCCTTAAATATGTTGGTAAGGTTACCTTATTCTCAATGCCTGAGGTTGTGGCGTTGGGTGAGCCCCTTGTTCAGTTCAATGCTGTTACTGACGGACCTCTCCGGCATGTTACTTACTTCGAGAAGCATGCCACAGGTAGTGAGGCTAATGTGTGCGTTGCCTTGGTTAGGCTTGGGGTTAGTTGTGGGTTGATAACGAGGCTTGGGGCTGATGAGTTTGGCTTATTCATATATAACTGGCTTAGGGGTGAGGGTGTCGATGTTAGCCACATAAGGTTTGATCCTGATAGGCCCACGGGTATTTACTTCGTGCAGAGGAACTACCCAATATCGGGCGTTAGCGATGTGTTATATTACAGGAAGGGCTCAGCAGCCTCAGCCCTGAGTTCCGATGACGTTGACTCAGACTACGTGGGTAGTGCCAGGGTTTTCCACACCACGGTATAACCATGGCCATTAGCGATACTGCTAGGTCAGCCGCACTTAGGGGCTTGGAGATTGCACGGAGTAGGGGCGTTGCCACGTCATTTGATGTTAATTTCAGGAGGAAGTTATGGACCAACGTTGAGGATGCGGTCAATGCCTTAACTAGGGCTCTTAGTCTCGTCGATATAGTATTCCTTGATGAGGATGAGGCTAACCTACTACTTGGCGTATCTGCGATCGATGATGTATTTAGGGAGTTGCGTTCGAGGTTTGGGGTTAATAAGGCCGTGCTTAAGCTCGGCTTGAGGGGCTCGGTGGCGTATTGGGAAGGTAGGGTTGCCAAGGTGGATGCCTTTAGGGTCCCTGTTAAGGATCCGATAGGCGCTGGTGATGCTTATGCCGGCGTATTCCTGGCGTCAATACTCAGGGGCTACGACGTGGAGAGTGCGATGAGGAGGGCTTCCGCGGCTGCGGCTATGGTGGTTATGGTTAGGGGTGATGAGGAGAACCTGCCCAGAGAGGAGGATTTGAGGAGGTTCCTTGAGGGTTATGGTAGGCAGGTTGACCTTAGGTGAACTGGTTTTTAAACACGGCATTGTCTACTGCATGTGCGTAAGGCATTGCTTGTTGGAGTGAATGATATTAGTGTGATGGTTGCCAGGTTATTAGTTAGTAATGGTTATGACGTTAAGATAATTGCGAGGAACGAGGATGAAGCAGGGCTTAGCAAGGGCGTACCTGCCTATGTCTATGTGGGTGACCCAAGGGATGAAGCCCTTCTGAAAAAAGCAGGTATTGACGAGAGTGAGGTTGTGATGCTCTTCATGGATGATGAAACGAATCTTAATGTGGCTAGAATAGCGAAGTCCAGAGGCGTGCCCACGATAATATCGCTGGTCAGCGATAAGGAGAGGTACCTGGACTCATTAATCGAGTTGGGCGTCTATGCAATACCGATTGTGGATGCGGTTCTATCAAAGATAGCACATTACCTAAGGCTTCCATTTAAGCAAATGCTTTATTCCGACGATAAGGTGCAGGCGTACTATGTAGTGATTAGTTCTGAGTCGCCATACATAAATCAGGAGGTTATGGATGTGGCGAGGAGGTGCAGTGTGGCGATACCACTGGTCATAAGGGGTGATGACGTGATAATCAGCCATGAGGGGCTCAAAATCGAGGCTGGCGATAAATTGCTCATTGTTGGCGCCTCGGACTCTGTTGTTAAGTGTGTCGAGAAGATTTACTGAGTAGGTACAGTAGGATGCCTATCAATAACCATGACAGCACCACTAATACATATATTGACTTAAACAGGGCTATGAGGATTATGGAGAACGCGTACACAATAATGCCAATGATCGACACAATGGGCACTTCCACCCGCCTTATGGTGATGCTCCGTGTCTTGAAGTAACGCATTAGGTATGGTTCCTTATTTCTAAACATTATTAGTGCAATCATGGTCATTAGGTACACAATTGTTGACGCTATTGCGTAGGAATCCGCAATAAGCTCAACACTGCCTGGTATTACGAATAGCATCGCTATTAATGATGAGGTTATTATCGCAAGATACGGCGTCCTATACCTACCATGAATGCTACTCAACCTACTCGGTAGTAACCCATCCTCACCCATTACGTAGATGCTCCTTGAAAAATCAACAATACCTGCATTAACCGATATGAGTAATACTATTGCTATTGATACTGAGATATAGCGGATACATACATGTTGTTGTGAAGTAAGTATTTCGCCAAAGCGCCTATGGGATCTCCAACATTATTGGATACTATCGTTAACGCCCCAGACAATATCATCAATAATGACAGTAACAATGCGACCACGGTTGATAATGCGGAAACACTGATTATGGCCCTTGGAACGGATATGAAGGGCGCCATGGTCTCCCCCGTTGATTGCGCTATTACGTCAATGCCCGTATAACCCCTTAATGAATATGCCAATCCACGGGTTAAATAGTTGGGATTAAATGATAGCCTGGGCATAATGGCTCCGTGGCTAATTACTACGTAGCAACCAAGCACTAATAGTGTCATTATCCCAAGCAGGTCAATCATTAGTAGGGATAGGTTAAATCGCGCGGAGCCTTTATGCCGAGTATGTTTATGATCATTACAATCACTATGATTAATACCGATAATACGGAGTTCATGGGCCATCGTGAGGCAGGGGGAAATACTACGCTGAGGTAATTAACAGTGCCCAGCGCGCCGTAGGCTATCATCAATATTTGGTCAAAGCTTAACAACCAACCTGCGATGAAGCCCAGGGTATTACCAAGCTCCCGCCTAATGTAGTAATAAGCACCGCCTGTCCTGGGTATCGCACTACCAAACTCTGCATATGCCAGCCCAACTAGCCATAACGATAAAGACCCCAGGAGCATAGTTACTGGTAACAAAGGTCCTGAGTTGAGGGCAACAATGCCTAGTGTGAAGTAGTAGGTTGATGATACGTCTGAATAACCAAGAGCCAGTAACTCCGGTGTGCTTAGATCCCTCTTTAGCCAAGTGGCTTTCTCGCTCATTAAGGGTATACTCACTTAGTTTCAAGTGGTTTAAAAGTAATGGACGAAGCCTTCCACGGGCATTTCACGGCCGTTTCCTCAATATACCTTTTATTAAATCATGAAATCGCAAACATCGGTGATCTAGGTGAGGGGTTGGGTCATAGGCCTAGTACTGGTTATAGTGGTAATAATAGGAGTGGTTGCCTACCTAATGCTTAGTGGGCATGGCATAGGCGGCATAAGCATGACTAGCGCACCAACAAGCCAGGTATATGTTTACTTAAGCGATAAGCCTGTGAAGGTTGATCACCTATACGTAACGATAAGTAAAATAGCCCTCCACAGGGAGGGCGGCGGTAACAATACCTGGGTAACCTGCAGCCTAACCCAAACAACCTTTGACCTGGCTCAGCTTGTCAATACCAGTCAACTTGCTGCTCAATGCTCGCTAACTAATGGCACATACAACATAATACGCCTATACGTCACCAGCGTTCAAGCAATTGTTAATGGGCAAACCTATAATTGCACGTTACCAAGTGGTAAGTTTGAGGTACCCCTTGGGCCAAATCCCATTGTTGTTAATGGCACGAGTTACGACGTAAATGTGGACTTCGGCGCGGTAAATAACGTGGTCGTTACCGGCAATGGTAAGTGCATAGTAGTGCCGGTCATACACGCATCGGTTAGGAAGCACTCGTAAAAACGCCTAATTAATCAAAAATCAACTCAAAATCACAATCACTTTTGCGGCATTTTTCCAGAGTGTTGCGATAAGGTTGCCGTTTAGTTGCCTGTGCGCCTTTACGATATGGTTAAAGACTGTTGCAGAGACTATACCCCTTGATGTACAGGAAGAAGCCGAGGACCAGGGTTGAGATTTACGCCGATATAATGTTGTCCCTGGATAAAATGGGTAGTTGCGATAGGTTGAGTAGGCTTGCAATGATGGTTGGCGTGCCCTATGATAGGTTGATACGCTACTTAAATGAGCTTAAGAACCTGGGCTTAGTTAGGTGGGAGCCATACTCAGGGGTTTACCTGACTAAGAAGGGTCTCGAGACATTGATTAACGCCCAAAGCAATAGGGATAACCTAGTCCTTATTCTTACCGAGCTTGTCCAGGGTGTTAAAACCGTTACGTAAAATCAAGACATTAGTAACGCCAGCCCTCCTTCTCTCAATAACCCCCTTAGCCTCAAGTCTCTTCACAAGCCTGGAAACCTGGTACTTACTAAGCCCCAACTCACGCCCTAGCTCCGCCTGTGTCATCATGCCACCCCTCTTACGTATTACCTGCAACGCTCTCCTCTCTAGGTTTGAGAGTGCGATAGTACTTATGGCATTAACGCCATTGTCATGATCATTGACGGTATTCACGATTAAATTACCCTGATAGGAATTATGCACATTATTATACTTACTACTGCTCATTATTGAGGAGTAAATGAGTATTGATGCTAGGGATGATAAAACAGCCGTTAATATCATGCTGAGTATGATGTCATATGCAAGGACAGGGCTTGTAAATGGTATCGACCCAATGATCCTCAGCACGCCGTCAGGTTCAACGGCGACTATAGGCACCCTAAGGCTTAGGAATAGGTTGTCGTAGAGCTTAATGATTAGATATATGGATAACGCCATTAGAGCCATGCCAACCCACAACCTATAATTCCTCATAGTCGTCCACTCGGTCATGCGATTATCACTTAATAATTGTTTGTGCTAAAGTACTTAAATTTTCTTCCTTAGGTAAGGTAAGGTTTATTGCCTAATCATCCATGGCGCCTTTAATGAATGTATTCATGGCATCAACAATGAGCGATTCAGGAAAGACCGCTATAACCGGCGCATTACTAAGGATCCTCAGCACCAGGGGCTTTAACGCAGCACCATTTAAGGCGCAGAACATGTCCCTCAACAGTTACCCATCTATTGAGGGCGGTGAGATAGCCCTGGCCCAGGCAATGCAGGCCTACGCAGCAGGTATACTGCCCAGTATTTATCATAACCCAATCCTGATAAAGCCCATGACGAATGATAAGGCCGAGTACGTAATACTCGGTAAACCCAGGGCCCAGCTATCCTTCAACGAATACCTTAGCAATAATTCCATTCGTCGTCTCGCAGTTAATGCCGTTAAAACCAGTATACGTAAATTAACTGAGGAATACGATATAGTAGTTGGTGAGGGTGCGGGATCCGCCTATGAACCAAACCTCGCCAGTAAGGACCTGGCCAATTTTAGGTCCGCCGAGTGGCTTAATGCCAACGTCTTCGTGATCCTTGACATAGATAGAGGCGGCTCATTCATCCAGGGTCTTGGCCTAATGCAGTCATTACCACCAAGGTGGAGAAAATTGGTTAAGGGCTTCATAATCAATAAGTTTAGAGGTGATGAGAGACTACTTAACGCTGCTATAAAGTGGCTTGAGGAGAAGACGGGTAAGCCTGTCCTTGGGGTTTTACCCTATGTTGATGATCTATGGCTATGGCCCGAGGATTCCATGGACCTTAGGCCGATTGGTAATGGACCACTGGACATAGCGTTAATTGCCTACCCATATATCTCCAATTTTAACGATATATACCCACTAATACTTGAGGATGACGTCACAGTAAGGATAGTTAAGAGCCCGAGGGAGCTTGGTGAGCCTCACCTCGTTATATTGCCTGGTTCTAAGAATGTAGTTGCAAGCCTCGAGTGGATGAGGAGGGTTAGCTTGGATAAGGCGTTAATGAGGATTAAGGGTTCAGCCGTTATTTTAGGCATATGCGGTGGCTTCCAGGCCATGGGTAGGGTATTGAGTGACCCATACGGTATCGAGGCTGGCGCACCAGGTAGTTACGATGGGCTTGGCCTTATTGATGTTAACACGGTCTATGGCGTTGATAAGGTCGTATCGCTATCAAGGGCTATTGGGTTGAGGGGTGGGTTGGAGGGTGTTGAGGTTAGGGGTTATGAGATACATAGGGGTGTTCCGCAGTACGTGGGTGATGAGCCGCTGGTGGTGATTAGGGAGAGGAATGGGAGGCCTGTGGAGCAGGTGGATGGGGTGTTTAGGGAGAGGGACTTGGTAATTGGGATTACATTGCACGATTCATTGGGTGATCCTAACTTTAGGAATTTCGTGCTAAACCTGGCTAGGGAAGTCGCTGGACTGCCCAAGCGTGCTTCATCCAGTCTTTCGAGCATTGATTTATTGATTAAGCAAATTGACAAATTCTCTTCAATAATCAAGGATAAGTTAGACATTGATTTCATGATTAATAATAAGTAATACGTTATTATTATCACGAACTTTGTTGTTATTTTTTTAAGGCATATTTAAAAGGGCAATTAACCCTGAAACTAACGTATGGATAAGTGGCCTGAGAGGAAGGAGCCCTACTTCCACCCTGCAGTTCTAGAGTTTGAGAAGATGGTTAGCGACCAGGGTAAGTATCTTGAGTTTCTCAGGGAGTGGCTTGCGCACTCATGGAGGTGGGCTAGGGAGGAAAAGTATAAGCTTGTCTTTAAGGTCCAGGCCGAAATAATAGATGCCCTTAGGGACTTCCTTAACTCGAGGGGCTTTGCCGAGGTTCTAGCGCCAATAATCGGGCCTGTGACTGATCCAGGGATTAGGGGTGCTAAGCAGGCTACGGTGGACTTCTACGGCATGGAGTACAAGGTCATGTCAAGTGCCATACTCTATAAGCAGTACATGGCAGCGTCACTCGGCAAGATATACTTCCTAAGCCCCAACATTAGGTTCGAACCAAATGACAGCGTCTTCACCGGTAGGCACCTCGTGGAGTTTTATCAACTCGATCTTGAGGTTTACGGAGCAACGTACGATGACGTGATGAATTTGGCGGAGGACATGATAATATACGTGATCAAGAGGGTTAAGGATAACTACGGTAAGGAACTTGAGACGAAGCTCAATAGACAGTTACCGGATATCAGGAAGCCCTTTAGGAGGTACACGCATAGGGAGGCTGTGGAGCTCGTTAATGAGCTTGGCTGTAAGAATCCACCGAACACGGAGATTAGGTGGGAGTGCGAGAAGCTCTTATCGGCCTATCACGAGAATCCACTCTTCATAATTGACTACCCAAAGGGCGCCAGGGGATTCTATGATAGAGAGGATCCGCAAAGGCCGGGCATACTAAGGGACTTTGACATGTTATACCCAGAGGGCTTTGGTGAGGCGATTAGTGGTGCTGAGCGTGAGTACGAGCCGGTCAAGGTCATTGCTAGGATGAGGGAGGGTGGTGAGGACCCGAATAAGTATAGGTGGTACCTCGAGATGCTTAAGGAGTTCTACCCACTTAAGACTGCGGGCTTTGGCATAGGCGTGGAGAGACTTACGAGGTATGTGTGCGGGTTGAGGGCTGTTTGGGAGGCTAGGCCATACCCAAAGGTTGCTGGTATTGGGCCTGCGCCGTAGGTATTACTTTTTCAATAGTAATATAGGTTCCTAAAATAATTAGAGCGGTCCCATAGGTTCTGGCGTAATACTTTATAAACTAAGTAATCCGCATTATGGTAATGCAGGAGCTAACCTTCACAACATCCGTGGTTGGTAGCTTCCCAAGGCCAAAGTGGCTTGTCGAGGCCTTTGATAGGTACAATAAGGGTGAGATAAGTAGGGAGGAGCTTGATGAGTACCTTGACGATGCCGTAAAACTAACCGTCAAGGAGGAGGAGCTCGCAGGCTTAGACGTCATTACTGACGGTGAGCAGAGGAGGACTAGCTTCGTGGCCTTTGTCGGCCAGAAGATACCTGGGTTTAAGCTTATCTACGTGACTGATATAAACCCAAGGGCAATAGAAATAATGAAGCAATACAAGGCCCAGTTAACCTACTGGAGGGCTGTGGCCGTTGAGCAGATTAGGGACTCCGTAATAGCCCTTGATGAATTCAAGTTCACCAGGTCAGTCACGGATAGGAGGGTTAAGGTCACGCTACCAAGCCCATACCTAATCATGTGGGAGACCTGGGACGCTAAGTACTCAAAGCAGGTGTACCCACAGCCCGAGGACCTTGCCCAGGACTACATAAAGGTGCTTAGGCAGGAAATAATTAGGCTTAGGGATGCGGGTGTGGACTTCATACAACTTGATGAACCAATGCTTGGCGATTTAGTGGAGGCTAAGGAGAATGAGCCAGATAGGTATAGGAAGGTCATTGAGGCAATACATGGGCAGAAGTACAGGGGCTTCAAGAACGAGCTCTACCTAGCCAGGGACCTAATAAACGAGACAATAAAGGGGATTGACGGGGTCAGGATTGGGATGCACATGGATAGGTGGCCAAACCCAGACTCGCCACTCTACGGCATTGGTTTCGAGAGGTTGGCACCTGAGGTTTATGACATAAAGGTTAGGCAGTACGTCCTTGAGTACGCAAGCCCAGGCAGTGGTGACCCAGCAGTATTCGCCAAGGACTTACCGAGCGATAAGGAGCTCGGCCTCGGCGTGATTGACGTCAGGAATCCGCAGGTTGAGGATCCGCAAACCGTTGTGCAGAGGGTTGAGAGGGTTCTTAAGGTTCTTGATCCTAAAAGGGTGTGGCTTAACCCAGACTGCGGCTTCGCACCTGGCATGTATAGGAAGTTCGAGAGGAGGATAGCCTTCGCCAAGGTACGTGCAATGGTTGAGGCAGCAAAGATTTTAAGGAGTAAGTACGGCGAGAAGTGAGGACCTTAAAGTGATGAGTACGGACCGGCTCGATCAAAATGAAGAACACCATCCTTACTGATTAGTCGATTCCCGAATCAGATAGGATACCCATCGTCACTGCTCAGTTCCCAATTCATCATCACTAATTACTAAATGCCGCAAGGACTATAAGTAGGTTTTTACGCATTAAATTTGTATTGGCGATCGGTGAGCCCCTTGCCCCCCACTGAGCATAGTGATGATAATACTCAGGGAGTTAGTGAAAGATTTTAAGCTAATAGGCGTTTTATTTGCCGTGCCTGGAGCCTAGTGAATATTCTCAGCATGACTGGGCAGTTGATAGCCATTCTCAACCCAATAGGTGCAATACCAACACTCTCCATCTACATAATCAACATGGAGCAGGAGCAGTTGAGGAGGGTTTATAGGCTGGTCGGTATTAGCGTGCCGCTGCTAATGGTAATATTCGCTGTAGGTGGTAGGTACATACTGCAGGCCTTTGGCGTTAACCTCGATGCCTTCAGGATAGCGGGTGGAGTGCTGCTGATGGGTGTGGCCATGGAGACGCTCATGGCCGGTGGTCCCAGGGCTGTTGGTACTGTTAAGGAGCCTGAGGAGTTTGTCCTCGTGCCTATAGTTACGCCGTTACTCGTGGGTCCAGGGACCATTACCGAGTTAATACTATTCTCGGCGCTATACCCAATCTACGAGGTGTTAATAGCCGCGTTATTAAGCTCGGCATTTACATACGTTGTGATTAGGTTCTCCCAACCACTACTTAGGAAGCTTGGTAGTAACACGCTTAAGGTCCTTGGTAGGTTCATGAGCTTGATAATTGCGGCCCTCGCCATAGGGATGATACTAACTGGGGTAACCAACTACATAGAGTCACTACACATTGCCTAATGCCCATAAACACTTGGCTGAGTGGTCTCATCACTGCTGTTGTTTCTTCTTCCCATACAGCTTATAGGCCTTATGATGCTGGCCACTTGGAAGACCTTGAAGGCTATTTCCGAGTTATCCTGCCACCACCAGCGCTTGGCAATCTCAATAACCCTCTCTAACTCCTCAATACTCATTTGCTCGGGGTCCTTGGAGAACACGGATTTAATGAAGTCAAGCTCCTCCTTACTAATTGGGTTAGCCCTAACCATGCTAATAACCCTACTAACCTCATTACTTAAAACCCTAACCTCATCCTGCGTGAAGAGGCCCTTAAGGCCCATGTACTCTATCAACAACGTATTAATGTTAACAACCGCCGACTTAAGGCCATCCCCTAATTCGATCATTCTATTCTCCAGGCTATTCATCCTATTCTCTAAGTTTATCATCCTATTCTCCAGGTTGTTCATTCGATTCTCTAGGTTAATCATTCTATTTTCCAGATTATTCATTCTGTTCTCTAAATTATTCATCCTATTCTCCAACTTATCCATTCTATTCTCCAAGTCATTCATCCTGCTCTCTAGGCTACTCATTCTACTCTCCAAACTACCTACCCTACTTTCTAAGTTACTCATTCTATTCTCTAAATTACTCACCCTACCCTCCAGCTTGGCCTCCACTTCCTTAATTCTATTGCTCAATCTCTCCTCTAGAACTTGAAACCTCCAATCAATACTCTCGAGTCTCCTGCCCAGCCAATACGTAAATGTTGCCAGGTAAGCCACTATCGTGACTAGCAAGCCAATTATGTATATGAATTCATCCACAGTAATAATAACCGAGTCCCATTAATAAACTTATGGTTATTCAGTCGGTCTAATGCTTTTGAACCAAGCCACTAACCCATTAATAATGAGTGAGCCAGTGCCGATACATGCCGAGGGGATATTCATAATGGGTATTGATGGTGGTGTTTGGGAAGACCTAATCTTCGAGTACCTGGACAGGGACCATTACTACAGGGGTTTAATGAGGAGTAGGGAGACCCTGCTCAACGAGTTGAGGACGGTCATGAGTAACATGCAGGGTTTTCTCGATGAGGAGACCATAAAGATAAACGGCGAGGTCGTCAGGGCTAGGGTTGTCGATATTAGCCTCGGCTTTAGGGCTCATTCGATAGGCCATACCTAGAGTTCTACATTTACTTCAAGGGCAACCTTAAGCGTGGTGTTAATAAGTATGAGGATTACTATGAGGAGGAGGTGGCTGAGTATGATTATGAGATTGTTTGGCTATTCCCGCCTGGCTTCAAAATACTTGATTATGAGTTTGCCGGTGAGGGATCAATAATGGGTAATGGAAACATACTGAGACTAATGGTCAAGAAGGGCCTCAGGGTTGGCAATTATGAAAGCATTACGTTTGAGGTCCCCTAGGTCTAATACGATTATTCGTTCTCATTACTGTAACGGTTATAACAGGGGTTTCTCCGGCATCGTCCACCAACATTAACCCTCCTAATCACCCCTTCATTGACAGCCTTCCTGAATACTTCTCTCAACTTCCCAAAGGTACCGTCATCATAAATCACTATGCCGTAATCCAACGCATCGTACAATGCAATGGAGCCCCTATTCATTAACCTCCTAACTTCATCAATAGTATATGGGAAGACCTCGAGGGCAATTTCCGAGTTCCAACAGATTGTGAAATCACGAACCCGCTCAAGGAAGCCCCTTTCGGACCTCGGGATTATGATCAGCAAATCAACATCACTATCAATTAACCAGTCACCCCTTGCCCGTGAGCCGAAAAGTACGACTGAGTTAATCCTACGACCATGCTCAACTAGGCATTGAATGTACCTCCTTAACTCATTAATAACCTCCTCACCCATTCAATCACCCTAGATGCAGACTCTACACAATGCTCGGCCTCCCTCCTTGAGTAAACCTCACTGGGCACGCCATTGGCAGCATCTGGGTAACGGGCAACTAGGTAGTGCGGGTTTAGATCCCTAAGGTCATCAAGCACGTCATTAATCGCAATACCACCATTTCTCAATTTCTCAGCCAGTTCCAGTAGGTTATGGGTCTTTGGCGGTAACATTCTAAGCCTTGCTATTACTAACGCCCTCAATGCCTTCTCGACAGCTTGATGTGAGTGAAATGCTGCATAATTTAGGTAGCCTATTTCAAGTAGGTGCCGTGCTAATTCGAGCTCCTTGATTGCCTCCTTGAACACTGCTCCGCCTCCTCACGCATTCCTTAATTTATTTAGCATAAGACCCTTTATAACTGTATAACTGTTGGTTTAGTAAGGATTTATAATACCAGGTACCTACTTAATTCCTGATTACTACCTATTATACTCTTCAACTGCTCATAACTCCTTATCGGCCTTGACGCAATTATCCTATTCAGCACGTCCCTGCTCATGCTTGGTACGTACTTGAGTAATCGCTTTGGCGCCTCATTGACGCTGACTGGGTAGGGCACGCCAATCACCGACCTAAAGCCATGCTCAGAAACGACCACGTCAATCCACCTACCAAGCTCGAGCCTGGCGGGTATGTAGATGAGTAGTGGGTATGAACCTACCTGCCTGGCGTACGTGCCGTTACCGTAATGAGTCTCCGTGTATACCTTCCTTAACACCGTGCCTTTGGGTACGATCCTCCTCAGCACCTCATGGTCGAAGTACCTCCTGACCCAGTACTTGAAGGCCAGGAAGTACTTCCTATGGTCTAAGTAACTGCCTAATGTCATCCGCCTGGCTCCATAGGGGCGTTGGTTGTAGTACAAGTACCTGCCTAATATTGACCCTCCTAACCCAAACATCATCATTGAGTAATCTCTTGAGGAATTCAATGTTCAACCTAAAGGTCTCCCTAGTCTCGCCGGGTAGCCCAATGACGAAGTTAATGCCCGGCAGCAACTCCGGCATACCATTCCAGCCCCTAGCCCTACCTAACTCACTGATTGTCCTAATCGCGAAGTACGCCTCGTCAGGCATTACCTTGAGGTTGTTCAACTTAACAACCCTTGGGTCTGCGGTTTCAACACCCATGGCCGCCACGTCACCCGGCGTGTGGTACTTCATAAGTATCTTCGTAACTTCAATACTCTCTCTGGGCCAGTGGTAGATAGTGCCTGGATTTACATTATCAATGTGGAGGGTCTCCAATTCCGGCGCCACATTCCTTATACCGGCGAGTAGGTTCTTTATAGCTCAGGGTTTGGCCTTGGATACTCTAGCTTGCCCGTGTCATGGGCCATATACGTGTAGAAATCGGCTTGTCTGCCAAGCCTGAAGTGCCTAACCCCGAGGTTGTACAAAGCCCTGACCTCCTCGATGATTGCCCTGGCATCCCTATACTTAACTGGGCCGTATCTAACGGTGGCGCAGAAGGAGCAGCCGCTGGTTATGTACCTTGGGCAGGACTTGTACGTCTCGAGTTCAATTATTAAGTTCTTACCGTAATTCGGGTGCTGGGTGACTATGCCCGCACCTAATACCGCGAATTGGTTAATCAATGAGTAATCAATGTGTACCAGAGCTGGCGAGACCTTTGATGATTGGTAGTTATTTCTCAACAACTCATAAACCACCAGATCAACATCGCCAGTGACCACTAGGTCATAATACCTCTGGAATCTGCTCCTCGGTATTGCCACCGTGCCCCCCGCGGAGCCATAGCCGAACCTAGCCACTGGGCCACCAAGGATCTTAATTGGCTGTGTGACTACGTTTGCGACCTTCTCTATCTCCTCGAGCTTTATCGGCTCGCCACCAAGGTACTTACCGGGCGTTACAATGCCGGCTATGACCACAAGTAATCTAGCCTCGTTAGTCACTTTGACGAAATCCGCCCAATTAGCCCTGGCCTGATCGATTGTGAAGTACTTAACGTCTATGGACCTATCGACACTCCATACTGCACCAGCCACGTAGCGTGGATAAACATCTAGGTACGGTGGTACTCCAAGCCCAGCTGGCTCATCCGTGTAGCCATCGAGTATTACTACCCTATCCATGTACTCATGAGGTTAGATTATTGGGCATTCTTAATGCTTTTTATGGCGTTATCAATAACCTCTATGTACTCTGAGTCGCTGAATATGTTTGTCTGCTCCTCAATCACTTGCCTCATGTAATCATCAAAGGTGTGGCTCATGTACTCATAAACCCTCTCAACCTTCTCCCTAAACCTCTCATTACTAATTGGGTACACCCTAAGGCCAACCCTACCAAGGGCGCTGCGTACTATCATCCAATGGGCAATGACCTCCCTACTGTATAGTTTAGAAACCTCGTCCCAACCGAGGAACTTACCATGTAGCCAATAAATCTCTCTGGCGAAATTCTTCGTTATCACGGCCAGGAACTTATCCTCTCTCCTCCTTATGAACTCCCTACAGGCATTACCATCGCTCAAGTACTTACGTAACTCATTATATGCCTCATCACGATTACTATACACGGTTATGTTCATTATCGCCATTGTGAATTCCCTATCCCTGAGGAAGGCATCGCAATCCTCATTCACATAAAGCCACAGCGCAGTCGCCACACTATCAAGGACTCCCCTGAAGAACCTCTCCTCAAGCTCATCCAGATCACCCTCAAACCTATTGCTTGAATACTCACCATCAAGTAAGACCTTAAGTCTCTTAAAATCGACGACGCCAGCAAATACTAACTCGCCATTAATGAATATGCTCGGCACAGACCTAACGCCTCTCTCCATTGCGGTGTAGGGGTCCTTAGACGTGTCAATTATCCTAACCCTGTCTAGGTAGCCCCACTGTCTCAGTAGTCTAATTAACGTATGGCATGTACTGCATGTTGGGTGCACGAATATTTCAATATTAGGTGCGCTCACGGTATCGTGATTAGCAATTATTCCCTTTTTAAATTAATAGCGATTCACAATAAATTCTTCATCCTGTCTCATTAATACCTAGCGACTTGAGCAATGTCGTTGCGTTACTACTTAGGTAAACACCATCTTGAACACTAATTGCCTGTAATGACTGGGTTATGTTTATGGGTGCTGAGTATCCACTAATGCTCAATATCGTAAACACGCTTAACCTTATCAGAAGTGGTACTCCATCCTGCGTCATGCAGACCTCGCTTGTTACATTTACAGGTACTGAGCCGAGACCTGCCTGGATAGCGCTTGGCATCACATTACCTAGCATTGTGGTGTTCCTCGATATGTAACAGTAGCGTTATAGCCAAGTATTTTCTGCGTACTGATTAATGTGAATGATGATGAATTAACTATGGGGAGCGCCAAGTATACTAGGTTAAATGTTTGGTTCGTGGGTGTACAACCAGCGTATAGTGGCTCAGCTATGCATTGAATCATGGTTCCATTACTTAACTGCGTGGTCACTATGTACAGGCTCATTTGTGGAGCACTGGTTGTGGTGACTACTATGTACTATCCGCAACCCCCCTCTGGCTGTATGTGAAGGTGTAATCCTCAGTACTTACCTGCCCAGCTATGTTTGAATAGATATAGTAATTGTAATTAGCTGTGTATGTGTTAGTATTCGTGTATGTAAATAATTCATTAAAGCTTGGTCCGGATGGCTTATAAATCAAGTGCCACGCAAAGACCACGCCTATTATTACCACGACTACTATAACCACGGCGATTATTACGTATCTTAAATTCATAACCCATTACCGGGCATTAAACACAAGCCCTATTAATAAATGTTTACCTAAACATCACTAAAACTAACGCTGAACCCAGTAGTATATGGGTAAACAAAAACTATTATAACGATGATTCATTAATGATTCAGTGGCCGACATATTTTATGACATTTACTATAAGCGTTTAATGGAGTTAAATAGTGATCATAGATTGAGAAGGGTCAACACGATGCATGGTATATTAAGTAAAATAATAGATGCAAGTGATGCGAAGGATCTTTGGAGACCACCCTCTACACCTCATAAATTTAACGGTGTTAAGGCTGTTGCCGTTGATGGTGGTGTCAGGGAGCTTGAGCTTAGGGATGGTAGTGCTATAGTTATTGCGAGGGCGATTGCCGTCAATAATATTGGTGAGCAACCGGTTAGAGACGTTATTGTTAACTGGGTACCTGTGTTCACGCCGACCATCAAGTGGGTATTATTATCGTACATAGAGAGCGAAGTTGCATTAAGGGCCGTAGAAAGTGGTAAGTATAACTTCCTGCTGCTTGATGGTAGCTTATACGCTAAGGTTACTGCATTGATCCACGAATTGATCCTAACGAAGGGGTTCCTCGACCTATACTACATACCTGAGGTGATAAGGGCCTTGGAAAGCCTATACAACGTGATCGATAAGGCTAGAGACTTAGGTGTGAACGTGATCTTTGTGACTAAGGACTCTAAATTAAAGATTTTTAAGGACTACATATTGTTTAAGGCCCTTAAGGAGATCATACTCAGTGATGCGCCGTTCATAAATGTTAGTAAGGAGTTGCTTGACATACTTAATAGGGGTATTGACTGGTATAGTATTGTGTGGATTAGGAATTATAGGAATAAGTTGATATCACTAGCTAAGAACTATAATGGGGCTCACAGGGACTTGATAAGGTTCGGCATTAGGATGGTGCTCAGTCAGTCAATATCTGATGTAACGCTTCTGGAGGAATTGGCTAGGATGAGGGGTGTTAGGGTTGGTATGACCAGGAAGTTATTAGTCGGCGCCATGGACGCGTACCTCAACCATAAGTCACTAACGCAGATAGACAACCTCCTGAGATTCATTAAGGATAGGATTGAGGATAGCGAGGGATTAAGGACTGTTGATGACTATGGTATCCTAAACGTTGATGAGGAATTGAATAGGGTTAGGAAAGTGTTGATGAACTTCCCAAGGGTAATAATGATGTACGTTAAATTCCACGAGAGCGACACCCCAATAGCAGTGGAGATACCATACTACGACTGGCCAATGTTTAACCAGGGAGTTCCCTGGAAACTATTTTATGACAAAATCGACATCAGCGATCACCTGAACCTGCTCATAAACATGTACAGGGACCCCATACACTACAATAAGCTGCTTTGGCTCGCTCATGAATATGCCAATTTCGGTGAGGACCAATTCCTTGAATATGCCATGGCCGCCGTGAATAAACTGAGGATACAGACGAAGAGGAGGTTCGGCATGGCATTCGGTCTCGACTTAAATCCCCAGGCTGAGGATTTTCAGGATTAGGATTTAGAAGTGTATGAGGTACCTTACCACGCCCTTATAACCTGCGAGCCTAATGATATCGACCTCCACATAACTCACGTACTTAAACGCGACAATCTTGAGGAAGTTCTCAATACCATTTATGTGGATATAGGCTGAGTAAAATACATTACTCCTCCCCTCTGTCGACGACCCATCAACCTCATTATTAAGTAGGTCCGGCAGCTCAAGTTCACTGTACTTCCAGGGCTCTACATCAAGCCTTATTGCGTATAATTTCTCAATCGTCTTCCTACCGAGCTTCAGCTCATTTATCTTATTCACCAAGACCTTCTCATCCACATTCAGGGGTAAGGTTAAGTAAGTGAGTTCCTCATTGACGAAGAACTTGTGCGGAGGAACCTTGAATGAATTAACCTCAACCCCATTAACCACCTCCTTAACCTTAACCGACTGTCTCAAGTATTCAGGAATTGAAGAAGACATTGCCTTCAAAGGGAAGGGCTGGTTAGGTGGGTTAAAAAGCTATCCTCATCATGGACCCTCCGTAAACAACGGCCTAATTAACGCGACCTCGACCTCATCACCCTCATCAAACCCCTCCCTATTCTCAGGAACCACTAAGATACCATTACCCCTAACCAACGTACTAAGTACCCCACTACCCGTCAATGCCAGAGGCTCAATATAAACCCTACCATCCCTACCTAAATAGGCCCTAACCCTAACGAAGGACCTGGTATTAACTGGTGTCGAAACCCTCCTAATCAATACACCCCTAATGACTGATTTAGGATCATCAGCGGCGCCCATCATGTAAAGGAGCACTGGTCTAACAAGGACGTCAAATCCTGTCGCGGCGGCCACAGGGAAGCCGCTAAGCATGAATACGGGCTTGCCATTAACAACGGCAATGCTATTCGGCCTACCTGGCCTAATTGATAATCCGTGGTTCAAGTACTCAGGGTTCAACCTAGACACAGCCCTTATGGTGTAGTCGACCTTGCCCACCGACACGCCGCCAGTCGTGATCACGGCATCGTGATCCCTAAGCGCGTCGCCGACGACCTTCGCAATCCTATCCTCATCATCACCCACAATGCCTAGGTAATTCGGTTCACAACCAAGGGACTTAAGCAATCCTTCAATGACGAACCTCGAGCTATTAATGACCCTGCCAGGCGGTGGTCCGCTGGCTGGCGTGTCTGTGACCTCGACGAGTTCATTACCCGTACTTATTATCGCCACCCTTGGTGAGAACACCTTAACCCTGTAAACACCCATCGACGCCAGTACGCCTAAATCCCAGGGAAGTATCTTCATGCCCCTCCTATACATGACCTCATTCGCCTTGACATCCTCGCCCCTCCTCGACACATTACCCATTGGTGGTACAGGCTTTAGTATTTCAACGTAGTCACCAGATCTACGAGTATCCTCGTACATGACCACCGCATCGGCATTGAGCGGCAATGGCGCACCCGTGCTTATCTCAACTGCCTCACCTGGATTTAATGAGTACTTACTTGGGTCGTCACCAACAGCCATGAAGCCCACGACCCTAAGCATTATTGGGTTTGTTGGTGAGGCACCAAACGTGTCAATACTCCTCACGGCGTATCCATCAACAGCAGACCTATTGAAACCAGGCACGTCAAACCTAGCCGTTACGTCCTCGGCAAGGTACTTATTGAGAGCCTCACTTATTGTTACCTCAACTACCCTAGGTACATGCCTAGTGTACTTAATGACCTCATTGAGTACCTGGTCGACGGTCTTCGTCTCCTTAAACCCCATGTAAGATTCGGTATTACCTAGCCAATTTAATTTTTAATCAGGTTATTAAAATGACTTAAAAAAAAGAGCCAGTGAGTTAATCACGTGAGTTCCACCTACCTAAAAACACCGCCCAGGATCAAGGTGCTAGAGGCACTTGGTGCACTTGCTGATGGTAGGGTTGAGGTAATTAATGATAAGGAGGCGGTGGTTAGGTCCTCGGATGGTACGAGGATGTATAAGGTCTATGTGGATGTTTCCAGGAGGGAGGTTGATAGTACTGATAATGGTACCGTGCATAGGGGCTACGTTGGTTATCCAATAATCTCATTCCTAATGATCAAGAAGTTATTACCGGTCAATGAGAGACTAATGCAGTCATTGAAGGGCGTGCCCTGGAGAAAATTGAATGAGGAGTATAAGAGCTATGCTAGGGTCATGGAGGTGATTATTAGGGATAGAGGATTGAATGAGGATGAGGTAAATAAATACATAGACCAGGTACTATCCATGTTAAGGCGCATGGGCTTGAAAAGAACGCAGAGGTATAACGAGGTTGTTGAGGGTAGGCACGTTCAAATTAAGGATTAATCGCATTGGGGTTAGGGTTGTAGGCCCTGAACGGGCACCTATCATTAAACTCACACACCGCGCACTTACCAATTGACGGCATCGCCTTAGGCTCCCTATGCATTAGCCAATAATCCAGGGCCCACTTTAAATGAACCTCTATTGACTTATCGAATTCACTAATGTATATTACGAAATCCCTAAACCTAACCCTGGCAGGTAACTCCGCAATGCTTGTTAAGTATTTAATGGCCGTTGAAAACATGTTCCTGCGCAACTTATCCGTAATGCCCACGTCACGCTTCACCTTTATTACCATGACGAGTGGGTTAACGCCCAAGCCCAACCTGCTTATTAAGTACGCATATAGCTGTGCCTGGACATGCTCACTATCGAATAACCTATCTAACCATTTATTGCTCGTCTTTAACTCAATGACCGCTCTAGCAACACCCCCCATGAATACTACCGCGTCGGGTATGCCAATTATATTAACGCCACCTATACTGGCTACTAGTGGCAGCGTTGCAATAACAACCTCATTACTCCTAATGGCGTTAATGAACTCCTCCTCATTAACCCTCCTCCCTCTAAACACCTCATCATGTATTATTATCCCCATCTCCATGGCAGGTGTCTGAATCCTACCCTCAATCACAGACAGGTGCAGCTTATATTCGCAAAATAATTGCTGGGCTATTTCCGATACGGTCACGTAACTCCTACCAAACCTAACCATTGAATTACTTACCAAGGCAGCACTAATTAATTGCCCAACCGTTATAAGGATAATGCATATGAATTACCATGTTAACCATTTAATTTAATCGGGCATTTATCCTAGTCCTTAACGGCAATAACGGATATCTCCACCAAAGCACCACCAGGTAAGTTACTCACCTCAACCGTCATGCGCGCAGGTGGATTTTCCTTAAAGTACCTCGAGTAAACCTCGTTAAACTCCGAGAACTTACTCAAGTCCTTAAGTGCCACGAATACCCAGGCAACATTACTCAACGAGAAGCCAGCCGCCTCAAGAATAGCCTTTACATTCTCGAGAACCCTCTCGGTCTGTTCCCTAACACCACCCTTAACCAACTGACCAGTGGATGGGTCAATGGGTATTTGACCACTAACGAAAAGGAAATTACCAACACCCACCGCCTGCGAGTAGGGGCCTATCGGCTTTGGCGCCTTCTCGGTAAATATTATCGTCCTAGTCATCGCTAGAGAATTAAGGCGTGCGCTTTAAAGTATTATGGTCTTTCAATACTGAAGTTAAAGCCAAGCTCCCTAAGCCTATTAATGACCTTGTTCGCAGCACCCTCCTCGGGCGGTAGCTCAACTATGAATGAGACCTCGGCATAGCCTGGCGTTATTGTTGGGTCATACCTCTCGTGGAAAACATCAAGTACGTTAACGCCTAGCTCACCCAATGTTGAGGTTACCTTACCGAGCATGCCCGGCCTGTCCGGGAGTAGGCCTGTTATCTTCACGATCCTACCCTCGAGGGCGAGCGCCTTACTAATGACCCTGAAGAGCATGTTCATGTCAATATTACCACCGCTCACTATGGCGACTACGTTACCGCTAACCTTAACCTTATCACTGATTAGGGCAGCCACGCTGGCTGCACCGGCTCCCTCGGCTATTACCTTCACGCTCTCGGCGATCGTGAGTATTGCCTTGGCGATCTCGAGATCATTAACCAGCACTATATCATCTAGTAACTCACTCATTAATTTGAAGGTTAGGTCGCCAATCCTCTTAACGGCTATGCCATCGGCTATTGTATCCACCTTCTCGATCGTGATTATCCTACCGCTCTTAAGACTCATGTAAGCCCCAGGGGCACCCTCGCTTTGCACACCGATGACCTTAACCCTTGGGTTAACCGTCTTAACCACGGAGCTATACCCGAAATGAGCCCGCCACCACCCACCGGCACAATTACATAATCCACATTACTCAGATCCTCAAGGATCTCAAAACCTATGGTTCCCTGGCCAGCTATTACGTCTGGGTCGTTATAGGCATGCACGTAGTATGCGCCCAACTCCTTCGCAAGCTTCGTGGCATAATCCTCAGCCTCACTATAGGACTCACCATGGAGTATCACCTCAGCGCCATACCTCCTAGTCCTAGCTATCTTAATCCAGGGAGTAAATTGGGGCATGACCACCGTAGCCTTAATACCCATTAGGCTTGCCGAGTAAGCAACTCCCTGTGCGTGATTGCCCGCTGATGCCGTTACCACGTGCTTAATGCCAAGCCTATTAACGGCATTATTAATTGCGAAGTAGGCGCCTCTAACCTTGAAGGAGCCAGTCTTTTGTAGGGACTCGAGCTTAAGCCACACGTTTGCGCCAGCCAGGCTGCTTATTGTTTCAGACCTAATCAACGGAGTCCTATGCATTAAGCCCTTCGACTGTGCGTCTTTAATGACCTTAAGCGCCTCGAGGGATCTCTCATAAATCTCCCTAGGAGTAGTCACGCTTAACCGCACGTTACCTAGTTATATTAATCTTACCTTAGTCCCTACCTGAACCCTTAAATGCCCTTAACACGCCCGCTGGATAATGGTTAAGTTGAGCAATGATGTCCTGAGGAGGATCGTATTCACCCACCTGGGTGTTGAGGATGCGGATGTGATTGTTGGGCCTAGGGTTGGTGAGGATGCCGCCATTGTGAGGGTTGGCGATAAGTACCTGGTGATGCATACGGACCCAATAACAGGCGCTGTAGAGGGTATTGGCTGGTTTGCGATAAACATTGTGGCTAATGACATAGCAGTTAGGGGTGTTAAGCCAAGGTGGTTCTTACTAACTATTACTACCACGGGATATTGGTGAGGATGGCGTTAGGGTCATTATGGAGGATGTTAATAGGGCACTTATTGAGTTAGGAGGGTCTTTGATTGGTGGTCATACCGAGTACACGCCGGGTATTGATAGGGTTATTGCATCAACAACAGCCATAGGCATTGGGGATCACTACGTAACCACCTCAGGGGCTAAGCCGGGTGATCTAGTCCTTGTGACGAAGTACGTAGCCCTTGAGGGCACCGCGGTGTTGGCAAGCGATTTTAGGGACGAGTTAATGAGTAGGGGCGTTCCTAAGGAGGTTCTTAATAGGTCAAGGAATTTACTTAAGGAGATAAGTGTTGTCAGGGAGGCTCTTAGTCTCGCTGATATTGCAAGTTCAATGCATGATCCAACAGAGGGAGGACTACTCCAGGGTCTTCTCGAGATTGCTGAAGCAAGTGGTGTTAGGTTGAGGATTAATGTTGATAGGGTCCCCACCCTACCCGAAACCAAGCAGATATTCAGTACATTGGGTATAGACCCACTCAGGTCATTAAGCTCCGGAATGCTGATAGCCACTATACCGAGGGATCACGTACAGTCTGCCATTAATAGATTAAATACGTTGGGCATTAATTACTCTGTCATTGGCGAGGTGGTTAAGGGTGAGACTGGTGTTGAGCTAATTAGCAATTCAGGTATTATTAGTGAGGTTCATGAGTTCATCGAGGATGATGTTATGAAACTATGGCATTTAAAGTATGGTAGATAAGTACAGCGGTTAGATTTCATATTTAAATATACAACAGTATGTGGCTACTTATATGGAGTCTCTGGCACCTCCGAATTGGGATATAGCCATAAATAGGGCTAAGGCGTCAAACATACCATCCGTCTTCGACATACTAAAGAGACACCCATACTTACTGGATCTTGCTAAGGAACTTAGGAAGGCTAAGGAGGAGGTAATTAGGAACTTTGATTATTACATAGACTTAACGAAAAAGTCTGTCGAGAGAATTGGCGGTAGGTTTTACCTGGCGGAAACACCTGATGAGGCTAAGGAAATAGTTGGTAAGATAGTTGGTAGTGGTAAGGTCATCGTCATGAGTAAGAACAATGTTGCCTCGGAAACAGGGCTTAGACCCTACCTGGAGAAATTGGGTAATGAGGTTTGGGAGACCGATCTTGGAGAGTTCTTGGTGCAAATAGCCAATGAGGAACCAAGCCACATACTGGCACCAGCCCTGCACATGACTAAGGAGAGGATTGCCCAGGTCATGAAGGAGAGACTTAGAATTGATATACCGCCAGACCCAGTAGCCATTGCCCAGAGGGCTAGGGAGTTCCTTAGGGAGAAGTTCCTTAGGGCTAACGTGGGTATTACGGGTGCGAATGCAATAGCTGCAGACACGGGCGCAGTACTGCTTGTTGAGAATGAGGGTAACATAAGGATGACGAGCGTATTACCCTCTGTGCACATCGTCTATGATGGCATTGAGAAGATCGTGCCGACACTATACCACGCAATGATTGAGACCCTGGTGCAGGCGGCATATGCAGGGCTTTACCCACCAACGTATGTAAACTTAACCGCTGGGCCCAGTAGCACTGCGGATGTCGAGATGTATAGGGTGTCGCCTGCCCAGGGACCTAAGGAATTCTATATGGTACTCGTTGATAATGGGAGGAGGAAGGCCGCCAAGGATCCAGTGCTTTGGGAGATACTACTCTGCATAAGGTGTGGCAGGTGCAGCATGCACTGCCCAACCTATTGGGCTATAGGCCTAGGTTTGGTAAGCCACCATACACGGGCCCTATGGGTATTCCATGGACTGCGGTGACTAGGGGCATAATGGAGCCGGCCCTGCAGCAATGCTCTGTACACACTCTGGTAATTGTAAGGAGGTGTGTCCAATGGGTATTGACCTACCTAAGTTAATACTTTACGTGAAGAATGAGTATTTAAAACAGGTAATGAAGAAGTAATTTATTTAAGGGATTTAACATTATCAAAGCAGCGCAATTATTATTAGTATTATTAGTATTACCACGGCTAATGTTACAAGAAGCATCTCGAGGTAAGTCCTTAGGTAACCCCTCTGTATTGCCCTTATATACCTTGATAATGCCGTCGTGGCGTCGGGTATGATGAAGTTGAAGAATATGTCAATGCCTTTATATATGTAGAAGGCAACCAATGTTAGTATGGAACCAAACCCTGCCAAAACCACATCCATAAAGGCCTGTATGTAATACCTCCTCTCAAATATCTTGGTTATTAATCCTAAATTACCAACCTGGGCTTAAGTAATGCGACTACGAATATTATCCACAACACAACACCTATGGCAATGACTATTGGGTCCACACCAGCCTCTATGAATACATGCGGCGTTAACACGAAGGGTATTGCCAGAGCCGCCAGTGCGGCGGTACCTGTTATTGTGTAGGCTGCGACCATCAATGGGTACTTCCCATGCTCCTCATGGGTATGCGGCGCCTCACCCTTAATGAAGTTTAAGGAGGTGAACCTGGCCAGGAAGGCCACGTAGGCCAAGCTCGCTAGCAGCATTAATATATACGCGCCATAGCCAACCACCGATATAGTCTCCGTAGCAACCTCATCCATCGCCGCGTGGATCCAGTAGCCAGCAAGTGGTGGTACACCGCCAAGGGATATGGCAGCCGCTAACGTGGCGTAAAAGGCAAGCTTCATCCTCCTACCAAGTTCCAGGTTACCCATGTTGAACCTCGTGTGGGTCACATGTATTAGGTGCCCGCTCACTAGGAATAACGTTGCCTTTGATAATGCATGCACTATTAAGTATGCAAATGCAACTAATACGGCTAATGGAACTACATATTCACCGATATTAACCACCTGAGGTATGAATGGTGTTAATGCCGTAACGCCCATCATGAAGCCCAGTGAGGACATTGTGGACCCAGCAAGTATGACCTTCCTCTCATCAATCATTGTTGCGAATAAGGCGCCAAGCAGGGCTGTCAGGAGCCCTATGTATACGGTAACGAGGTACATGATCTCAACACCAAGGTTATTAATTACATGCGCTGCATACAATGACTCTGTTAACCTCATGAATATATAGACTCCTGCAGCAACCATTGTTGCTGAGTGGAGTAGTGCTGAGACGGAAGTAGGGCCTGTCATCGCTGTGAGTAACCAATCATTGAATGGGAACTGAGCGCTCTTAGTGAATGGGCCAAGCATGAACGCTAGTAATAGGCTACAGTGCCACCAACACCCAAAGTTGATACTATGCGCGCCCAGTTTATGGTTGAAACGCCATTTACGGGTGTTAGCATCAAGGAACCACCTAGTAAGCCTATTGCCGCTATTGCGCCGAGCATGGGCATATCGCCAAACCTTATCGTGCTATCGCTCTATACGCCGCATAGGACGGTGTTGTCCAGGCTGGTTTGTTTAGGATTAGCTTATCACCGAGCCTACCAACGTAGGAAAGCTCATCATCATCCTTATACCAATGCCCTATTAATGCCCATGAACTAAAGCCAAGGCCCTCCCACCCAATGAACATGAACAATAAGTCGTTGGCATATACCGTGAGTAGCATCGATGCAGCGAAAAGGTTGTAGAAGAACCAGAACCAGCCAAGCCTATAGTCATTGGCTAAGTAATCAAGGCTGTAAACACCAATTATGAAGGCCAACCAGGCGGTTAATAGTCCCATGTTTCGACTAAGGAAGTTTACTATGAATGACACGTATATGGTAATACTACCGTTTAAAGTTGGTAGGATCATCCACGGCATGTTATAGGCTATGGTCCTCCACGGAAACGCAACCTCTACGTATGTGGCTATTGCCGCGGATATGCCAAGCCCAATAACCGCCAGGTAAGCCAGAGGCCTAGCCCTCCTTGGGTCCTGGTTAAACAACCAATAAATGGCTATCGGCGCCGCAAGTACTATAGGTGATAACAGCATTAATCCCATTAATTCACCTAGTAGGTTCGAGAGCATGGTATCACCCCATTATCACGCTAATACCTGTTAATATTGAATGCACGAGGTATGTGGACGCTGGTGGGAATAAAAGTATTATCGCCGCTAGACCAAGTACGTATAGTGGTACCACTAGCTTGGGATCAACATTAACCTTTTGATAGCTGCTCCTGGGCTGTCCATAGAATACCTGCTTAAGGGTCCAAAAGCCGTAATACCCAGTTAGGATGAATATGGTGGCTAAACCAATAGCAAGCCCTATGAATACCCACAATGGGTATGATGGTAATATGGCATCCACAAGTCCAAGAAATAGATAAAACTCAGCAAGCAGCGATAGGGTTAGTACACCTGAAAGCGCCATCCAACCAAGCACTGCCGCCGCGCCAACCGAGGGCATGTATGTCTGAAGCCCACCCATTTCCCTTATGTCAAATTTCTCGTAATAAACAATTATCGAGGCTGCGGTCATGAAGAGCACGGTTTTACCGAATAAATGCGATATGTAGTGCATGGTTAGCCCAAGTATTCCATAAGAACCAGTGCCAGTCCTATGAGTAGGTACGTGGAGTTTGCGGCCGTTGAATACGCCAACAACCACTTATAGTGGTATTGATGCCTAATTACGCCAAGGCTTATTATAATACCACCAATTATTGCATAAACAAGTATTGGCAGTCTGAATTCATTTATGAAGTATGGAGATATAATGTATAGCCTCGCCAATACATAGGCCATCAATCCTACGAGACCCGATATTAAAGCTGCAACTGGTGTTGGGTGGGAGCCATGGACCCAGGGTATCCATACGTGCGGGCCAAAGCTTGGTAACTTAATTAGTAATCCAATGAACATTAATGCCCACGCTATGAGTGATATGCTCCTTATCGTGGCTAGGTCCATTGTGTTGTTCTCTAAAGCAACCATGACAGCGCCTATCAGGAATAGAGTACTCGCTAGCATTCCGTATACGAAGTATAGTAGGGCTATCCAGCGCCTAGTCTTTCCCTGGGTGTCATAGCCGTAGTAGTAGATTAGTATGACAGGTGTTATTAACGATACCTCAAGGGCTATGTACATTAATAATAGGTTATATGCATATATTAGTAATTCCATGCTTGCGGCACATAATGTGAAGAGTAAGTAATATACATCGAATTGTTCAGGTAGTTCTAAAACATGAAATCTATGCTTCATGTATGGATAAGAAGCAATCTCTAGAGCTATCCCAACAAGGGCTATTGCTAAGCCGAAGGCGTTACTAAGCCCATCACTTATTAAATACACCATACCTATTGGCCTTGGTAAAGAACCGAGGGGTACTAAGTAAACCTCACCAAGTGATAGTAAGTACGATGCATATACGAAGAGAGGCGCAAAGGATATTGAAGTAATGATCATGGCAGCCCTACTAAACTTCCTACCTATTGCTCCAGCTATTATTGAGGCTACGAAGGGTAAGGCTAATGACACTATTAAAACGGGGTCACTATGTATTGGTATATTCATGGTTCATCACCTATCATGAATCCCTTCATAAATAGATTATCCTCATATAATCGCATTAAATTATACATTTGTAATTTGGCGCTATTCGTTAGCATACGTGACCTAAGGAAACGCCGCATTTTTAAATACTACCTTCGCTATTCCTCATTACTAATCATGAATAATTAAGGGAACCTTATTTTAACTCCTCATTTATCATTACGACTTAATGCAAGTGTACAAGCCGTATATTAATCATGGGAGATCGGCTGAGTTCCTGGATAACTTAAGGCTTGGTAAGCAAAGAGTTGAGACTAAGCAGGTAATACTTGCAATACTTAGGAAGCTTGGTATACTTAGGGATGGTAAAACCGGCTGGCTTAATCATCCAATAGTCCTCATGTACTTCAATAATGGGCGTCCGTACCTCGATGACCTCATTAAGTATTTCTATGCGGTTGTTGATGAGTGGGTGCGTAGGGGCTTTGTAAACAATATATCATTGAGCAATATTGAGCCGCTGATTAAGTATGTGGATTACGAATATGGCACGCCGGTGAGTGAGGTCATGGCTAGGGAATACCGTAGGTACTATTACTAAAGGATCCTTGTTATTACGTTAATAAGTTAAGTAGGGATGAGTTGCTTGAGTTAGTGAATACCGAGCCTGCGTACTTCAGGGGCATTAATATGTGGATTAGGGATGTCTATGATGAGTATATGGAGTTCATGATCTCGCTTAGGAGTGGGCAGGTGTCCTGTAGGTCAATATTCCCAAGGAGGTGAGTCATCCTTCTCGCCCGTCTCTCATCACATCCTCAGAACCAACGCGCCTAATCACTGATTAACTTCATTCGCATATGTTTATAAGCCCTAACCCGATTTGGTAGATTGGACTGAGGATATGGGCTGGACTGAACTGTTGCAGGGATTGGTAAGGGAGGGATTATTTTCGAACCATAGGAGTTTAGTGGTACTTGTGGGTACTGATGAGGAAAGACTCGCCAGATATGCGGCGGATGTGCTTAGGGAGTTCTCGTTAATTGTTAAGGAACCACATGGGTTGTACATGTACCAACCAGAGTACCCAGACGCCCAGAGGAGGATGGGTAAGTTTAAGGAGTTCATTGAGGGGGTAAATGCAAACGTTGATTATAGGCCGTATAAGGAGACTGATGAACTCCTTGGAGTTACCGTGGACTTCGCAATACTGGACTTATTGAATGACCTTAAGCCTAACGATGTGGGTAGGTTAGGCGGTATTGTTAGGGGTGGTGGAATTTACGTATTCATGGTACCACCACTTGATGAGTGGGTTAAGCAGTTAACGAAGTTCCAGCAAAGTCTCTTGGTACCCCAGTACAGGCCTGAGGATGTTAGGCACTTCCTGAAGATTAGGTTTTGGAATAAATTAATGGGCATGAGTAAGGCGTTGATAATTAATGTTGATCGTGATGAGGTTATTAAGGAACCCGTCATTGGTGATTCCCAGCCTGGAAGCCAAGGGAGATAGAGATACCGAGTAGGATCAGGTTTTCCAAGGCCATTTATGAACTAGCCAAGACGCAAGACCAAGTCGAGGCCCTCAGGTCAATGGAGATACTACTGGAGAGACCACCAAGGGGTAAGAAGGTTAATGTCGTGTTAATAGCCGATAGGGGTAGGGGTAAGTCAGCAATCATTGGACTTGCATTGGCTGCCCTCGCTCATAGGCTCAGGAAGGCTAAGGGTAGGGCTAGGTTTGCGGTGACGGCTATGAATCCAAGCAACGTCTCGACACTAATGGAATTCGTCATAAAGGGTCTCAGGGCACTGAATTATGACGTGGACGTAAGTCGGTGGGGTGATCACGTGGTCTCGGTTAAGGTGGGGATATCAATATTCATAGATTACATAAGGCCTTATGACATGCTCAGTGAGGAGGGTAGGGACATTGTCGTGGTTGATGAGGCGGCTATGATACCACTTCCCGTGCTTTACGGAATACATGAGAGATTTGGCAGGGTTATATATGCATCGACAATACATGGTTACGAGGGTGCAGGTAGGGGTTTTAGTCTTAGGTTCCTTAAGTACCTGCGAGAGGACAAGAATACCAAGGTCATTGAATACGAGCTTAAGGAGCCAATTAGGTATGCGCCTAACGACCCAGTAGAACAGTGGTTATTCGATACCCTACTACTCGATGCGGAGCCCGCTAAAATAACAGATGAGGATCTCGAACCAATAAATAAGCACGAATTTAACTACCTAGTACCGGACCTTAAGGAATTCTTTCTGTCGGATGAAGATAGGCTGAGGCAGTTCTTTGGCATATACGTGCAGGCCCACTATAGGAATGAGCCCGATGACCTGGGCATGATGATGGATGCACCACACCACTTCGTGAGAGCCCTAACGCTTAGTAATGGTAAGATCGTCGTCTCGGTGGAGCTCGCTGAGGAGGGCGGCATAAGCGATGACTTAATTGACATGGTGGTGAGGGGTTTGAAGTTGCCTGGAAACATAATACCCGATAGGCTCATTAAGTACTGGGGCTTGACGGACTTCGCGAAGTTAAAGGGTTGGAGAATCATAAGGATTGCCACACACCCCGAGCTTCAGGACAAGGGCCTTGGCACGGAGATGCTTAGGAGGATTGAGGAGGAGGCTAGGGAAAGGAGTATTGACTGGGTTGGTGTTGGCTTCGGCGTTAATGCCAAACTACTGAATTTCTGGATTAAGAATGGCTACATGCCGGTTCACATAAGCCCTGAAAGAAATCCAATAAGTGGTGAGTACAGTGTGCTACTTGTCAAACCAATAAGTGAGAAGGCTAGGGACGCGGCTGTCTATGCAAATAAGGAGTTTAGGTTGAGACTTCTCAACTCATTGCAAGGACCGTTCCATGACATGGAGCCTGACGTCGTTAGGATGCTACTAACAGATTGGGGGCAAGCCCTTGATCCTGGGTATAGCCCTAGGCTCACTGAGGCCCAGGTTAGGCGTTTAGTTGCTTATTCGTGGGGTCCGATGACGTATGAGAATACGGCGGATGCAATAACGGAGCTTGTGAAGACGTACTACCTAAGGAAGGGGCTTGATAATATTGTCCTGCCTCAATTCTATGAGGAGACGCTGATTTGTAAGGTGTTGCAGGCAAGGCCCTGGAGGGAGGCAGCTAAGGTGCTTGGTGTTAGGAAGTCGACGCTCATGTTGATGCTCAGAGAAATAGTTAAAGCTCTCATTCAGTACTATGTAAAGTATGTTGAAATACCGGAATTTATGATTAGCGTTACGAAATCGCAAAGAAGAGGTAAGTAATTCCAGTAGATTAGCTTTAAAATTGGTTAATAGACCATTAGGTGCATGGCTAAGAATGGCAAGAAGAGAATCGTGATTGAAGTTGATGAAAAGCAATATGAAGAGCTGAAAAAGCTTAAACAAATATACCATTCAAGGAGTTGGGCTGACCTACTAATTAAATGCCTTGACAATTCATTAATCATGGCAGAAATAATGGCTATACGTAATGACATTAAGGATATAAATAAGGCCATAAATGAGATTTCCAGGTTGATTAAAGAGGAGACCTAGTTATGAATCTTCATGAGGATTAATCATAAACTTCCCAAGTAAAGAATAAATATAGCCTAATTAATGAGAATCTGAATGTTAGTGCTATTATTCAGTACGATTGAGGATGCAATAAATAAATTGAACATAATTAAAGAACAATTATTAAACTTAAGGGAACGTTATGGTATGATTAAGGAAAAACTGAAAGTAAATGCTAACATGGAGGAGAAACTTATGAAGCTCGGCTTTCAACCATCACACCAGGTAATAACGGTACAGGCAATACCACATGCACTGAATATACATATTGCACCTCACTCGATGTGGTTATTGAATAAATTAAATGCGGTAGAAAGCAACATTAATTATATAGTAGGACAAATCGAGAAGGTGAGTAAATATTTAAATGAGATTAAGGATAGAAATGCCTCAATAATGATAATGATAGATTATAACAATAAGAAGACAAAACTGGTGATAATGCCATGAGCGCCAGTCTCGATATAAGTATTGACTTGAGAGAATTACACAGGAGGGTACTTGAGAATAAGAAAAGGGTTGTGGAGTATGTGAAGAACCTATACGAGATATATAGTAAGGTTAGTAGCGAGATTAATTTACCTGACAGGAGCGAAAGAATGATCATTGATATACCGAATTCAATACCAATAATCCTGTATAAAGAACCATCGAAGGAGGCGTATAGGGAGTTATTCTCAAAAGCAATTCAATTCCTCAAGCTAGAATACGCAATTTATGAAGCACTTGAGATTAGGCTAGGTAAGCTTAAGGATTATGAGTTTAAAGCCATGGTTAGGTACTTTAGTGATGTACCATCACTGGTGGTGATCGACCTTGATAGTGCTAAAAAGTGATAAGTTAAGGGATGTGATTCTGGACCTCGGTAATAGGCTTAATGAAGTAATGCAAATAATTAATGAGATACATGCCTATAGTCCTGATAATGAATTCGCAAATAAGTTAATCAGGGAATTAAGAAGTAAGTCCCAGGCCGCCTATGTTAAGGGTAACACAAACATAACTACTAAGTTTGAGGATGTTGAGATAACCTACGTACTTACAGCTAATGGCTATAAAAACGCAATTAAGGATGCCATTAATTATTATACGGACATGCTCATGTCCATTAAACAGGCAGTAGAGTTTGCCGAGAAGCTTGGCATAAGTGATGAATATACAGTCATGATTGATGACTCATCAATTGAGTGATAATAGGATACTCACTGCCAGACATGTCAAATGCATCATTACTACACTTACCTAGTATTAAGGAAGTGACTGAAATACCAAGTGTCCTGAGTGGTGTCATTGGTTTAACGGCTGATGAGTTGGCTAGGGTTATGAAAACTGTTGATGAAGCAATCTCAACAATTGGTGGCAGTTCAAGAACCTTTGAAACAATCGTTAGATTAAGCGATATAAACTATCCAGAACCATTTAGGAAGATTGAGGAGGTGATTGGTGGTTCTTCATGATTATTGAGATTAAAAAAATTTGAATCATTGGATGAATTAATACGTACATTAAAGAGTGAGTTGAGTAACTCGTATAGGTTCATGTACATGCTTAAGCAGAATTGGAATGAAATACTTGGTTCTGAAAGTAATATGACAATGGCAAGTGAAGTTTCAGAGAATATTAGGTTTATCGATGATTCCTCGGAGGTGTTCTCATTGAGAATTATTTATAAGCCGGGCACTAATACGAGGAGGAACGTGATAAATGATGCCGCTGGTTACATACAGAGGAGGTCGGCGATTATAAAGTCCGTGATCGATAGACTGGAATTGCTTAACGTTGATAAGGCCCAACCGGTGATTGCGTTGCTTGTTGATTCAATACCAATAATGATTATTATGCAGGGTGAGGGAGGTACTTAGTAGCCCTTATTAATCATTATGAGTTTCCTGGGTACTCCATCCACGTAAAGGATCAGCATCCTTGAATTAAATATGTACTGAGAAATCCCATTATCATGTATTAGTTTCTCAAGTATTCCGCCGAGCTCATCAACATAGACACTCATTATCTGTGTTGCATTCATTAATTCATTAACTAATTCCTCAGGCCTAGCATAGACTACCAACCTATCTTCACTATTTGATCTTCTTTGTTTCTTGAAGGCTGACTCCTCCCTTAACGTTAAGCCAAGCGCTAAGGCCTTACTCTCGTACTGCCTAATTCTTGATAAGAGCAAAGCCTCCTTACTAATTATATCTGCACTTTCTCTAATATCCATGAATCTTCTAGAAATACCTATTATTGCGTCAGTCCACCCATCATAATACTCAACCCAACTACCCAATGTTTCATTAATTGATATACCAAGTCTTAACGTATTAATTGACTCATTAATGAGCTTATCCAATTCCTCAGGTTTTATCTCGGGTCTCTTAATCCTCTGGTTACTCATAGTCCTTGGTCTTCCAGCCCTCCCCTTACTTCGCCCTAGCCCAAATAGTGAGCGCACATCAATATTCATGTATCTGCTCATCAATATGGATATTCCATAACCCATCGCCAAGCCTATTACTGGAAGCATTATGTACTTAATACTAAGGTATTGATTAATTGCTAAGTTAGGTAATATGTAAGGTATCAGCATTAATATTACGTAAATGCCAAGCAATGGTATTATCACGGTGAGGGGCGGCCTGATTAAGCCTAGTACTAACATTCCAATCATTATGATTATTATTAATACCGGTACTATGGGTATCATGAACCCTCGCCCATGGTTAATGGTTGTGATAGTAATACCCTACTAGGTATTCCATTATTAAATTCTAAAAGTACGATTCCCGTGAAATTATAATTATTAAATTCGCTCGTTAATTCCTCAAGCAATGAACTAATGCGTTCAATCCTTCTATCAAGCTCACTACTTAGTCCCTTCATTACTTCTGATATCCTGTCTCTCTTAATGTTAATATTACCGTTTTTATCTATCTCGATTATATCCACGAGAGGATCCCTCCTTACCTCATCATCAAGTACTTTCTTAGCTATTAATAATTTATTCAGTTCCTCATTTAAATATCTAATCAGGGAATTGAGGTCCTTAAATCTGAGCACTGCTTTCAACCTCGCTCACCCTTCCAAATACCTGATTAAGTACTTTATCTGGGTTTGTGTAGTATGTTTGAACATATGTTGAGACATCCTCAAAGTTAAAGATCTCATTCTCCACCATCCACTGGACAATCTTCGCCCTCGTGTCTATTTCCCCGAGTATTTCATCCACGTCCTTACCCGTCATATCACTTATCTGCCTAACAAGGATGCTCTTCCCAACATATGACTCATGAGTATCAGTCCTCGGGTTCCACCTAACACAGTGTTAAACCTAATCTTGTCACCATCCATGTAAACCTCACCAACCTCAGTAACCCTCCTCGTCAACCTACCACCAATCTTAACCCTCTTGACCATGACGAATATGTTCATGGCAGGTATGTAGCAGGCGGTATGTTCATTGGTGGCTCGTAAGCCTATTAACCGCTGCCTCGAAGGACTCAGCATGCATCGTAGATATGCCACTGTGGCCCGTGTTCACTGCTTGAAACAGGACATACGCCTCCTCACCCCTAATCTCACCAACAATTAGGTAGTCGGGCCTCATTCTAAGCGTTGCCTTGACTAGGTCGAATAGTGTGATCTCGTTTATCTTCTCAGCCCCATAACTCTGCCTAGTGACTAGCCTGACCCAGTTCTTGTGGGGTAGGTTTACCTCTGGGACCTCCTCGACGGTTATTATCTTCATGTTAGGCCTAATGAATGTTGCCATGGCATTTAGGAAGCTTGTCTTACCTGCGCCCGTGACACCAAGCACTAGGAATGACCTACCATTATCCAGCATAACCCAGAAGTAACCCGCTATCTCGGCACTGATGTTGCCGAACTTGACGAGTTCTGCGAACGTCAGTGGGTTCTTCCTGAATTTCCTAATCGTGAATGTAGAACCGCCTGGTGAGACCTCCCTCCTATACGTAACGGCAATCCTAGAACCATCTGGTAATTGCGCATCAACTATTGGGGTTGCTACTGAGACATGCTACCCGACATGTGTATCAACTTAACAACTAGGTCGTCAAGGGCTTGGTCGGTCATTGGCACGATATTCGTCGGTATTGACTCATACTTCCTGTGGAATACGTAGATGGGCCTACCAACACCATCGCATGAAATATCCTCAATATTCTCGTCTCTCATCAACGCATCTATCGGTCCATAACCGAGTAAATCCCTCTCCATGTAGTAGAGGAATTTAGCGAAGGATGAGGGTGGTACATTCCTGAAGAGTCTCCTGTACCTACCAACAATCTTCTTCAACTCATTAAGTAGGTAATTCTTTACATCACCCATCTTCATTAACTCTTCAGGCGGTGGTAGCTCGAGCATAACTATTCTCACCAACTCCTTGTACACCTGCTGCTCCGTTGGGTCTAGCGTTATCTCCTCGAGGTAATACATTATGTCGCCAGTCCTCTCGTCCTGGACTATTGTAGCGTAAGCAAACGGTTCATACAGTGGGTACTTTTCTAGTTCCTTAAGTTGGCCTATTGGCTGTATTAATTGAAAATCTAGACTCATTCAATTTGTTAAAGGACAACCCCCTAAAATACTTTCTGCCTCATAATTTCAGTGACTCTTAATGATTAGAAACTTATATATAGCTGTAGCGCGGTATTAAATAGTGATGATGACTAATAAGTGGATAATACTTATACTATCTCTAACGATAATATTGATATTAATCTCATTATCTACCTACGCAGGTATTATTTATGGCCCAGCACCTACACCCGTAGTCTACACAACATATGTAATAACCATGAACCTAACAGACTCAAGACCCACGGTACAATTTCTAAGCGGTATAAGTAGTGAGTACCCACTAACTTATCATGAGGACTTATTAATCGAGAACGTAACACCTGTTTGGACCGCAACGGCAGGTAGAGAATTTACACTATATATAGCCAATGCCTCTGAAACCACGATACAACAGGAGGTTTTACTAAATGCCACGGCAAACGCTAATGCCACTGGTGGCGTTACGTGGATACTGAAGGTCCCGCCTTACCTCGTATCTCCGCAACCAGTGTATGCCAATTGGTACATAGTAATAACAGAGGACATAAACGGCATTAATTACGTAGTTTTTGCCTTCGAGACAGGTAATGAGAGCTTAACGCAATTACTAACGGAGTTGAGTTCCGTAGGTGGTTACTTAACGGCCCTTAATGGTGAACCATACTACCTATGGAATTATTACTACGGTTATAACCCAGCCACCAACAGTGTTAGTGAGTACTATGAGGTTGGTTTACCAGGCATTAGCGTATTTACCATGTGGGTTGGGCAGGGCACAAATGCAAGTTCATGGCCGAGCTCGGCATTCCCAGAGATTCTTCAGATACTCAAGTTTTCATTTAATGAGTACGTAAATTCGTCATTAATTAGTCAGTTATCATTTATCCCTAATGCCACAATAGGTGAGCTTACAAATTATGGATACACCATATACCAGAGGTCGAGGCTCGTACCCTTTGGGCCTGCGGTCTATATATCGCCGATATTATTACTACCAAATGGCACGTTAATAAACCCAACCTGCCTACCCAATACTTACTACTTACTCCAGGTTGATTATGTAACACAAAGTGGTTATGCAATTCCCGTTTATGAAACCAAGAACTACCCAACGGGGCTATACTTACTTAATGAGTCGCTATTCTTCGGTGGTTACCTGCAAACTTATGACTTCTTCAACGAGTCAGTAATACCAATAACTCCAGAGCAATACTTAATGCCTCTGTATCAAGCCCAGGTAAGTGAAATATCATGGTGCTCATTACAGATTTTCAACAGCGTTAACGCTGGTATAAACAATGTGACTGGTAATGAGATGGTTAAGGTTAATGTTGGTAATGCAACAATAGGTGATGAGAAAACCATTAACAATACCACAATGATTATTAACACCACAACCAGTGGTAAAACAAGTATGCAATATGTCTCAACATCAATCAATAAGACCACTGGACCTATGTTCATGATAAATAAAATCATCATGGAGTTAAGGTTAAGGCTAGGATAAATTTCCAGGCTAAATGCAAGTGATTTATGTCTCTACCTGGTCTTTGCACTTTAGGGTCTACGAATCGGCCGATTGATTTTAATGGTACGTACATAATTGTCTATGGTGCACGATCTTATAGCGACTCGCTTGGTAGCGCTATAGTTGATTTTTGCCTAGTATGGAATGGGTTGGTTTATAGGGGTTTGAATGGTTTCTCGGTTGGTTATGCACAGCTTTATAGTGTAATTGAATATTGGCCAGAGCCTGGTACGTACATTAAGTACCTAAAACTCTTCCAGGACGCCTACGCATCATACATGACTTATGAATATGAGACAAACAAGATAAGTGTCTCGCAATTGCCTGGAGACGTTAAGATGGTGAGTGTAGGTAATTATAACCCAGGTTACTGGACAATTAATTACTACGTACCGTACCCAATGCAGTGCATGACCGTGGAGAAGTATAGGACCACCCCAACCCTAGGCTATACAATCCAGGCACCCTCAATCTCCTCCACATATTACTGTTCACAATACACAATATCATTATCATTAAAGACACCTGGTATAATGACGCCATTGAAGTTTGTGGCGTACAACTTAACATGGGTCTTTAAGCCTATGAACAGGTATTTTGCATCCTCAAGAGTAATGTATGGCGCTGAGAATGAGGCTATATGTATGTGGGTTCTGCCGATAGTCCGGAGCCGTCTATGAACGTGATCCCGATTGGTGCCTTCGTCGTTGTTTATAAACCGTATGGTTGTACGTATTACCTGCTTGGCTTCATACCAATACCTGGCGTTTTAGTTGAGCATATTACCTATGACATTGATTAGTATGTTTTCGTTAACCCAAATGGGATGGTAAGTATTCAAAGCCACGGTATGTACATAGCGCCGCCGGGCATGGGCAGGAATTGGAGGGAGAGTCAAAGCCCATACATGGGACTCCAGGGATTCTACCACACAACACAATGCCAACCAACATGGCAACTATGGTGGTAGGTGTTGTTAATGCGGGATTGCTTATTTTATTTGTTTTCTTAATTAATGGCTCATATTATCAATCCATTGATAATGTACAGTAAGTTTGGATTCATTGATAGGCCACTTAACCTCAGCGGAGTTCCACCAATCGAGCGTAGGTACTCACCAGTGGGTTTTGAGAATGAGCTTGAGAGAGTTAAGTCCGCAATCAACGCCTTCCTCAGGGGTAGTGATAACATTGCCGTTGTCATTGTTGGGCAGTATGGTTGGGGTAAGAGCGAGCTCCTTGACGCAATTGAGGCCGCGGCGCAAAGCCTTGGGCTTAGGGTCCTTAGGCTCCCACTGACCTTTGGCCTCGATATTAACGTTGTCATTAATTCCCTGATTAAGGCTCGTAATAACCCTAGTGAACCATTGCTGTTGCTTCTTGATGAGGCTGATGAGGTTAGTAGGGCTGTTGAACTAACGAATGCTCTTAACCCGGGTGATGCTGGTAAGGTTAGGGACCTAGTCATTAGGCTGGGCTCATTGATCAGGGCCCTGATTGAGCCTAGGAATTACAGGGACGTACTTGGCATTGACCCGAAGAGGCTTGGCAGGATTATGATGGTCCTCGCATTCACGCCACAGCTTTACTATAATATCCTTAAGAACATGGTGCCTGACGTCTTTGATATAACGAGGGGTAGGGTTTACATGGAGGTTATGCTCGACGAGAGGATGCCCCTGTGGCTCTACGAGGCAATGCTAATGCAGCGCTTCAATGCCTACTCCACGGATGAGAGACTCGACCTGGTCAGGAAGGGCCTTATCAACAGTCTCCACCCACTTAGGCGTGAGTATTTGGCAACACTTTATGAGTTAGTAGCGAATACCGAGGGTGGCAAGGCATCGCCTAGGGCCCTGGTTAAGTTTACGTCCAAGCTCCTGGACATGGTTGTGGAGAGGGGTAAGGAGCTTAATTACGAGATCTTTGAGGAATTCCTAAGGAATGAGGTTGCCAATGGTGAGTTGAAGGCGTATCTAGACGTAATTAATGAGGGATCTGATGACGATAGAGGCTCTAGGGTGTTCAGGGCATTGCTATTATCCGGTATCCCCAGGAGCATTAATGACCTAAGCTCTGAGCTTGGGTTCGATGTTACCTCGTACATCAATGCCCTGGTTAAGGCGGGGCTTGTTGAGGAGGTTCAGGTCGCTAGGTTTAGGCTTGATAGGGATGGCTTAGTTAGGGTTAATAATGAGTTGATACGATTAGGCTTAGCACCAATTGAGGGTGATTTGAGGGATTTATCAATTAACTTTAGCTCCTACTACACGGCCTATGAGGGTGAACCGGTAATTTACGTGATTTTCCCAGGCAATACCAAGGTCTCATCTGCCGTGAGTATAATCAGGGCGTACCAGGTATCGCCTAGGCTACATAGGATTTTGGTGTTTGGTAGGGAGCCTGAGGAGATCATTAGGCTAAGGAGGAGTTGGTAAGGCCATTAGTATTGTTAATGCTTTCCGTGAGGATTTAGCGGCGGAAATAGTTAGGGCGGCATTCGGTTCGCAGGTGACGCTTAACCCATCATCAGGTGCCTGGCTTGGCATTATTGAGAGCCCCCTCGATATTAGGATTGGGATTGTTGTGAGTATTGATGGCGATCCTAACCAACTCGTTAAGTTACTAAGTAAGGTTATTAATGAAGGTGTGATAACGATTAATGGTCAGGAAAGGTTCATTGACTCGTTAGTGGTCATCATAATGTCGAGGTCGCTACTCACAGACGACATAATGAGGAGTGTCGTTGAACCGATTAGTAAGTTGTCCTGGAAGTTGGTGCTTGGCCCGGTGACGGACTTCACGTACTTCTCGGTATTTGGTTCTGATAGGATTGATGAGCTTAGGTCCATAGTGATTGGTTCAAGGCTTGAAAGGCTTGATAGGATTCCTAGGGAGTACTCGGTATTTCTCGGGAAACTTAATGATTATAGGGATGAGGTATTAGCATTCAGGGATAGGGTTAGGCAGAGGGTTCTTCAGTACACAATGGCGATTAGGCGCGGTGCTAAGGAGTCTAAGGATGCCGTTATTAGGCGTATAGTCGAGGCCTGGGTTAAGGGTGAGGGTCTCGAGGATCAGCGAGGTCTTTAGGGATGAGGGTGGTAAGGCCAGGATTAGCCCTGTCGAGTCTAGCTTCATAAACTACCTTAAGTCATTGGGTAAGCAGAGCTTTACAACTAAGGAGCTTGAGTACCTAATAAGGAGGCTATACCCAACACACCTATGGAGGGAGTTTAAGGAGGGCGACCTAGTAAAGTTACTTAGTCTCAGGGGGTTGTTACTACCCGTTAATAGTAACTTAACTGAGTACGCCCCATACATGCCGGAGCTTGTGCCTAAGGTGCTTTCAATACTTAGTGAGTACATGGGTAGCTTAGTGAGTCCCTACGTAAGCCATTGTCCATAAGTATTGATGAGTTGAAGGTGAGTATTGAGGTTCAACCTGGGATTAATATGCAGGGTAATGATTGCGAGAGAGCCTTCACGCTATTAAGGGCGGTGCCCGAGACATCGAGTGAATTCCTCAGGAAGTATTCGCTATTCATGCTATGTATTGATAAGCTGAACAGTGAAGTCGAGCAGAGACTTGAGGAGCTAAATAATGAATTAACTGCACTATCATCCTCGCTCAATAGCACTGTTAAGGACTTATTTAATAAGTTAAATAGCGCTAGGAAGGGCGTTGATGAGTACTTACCAGGGCTTGCCAATGAGATTGATTCAAGAATTAACGACTTAATTGAGAGGATTCGGTCCTACATGGCGAGACTCAACGGCCTTGAGTTGGAGAATATTAAGGAGAGTCTCCCAACAATCCTTGAGACTATTAATTCTGAGGTTAATAACATGGTTGAATTAATGAGCACATTAAGGAATATTGAGGATAGGATTAAGGAATACGTGGAATTAACGAGCGTCTTAAAGAATGCGTCAATCATAGTAGGTAAGAGCATTCCTGAAATGGGCATTGATGATTTTGTAAATGATTTATTCCCACTAATAAGGCATGGTTCGCCAAACCTATTGAACAATTACCTAAATGAGTTAGTGCGTATTATTGAGTTGAGGCGTAAGGAGCTCAGTAATACCCTGGGGAATGTTAATGCATTAATTGATAGGTACGCCAAGATAACGGCATGGCTCAGGAAGAGAATTAGTAATAAGTTAGTGAGTAAGTTATTGGGCGATAAGGTTCCCGAGATTCCAAGTCCATCACCAACATTTGATAATGCCAAGTACATAAGTGATGCCATTAAGAGTGTGGATGCTGTAATTGATGGGATAAGTAAGGAGCTCGAGATACCCAGGGATTTGCTCATCAAGATCTCATCGCTGGGTCCTAACGTTGGTATTGATGAGGTGGCCATAGCCAGGGAGCTCGGTATGGATACCTCCACGGTTAATAAGTACCTGGAGAGCATGTGGAGGGCGGGGCTAATTGATAGGAGGTATGTGACGTGAGGTGGCGATTATGAGGGTTGCAGTTCTCGGGTTGGAGAGGAATTGTGTGGCTAATGAGGTAATTAGTTGCGGTGATGTTAATGGCGCATCAATAATCATTGATCTAAATGGTAGTCTTAAATCACTAGATGTTAAGGCCCAGTTGATAGTGTCGTCAAAGCCCGAGCCCTTTGTACCCGTTAAGAGGTACGTAGTTGATGAGATTATGGTTGGTAACTCCACATTAAGGACCTTAATAGGGCTTGGGGAACTTGAGGGTGATGCGGTTATCAAGGGTGTTAAGGGTGAGGCGTTCGGTGTTTCGTTGGGTGGTAAGGTCATACTCTTTGCGAAGCCACTACTCATTTACTTAATCCATGATCCTGAGCCATTGATTAATGAGTTAAAGTTCCTGCTCAGCAATGCCCCACCTAGTGTTAGTATTGATGATGTTGTTAAGGAGTTGGCGTCCCTAATAATATCGGAGAGACGTAGTAAGAGGGTCTCACGTACACTGGCTTACCTGGAGGAGCTTGCTCAGGATGGTGATGCTGGTAAGTTGCCACCGTACATACTTGATTTATTGAGTAGTGTTGGTGCGGTTCAGGGTGATAGGGTTAATAAGGAATTGATTGAGAGAATAATGAGCGAGGTGAGGGCTAGGATATACCCGAGGAGGGGCTAGGATGTTCAATGACGTTGTAATAAACATGCTCGAGCTAATCGAGACCAGGATCGCCCAGATGAGAGATAGGGCTAAACCTGCTAAGTGATGCGGGTAATTTCATGAATTACGTAATTGAGGTTGCACCAAGTAGGGAGTTCACTAGATTTATTGCCGTTGACTCAGGGTTCACTGAATTATCATACCTTGGTTTTAGGATATCGATAATTAACATAGCCCTACTCATAAACGTTGATGGTAAGGGTCGTGTGGTGAATAGGTTCGACGCATTGCTGGGTATTTCGAATGAGGAGTTGGAAAGAGCTGCCCTAAACATGGAGGCCCAATATGCCCTGGAGTACTCAAGGTCATTCTCGGTAGATGTTGTGCTACTTGATGGTGCATTGATTGGGAGGAGTTATGTGGATAGATTCAGCATCCCGGTACTTGCTCATGTTAAGGATGTTAAGGGTAATAGGTATTCGCAGAGCATTACCGATATTGAGTTTAGGGACTATGTCAATAGGGCATTGCAGGTAATGGAGGAGCCATTAGCGATGCATATGGTGATGGAGACCTACAGGGCTAGGTATAAATCAACCAATGCCCTGATTACCAAGCCGTACATTGTCGGTAGGGTTGGTGATAGGGAGGTTTATGGATTCTACGTTCAATACCTACCAGCAACACTGCCAATATACACCGAGTACATGGGCGATCCAGGTATGATACAGCAAGTGATATCACGCATGGCGCCATTATCTACAATGCCGAGACTTGGTTATCCGGCCCCACTTTACATTGTTGATAGGGTTGCTAAGGTTAATGCTGATTTTAGGGGTATGGTTAGGTTGATAATGGAGAAGTTGGGTGGTGAGGTTTTGAGTGAGTTGAGGGGTATGTACCTGAGGATGGAGCTTAATGAGTACGTGAAGAGTAGGTAATGATTGAGCGATGGCTCGTGGATTTTCATCCCGGGTTCAATTCATCACATCATCAGCAGCGTCCTTGACTTAATCACCAGCTAAGTGTATCCCAAGTCAATTTTAATTCTTTGTTCCCATAATGACCATTAAGCAAATAAAGTGCTGGGGCTTTGTTCTATGGGATGATTATTTACATTGTGCGTGCAATGAACGAACTTAGGAGGTGCCTAGCCCTATATGACGAGTTTGAGTGCTCGGCATACCTCAACAGGACTTACGGCACCTGGATGGTTAGGCTGAGCAATGATGAGGCTAATGCAATACTTAATGAGGCATCGAGGGAATGTACGCAGGTTGAGAATAGCTTCCTCTACTGCATATTCTGCGTTGGTTCACAATGCAGTATGGAACCCTCCGAATCCGTGAGTAAGTACATCATTGATTGCCTCGATAAGTTAAACATTAGGCAGGGTGTAAAGGATGCGCTGAGGAGCATGCTTAATAAGGCCGTGGAGATTAATTCCGAGGTTGCGTGCACCGGTGAGTGATTATGCTTAGGCAGTTAATCTTTGGGGCATATTCGATAAGTTACCGCAAAGTACCTACAAGAGGTGGTTCGTCTATCAAATGAGGGTTTCCCAGGCGTTAATCATAATATCAATGGCATCCTTCATAATCGGCTCGTCAGTATTAATGCTAAGGTACGCGCACCTCCACGGCGACTTAATGCTCGGAGGCCTAGTGCTCTTCTACATCGGCATAATGTTTAGCCAACACCCAGGCTTTACAAGGGTCATGCCAAGCCCATTCGCATCAATACTGATCGGGCTGCTGTCAATTTCATGGTTCATAACCTACACATTAGGGTTATGGTTTAGCTGGATAATTGGCATTGTTCTGGCGATTTACTACGCATTACTAATAATCATCAGGGGCGGCCTTGGCAGGAAGCCCCTATACTGGCCCAACACATTCTTCCTAAGCGGATTACTGAGCCTTGCAATCGCTATATACCTGGGTGGCCCTAGGCTATTCGTCTTCCCCATAGCCTCGATAGTCAGCCTAATGAGGCGTGCCGAGAGTAGGCAGAGGCCCATTTACATAATCGACATTCCATACGCAGTACTGCTCCCCATAATGACCTACTTCCTAGGCAACCCAATAGACCTGGCAATTCTCTCACTGCTTACGCTTGCGGTTATCGGCATACCGAGGAGGTTCGGCCCAGCTTCAAGACCGTATATGCCAGGGCGTACCCAGTCGGTTCTTCGCTGGGTAGGGCCTCATTAATAATCACGGCAGTACTATCCTAATCGGCGTGCCATTAGGTGATGCCCTTCATATGCTGTTCATAGGCTTTATAGCCGTAATAATGTCATCACTATGCATACCAATGCTCAACCCAGGCATCCTCTGGTTCTCAATGAGGCACTACGGCATTGTAGGCTTTGAAATACCAGCCCTCCTATTCACATCAGCCATACTAAGGTCGATATATTACGTCATTGGTCCCCAATTAATCGCGGCATCGCTCATCCTAGTCTTCATAGCCTACATAGAGGTCGCGGCATCCTACCTAAGCGGTGAGAGGGTTAAGGTGCTTTAACATAGTTAAGCAATGCATTGGCTATTAACCTGGCAACCCTAATGGGCTCAGGTCTCTTACCCTCCCTAACGAACTTCCTAATTATCGTCCTGGCGGTCCTATAGTCAATACCAGTAATCCTAACGTAAATCCTCAAACCACCCGGTAACAACACTTCTTTAGGTTTACCCAACTTCTCGTAAAGCCTAATCCTCACCTCCGAATCACCCGGGAACAACTTCCTCAACGCATTCACAACATCACCCTCAGGCTCCTCAAAGGTCAAGCACATAATAGGTAAACCAAGCTCACTCGAGAGTCTCTCCAAGTCGATTATGTTGTACCAGGATATTATACACCCATCAATCATCAGTAACTGAATGTCATTCCTATTGAGCGACCTGTATAGATTGATTATGGCGTCCGTCGCATCCAAACCACCCACAGTAGTCCTACCCAACGCCACTCCATCAATGACCCCGTCACTTCTCATGACAACACCAACCAATATCGAGTGCTTAAGGTCCAGCCTAAAGCTCTCGGCAATTCCAAGCGCCCTCACGCCAGGCTTACTCACAAGCGAATCAAGGCTCATGCAGACCCAATACAGTATTATTAATGGCCCATTAATACTTAATGACCTAAATATATTTTGATATATTTTGAGGAATAGGGAGGTAAGAATGGGCTGATGCATCAGCCGAGTGGAATTAACTTACCGTACTTACATGAGATAACGCGTGGGTTCCCATAGTAATGAGTCGCATTTAGTATAAAGCCAAACGTGGGCAAGCCATAAACCGCGGACGCGTTGATTACGGAGATGTATAGGTTCGTACCAACACCAACATTGAAGAACTCAATCCACATACTCTGTGAATTAAACAGTGTTGGGGAACTTGCCATACCGGCAATACTAGGTATTACGTTGTTTATGCCTAACGGTGATGTGAATGGTTCGGGATTATATATCGTAACTAATCCAGGGGCTATCGCCGTATTAGTACCACCAAGCAATACTTGGTACTGTACTATTCCGCTTAATATGTCTACAGGACCATTACATTCATAAAGCTGCTCAGAACCCGTGCTTGCATACGCAAAGTTGGCGTAATAGGTAACTGAGGATACATTTAAGGTTGAGTAACCAATGTACTCCTTAATCCATGGCATAGCACTGTAATATAATAGGCTTATTGTGCCATTACCATAATCAAACATAACTCCATAACTATCGTACTCAGGCACATAAAGCACTTCAGAAACAATTGTTGAACCCAGGTACTCCGTGGCTCCAGTCCTTGGATCAATATACCACACACTGTACCGGACAAGCGCCCAGGTACCATTATCATAATAGTAATACAGGGAACCAGGCTCACTTACCTGGGAACCAAGCACATACCTGGAGTGGCGCTAAGCCAATCCTCCTGAGTGATGTATGACGTGCCCACATAGCCATAGCCGATAGCCGTGGCATTCCAATCAAGAGTGCCCGAGAAGGCAACGGCCAATGTAACCCCAAGCCCCTTATCATGGCTCAACACACCGCTACTCCATGTGACCCACGCTAGCGGTAGTGGGCCGTTTATGGCTAGGCATGTTAATTGCGGTATAAATTCATGGGTCTGATGCGCATAATGCACCAGCTGGCGACCACCTACAGAGCAATTATAGAGTACGTAACCATTGTAGGTGCTAAAGACTTGCTGATCTATCATATTTATATGGTTTACCGTAACAACCCTAAACGGCTTAGTTGAGTCCACGTTTATGTACACAGTAGCTAAAACATACATGGGCGTAACATTAGCCACTAGACCAGGCCTCTGCATGGTCAGGACCCAGCCAACATTGTATGGGATCACCATTGGTACTATCCAGGACTCATTATCATGAATGTACGTGATGAATATGAGCAGTGACGTATCATAACTACCCACGGGCATGCTAGTCCCAAGCCATTTATTCACTGCATAGCCCCACTTAGCATTGCTGAATGGTACGGTGACCGAACTGCCGTAGGCATAAACCAAAGGCATCACCGTGTGGCAGGTTCGCGTAAACGCTAATGAAGGCGTTTACGGGAGTCACTGAGGACCCATTAATGAGGTACGTCCTAATCACTATGCCAGGTTTCATACCCCTCATCGGTGGTGAGTTGTAGTACGTAATCATGCCCGTATCAACCCTAATCACCTGTACAGGGCTTGGTTGAAGGCTGTCACGCCCAGTGTGGAGAGTAGTGTTGAGGCTATGGCTATTACGAGGGTGGCCACTGTTATGAGCGCTAGCCTTTGCCTTGCAACCATCGGGTTTAGATTATTTTAACTGGTATATATGCTATGTCGCTGGAAATTGAAGATAGCTTTGCCCTACTTATTGCAGTAGATGTTTCCCAGGTAGGCTGGGTTGAATTTATGATTATACCCACGGGAAATGCCTCACTACTCACGGAGCCGTAGCTATACTTTATGGGCGTTCCGTAAAACGCCACGTAGTAAGCCGAGACAGGGTTAGCGATTAAGTTAATTACAGTATTAAAGTAGAAGAATGATGAGGAACCAGGTGGTGGAACCATGAGACCAGCTATACCAAGGACCACGGATGTGGCTAAGCCTGCCAGGAATTCGTTTCCACCAAATATTGCGGCTATACTTGAACCAACGGTTGGATAGGCAAGGATCAAGCCGGCCACGAATAAGCCTACCTCGGCAGCTATTCCATATGGGTTGGGGTTAAAGGTTGATGCAGCAACACTTAGTGAGAAGTAGCAGCCTGATGAAGTGCATGTTATACTGGGGCTTGATGTGCATAGGCCGCTGTAGTGGTAATTGCCGTTGCTATCCCTCGAAATGAAGACATAGTCATAAACATAACTTGGATTGATTAAGCCGAATTTGGGCGCTGTTTGGCTCATTATGAAGCTCATGATGCCATTGCCGAGGTCAATGCCCGGCCATAACCATAGCGCATTATTGTATATGGCGCCAGGTAATAGGTTAATCACTGCCGTGGCATTAGCGTATTCATCAAGTGGCCAGGTATAGCCATTCTCATCTACGTAGTAGGCTTCGAACTGTATTAGGGCTAGGGTACCGTTAATGCCTAGGTAAAGGAAGCCCGGCCCCCTATTGACGTAGTAATAAAGGTTCGGGTATGAATACGACAATGAGGGACTTGATGAGAACACGAAATATGCATAAACATTATCAACGTAACTATAACCATTATAACCTCCATAAATGGGCAAACTACTTGAGAACTGGAGCGTTGGACCAACAACCTCAAGCCCAGAGCCCGGTACATTGGCGACGCCATAGAGGCCTGAGCCCTTCTGGGCGTAACCACCTATGCTTAGGACTATCCCACCACCAATATTATTGCTCCATGCATCTTCACCCCAGGCAATCCATAATATTGGTATTGAGCCATTAAATCCAGCACATGCTCGCGGCTCCCAATAGACAATTCCTGTGCCGGCATTGGTTAATGGTGGGGCTGCATTCAAGACGTTAATGCTCCCGAGGCAGTTGTATGGTCCTACGAAGCCGTAGGGATCCATGGAGGAGTTTGCCGCTGATATTGATGTGTCGTTTGTAGCGTTATGACTGAAGACGATCTTGGCTGGTGTTACCTTGGAGAAGTCTATGGTTAGGCTTATGGTTATTGATGCGTTACTTGCAATCCAGGTTGGGTTATATGGGATCGCCACCACCACGGTCCTGGTTTCATTCGTGGACTTATCGAAGTATGTAATGAATGCGAGTATGGATGGCCACACGGTGTCTGGCAGGTTTCGGTTGAGAACCATTGTTCTTATGGTCTCCCTGGCTATGTTCATCATTGGTTTCGCCGTCAAACTTATGTTTACCGAGCCTAGTCCGTAGTAATAACCAACAGTGTATATATGTCCTTCACCGAGGGCGAATAGGCTGACGGTCATTGGGACTGGGTTATTGTTTAGGTAGCCGTGAATGATGAGGGTCGGCTTCCTTATGCCTGTTATGTTGTAGTAGTTGATTTGGTACGTGTTTGTATTGATTGTTAGGATTGGCTTGGGGTTTAATGGTTGGGCGAGTGTGTTAACCGAGATTAGCATGAGTACGGTAATGATGGAGATGCCCAAGGCGATCGCTACTATGCCCTGTCTATTAAAGCCCAGGGCCATCGATATGATTCTTTAGTAGGGACTTTTTTTTTACTTCGGCTATTCATAAAAATTGAGTCGAGTGAGATTGAATGGGATTTAAGCGACTACGTTAGACCCTGGGCTTTAAACCAAGCCTTATTAGTTCCTCCCTGAGTCTCTGCACTTCGGATTCGTTCAGGGGCCTTAGGTATGGTTCTTTGACGGTTCCGAAGTCGTAGCGGAGTAGGTGGATTAGCTTGTAGTATCCGTCAACGCCTGGGTACCCCTTGATCAACTCCCTAACCCTGGCTATCAAGTCCTGCTTTTCCATGGCTGACTGTATCCTGCCGGCCCTGAAGTCATTGAACATCTCCCTCATGACCTCCGGCAGTACATTGGCCATGGCCGATATGCAGCCCTTGGCACCGACCATTAGCTGGTAGGATTGTGGAGTCCGCGCCGTTGAGTACCGTTATGCCCAGCCTTACGTGGCCCATTATCTGGGTTATATCGCCAGTGCTGTCCTTAACGCCGGCTATCCTAATGCCGTCGTTTAGCAACCTCGCCACTAGGTCTGGCGTTACGTTGAAGCCCGTGTTCTGTGGTATGTTGTAAATGAATATGGGTAACTTCGTCAGTTGTGACAATTTCTCGTAGTACCTCCTTAACGTGTCGTAGTCGGGCTTGTAATAAATTGGTGGTATTGATGATATGGCAACCGCGCCATACCTCTCGGCAAGCCTAACAGTCTCAACAACCTCCTGCCAGTCAAATGAGAATACGTGGACCATCAACTGCTTATCCGTGTTCCTGGTAATGACCTCCAGGGCTTCCTTTCTCTCCTCAAGCGTTAGGTACGGGCCTTGACTAGTCGTGCCGAAGGGGTAAAAGCCATCGACGCCAGCCTTGGTGAGTGAGTCCACGTGCCTTGCCAGGGCTTCCTTATCCAACTTACCATTTCTGAAGGGAATTGCCAGTGCTACGAATATGCCCTCCATCGGTGTGTTAAGCCTGGGGCCCTTAATAAAGCTATTTTATTTTACTAGTCACAATTTAATTAGCGCCCTGGACAATCCTCCTCTCATTACCCTCCTTAACAAGCCTAATAATGCTGTACTTAACATTGGCTTCCCTAGCGGCGTTGATTATGTCATTAACGAGGTCCTCAGACTGCGTCGTGATTATTACCTGACCAACCAAACCCTCACCAATGAACCTGGCGAGTAATGACGCGAAGGCTCTCCTAATGTTTGCATCCACGTATGGTATTGGTTCATCCATAAGCAGGAAGTCGATGTTGTGGTTCGTGGCCCTATAGACACTTAGCAGGAATGATAGGGCTATCGTTAGTCTCTGCCCATCGCTCAGCCTAGATATTGTGACCTTCCTACCGCCAGGCCTAATCGCGTATAGCGTGTACTCACTAACGACGCCGACAACGCCCCTATCCCTAACCGTAACCTCAATACCCGCACCTTCAAGGTCGTTGTACGGGTATAGTGACTTGAATATTGAGCCCACGTTATCCCTAATAACCCTAATCATCTCATCCCTAACCCTAGCCTGAACCTCCCTAATCCCTGCCCTAATCCTAACCAACCTATTGTAGAAGTCCTCCAGGAAATCAAGTCTTCTCCTAAGCACCGATGGATCCTCCTTATCAAAGCCAAGGCTTGACAGGGCAAGCTCAAGCCTACTGAGTTCGGCTGAGTCATCACTCAACCTAGCCCTAACCTGGTTAAGCCTCTCATCAAGGTACTTAATTTGGTCCTCCATACTCGTCACAGCCCTAATATCAATGCCAAGATCACTAAGTCTCTGCCTAAATTCCTCCTCCTGTTTCCTCAGGGACTCAAGCTCCCTATACTTCCTCAGGTACGATATTGCCCTATCAACATCATCAATCTCAGCCCTAAACTCATCAATAAACCTCGTGAGCATCTGGATCCTCCTATCAATATCCCTAATGGACTTCTCGATTGTCTCCAGCTTCGACATTACGGCCTCAAATCTCGACCTAACATCCCGCGCACGCTCAATGGTTGCATCATAATCATTAACAATGGGTATTAGCGCCTCCATACTCGTTAATGCCTTCTCAAGCTCGGTAAGTTTATTCCTCAACTCCTCAATCTCGTTACTACGCCCCTTCGATAATTCCTCAATCCTCCTCTTAATATTCTCATAGTCCTCCTCACTCAGGGGCTTGCCGCAGATTGGGCACTTCTCCTCATGGTTGTTTATTATGTATTGGAGAACGTTGAGTAACGACATCCTGAAACTCTCCTCAGAGCTGAGCTTATCCAGCCTACTCCTCAATTCCTCAATATCCCTCCTAACCTTAATGGGTTCGCCATACTTACCAATCAACTCCCTATACTCCCTAACCCTGGGCTCCTCCTGGGATAGCCTAGACTCCAACTCCCTGAGCGATGCCTTTAGGGATTCTGACTGTATCTCGAGGTCATTACGCACGTTATTGAGGTATTCTCTATCCTCAATGAGCTTATCCTTAAGCTTGGTGAGTTCCTCAAATGCCTTGTATATACTCTCGGCTGCGTCGGCCAGGTTCTCGTTCGTTATTACGAGCTTTCCAACCTCATCAGCCTCCTTAATTAGTGCGAATTCCTCAAGCTTCTCAACCAGTGAGTCCCTGAGCCTTTCGAGTCTCAGCCTAATACTCGTCTCATTAACCTCCCTAACCCCTGCCTTCTCAAGCTCCTGCTCAAGATTCTCCCTCCTAAGTCTGGTCGCTATGTAATTACTATAAACCTCCTCAACGCCCTTAAAGCCCTTCAGCAGCTCCTCCCTCTTCTTAAGCAGTTCGTTGTAAGTGTTGCTCAATTCCTCCTCCTCCCTCCTCAACTTATCAATCTCCTCCCTAAGCTCCCTAACCTTGTCCTTAGCCCTCTCTATGGAACCGTACTTAGCGATTATTTCAGGAAGCTCCTTAATACTCGCCAACCTCTGCCTAAGCCTATTGATCAACTCCTCAAGCTGCGTCATGGGCAATGACTTATTCAGGTTATCAAGGATTTCAAGACCAAACAACTTATCAATGAATATGCTCCTCCTTGAGACACTGCCGTAGACCAGGGCCTCTAGGGTCCTGTGCGTGACCAATACGAACCTCTCAAAGTCATCATCATCAACACCCAGGGCCTCTATTACCTTAGGGTTAACATCATCACCCTTATACCTGGTGCCATTAATCAAGGCGCTTGGGCTCTCCCTAGCCGTCTCACCGGCCCTCCTAAGCTCCCTGGTTATTTCAATACCATCGGTAAGGATTAACCTAACGAGTGATGCGTTGGCATCCTCATTGATTAAGTCAGCTAGCTTCGAAACCCTCTCCTTAACCTCCAGCTGTGTTCCATAGAGGGCATACTCAATTGCCTGTACAATACTCGTCTTACCCGCGCCCACAGGGCCGTGTATGATGTTAATGCCGTCACTAAACACCATCCTATGCTCTCCTCTAAATCCCCTGAAATCCCTAATAACCAACTCATTAATCCTAACCCTCACCCTCACCCACCTCAACGCCGACCTTACTCAACTCCTCATTAATCACCCTGAGAACACCCTTCCTACCACCCTCCTTGTAAGCCATGTAAAGCCTAATGGCTAACTCAGCATCTTGACTAAGCTTCTCCCTGAGAAACCTAATTATCAACTCATCAAGCTCACCCATTCCCACCACCCCTCCTCCTCAATACCTCAATCCACGGATTATCACTGAGGAAATCTGGCAACCCACCCTCACTCCCAGCCCCGCCACTGGTTGGCGTACTTCCTTGTACGGTCATGGAACCCTTCATGATCTGTGATTCGACGCTCTCAATTCGATTAACACGTTCAGTTAAATCATTAATTACCTGCTCAATCCTTGTAACCCTACTCCTCAACTCATTAATATCCTTGGTCAGTGATTGAACGTTAATGCTCAATAACGCGCTCCTCACATCATTAATCGCCTTCTCAAGATCATCAATCCTCCTCTTAATACCCTCATCAACACCCTGCTGCAGTTGTATTGGTATACTCGGTATCAACTCCTCCACAGCCCTCTCAGGGTCTGTGGATGACAGATCATAGAGGTAGACGCCAACCCTATTACTCCTAAACAACTTACCATTTATCAAGCCCCTTGCACTCTGTGGGAATGCTATGTATGCCTTATTGTAATTGAACCTATTCCTCATGACATTGCTAAGCTCATCTATTATGTAGGATTCCGCGGGAAATTCCTCAGTGGATATCCTCAGGTAAATCGTGTTGTTACCCTCCATAAGCACCAACTCCCTATCACTCAGCCTATCCACTACCCTGAAACCCCTCTGCTGCAGCCAATCCTCGAGAATCTTCCTCGCAACATCAATACTCATTACACCTACACTCTACTACTTAATAACTCGCTTTTTAATCTAATTAATCTAATTGAATCATGGAATTGGCATTCACGATTTTCACTGGTGCAGGTAATACCAGCCCTCTTTGGTCCTCTCATTCCACTTCACATTGCTGGGCAGTGCATAGCCGTAGATTATCGAGCCCTTCCAAACACTGAACTGTGGGTCCTTAACCATGCTAATACTCAACTTACTGGCTAGGTCGGGCAATCTCTCGGAGACCATGAGCCTAACCTTATCCACACTATTAACGGTGACATCCTCGAGGCCTGGCGGTACGGACCAACTAAAGGCTCCGCCGCTGAGGATTATCGTGCTCATTATCTTATCCTGAATCTCCACGGGGACCTTCCTAATACTCGTTATTAACGCCTCGGCAATATCCATCTCGCCGTAAAACACCATGTCGCCAATCGTGGCATCCTCAATCACGAGCCTACCCTGCTGTATATAGCTCGTGAACACATCATGCCTCGGGTTGAATATGACCTCGCCGATTAGGAATCTCATCCATGCCGTATCCCTAAGCTCAACCTCAACCAGTGGGTTAACCCTAACCTTAACAGCGAATTTGTCAGGGTCCTCCCTAGCCCTCTTGATAGCCTCGTCCAGGTTCTTCGGCACTAGGCCCACGGCTCTCTTAACAACCTCAACGACGTAGTCATCCTTGGCCAGGTCACCGTAACCAGAGTCCTTAAGGATCTCCCTAGTCACGGCATTTGCTCAGCACCACCCCTATTCAACGCCACAATCCCCTCCCTAATTGGTCCGTAACTGATAGGCACTAGCTGTATATTGCCGTGCCCAGCCTCAATCACCGTGCAAGTCACGGCCTTCTCGGCAATCGCCACCGCAAAGGCTGGTCTATTATAGTGACGGCTTGGAGAAGTTTTCCATCGAACTCCTCATCAACCTCCTTATGTACATCAATCATCCTATCCCTCATATAGTCAGGCGCCAATGCCGATAAAGCAACGACAAGGAAGAACCCCCTGAAGTCGGGTCTTTTAGCGAAGTCTGGGAAGAATTGGGAGAATCCGTACCTGGCGAGCTCCTTAATTATCTTCCAGGAATCCTCATCCTCCTTCCTAATAACGCCATCCTAAGCGGGTAGCGCAAATTCCTAATGGCATCCCTAATGGAGCTTAGGTACTTGGGTATTTCATCACCAACCACAACACCCCTCTCGAGAACCTCCTTAGGAACAAGCAACTTAATGCTCTCCGGTAAATCCCTAAGGAATAATCCACGGCTCTGTATCATGTATGGCTTATCCCTCAGGGTTATTGGGCCGTACTTGAAGTACCCAGTGCCGAAGTCCTCCGCATATACGTAGTTAAGCTTATACTTGCTCTCATCAATCATTCCCAATCACCAGATCGCCTTCACTGTGATAAACTCATTATTAAACATTATTACGTACGTATCATCAAACAACTTAACCCTGGGCTTTAAGTAATCCCGTAATTTATCCGGCAGTGAGTTTATGGCTTCATTGATGCAGTTAAGTATTTGATCGAGCACGTTCTTTAAATGATCACTTGTCGTCTCTACATAGTACATCGCCTGATACTTAACCCCGTTATCTATGGTTAGGAACTTAAGGTTAAGGCTGCCTAATATGCATGATATGAACTTACGCCCCTCCCTAACCACATCATCCTCACTATTCACCTCACCAACCCTACACTCCCCACAACTCACATGATTTTATTAGCAATAAGGTTTATAAGGAGATTGCGCCTCTTGTGACGAGATTATAAGGTGCACAGTACTATGGAAAATGAACTAATTCTCGAGGTTAAGGACCTTGGAAATATAGTAGTTAGGCTAGAGCCAGCCCTATCACCACTCACGTATGCCAGGCTTGGGAAGTCATTACCAACCAGGGCAAATGCAATAAGGTATAGCCAAGTCGTTCTAATACCACTGGACCTAGGCCCGGTTAGTGAGGGTAAGAGGACGAGCCTGAGACCTTATGAGGTTGGTTATTGGGTCAAGAAAAGGAGCTTGGTAATTGCTTTGGGCAATGTGGACCTCGGTGAACAGGTTAATGTGCTTGGTTACGTCATTAATGGGACCGAACTTCTTAGTAAATTGAATGGCGGATACTCCATTAAACTCTCGATTAAGTAACTAGGATTAAGCTTTTAAAGGGTTGGAGAGGCACCGAATAACGGCGGGATAAGGTATGAGCACGCCACAGCAGGAAACCACAATACTAGTGGGTAAAAAAACCAACCACAAGCTACGTAATAGCCACAGTAATGAGCTTCAACGCAGGAGCCAAGAGAGTAATACTAAAGGCTAGAGGCGGTGCCATCGCTAGAGCCGTCTCAACGGCAGTAATGATAAGGGACAGGTTCCTACCAAACCAGGTAAGGATAAGCGACATAAAGCTACTAACCGACAAGGTAACTGGGCAAGGCGGTAAGGAGAGATCAGTGGCGGCAATCGAAATAGTGCTTGAGCGAGTATAAGTAGGTAATCTACATAGGGAGACGTCAAAAATTGGGTAAAATAATAACAATCAATGTTTATTTATTATCCATATTTAGTCGTCTCAAGAAGATAACTCCTGATCTCCTCAAGCAGTGAAACAAGGACGAACAGCGCGCTCCTCCTGTTAGTGGCTATTAGTGGCATGACCTTAACTTCATAGGGAACCTTCAGAATATTCTTAATGGTGGGTATATCCACAGCAGTAGGTACGTCTTGCTTATTTGCGGCAATTATATGAGGCGTTGATGGGAAATTCTCCCTAAAGAAGTTATACATACCCAATGCCTCCTTAACCTTCTCTTCACTTGAACTGTCAATGATGAATAGGTAGCCATGCATACCCCTGGCAATTATCTTCCACATAAAACTAAACCTCTCTTGGCCTGGGACACCGAATAAGTGCACAACAAGGTCCTCCCTAACCTTCATCCTACCGTAGTCAAATGCGACGGTGGTTGTCCTCTTACCCTCGGTTACGCTCTTCGTTATTGGGACATCTGTCTCAATGGGTAATACCTCACTTAGTGTCTTAACGAATGTGGTCTTCCCAGCACCGTATGGCCCAGCTATTACAATCTTTATTGTCTTTACCGGCATAAATACTCACCTACATGATAGCCTTACTCTTTATGAAGTTAATCACATCCTCAACATCCTTTGGCGTAATCTCCACATTAATAACCTCCACCACCTCCTCCTCACTAACGCTAAGGAGCTTTCTCAACAAGTCATATAGCCTGTCCGTGTACTTCTCAAGTATTATCCTAGTAAGGCCTATTGATGCCTCAGAGTTTATTATGATCATGATATAGCCTGCATCCCTAATGCTCATTAATTGAATGATACCATCAATACCCTGCATTAGTACATAATTAATGCCACCAATAGGTAATGCGGACACTAATCCCTTTAATGATGATATGAATCTTGGGGTGGCAAAGAACGTGCTTCCGGCATTAATTAGTACGGTGTTTGTGACGTAGGTTATTACCGTGCCCTCCCTATCCATTACGTAAACAGCCCTTATCTGATCAGGGCTTTCTGAAATAATCTCCTCAGCTGATGACCTAACCTCATTTATGATTCTTTGAATATCACTATTCACAATACTTTCTGTTTATTATAATTTTTAAATCTTTCGATTTCTCTTATACAGATGAGGGTAATCATATTTTCAACATCAATTAATAACCCACACCAACCACATAATAAGTTTTTTTAAATGCATGGTGCGGATTAATGAGGATGATAACAATAAAGGGTTACGTAGTAAGTAAGACGCTGGTTAATGACCCAACTGGCGGTAAAATGATAGCGATACAAATAGTTGAGGAGAGGGAGACGCCGGGCCCAGTCATTACTGGCACTGATGAGACTTCGCAAATGATGAGGGATGTAATGCCACTCGTCCAGCAATTACTCAGGTCGATGCCCATGGTTGGACCGTTAATGAGTGGTAAGGTCCCAATACCGAGACTACTAATCTGGCTTAATGAGGATGAAGCCGAGGCACTGGGTCCCAGGTTGGATGTTGGTGATACAGTGGAGATTAGGATAGATAATGGGAAGTTAGAATTAGTTAAGGTCTAATTTTATTAAATCTTTGCATCAAAATTCCTACTTAAATCAAGTAAGTCCTTAAGCTTAATCCTCAGATGCCTCCCATTTGGTAGCGTTCTAACTATGATAAATGGAAGTAATCCTCTACGAACCTCCTCAATGGCAATGTCTATTGGGTCATACGTACCCAATTCCTGCGGGTTAATGAGCGGTTGAGCGCCCATTGCCAATTGCTTAGCCCTAGCGGCTACCACCCTGGCAAGTTCGTACTTGGTTATCCTGTGGGTACGTCAACTTACCCTTAACTAAGTCATTAATTACGCTTAAAACCCTCGCTAATTCGTCCTCCTTAAGGATTGAATTTGATGCTTGGTTTGATGATGACATTGGAGAATACGGGGATAAAATCGTTTAAAAATCTAACTTTATGAATGCAAAATTTCATTACTCAGAGGACTTTGACTCGCCCTCCTCGCCGCCACTCTCTGACTTTGACTTACTTGTACCACCCGTCTTTGTCTGGGCTGCCGCGACTATATCATCAATCCTGAGTATCATTATTGCAGCCTCAGCGGCGCTCCTAATCACGTTCGTCTTAACCAGTAGCGGGTCTACGACATTTATCTTCGCCATATTCTCAACCTTACCGCTTAACACGTCAACACCGGCATCAAACTCACCAGCATCGTGCCTCTTCCTTAACTCGGCAATTGCATCAACAGGGTCTAAGCCAGCGGTTAGGGCCAGTATTGTTGGTATGTGCTCGAGAGCCTCCGCAAACTTAAGCACTGCCAACTGCTCCTTACCAGGTAGCTTCCTACCCCAATCCCTAAGTCTCCTCGCAATCTCCATCTCAAACGCACCACCGCCCGGCACAATCCTGGGATCCCTATATAGATCCCTAATTACGTGAAGCGCGTCCTGCATTGACCTCTCTGCCTCATCAAGTATCCTATCAGCTGCACCCCTGAGTAGTATTGTGACCGCCCTCGGGTTCGGGCACTGCTCAACGAAGACCATCTTCTCCTCGCCAACCTTCCTCTCCTCAACGAGCCCAGCAGTGCCGAGGTCCTCGGGCTTTATGTCCTTAATGCTCGTGACTATCTTTGCACCCGTGGCCTTGGCAAGCTTCTCAATGTCACTCCTCTTAACCCTCCTAACGGCTAGTATGCCCTTCTTAGCCAGGTAGTGCTGGGCAACCTCATCAATGCCCTTCTGCGTTATGACAACATTTGCGCCAATCTCGGCAAGCTTGTCAACGTAGGACTTAAGTATGTTGGATTCCTCCTCGAGGAATGCCTTTATCTGCTGTGGCGATGAGACAGATATCTTCGTAGTCCACTCAGGCTTCTCAATCTCAAGTGGCGCGTCTAGGACTGCGATCTTGGCATTGACAACCCTCTTGGGCATGCCTGGGTGGACAACCTCCTTATCAAGCACAATGCCCTGTATTAACTGAGTCTCAAAGAGTGACTGACCCTTCTTCTTCTCAATCTTAATCCAGTCCAGGTCGAGGTTATACTTATCACCAACCTTCTCAACCGCTATTGCCGATGCATCAACGGCTATCTTGGCTAGGTAATCCCTAGCCTCGGCAACGATCTTACTGCTTAGCGAGTTCATTGCTACGAGGGCGAGTTGGTTCTTGTCCTCAACATTTATTGGCTTTGCAATTTCATTGGCGACCTGTATTGCGTAGTCCATGGCCTTCTTATAACCATCAATAATTATTGTTGGGTGAATACCCTCGTCAAGCAACTCCTCGGCGAGCTCCAGCAATCTACCGGCGAGGACAACGGCTGTTGTCGTTCCATCACCAACCTCCGCATCCTGGGCCTTGGCAACCTCAATGAGTAGCTTAGCCGCTGGGTGTTGAACCTCCATCTCCTTAAGTATTGCCGCTCCATCTCCCGTTATTGTCACATCGCCAAAGGCGTCAATGAGCATCTTATCCATTCCCCTAGGCCCTAGGCTCGTTGATAGTATTTCGGCAATGACCTTCGCAGCCATTATGTTACTTCTCCTTGCGTCTGCACCTGTTGTTCTTTGCGAACCCTCCTTAAGAACCATTACTGGTAATCCTCCCCTCTGCTGTGTGCCGCTGCTCATCGGCGAGTCCGTAAAGCACTTCTATAAAAACCTTTCTTCAAAAATAAAGCGAGTAAAAAAATAAGTACTGAGGCTGGATCAGCGATTTAATGAGCATATGGCATGTATTAGCAGTACTTGTTATTGCGTCCATGTTCGTAATACCGTGGGCAGTCGTCAGTTCATACTCAATGGAGCCAACGCTCGAAGTTGGTGATTTAGTCATAATAATACCACCGAGTCAGCCCTGCAACTCATTGCTAGGGCATGTGGCCATCTACTACTCACCAGAGTTCAATGATTACATTGTGCACAGGGTAATAGCCATTAATAACGCCCAGAAATGCACATACATCTTCAAAGGCGACGCGAACCCGGTCTCAGACCCATACCCAGTTCCTTATAGTGACGTTGTTGGCGTTGTCGTCTTCGTAATACCTCAATTAGGTCTCCTAAGTCTGTCCTATAGGACGTTCACCGCAGCCCTATACATACTAGGACTTATTATCCTGGCTATTATTCCAGCATACATACTTGATAAGTAATTACTCCCCATGAGGAAAAATGTATTAAGTCTCACGGGTCAGGGTTTTTAATGGGAGAGGAGGTTCGGGACATATCGAGTAAGCTTAGTGGTCGTGAGTATATAAGGGGTAGGGATGGCAGGGTATTCGTGCTCAGGGAGTTTGAAATAACGGATTTGAACACCGTGGTTATGATCAATAGGAGGGTACTACCCGAGAATTACCCAGAGTTCTTCTTCGTGGAGCACTACAGGAGCTTCCCAAAGGCCTTCATAGTGGCTGAGCTCGACGGCAGGGTTGTCGGTTACATGATGAATAGGGTTGAGTTCGGCTGGAGCTATATATGGAAGGGCAAGCCAACTAGGAAGGGTCACGTAATATCCATTGGTGTGTTACCTGAAGCCAGGAGGTTGGGCATTGCTACAACATGATGATTAGGGGCATGAGGGCCATGAAGCACTTCTACGGCGCCGAGGAGGTCTACCTAGAGGTCAGGGTCTCCAACACACCAGCCATAAACCTCTATAAGAAGTTGAACTATAAAATCGTCGACTTAATAAAGGGTTACTACCACGATGGCGAGGATGCGTACATAATGGCTAGGCCACTTAAGGACTTTGAATAATTACTCACCAAACTTCTCAAGAGTACCCAGGTAATTAGCTATTATATTCATTACATCAATACCACTAATCCTGCCCCAAAAGCCCTTGGCACAAGCCTCTCACTGAATTGAGTAACATCATCCCTCATCACGTCAGGCCCCCATGCCAGAAATGGTACTGGATCCCCCGTATGTTCCCTAACGGTTATTGGTGTTGCATGGTCACAGGTTATGAATATGTACGTATCACTGGGCGCCTCCTCAAGGAACCTCCTAATACCAGCATCAACCCTCTCAATAATCATCGCCTTACCCCTGGCATCACCGTCATGGGACATGGAGTCCGTGGGCTTAACGTGAACAAACACAAAGTCGTGGTCATTAAATGCCCTCGCCGCGGCTTGGAACGCCGCTATGAAGTCATCATCCTTAGAGCCTATGTAATTATCAACGTTTATCACGTCCATACCCAACGCCCTACCAATACCCCTAATCAACGCAACGCCAGCAATTATCGCAGGCTTAACCCTATACCTGGAACTAAGTGGCTCGAAACTCCTCATAGAACCCGCACCCCTGAGTAGGACCATGTTAATCGGCCCCTTACTCTCCCTCCTCCTCTTCTCATTAAACTCGGCCTTACTCAACTTCTCATAAACGAGCCTCGTGAAATCATTAATGTAACTAGCAGTGACCCTAGCATCATCGCTTAACGCCTTAGCCTCAGAAACCCTGACACCAGTCACATGCGGATCAGTATCACTAACGTGTGGCGATACACCACCCCTAAGCACAAGGACTCCCCTGTGCTCTACGGTCTGCTTATAAACTGCATCAATCCCATACTTACTCCTCAATGCCGGCAATACCTCATTATTGATTATACCCTCTATCTCCCTAACCTCGCCAGGTCTATGTACCTACCACCCCTCCTATCAATGACGACCAAGTCTCATTAACCGTGGCCACGTTAGTCCTAAAGGCAACATCACCAGGATTAAGCATCAAACCGGCACCCAAGGCCTCAAGCGGGCCCCTACCAGGTAGTACTTGTAAGGGTCATAACCAAAAATCGCCAGGTGAGACGTATCACTACCAGGCCTGACGCCAGGCGCTATCGCATTCATGAGGCCGCAGGAACCCTCGGCAGCCAGCCTATCAATAGTTGGCTTAACTGCAACCTCAAGCGGAGTTTTCCCACCAAGCTCCTTAACCGGCCTATCAGCACAGCCGTCCAGAATAACCAGTAATGCCCTCGGCATGGAATTACCAATGCTTAAGGCGTTAAAAGCATTTACTTCTAAGCTATTTTAAGCCCGGTTGAGCGTCTCATCAATCCACCTCAAGTAATCACTAAAACCACCAATTATTGGCAACGCAATAATCTCAGGAACCCTATACGGATGCCTCTCCCTAACATGCCTCACCAACTCATCAAACCTATCCCTCCTAGACTTAATAACAAGCAACGCCTCACTACCCTCCTCAACTCCTCCCTCCCCAAAGGTTTTTAAGGGGTTTGCATTCAATTTATCAATCAGGATGAAAGAGGCTGAAATACCTGATTGGCTTGGGAGATATGAGGAACTGATTAATGACCTAAGATGCCCACTGAGACAATTCGAGGATGGCAAGCTGGACTTTAAGCAATTCATCGATGAGGTCAACAATGTGCTCGAGAGATATGGTTATAGCCATGTTGAGGTGGACACGAGCAGGAAGAGTAGATGGGATGCATGGTATGATAAAAGGAGGAGCATAATCTACGTTAGCAATAATGTGCTTAATATGGATAGGAGGGTCCTCGGCAGGGTATTCATGCACGAGGTCATGCACCACGTACTCCTCACAAAACCACCAACACTCCGCCTCCGCCTGTATAATGCCCTATCTAGTCATCCAAGGATTTTTAAGGCACTGCTTTTAATAGCGACCGTCTTATCAATAATTTTATTACAATATACGGCCTTAATCAGTCTTGGTATAATCATGATAATCATATACTACTTAAAGCAATATAGTGAGTCAGCGGCGGAAGCCTCGTGGCGTACATGGTGACTAATAGGTGGTTCTCAGTCAAGGGATTCATCAAAGGAATCGAGAAGTTAGAATGGGCAAACGAGGTCCACCGCAATAACGATGCACAACACGAGACCGCCAATCAACCTCAGGTCACAGGTGAGCCCCTAAATATGCCACATCAAATAAAAATAATGCGGACCTAAATTTAAAGCTATTCATGAACCTCGGTTCAGGGCATTAATAGGCAACGACCAGGGTGCGCTAATCGAATTAGCATTACACGGCATCTGCAGTGCTTCGTACTCAATGCGCCATATCAATGAGCCGAGAGATAAACCATCGATAGTGATAGCTCGGCATCCCACCTTCGGCCTAGGCGGCATGCATGAAGTGTGGAGGATGACCCAGGTAATGATGGCCCAAGCTAGGCTAAGCCTCGACGCTTTAGGCAATTTCTGTCTACCATTACCTTCATAACGATCCAAGCCCTCTCACTGACCTTGATTGGTTGTATCATTTCGTCCATTATTGTTAGTGGGTCGTAGTCCCTACTGAGTACGATGCACCTTGGCTTGTTGAGGCATTCCTTTGCGGCCCTGATCTCGGCTGGTTCGTCCTCGGCGAGTATGTAGTCGAGGCTTAACTCCCTGAGCCACCTAATCCTAGACTCAGCCACGGCCCTATGCTCCGGCCTTGAGTAATCAACCACGAAGACCACACTCGGCCTCAGGTAATCATAGTCAATGGCAAGCCTAACATTCACGAGGAATGCCCTCGGGTCCTTAAGACCATACGTGATGCTGGCTAAGTCAATCATTAAATAGTCATAAAGGTCATTCACGAGGTCAGGGAGCGTACCACGGGCAACCTCCACAACACACCTCGAGTAAGTCCTCCTAAGCCTAGGGTCCACAATGATTAATGGCAATGCCGAATTTAAAAGGGGCCAACCATTGAAGTCTCGGCTCCAAAGGCTATATAAACTTGCCGAGGCAATAAACCGCAATGCCCATTTGGGCGTACCACCTCGATGAATTCAGACTCGTCAGTGACTACGACTTCAACTACACAATCAATGAGTTAATCGGTATTGCGATCAACGAGGCGGAGAGGCGAGGCATCAAACCAACCACGGTCTGCCGCCTGGAATTCGACGGCGACGTGGTAATCGAGGTAAGAAGCGAAGACGGACTAGCAATGAAGCTCATCAAGCAAAAGACCCAACAGAAGCACTGAGGAAATTCTACGAGAACGAGAAAACCATGAAATGCGCACCAACAAAATAGGCCCAATTGAAATAACCTAGCTTTTGAGAAAATTACTCACCTACACCATTATCAGCATATGGGGTACTAAGGCATGGAAAAGAACTAAAATCATACTCTTTATAATGATTTGATTTTAGCATCTTAGCATCTTTCTCGAGTATCGGTCTTCCTAAAATAGCTGATGTATTGACTAAGTATGCTCCAGGCCTATCCTTCTTCTCGATAAAGCTGAGCTTAGGTACTGGTCTCTTTAAACTAGCGATTTCGGGCTTTTGGGCTTGGGTTTAACCCTTCAAGGATACTTAACATGGTCTCCTTTAATCTCATTAGGTCATGAAGATTTTATCTTCTCAATAACATTAACATTTAAAAGTAATATTGAAGGCACCGACAAAATTAGCTCATCTATTGATAAAACACTAATAACATTACTACCACTGCCCATTAGTAATATATCTGGATCCTTCAGGCATGCCCGGTGGCTATCAGCACAACCTTGTCCCTGGCATCAACTAAGCCCTCACGCAGGGCCTTTATGTAGCCCGCAAACGACGCCGCACTGGCTGGTTCGACACCAATGCCCTCCCTACCAAGCATTTTCTGGGCCGTCAATATCTCCTCATCACTAACCTCAATGAACATACCACCATGTGATTCTCTTCACTAACTGTTATAACCTAGTATCTCAATCTATTCCCTATAAGTATAAGCAGAATTAGCGGATAAATTTATATAGCATGATTGTGTATATTTATATGAGAGTTTTAAATATGACTCTAAAGATGCGTGTAGTACTGGCTTCCATTAAGCTTGGACGATATAATAAAGCCACTGTGTTAGGTGAAGTAAGGAAGCTACCGGGACTTAATGAAGAGCGAGGTCTTATGGATTATCGAAGAGGATGGAGTAATTATATAGTTATTGAGAAGGGTGAGAACGATGTCCAGAAGGAGAGGAAAAAAATAAAGCAGATACAACGCTAATAAAATATATAAGGAACGTAAGCACCTCAGCCAATATCTATGAGTTTGTGGATAAGGTACACAACATATTGTATAAAATGGAGGGAGCAGGGGGTTTAGATGCAGTCATGAGACTTCTACCTATTATAGGTTACATCGTTAAGAGGGCTAGGGAACGAGGAGGTACAGAGCAGACAGTGGCAGAAGTAGTCAGAGAAATGCTTAAGGATATAAGGAGAACGAGAGATGAAGAGATAATTGCATTCATAGAAATGCTATCTTCTCGTGTAAGCGATGAGGCTGTAAAGATGTTCTTACAAAGTATGGCTAATGTTATCCAACATCACGTGACTACAAATCTTCTTGAAAAGATCCTTAAGACCATAGCAGAAAACGTAGAAATTCAAAAAGCGCTTGTACATTATGATGCATTGGGAGCATTGTTTGAAAAAAATGGTCTATGAGGCCTTTAAGGGTGGAGCTGGTCAGTATCTTACCCATAGAAACCTTGTAATCACTATGAGGGAGATAGCTTGGGCTCAATTTGAAGCCGAGGGCTTCTCTCCCATAAATGTTAAAGTATATGATCCCTGCGCTGGTTCTGCTCGTTTTCTCACATTCTGGCTTGAAAAGATACTGAAAGAGTTTCCAGAGTATCGTGAACCTTACAAGCTCAGAGATTATGCTGAAAAAACGTCTCTTTGCCACAGATTTGTTCGAGGAAATGGTGAGTATATCGTCGGTTAACATGATGATATATGGCAATGGTATAACGAACATATTTAGAGCCGATGCAACAAACAATTTCGGCCCAATAGTGAATCTTAAAGCCTCTAAAGAATTTCTCAAAGGCTTTCTTGAAAAATGGGATAATATTAGACGTGGAATAGTAGCGGAAGGCTTAGAACAAACTGAGTTGGAACAAATGGAGGAGAACACGTACAAATTTGCTGATGCTATACTGAAAGGATTAGAGAAAAAGACAGTAGAAATTAATATAGCTTCAGACGAATTCCTAAGCTTTATAGGTATAGTGCATAACCTTAGAAAAAAACGATGTAGCACTTAAGGTTCTTCAGGGACTTGAGGAGCTCATAAGGTTGACTGAATTACCCCCAATAATATACCTTATGAAGAAGATATGGAGCAGACACAATAATGAGGTAAGGAGGGGATTTGACCTCATACTCACTAACCCACCTATGGGACGTGCTGGCAGGGGAAGGGGTAGAGGAGAGCTACTTATAGATGATAGGTATATTCTTGTACAGTATGCTCTTGCTCAAAATATGTGGCTACGTGACATGGGGCGTAGGGAATTACAAGAACTAGCGAAAAAGCTAGGAACTAATGCTAATCCTGAAAAGATAGCTGACAAGCTAGGAAGGGAATGGATCACTCCAGAAGATTACGGCAACTATGTCTATAAACTTATACTTAAAGACCCAGAGTTAGGATGGAACTATATAATTTATTATGATAGTAACTTAGAGCCGATACTATTTCATGACAGGTTACCTATACAAGTTGTGCTATTGGAGCAATTCCTAAGAATTATAAGGTTAGGCGGTAAGGTATTCACAGTAATAGACGTTGGTGTACTAAATAATCCAGGTGACGAGTGGATTAGAAGACTCTTATTCACGGCAAGGCACACACCAGTAAAGGCCAAGCTTAAGGCAGTGATAGAGCTACCGCATGGAGCATTTTACTATACGGGGGCAGGAACAAAGACAGCGCTACTATTCTACGAGAGAGTAAACGAGATACCTGATGACTACGAGTTCTTTGTGGCACTAGCAGAGTACATAGGCTACGACACCCACAGTAAAAATGCTGAACCAATAAAGGAAAATGATCTACCTCTAATCATAACTGAATATTTTAAATGGATAAGAAGAAAGTCAGATTACTACGAGAAATGTCTAGAAGAGTGGAAGAAAGAGAGAACATGTAGCTGGTGGATACAAGAGTTTGAGGTGATCGAGTGATGCCTACAAAACCAGTAAAGATAAGTGTTCCTATAACGAAATTAAATACAGAAATGTTCAAAGAAATACCAAGGCTTAGGCTTGATTCATCTAATTTATTATATTTAAAAATATATAAAGAAATAATTGAAAGAATTCGATCAAAATCGAGTAGAAGTTACTAAAATGGAAGAATTAATAAAACCTTTATCTAGAAGACTAAAGCCGCAGAAAATAGCAACGATAATGGTTAGATCTCTATGGAAGCTATCAATAAGTCCAATAAAGCTAGAAATCAGACAGCAGGGATTTTTCAGGGAAGTTCCTTTACATGCATTAGTTATAGTGATTACTGGCCAAGCAATAGGTAAAGTGAGTATGGTCCCTAAGTACCTAAATAATATTTTATTTGAATTTCTAGGTGTTAATAATGTCGCAACAACCGGAGACATAAGTGTTTTCTTACCGAATAAAGATGAGTATATACAATATCTAGATGCGTTTCTCAATACTTCTTTAGGTCAGGTTATCTTAGAACTATCTAAATATGGAACTACAAATCAGCATATAGATTTACAGATATTCATTAAACAATATGTGCCTCTTATCTTAGTAAATAAAATAGCCAAATTATTAGAAAGTTCTATTGAAGAGTATGAGGCTAAAGCTTGGAGGGCGTACTTCAAAGCAATGAAAATAGTCGAGGAATACCTCAAGATAGAAGATATTGGTTTAACTGGTATAAGCACTATGAAGATTATGAGGAATGTTGGTAGAATCGATGCTGCTATACATCTACTCCTTAGCAGTATGGCATCTAAAATTGGTGAAGAGAATATACATTATATTGGTAAGTTTTATGATATAATTTCAGGTACAGCGCCATCCTCAAGAAAATATGAAGAGTTCTGTAAAGGCCAGAAATATATTTCCACAAAATCCATAGATGAATCTGGCTATATAGATGACGAAAGCTTTTATTGTTACCCAGGGCAACTAAAAACACGTAGTTTCGCTAAAAAGGGTTCATTAGTTATCCTCAAGAATGCTCATACAGTTGAAGCTCTCGGTAAGGTCGGTGTCGTATATCCATATGATAATGTATCTGTTATAAGCGACCTTTACATACTTAACCCTAAATTGTCTATAGACGAAGGTGTGTCTTTCTACATAAATGCACTATCAAAGACAAAGCTGTTTAAACAGATAATACAATTGTTGGCTTACGGACTTACAGCACATATTAGAGCAGAGGACCTAGCAAAGATGCCAATACCATTTATAGAGCAATGGGAAGAAGTAGCTAAGTACATGAAAGAATTTTTTTGAAAATATGCATCAAGCAAATGCTTTAAAGAGACAAGCTATTACGGAACTAGAGAATCAAATTTTTAATTTATTAAGTTAGCTGGTGCCTGCGATGTCTGTTGATATTGAGAAACTGATCGCGAAATTAAAAGAAAGTATATTAGATGATTTAAAGGAGAGAGGTCTTAAATATGCCTTAGAGATATTGAGTTATGAGTCCTTTACTAGGCTATCTCTACCAGTTGATAAGTATGTAGAATTGAAGAGGTGGCTTGTAAATGAATTTCTTCGGAGAAAGATGTGAGGATAGAGGATTGGAATGACAATGATATTGATGGTATAGCGAGCGTTTTAAAAGATGAAGATTTACCATATGATTTAAAGCTTGAGATTTTTAAGAGCATGCTTAGTTTTTACTCTAAGGCACGTGAACAGGTTGGGAGGATAGCCGAGACTGTGAGTCCGGGTACTGTAGCTTCAAGGGTTATTAAAGGATTGATTATCCTTATGGAGAACTTCGAGCGATTTGCCGAGGTTAAGAAGCCGGAGGAGTTCATATTTCCTAATTTGGTGCCTCCTAATCCAAGACCTAAAGAGGATTTGTTAAGTGAAGTAGTTAGCATTACTGAAAATTCTAAACAAGTCATACTTATAGGTCCACCTGGATCAGGAAAGACTCATTTAGCTATGTGGGCAGCGCACATATTAATTACTAATGAGAGGCGCCGTGGTTTTTGGGTCTTAGTACAGTTTCATAGAAGTTATAGATACGATGATTTTATTGAACGCATGATATTGAAATCACGTGACGGCCATATCGAGTTAGTGGTTGAGCCTCAACTCTTCGTTAAACTATGTCGTTATGCTCAACAGAATCCTGATAAAAGGATAGTGCTAGTTATAGATGAGATTAATAGAGCCGATGTTGCGAGTGTTTTCGGCGAGCTTATATATGCTCTTGAATATCGCGGATACCCTGTTAAGCTCACATATTCGGGAGAATATTTAGTAGTACCGGAGAACTTATATATCATAGCAACCGCTAACGATATTGATCGAGGAACATTCGACATTGGTGTGGCTCTGAGACGTAGGTTTGAGGTTATTAGGATAGACGCAAGTGAAGAAGCATTGAGAGAATTACTTCAGGGACAGGGAGCGCCAGATAGTGTGATAAATGCTGCGGTCAATATCTTTAATAATGTCAATAAACTCTTTGAGGAACTAATAGGCAAGAAGGGCTTAGGTCATTTATTCTTTAAGGGAGTTAGAGATAAGGAGAGTCTTGTCAATGTGTGGAAGTTTAGGGTAAAACCTTTGATTGAGACGTATTTTCTAACAACCGGTATAATGAGCCAAAGGGTGCGGCAATTGATTAAAGATATAGAATCGCAACTTGATAAGCTGTAGAGTGATTACAATGAGTGAAACTATAGAAATAGGTATGCGTGAATGGGAGGAAAGGACTCTACCTGAAGAGTTGGTGAGTGATAAGGAGTTCTTAAATAGACTTTTGAATTTATTTGATAGAAGAAATAATAAGGTCTTCGATGCTATATTAAGGCTTGATGGGAAAGTGGCGATTAAAGCCCGAGGCTATGTGGGAATCTTCGCTCTTAAGGATAGTAGAGACAGAGATATAATTCTTATTGTCGAACCGAAGATAGGTATAAAGAATCTTGTATGGATGTTAGCTATTAGTGAGGCTAAGAATTTCAAAGAAGTGAGAGAAATAGAGAACCTAATCTCTATACCAAGTAATGGCCAAAGCGTTATTGACCTTTTAGTAATCGGTATTGTAAGGAGATACTTAGAGAAATTAAGTGAAGCCATAATGTATGGTTTCTTAGAGATGCCTAAAATAGAGGTTGAAGAGGGCACGGTTATTAGGGGCAGAATTCTTAGCTCATTAATCCCTAAAACTTTATTTTCAAACCCTTCGCCAAGAGTGGCATATGAGATTCAATATTATACTGTTGATAATCCCATTAACCAATACATATTGGATACCGGTTATATGCTTTATCTTAGAGCACGCTATTTACTTAAGATAATAGATAAAGATCCAGGTATTATATTTAAGGCTATGCTTGAACTTGATTATAGCCCATTTTCATTGGTAAGGGATGTAAATATCCATGATTTATTATCCATAGTGCCTTTGGATAGGCCCTATATAAACGAACTACTTAGGCTTGCAGTAATTATAAGGAAGTGGTTGGAATACGAACAACCACCACGCTTAAGGGAATTCATAAGGGTGCCAGCACTATATATTAATATGAATAATCTCTTTGAAAATTTTGTTAGGAAAATGATGACAATAGCTGCGAAGTGGCTACGTAGAACTAAAGGAATTAAGATAGTCGTAAGAAAGGCAGGAGAAAAAGAACAAGCTTTAGTTACTGCTCCAAGACCTAAGGTCTATCTGGAACCAGATATAGTTATTGAAGTTGATGGAAAACCTGTGGCAGTTGGTGACGTAAAGTATAAACTTGTTAAGGACCCATTAAAGTCAGGTCCAGAGGGCGATAGGGATGCTGTATACCAAGTATATACCTATATGCATGGGTGGGATGTGAATAAGGGATTCATTGTTTACCCCTCAATTAAAGACACATCTTCCTATGTGCCTTATCTATTAAACGATGGAAAGAAGCTCTACATCATTAAGATACATATTGATAAGGTAGCTAGATCCTTTAAAGAGCTACGGAGCTCCGAGTTATTTAACAAGCTTTTAAAATTCCTAGAGGAGCTCATAAAATAGTGCTATTCAAGAGACTGGTAAAAGTATCTATTTCTTAGGTCCTCACTGATTATGTTATGTACGTTATCCGTGAAGTTCTTGAATGATTTAACATTCATGTTCCTCTTTTGCAACCTCATTAATGACCTTACCGTGCTCACCCTTACTCAAGTAAGGCCATGTCTCATAAACGGATGATTTTATATTTATTATTTTTATCTATTATATTTATTTAGCTATAATTATTATTCATTCATAGCTCAATTTTTTAAATATATATCACTATAGTTACTTTTACGTATGTTCATAGCTGGACCTATATAAACATAATTTCCATAATAGTGCATTATCGATATCTTGTATTTTTTTTATAATCTAACATTGATAATAAAATATTAAGTATATCTAATTCTGATTCACTAAACGTAGATATTCTTAAGGGTATATTACCTGTATAACTGTATGAAAAATATCTTGATATAATGTAGTTGAGCATTTGAACTTCCTGGTTCACATCAAGCCTTAAATTTATACGTAATGGATCAAGGCAATTAAAGCGAAGAACTCTAACACTATTTATTGTATCTTGTCTCATCTTAGAGCATGTTATTAGCTCATTAATATAATTTAATAGTTTATCTATATCATTATTCTTAATTAATTTATGTATGACGAACCTTAATTCGATAAAACAGTTGGCTGACCTAGAACAAATATCAATTATACTACATATATTTTTATTAGTGAGAAAAAAACCAATTTCGCCTTGTAAGTATTCTATATGTATGATCATCATATCCATATAAACTTACTTGTATAAATATATTGATATTAGTTTGCGATAATTCAGTTATTAATTGCTTAAATATCAATGGTGCATATTCAAGCATAGGATGAGTTTGAATAATTATATTTTTAAAATAATTAGATAATAGTTTAACTATGATATTGAAATCCTTATGTAAAAACGGCTCTCCTCCTGAAATAGTAGCGGTGGCATTTTCACATCTATTATTGATGCATTCCACATCTAATAGATGATGTAATTTATGTGCGTCAATATAAATAGGTTGTTTTCTTAGCATAGGACATGTTATACAATCATTTTTACAATCATACGTTATATCAATGACATATACATCTCTTTGTTTCTCAATTAAATTAATTGGCTCTTTAAGATATAATTTAATCGGCATTATCCCACGCACTCCACTGACCCCATTGTCCCCAGTCGTCCCAGTTCCCCCAGTTTGACCAATCGGTCCACTCAGGTCTAAGTCCCCATTGTCCTTTTTCAACTAATCTTTTAATTAGATCTTCCTGATCATAAAGTATAATTTCTACTTCTTTGTTGAGTTTTTTTACTATAAATTTTTTAATCTCTTTATGTTAGCTGAATCCGACATATTTGAATCTCTACATATTTCTTTCCTTTTTAAATTTTTCTTCAAGATTATAAGTATCTTTCTAAGGTTAAAGCGAGGTACTTCTCTAGGTTCTGTCTAAACGATACATTATTAACTATCTCTGATAAAACCTTTGTAGCAAGATGTAAATATAATTCCTCTTGCAGATGTATACCTAATCTTTCATCAAATGCAACGCAGCCAAGCCCTTTTCCAGGTAATATTTTACGTAAGTTAGACTGCACAACCATATTACATCGGCTGCTTCGAAAAATTTTAACCTTAGATATAACATGTTTAGGGTCTTTAATTTGCTTCACATTGCCCAATCTATATTTCGCTATGGTAATAAGTTCTGGACATGGGTATATATTGCCCTGCGTATCGAAAGCAAGCATTGCCATACCTGCGTAGCAACCATCATATTGATAACATACAGAAAAGCTATTACCAGCTAGTAAGGATAGTAAAAATTCAGTTAATGGTCTCACTCTAACGTAGGGGTATTTTGAAATAATATTTTCAAATACGTTTATAAGTTTCTCCGCAAATCTCTCGGGAGGTGGTATTAAATTCTTATTATAAGTAATTGGGTAATTGAGGTGAATTACCGTTAGACCTAAATCCTTAATTATATGATTAACTATGTTATCTACAAATTCGACACTATACTTTGTTATTACAGATATGGCACCTATCTCCTCTTTTTTTATACCCTGCATTGACTAACGAATTTAATGCCCTTATAGCAATATCGTAGGAGCCTCTTCCTCTTTGAAAATCATGTATATGACGAGGCCCATCAATACTAAGACCAATGCCTATATGTCTCTCATAGTACTCTTTTGCAATATTCTCATCTTGTATTCCAACACCATTGGTTTCAATAACAATCTTATATTTATGTTTTCCTAAAGTATCACGAAGATAATCGTCAATAAAAAAATATGAGGTTATTATATAGCGTAGGTTCACCACCATAAGGCTGAACATAAATTCTACTTAAATTAAGCATCGCTGAGAGTTCTACAATAAAGTCTAGAATGCTCTTCAAAGTAGACGGATCTATAACCTGTTGTCTATCGTGAATTAATCTTCTAGCACAGTAAAGACATTTAAGATTACAGTGATAAGTTATGTCTATAGTAAAGAATGTTGGCCTAAAGAAAAATTCACAAACAGGCTTTATTTGAACGTTAACTAAAGCGTTCTCGCATTTCTGATCTACCAGATAACTATATCCAAAAATATCTTGAATATAGGTAAAATTGTTATCTATTAATAAGTTATGGACAGTTCTTTTTAAATAATTAACAAACTTATACAATGTTTCTTCATTCATTACATCATTGATAAGTTTTTCTAGAACTTCTCTTCGTGCTTCTACATTATCTGCTTTTATAGAAAGATTCTTATGAATCTTAATTTCAATTCCATCTCCTGTATGGTAATACAAAGATAAAGCTGGCATTAGTATCTTTTCACATTCTTTATTAACCATTATCATTGTATTAACTTTCACGTTATCTTTTACAATCATTATTCTATCACCCTTTGGTCTCTTGAGATATTATAATTGGCTTAAGCTCTCTATCACCAAAATAATCAACATAGGACCTCCAAGGCTTTGGGCAATAGCTTTTAAGCAGACATATATCACACTTTGGGGAAGGTAGTTCACGCAATGAGCTATCTTCTATAGTGTTGCCATGTGCATCCATATAAAGTGGGTAAATCGTAATTGTTTCAGATACTCCAGCGTACTTCCAGTAATAAGGGTCAAGCATGCATAGGGGAATGCTAAAGAGTGTTATTTTAACCTTATGATATAGGCCGGATTCTTCAATATAATCTAAAATTTTTCGATATGTGGAATGGACTTGCTATATTCTACTGCTATCTCAGTCACGTTTTTCAATGCGTTATCAACGATATCGAGTCCGTGTATAGAGAATGTTAAAGGAATAGAATCTCCGAATTTATTGATAAGGAAATCTAATAGCTTTATTAATGAGTCGTATTCATAATTATATTTTGTTATTAATGTCTTAAAGTGAACTCTAAACTTCATATCTAATAATATTCGAGCACCCTCCGTTTTATCCATAAAACTCCCATTCCTTCCACTTATATAATCATGTATCTCCGGCTTATAGCTATAATACGTTGTAACAAATATTATACCTTTACTGCATTTTTCTTTCAATTTTTTTTAATCTTATTATATTTCTACTCTTTTTGACAAGTTCCAAGTTCGAGAGTATTGATATATAACTTAAATCATTAATACTACACAGTTCTTCGAGTAATTCGAAGATATAAGGGTATAAGAGTGGTTCTCCACCAGAAATTTCAACACGCACCAAAGCATTAGCATCATTTCTCTTGATAAGGTTCAGTTTTTTTCCTAATGTTATTGACAATATCTTCTACCTTTAATATTGTAGGACGATCAAATCTCTTTGAATAAACTGGACACACTTTACACTTGTCTATACATCCATATGTGGGCGCAATATAGATTGAATGTAAAGGCATATTAGCATAGCAAAAATATAGGGAGTATATAAATATTGCATCACCTTGTTTACCATGATATTGAAGATAAAGCACCTTAAATATTTTAAACGCAATGCTTTTTCATTTCTAGTCTCTTCAATTAAAGTTTCAACATATTTTGATATTATCTAAGATATTCCTCATAAGCCTTCTCAGATAACTAAAAATGCTTATCATTGGTCATAGTTGATTCCGAAAACTTACTTAGGATAAACTCATAGACGCCATTATCCTTTATCATGGTATCCATCAGTCTCATCCTCGAAGATGCACATGTATTTCAGGCGAGGATTTAGGTTTCTTAATTTCTTCGCTGCACCTTATGTAAATCGCCATATGCCCATTAACACTATCTACGTAGTGGATTAATGGGTGTGGATAAACACGAAGTAAGCCGTAATCTTAACACCAAGACTTTGTATCATCATTAATTAAGCATAATGGAAATTCCCTTTAAAGGATTATTGCTGTGAACTTGATTAGGCATTAACCCCAAGGCCTATCAATAAATTAACTACATACCTCATTATTTTGCTTAGTGCTATTTCTTGCTCACTAACATCATCGCCGCATGTGTACCTTACCTTGATTGTTTTTGGTTCCTCGCTTGTTATGATGTAGGTCACTCGGTATTTGGGTCTAAGCAAGTCACTACTCAAGGCCTTGACCTGCTTGATGACTTTAACATCCCTGTCGAGGACCTCAAGGTAATAATCACCATCGCATTCCATGCTCAGGACTGCCACGTAGATTGGTTGCATGAGTCTCGAGTACTCGCGGTAGAGGATTACTGCGGCTATGTGGTGCATACCTCGGCTTTCCTGCGTAATCCCCAGCTGGTCTCGAAGCATGAGCAGTAGTACCTACCGTCCTTGAACCTAACAATGTACGTCGGGTATCTATCACCGAGCTAGGGTCACCACTAACCACCCAGACATTATCGCTAATTTGCCTGACGTTACCGGACTCAAACCTCCTCAAAGCACGCCTAATCCATGAGCCAGGCTTACCGGGGAACTTCTCCCTAAGTCTCTCGATAATCAAATCCTCAACGTCCCTCTCGATCCTCATTGCCAACCACCCTAGCCCTAATGATCTGGACCCAGGGATTATCCTCAAAACCAATTAGCGGAGGCTCGGTGATTTCCTCGGGCTTTTTTTTGTGGTTTCGTGCTTGCTTGTTGGTTGTGTTGTTGTTTGTTT